>NZ_JAUSCJ010000032.1 GCF_030651185.1 Phenylobacterium sp.
AAGCCATGTCCGGTTTTCGCGATGAGCGGCTCGCCGCTCTCAAGGCGAAGATCGCCACCCTCGAGGCGGGCGGACGGGCGGACTCTGAATCCCTGCCCTTCGGCGATCCCCGCATCGATAGCTGCTTCCTGGGCGACGGCCTGCCGCTCGGCTGCTGGCACGAGTTCGGGGCGCAGGGGATGGAGGCCGAGACCGCCGCCTGTCCCGCCGCCTTCGCCGCCCTGGTGGCAGCGCCGCTCGCCAAGCGCGGCGAGGCGGTATGGATCCTACGCCGCGACGACCTCTTCGCGCCGGGCCTGGTGGGGCTGGGCTTTCCCGCCGAGCGGCTGATCCAGGTCTGCGCCCGCGACGAGGACGAGGCCCTGGCCGTAGCCGAGGACGCCCTGGCCACCCCCGGCGTCACCGCCGTCTTCGCCGAGGTGGAAGCCGTCAGTCTCACCGCCGGCCGACGCCTGCAGTTGGCCTGCGAGAAGCGTGGGGCCACCGGCTTCGTGATTCGCCGCCAGCCCTACGGCGGCAAGTCCAAGGCGGCCAGCGGCTCGGCCGCGGCCAGCCGCTGGCGGGTCACCCCCGCCGCCAGCGAGCCGGGACCGGGGGAGTTTGGCCTGGGTCCTCCGCGCTGGGCGGTGACCCTGGAACGCTGCCGCGGCGGCCGCACCGGCGCCTGGCTGTTCGAGGCGAGCGACGCCTACACCTATGAGGCTTCTGATGGCACGCATCCTCTGCGCCTGGTCGCCCCTCTGGGCGATCTCCAACTGGCGCCGGCGCAACCCCTCCGCCGAACCGCCTAGCCCCTTCGCGCTCATCGAGTCCGTCAAGGGCGCCCGACGCCTGTCCGCCGTGGACCGGGCGGGCCGCAAGCTGGGCCTCTATGTGGGCCAGAAGGCCACCGATGCGGCGGCCATCGCGCCGGAACTGATCACCGCCGAGGCCGAGCCGGAAGCCGACGCCCTGGCCCTGGAGGCCCTCGTCGACTGGTGCGTGCGGTTCTCGCCGGCCGTCGCCGCCGACGAACCCGACGGCCTGTTCCTCGACATCAGCGGTGTGGCCCACCTGTGGGGCGGGGAGGCGGCTTTGCTGGCGGATTTCCAGGTCCGGCTGACCGCCAATGGCCTGGCCTTCCGCATCGCCATCGCCGACACCCCGGGCGCGGCCTGGGCGCTGGCCCATTACGGCGAGGACGGCGCCATCGCCCCACCAGGCCGGCAGATCGCCCTGCTGGCGCCCCTGCCGCCGGCGGCCCTGCGGCTGGAGCCGGAGACCGCCGCCCAGATCGACCGCCTGGGGCTGAAGGTCCTGGCCCAGCTCTTCGACATCCCCCGCGCGCCCCTGGCCCGCCGGTTCGGGATGGAGACCCTAACCCGCATCGACCAGGCCCTGGGGCGATCCAAGGAGGCGCTCACCTATCGCCGACCCGCCAATCCCTGGTTCTCCCGACTGGCCTTCGCCGAGCCGATCAGCGCGCCGGAGGACATGGCCCGCGTCGCCTACGACGTCGGCCTCCAGCTCTGCGCGCGATTGGAAAAGGAGGGCCAGGGGGCGCGGCGCTTCGAACTCTGCTTCCACCGGGTCGATGGCCGGGTGGCTCCCCTCAATGTCGGCCTGGCCCTGGCGGCCCGTGACCCGGTCCGGATCGCCAAGCTGTTCGCCCCCAAGATCGAGACCATCGACCCCGGCTTCGGGGTGGAGGTGGTGACCCTGGAAGCCGCCGAGGTGGCGCCGCTCTCGGGCCGGCAGGCGCGGCTGGACAGCCTGCTGGAGGCGGGCGGCGCCGAGGGCCTCGCCCCGCTGATCGACCGCCTCACCAATCGCCTGGGCGAGGACCGGGTCTGGAAGGCCCAGCCCGTGGCGAGCCACGTCCCCGAACAGTCCGCCGCCCCCGGTCCGCCCCTGGCTCCACCGGTCGCCGGCTGGGATCCGGAGCGGCCCCGGCCCCTGCGCCTGTTCAGCCGACCCGAGCCCCTGGAGCTGGTGATGGCCCCGATCCCCGACGACCCGCCGGTGCAGTTCCGCTGGCGCGGCCAGATGCACCGGGTGCGCCGCGCCGAGGGTCCGGAGCGGATCGGCGAAGAATGGTGGCGCGGCGAGATCGACGAGGCGCGCACCTATCACATCCGCGACTACTACCGGGTGGAGGACGAGGCCGGCGGGCGCTTCTGGCTGTTCCGGGCCGGCATCTATGCGCCGGGCGTGGAGGCCAGGTGGTGGCTGCACGGGCTGTTCGCATGACCCGCTACGCCGAGCTCCAGGTCACCACCAACTTCTCCTTCCTGCGCGGCGCCTCGCATCCGCACGAGCTGGTGCAGACCGCCAAGGCCTTGGGCCTGACCGCTGTCGGCATCGTCGACCGCAACAGTCTGGCCGGCGTGGTCCGCGCCTGGTCGGCCGTGCAGGACATGGGCAGGGCGCCCGGCATCAAGGCCTTCACCGGCTGCCGCCTGGACTTCGCCGACGGGACGCCGTCCTTGCTCTGCTACCCCAGCGACCGCGAGGCCTATGGCCGCCTGACCCGCCTGCTCACCGCGGGTCAGCGCCGCTCGATCAAGGGCGAGTGCGAGCTGCACTGGGAGGACTACCTCCAGCACGCGGAGGGCCAGCTGACCCTCGTGGTCCCGCCGCCACACCCGGATGCGGCCTTCGAAGCCGACCTCAACCGGATCGCC
This sequence comes from Phenylobacterium sp., assembly GCF_030651185.1. Classification (GTDB taxonomy): domain Bacteria; phylum Pseudomonadota; class Alphaproteobacteria; order Caulobacterales; family Caulobacteraceae; genus Phenylobacterium. The sequence goes on from NZ_JAUSCJ010000032.1 coordinate 2,664, forward strand.
GAGGCCCTGCGAGGTTCGGTCTGGCTGGCGGCCTCGCGGCCCTATGGCGCGCGGGACCTGCATCGCCTGTCGAAGCTGGCCGCCCTGGCGCAGGCCAGCAGCGCGCCCATGGTCGCCACCAATGACGTCCTCTACCACGGCCCCGAACGCCGGGCCCTGCAGGACGTCGTCACCTGCATTCGCGAGACCTGCGCCATCCACGAGGCCGGACTTCGTCTGGAGGCCAATGCCGAGCGCCACCTCAAAAGCCCCGAGGAGATGGCCCGCCTGTTCGCCCGGTTCCCGGGCGCGGTGGAGCGCAGCGTCGAGATCGCCGCGCGCATCCAGTTCGACCTCGGCCAGCTCAAGTACGAATACCCCGACGAGCCCGTGCCCCCCGGCAAGACCGCTATCCAGCACCTGCGCGATCTGGCCTGGGCGGGCGCCGAGTGGCGGTTCGCCGGTGGCATGGGAGAGAAGGAGCGGCGAACGATCCAGCACGAGCTCGATCTGATCGAGGAGTTGGACTACCCGAACTATTTCCTGACCGTCCATGACATCGTCGCCTGGGCCCGCAGCCAGGACATCCTCTGCCAGGGCCGTGGCTCGGCGGCCAATTCCTGCGTCTGCTTCTGCCTGGGGATCACCTCGGTGGATCCCACCAAGGCTGACCAGGACCTGCTGTTCTCCCGGTTCATCTCCAGGAACCGCAACGAGCCGCCCGACATCGACGTCGACTTCGAGCACGAGCGCCGCGAGGAGGTGATGCAGTACGTCTATCGCCGCTACACTCGAGAACGCGCGGCCATCGTCGCCACGGTCATCCACTACCGTCCCCGCATGGCCATCCGCCAGGTGGGCAAGGCCCTGGGCCTGACCGAAGACGTCACCGCCGCCCTGTCGGGCACCGTCTGGGGTAGCTGGGGCGAGATGGTCCCCGACGAGCACATCCGCCAGGCGGGCCTGGACCCCGACAATCCGGAAATCCGCCGGGCCACGGCGCTCGGCCAGGAACTGCTGACCTTCCCCCGCCACCTGTCGCAGCACGTCGGGGGCTATGTGCTCACCAAGCGCCGCCTGGACGAGACCGTGCCCATCGGCAACGCGGCCATGAAGGACCGCACCTTCATCGAGTGGGACAAGGACGACATCGACGCCCTGAAGCTGATGAAGGTCGATATCCTGGCGCTGGGCATGCTGACCGCCCTGCAGCGCAGCTTCAAGATGCTGCCACCCCGCGATGACGGGTCTCCCATCACCGACATCGCCGACATCCCCCAGGAGGTCCCCGAGGTCTACGACATGCTCTGCAAGGCCGACTCCGTCGGGGTCTTCCAGGTGGAGAGCCGGGCCCAGATGTCGATGCTGCCCCGGCTGAAGCCCCGCCGCTTCTATGACCTGGTGGTGGAGGTGGCGATCGTGCGGCCCGGTCCCATCCAGGGGGACATGGTCCACCCCTATCTGAAGCGCCGCTCAGGGATCGAGCCCATCACCTTCCCCTCGCCCTCGCCGCCCTACGATCCCGACGAGCTGCGCAGCATCCTCAGCAAGACCATGGGGGTGCCCCTCTTCCAGGAGCAGGCCATGCGCATCGCCATCGAGGGGGCGGAGTTCACGCCGGAACAGGCCGACGGCCTGCGTCGGGCCATGGCCACCTTCCGCAACTACGGCCACCTGGAGGACTATGAGGGCCTGTTCGTCGAGGGCATGACCCGCAAGGGCTATGAGCGGGCGTTCGCCGAGAACTGCTTCAAGCAGATCCGCGGCTTCGGCTCCTATGGCTTCCCGGAGAGCCATGCCATCAGCTTCGCCCTGCTGGTCTACGCCTCGGCCTGGGTGAAGTGGAAATGGCCCGACGCCTTCTGCGCGTCCCTGCTCAACAGCCAGCCCATGGGCTTCTACCAGCCGGCCCAGCTGGTGCGCGACGCCCGCGAGCATGGGGTGGAGGTGCGGCCCCCCGACGTCCTGGCCAGCGACTGGGACTGCACCCTGGAGCCGGTGGAGGGCCAGCGCCTGCGGGCCATGCGCCTGGGCCTGCGGCAGATCAAGGGGTTCAAGGAGGCCGACGGGGAAAGCCTGGTGAAGATGCGCGCGGCGGGCGTGCGCACGCTCGAGGCCTTCGCGCGCGGCCTGTCGCGCCGGGCCATGGAGCTGCTGGCCGAGGCCGACGCCTTCGCCGGGATGGGCCTCACCCGCCGCCAGGCCCTATGGGCGGTAAAGGGCTTGCTGGGGGAGACCAAGGTCGAGACCGACGCCCCGCTGCTGGCTGGCATGGGCCGTCCGGAGGCGCAGGTGGAACTGCCGCTGATGAGCCTGCCGATGAACGTCACCGAGGACTACCGCACCACGCGGCTGTCCCTGAAGGCCCACCCCTGCGAGTTCTTCCGCGGCGAGCTGGCCCAGGCCGGGGCCGTTCCCGCGGCGGCGCTGAAGCACATGCGCGACCGGCGCTGGACCTCGGTGGGGGGCATCGTCCTGGTCCGCCAGCGGCCGGGCACCGCCAAGGGGGTGGTGTTTATGACCCTGGAGGACGAGAGCGGCATCGCCAATATCGTGATCTGGAAGGACGCCTTCGACGCCAACCGCCGGCTGGTGATGACCGCGACCCTACTGCAGGTCCACGGCCAGCTGCAGATCGAGAGCGACGTGGTCCACCTGGTGGCCAAGAGCTTCACCGACCTCTCCCACCTCACCGCCCGTCTGCGCGACGAGGGCCCTGCGGCGGCGTCCGGCCGCAAGGCCGGGGGCCTGATCCACAGCCGCGACTTCCACTAGAGCGTGGCCTTGACCGCGCTCCCGGCCCGGCGAATGGTTCGCGCCGACAGATAGAGATGGCCGATTGCATTTCAGGCCGCAGGATTTCGGGGACGATCCATGAAGCTCGCCATGCTCTCCACGATCCTTGCGCTGCTGGCCGCGCCCGCCCTGGCTGACCCAGTCACGGCGGCGGTGGAAGGCGGCGTGGTCGCCGGGACCGAAACCCCGATCGCGGTGGTCTATCGCAACATCCCCTACGCCGCGCCCCCCGTAGGCCCCCTACGCTGGGCGCAGCCGGCCAAGGTCGTTACCTGGACCGGCGAGCGGGACGGCACCAAGGCCGGGGTCTCCTGCCCGCAGACCATGCGCGCCGACGGCGCTCCCAACCTCGGCAGCGCCAATGGCCCGATGAGCGAGGACTGCCTGCAGCTCAACGTCTTCGCGCCCAAGGGGGCCAAGAGAGCGCCGGTTATGGTCTGGCTGCACGGCGGCTCGCATCGCTATGGCGCCGGCTGGATCTATGATGGTTCGAACTTCGCCCGTGACGGGGTGGTGCTGGTGGCCATCAACTACCGACTGGGCCCGCTCGGCTATTTCGCCCACCCGGCCCTGACCAAGGCCGCCAAGCCCGACGAGGCGATCGGCAACTACGGTCTGATGGACCAGATCGCGGCGCTGGAATGGGTGAAGCGCAACATCAAGAGCTTCGGCGGCGACCCAGGTAACGTCACGGTCTTCGGCGAGAGCGCCGGCGGCGCCAGCACGCTGGCCCTGCTGGCCACACGCAAGTCCAAGGGTCTCTACCGCAAGGCGGTGGTGCAGTCAGGCGGCGGCTGGGGCGGTCCGACCATGATCTCCGACAAGGAGGCCGACGGCGTAAAGGCGGCTGCCGCGATCGGCCTCACCGATCCCACCGTTGACCAGCTTCGCGCCATCCCGGCTGCAGATCTCATCGCCAAGGCGGACGGCGATTTCGGCCCCTTCGTGGATGGCCGGCTGATGAAGCAGACGCCCGCCCAGGCCTTCGCGTCTGGCCGGGCCAACGACGTGCCGCTGATCATCGGCTCCAACTCCGGCGAAGACTCGCTGATGAGCGAGTTCGGCCAGAACGCGGCGTCCCTGGGCGCGTCCCTGCCGCCACTCGTCCGTGCCGTCTATGCCGAAGAGGCCGCCCAGAGCGACGACCTTCTGGGCCGCGCGGTCTTCACCGACCGGGCCTTCGGCGCGCCGGCCCGCTGGACAGCCGCAAAGGCGTCCGGGGGCAAACCCGCCTGGCTCTATTACTTTTCCTATGTCGGCTCGCGCTTCCGGCCGATGGTGACGCGGTCGTTCCACGCCGCGGAGATCCAGTACGTCTTCGAATACTGGGGCCGCCGCACGCCGCTCAGCATGATCAAGCCCGACGACAAGGCCATGGCCGACCTGATGCACGGCTGCTGGGTGGCCTTCGCCAAGACCGGCAAGCCCGCCTGCGCAGGTTGGCCGGTCTATGACCCGAAGTCCGACCAGCTGATGGAGTTCGGCGCCGCCAGTGGCGTCCGCACCCACTTCCGCAAATCCCGCCTGGACGCCCAGGAGGCCGCCGCCCTCCCGACCCTGGAGCTTTCCAAGTGAGTAAGCGTCAACCCAATTTCATCGTCATCGTCGCTGACGACCTCGGCTATGGCGACATCGGCTGCGACGGCGGGACCCTCATTCGCACGCCGAACCTGGACCAGATGGCCGCGCAGGGCGTGCGGTTCACCGACTTCTACGCCTCGGCCAATGTCTGCACGCCGTCGCGGGCCGGCTTGCTCACCGGGCGCTATGCGATCCGCTCCGGTCTGGCCCACGAAGTGATCCAGCCCGCCGACACCACCGGCCTGCCGCTTAGCGAGATCACCATCCCCAAGGCCCTGGGCGAAGCCTACGCCACCGCCCTGATCGGCAAGTGGCATCTGGGCCATGTGGCGCCCCACTGGCCGCCGACCGTCCATGGCTTCGACCGCTTCTATGGCCTGCCCTACAGCCACGACATGCGCCCGCTGTCGCTCTACGGCGGGGACGGGGCAGATGTTGCCGTCCTGGAGGCCAAGACCGACCTCGCCCGGCTGACCCAGAACTTCTTCGAACAGACCCTGGTCTTCGCCGAAGAGAACCGTGACCGGCCCTTCTTCGCCCTGGTCACCCTGACCGCGCCGCACATCCCGCTGAAGCCCAATCCCGACGACCTCACCGGCTCGCCGGGCGGGGCCTATGGCGAGGTGGTGGAGGAGATCGACCTCAATGTCGGCCGCCTGCTGGCCAGGCTGAAGGCGCTGGGCCTCGACGAGGACACGCTGGTGATCTTCACCTCCGACAACGGGCCCTGGTTCGAGGGCTCGTCCGGTCCGTTCCGCGACCGCAAGGGCGGCTCGGCCTGGGATGGCGGCTTCCGCGTGCCCTTCATCGCCCGCCAGCCGGGGACCCTGCCGGCCGGGGTCGTCACCGACGCGCTTTCCAGCAACCTCGACCTGTTGCCGACCCTGCTGGCCATGGCCGGCATCGCCCCGCCGGCCGACCGCGAACTGGACGGCGCCGATCTGAGCGCCGTGATGACCCAGGGCGCGGCCTCGCCGAACGAGCAGATCGTGCTGTTCGACAACACCCATGTGGCGGCCGTGCGTACGGCCCGCTGGAAATATGTGGTGCGCTCCTATTACCGGACCATGGACATCCCCCTGGACCGCTATCCCCTCCTCTTCGACATGACGCTCGACCCCGGGGAGAACTACAGCCTCGCGGCCCTGCACCCGGAGGCGCTTGCCGACATGACGGCTCGGGTCGAGGGGGCCCGGGCCAAGTATGGTCCCATCGGGGCGGCCTTCCCGCCCCACGTCGCGCCCGCCAGCGCCGCCGACCATCCCGACTGAGCCCCATGCTGAACCTCACCCTGATCCGCCGGTGTCTTCGGCAATACGGCCTGGTCTGGCTGGGGGCCTTCGCCCTGGTCCTGGCCGCGGCGCTGATCGCCTGGAAGCTGGCGAAGATCGACTACATCGCTGCCGCCGACCTACTGCTGACGGGGGTCTTCCCGGTGCTGGGGCTGATCCTGGCGGGTTTCGTGATCTACGCCCTGGCGCTGAAACAGACGCCGCTCACCAAGGCGGTGCTGATCGTCTTCGCCCTCGTCCTGGCCCTGCCGCTGCTGTGGGCGCCGGTGCTCGGCGTGATCGCCGGCGCTTGGATCGCCCACGTCTCCATCGAATATTCCAGCGTCTATGCCGCCTTCCGCATCACGGTGGGCAAGCTGCTCTACGTGGTCACCGAGCAGGTGTTCGGCAGCCCGCTGGTGGACGCCGCCTGGAAGGCCATGCAGGCCTTCGCGGGCCTTGTGGGGTTCATCTCCGCCGCCGTCCATTCGTGGCGGGTGGTGCAGCGGCTCTCGGACAGCCCGGTGGCTTAGCTGGCCAGGGCAGTGTGGGTTTCCCGCACGCCGGACAGGGCGCCGACATAGGCGTCGCGCCAGGCGCTGACATCCTCGCGGGTGACGGTCTCGAACATCTGTTCCCAGCGCGCGATCCGCTCAGGCAGCTCCATGGCCAGCGCCTGCTTCAGAGCCTCGGCGATCTCCTCGGGGCTGTTGGGATTGACCATCAGCGCCTGCTTCAGCTGGTCGGCGGCGCCGGCGAACCGCGACAGGATCAGCACCCCGGGATCGTCGGGGTCCTGGGCGGCCACAAACTCTTTGGCCACCAGGTTCATGCCGTCGCGCAGCGGCGTCACCAACCCGACCCGGGCGGCGCGATAGACGCCCGCCAACTCGTCGCGGCGGTAGTTCTTGTTCACATAGCGGACCGGGTTCCAGTCGATGTCGGCATACTCGCCGTTGATCCGGCCCGACAGGGCGTCCAACCGCGCGCGGATTTCCTGATAGGCCTCAACGCCCTCGCGGCTGACCGGGGCGATCTGCAGGAACAGCACCTCGCGGCGCACCTCTGGATTGGCCGCCAGGAAGTGCTCGAAGCCGGCGAACCGCTCCTCCAGCCCCTTTGAATAGTCCAGCCGGTCGACGCCGATGATCAGGCTGCGGAAGGCGGTGTGGGCCATCATGACGTTGTAGGTGCGCCAGGCCCGCTCGCTCTTGGCCATTTCGGCGAACTCGGCGGCGTCCACCCCGATGGGGAAGGCGCCCACCTTCACGGTGCGGCCGAAGGCGCGCAGGTCGGACCCCACCATCACCCCCTTGGCCTCGGTCAGCACGTACTCCTCGAAGGCCTGGCGGTAGTCCGGGGTCTGGAACCCCACCAGGTCGTAATCGAACAGCGACTGCACCAGCTTCTGGTGGCCGGGCAGGGTGACCATCAACTGGTGGGCGGGCCAGGGGATGTGCAGATAGAAGCCGATCCGGTTCTTCACGCCCAACTTGCGCAGTTCGCGGGCCAGCGGGATCAGGTGATAGTCGTGCACCCAGACCAGGTCGTCCGGCGCGATCAGTGGCGCCAGGGTCTCGGCGAACCGCTGGTTCACCCGCTCATAGCCCTCGCCATAGGACCGGTCGTAGGCGGTCAGGTCCTGGCGGTAGTGGAATAGCGGCCACAGCGTCTTGTTGGCGTAGCCGTTGTAGTACTCGTTGAGGTCGGACTCCTCGAGGTCGATGGTGGCGACGGTCACGCCATCGTGGCGTTCGACATTGAGTTCGCCGGTGAAGGTCTCGGTGGTCTTGCCGCTCCAGCCGAACCACAGGCCGGAATATTCGCGCAGCGCCGCCGACAGAGCCATGGCCAGACCGCCGACGGTCTCGTCGCCCTTCCCGGTGGGCGGATTGACCCGGTTGGAAACGACGATCAGCCGGCTCATCGCGCTGCCTCCAGCCAAGCCAGGGCGGCGTCCACGTCGTCCAGGCGCAGGCGGGCGGCGGTGTCACGCCTGGGGCCGACCAGCACGCCGTATCCCCCCAGCCGCTCGGCGGCCGCGAAACCGTCCTCGTCGGTGAAGTCGTCTCCCAGGAAGATCGGAACCGCGCCCGTGAAGGGGGCGTGGGCCAGAAACGCCTCGACACTGTCGCCCTTTGTGGGGCCCGGCGTCCGCAACTCCACCACCATGTCGCCAGGTTGCAGGGCCAGGCCTGTGCGGGCGGCGATACGTTCGGCCTCCTGGCGCGCGGCCCGCGCATGTTCTGGCGCGCCGCGATAGTGCAGGGTGGCTGAGAGGTTCTTGTCCTCCACCAGCATGCCGGGGTGTCCTGCGGCGAACAGGCGGAGCGCCGCCACGGCGTCTGGCTGGGCGGGGTGAGGCTGCGTCTCCGTCACCGCGCCATTGGCGTCGCGACGCACCAGGCCATGCACGGCGGCGACGGCGACCACGCGCCCCTCAAGAATCCGGTCGATGTCGCAAAGGGTGCGGCCACTGACCACGGCCAGCCGGCCCTGGAGCCCGGCCATCAGGGTTTCAAGAATTCCGGTGCGGCGTGGGTCGGGGACGACGTCCTGCGGCCGCGCGGCGATGGGGGCCAGGGTGCCGTCGAGATCCAGGAACAGGGCCGCTTTCGCCAGGGCCAGCGGGGCCGGCGGAGCGTCGGGTCGGAGGTCGAGTTCGGTTAAGCTCATAAAGATGTGTCGCCCGGACATGTGGCCCTAAACGCCCACGGTCCCGGTTCGATCCAATTCTCTTTGTTAGGTTGGAGAACGAATGAGCGGGCTTGACGTTGCGGGGGCGAACGCCGCTATGCGCGGTTTGCACCTCAGGCTCTCGAAAGGTCACGCGATGGCGCAATCTCCCACGGCTGACGTGATCATCCTGTTCGGCGGCACGGGCGACCTTGCCCAGAGGATGCTGTTCTCGTCCCTGTACTTCCTGGACGCTGACGGGTTCCTGGCCGACGACTTCCGCATCATCGCCACGGCGCGGGCGGAGATGACGCCGGCCGCCTTCGCTGACCAGGTGCACGAGTCCATCAAGGTGCGGGCCGGGGCCGTGGACGCCAAGGTCTGGAAGCGGTTCTCCGCCCGCATGGACTATGTGGGCGGGGACGCCACCAAGCCCGCCGGCGTGGCCGCCCTGAAGAAGGCCATGGGGGCCGCCAAGACCCCGATCTTCTTCCTGGCCTTGTCGCCCAGCCTCTTCGCCCCTGTCTGCGCGGCGCTCGGAGAGGCCGGCCTGGGGGGCCCCACCTCTCGAATCGTACTGGAAAAGCCCATCGGCCGGGATCTCGAGAGCTCCAAGGTCATCAACGACGCCGTGGGCGAGGTCTTCCCCGAACAGAGCATCTTCCGCATCGACCACTATCTGGGCAAGGAGACGGTGCAGAACCTGATCGCCCTGCGGTTCGCCAACACCCTGTTCGAGCCGCTGTGGAACAACCTCACCATCGATCACGTGCAGATCACGGTGGCGGAAACCGACGGAGTGGGCGACCGCTGGCCCTATTACGACGAGTACGGCGCCCTGCGCGACATGGTGCAGAATCACATGCTGCAGCTGCTGTGCCTGGTGGCCATGGAACCGCCCTCGGACATGGCCCCGGAGTCCCTGCGCAACGAGAAGGTCAAGGTGCTGCGCTCTCTGCGCCCCGTCACCCGCGCCGACGTCCAGGCGATCAGCGTGCGCGGCCAGTATACGCCGGGCGTGGTGGGCGGCGGTTCCGCGGCGGGCTACGAGAGCGAGCGCGGTCAGGCCAGCAACACCGAAACCTTCGTCGCCCTGCGCGCCGATATCGACAATTGGCGCTGGGCCGGGGTGCCCTTCTTCCTGCGCACCGGCAAGCGCCTGCCCGAACGGCGCACCCAGATCGCCATCCAGTTCAAGCCGGTGCCCCACTCCATCTTCGGAGATCACGCCAAGGCCGACCTTGTGGCCAACCGGCTGGTGATCGATCTGCAGCCGGACGAGGATATCGAACTGACCCTGATGAACCAGGCGCCTGGCCTGACCCAGGGCGGGATGCGGCTGCAGTCGCTACCGCTGTCGCTGTCTCTGCGGCGCGCCTATTCCGGTCCCAATGCGCGCCGCCGCATCGCCTATGAGCGGCTGCTGCTGGACGTCATGCACGGCAACGGCACGCTGTTCGTCCGCCGCGACGAGGTGGAGCAGGCCTGGACCTGGATCGACGGCATCGAAGCCGCCTGGGCCGACAGTGGCATGGTCCCCAAGCCCTATGCCGCCGGCAGCTGGGGCCCGGCTGGCGCCTTCGCCCTGATCGAGCGGTTCGAGCGAGCCTGGTACGACTAGGGCCTCGGACCCCTAGCCGCAGGCTTCGGCTTCGCCCGAACCGAGGTCGATGCGGAAGCAGTGGCGCTCACCGGTCTCGGTGTCGGTGACCACCACCTCGACGTCGCCGTCCTCGTCGGGCTGCGGATGCCAACGGTCGACGAACTCGAAGGCGGCGGTCTCGAAATCGGGGCCCATCACGTCATAGGCGCGCTGCTGGCCTTGGGTGACGGCGCGGGCGGAGAAGTGGCGGTCGTTCATGGGGCGCTCCTGTGAGGACCCAACGCGGGCCTCGCCAAAAGGATTCAGCGCACGCTGGTCCAGGGGCGGCTCAGCATGTTGGCGCAGTTGATCAGGCCCACCAGCGAATAGGTCTGCGGGTAGTTGCCCCAAAGTTCGGCGCCGTCGAGGGTGATATCCTCCGACAGCAGGCCCGCCGCCGTGCGCCGTCCCAGCATTTCCTCGAAGAGGTCACGGGCCTCCTGGCTGCGGCCGGACATGTGCAGCACTTCGATCAACCAGAAGGTGCAGATATTGAAGGCGGTCTTGGGCTCGCCGAAGTCGTCGGGGACGGCGTAGCGGAGCATGTAGGGGCCACGCCTCAGGCCGTCCTCCACCGCCTTGATGGTGGTGGCCATGCGCGGGTCCTCAGGGCTTACGAAGCGCACGTCGACGAGTTGCAGCAGGGAGGCGTCCAGTTCTTCACCCCCGAAGGTGGCGGCGAAGCGGCCGAGCTTCTCGTTGAAGGCCCCCTTCTCGATGGTCTCGCGCACCTGGGCGGCCCGGTCGTTCCAGTAATCGGCCCGCTCCATCAGGCCCAGCTGCTGGGCTGCGTTGCCCAGCCGGTCGCAGGCCGCCCAGCACATCACCGCCGAGTAGGTGTGGACGTTCTCCCGGCCCCGGAACTCCCAGAGCGAGGCGTCGGGCTTGTCGTGCAGTTCGAAGGCCCGTTCCCCCACCGGCTCCAGCGCGCGGAAGTCCTCCACGGTGCCGGGCCGGAACAGCCGCTGGTCGAAGAAGGCCTGGACGGTGGAAAGCACGATCTGGCCGTAGACGTCGTGCTGCAGGTGTTCGTGCGCCTGGTTGCCGACCCGTACCGGCCCCATGCCGCGATAGCCCGGCAGGTGCTCGGCGAACCGCTCCACCAAGGAGGGCTCAAGCCCCACGCCGTACAACGGTTGGACGTGGCCCCCCTTGGCCGAGTCGATGACGTTGCGCAGATAGACCAGGTAGTTTTCCAGCAGGTCCGCGGCGCCCAGCCGGTTCAGGGCCTGGACCACGTAATAGGCGTCCCGAAGCCAGCAATAGCGGTAGTCCCAGTTGCGCTGGCTGCCCTCATGCTCGGGGATCGAGGTGGTCAGGGCCGCGACGATGGCCCCGGTTTCCTCGTGGGCGCAGAGCTTCAGGGTGATGGCCGCGCGGATCACCGCCTCCTGCCACTCCAGGGGCACCGACAGCGTTCGCACCCAGCCGCGCCAGTACTGCGTCGTCTCCGACAGCATCCGCTCGGTGGTGGCTGCGACGTCGGCGTCAAACCCCTCGTCGGGGCCGAGGAACATCGAGAAGGGCTCCTCCAGCCGGAACAGCCGCTCGTCGCGGATGTGGGAGACCGGCGCCTCGGTGGTGAGCCGCAAGGTCATCTCGCCCCCGACATAGCGCAGGTGGTTGGAACCGGTGGTGATGGCGGCAGGCGCCTCGCCCCAGTTCACCATTGGCCGCATTCGGATGCGGATGCGGGGCGCGCCGCTCAACGGGCGCACCTTCCGTACGAAGGCCATGGGTCGGTAGACCCGTCCGAACTGCCGGTAGCGCGGCGCGAAGTCGGTGATCTCCACCACCCCGCCGGACTTGTCGGTGATCTCGGTCACCAGGATCGGGGTGTTGCGCACATAGTGCTGGCGGACGCTTGCCATGTCCTCGACATCGACCGACCAGAAGCCCTGGTCCTCCGCCTTGTCCCCCGACAACAGGGCGCAGAAGGCTGGGTCGCCGTCGACGCGGGGCGTGCAGGCCCAGACGAATCGCCCGGAACGGTCGATAAGGGCGCTGGCCGCGCAGTTGCCGATGGGAAACAGGTCGAGAGTCTGGGTCATATGGTCCGAATCCTCGAACTATGTGTTCGGTTCACGATGGTCCCGTATTCGTTGAGCCCTGACCGCAGGGTGGTCTTTTGATAAGCATCGATCTGTTCGACGCAACGCGATTTGGCAGGGTGACCAGATGATCCGCGCTCGACGCGCCCGCATTGTGGCGACCCTGGGTCCGGCCAGCCGGGAGGTGGCGCAGATCCGCGCCCTCGCCGAAGCCGGCGCCGACGTGTTCCGCGTCAATTTCAGCCACGGTGGCCACAAGGATCATGCCCGCACCATCGCCAATGTGCGCGCCGTCGAAGCTCTGGTGGGGCGGCCCCTGGCGGTGCTGGCCGACCTGCAGGGCCCCAAGCTGCGGCTGGGGGAATTCGCCGATGGCCGGGTGCGGCTGAAGGTGGGGCAGGACTTCCGTCTCGACCGCCAGCCCGTCGATGGCGACGCCAGTCGCGTCTGCGTCCCCCACGCGGAAATCTTCGCGGCCCTGAAGCCCGGCGCCGACATCCTGCTGGACGACGGCAAGGTGCGGCTGAAGGTGGGCAAGTGCGGCCCGGACTTCGCCGACACGGTGGTGGTGGCCGGCGAGGCGCTCTCCGACCACAAGGGCTTGAACCTTCCGGGCCTGGCCATCCCGATCCCGGCGCTTACCGCCAAGGACCTGGAGGACCTCAACTTCGCGCTGTCGGAAGGCGTCGACTGGGTGGCGCTCTCCTTCGTGCAGCGGGCTTCGGACATGGCCGAGCTGCGTCAGATCGTGCAGGGCCGCGCCGGGGTCCTGGCCAAGATCGAGAAGCCCGCCGCCCTGGAGGCGCTCGACGAGATCCTCGACCTCTGCGAGGCGGTCATGGTGGCTCGCGGCGACCTGGGGGTCGAGCTGAACCCCGAGGATGTGCCGGTGGTCCAGAAGGCCCTGGTGCGCGCCGCCCGCACCCGGGGCATTCCGGTGATCGTCGCCACCCAGATGCTGGAAAGCATGATCACCTCGCCCACACCCACCCGCGCCGAGGCGTCCGATGTGGCCGGCGCGGTCTATGAGGGGGCTGACGCGGTCATGCTGTCGGCGGAGACGGCGGCCGGACAGTATCCGGTTGAGGCGGTGACCATCATGGACCGCATCCTGACCCGGGTGGAGCGCGACCCGCGCTGGCCGGAATTGATGCGCGCGGAGTATCCCGTCGAAGACGCCGACGCCGACGCCCTGGTGGCCGCCGCCCGGCGCGCCGCCGAGGCCGCCTCCACCGCCTGTCTGGTGGCCTTCACCACCACCGGTCAGACGGCGCTGCGCCTGGCGCGGGAGCGTCCGCTGCAGCCGACCCTGGCGCTCACCACCCGCCTGACCACCGCCCGCCGTCTGGCCCTGGCCTGGGGGGTGGAGTCCCGCGTCGTCGACGAGATCTCCGATCCCGAAGACCTGGCCCGGGTCGCGGTTTCCGTGGCCACCGAGATGGGCCTGGCCCCGCCCGGCCACCGCGTTCTGATCCTGGCCGGCCTACCCATGGGCTCGCCCGGGGCCGCCAATATCCTGAGGCTGGCCCATACGCCCATGAAGCGGTGAGCAGATCGTTCAAAGTTAAACCATCGGTTTCTAACGGATCCTGACGGGGATCGAGCTGTGGCCGCGGGCCTGGACGACCACCTTGCCGCCTACCCGCTCGAACAGCAGGTCGACCTTTTCGTCGCCGACCCGCAGGCCGTCGACGGCCAGGACGTCGATGCCGATGGGCAGGCGCGGATCGACGATCTCGACGCCGCCGCCCGAGCCGTCCACGCAGATTCCCAGGCAGGCCTGCAGCATCATGAACACCGAGCCGGCCGCCCAGGCCTGGGGCAGGCAGGCGACGGGATAGTTCACCGGCGGCTCACCGGCGTTGCGGCCAAAGCCGCAGAACAGTTCGGGCAGCCGCATCTCGAAGCTGGCGGCGGTCTCGAACAGGCCCGAGGTCAGGTTCACCACCCCGTCCCGCTCGCCGTAGCGCGACAGGCCCATGGCGCAGACCGCGGTGTCGTGCGGCCAGACCGAGCCGTTGTGATAGCTCATCGGGTTGTAGCGGGCCTCGCCGACCGCCAGGGTCCGCACGCCCCAGCCGCTATCGAACCGCGCCGACAGCAGTTGCTCAGTGACCTTCCGCGCCCGTTCGGGCGAGGGGAGGCCGCAGAACAGCAGGTGGCCGGGATTGGAGGTCCGCGTGCGGCAGAGCGCGCCATCGCCGTCGATGGCGATGCCGTAGAACTGCTGGTCCTCCATCCAGAACCGGTTCTCCACCGTCTCGCGGATGTGTTCGGCCTTCTCGCCCCAGCGCTTCTGGCTGGCGGCGTCCTCCCGCTGGCCGGCGAAGTGGGCCATGGCCTTGTAGGCGGCGAAGGCATAGCCCTGCACCTCCACCAGGGCGATCGGCCCATCGGGGAACCGGCCGTCGGCGTGGAAGACGCTGTCCTGGCTGTCCTTCCAGCCCTGGTTGGCCAGGCCGCTCTCCTGGCCCCGGGCGTAGTCGATCAGGCCATCGCCATTGGTGTCGCCGAAATGCTCCATCCAGGCGGTTGCGGCCTTGAGCGCCGGCCACAGGTCCTCGATCAGGGTCATGTCGCCGGTGCGCTCGGCATAGGCGCCGGCCAGGGCCACGAACAGCGGAGTGGTGTCGACCCCGCCATAGTAGCGGCCGAAGGGCACCTCGCCCAAGGCCGGCATCTCGCCCTTGCGGGTTTCGTGCATGATCTTGCCGGGCGCTGAGTCGCGGAACGCCGAGACCTCCTCGGCCTGGTGGGCCGCCAGATAGGTCAGCACCCCCTTGGCCAGGGATGGCTCGAACCACAGGATCTGCCAGGCGGTGATGATGGCGTCGCGCCCGAAGGCCGTAGAGAACCAGGGAATGCCGGCATAGGGGTAGGGGCCGGTCTCCATGCGGGTGGTGAGCAGGGCGAGGTCGGCCTTGGACTTCTCCAGCCACTCGTTGAACAGCCGGCCTGAGGAGCGTAGCCGCGCGCCGTGTCGGCGCCTGGCGCGCATGTCCCAGCGGGCGCGCGCCGCGCCGTCTCGGAACCGCTCGCGGCTGGGGGCGTGGGCCTCAGTGGCCCCGATCTCGACGTAGAGCTCCAGGGCGCCCTCGGGCGCCAGGGAATACATGAACTCGGCCCGGCCCGCGCTGAGCCGGCCCGGCGGGTCGGAGAAGGCGATGACGCTGCTCCGCTCCACCTGATCGAGGCCGATATAGGTGAACCGCACCCGACGTCCGTCGATCACCGGCGGCAGCATGAGGCCCCGCCGCGCTCGCTTCATGCCGCGCACTTCGAACATGTCGTGGAAATCCGCGCCGAACTCGATCGCCAGAGGCAGCAGCACCACATCGCGGCTGTAGTTGGTGCAGGTGATCCGCTCGTAGAGGCGCTCTTCCCAGAGGAACCGCTTGCGCTCCAGGTGCAGGACGCCTGGCGGCCCTACGGGGCCGCCGGGATAGGGCAGTTCCTGGTTCGCGCCGTTGAAGGTGAAGAATACATTGTCCTGCGCGATAGCCGCCGAGAGCAGGGACGGCGGCCGGTCGCCCAGCAGAACGCGGAACTTCGACAGGATGCGGGTGTCGTTGTGGAACAGGCCGTCGCCGGCGCCCACGATGTCGCCATAGGAATCGGCCACCACGAAGGTGTCCTTGTCCTTCAGGGCATGCAGGCGGTGGGGCGTGCGCGGCTCGACCGACTCGCCCTGTTCGACCGGGGCCTCAGGCGCCGGCGCCAGATCGTCCATCTGTTCTTGCCTCAGGCGTTTGCGGCGAAGGCGAAGTCCTGCCTGAGCGGTGCGCCCAGCCGGACGTAGAGGTCAAGATAGCGCCGCGCCATGGCGGTGGCGGAGTACTTCAGTTCGAACTGCTGGCGCACCTTGCGGCGGTCCAGGGTGACGGCCCGGCGCGCGGCGTCGACCGCCTCGTCGTCGGTGCGCACGATGAAGCCGGTGACGCCGTCCTCGATCACCTCGGGCACCGAGCCGCAGGCATAGGCCACCACCGGCGCACCGCAGGCCATGGCCTCGATCATCACCAGGCCGAAGGGCTCGGGCCAGTCGATGGGGAACAGCAGGGCGTCGGCGCCGCCGAGAAACGCCGACTTCTGTTCGTCGCCGATCTCGCCGACGAACTCGATCATCGGGTCGCCGAGGATCAGGGGCTCGATCTTGTCCTGGAAATAGCGCTGATCGGCGGCGTCAACCTTGGCGGCGATCTTCAGCTTCTTGCCCAGACGCTTGGCGATGGCGATGGCCCGGTCGGGCCGCTTCTCCGGGGAGATGCGGCCCAGGAAGGCGAGGTAGCCCTCCGACTGGGCGTGGAACTCGTAGATGTCGGTGGTCATGCCGTGGTGCACGGTGCCCGCCCAGTTGGCGCTGGCCAGGGGTTTGCGCTGGTCGTCGCTGATGGAGACCAGGGGATATTGCGGCCAGCGGTCGTAGACCCCCTGCAGGTCTTTCAGGTCGAGGCGGCCGTGCAGGGTGGTGATGGTCTTGCCGGCCATGTCCTCGAAGAAGGGGAAGTGGATCATGTCGGTGTGGAAGTGGATCACGTCGAACTCATCGGCGCGGCGGCGCACTTCCGACAGCATCGACATGTGGGCGGCCAGGTCGCTCTTGAGCGGGGCAGGGTCGAGGCGGATGGCCTGATCGCGCACGGTGACGACCTTGGCCTTGGTGCGCGCATCGGCGCTGGCGAACAGGGTCACGTCGTGGCCCAACTCCACCAGGGCGTCGGTGAGGTGAGAGACCACGCGCTCGGTGCCGCCGTAAAGCCGCGGGGGAACAGCTTCATACAGAGGCGGAACCTGGGCGATCCTCATGGCGGCAATCCTTGACTGTGGGCGAGTCTCATCGCTCGGCGGTTGGGCGCGTTCGCAAAGGCATAGCTCCCCAGCTCGCGCGAAAGTTCCTCATCCGAACACAGTTTTTCCGATCCGACCGGGCCGCGCCGCGTTAAGGCCGGGACATGATCGAATCCTTCGCAGACGAGGGCGCCCTGGCCGCCGCCGCCGCCGCCGCAACGACCGACGCCCTGGCGCGCGGACTGGCCGCGCGCGGCCACGCCAGCCTGATCGGCACCGGCGGCCGGTCGCCCGCCCCCATCTATGACGCGCTGCAGGACGCCGACCTCGACTGGGGCCGGGTCACGGTCAGCCTGTCGGACGACCGGTTCCTGCCCGCGACCTCGCCGGACTCCAACGAACACCTGGTCCGCGAGCGCCTGCTGCGGGGCCGCGCGGCGGCGGCGACCTTCCTGCCGCTCTACGCCAATGCGCCCAGCACGGAGGCGGCGGCGGACATGGCTGAACCTCACATCCGGGCGCTGGCCCCCTTCGACATGCTGTTCCTTGGCATGGGGGAGGACGGCCATGTCGCCTCCCTGATCCCTGGCAGCCCGGTGATGGAGGCGGGGCTCGATGCGACCGGCGACCGGTTTGTGATCGGTGTTCCGGCCGGCGTCGGCTCGCCGCCCGTGGCCCGCATCAGCCTGACCCTGCCCGCGCTTTCGCAGGCCCGCGCCACCCTGGTGCTGATCCGTGGCGAGGTGAAACGCAAGATCGTCCAGCACGGCTCCGGACTGCCGGTGCACGCGCTGATCAAACAGGCTAAAGCGCCCCTGCGCGTCCTCTGGGCGCCGTGAGTTGAAGGAGCAATCCCCCATGCATCCGGTCACCGCCGCCGTCACCGCGCGCGTTGTCGAGCGTAGCCGCAAAGCCCGCGCCGACTATCTGGCGCGCATGGAAGCCGCGCGCCACGCCGGCCCCGGCCGCGCCAAGCTCAGCTGCGCCAACTGGGCCCACGCCTTCGCAGCCTCCCCCGACGGGGACAAGCAGCGGATGCGCAATCCCAATGCGCCGAACGTCGCCATCGTCTCGGCCTATAATGACATGCTCTCGGCCCACCAGCCGCTGGAGCGTTTCCCCGAGATCATCAAGGCGGCGGCCGAAACCGTCGGCGCCACGGCCCAGTTCGCCGGGGGGGTGCCGGCCATGTGCGATGGCGTGACCCAGGGCCGTCCGGGCATGGAGCTGTCACTGTTCAGCCGCGACGTCATCGCCATGTCCACCGCCGTGGCCCTGACCCACGACGCCTTCGACGCGGCCCTGATGCTGGGCATCTGCGACAAGATCGTGCCGGGCCTGACCATCGGGGCGCTGGCCTTCGGCCATCTGCCGGTGATCTTCGTCCCCGGCGGGCCCATGACCTCGGGGGCCTCCAACGCCGACAAGGCCCGGGTCCGCGGCCTCTACGCCGAGGGCAAGGCCACACGCGACGAACTGCTGGACATGGAGATGAAGTCCTACCACGGCCCCGGCACCTGCACCTTCTACGGCACCGCCAATTCCAACCAGATGATGATGGAGATGATGGGCCTGCACCTTCCGGGCGCGGCCTTCGTCACCCCCAACACGCCGCTGCGCGATGCGCTCACCGCCCAGGCGCCGCTGCGCGCCATCGAGATCGCCGACGGGACCAACGCCTATGCGCCGATGTCGGCGGTGGTGGACGAGAAGTCCATCGTCAACGCCATCGTCGGCCTGCTGGCCACCGGCGGCTCCACCAACCACACCCTGCACATCGTCGCCATGGCCCGCGCCGCCGGGGTCATCGTCGACTGGACCGACTTCGACGAGCTGTCGCGGATCACGCCCTTGATGGCGCGGGTCTATCCGAACGGCAGCGAGGACGTGAACGCCTTCCACGCCGCCGGCGGCATGGCCTACGTGGTCCGCGAGCTGCTGGATGCGGGCCTCGCCCACGAAGACGTGGTCACCATCGCCGGCCCAGGCCTGCGCCGCTACCAGCAGGAGCCTTTCCTGGAGGACGGCAAGCTGGTCTGGCGCGAAGGGCCCACGGTGTCCCTCAACCCCGACATCCTGCGCCCCGCCAACGATCCCTTCCTGCCCGAGGGCGGCATACGTCTGCTGTCGGGCGGGCTCGGGCGCGCGGTCATCAAGACCTCGGCGGTGAAGGACGCGCACCTGGTCATCGAGGCCCCGGCCATCGTCTTCGAGGACCAGGACGAGCTGCTGGAGGCCTACAAGAACGGCGAGTTGAACCGCGACTTCATCGCCGTGGTCCGCTTCCAGGGCCCTCAGGCCAACGGCATGCCCGAACTGCACAGCCTGACCCCGGTGTTGGGGGTCCTGCAGGACAAGGGCTTCAAGGTGGCCCTGGTCACCGACGGCCGCATGTCCGGCGCCTCGGGCAAAGTGCCGGCAGCGATCCACGTCTCGCCGGAAGCCGGGTTGGGCGGCCCCCTGGCCTATGTGCAGACCGGCGACAGGGTGCGCCTCGACGCCCATGCCGGCGTTCTGGAAATCCTGGTGGACGCCGCCGATCTCGCCGCCCGGCCCAGGGCGCCCAAGCCCGCCGCCGGCTTCGGCTATGGCCGTGAACTCTTCGGCGCCATGCGCCGCGCCGCCGGACCCGCCGAGGCCGGCGCCTGCACCCTGTTTGGGGACGCCGCATGAAGACAAGCTACACAGGCCTCGTCGGCGACGTCGGCGGCACCAATGCGCGTCTGGCCCTGGTGGACGAGGGCGGCCACATCCGCCATCCGAAAACCTATCCGGCCGCCGACTTCGGCGCGCTGGGCGAGGTGATCGGCCAGTATCTGGAGACCACCGTGGGCCGCCGCTGCCCGCCCCGCGCCGTGCTGGCCGTGGCCGGTCCGGTGGTGGACGGCGAGATCGAGTTCACCAACCTTGCCTGGCGGATTTCGGAGGGCGAACTTGTGGGCACCTTCGCCTTCGAAGCCGCCCGGCTGATCAATGACTTCGCCGCCCAGGCCATGGCCGCGCCGGTCCTGGGCATCGACGATCTCAAGCCGCTGGGGCCCATGATGAAGGGCGCCGAGGGCGCGCCGATCGTGGTGCTGGGCGCGGGCACCGGCTTTGGCGTGGCGGGGCTCGCCCGGTCCGAGCGGGGTGACGTGCCCATCGCCACCGAGGGCGGCCATGCCGCCTTCGCCCCCTATGACGAGGTCGAGGCCCAGGTGCTGGCCCGCCTGCGGAAGATCCATCTTCGGGTCTCCATCGAGCGGGTGCTGTCGGGGCGCGGGATGTTCGAACTCTACAAGGCGCTTGGCGACATTCGTGGCGTCGAGACCGGCCTGGTGGACGAAAAGGCGGTGTTCGCCGCGGGCCAGGCGGGCGATCCGCTGTGCTCCGAAACCCTCGACCGCTTCTGCGGCATCCTCGGCTCGGTGGCCGGCGACCTGGCCCTGACCTTCGGGGCCCGCGCCGGGGTCTATGTCTCCGGCGGCATCGCGCCGCGCATGGTGGACCGCCTGAACAGCGGCGAATTCCGCCGGCGCTTCGAAGACAAGGGCCGGCTTTCCGACTATACGCGCGACATCCCCACCTCGCTGATCGTCCATCCCTATGCGGCGCTGGTGGGCTCGGCCCGGGCGCTGAAACAGTTGGAAGGAAACAGGCTTTGACCCTCCAGGATATCCTCAAGCTCGCCCCGGTCGTGCCGGTCCTGATCATTGAGGAAGAAGCCCACGCCGTGCCGCTGGCCAAGGCCCTGGTGGCCGGCGGCCTCTACGCCCTGGAAGTCACCCTGCGCACCCCGGTCGCCCTGGAAGCCATCCGCCGCATCGCCGGTGAGGTCGAGGGCGCGGTGGTGGGCGCCGGCACCATCACCACCGCCGCGGCCCGCCAGTCGGTGGCCGACGCGGGCGCCCGGTTCGGGGTCAGCCCCGGCCTGATCGAGGGCGAGGGCTTCGACGGCCCTGTCCCCCTGCTGCCGGGCATCGCCACGGCCACCGAACTAATGTGGGGTCTGCGGGCCGGCTACAGCCACTTCAAGCTGTTCCCCGCCAACATCGTCGGCGGCGTCGGCGCGCTCAAGGCCTTCGCCAGCCCCTTCCCCCAGGCTGTGTTCTGCCCCACCGGCGGAGTCAGCCTGGAGAACGCGCCCGACTACCTGGCCCAGCCCAACGTCATCTGCGTCGGCGGCTCCTGGGTCGCACCGATGGACGCCGTGCGCTCGGGCGACTGGGGCCGGATCACGGAGCTCGCGCGGGCCGCGTCGCAGCTGGGCAAGGCCGCTTAACCCTCGGTGTCATCCCGGTTTCCGCGTAGCGGACGACCGCGACCCAGAAGCGCCGATTCATCCTGCAAACCCAGCGCGTCTGGGTCCCGGACAAGCGCTGCGCGCTTTCCGGGATGACACTCTTGGCTAGCCTGAGCGCCCCAGCACCGTCGCCGTCACCTCGCGGCGGATCACGAATCCCAGCGACTCGTAGAGGCTGATCGCGCCCAAGTTGCTGGCGTAGGAATGCAGGAACGGGGTCTCGCCGCGGGCCACGATCCGCGCCGCCACCACCTGCATCAGCCGCCGGGCATGGCCCCGCCCGCGATGATCGGGATGGGTGCAGACCCCGCTGACCTCGGTATAGCCCTCCGGCCGCATCCGCTGACCGGCCATCGCCACCAGCCGCCCGTCCTGCTTGATCCCCACGAAGGCGCCCAGGCGGTGGGTGGCCTCCAAGAACGGCCCCGGCTCCGTCAGCGTCGCAAGCGCCAACATCTGCGGCGCATCGGCTTCGGTAAGGTCGTCGAAGCCGAAGTCCGGGTGGCCCGGCTTGGGACGCTCGGCCACCATCTGGGCGCAGACGGCGGCTTTCAACACCGTGACGCCCGGCGGCGGGGTGAAGGGCTCCGCCTCCACCACCCAGAGGACGCCGTCCGCCGGGATCAGCTCGGCGAGGGCCGCGAGGCTGTCGGGCGACTCGTCGGCCGCCGCGCCGAACACATTGTAGCGCGGGTCGAACCGCAGGGCCCGCTCGTCGCCGAGGGCCAGGGCACGCTGGCGGGTGCTCAGCGTGCTCCAGACCGGCCGGTCCAGCGGGTGGGCCATCGCTTCAGTGGCCGGTGAAATTGCCGACCCGGCGCTCGGACACCGCCTTCACACCCTCGGCATAGTCGTCGGTGGCCCGCAGGATGGTCTGTTGATCGTGCTCGTGCATGGTCTGGGCGCGGACCGCGGCGGCGAGGTCGCCGCGCAGGGTCTTGCGGGTGGCGACCACGGCCAGGGGCGCGTTCTCGGCGATCTCCTGGGCTAGCCGGCCGGCGGCGGCGCGCAGGTCAGAGAGCGGTGCGATCTCATCCACCAGGCCCCAGGCGAGCGCGTCCTCGGCCTTCACCCGCCGGCCGGTCAGGAACATCAAGTTGGCGCGGTGCTGGCCGATCAGGCGGGGCAGGGTGTGGGTCAGGCCAAAGCCCGGATGGAAGCCCAGCTTGACGAAGTTGGCGGTGAACCGCGCCTCGGGCGCCGCCACGCGGAAGTCGCCGACCAGGGCCAGGCCCAGGCCAGCCCCCACCGCCGCGCCCTGCACGGCCACCACGATCGGGGTCTCGATGGCATAGAGCCGCACGGCCTGGTCATAGAGGCTGCCGATGCCGCCCATGCCTGATCCCGCTATCCCATCGCTGGCCACCAGGTCGGCGCCGGCGCAGAAGGCCTTGCCTGCCGAGCAAAGGACAACCGCGCGGGTCTTGCCGTCGCCGTCGAGGGTCTCGAGCGCATCGGCGAGGTCCTTCATCAGCTCCACGGAGACGTGGTTGAAGGGCGGTCGGTCGATTTCCACGGTCGCCACGTGGCCATCATGGGTGAGCTTCAGGTGGTCATAGCTGCTCATCGTCTGGTTCCCATCAGGTTGCGGGCGACCACCATGCGGTGGACTTCGGAGGGGCCGTCATAGATCCGCATGTTGCGTACCAGCGATGCCATCAGCTGCAAGGGCATTTCCTTGGTCATGCCCATTGCGCCAAAGCATTGCATGGCGTTGTCGATGACCTCCCAGGCCATCTCTGTGGCGAACACCTTGACCATGGAGATCTCACTTCGCACGTCGCGGCCCTGGTCGAGCTTGGCGGCGCAGTCATAGGTCATCAGCCGGGCGGCGTGAATCTTGATGGCCGCGTCGGCCGCCCACCACTGCACCGCCTGGCGGTCCGAGAGTGGCTGGCCGAAGGTCACCCGCTGCGGCGCGTACTCGCACATCATGTCCAGGGCCCGCTGCGCCAGGCCGATGCACCAGGCGGCCATCTCCATCCGCCGCGTTCCCAGCCGCACCTGCATGGGGGCGAACCCCTGGCCCTCGGTCCCCAGCAGCTTCCAGCCCGGCACCCGGCAATCCTCCAGGGCCACCTCATAGGTCATGGCCCCGCCGATCATCGGGATCTTGCGCAGCACCTTGAAGCCCGGATTGTCGCCATCGACGAGGAAGGCGCTCATCCCACCCCGCGCGCCCTTCTCCTTGTCGGTCACCGCCATGACGATGGTGAAGTCGGCCTCGGCGGCCCGGCTCGTCCAGATCTTTCTTCCGTCGATGATCCAGTCGTCGCCGTCACGGACGGCCTTGGTGATCATGCCGGCGGGATCGGCGCCGGCGCCCGGCTCGGAGATGCCGATGGCGCTGATGGTCTGGCCGCGCACATAGGGGGCGAGATAGGCCTCGCGCTGGCGCTCGGTCACCGTGGCCATCAGCATCCGCAGGTTCGGGCTGTCCGGCGGCAGCGTGTAGGGGGTGACCGTCGAGCCCAGGGCCTCGTTCACCGCCACCAGGGCCACCTGCGGCAGGTCCGAGCCACCGACGTCCTCGGGCGCGTCTAGGCCCCACAGACCCAGGCGCTTGGAGACCACGTCGATCTTCTCGCGTTCTTCGGTGGTCAGGCCGACCCCCTTGCCCTGCGCCTCGCGCTCCAGGACTGCGCTCTCCAGGGGCATCAGCTCGTCGCGGACGAACTTCTGCGCCAGGTCCTTGAGCATCCGGTGCTCTTCGGAAAGTTCGAAGTCCATGGTCCGCCCTCAATGCCTGTTGATCCGGCCTTGGCTCGAATTAGTCGGGTTGCCGCGCCGGACGGCAAGCGCCGCTTGAAAATTCCTTGGCCCGGCGCCCCCGCGTGACCCCTTGCGTCCGCCCCGGCTTCAATGATCTTCCAGGACCAAGAGACGACCGGGAGGGACGCGACGTGACCGAGACCATGAAGTTGGCGGACAAGGCCACCGGACCGCTGGCGGGCATCCGCATTCTCGACCTCACCAGCGTGGTGTTCGGCGCCTACGCGACTCAGATGCTGGGCGACCAGGGGGCGGAGGTCATCAAGCTGGAGGACCCCGGCTCCGGGCGCGGCGACGGCGGTGACATCATGCGCTGGGCCGGCCACGTGCCGGAGGGGGCGTCGCGCGATCTGGGACCCATCTTCCTGACCATCAACCGCAACAAACGCTCGGTCCTGATGGACATGCGCGACCCGGCCTCCCGGCCTTTGCTGGAAGCCCTGATCAAGAGCTGCGACGTCTTCGCCGTCTCGGTGCGCTATGAGGGGCTCAAGCGCCTGGGCCTGGCCTATGAGGATGTGAAGGCCCTGCGCCCCGACGTCGTCTATGTCCACGCCTCGGGCTACGGCTCGGATGGCCCCTATGCCGGGGAGCCGGCCTATGATGACCTGATCCAGTCGGCCTCGGGCCTGGCCGACCTGCTGCCCCGCACCGATGGGAATCCGACCCCGCGCATCCTGCCGACCCTGGTGGCCGACAAGGTCTCGGGCCTGTTCATGTGTCAGGCGATCACGGCCGGCCTGCTGCATAAGGAACGCACCGGCCAGGGCCAGTTCATCGAGGTGCCGATGCTGGAATGCGTCACCAGCTTCACCCTGGTGGAGCACCTCTATGACCACACCTTCGAGCCGCCCACCGGCCAATGGGCCTATCAGCGGGTGGCCAATCCGAACCGCAAGCCTTACCAGACCAAGGACGGCTACATCGGCCTGCTGCCCTATACGGACAAGCAGTGGGACCAGTTCTTCGCCGCCGCCGGCATGGCCGAGACCTTCGGCAAGGACGAACGCTTTTCCGACTATGCCACCCGCGCCAAGCACATCGGCGAGCTGTACGGCCTAGTGGGCGAGGTCACCCAGACCAAGACCACCCAGGAGTGGCTGGATCTGCTGAAACCCCTGTCGATCCCCATTGTGAAGACCGCGCGCCTGGACGACCTGCCCGACGATCCGCACCTCAAGGCCGTGGGCTTCTTCGAGCGCTATGACCACCCGCACGCCGGGCCCTACAACGCCATGAAGCCGCCCGTGAAGTTCACCGGCTCGCCGTCCAACATCCGCCGCCACGCCCCGCGCCTGGGCGAGGACACCGCCGAAGTCACCGCCGAGATGCTCAAGGACGCCTGATGCGGATCGCGGTGGTCGGTAGTTCCGGCTCGGGTAAGTCGACCCTGGCCAAGCGCCTGGGCGCCGTCCTGGGCCTGCCCGCCATCGAGCTGGACGCGATCAACTGGCGGCCCGGCTGGAAGGCGCTGAGCGCGGACGATCCGAAAGCCTTCAAGGAGGAGGTAGCCGCCGCGGTCGCCGCCGAGGCCTGGATCACCGACGGCAATTACAGCGCGGTTCTGCCGGTCATCCTGACGCGCGCCACCCATGTCGTCTGGCTGGACTACGAACGGCCGGTGATCATGTGGCGGGTCATCACCCGCTCGTTCCGGCGGGCCTGGACGCAGCAGGAACTGTGGCCTGGGACCAGCAATCGCGAGACCTTCGCCCAGTGGCGCGATCCCGACCATCCGGTGCTTTGGGCCTGGCGCACCTTCCACACCCGGCGGGCGCGCTACGAGGAGGCCTTCGCCAACCCGCGCCTGGCGCACTTACGTGTCGCGCGCCTGCGTCATCCCCGCGAAGCCGAGCCGCTGGTCCAGCGGCTCGGTCGCGAGGCGACAGGTTAGACCGGCGAGAACACCGGGACGGGCGGGCCACCCTCGGTGGCCTGGAACTTCACCTTCACCTTCTGACCGATGGCCAGCTTGGAGAGGTCGCAGTCCACGAAGTTGGTCAGCACCGCCGGGCCCTCGTTGAGGGTGACGTAGCCGATGGCGTAGGGGCCGGTCGGCGAGCGGTGCATGGTGGAGTAGGTGTAGATCACCCCTTCGCCCGGGCTCTCTTCCCAGACGGTGTCGTCGGAGAAACAGAAGGGGCAAAGCGCGCGCGGATACCAGTGCGGCTCGTTGCAGGCGTTGCAGCGCTTGATCAGGAACTTGCCCTGTTCGGCAGCGTCCCAGAAGGGCTTGCTCTCGATGGTCACGGCCGGGGCCGGGATCTTGCGGCCCTCGGCCGGCTTGTCTTGAACGTCGCTCATCTTAAGCCTCCCGTTCCATGATGACGGTGCCCGCGCCGTGGCGGGTGCCCAGCGATCCGCCCGTGCCGTGGGCCAGCGCCAGGTCGCAGTTGGGGACCTGGACCTTGGGGTGGGCCTCGCCGCGCAGCTGACGCACCGCCTCGATCACCTTGGTGATGCCGCCCCGGTTGGTGGGGTGGTTGTTGCAGAGGCCGCCGCCGTCGGTGTTGAAGGGCAGCTTGCCGACGCCGGAGATCAGGTTGCCGTCGGAGACGAACTTTCCGCCCTCGCCCTTCTTGCAGAAGCCGAGGTCCTCAAGCTGCATCAGCACCGTGATGGTGAAGCTGTCGTAGATCGAGGCGTACTTCATGTCCTGAGGGGTGACGCCCGCCTCCTCGAAGGCGATAGGCCCCGACCACAGGGCGCCGGAGTGGGTGAGGTCCAGGTCCTTGCCGCCGCGCGGACCCTTGGGGGCCTCGCCGGCGCCGATCACCTTCACCAGGGGCCGCTTCAGGCTGCGGGCGACTTCCGGGCTAGTGACGATCAGGGCGCCGCCGCCGTCGGTGACGACGCAGCAGTCCAGCAGGTGCAGCGGGTCGGAGATCATCCGGGAGTTCACCACCTGCTCGACGGTGACCACGTCCTTCAGGAAGGCGTGCTCGTTGTACTGGGCGTGGTGGCTGGCGGCGACCTTGATCCAGGCGAGCTGCTCGCTGGTGGTGCCGTACTCATACATGTGACGCATGGCGCACATGCCGTAGGTGTTGTGGGTCGAGCCGCCGTAGATGTTCTCGAAACCGGCCTCGGGCGGACCGTCGGTCAACTGGCCGGGACGCCCGCCGCCGCCGGGGAAGAACTTGTTCTGGCGCGGACGGCCGGCCAGCGTGATCAGCGCCACGGTGCACTTGCCCGCCGCGATTGCCTGGGCCGCGTGGCCGACATGCAGCAGGTAGGACGAGCCGCCGGTCTCGGTGGAGTCCATATGACGGACGTTCTTCAGGCCCATGTAATCGACCATGGACATGGCCCCGAAGCCGGGGGCGTCGCCGGCGCAGAAGTAGCCGTCGATGTCGTCCTTGGTGAGGCCCGCGTCGGCCAGGGCGCCCTTGGCGCACTCGGCGTGCAGCTGCGGCGTCGACTTGTCGGGAGCGTCCCGGGTGGGGTGCTCATAGGCCCCCATGATGTAGGCCTTGCCCTTAATACTCATCGATCCCCTTCCTCAAATTCGTCTCTTAATGAATGGCGGTTGGCTTAGCCCGGCCCACCCCGAGTGTCATCCCGCATGCAGCGCCTAAGGCGCGGAAGTGCGGGACCAATAGACACCGATCTCTCCGGCAAGACCGGTGCGTCTGGGTCCCGGACAAGCGCTGCGCGTTTTCCGGGATGACAGCTCGAGCTAGGCCGGCTGGCCTTCCTTCAGCTTGGCGATGCGGGCGTCGCGCAGGGCGGTGCGGCGCACCTTGCCGGCGTCGTCGCGCAGCGGCTCATCCACGAACTCGTAGGTGCGCGGCTGCTTGTAGGTCACCAGCTTGGTCTTCAGGTATTCGCGAAGCGCAGCCTCGTCGCCGACGCCTCGGGTCTGGACGATGGCGTGGATCTTGGCGCCCAGGTCGTCGTCGGGGATGCCGATGACGGCGACGGACTGGACGCTGTCATGCTCCTCCAGGGCCGCCTCGATCTCGGCGGGATAGACGTTGGAACCCCCCACCAGGATCATGTCGGTGCGGCGGTCGGCCAGGTAGAGATAGCCGTCCTCGTCGAACCAGCCGATGTCTCCCAGGCTCTCCCAGCCGCCCGGCAGCACCTTGGCCGTCGCCCCGCGATACTGGTAGCTGGGCGCCATGCCCTCGGGGCGGCGCATGTAGATCTCGCCGATCTCGCGAGGCGGCAGCTTCTCACCATTATCGTCGAAGGCGACCATCTCGCCCATGCGGACCTTACCCACCGAGCCCCGGTGCTCCAGCCATTCGGTCCCGGAGATCACGGTGGAGGCCTGGGCCTCGGTGCCGGCATAGAGCTCCTGGATCACCTCGCCGCCCAGCCAGTGAATGAAGGCCTCCTTCAGCCAGGGTGGGCAGGGCGCCGCCAGGTGCCAAAGGGTCTTCAGGGACGACAGGTCGTACTTGGTGCGGACCTCCTCGGGCAGGTGCCAGATGCGGTTCATCATGGTGGGGACCATGTAGATCCAGGTGGCTTTGCGCTTCTCGATCTCCGCCAGCGTGCCTTCGGGATCGAAGCGCGGCAGGACGATCAGGTGCGCGCCCAGGTTCAGCACGCTCATCATCATGCCAAAGCCGGCGTTGTGATAGAGCGGCGCGGGCAGGACGGCGATGGACGCAGACGTCAGTTGCCAGCCGCCGACCGCCGGCGTCTCCTTGGTCGTCACGCCAGGCTGGCCGGCCAGGATCAGCTTGGGCCGGCCGGTGGAGCCGCCGGAGGTGGGCGCCTTCGAGATCGGCGAGGTGGCGTCGGGCAGGTCGCTGCCGTCGTCGCTCTTGGCCAGCAGGTCGGCGACCTTCAGCAGCGGGCGGTCGATCTTGGCGTCGAACTCGGCGATCACCACCGGCGTTTGAGCCAGCTCCATGATGGCCTCCAACTCAGCCTGCGGCAGGCGGAAGGCCACCGGCTGCGGCGTCGCGCCGATCTTCCACATGGCCCAGCAGGCGACGGCGAAGTCCGTGGAGTTGGGCAGGCCCAGGGTCACCAGGTCGCCGTGCTTCACGCCATAGGCCAGCAGGCCGCGGGCGGCGCGGTTGGTCAGCCTGTGGAACTCGCCATAGGACAGCGTGGTGTCGCCGCAGGTCACCGCGGGCGCGTCGGGCTGGGATTGCGCGAAGGCCTTGAGCTTCGCGCCGAGGGAAATCATCTCGTCGGCCATAATTATGTGTCGTCCCAAATGAATTCGGCCCGATTGAATTTCGGGCGCCGCATGAAGAGGTATGGGCCCTGCCTATGCTGCGGGGTCGCGATCA
Source organism: Phenylobacterium sp. (assembly GCF_030651185.1). GTDB lineage: Bacteria > Pseudomonadota > Alphaproteobacteria > Caulobacterales > Caulobacteraceae > Phenylobacterium. The sequence goes on from NZ_JAUSCJ010000032.1 coordinate 31,757, forward strand.
GTTTCCCTCGCGGAAGATCGTTTCGGCAAGCGCCATATTCGGTTGGCGGAGCCCGAGCCGAGTGGCTATGACGACGCGATAAAATTTGAGCATTGGGTAGGGAGCCGTCGATGTCCGTCGAACAGATGCTGAGTCAGGATTTCGGGACGCTGGCCGAGGTGATCGGCGAGCAGGCCAAGGAGCGCCCGGACAAGCCCGCCCTGGTGGACGCCAAGTCCACCATGACCTACGGCCAGCTGGACGCTTTCATGGACCGCATGGCGGCTGCTCTGCAGCGCGAAGGCGTGGAGAACGCGGGCGTCGCCGCGGTCTGCGCCACCAGCTCGGTGGAATATGGCGCGACCTTCTTCGGCATCCTGCGGGCCGGCGCCGCCGTCGCGCCCCTGGCCCCGTCCTCCACCCCCGAAGGCTTGGTGGGGATGCTCAAGGACTGCGGGGCCAAGGTCTTCTTCCTCGACAAGGGCGTGTCCGACGCGCTCGCCGGCGTCGCCGACCAGATCACCGCCCAGCGGGTCGCCCTGGACGGCTCTGACGCCGGTATCCCCCTGACGCAATGGCTGGCGCCTGAGGGCGCCAAGCCCAAGCCGGTGACCGTCACCCCGCAGCAGGCCTTCAACATCATCTATTCGTCGGGCACCACCGGCACGCCCAAGGGCATCGTCCAGCCGCATCAGATGCGCTGGGGCCAGATCCGGCGCGGCGTCTACCGCGAGGACGCGGTGACCATGATCTCCACCCCGCTCTATTCGAACACCACCCTGGTCTCCTACCTGCCCACGATCTCCAATGGCGGCACGGCGGTGCTGATGCCCAAGTTCGACGCCGAGCAGTTCCTGAAGCTCAGCCAGCAGCACCGCGCCACCCACGCCATGCTGGTGCCGGTGCAGTACCGCCGGCTGATGGAGCGGCCGGACTTCGACAGCTATGATCTCTCCAGCTACGTGATGAAGTTCTCCACCAGCGCGCCCTTCGCCGCGGCCCTGAAGGCCGACGTGCTGAAGCGCTGGCCCGGCGGCCTGATCGAATATTACGGCATGACCGAGGGCGGCGGCTCCTGCGGCCTGGCGGCCCATGAGTTCCCCGACAAGCTGCACACCGTCGGCCGGCCCCTGCCGGGCCACGACATCCGGCTGATCGACGAGGACCTCAAGGAGGTGCCACAGGGCAAGATCGGCGAGGTGGTGGGCCGCTCGGGCGCTATGATGGTCGGCTACCACAACCAGCCGGGTAAGACCTCGGAGGCCGAGTGGTACAGCCCTGAAGGCCTTCGCTACATCCGCACCGGCGACGTCGGCGTGTTCGACGCCGACGGCTTCCTGACGCTCATGGACCGCAAGAAGGACATGATCATCTCCGGCGGCTTCAACATCTATCCCTCCGACCTGGAGGCCGAGATCATCCAGCACCCGGACGTGCTGGAGGCCGCCGTGGTGGGGGTCAATTCCGACAAGTGGGGCGAGACCCCGGTCGGCTTCATCGCTCTGAAGCCCGGCGCCAAGGTCACCGCCGAGGCGCTGAAGGCCTGGGTCAACGGCCGGCTGGGCAAGACCCAGCGCCTGGCCGACCTGCTGCTGGTGGACAGCCTGCCCCGCAGCCACATCGGCAAGGTGCTGAAACGCGAACTGCGCGACGAGTACAAAGGCGTGGCGCTGACCGCATGAACAATCCCGCCCAGAAGCCCGCCAAGAGCGTCGCCGACCTCTGCGACGACCATGAGGACGAGGTCGAGGTCTGCCTCGTCCAGTTCCGCGACTACGGCGGCCGCAAGGCCTTCTCCGGCCCCATCCGCACCGTCCGCTGCCGGGAGGACAATTCCCTGGTGAAGGCGACGCTCGCCGAACCCGGCGAGGGCTGCGTCCTGGTGGTGGATGGCGGCGGCTCGTTGGCCAAGGCCCTGGTGGGGGACGTGCTCGCGGCCGATGGGGTGAAGAACGGCTGGGCCGGCATCCTCGTCTACGGCGCCGTGCGTGACACCCCGATCCTGGCGACCCTGGATATCGGCATCAAGGCCCTGGGCTCGGTGCCGATCCGCAGCGTCAAGCGCGGCGACGGCGTGGTCGATACGCCGGTGGCCTTCGGCGGCGTGGTCTTCCTGCCCGGCGACGTGCTGCATGCCGACGAGGACGGCGTCGTGGTCCTCCCCGCAGAGGACTGAAAAGTCGCGCTTACGCGGGCTTGCGCCGCCGGGGCCGTATGAGTAGGTTCCGCCCTCGCTCGGCGGGCCCCCTCACGGGAGCCTCCAGACGGCTCCGGAGAGGTGGCTGAGTGGTCGAAAGCACCGCACTCGAAATGCGGCGTACCTTTACCGGTACCGTGGGTTCGAATCCCACCCTCTCCGCCACGCATTGCCGGCCTCTAGGCAGGCGTCGGGTCGCCTGATGAGAATGAGAAATCGACGAGCCTCATGCTTCGGCCGTCGCCATTGGCTCCCGTCAACCTGAGGCGCCGCCAGACCGTGCTCAGGCAAATCGTGGCGGTGAGCCACGCATCCTTGGGAATGTAGAGCGTGGCCTCCAGGCCAGCGCCGGGAAGCTCTCCCGCCCGATCATATATGTCGCCGATGTGGAGCGGCTCACTTCGACTGAAGTGCCAGCTCTCCAGTTGGTCTACCCAGATGCGCATCCGGCGGTCGGCCAAGCCTTCCGGCGCAAGCACACGTCCCTCGATCTCGATCATACGAGCGTAGATCAGGCCGCCTTGAAAACGGTGCGCCTTTGGGACCGATGGCGGGCAAGGCATGAGGCCGAGCCCGCCGTCAACGCCACGCAACTCGATCAGAAAATCTTGGCGGGCGTCAGTCAGCATTCGCCCAGGCTTCCAGGTTTGGGTGAATGCCAGCATCGAAGAAGTAGGCAGAAACCTTCGCGCCGTCCGTCTTGATCTGGATGTGCTTCCACCTCGACGCCAAAGACGTGGCCGTGGTTGCGATCGCCGCCGCGGGCAATATCAGCGTCGCCTCAAAATCGAAGTCGGAACCCTCTGGACGCGCCGTAAGTTCGCCCACGTGCTGCTGGCCCCCTCGCCCGAACCGGACGTTCGGGCCAAACGGCGACAGGGTCACCTTGATGTCCTTGCCGCGGTGCTCGCGGGGCGCGCGTACGCGGCCGTGGAGGTTGAAGTCGCGGCCATAGTCCAAGGCTAGGGATCGCGCCTTCGACCGAGTCACCGCCTGGTTCGTCGCAACGTGCAGGGTCCAATCCCAAGCCAGGATATCGATCATCAGTCGGCCGTCGAAGAAGCTCGGATCTGTGGCCGCGTTGGGAGGGCGTACATCTGACACAGCACAAAGATGTACATGTTTTGTTCTAGTCGATCAAGCCTGAGCTGGCGGGCCATTCCCGCTTGACAATGACCGTTGGTCAGTAATTAATGACCTATGGTCATTAGGTGGAGTTGATGGGCAAGCCGTTGCGTCGCCGTCTCAAGCCAGAGGCGCGGAAACTGGAAATCGTCGAGGCTGCCGAGCGCCTCCTGCAGGCGGGCGGCGCGCGGGTGCGGGTGGAGGACGTGGTCCGCGAGGCCGGCGTCGCGAAGGGCACCTTCTTCCTCTACTTCCCGACCCTGGACGATCTGCTGGCCACGATCCGTACACGGATCGTGTCGGAATTCGACACGGTCAATCCGCTGCCTACCGAGGTCGACGGGCCGGTGGACTGGCCAGAACTCGTCGAGTCTCAGGCCCTGGCCTTCATCGAGTTCACCCTGTCGCGCCGGGGGATCGGCGAGGCGGTGTTCCACTCCGATTTCGCCGAACGCCGGCCCTTGGCCGACCATGCCATTCATCGGCTGACGGCGGTGATCCGCGCGGGTCAGGAGGCCGAGGCCTTCGGGCCGGTCGATCCCGAGCCCACGGCCCGCCTGCTGTACGCCTCCATCCACGAGGCCGCCGACGCGGTCGCAGCGGGCGTGGAGCGGATGGCCATGCAGGCGGCGCTGCAGAGCCTGCTTCGACGCACCCTCTCCCCATAACCTCAGGAGGAAGACCATGACCGACACCACAGTGATTGTGCGCTATATCGTCAGTGACGTTCAGAAATCGACCGACTGGTACGTCAACCACTTCGGCTTCAGCCGTCTCCCCAACGCCTCGCCGGCCTTCGCGGCGGTGGAGCGTGGCCCCCTCCGACTGCTGCTGAGCGGCGCCGGCAGTTCCGCGGCGCGGCCGATGCCCGACGGGCGCCAGCCTGCGCCCGGTGGTTGGAACCGTATCCAGTTTCTGTTCGAGGATCTGGCGGCCGAGGTCGAACGCCTGCGCGGGCAGGGCGTGACGTTCCGCAATGAGATTCTCACCGGGCCTGGAGGCTCGCAAATCCTGGCGGAAGATCCTTCGGACAACCTCGTCGAGCTGTTCCAGCCTGCGGCGTGGGGCTGATCTCACAGACCCGAGACGAGGCCCGCCACCCGGTCGGCGATGGCGGACTGGTTGGCCTCGTCCAGGGCGTCCGCCGCGATCTGCGCGAGGGCCGGGCGTCCATCCTTGCGGCGCCCGCGCGCATAGGCGGGATCGTAGTGAAGCTCCATCAGGGCGGACGCCAGGGTTTCGAAATCGCCCGCGCCGATCAACCCACGCCAGGCCTCCAGCCGGGCCGGTGACGGCGGGATCGGCAGACGGGCGAAGGCCGCCTCCAGGCGCTCGGTGTCGGCGATGATGTCGGCATAGGCGCTGACCAGGTATCTGGCCCGCGCGGCGCGCGGCGCCACGATCTCGATCCGCGGGGCCGCCTGCATGGCGCGCCAGACCGCCGGCGGCGTCATGCGATCACCAATCTTGCTGGACTCCGCCTCCACGACGACGGGGCGTGACGGATCGAAGGCCTTCAGCGCGGTGAGCAGCCGGGATTCAAACATCTTCTGGCTGGGCTGCTGGCGGCCCGCCAACCCCCCGAACAGCGAGCCGCGATGGCCGGCCAGGTCCTCAAGGTCGAGCATCTGAAGACCGCGCTCGGCGAGCCGGGCGAGGATTTCGGTCTTGGCCGAGCCAGTGTCCCCGTCGAGCAGCACGAACCGCACGGGACAGGTCTGTTCATAGAGCTCGTCCTGCACTTGCCGCCGGTAGGTGCGATAGCCGCCGTGCAGCACGGCTGTGGGCCATCCCACCCTTTGCAGGATCGTCGCCATGGCGTTGGAGCGGTTGCCGCCTCGCCAGCAGTAGATCAGCGGGCGGGTGGTGGGAGACCAGTCCGCCATCGCCGTGCGCAGGTGGTGGGCGATGTTCTCGGCGACATAGGCCGCGCCGAGGCGGTTGGCGCGGAACCGCGATTCCTGGACATAGATCGTGCCCACCTCGGCGCGCTGTGCGTCGTCCAGAACCGGCAGGTTGCGGGCGCGCGGCATGTGATCCTCGGCGAACTCGCCGGGGCTGCGCACGTCGATGATCACGTCGAAGGCGGCGGTGGTGTCCGCGTCGGCCGTCTGAACCATCTGGATCGGCTGCATCTAGGCAAGTGCCTTCATCATCTGTCTGATCGTCATGGGGTTGGCTGCGGAGACGATGCTAAGTACCCGCTTGTTCCCTTGATGGCGCGTGCGGAGACCAGATGCCAGACCCCGTTCGATTGACCTCGCTCGCGCACGGCGGCGGCTGCGGCTGCAAGATCGCCCCCGCCGTGCTCCGCGAGATTCTCGCCCAGATGCCCGCCGCCCAGGCCTTTCCGAACCTGATGGTCGGGACCGAGACCTCGGACGACGCCGCCGTCTGGCGGCTGAACGACAGCCAGGCCCTGGTGGCCACCACCGACTTCTTCATGCCGGTGGTCGACGACCCCTTCGACTTCGGCCGCATCGCGGCGACCAATGCGCTCTCGGACGTCTACGCCATGGGCGCGACCCCGATCTTCGCGCTGGCGATCGTCGGCATGCCCATCGACAAGCTGTCGCCGGCCACCATCGGATCGATCCTGGCCGGTGGCGCCTCGGTCTGTGCGGCGGCCGGCGTGCCCGTGGCGGGCGGCCATTCCATCGACAGCGTCGAGCCGATCTACGGGCTGGTGGCCCTCGGCCTGGTGCATCCTGATCGGGTCCTCACCAACCGCACGGCGCGCGACGGCGATGTCCTGATCCTGACCAAGGCGCTGGGCGTGGGTGTGCTCAGCGCCGCCTTCAAGCAGGAGCGTCTGACGCCGCAGGGCTACGCCGCCCTCATCGCCACGACCACTCAGCTCAACACCGTGGGCGCCACCCTGGCCGACCAGCCCGGCGTCCACGCGGTGACCGACGTCACCGGCTTCGGGCTGCTCGGTCATGCCCTTGAACTGTGCCGGGGCGCCGATCTGACCGCCGAGATCTTCGCCGACGGGCCGGCCGTGCTGGAGGGCGTGGAAGCTCTGGCGATGGCCGACGTTCGCACGGGCGCGGCGGTGCGAAACTGGGCCAGCTACGGCGCTTCGGTCGCCCTGCCGGCGGGCCTGGCCGCCTGGCGCAAGGATCTCCTGTGCGATCCGCAGACCAGTGGCGGCCTGCTCATCGCGGTGGCGGCCGCCGAGGCCGACGGGCTGCTGGCCAAGCTGTCCGCCCAGGGTTTCCCGGCGTCGCGGGTGGTGGGCCGTCTCCTGCGGGGCCCCCCGGAGATCCGTGTCGTCAGCGGACCCGCATGAGGCCTCCCGGCATGGACCGCATCTATCTCGACTTCAACGCCAGCACCCCTGTCGATCCCCGGGTCTCGGCGGTCATGCGGCCGCTGCTGGACACCGCCTACGGCAACCCGTCCAGCGCCCATTGGGCCGGGCAGCCGGCGCGCGACGCCGTCGAACGGGCCCGCGCCCAGGTCTCCAATCTGCTGGGGGCCGAGCCCGACGAGATCGTCTTCACCAGCGGCGGGAGCGAGGCCAACAACCTGGCCCTCAAGGGCGTGTTCTTCGCCAACCGGGATCGGGGCGAGCACATCATCACCAGCGCCGCGGAGCACCCGGCCGTTCTTGAGGTCTGCGCCTTCCTGGAGCGGTTGGGCGGCCAGGTGACCTACCTTCCGGTGGATCGCCAGGGCCGGGTCGATCCAGATGATCTCGCCGGGGCGATCACGCCGCGCACCATCCTGGTCACCCTCATGCACGCCAACAATGAGACCGGGACCCTGCAGCCCATCGCGGCCTGCGCCAGGATCGCGCGGGACCGTGGGGTGCTCTTCCATACCGATGCCGCCCAGTCGGTCGGCAAGGTGGCGACGGACCAGCTCGGCGTCGACCTGCTGACCATCGCCGGCCACAAGCTCTACGCGCCCAAGGGGGTCGGGGCGCTCTATGTCCGGCGCGGTGTGGCGATGGAGCCCTTGATCCACGGCGCCGGCCATGAAGCCGGTCGCCGCGCCGGGACCGAGAGCGCGTTGCTGGCGGCGGCGCTCGGCGAAGCCTGCGCGCTAGCGGCCGACCTGGCGCCGATGCGCCGCGTCCAGGAGCTGCGGGACGCCTTGTGGTCGGGTTTGCAGACCCGGTTCGGGACCCGCGTGGCGCTGAACGGCCACCCGGAGCATCGGCTGCCCAACACGCTGAACGTCGGCTTCGTGGGCCGGGTCGGCGCTGAGATCCTCGCGCTCATTCCGGAGGTGGCCGCGTCCACCGGCTCGGCCTGCCACGCGGGCATGGTGGAGCTGTCCCCGACGCTCCGGGCCATGGGCGTGCCGCCCGAGGTCGGGATGGGGGCCATCCGCTTCAGTCTCGGCCGAAGCACGACGCCGGGCGAGATCGACGCCGTGCTCGACCGCCTGACGAACGCCCTGGGCCAGGCGTCCCAACTGGGCGCCTGACGCCGCGCGGCAAGTCGGGTAACTTCGGTCTGGGTTGGGGAGATTGAGCCGATGCGCCGTTGGATCCTGCTCGGGGCCGCCACGGTCCTGGTGCTGGCGGTCTGGACCGCGGTCTTCGTGGCCGGGACTCTGGAGGGTTGGTGGCGCCAGCCGCTGGCGGCGCGAGGCGACACGCGCGCCTTCGCCGCGGCCGCCGACCAGATGATCGCGCGGGAGTCCACCGGCAACCTGGCCCTGTCCCTGATCGAGGGGGGGCGGCCTGTGCATGAGCGCTTCGCCTCGGCCGGCGCGCAGGTGGATCGCGACACCCTGTTTCAGGTGGCCTCGCTCAGCAAGTGGATCACCGCCCTGGGAGTGATGACCCTGGTGGACGCCGGCCGCATTGATCTCGACGCGCCGGTGGACACCTATCTCAAGCGCTGGAAGCTGCCGGCCAGCGCGTTCGACAACCGTGAGGTCACGGTGCGGCGGGTGCTGAGCCATACGGCCGGCCTGACCGACGGCCTCGGCTATATGGGGTTCGAGCCCGGCAAGCCGGTCCAGCCCCTGGTCTCGTCTCTGAGCCGCGCCGTCGACGCCTCGCCCGGCGCTAAAGGTGAGGTGAAGGTGGGCCAGCAACCTGGCGCCGCATGGAAATATTCCGGCGGCGGCTACGCCCTGATGCAGTTGCTGATCGAGGACGTCACCGGCGAGCCCTTCGCGGCCTATATGCGCCACGCGGTCCTGGACCCGCTGGGCATGACCCGGTCCACCTATGTGCTGTCGCCGCCGTGGCCCGCCAATGTCGCGGAAATCTATGGGCCCGGCGGCAAGAAGGCGATCCACTATCGATTCACGGCGACGAGCGCGGCATCGCTCTATACCTCCGCCGCCGACCTCACCCGTCTCATCGCCGCCCAGCGGCAAGGCCCCGACGGCGCCCCGGCGGGCCGAGGCGTCCTCAAGCCCGGAACCTTGGCGGAGATGCGTCGCCCGCACGCCGCGCAGTACGGCGCCGACATCTGGGGCCTGGGCCTGGTGCTCTACGCGCCCAACGGCGTCGGCGACTTCATCGTCGGTCACGATGGCAACAACTTCCCGGCCATCAACACCGCGGCGCGGTTCGATCCGGCCAGCGGGGACGGTATCGTGGTGCTGGAGACCGGAGACGACCTGCTAGCGACCCGGCTCGCTGGCGAATGGGTGTTCTGGCGCACCGGCAAGGTGGACAACCTGATGGTGCTGATGGAGGTCAAACAGACCCTGTTGGTCCTGGCCGTCGGCTCGGGCGTGATCTTGCTGGGCGCCGGGATCATCGGCTGGCGGTTGCGCAGGCGCCGTCGGTGAGGCCCGGGTGTCTGCGGCGCCTCGCCCTGCTGCTCGCCGCCGCGGCCAGCTTGCTCGGCGGGCCAGTGCTTGCCGCGCCCAGCTTGGCTGACCGGCTGATCCAGATCGACCGGTCCACGGCCTGGACCCAGACGGCCTTGATCCCCGTGGCTTTTGCCACCTTCCACCCGCAGGGGATGGTCAAGATCGGCTCGGAATTCTTCGTCTCCTCCGTGGAGATCAAACAATACCCGGCGCGCCGCGCCGGGGGGCCGGGGGGCCGCAGTCCGGGCGCGGGGGTCGGGCATCTGTTCCGCATGTCGGCGGACGGCGCGCTGCTGGGGGATCTGGTGCTGGGGGAGGGGGACGCCTATCACCCCGGCGGTATCGACTTCGACGGGCAGAATATCTGGGTCAGCGTGGCGGAGTACCGGCCCGACAGCGCGACCATCGTCTACCGCGTCGACCCGGGCGCCCTGAAGGCTACAGAGGTGCTGCGGGTCGCCGACCATATCGGGGCGGTGGCCTATGATCCCAAGACCCGAACCTTGCACGGCGTCTCCTGGGGCGGGCGGCGGTTTTATGCCTGGAAGCTGAAGCCCGGCGGCAGGGCCTCGGCGCCCAAGGTGGTGCGCAACCCGTCCAGCTACATCGACTACCAGGGTTGCCGCTATCTGGGCGACCGCCGGATGCTGTGCGCGGGCCTGGCGGACTACCGCTCGCCCAAGGGCGGGAGCCTGTCCCTGGGCGGGCTGGAGATCCTCGACCTGCGCGACTATCGGCCAGTCTGGCAGGCGCCGGTCGCGCTCTGGTCGCCCTCCGGGCGGGCCATGACTCAGAACCCGGTCTTCGTGGAGACTGTCGCCACCGGTGTCAGGGCCTGGTTCATGCCCGACGATGACCGCTCGACCCTGTTCGCCTACGAGGCGGCGGCCCTGGCAAATTGATCCAGCGCATGGCGCGCCGGCGGGGGCGGGCGTAACGTCGAGCCATGAACCTCACCGGCCCCGACCGCGTCCTCCTCGACCGCTATCTCGAAAGCGTCCTGCTGCGCTTCAGCGACGGCAAGTACAGCCTGGCCGACGCCACACAGGAACTGGCCCAGGCCTTCACCCAGTCCGAGCGGGACGAACTCCTCGCCCACCTGCGCGGCGTGGTCGAGGCCGGGGACGACGCCTAGATCACGATGCGTTCAGACGGAATCGTCTGAGCGTTGAATCGTGATCTAATTTCAAGGTTATAGAGCCGGATTCAGGCTTCTAGAGAAGCCATCCGGCTCTAGCGCGCCATCCAGGGCTTGGATTTCGACGACGACTTGGCCGCCGCGGCGCGTTCGCGCTGGAATCGGCCGCCACGGGGGTCTTTCGGCTTGGCGTCGAGGGCCTCCTTCTTCAGGCGCAGGGCGCGCTGGATCGGGGTTTCGGCGGGCGGGTCTTGTTCGGCCATGGTCATCGTCCTCCGGAGATCGAACCCTAACCCGACACGATGCTCGCCGGGCGGAAATCGGCGGGAAGGTCTTCAAAAATACCCCGCGTGAGGGTGTGGTGGGCGCCGCTCAGTCGTTGGCGGCCCGGTCGCGGGCCGCGCCGGCGGTCTTGTCCTGGACATAGGCCAAGAGGCCGGCGATCTCCGCGTCGGCCTTGCCGTCTGGCTCATATTCGCCCACCCCCTGCCCTTGGGCGATGGACCGCTGGTAGGCCGCCCGCATCTGCAGGGCTAGCGGACAGACCTCCAGTCCGCCGCGCCGCAGGATGTCCATGGTCCCGCTGACCACGGCCGACTCAACGCCGTTGCGGCGGGGTGGGCATTGATTGAACAGCACCAGCCCCTGGCGCCCCAGCCGGCGCACCACGTCCACGGTCCGCAGGGTGGCGGCGACGTCGAGATAGGTGGGGCGGGAGACGGCGATACAGAGGTCGGCCACCTTCATGGCCTCGATCATGCCGCTGTCGGGGCCGCCCGGGGTGTCGATGATCAGCACGTCGCAACCGCCTTTGCCGCTGACATAGCCGAGGGCATCGAGCTTGGCCGCCGAGGTCTCCACCACCAGAGCCCCGTGGTCGGCGCGCTTTCGCAGGCTGTCGGAGGCCGAGCGAACCGGGTCGGCGTCGGCCAGGACCACGCGCGCGCCAAGTGACCGCCAGGCGATGGCCAGGTTTACCGCCACCGTGGTCTTTCCCGACCCACCCTTGTGGGACAGCACCGCGATCGTCCTCATGGTCCCGGCCCGCCCCCGCGCCTTACGGGATGCGGGATAACAGGATCTGGCGCTGGAGAATGTAAACCTTCTTTGTCGGGCCGCGCCTCAGTCCCCGGCGCCCGCGAGGCAGGCGCCGGGTGGCGGGATCAGCGGCGCTGGCCGTGCGGCAGCAGCATGGCGGTCTTGGTCTGCGGCTTGGTGGTCGGGGCGCGGCCGGTGGAACGAGGGTCATTCAGGCCCGCGGGCGCCCCCTGGGTCTGGGTGCGGGTGCTGGGATAGGATTTCATGGGGGCCGTCCTTTTGCGGACTATCCCACACCCTGGCCGCCAGCGTCGGACAATTCGGCGGCGCCGCCCCGGACGGGAAGGCGCCCGAGCCTCAGGCGGCCTGGGACAGGTCGCCGCCGATGATCTCGGCTAGCCGCGCCTTGGCGCCGTCGATGGCGGCGGGGCTGGGCCTGGCCTAGTCGCCTACCTTCATCGCCGGGCCCGCCCTTGAGCGCGGGACCATCGTGCCTGTTGGTGGAACGGTTCGGCGGCGAGCCCTACTGGGACGCCTGCTATGCGCATCGGAAGGCCGCGCGTTAGAGCCCAACCTTCGCGGTCGGCGGGCCTTAGTCGTCGTCCATGTCGCCGAGCATCTCGGCCTTGGTGGCTTCCCACATGGCGCGGCCCTCGTTCAGGGAGGCCTTGATGGTGGCCACGTCCACCGGTGAATAGGCCTCCTGGTGGACGCCCAACGCCACCAAATAGGCGGTGACGAAGTCGCGATAGTCGACCCAGGTCTTGGCCGCCAGCTCCATGGGCCAGGCCAGCAGGCTCTCGTCGGCCCCCTGCCAGCCTTCGGTCAGGCGGGTCGCGGCGACCTCGTATGGGAAGGGATCGCCCAGGGTCTCGAGGCCGAAATTGGTGACGATCCACTGGCGGCCCCGCCAGATGATCTCACTGGCGCGATCGCCGATTTCTTCTTTCAACATGCCAGGGAGATGAGCCCTTTGCGCCGGCGCCGCAAGGCTTAGGGCTTGCGGGGGGAGGCGGTCTGGACGATGAGGCGCCCCATGAAAGCTTTGCGCATCTGGACCGACGGAGTCTGCACCGACAGCCGGGGCTTCGGCGGTTGGGCCTATGTCCGGCTCTGGGACGGCGAAGCTCGAGGTGTGGCCGGCGGCGAGCGCCAAGCCACAACGCCGCGCATGGAGCTGACCGCCGTGCTCCGCGCCCTGACCGACCTTGCCGATATCGCAGCTCCGACGCCGATCACCCTGCACTCCGACAGCGCAGTCCTGATGGGCGGGGCCGGGCAGATCGGCGCCTGGCGAACCAGCGGCTGGATAGACGCCAAGGGCGACCCGGTGGCCGAACGCGATCTCTGGGAACAGATCGCCGCGGTCACCCTGGTCCGCCCCGTCACCTTCGTCCGCGTCAGCGCGACGCCCTCCGACCGGCATCCCGAGGGCTTTGTCGCCGCCTGGTCGGATTTCGCCCGCGAGAAGTGCAAGGCCGCCGGCGCCTTCACCTGGGCGATCCCCAAACCCAACATGGCGAAATTCCCCGCCGCCTGACGCAGCCATTGCCGAGCTTGCGCGTTCAGGGGCCTTGAGGGGGACTTCCAGTGGCGGTCAGTCGTGGGCGCGGCGCATGAGTTCGCGCGATCTTGCCGGAACGGAGTGGCCAAGGGACGGCGGGGAGACCGGCGCCCTGATCCGGGCGTTCGACTGGAACGCCACCAGCCTCGGCCCCATTTCCGGATGGCCGCAGAGCCTGAAGACCGCCACCGACATCCTGCTGCTGTCCCCCGTCCCCATCGTCATGCTGTGGGGCCCCGACGGGGTGATGATCTACAACGACGCCTATTCGGTCTTCGCCGGCGGGCGGCATCCGGCCCTGCTGGGGTCGCGGGTGCTGGAGGGCTGGCCCGAGGTGGCCGACTTCAACGCCAATGTCATGAAGGTCGGCCTGGCCGGCGGCACGCTCGCCTACCGCAAGACGAGCCTGGTGCTGCACCGCCACGGCGTCCCGGAGGAGGTGTTCCTCGATCTCGACTACAGTCCGGTTCTGGATGAGGGCGGCCAGCCGGCCGGGGTTCTGGCCATCGTCTTCGACATCACCGAGCGGGTGCGGGCCGACGAGCGGCTGCAGATCGCCCAGCGCGCGGGCCGGGTCGGGGCCTTCGAGTGGTACCCGGAAAGCGGTCGGCTGGATGTCTCCGAGGAGTATCGGCGCATCTGGGGTTTCGGCCCCGAGGTGGAGGTCACCCAGGATCTTCTGGTCAGCCTCGTGAACGCCAGCGATCACGGAGTTACCGGCCCCGCGCGCCTGGCGGGCGGTGGCAATCCCCTGGAATATGCCGAGTACCGCATCACCCGCCCTGACACCGGCGAGGTCCGCTGGCTGGGCCGGCGCGGAGAAGTGCTGCCGGCCGAGGCCGGCCGCCCGCCCCGCTATATCGGCGTCAGCTTCGACATCACCGACATGAAGCTCGCCGAGGCCGCCCTGCGCGAAAGCGAAGAACAGTTTCGCACCCTCACCGAGACCATGCCGGGGTTCGCCTGGAGCGCCCTCTCCAGCGGCGCCCTCGACTACGCGACCCAGCAGTGGCTGGCCTATTCGGGTCTCAGCCTGGACCAGACCGTGGCCGACGGCTGGCTGAACGCCATCCATCCCGATGATCTGCAGCGGGTTGCCGGCGTCTGGACCAACTGCGTCGCCACTGGCGATCCCTATAACATCGAGTTCCGCCTGCGCCGCCATGACGGGGCCTATCGCTGGTTCCTGGTGCGCGGCCTGCCGGTACGCGACGAGGCCGGCGCCATCAGCCGCTGGGTGGGCGCCGCCGCGGAGGTGGAGGAGATCGTCGAGGCCCGAGAGGTCCAGGCCAGCCACCAGCAGGCCCTGGAAGAAGAGGTCGAGACCCGCACCCGGGAGCGCGACCGCATCTGGAATGTCAGTCGCGACCTGCTGCTGGTCACCGACAATTCGGGCGTGGTGCTGAGCGCCAATCCGGCCTGGACCGCGATCCTGGGCTGGTCGGAGGCCGACCTCGCCGGGCGCACCACAGAGTGGCTGCAGCATTCCGATGACCGCGACCGCAGCCAGGCCGAGGTGGCTCAGATCGCCGACGGCCAGCCCACCCAGCGTTTCGAGAACCGTTTCCTGCACAGGGACGGCGACTATCGCTGGCTATCCTGGACCGCGGTCTCCGACGAAGGCCTGATCTACTGCGTGGCCCGCGACATCACCGCCGACAAGGAGGCCCAGGCCCGGTTGCGGGAGACCGAGGAGGCCCTGCGCCAGGCCCAGAAGATGGAGGCGGTCGGCCAGCTCACCGGCGGCATCGCCCACGACTTCAACAACCTGCTCACCGGCATAATCGGCTCGCTCGATCTGATTCAGCGGCGGATCGATGATGGTCGCCTGGCCGACCTTGGCCGGTTCATGGAGGCGGCCACCACCTCGGCCGCCAGGGCCGCGGCCCTGACCCACCGGCTGCTGGCCTTTGCGCGCCGCCAGTCCCTCGATCCCAAGGCCCTCGACGTCAACGGCCTGGTGGATTCCATGGGCGATCTGCTGCGGCGGACCCTGGGGGAGCAGGTGGAGCTGGCCATCGCCCTGGCCCCCGACGCCTGGCCTGCCTTCGGCGACGCCGGCCAGCTGGAGAACGCGGTCCTCAACCTGGCCATCAACGCCCGCGACGCCATGCCGGACGGCGGCAAGCTGACCATCGAGACCACCAACACCTACCTGGATCTCAGCTACACCTCCCGCCACGCGGACCTGAAGCCCGGCGACTACACGGTGCTGTCGGTCACCGACACCGGGGTCGGCATGACGCCGGAGGTGATCGCCAAGGCCTTCGACCCCTTCTTCACCACCAAGCCGATCGGCCAGGGCACGGGCCTGGGCCTCTCGATGATATACGGCTTCGCCCGGCAGTCGGGGGGCCATGCCCGCATCTACAGCGAGGTCGGTCAGGGCTCGACGGTGCGCCTCTATCTGCCGCGCTTCACCGGCGAGGCGCCGGGCGACGAGGCCGAGCAGACGCGCCTGGATCTGGCGCGCGGGGCAGGCGAGACCGTGCTGGTGGTGGAGGATGACGCCGCCGTGCGGCTGCTGGTGGTGGAGGTGCTGTCAGAACTTGGCTACGCCGCCATCGAGGCCCACGATGGGCCGGCTGCTCTGCCTATCCTGGAGTCCGACCAGAGGATCGACCTGATGGTCTCCGATGTCGGCCTGCCGGGTCTGAACGGCCGCCAGGTGGCCGAGATCGGGCGGCAGCACCGACCGGACCTGAAGGTGCTGTTCGTCACCGGCTACGCCGAGAACGCCGCCGTCCGCTCGGGATTTCTCGACGCCGAGATGGAGATGATCACCAAGCCCTTCGCCCTCGACCAGCTCGCCGCCAAGATCCGCGAGATGATCGAGCGCTGAGCGACATCGAGCGCCTCAGCGGGTCTGCTGACCGGGGTCGGTGAAGAAGAACAGCGCCAGGGCCATGGCCGCGGCGGCGTCGCGATCGGGGGAGCCCTGAACCGGCAGATAAACCGTCCCCTTGAAGGGCGTGCGGACCATGCCGCCCACCTCCTGGTCACCCTTCGAGATCACGTAGGACATGGCGCCGCCACCGCCCAGCGGCAGGGATCCCGGCATCTTCTTGGTCTTGGCCCGCAGGGTCACGCCGCCATAGCGGATCTCCGCGGCCCGTTGCGGCTGGTAGAGCTTGTCCATGAACTTGCCGTCGCTCAGCACCAGGGCGAAGGAGGCGTCCGGGGGGCCGCCCGCGAAGTTGCAGACATAGGCCAGGTCGTTGCGCTTGAAGTCGATCCAGCTGAACCCGAAGCGGTTCTGCCCGCCCTCGCAAGCCACGGTCATCGGCGCCTTGAGGCGCGGCGAGGACACCGTGAAGTTGGTCTTGGCATAGTCGCTGGAGAACATGCCCAGCGCCCGGGTCTGCTTGGCCATCGCCTTGACCTGACCGGAATATTCTCCGAGCTCATAGCCGTAGCCCAGCAGCAGGCCCTTCACCCGTTTGGGCTGCAGGCTCAGCTTTTCCGTATTGGCCATGTCCTGGGCCAGGGCCGGGGCCGCGCTTGTCAGCAGCGCCGCCGCCAGAACACTTGAGATCATTGTTTTCATGATCGCCAACTCCCCGTTGTGGAGCGCTACCCTAGGACAACAGGCTTGGCCTTGGAAGGCTTAGGGCGGGCTGACGAGGAGCGCGTCGGTATAGGACTCCACCACGAGGCTGAAGGGTACGCCGTCCGGTGTGGTCAGCACCGCTCTGTGGCGCAAGATTTCTTGCGGGAGGACTAGGAAGCCGGGTCTGGTCGGGGCGGCAGAGCTGCCCTGTCCAACCTTCGCCATCCAGCCAGGCAACAGCTCTGATGACAAGGTCCGTCGCCGGAAGTTGAGCGGTTTCACCACCACGCCAAACGGCGTTTGGGTCCCGGTCAGGGCGGCGTTCATTTCCGGGGTGAGGCGCCCGGACAGATACCAGTTGTCGGCCTCCGACAGCACCTTGTCGCCGCAGACTAGCTCGACCCGGCGATAGGCCACCATCGCCTTGCGCCGCACCTTCAGGTCGCGCCGCTCGGCCCTGCCGGCCGGCTTGTCGGCGCCACTGATCCGCCGCGCCATGATCCGGACGCCGCCGCCCGGTCCGTGGGCGTCACACCAATTCTGAAGGGTCGCCGTCGCGCTGTCGCGGCTGAGCAGCTCGCTGTTGAGCCCGTGAACCTGGGTCAAAACTCTCATGAAATCCCCGTACCTGTCGGGGATCTCCTTTGCGGTCGCAGGCGAAGCCGAAAGGGCGATCAGCAGGACGAGAAGCACGCGCATACCCTCGTCTCGCATTCTCAAGCCCGCGCCGTCCAGCTAGCTTGCGCGCCATGGCCAAGACCACTCCCGCGACCCTGGCGCTCAGCAAGGCTGGCGTCGCCTTCACCCTGCACACCTACGACTATGACCCGGACGCCGGCCGCGTGGGCCTGCAGGCCGCCGAAAGCCTGGGCGCCGATCCGGCCCGGGTGCTGAAGACCCTGATGGCCCAGGTGGATGGCCGGCCGGTCTGCGCGGTGCTGGCGTCGGACCAGGAAGTCTCGATGAAGAAGCTGGCGGCGGTGTTCTGCGGCAAGGCTGCGGCGATGATCAAGCCCGCCGACGCCGAGCGGCTCACCGGCTACCGGGTCGGCGGGGTCAGCCCCTTCGGCCAGAAGCGTCTGGTCCCCACCGTGGTCGACGAGGCCGCCCTCCTGCAGGACCTGGTCTTCATCAACGGCGGCCAGCGGGGATTGCAGGCGGAACTCGCCCCCGCCGACCTGATCGCGGCCCTGGGCGCCAAGGTCGCCGAGATAACGTGACTTTTCCTCCCCGGCTTCGCGGTCCCCCTCCCCCGTTCGCTTCGCGGCAGGGGAGGAAAGGGGCTCGACATCGCCCCGCGCCGTGTAAGCTGATCCCTCCCGGTCCCGTCCCCCAAAGGTCCGAATGTCCGCCGCCCAGTCCAAGGCCAATGTCTCCCTGGTGATCGAGACGATGTACGCGGTCGCCGCCGATCCCGAACGCTGGGAAGAAGTGATCGAGGCCCTGGACGTGCCGGCCCGGGACGGCGAGGCGCCGCAGGGTACGGAGGGCATGACCAGCCTGGCCCGCGCGGCGGCCGGCGCCGGCGACCGCGCCGATGTCGGCGTCATCGTGGTCTCCGGCTCAGGCGGGGCGGTGGCCTGCAATCCCGCCGGCGAGAGCCTGTTCAAATATCGTCTGGGGCGCATCGAGGCCCGCGGCCTCTCCTTCCTGAACCCCTCCAACCACGAGGCCCTGACCCAGGCGCGCAAACGTCTGCGGGAAACCCGTGGCCGGCAGGTGATCGTCAAGTTCCTCGACGAGGAGGATGAGGGCCCGCACTTCGCCTATGTGACGCCGGCCGCAGCCCTGCCGCCCGGCTTGGCCGCCACCCTGCCGCAGCCGTCGCCGCGCGGGGAGGGCGACATCGCCATCGTCTTTCCGGCCCTCGAGACCACCGACCGCCTGTGGGCCAGCGTGCGCGAGAGCTTTGGCCTGACACCGGCCGAGACCCGCCTGGCGGCGCGCCTGAAGGACGGACTCAGCCTCAAGGAGGCCGCCGACGACCTCGATGTCAGCCTGAACACCGTCCGCAACCAGCTACGCGCCGTCTTCGAAAAGATGGGCCTGAATCGGCAGAGCGAACTGGTCCGGGCCCTGACCCAGCTCGGCGCCCTAGCCCAGGCCTTCGAGGACCCGGCCGGCGGACACCGACGCGTCGGGGGCGTCATCGTCGCCACCGAGCGGGCGGCGGCCGAGACCGCGCCGCCGGTCCAGCTGTTCAAGCTCGTCGACGGCCGCCGCCTGGCTTGGCGCGACTATGGCGATCCCGCCGGCCGTCCGGTGCTGGTGATCACACAAGACCTCTCCTCCAGCCTGTTGCCGCGGGGGACCAACGCGCTGGCCCGCGACCTGGGCCTGCGGCTGATCGCGACCGAGCGGGCGGGGTCGGGGCGATCCGATCCGCACCCGGACTTCACCTTCGCCAATGTCGCCGCAGACTCCGTGGCCCTGATCCGGCATCTGGGGATCGACGGCCTGCAGATCACCACCAATACCGACGGGGCGGCCTACGCCATGGAGGCCGCTGTCCAACTGGGGGATTCGGTGACCCGCATCCTGCTGGCCTCCGGACGGCCGCCGGGCCTCCAGGCCGAGCGGGAGCGCGACAAGGGCCATACGCTGACCCTGTTCTGGCGGCGAATCTACCGCAACCCGTGGCTGTCGGACATGATCTTCGAGATGATGCGGCTAAGCCTCAGCCGGGCCCAGTTCGAGCGCTACGCCCGGGCCGCGGCCTCAGCCCCCGGCGACGCCGCCTATCTGAAGTCCCATCCCGAACTGCTGGACTTCATCATCGACTATACGCGCGAGTCCGTGGCGGTCAGCGCCCGCGGCGCGGCCGACGCCATCCGCTGCGCCGCCAGGTCCGGCGAGCCCGACCTCTCAGACCTCGCCTGCCCCATCACCCTCTGGCACGGCGACCAGGATCCGATGAACGGGGTCGAGGAGGTCCAAGCCTGGCTGGGGGACCACGTGGAGTCGACCCGTATCTTCCCCGGCATCGGTCGCTTCCTGGCCCACAAGCACTGGCCTGAGGCCATGGCCTGGCTGGCGCGGGTCTAGGCCTTGCTTGGCCCCGGGCCTCGCAGAACTGGTCCCGCCGCTCAAGACAGCTTCCGAATAATGGTTTGGCGCCAAACTGTTGTGTGTGAAACCTTACGATCTACCTAACCAATTGTATGTAAGGCGTTATATTTAGGTTGCCAAATTTCGCCGACCCATGTTTTGTAAGTGCAACAAACAATATGGGGAGGACATTATGTTGCATCAGACTGGGAAGACCCGCGCCCGCTGGATGGCCGCGGGGGCGGCGATTGGCGCCGTAGGTTCACTGGCGGGCTTCGCCCCTCCAGCCCTGGCTCAGGCCACCACCACCGCCGGCCAGGTGGAAGAGGTGGTGGTGACCGCCCGGCGCCGCGAGGAGCGACTGCAGGACGCCCCCGTCGCCGTCACAGCCTTCAGCGCCGAGGCTCTGGCCGACCGCGGGGTGGAGAGCGTGGCCGAGATTTCCAAGTTCGCCCCCAACATCCGCTTCGACGGGGCGGCCCAGCTCTCCGGTGGCAATTACAACGCCACGGTCTTCATCCGCGGGGTGGGCCAGAACGACTTCGCCATCTTCTCCGACCCTGGCGTGGGCATCTATGTCGACGGCGTCTACTTCGCCCGCTCCATCGGCGGCATGCTGGACGCCTTCGACGTGGGGCGCATCGAGGTGCTTCGGGGGCCGCAGGGCACGCTGTTTGGCAAGAACACCATCGGCGGGGCGGTGGTGATCACCTCCCAGGCGCCGGGCGCCGAACTGGCCGGCCGGCTGGAGGGCACGGTGGGCCGCTTCAAGCGTCGCGACCTGAAGGGCTACCTCGACCTGCCCATCACCGAAAACCTGCTCGCCCGCATTTCCGGCGGCAGCCTCAATCGCGACGGCTACGCTCATCGCCTGTCGGATGGCCAGCAGCTGGGCGACCGCAACGCCGACGCCGCCCGGGTGCAGCTGCGCTGGCTGGCCAGCCCCGACCTGACCGTCGATCTCTCCGCTGACTACACCCGGGCCCGGGAGCATTCCGCGCCCCAGACCCTGATTGCCGTGGGTAACCGTCCGGGCTTCACCGGCGCGCCTTTCATGACCAACTTCAACACCTTCGTGGCGCCCGGCCTGGGGATCACCGCCCCCAATGGCCAGAAGACTCTCAACCCCTCCTTCATCACCGGCGACCCCTACACGACCTGGGGCTCGGGCCCGAACGTCAACGACCTGGATCTCTGGGGGGTTTCCGGCACGGTGAACTGGGACCTGGGGGTGATCCAGGCCAAGTCGATCACCGCCTATCGCCATCTGAAGGCGCGGTTCGCCCGCGATGGGGACAACAGTCCCTTCACCTTCCGCGAGACCCAGAATTGGGACAAGCAGCGCCAGTTCTCCCAGGAGTTCCAGTTCAACGGCGAGGGCTTCGACGGTCGGCTGACCTGGGTGGCGGGGCTCTACTACTTCAATGAACACGGCTCGGACCGCGGCTACGCGCACCTGGCGCTGGGCCTTCGCCCGCCCGCCACGCCGCCGCCCATCTCGCCCTCGGCCAATATCTATACGGTGGTGGACGCCACCACCTACGCGGCCTTCGCCCAGGGGTCGTTCAACCTGACCGACCGCCTCAGCCTCACCCTGGGCGGCCGGGCCAACAAGGACGAGAAGACCTACTATCTCGACCATCGGCGCATCGCCGACGGCTTCATCGTGGCCAACACCACGGTTTCGGATTCCTGGTCGGCCTTCACGCCGAAGGTGGGGCTGGAGTTCAAGCCGACCCCCGATGTCCTGCTCTATGCCTCGGCCGGAAAGGGCTTCAAGAGCGGCGGCTTCAACGCCCGCCCCCTGGCCGACATCACCGAGGTCACCGTGTATCAGCCGGAGACCATCCGCACCTATGAGCTGGGCGCCAAGACCGCCTGGTTCGACCGTCGGCTGGTGCTGAACGGCGCGGCCTATTTCAGCCAGTACGACGACATCCAGGTCACGGTGAACCAGACCCCTCGCAACTTCGTGGCCAACGCCGCGGCTGGGGAAATCAAGGGCTTCGAGATCGAGGCCGTCGCGCGTCCCGCCCCCGGCTGGGACGTCAATCTGGCGGTGGGCCACACCAAGACCAAGTACACCGAGGTCGGCCAGGGCCTGGGCCCCACCCAGATCTTGCCCATCAAGCTGTCCACCAAGTTCGTCAAGTCGCCGGAATGGACGGTCAACGCCGGGCTGCAGCACCGCGTCGAGCTGGGCGAGCTCGGGTCCCTCACCCTGCGCGGCGACGTCAGCTACTTCGGCAAGTACTACAACGACATCGCCAATGACGAGGACCTCGCCCAGAAAGCCCATAGCCTGGTGGGCGCGCGGATCACCTGGGCCTCGACCGACGAGGCCTGGCGGATCGAGGCCTTCGGGACCAACCTCACCGATGAGCAGATCAAGGTCAGCGGCAATGCGTCGAGCGGCGCCTTCGGCCTGAAGGAAGCTAGCTATGGCCCGCCCATGGAGTGGGGGGTGTCCCTGGCGCATGAATTCTAGGGCGTGACCCTTTGAAAGGGGCGCCGG
Organism: Phenylobacterium sp.; assembly: GCF_030651185.1. GTDB lineage: Bacteria > Pseudomonadota > Alphaproteobacteria > Caulobacterales > Caulobacteraceae > Phenylobacterium. The sequence goes on from NZ_JAUSCJ010000032.1 coordinate 53,698, forward strand.
CCCAGGCGCCCCTTTCGCGCAAAACGTCAAGTAACGGGCGCGATGACCTGAGGTGGGTCGTGGTTCAGGCCCCACCTCCCATGATGCGCTGAGAGCACAATCTACGGTTTGCCTGCCCCGCATAGTCCGGATGGATCATGCGGGGGGCAGCCTCCCCGTGGTCGAGCAGGCGTGACGGTAAGTCACACCAGTTTGGGGATACTCCACATGCGCTTTCTCGCGGCCGCCTTTGCGGCCTTCCTGCTGAGCCTCGGCCTTGGGGCCGGCTCGGCCTACGCCCAGGGCGCCAACAGCACGGTCACCCTGCCCGACGGCACGACCATCGTGACCACCATCGCCGGCCTGAACAACATCACCATCAGCATCTCGGGCGGCCCCTATGCGGCCAATCCGGCGACCGTGAAATTCACCAGCATCGTGCCGAGCGCCACCAGCATCTCCTACACCGGCACCATCGCCACCGGCGGGACCACCGAGTCCTTCAACTGCGTGGTCAACACCGTGACCCAGGCGGTTACCGGCTCGGGCGCCTGCGCGGTGGCCTTCGGCCAGGCGTCGGCCACCACGCCGACGACGCCGACCACGCCTACCACGACAACGACCACCACCACGCCGGCCGGGACCACCACCACGGTCACCACCTCCACCGGCGCGGTGATCACTCTGAGCGTCCCCGAGCAGGCCCTCATCACCCAGGCCGAGGCTGACCAGCTCTTCCTGGCCCTGGTCGGCACGCGGGTGAACGCCACCAGCATGCAGAACTTCGTCGCCCAGCGTCTGCAGGGCCTGTCCCTGGCCGGCCTCACCTCGGGTCTTGGTCCCCAGACGCGCAACGGTCGCGTCTACAAGGGCCTGAACGCCGGCGCCTTCGAGCCGCAGACCGGCCTGTGGGTCAACGCCTCGGGCTCCTATGTCGACGACAGCCGCCCGGGTTCGGCCCAGGACGGTTGGGGCGGCTCGGCCGCCATCGGCGGCGACGTGATCTTCGACAGCACCGTGCTCGGCGCCTATGTCGGCTATGGCTCCATGCAGCTGGACGGCACGGCTGTGGACTATCAGACCAAGGGCTGGACAGTCGGCGGCTATGCCAGCTGGTCGGCGAGTCCCGCCTTCCAGATCACCGGGACGGTCGGCTACGCCAATGACGAGGTCGAGTACGGCCGCACCGCCGGGCTCCTGCGCTCCTTCGGGGAGACCGACCGCAACCAGCTGTTCGGTTCGGTCAGCATCGGCACCACCGTCGATCTCGGCGCCGACTGGGTCCTGACCCCTAGCCTGGGGGTCATCGCCTCGACCTCCGACACCGACGCCTATCTGGACAACGCCGGCCGCCCGATCGCCGGCAATTCCACCGACCTGACCATCGCCCAGGCCGGGACGGCGCTGATCTACACCGGGTCCAACTGGCTCCCCTATGTCAGCGCCAGCTTCAACAGCCAGACCGACGGTCCGGCCGGCATCGACAAGGAATACGGCTACATCGGCGCGGGCTTTGCGGCCCCGCTGTCGGACGACCTGGCCCTGGCCTTCAATATCCAGACCCTGGTCGGCAAGAAGAACGAGGGTGAGACCAGCTTCGGCTTCACACTTCGCCGGGCTTTCTGAGGAGAGAGCTGATGCGGTGGCGATTGGCGTCTGTTCCGGCCCTCGGCCTGGCGCTGGTCTCCCTGCTGACGGCCCCTGCCGGCGCCAGCCCCGCCGGTAGGGGTTGGACGTCCTTCGAGGTGGTTGCGGGCTCCCGCATCCTTGCGGCCGCCTCGAAGGATGATCCGTCCGCGGGTGAGTTGCTCACCGTGGTGATCGAGGGCGACGGAGACGCCCACGGCCGCAAGGGCCAGCCGTCCGCCGACCCCACCCCGCACGATCCACTCGGATTCCGCATCGCCCAGGCCTGGCCGCAGGGCCCGGTCGCTTGGCTGGGCCGTCCTTGCCAGTATGTCAGGGACACGGCCTGCACGCCGTCCGACTGGACGACGGGCCGCTATTCCGAGGCCGCGGTGGCCGCCTCCAGCCTCGCCGTCGATGAGCTCAAGCGCCGGTCGGGCGCGGCGCGCCTGCGGCTGGTGGGCTGGTCCGGCGGCGGGACCATGGCCGCCCTGCTGGCCGCGCGGCGCACCGACGTCGCCGTCCTGGTCACCCTGGCCTCGCCGCTCGATCTCGCCGCCTGGACGCAGTGGCATGGGGCCAGCCCGCTGGCAGGCTCCCTCGACCCCGCCGACGCGACCCTGCCGCCCGGCATTGTTCAGCTCCATGTCCTCGGCCGCTTCGACCAGGTCGTGCCGCCGGCCCTGGGCGAAGCTTCCGCGCGGCGTCTCGGCGGGACCGTATTGGTCTGGCGCGAGAAGCACACCTGCTGCTGGGCCAAACGCACCCACCGCCTCCTGGCGCTGGCCCAGCCCGCCCGCTAGGCTCCCCCGAAATTGGGGAGACGCTCATGTCCAGGTCAATCGCGACTTTGCTGTCGCTCGCGCTGCTGTCGCTCACCGCCGCCGCCGCGCCGCCGGAGACCCAGTTCTCCCCCGAGATCGCCCACTTCGCCGAACTGGACAGGGCGAGCACGCCCAAGCGCTGCGGCTTCCTGTTCACCGGCTCCTCCAGCGTGCGGTTCTGGAAGACCCTGGACCAGGACATGGCGCCGTATCGGGTGATCAACCGCGGCTTCGGCGGCTCGCAGATCGCCGACGTCACCCTCTATTTCGACCAGGTGGTGACGCCCTACCGGCCCCGCGCGATCTTCTTCTATGCCGGCGAGAATGACCTCTGGGCGGGCAAGAAAACCCCGGCGGAGGTCGCCGCCGACTTCCAGGCCTTCATGGACCTCAAGGACAAGCGCCTGGGCGCCACCAAGGTCTATTTCATCACCCTCAAACCCTCCAAGCAGCGCTTCACCCAGCTGGCCGAGCAGCGCCAGGTCAATGATGCGGTCCGCGCCATGGCCGCCCGGCGCGCCGACCTCGCGGTGGTCGACGTCGTCCCCGCCATGCTGGAGGGCGGTGAGCCGAAGGACATCTTCGTCGGCGACGGCCTGCACATGACGCCCGCCGGCTACGTCCTGTGGACCGAGGTTGTCCGCCCGGTGGTGGAGCACGAGGCCAAGACCGGGGCGGCCTGCAAGGGCTGAGCAAAAGTCTTGGCGCCGGGCGCCATGGGGTTATCGTCGTTCACATGACCGCCCGACAGAGGCGGCAGGGAGGAGACCCCGATGAAGTTCACCTGGTTCAACCTGATGCCATGGCCCTATCTGCCCGACGATTTCCGGGAGAAGAACCGGTCCGTCTGGGTCGACATCGACCAGAAGCTGTTCGATCCGGCCAAGAGCCATGAGGTCTACAACACCTATATGGACCTGCTGGAATACGCAGACACCCTTGGGTTCGACGGCGTCGGTGTGAACGAGCACCACCAGAACGGCTACGGCATCATGCCGTCCCCCAACATCATCGCCGCCGGCCTGGCGCGGCGCACCAAGGACGCGGCCATCGTCGTCCTGGGCAACTCAATCGCGCTGTACAATCCGCCGATCCGCGTGGCCGAGGAGTTCGCCATGCTCGACTGCATCTCGGGCGGGCGGTTGGTGGCGGGGTTCCCGGTGGGGACCTCGATGGACACCAACTACTGCTACGGCCAGATCCCGTCCCTGACGCGCGAGAAGTACCAGGAGGCCCATGACCTGATCATCAAGGCCTGGACCACGCGCGAGCCCTTCGCCTGGAACGGCCGCTACAACAAGCTGCGGCACGTCAACATCTGGCCGCGCCCGATCCAGGACGCGCCTCACCCGCCGGTCCATATCCCCGGCGGCGGGTCGGTGGAGACCTACGACTTCTGCATCGACAACACCTATTCGTATTCCTACCTCAGCTTCTCCGGCTACCTGCGGGCCCAGGCCCTGATGGACGGCTACTGGCGCCGGGTGGACGAGCGCGGGGTGGACAAGAGCCCCTATCGGGCGGGCTTTGCTCAGACCATCCTGGTGGCAGACACCGACGAGGAGGCCGAGCGGCTGTACTCGGAGCACGTCAGCTACTTCTACAATCGCTGCCTGCACGTCTATCCGGGCTTCGCCGACGCGCCGGGCTACCGGACCATCAAGACCATCCAGACCGGCGCCCTGTCGCAGTACGCCCCACCGCGCGGCGGCTACACGCAGCTGACCTGGAAGGAGCTGACCGAGCAGGGCCACGTGATCGCGGGCAGTCCCGAGACCGTCCGTCAGCGGATGGAGGACCTGATCAAGGGGCTGAACGTCGGCAACATCTTCTGCCTGATGCACGTGGGGAACATGCCCGCCGACAAGTGCATGTATTCGACCAAGCTGTTCGCCGAGAAGGTGATGCCCAAGCTGCGCAACATGTTCCCCGACTGGGACGACGACAACCGCTTCTGGACCAGCCCGCTGGCCAAGCGGGTCACCTCGGGCAGCCTGCGCAAGGAGGCGCCCACCAGCGCCGAGCTTGCCAAGACCTACGCGTAAGGGGGACGATCATGGAACTGAAAACCGTCGCCACCCAGCACGTCCCGGTCCGCTATCTCGAAGGCGGCTCCGGCCCCGACCTCGTCTTCCTGCACGGTGCGGGGGGCGTCACGGTCGACGACCCGTTCCTCAAGGCCCTGGCCGAAAAGCACCACGTCTACGCCCCGCTGATCCCCGGCTACGGCGACAGCGAGGAGTGCGGCGAGATCCGCGACATGCTGGATTTCACCCAGCACGGCTGGGACGTCGTGGAGGCGCTGGGCCTCAAGGACCCGATCCTTGTCGGCCACTCCATGGGCGGCATGATCGCCGCCGAGATGGCGGCCAGCCAACCCAACGACCTCAGCCGGCTGGCGCTGATCTGCCCGGCGGGGCTTTGGGACGACGACCATCCGGTGGCCGACATGTTCTCCCTGATGCCCTACGAGATGCCGCAGTACCTGTTCCATGACGCGGCGGCCGGGGCGGCGATCCTGACGGCAGGGCGCAATGTCGAGGACCCCAACTTCCTGCAGACCTACCTGGTGACCAACGCCCGCCAACTGGGCATGGCTGGCCGCATCCTGTTCCCCATCCCGGAGCGGGGCCTGGCCCAGCGCATGTACCGGATCAAGGCCAGGACCGTCGTGGTCTGGGGCGACTCAGACCGCATGGTCCCGCCTTTCTACGCCCACGGTTTCAAGAAGGGCATCGCCGGCGCCGAGTTGGTCTCCATCCCGGAGGCCGGCCACATGGTGACTGTGGAGAAGACCGCTCAGGTGGTCGACGCCATCGGTAGGTTAGGCTGATGATTTATGATTCACCCCTTTTCCCGACCGCCGGCTCATGGTCAGTTGGGGCCAGGGAGAGCGGCATGAAATGGCGAGGTCTGGTGGGTTGCTGGATGGCGCTGGCGCTCGCCTTGCCGCTCGCCGCCCAGACGCCGGAGCGCGTGGACGTCCCGGCCGACAGGTCCTGGTGGGAGGCCGGCGACGGCCGGCGCATGGCCGCCGCGGCGGCCTACGCCAATCCCTATGGCCGGCTGGAGGTGCGGAACGCGGGCGGCGGGCTTGAGACCAAGGGCCATCCGTTCTTCACGCCGCTGGGGACCAATGGCCGGGCCTGCGTCACCTGCCACCAGCCCGCCGATGGCATGAGCGTCTCGGTGGCTTCCCTGCGCCAGCGCTGGAAGGCCACAAAGGGCAAGGACCCCGTCTTCGCCGCCGTCGACGGCGCCAACTGTCCCAGCCTGGACGCCGCCAAGCGGTCCTCCCACAGCCTGCTGCTGGATCACGGCCTGTTCCGCATCTTCCTGCAGTGGCCGGTGAAGGACGCTGAGTTCTCCCTGGAGGTCGTGCGCGATCCCAGCGGCTGCAACGGCGACCCGGTCTTTGGTCTGACCAGCCCCAATCCGATGATCTCGGTCTTCCGCCGCCCGCGCCCGGCGGCCAATCTGAAGTACGTGACGACGCCCGACAGCATCGGCTTCAACGTCAAGACCGGCATGCCCCTGGCCCGCGATCCCGAGACCGGGGCGCCGGTCAGCATGCAACTGATGGCCGACGCCCGGCAGCCGACCTTGAAGACCCAGGCCATCGACGCCGCCGTCACCCACCTGCAGGCGCCCGCCGCGCCGACGCGGGACCAGTTGGAGCAGATCCTGGCCTTCGAGACCCAGGTCTATGCCGCCCAGGCCGTCCCCGCCGGGTCGCCCCCCGGCCTCGGCGCGGCGGCCCTGGCCAAGGCGCGGCCCGGCCTGCTGGGCAATGACCTGAAGACCCCGGTCTTCCAGTCCTTCGATCTCTGGCGCGCCAAGGCCGGGGAGACCCTGAAAGGGGAGGCGGCCTTCCGCGCCTCGGCAGCCCGGGGCGCGGATATCTTCCTGACCCGCCCCTTCTGGATCTCCGACACCAGCCACCTCAACACCGTGGGCCTCGGCAACCCGATCAAGCGCACCTGCTCCACCTGCCACAACGCCCAGATGACCGGCATGGACGTGGCGCCCGGCTGGATGGACATCGGGACCAACAACCAGCCCACCGCCGACCCGCTGAAGCACCTGCCGCTGTTCAAGGTCACCTGCCGGGCCGACGCTCCACCGCACCCGTTCCTGGGCCGGGCGATCTACACCCACGATCCGGGCCGGGCCCTGATCTCCGGCCTCTGCCGCGACGTGGGCTCCATCACCATGCAGCAGTTCCGGGGCCTGGCGGCCCGCGCCCCCTATTTCGCCAACGGCTCGGCCAAGGATCTGCCCGCCCTGGTCGACTATTATGACCGCCGCTACGCCATCAAATTCACGGCCCAGGAGAAGCGCGACCTGGTCAATTTCATGAGCGTGCTGTGAGACGCCTGGTCATCCTGGTCTGCCTGGCCCTGACCGCCGGCGCCCCGCCCCCGGCCCAACGAAGTTTCGTCGCCTGCCCGATGATCCGCGACACCGAGCCGGTCCCCTGCTGGCTCGCCGAGTCCGGCGGCGAGCTCTATTACCTGGGCGTTCAGGGCGACATCAGCGAGGCCTTCCACCCGCCCCAACTGCGCCACCGGGCGCTTGTCGAGGGCACGGTTCTCGACGGTTCGCGGGTCTGCGGCGGCGTCGTGCTGAAGCCTGTCGTGGTCTCGGCCCTGCCCGAGATCGACGAGACCTGCGCCAAGGTCCTGCCCGCCGAGGGCTTCAAGATCGCCGACTTCCCGAGAGGCCCCGGCCCCGCCAATCGCGGCCGCCAGCTGGCCACCGGCCCGGAGGTTCCGCGCCCCCTTCCGCCGGCGCCGCAGCCGCCCTACGGGGTGAGGACCTGGGACGTCCGCTTCGGCTTCGAGGGCCTCTACATCAACGTCCACCAGTTCCGCGGCGTGCTGGACGCGGTCGCCTACGCCAAGGCCTCCGGCGGCCAGGTCAGGGTCGAGGGCTGGCGCGCCGCGAGCCGGCTGTCCAATGGCGAGACCCTGGCCGAGCCTGTGGGTATCGCCCAGGCGCGGACCGACAAGGTGGTCCAGGCCCTGACGGAGCTTGGCGCCGCGCCGGTGGCGGCGGTCGCCCACCCCGACCTCGAAACGCCGGACGGTGTCACCGATCCCGAGCGGCGCCGGGTGCGGATCACGGTGAGGCCCTAACCCCCTCCGTCACGCGCATATCTGCGCGCGCCACCTCCCCCGAGACGGCCTGCGGCCTGGGGGAGGAATTGGGAGCGTCTAGTTCCTCCCCCAGCGCGGAGCGCGGTTCGGGGGAGGTGGCGCGCGCGTCAGCGCGTGACGGAGGGGGCTAGGAGGCTCGCCGCTTCCAACGCTACTGTCCTACCTCTACAAGAGGGCCGCCGCGCCCCGGGGGAGGACGCTTGAGACACCTGTTGATCCTGGCCGCGCTGCTGAGCCTGGCCGCCTGCGCCAAGCCCGCCGGGCCGCCCGCCGATTTCGCCAGCCTCAAGCCCGCCGACCCGCGGCTGGCGCAGCTCTATGAGGGGTCCTGCAAGACCTGCCACGTCAACCCGGCGGCCGGCGCGCCCCTGACCCATGACGCGCGGGCCTGGGCGCCACGCTGGCACCAGGGGGAGACCGTGCTGCTGGATCACGTGGTCCAGGGCTACCGCGCCATGCCGGCCGGGGGCCAGTGCGCCGCCTGCACGCCCGACGACTTCAAGGCCCTGATCGCCTTCATCGCCGGCCACGAGGGAGACCCGTCATGATCAGCCGCCGCAGGGCCCTGCTGGCCGGGGGCGCCGGTGTGGTCGCCGTGGCCGGGGGCGGGGTCTTCCTCGCCACCCGCGAGAAGCCCGAGCCCGCCGCGCCCGCCAGCGTCGATCCCCAAGGCAAGATGCTCTGGCGCAACTGGTCGGGGATCGAGAGCGCCTATCCCGCCGTCCGCAGCGCGCCAATGTCCGAGGCGGAGGTCGCCCAGGTCCTGAAGACCGCGACGGCGCCCATCCGACCGGTCGGCGCCGGCCACTCCTTCACCGCCCTCGTGCCGACCTCCGGCACGCTGATGACCCTCGACCAGGTGGCCGGCGTGGAACGCTGGGAGGGAACCCAGGCCGTCGTCTGGACCGGCACGCGCCTGGGCGCCCTGGGACCCGCGCTGGCCGCCAAGGGCCGGGCCATGCCCAACCTGCCCGACATCAACAAGCAGTCCCTGGGCGGCGCCATCGGCACCGGCACCCACGGCACGGGCACGGCCTTCAAGGCGATCCACGGCGACATCACCGCCCTGCGGCTAGCCACGGTCGGGGGGGACGTCCTCGATTGCGACGCGAGCCATAACGCCGATGTCTTCCACGCGGCGCGGGTTTCCCTGGGCGCGCTCGGCGTCATCACCCAGGTCCGGCTGCAGACCTCGGAGAACCGGCGCCTGCACCGCAAGGTCTGGATCGAACCGCTCGCGGACACCATCGCCCAGGCCGAGGCCCGCTGGGCCAGCCACAGGAACTACGAGTTCTACGCCGTCCCCTTCACCGACCTCGCCGCCAACATCACCCACGACGAGACCGAGGCGGCGGCCACCCCGCCCGCGTCCTCCAGCGACGACGTCTTCCTTGAGGCCCTCAAGCAGCTGCGCAACCTGCTCGGCTTCTCCACTCCGCTGCGCAAGGCGGCCGCCAAGGCCCTGCTGGGCGGGACCAAGCCGGAAGAGGCGGTGGGCGAGGGCTGGAAACTGCTCTCCACCGAGCGTCCCGTCCGCTTCAACGAGATGGAATTCCACCTGCCGCCGGAGAACCAGATGGCGGCGCTGAAAGAGGTGGTGGCGGCGATAGAGACGCACCGGCGTGACGTCTTCTTCCCCATCGAACTGCGCCGCATCGCCGCCGACGACGCCTGGCTCTCGCCGTTCAACGGGGCCCCGCGCGGCTCGGTGGCCGTCCATTGCTATTACAAGGACGACTACAGGTTCCTGTTCGAGCTGATCCAGCCGATCTTCCTGAAGCATGGCGGCCGCCCCCATTGGGGCAAGCTTCACAGCCTCAAGGCGCCGCAGCTAGCCAGGCTCTATCCGGACTGGGAGGCCTTCCAGGCCGTCCGCCGCCGGCTCGATCCGCAAGGCCGGATGCTGAACCCCTACCTGCGGGAGCTGTTCGGGGCGTAATTCGCCACGTCATCCCGGCCGCAGCCAGTCGGCCGTCCGGGATGACGGGGTAGGGCTAGGACTTCAGCAGCGCCCCGTCCCCGCTCAGCGCCAGCCGGTGGAACCGCTCGCCCATCAGCCGGTAGCCCTCGGTGTTGGGGTGCAGGTCGTCGGGCAGCAGGGCCGCGTCGGCGGGGCCGAACAGCTCCAGGCCGTCGAGATAGCGGATGGCGTCGTCGCCGGTCTTCACCCGCGCCGCCACCACCAGCTGCAGCAGCACCCGCATCCGCTGCAGGCTCGGCCCGTCGCCGGTGCTCTCGCGGGGCGGCGACCAGATCGGCGAGACGATCAGCATCGGCGTCGTCGGGTGCTTTTCGCGAATGATCGAGATCATGGAATGCGCCGCGTCGAGGAAGTTGCGCTCCTTCAACTGGCCGTCGGTGTGGACGTTGATCCCCAGTTTCAGGACGATGGCGTCGGCCCGCTGGTCGCGGATGATCCGCGCCGCCAGGCCGCTCAGCAGGCAGGACCCGGCCCAGCCCAGGTTCAGGTGATCCAGGTTGGCCAGCCGGCTGGCCACGGCGGGCCAGTTGGCGGTGGCGCCCTCGGCCTCCATGCCGTGGCTGATGGAGCTGCCGTGGAACAGCACACGCGGGCGGCCGTCGGGGATCGCGGTCAGGCTCGCGCCATCGTCCAGTTCCAGGCCGGTGATCGCCACGGTGGCCGCCTGGGGCAGCCAAAGCTCCAACCGCTTTTCGCCGGCCGGCAGGCCCTCGAAGGCGACCGTGAGGGCCGCGTCCCCGGTCAGGCCGCCCTGCGGGTTCATCTCGGCGCCGCCCTCGCCCCAGCCGCGCGCGAAGAAGGCGCCGTCGACATAGAGGTCGTAGGCGCCCCGCCGCTCCCCATCATTGGGCAGGGCCAGCAGGTGCTGGGTGGCGGTCAGCTTCACCGCTTGGCTGTCGGTGGAGAACCGCAGCCGGCACCCGGTGGCGCAGGAGGCCACCCACTGGGTGAAGGCGTCATAGAAGGGCAGCTCCGCCACCGGCAGCCGCATGGGCTGGATCGAGCCGTCCCGCCGCCGGATATCGATCTGGCCGTCCAGCAGGGTTTCGAGGGTGGGCAGCGGGATGGCTTGCATGGAGCGCTCCGGATTGTTGGCGCCACTCTAGGCCATTCGTCTTCGGTGGGGAGGGCGGGACGCTCCCAAAATTGAACCACGAACCTCACGAACGGCACGAACAGGCGGCGGCGCGTCCCTGGGTGTCATCCCGGTGTCCGCGCCAGCGGAAGACCGGGACCCAGAAGCACCGATTTATATGGCACGCCCCGCGCGTCTGGGTCCCGGACAAGCCCTGCGGGCTTTCCGGGATGACACTGATTGTTCGTGTCGTTCGTGGTCGATCTTCTAAGCCTCGCCTTCGCACAGCGAAGAGCGCGCGCAACGAAAAAGGGCCGCCCTCGCGGACGGCCCTTCCTCAATCGAACGGTGTCGAGACCTAGAAGATCTCGAACAGCCCTGCGGCGCCCATGCCGCCGCCGACGCACATGGTGACGACGCCGTACTTGTAACCGCGGCGCTTGCCCTCGTGCAGGATGTGGCCGGTCGCGCGCGCGCCGGTCATGCCGTAGGGGTGGCCGATGGAGATGGCGCCGCCGGAGATGTTGTACTTGGCCGGATCGATGCCGAGCTTGTCGCGGCAATAGACCACTTGGCTGCCGAACGCCTCGTTCAGCTCCCACATGTCGATGTCGTCGATGGTCAGGCCGTTACGTTCCAGCAGCTTGGGGATCGCGAAGACCGGGCCGATGCCCATTTCTTCCGGGCCGCAGCCGGCCACGGCCATGCCGCGATAGGCGCCCAGCGGCGTCAGGCCGAGACGCTCGGCTTCCTTCCGCTCCATCAGCACCACGGCGGCGGCGCCGTCGGAGAGCTGGCTGGCGTTGCCGGCGGTGACGAACTTGCCCTCCTTCACGATCTGGCCGCCCTTGAACACGGGCGCCAGCTTCTGCAGGTCGGCCAGGGTGGTCTGCGGGCGGTTGCCCTCGTCCTGGGTCAGGCGGACTTCCTTTTCGGAGAACTCGCCGGTCTCCTTGTTCTGCACCATCATGATCGAGGTCAGCGGCGCGATCTCGGCGTCGAACCGGCCGTCGGCCTGGGCCTGGGCGGTGCGCTGCTGGGACTGGTAGGCGTACTCGTCCTGCACTTCGCGCGACACACCGTAGCGCTCTGCCACGATCTCGGCGGTCTCGATCATCGAGACGTGGATTTCCGGAACGTGCTCGTTCAGCCAGGCGTCGCTGGTGCGGTAGCGGTTCATCTTGTCGTTCTGGACCAGGCTGATGCTTTCCAGCCCGCCGCCGACCGCGACATTGGCGCCGTCGTTGATGATGTACTTGGCGGCCGTGGCGATGCCCATCAGGCCCGAGGAGCACTGGCGGTCCAGGGTCATGCCCGAGACGGTGTTGGGCAGGCCCGCGCGGAGCGCAGCTTGCCGGGCGATGTTGTTGCCGGTGGAGCCCTGCTGCAGGGCCGCGCCCATCACCACGTCATCGACGGTGGCCGGATCGATGCCGGCGCGCTTGACGGCTTCGGCGATCGCGTGGCCGCCCAGCTCGGCGCCGGAGGTGTTGTTGAACGCGCCGCGATAGGCCTTGCCGATCGGCGTGCGGGCGGTGGAGACGATGACAGCTTCACGCATGAAGAGAGGTCCTTGGTTTGGGAGAAGGGTTTGAAAGGGCTGGCTCAAGGTCTCCTTCTCCCCTTGCGGGAGAAGGTGTCGGGCGAGCAGCCCGACGGATGAGGGGTCGGGCGGCGGTCTCAGGTCTGGTCGCCGCGACCGAGGCGGATGAGGCGGTGCGACCCCTCATCCGACCCTGCTCCGCAGGGCCACCTTCTCCCGCAAGGGGAGAAGGCACGCCGCTGGCCAGACCGCCCGCATTTACAGGTCGGAGAACTTCTTGCCGTCGGCCACCAGCTTTTCCAGCAGCGGCGAAGGCTTGAAGGCGTCGCCCATGGTGGCCTGGAATTCCTGCATCTTGGCCAGCACCTTGGCCGGGCCGACCTGGTCGCCGTACCACATCGGGCCGCCACGATAGACCGGCCAACCGTAGCCGTTCTGCCAGACCACATCGATGTCGGAAGACCGGATGGCCTTCTTCTCCTCGAGGATCTTCACGCCCTCGTTGATCATCGGGAAGATGCAGCGTTCCAGGATTTCCTCGTCGCTGATCTTGCGCGGGTTGGCGCCCGACTTGACGATGAAGTCGTTGATCACCTTCTCGGTGAAGGGGCTCGGCTTGGCGACGCGGTTCTCGTCGTAGTCGTAATAGCCGGCGCCGGTCTTCTGGCCGCGGCGGTCGGCTTCGCAGAGCACGTCGCGGATGCTCTCGCCGTTGGACTTCTCCTTCACCCAGCCGATATCCAGGCCGGCCAGGTCGCTCATGGCGAAGGGGCCCATGGGGAAGCCGAAGTCGTAGAGGACGCGGTCGATGTCCCAGGGCATGGCCCCTTCCATCACCAGCTTCTGAGCTTCGCGCTGGCGCTGGCCCAGGATGCGGTTTCCGACGAAGCCCGGGCAGACGCCGACGAGCACGGCGGTCTTGCCGATCTGCTTGGCCAGCTTCATCGAGGTGGCGATGACGCTGTCGCTGGTGTGGTCGGCGCGGACGATCTCCAGCAGCTTCATGACATTGGCCGGCGAGAAGAAGTGCAGGCCGATGACGCTTTCGGGACGCTTGGTCACCGAGGCGATCTCGTCGATGTTCAGGCCCGAGGTGTTGGTGGCCAGGATCGCGCCAGGTTTGCAGATGGCGTCCAGCTTGGCGAAGATGTCCTTCTTGATGTCCATCCGCTCGAAGACGGCCTCGATCACCAGGTCGACGTCGGCGAACGAGTCTTCCATCGACAGCGAGCCGGTGATCAGGGCGCAGCGCTCCTCGACCTGGGCCGCCGTGATGCCGCCGCGCGAGGCGGTGCGCTCATAGTTCTTGCGGATGATGCCGAGACCCTTGTCCAGGGGTTCCTGCTTCTGCTCGACGATCACCACGGCGATGCCGGCGTTGGCGAAGTTCATGGCGATGCCGCCGCCCATGGTGCCGGCGCCGATCACGCCGACCTTCTTGATGGGGATCAGCGGGGTGTCGTCGGCGATGCCGGGGATCTTCTGGGCCTGGCGCTCGGCGAAGAAGGTGTAGCGCTGGGCGGCCGACTGGCTGCCGCTCATCAGTTCGTTGAACAGCTTGCGCTCGACCTTCATGCCCTCGTCGAAGGGCAGGTTCACCGCCGCCTCGATGGTCTGGATATTGTATTCCGGGGCCAGGAAGCCGCGGAACTTGCGCGCATTGGCCTTGCGGAAGTCGGCGAAGATCTCGGGCTTGCCGCGGGCGGCCTCGACCTTGGCGTTCTGGTCGCGGATCTTGGTGAGGGGACGGCCCTCGGCGGCGACCTTGCGGGCGAAGGCGATGGCGCCGTCGCGGAGCTTGCCTTCCTCCACCAGTTCGTCGGCCAGGCCGCCGGAGAGGGCTTCCTTGGCTGGCACGTGGCGGCCGCTCGTCATCATTTCCAGGGCGCGTTCGGGACCCACCACGCGGGGCAGGCGCTGGGTGCCGCCGGCGCCCGGCAGCAGGCCGAGGTTCACTTCCGGCAGGCCGAACTTCGCGGACGGCACGGCGACGCGGTAGTGGGCGCACAGCGCGACCTCGAGACCGCCGCCCAGGACGGTGCCGTGGATCGCGGCCACCACCGGCTTGGTGGAGCTCTCCATCATGTCCTGCACGTCGGCCAGTTGCGGATCGGCCATGGCGGCGCCGAACTCGGTGATGTCGGCGCCGGCGATGAAGGTGCGGCCCTCGCAGATCAGCACGATCGCCTTGGCGGCCGGATCGGCGATGGCGGCCTTGAAGCCCTCGAACAGGCCCTGGCGCACGGCGGCCGACAGCGCGTTCACCGGCGGGGAGTTCAGGGTGAGGACGGCGACGTCGCCCTCCAGGGTGAGGTCGGTCACGGCGTTGATGGCGGTCATGGGCGCATCCTCGTTTCAGCGTTTCAGGACCGCCTCTAGGCTGGGCGGCTGGAGAGATTCAAACGGTTGTTACAGGCCCGTCGCGCGGGGCGCGAGTCAAATGTGCGTAGGGTTTTCGCGGCGGAAACCTGGGTCTAAGACCAAGTTTCAACGCTCAAAATAGGGAAGCGCGCGATGGCTCTGGATCTGTTTTCACTGAAGGGCCGCGTGGCCCTGGTCACCGGCGGCTCGCGCGGGATCGGCAAGATGATCGCCGCCGGCTTCATCGAGCAGGGCGCCAAGGTCTATATCTCCTCGCGCAAGCCCGGCGCCTGCGACGAGACCGCCGCGGAGCTGGGCGAGAACTGCATCTCCCTGCCGCAGGATGTCTCCACGGTGGACGGTTGCAAGGCGCTGGCCAAGCGATTCAGCGAGCATGAGCCGAAGCTCGACATTCTCGTGAACAACGCCGGCGCCGCCTGGGGCGCGCCCTTCGACGAATTCCCGGAGAGCGGCTGGGACAAGGTCATGGACCTGAACCTGAAGTCGCCCTTCTTCCTGACCCAGGCCCTGCACGGCGCGCTCAAGGCCGCCGCCAGCCACGAGCAGCCGGCCAAGGTGATCAACATCTGCTCGATCGACGGCATCCGCCTCAATCCGCAGGAAACCTATTCCTATCACGCGTCCAAGTCGGGCCTGATCTACCTGACCCGCCGGATGGCGGCGACGCTGATCGAGGACTCGATCAACGTCACCGGCATCGCGCCCGGCGCCTTCGCCTCGGAAATGAACCGCGTGGCCCGCGACCAGGGCGACGAGATCGCCAAGCGTATCCCCTCGCGCCGCATCGGCCGCGACGAGGACATGGCCGCGGCCGCCATCTATCTGGCCAGCCGCGCCGGTGACTATGTGGTGGGTGAGACCATCGCCGTGGACGGCGGCGTGGCGCTCGCCACCCTCGGCGGCCTGTAAGAAAAGAGAGCCGTTCCTCGCCCGCGCGGGGAACGGCCTCGCCCCTGCCGTTTTTGCGCTAAGACTGGACACCCCAGTCGCAGCAACGGCGCGCCTTGACCGATCCCGAGATCTTCCCCCTGGCCGCCGACAAGGCCACACGGCGCACCTGGCGCACGGTCCTGGCGATCGCGGCCGTGGGCGTGGTGCTGGTCGTGGTGGTCGCCTATGCCGGCCGCCGGGCGATCGTCCGCGAGGCGCTGACCGGCTGGCTGAAGTCCCAGGGCGTGGAGTCGGAGGTGGCCTTCTCCACCTTCGGTCCCGGCGGCTTCACCGGGACCCTGCGCATCGGCCCCGCCGCCAATCCCGACCTGACGGCCCAGGTGGCCGAGGTCCGCTATGGCCTGACAGGCTGGTGGGCGGGCAAGCCGTTTGGGGCGACGGTGACCTCGGTTCGCCTGGTCCGCCCGGTGGTCAAGGCCCGCTGGAAGGACGGGCGGCTGAGCCTCGGCGCCCTCGATCCCCTCATCGACACCCTGCGCAAACGCCCCCCGCGTCCCGACGCCCGCCAGCCGAGGATCGTGGTGGAGGACGCCCGGCTGCGCCTGGACACCGACTACGGCCCGCTGCTGGCCCGGGCTAGCGCCCAGCTGGACAACGGCCGCCTACTGCGGCTGGACGCGACCTTCGCCCCGGCCAGCCTGGCGGGCCACGATCGATCCGTGCGCCTGGGGCCCGGAGAGCTGCATCTGGTGACGGTGGGCGACCAGGTGGCTTCCACCCTGGAGACCACGGTCCGCGACCTGAAGCTCGGACAGATCACCGCCCAGGAGGCGACGATCCGGCTCGCCGCCCGCACCGCCTATCCGGACCTGAAGCAAAAGCGCGGCGACGGCGGCCTGACCCAGGCCTTGAAGATCAACGCGAGGTCGCTGGGGTACGGCGCGACGCGGCTGCGGGACGCCAGCCTGGAGGCCACGTTCAAGGGTCAGTCCGCCGGCTGGATCGACACTCTCGCGATGACCGGCGACGGGACCGCGATCCTGGGGGCGGCCGGCGCCGACCTGGCCGGGGCCCAGGTGCGCGGCCTGCGGATGACCGCCAATGTCGGCGGCCTCAACTGGACCCGCCGCGGGGGCGACCGGGTGGCGGCCAGCCTGACGACACGGATCAGCGCCGAGGGCTTCGACAAGGACAAGCTCACCCTGACCGGGCTCAGCGGCGCCCTGCGCGGTTCGGCGGTGCTGGCGGCCAAGGGCAGCGGCCTGGCCCTGGCCGGGACCGTGGCGACCCACGGCGACTGGTCGGGCCTCGGCGGCGCGACCGCCGGCGACGCCCCGGAGATCTCCGCTCTGAAGCGCGCCGTCCGTAGCTTCGACGCACAGACGCGTGGCCTGTCGGTCACGGCCGGCGAGGGCGACGTGAAGTTGGCCCTGACCTCGCCGCTTTCGGTCCGGCCCACGGCAGGCGGACTGGCCACCATCCAGGCGCTTGGCTCTGGCCACATCTATGCCGGCGGCGGCGGCGGCCTGCACCTGGCGGTCACCGGCGGCGGCCTTCCCCAGATCGACCTCGCCGTGGACCGCTATGGCCTGATCCCCGGCGGCCTCGCCGCCCACACTCGCCTCAAGGCCATGACCGGCATCGGCCCGGTTCGCGACGGCGTCGTCACGGCGGATGGAGATCTGCGTATGGCCGACGGCGCCATCGCCTTCACCGCCCGCCATTGCGCCTCGGTCTCCGGCCGCCTCGACCTGGGCGCCAATGATGTCGAGGCGATCGAGACCCAGCTTTGCCCCTCCGGCGCGCCGCTGTTCACCCTGGCCAAGGGCGACTGGCGCGTCCGGGCCGGGGCCAAGACCCTCTCGGCCAAGGTCCCGTTCCTGCAAGCCGCGATCAGCCAGGGCGTGGGCAGCCTCGACCTCGGCGCCGCCAAGGGCCGGCTCGCCGGGACCCTGGCGCTGAGCGCCGGGACGATCACCGACACCTCGCCCGACCTGCGCTTCAATCCCGTCCGCGCCACCGCCCAGGCCCGCGTCAGTGGCGAGGTGTGGCAGGCTGACATCGGTGTCACCGATCCCGCCGGACGCGCCCTCGGCCAGGGCGATCTCCGCCACGACGGCGCGACCGGCGTCGGCGCCCTGACCTTTGACACCGGCGCCCTGACCTTCGCCGAGACCGGGCTGCAGCCCGCCGCCCTGTCGCCTCGCGCCGCCCTGGTGGGCTCGCCCGCGACCGGCCAGGCCCGGTTCCAGGGTCAGGTGGCCTGGAGCAAGGCGGGGTCAGCGAGCGGCGGCACGCTGGACATTCCCGGCCTCGACTTCCGCAGCCCGGCCGGTCAGGTCACAGGCCTGGCGGGCCAGATCACCTTCACCAGTCTGGCGCCGCTGACGACGGCCCCCGGCCAGACCCTGACGGCCCGGCGCATCGAGGCTCTGGCCGGTGTCACGACGGCCCAGGTCACGTTCGGCGTCGCCGATGAGGCGGTGCATGTCGAGGGGCTGGAGATGGCCATGGGCGGCGGCCAGGTGCATCTGGCGCCCTTCAGCCTGCCCTTCGCGGGCGGCCAGTCCTGGAAGGGCGTCGTCAGTTTCGAAAATGTCCAGCTCTCGGACCTGGTGGAGGCCTCGCCCTTCGCCGACCGCGTGGACCTGACCGCCAGGGCCAGCGGGACCATCCCCTTCACGATGACGCCGGACGGCGTGCGGATCGCGGCGGGGACCTTGCGCGCCACCGGGCCGGGCCGCCTGTCGATCCGTCGCGAGGCCCTGACCGGCGTCGCCGCCGAGGGCGCGCTGGCGGTTGGGCCGCTGGGGGAGAAGACCCCGACCCCGGAGACCGACACCTTCACAGACTTCGCCTATCAGGCCATGGAGAACCTGGCTTTCCAGAGCCTCGACGCCACCATCAACAGCCTGCCCAGGGGTCGGCTCGGCATCCTGTTCCACATCAAGGGCGAGAACGCGCCCCCGACCCACCAGGAGATCTGGCTGACCCCGCAGGAGATCATCACCCGCAGCTTCCTGACCCGGAAGCTGCCCCTGCCGTCGGGCACCAAGGTCGATCTGACCCTGGACTCCTCCCTCAACCTCGATCAACTGCTGGGCGACTTCGCCGAGTATCAGAAGCTTCGCGGTTCAGACCCCGTTCAGCCGGTCCCTGCGAAACCCAACCCATGAGGTTCTCGATATGACATCCGCCCGACCCCTCGCCGCGCTCGCGGCGACCGCGGTGTTCGCGTCCGTGCTCGGGGCCTGCGCCACCGTGCATGTCGATGTGAAGCCGATCACCATCTACGCCAAGCTGGACGCCGACGTCCGCCTGCGCCTGGACGATGACGTCAAGGCGCTGATCAAGCAGAACCCGGACCTGTTCTAAGGGGCCATGACCATGACCTTCCAAAACTACCTTATCCCCGTCGCCGTCGTCGCCGGCACACTCGTCGCCGGCCCGGCGCTTGCCGCCACCGCCAAGGCCACCGTGGACACCGCCAAGGCCGCGGGTGTTGTGGGCGAGAAGAATGACGGCTTCCTGGGCTTCGTCCGTGGGACCGGCGACGCTGAAGTGCAGGCGGCCGTCGCCGAGATCAATGCCGGCCGCGCCCAGCTCTATCGCGGCGCCGCCGCCAAGAACGGCGTCACCTCGGAAGCCGCCGGCGCGGCCACCTATCAGACTGTGGTCCAGCTCAAACTGCGCCCGGGGGACTACTATCAGACCCCCGATGGTGTCTGGGTCCAGAAGTAGGGTTCCGCCAGCGTTCCAGTCCCACGTCGCCGGGGGTGACGTGCAGGGAAACTTGCCGCTTGGCGCGGCGCTCGACCGTCCGATAGAGAGGATGTTCGCGGATCGGCCAGGAGCGGCCGCGCGAGGTCGGAGGGGAGATGGCTGAACGAAACGTCGCCCGGTCGACGGACCGCTTCGAGAAGAAGCGCGACGCCATCCTCGACGCCTCCACGGTCATCCTCAATACCCAGGGTGTGAAGGGCCTCACGCTCGGCGTCGCCGCCGCCGCCGTGGGTCTCTCCACCACCAGTGTCACCTACTATTTCAAGCGCAAGGACGACCTGGCCGCCGCCTGCCTGATGCGCGGCATCGACTGGCTGACCTCCGCCGCCGAGACCGCCCTGCAGGAGAAGACCCCCACCGAGCGGCTGCGCAGGCTGTTGGAACTGTATCTCGAGCGGGTGCGCCAGGGCGCCATCGGGGCCGCACCGCCCCTGCCGGTGCTGTCGGACATCCGGGCGCTGAACAACCCGCGCCGCACCGAGGTGTTCGACGCCTTCATGAAACTGTTCCGCAAGGTGCGGAACCTGTTCGACACCCCCGACCTCGCCTGGCTGGGCCGCGGCCGCCGCACGGCGCGCACCCACATGCTGCTGGAACAGCTGTTCTGGGCCGGCGCCTGGCTGCCGAAGTATGATCCCGAGGACTATGGCCGCATCTGCGACCGGATGTTCGACATCCTCACTGGCGGCCTGGCCGCCGAGGGCGCCGAATGGGCGCCGGCGGCCGCGCCGCTGGCGGAGCTGGCGGCCTCCGACGGCGCCGAGCTGGGCCGGGAGACCTTCCTGCTGGCCGCCACCCGCCTGATCAACAGCCGTGGCTACAAGGGCGCCTCGGTGGACAAGATTTCCGCCGAGCTGAACGTCACCAAGGGCAGCTTCTATCATCACCACGAGGCCAAGGATGACCTGGTGGTGGCCTGTTTCGACCGCACCTTCGAGGTGATGCGCCGGGTCCAGCGCCTGGCCATGAGCCTGCCGGGCGACCAGTGGTCCAAGCTCTCCAGCGCGGCGGCCGCGCTCGCCGAATACCAGCTCTCGGAATATGGTCCCCTGCTGCGGACCTCGGCGCTCTCGGCCCTGCCCGAGGCCATGCGCGAGGAGCAGGTGGCCCACTCCAACCGCGTCTCCGACCGCTTCGCCTCGATGATCTCCGACGGCATCGCCGAGGGCTCGATCCGCCCCGTGGACCCCTTCATCGCCGCCCAGATGCTGAACGCCACCTTGAACGCCGGCGCCGAGCTGGCCTTCTGGGTTCCCGGCGTGACCCAGAAGGCGGCGCCCTCGGTCTTCGCCCGGCCGATGCTGATGGGGATCTTTGCGCGGTAAACACCCCTGACCGTCATTCTCGGGACCAGCCCGAGGATGACGGGACGATGGGGGTCAGGAAAGCTTGCCCGTCCCTGACGCCGGCTCGCCCTCGTTCACCAGGTCCGCCGCCGCCGCCAGCTGGCGCAGGGATTCGGCATGGCTTTCGCGGGTGATGCGGTAGCCGTTCATGAAGATCAGGCACAGACCGTAGAGCACCACCAGCACCGGCACGTAGATCATCCCCAGCCGGGCGATGATCGCCGGGTCGACTTCGCCGGGCTTGGCGCCCTGCGGGAAGGCCGCGGCCTTCAGCAGCATGGCCGAGGTGAAGATGCCGATGCCGGTGACCGCCTTGGCCACGAAGGCCGAGGCCGCGAAGAACAGGCCCTCCGACCGGCGGCCGGTCTGCAGTTCGCTGTCCTCCACCACGTCAGCGATCATCGAGGAGGTCAGGATGTTGGAGGTGATCGTGGCGCCGGTGGAGATCACGTTCTGCACGAAGATCAGCGTGAAGAGCAGGGGGCTGCCGTTCTCCGGGAACAGGCCCATCAGGCGCAGGACAATGGGGCTGACCCCGACAACGACGCCGATCAGCAGCAGGGTCATGGCCGAGCGCTTCTTGCCGAACTTCCGCGAGAAGATCGGGGCGGCGGCAAAGGCGAACAGGGCGGCCGTCAGGCTGGCGAAGGTGAAGAGCGCGATCTGGGCGGAGCTGAATTCCCAGAAGAAGGTCGTGAAATAGAGGCTGATGGACAGGGTCAGGCCCCCGGCCATCGCCCCGAACAGGTTGGCGGTCAGGATGCGCAGGAAGGAGCGGTGGGACAGCGTCCCAACCATCTCGCGCGCCAAGGTCGCCAGGTTGAGCTTGCGATGCGGCGCCTCGCGCAGGAACGGGATCTGGCCGTGGGTTCCCACGGCGGAAACCAGGATGGCCAACAGCATCAGCAGGGCGGCGGCCAGGCCGTAGTGAGCGTAGCCCTCGACATTCAGCTGGCCGACCTTGTGCGCGGCGTCGGGGGTCAGGAAGATCTTCAGCGCGGCGAAGTACATCGCCAGGCCGCCGATCCAGCCGAACAGGAAGCGGTAGCTGAGCAGCTTGGTGCGCTCGTCATAGCCGGTGGTGAGTTCGGCGGCCAAGGCCGAGGAGGGAATCTCGTAGCAGGTGATGAAGCTGCGGATCAGGATGGCCGTGCCGATCAGGTAGAAGAACAGCCCCTGGTGATCCAACGCCTGGGGCGGGTTCCACAGCAGCAGGTAGGAGACCGCCACCGGGATGGCCGCGGCGTACATGAACGGATGCCTACGGCCCCACTTGGAGCGGAAGTTGTCCGAGGCTTGACCGACGATGGGGTCGAGGAAGGCGTCGACGAACAGGGCGATCATGATCGCCAGGCCGACCGTCTCGGCGGGCAGGCCCATGACCTGATTGTAGAAGATCAGCAGGAAGTAGGAGAAGCCGTTGTCCTTCACCCCGAAGGCCACGGAGCCGAAGCCGTAGAACAGCTTGGTGGGCATGCTCAGCCGGCGTCCGGTCTGAGCGTCTGATACGACTTCGGCCACGGTATCCCCCCGGTTTCTTATTTATCCTGAGACCCTAAACCGCATTCCGCGCGTCGTCCTGGCTCTCAGGCGCCGTCCACAACCGGACGGGCCGCCTCGATGCGGCCCCGCTCCGCCGTCGCGGCGGCCTCCTCCAGGGTGGCGACGTTGCTGGCGTGCAGGTCCTCGTCGATCTTGTAGGGCAGCAGGACCAGGATCGAGAGCAGGCTCATGCCGGTGTTGATGGGCAGGAAGATCAGCGCCAGGCGCCGCATGATGTCCGGGTCCACGGTTCCGGCCGCCGCATGGGTGGGAAAGGCCACCAGCGTCAGCAGCACCCCCGACAGGAACACCCCGATGCCGCCGGTGAACTTGGGCAGCAGGCCGTTGGCGGCCAGCAGCAGCCCCTCGGACCTCACGCCGGTCTTCACCGCGGCGTCCTCCACCACGTCGGCGATCATCGAGGAGATGATGATGAAGCCGGCGATGGCGAGCGTCGTGGCGACGAAATAGTCCACCAGCAACAGGGTCAGGACCATGCCGCTGTCGGTGGGCGCCAGGTTCAGCAGCTTGAGGGACAGGGGGATGGCCGAGGTGAGGACCGAGCAGGTGAAGAGCACCAGCATCGCCCGCTTCTTGCCCCATCTCCGCGAGGTCGGGCCGGCGACGATGACGCCCGAGACCGAGGCCAGAACGCCGGCCATCGAGATGTAGGAGATCGAGGCGGCGCTGACGCCCCACAGCTCGATATAGAAGTACTGGCTGAGCGCGCCCGACAGGCCGGTGGAGACGCCCGAGCAGAGGCCGGAGATCATCACCACGATCAGCGACCGGTTGCCGATCGTGCCGACGATTTCCTTGGCCACCTGGCGGAGCGGAACCTTGCGGACCGGGGGCTGGTAGAGGTCCTTGATATGGCGGTGGGTGCCCATGGCCGAGACCAGGATGGAGAGTGCCATCACCCCGGCCGCCAGGATGCCGAAGTTCGCATAGCCGGCCTTGTTGAGAATCCCCCCCGCCGCGGGCGACAGGAAGACCTGGTAGAGCACCACGTTCATCCCCAGACCCCCGAGGACTCCGAAGAAGAACCGGTAGCTGAACAGGCTGGTGCGCTGATGGTAGTCGCTGGTGAGCTCGGGCGCCAAGGCCGAGGACGGGATCTCGTAAAGACTGACGCAGAGGCGCAGCAGAACCAGCATGCTGATCACGAAGATGCCGGTGGTGGTCACCGGCCAGTCGGACGGCGAGTTCCAGAAGGCGATGCAGGCCACCGCGATCAGCGGCGCCGAGGCGTACATCAGCGGATGGCGTCGGCCCCACCGGGTGCGCAGCTTGTCAGACCACTGGCCGATGGCGGGATCGATCACCGCGTCCAGCATCAGGGTCAGCATGATCGCCGTCCCCACCCACAGGGCGGGCAGGCCGATGACCCGGTTCAGATAGGGCTGCAGCAAGGTGGCCGAGAGCCCGAGGACCGAGACCCCGACGGCGATGGAACCCACCCCGTAGGACAGCTTGGCGCCCACGCCCAGCTTCGGCGTTTCTCGAAGGGTCGGTATGGCGTCGGACACGTTGCGGCTCGTGGGTTGAGGGCGCCGGTCAGGCCGGACGGGTGATGGTGGTGATGGATTCGGGGGCCTGGTCGAGAGCCTCGGCCAGAAGCTCGGCCTTTGCGGCGCCCTCGGCGATGGTCTCCAGGTTCCGCTCATGGGCGTCGCGGTCAATCCTGTAGAGATAGAGCGAGCCGATGGCGGCCACGCTCAGCGCCGCCGTGGCGGGCAGGTAGAGTAGGGCCAGGTTGCGCAGCACGTCGGGGTCGACCGCGCCGGGCTTGGCATGGTCCGGGAAGCCGATCACCGCCAGCATGATGCCGGGCAGGATGGCGGCGATCCCGCCCACCACCTTCTGCAACAGGGTGTCGGCGCTCATCAGCAGGCCCTCGGAGCGGCGGCCGGTCTTGATCTGGCTCTCCTCGACGATGTCGGCGATCATCGAGGCGACGATGATGTAGCCGGCGATCCCCAGCATCCCGGAGACGATGCGATCCAGCAGCAGGATGCCCACCAGCAGCGGCTCGCCGTTCGGCGGCATCAGGCCCAGCAGCCGCAGGCCGACGGGCAGCACGGAGACCAGCAGGCCGGCGAAGAACAGGTTGATACAGGCCTGTTTCTTGCCGAACCGCTTGGACAGCAGCGGCGCGATGACGGCGGCCACCGGCGAGGCCACGAGGCCCCCCAGCACCAGGATCAGCAGGTTGGAGGAGGGCAGCTCCCAGAAATAGGTGCTGAAATAGATGCCCAGGCCGTTGGAGAGGCCGCCGGCCATGCCGGCGAAG
Organism: Phenylobacterium sp.; assembly: GCF_030651185.1. GTDB lineage: Bacteria > Pseudomonadota > Alphaproteobacteria > Caulobacterales > Caulobacteraceae > Phenylobacterium. The sequence continues at coordinate 78,122 of NZ_JAUSCJ010000032.1, forward strand.
GTCCCCGACAGCACGATCACCAGGAAGTTGCGGTTGGCGAGCGTGGCGGACACTTCCCGCACCATGTCGGCCAGGGTGGCCTTGCGGGCCGGCGGCTGGTGCAGGGTGGGGATGCGGTCGTGGGTGCCGGCGGTGGAGCCCAGGATCGAGACCACCATGATGGCGGCCACGGTCAGGGCATAGGGCCAGTAGCCTTCGATATTCAGCTGGCCCATGGGCTGGTCGGGGGTGCCTTTGAGGAAGACCGCGAAGGCCAGGATCGAGGCTCCGGCCCCGCCCAGGGTTCCGAACAGATAGCGATAGGAGAGCAGGCTGGTGCGCTCGTGATAGGCGGGCGCCAGTTCGGGCGCGAGCGCGGAGGAGGGCACCTCATAGAGGCTGATCAGCATCCGCGAGGCCACCACCAGCACCAGCAGATAGCCAAACAACGCCTGGTCCGACCAGCCGACCGGCGGGCGCCACAGCAGCACCCAGCAGACCGCGAAGGGAATGGCTGAGGCGTACATCAAGGGATGGCGCCGGCCCCAGCGGCTGCGCAGGTTGTCCGACCACTGGCCCACCAGGGGGTCCCAGACGGCGTCGATGACGATGGAGATGGAGAGCGCCAGGCTGACGGCGGCGGCGGGCAGGCCGACGAGCTGGTTGTAGAAAAGCAGGAGAAGCCCCAGCAGCTGGGTCTTGGCGCCATAGGCCACCGAGCCCAGGCCATAGATCAGCTTGGTGGACTGCGGGACCTTACCGGCCGCCAGGGCCTGGCTCATGCTCAGCTCCGCGGGGCGATGGGCGCCGCGCCGCCGGCGACGCCGGGCAGGCCGCCGATCTGGTCATCGGCCCCGGAGAGTTCGGCGAGAGCCGCGGCATCCTTCAGCTTGATCAGGTTGGACTCGTGGGTCGCCTTGTCGATCTTGAAGGCGAAGAGGCAGAGGATGGCCGTGCCATACAGCGCCGTGGCGATCGGCAGGTAGATCAGGGCCAGCTCTCGCAGGATGTCCGGGTCGACCTGGCCGCGCTTGGCGTTGGCGGGGAAGTTGACGAAGGCCAGCAGACTGCCGGAGACGAAGATCCCCATGCCCGAGACGATCTTCTTGAACAGGTTGTCGGCGGAGAACAGCAGGCCCTCCGACCGGCGGCCGGTCTTGACCTCGGCGTCCTCCACCACGTCGGCGATCATCGAGGACAGCAGCACGCCCGTGGCCACGGCCATGGCGCCGTTGAAGAAGGTCTCCACGAAGATGATGTAGAACATGGCGTCGGAGCCGGGGGGCGGGGCGATCCCCATCAGGGTGATGGTGAGCGGCGTGATCCCGGTGGCGAGCGCCCCGGTGAACAGCGCGATCGCCGCGCGCTTCTTGCCGAACATCACGCCGGCCCGCGGCGCGAGCATCACGCCGGCCACGCTGGCGGCGACGCCGAGCGCGGTGAGGATCGAGAGCTGGCCCTGGGTGAGCTGGAAGAAGTAGAGGGCGAAATAGAGCTCCAGCCCGTTCTTCAACCCCATGGCCACGGCGATGAACATGCCGGCCACCGCGGCCACCACGAAGGAGCGGTTGTTGAGGGTGGCGGCGACTTCCCGGGCCATCAGCCTGAAGCTGATCTTCCGGGCCGTCGGCTGGCGCAGATAGGGGATCTGTTTGAAGGTGCCGGTGGTGGAGACGATGATCACCACGAAGATCACCACCGCGGCGAACAACGAATAGCCGAAATAGCCCGCCCGCTCGGTGATGCCGCCCGACCCGTCGGCGTTCTCCCTCATGAACACCTGGTAGACCATCAGGGTCATGCCCAGGCCGCCGATCACGGTGAACAGGCCGCGGATGGCGATCAGGCTGGTGCGTTCGTTGTAATCACGGGCCAGTTCCGGGGCCAAGGCCGAGGACGGCAGCTCGAAGAAGGTGTCGAACAGCCGGATGACCAGCAGGCAGGCCAGCATGTAGCCGAACAGTTCGGTGTGGCTCCAGCCGCTGGGCGGGTTCCAGATCAGGAAGAAGGCCAGGCTGACCGGCAGGGCCGCGGCGTACATGAACGGGTGGCGCCGGCCCCAGGGCGAGCGGAAGTTGTCGGAGATCTGGCCCACCAGCGGGTCGCAGAAGGCGTCGAAGATCAGGGCGATGAAGATGGCGGTGGACACCATCTGCGGCGGCAGGCCCACCACCTGATTGTAGAAGATCAGCAGGAAGGTCGACAGGCCGCGCGCCTTCACGGCGTTGGCCACGGCGCCCAGGCCGTACAGAACCTTGGTGGTCAATCCCACAGGGGGGCGTTCGCCCACGGCTGAGGTCGAGGTCATCAATGGCTCCAGGAATGAAATGGCACGGGCCGCCCGCGCGCGCGGGCGGAAAAATCCAGGCTGAAAAATGGGGGGGCCGTGACGGGAGGGGCCTGGACTCCGAACGTCATCGGGGGGCCGCCATCCACATCATCCTCCCGCCGCGGAGGTCGCCCACGGCCGCTGTTATTTTGATCCGTCCGCAGCCTTCCCTTGAATTGAGAGAGCCGCGCCGGAGCTGTTTGGAGGCAACCGTGCGGGAGGCGTACCGGTCCGTCAACGGCTTTGATCTTACATTCCTGACACAAAGCCAGCCCTTGCCCGCCAACGGTTTGCCGCCGAATGTCGATGTTCGGCCAACGCGTTCCCGGCCTGTTCACGCCGGGCGGTTTCGACCGTCCGGGAGGGAAGCGGAAGGGCGCGCCAGCAGACCGGCGCGCCCCCTGTTTCCCGCTCGGCAAGGTGGTCCAGGTCCTACCAGCGGTACTGGAGCTCGATGCCGTAGGTGCGCGGCGGCACCAGGACATAGGTGCGGTTCAGGGCGTACTGGCCACTGGCGTTGAACCCGGTCTGACGGGTGGCGCTCAGGGTGTCGAAGTCCTGCTCGTCGGTGAGGTTCTTGCCGTACAGGATCACCGAATAGTGGTCCTCGCTGTCCCGCCAGGTCAGGCGCGCGTCGATCTGGCTGCGGGCCGGCGCCTGGTAGTAGGGGCGGTCGAAGATCGAGGAATAGACCTTGTCGCGCCAGACGTAGCTGAACGAGCCGGTGAGGGAGCCGGGCTCGAACGCCCAGGTGTAGTTGGCGTTGAAGGCGACCTTGTTGCGCGGGGCCACCGGCAGGTGGTTGCCCGATAGGTCCTGGCCGCGCGAGGTCGGCGCCCCGGTGATCGGATTGATCGCCGGCAGGCTGCTGACCGGCTTGGCGCCGGGCTGGGCGGCGGCCGGATCGGCCCCGTCCTGGATGCAGCACGACTCCCGGATCGTGGCGTCGAGGTAGGAATAGTTGAACAGGATCTGCAGGTTCTCGATCGGCTGCCAGATGGTCTCCAGCTCGAAGCCCATGCTGCGGGACTTGGGGATGTTGTAGAAGATCGAGGTCGAGGGGCCGACAGCCGGCTGGGTGGCCACCGGCACCTGGGCGTCCTGGTAGTCGTAGTAGAAGGCCGAGACGTTGGTCTGCAGCGTGCCGCTCCAGTCCTTTTTCAGCCCCAGCTCGTAGGCGTCGACATGCTCGGCGTCGGTCTCCGGGAAGGCCGTGATGGTGCCGGAGTTGAAGCCCCCGGCCTTATAGCCGCGGCTGTACTTGGCGTAGACCAGGGTCGAGGCGTCCGGGGTCCAGTCGAGGTTGAGCGTGCCGGTGACGGCGTCCCAGGTGTCGTAGAGGCCGCGACGGCGGATGCCGGTGGAGGGGTCGGTGACCGCCGGGCCGACGACGCCCTTCTGCGGGTCGGTGTTCCCCACCGGGCGCGTGCCGGAGAAGGTCGAGGTGGTGATGTCCAGCACCGGAGTGAAGGAGCCGAGGACGCGCGGGTCCACCGCCGCCGAGCAGCCGAAGCAGAACAGCCGGCCGGACTCCACGCCCTTCTTCTTGTCGGCGGTGTAGCGCAGGCCCGCCGTCAGTTTCAGGGTGTCGGTGACCTGCCAATCGGCCTGACCGAAGATCGCCCGCGACCAGGATTCCATGGCCTGGTCGGTGTAATAGATCAGGCGCTTGGGGTTGGCGGGCGCCCCCGACGGCGTGGCCAGTTCGGCCTGGTCGGGCAGGGTCAGCTCGACTGGCTGCTTGTACTTCTCGTTGTAGACATAGGCGCCCAGGATCCACTGAACCGGGCTGTCATTGGTGGAGGTCAGGTTCAGCTCGTGGCTGAACCACTCCTTGTTCTCCTGGTACAGGCTGACCACGTTGGGCTTGGCCACCAGGGGCCGGCAGATGCCCAAGGCCACGAAGGTCGGGTTGCACTGGGTGGACGAGGTGATGCCCGGGTTCAGCGGGATCGTGTAGGAGAGCAGGGCGGCGCCGTCGAAGTCGCTCTGCAGGGCGTATTTGTAGTGCTGGAACCCGCCGATGTACTTCAGGTCCATCTCGTCGAAGTGGTAGTTGAAGTTGACCTGGATCTGGCTGGAATAGTTCCGCACGCCGTTGAAGGTGTCGGCGTTGGTGGAGAAGGCCGTCAGGTCGCCGCCGGTGGCGACGAAGGTCGAGTTTCGTGCCGGGCCGAGCGCCACGATGTTCTGGCCGAAGGCGAAGCCATAGCCCGCGCCGGGTGACAGGCCGCCGGGGGTGATCAGGGCGGTGTCCTGCGGAGTCAGGCCGCCGCCGGTGCGGCCGCCGGGGGCTGAACGGTTGTCATACTTGCCGCGCGCGGCCTTGACCCAGAAGTCGGCGTTCTCGCCCAGGTCGCCCTCGACCTGCAGCTCGAAGTACCTCTCGTCGCGGATGTCGCCCTCGTCGGGGCCGCCGGCGATATTGTGGAACCACCCCTCGTCCTGCTTGATCATCGAGGCGCCCAGCCGGTAACGCAGGCCCTCGGTGATGGGGCCGGAGACCGTGCCCTCAATGACCCTGCGGTTGTAGCTGCCGTAGCTGGCGCGGACCTCACCGGAGAACGCGTTGGTCGGGCGTTTGGAGATGGTGTTGATCGCGCCGCCGATGGAGTTGCGGCCGTACAGCGTGCCCTGCGGCCCGCGCAGCACCTCGACCCGCTCGACGAACAGCGGCGAGCGCCCGACCTCGACGGTGGACGAGGTGTAGACCCCGTCCACATAGGTGGCGACGCCGGGCTCGGACGCCAGGTTGTTGGTCAGGCGGCCGATGCCGCGAAGGCTGATGCGGTCGGTGCCGGCGGAATAGGCCAGGCCCGGCGTGAAGTTGGTGATGTCCTGCACCGAGCTGATGCCGATCAGATCGCGCCGCTCCGAGGTGAAGGCCGAAACCGCGACCGGAACGTCCTGCAGGCTCTGCTCACGCTTCTCGGCGGTGACGACCAGTTCCTCGATCATGTTGCCGCCGCTCTGCGCATGGGCCGCGCCTGCGACCACGGCGCTTGCCAACGCACTGGCGGTCAGCAAATGGAATCTACGGTTCATCCTAGGTATCCTCCCCCTATGGCTCTTCGGCCCTGCGCTATGACTGCGCTATTTTCGAACCTGAGGTATGCATTCCGTTCCGTCAATCTTTGACATTCGCGTCAGTATCGCCGGGCCAGGCGGAGTCCAGGTCGGGTCGGGCGCCATTCTTTCGAACTTTAGGTCCGATATTCCGAAGCTCGAAGAACCGGTTACGCCTTAAAAATACTGGGGTTGAGTATTGTTCATTTCGTGATCGCGGAGGCCGGGCGCGGGGTTTCAATCGCCCTCGTCGGGATGCGCAAACCTAGTCGAATTTTTTCGAAGAATGGGTTTGCGCCCGCGTCGGGGCGGGATCATCCTGGCGCCAGGATCGCCGGACACGGCCAGTGGGGAAAAGCTTATGGACCGCCTGAAGACCAAGATCGCCGTCATCACCGGCGGCTGCTCGGGCATCGGCCTGGGCACGGTGGAGCTCTTCGTGCGTGAGGGCGCCAAGGTCATGGTGGGCGACATCGACGACGCGGCAGGCGCGGCGCTCGCGGCCCGCTTTGACGGCCAGGTGGCCTACCGCCACTGCGACGTCATGCAGGAAAGCCAGATCGAGGCGCTGATGGCCGCCTGCGCCGAAACCTTCGGCGGGCTGGACATCCTGTTCAACAACGCCGGGGCCGGAGGCTCCCCCGCCCGGCTGGAGGATATGACCGGCGAGGCCTGGGACCTGAGCCAGAACCTGCTGCTCCGCTCCGTGGCGCTGGGCATGCGCTACGCCCTGCCGCACATGAAGGCGCGCGGGGGCGGGGCCATCGTCAACACCGCCTCCATCGCCGGAACCCAGGCCGGGGCCGGACCCATCGCCTATTCGGTGGCCAAGGCCGGCGTCATCCACCTGACCAAGGTCGCCGCCGCCGAGGTGGCCCGCGACGGGGTGCGGGTGAACGCCATCTGCCCGGGCCTGATCCTCACCAACATCTTCACCCCCAGCTCGGTGGTGCCGGCCGGCATGGCCACCATGATCAAGCAGGGCATGGCCCAGACCGCGCCCGACGCCCAGCCGATCGCCAAGCCGGGTTTGCCGGAGGACATCGCCAACGCCGCCCTGTTCTTCGCCAGCGACGAGAGCGCCTTTGTCACCGGGGTCAGCATGCTGGTGGACGGTGGCATGCACGTCGGGCCCCGCAACGCCTGGGATCCGGCCCTGCGCGCCGAGCGGATGGCCCAGATGGAGGCCCGTCGCGCGGCCTTCGAAACCGCCGAGGCCGAGGACGCCCAGTCGGGCTGAACCTTCGCGAGTGCAGCGAAATCTCCCGAATGCGCCCTCCCGCGCGTGGGTTTCCGCCGCCTGACCGGGTCGATCCCGCCGCCTGCATGGCCGTGGAAGGCGCTGGAACCCCGTCAGGACGGGCTCCCTCCACCCTGGGCGACCGTCAAAACGCGTGAATTCCGGGCAGAGTGGCCCCGCTTCCTGCTTTGCTGCTGTGCAATATGACGCCGATGGCCGCCTATCGTCTCGGGTAGCACGGGTTTCCGATTGCCGTGCCGCGCGGCGGGCCTCTCCCTAGGGGCGACACGCGGGACAACGAGGTTCTGCGCGGGCCCGACAGGGCCGCCGACGGTGATCGTCGGATGGAAGGGACAACGACGTCCGGAGAGGCCGCGCCGCGGCTTCGCCGGGCGTTTTTTTTTGGCCGCGGGGGATGCAGGCATGAAGAGAACCAAGACACGGCTCGCCCTGGGAACGGGCGTGGCAGCACTGCTCTGGGCCGGGTTGGCCCAGGCTCAGGCGGTCGATTTGGCGGCGGCGCCCGAGCCTGAGCCCGAGATGGAGGCCGCCGCCGAACCGCCGCTCCCGCCGCCCGCCCCGCCGACTCTCAGCGACCAGATCGCCGCGGGTCGCCTGCTGCTGGAGGTGCGCGCCCGCTATGAAGGGGTCGACCAGACCAAGACCGCGAGCTTACGCGACCAGGGCCAGGCCTTCACCGTCCGGACTCGCCTCGGCTGGGAGACCGCCGACTTCAAGGGCTTCAAGGGCCTGATCGAGTTCGAGGATGTGCGCCAGATCGGCCCCGAGCACTTCGCCGTCAATGTGCCGGGCGTCGCGACGCCGCCGCTGAACGGCGCCGACAAGGCCCGCTATCCGATCGTCAACGATCCCGACGTCACCGAACTGAACCGTGCTCAGCTCACCTGGACGCCGAGCGCCGCCCTGCAGGTCACCGCCGGCCGCCAGCGCATCCTGCTGGATGACCAGCGCTTCGTCGGCAATGTCGGCTGGCGCCAGGACGAGCAGACCTTCGACAGCGTCCGCGCCGACTTCGCGCTCGGCCGGGTGAAGGGGACCTACGCCTACGTCACCCACATCAACCGCATCCTCGGCGAGATGAGGGACTGGGACAGCGACAGCCACCTGCTGAACGTCACCTGGTCCCCGGCCGAGGCCCTGCGTCTGCAGGGCTTCGTCTACGCGCTCGATTTCGGCAACTCGGCGATCAACTCGTCGATCACCAAGGGGGCGAAGGCCTCGGGCAAGACCTGGCTGGGCCTCTACCAGGTGGCCTACAACGCCACCTATGCGGTGCAGAGCGAGTATCGCGGCAATACCCCCGCCTTCGACCTGGCCTATGTCGGCGCCGACCTCGCCGGGACCTTCGACATCTACACCGTCAAGCTCGCCTACGAGTCCCTCGAGGGGAACGGGACGCGGGGCTTCACCACGCCGCTGGCCACCGTTCACGCCTTCCAGGGCTGGTCGGACGCCTTCGTCTCAGCCGGCGGCAACAAGAGCTTCGCCGACGGGATCGAGGACAAGAACATCAGCTTCAACGTCAAGCCGCGCTTCAAGCGGACCTATCTTTTCAACACCGACCTGATCGTCCGCTACCACGACTTCGACGACCAGCGGACCGGCGCTGACCTGGGATCGGAATGGAACGCGCAGCTCACCGCGGCCATCACCCCCAAGCTGTCGATCGCGCTGAAATATGCCGACTTCCGGCGCGAGGCCACCGTGCCCGCCGGAACGCTCGCGCCCCCGGCCTCGCGCTCCAAGGCCTGGCTCACCCTCGAATACAAGCTGTAGGCGGACCCTGATCATGACCGACAAGACCGACACTGGCCTGACCCGCCGCAACGCCATCATGGCCGCGGCCGCCACCCTGGCCGCCGCCAAGGCCGCCTTCCCCTCCGGAGCGTTCGCCGCCGGGGCGGGGCCCGAGGTGGCCAAGGCGCGGATGGGCTTCATTGCGCTCACCGACGCCTCGCCCCTGATCATCGCCAAGGAGCGCGGCCTGTTCGCCAAGCACGGCCTGCCCGACGTGGAGGTGGTGAAACAGGCCTCCTGGGCGGCCACCCGCGACAACCTGGTGCTGGGCTCGGGCGGCGGCGGCATCGACGGGGCGCACATCCTGTCGCCCATGCCCCTGCAGTTCACCCTGGGGGTCCAGACCGGGGGCCGACCGCTGCCGATGTACATCCTGGCCCGGCTCAATACGAACGGTCAGGCTATCTCGGTGGGCAACGACCTCAAGGCCGTCAAGGTCGGGGTGGACGCCAGCGGCGCCAAGGCCAAGTTCGCCCAGCTCAAGGCCGCCAAGAACCCCGCCAAGATCGCCATGACCTTCCGGGGCGGGACCCACGACCTGTGGATCCGCTACTGGCTGGCGGCGGCCGGCATCAATCCCGAGACCGACGTCTCCACCATCGTTATCCCGCCGCCCCAGATGGTGGCCAACCTGAAGGCCGGGACCCAGGATGCCTTCTGCGTCGGCGAGCCTTGGAACGGCCAGACCGTGAACCAGAGGATCGGCTATACGGCCGCCACCACCAGCGAGATCTGGATGAACCACCCGGAGAAGGCCCTGGGCATGCGCGCCGACTGGGTGGACCGCTACCCGCGCGCCGCCAAGGCCCTGACGGCCGCGGTGCTGGAGGCCCAGCTCTGGTGCGACAAGATGAGCAACCGGCCGGCCATGTGCTCCATCGTCTCGGGTCGCCAGTATATCAACGTGCCGATCGGCGACATCCTGCCCCGCCTGCAGGGGACCATCGACTACGGAGATGGCCGCAAGGTCGCCAAGTCGCCTCACACCATGAAGTTCTGGGCCGACAACGCCAGCTTCCCCTTCAAGTCCCACGACCTGTGGTTCGCCACCGAGAACGTGCGGTGGGGCATCCTGCCCAAGGCCACCAACACCAAGGCGTTGGTGAACAAGGTCAACCGCGCGGATATCTGGCGCGCGGCGGCGGCCTCCATCGGCCAGACGGCGCCGGCGTCCGACAGCCGCGGCGTCGAGCGGTTCTTCGACGGCAAGGTCTTCGATCCCGCCAATCCGGCCGCCTACCTGGCCAGTCAGCCGATCAAGAAGCTGGTCTAGGGGCGCTGTGATGAGCTTTCCCAAGCCTGAGTTCAGCGCCAGTGAGCCGATCGCGATGGATCTGCGCGATCCGCCGCCCCGGCCCTTTGCGGGCCTCATCCGCCACGCCTCGGCCACCGCCGCGGCCGTCCTGCCGCCGGCGTTCACCCTGCTGGTCCTGATGACGGTCTGGCAGCTGCTGTGCGGCGATTCCTATGAGGGCCTGCCCTCGCCTACGCGCATCTGGGCGGAATCCCGCGAGCTGATCGTCGACCCCTTCTTCGACCGGGGCGGGGTGGACAAGGGCCTGTTCTGGCACATCGCCACAAGTCTGAAGCGGGTGGCCCTGGGGTTCGCCATCTCGGCGGTCTGCGGGGTGCTGCTGGGGGTGCTGATCGGCGCCAACCGCTGGGCGCACCGGGGCCTGGATCCGATCTTCCAGGTGCTGCGGACCGTGCCGCCCCTGGCCTGGCTGCCGATCTCGCTGGCCGCCTTCCATGAGGCCAACCCCTCGGCCCTGTTCGTGATCTTCGTGACCTCGATCTGGCCGATCATCATCAACACCGCCGTCGGTGTGCGGAATATTCCCGACGACTACGTCAACGTGGCCCGCGTGCTGCGGCTGTCGCCGGTGGAGTACTTCTTCAAGATCCTGCTGCCGGCCACCACGCCCTACATCTTCACCGGCCTGCGCATCGGGGTGGGCATGAGCTGGCTGGCCATCGTCGCCTCGGAGATGCTGCTGGGGGGCGTCGGCGTCGGGTTCTTCATCTGGGACCAGTACAACGCCTCGCGGATCTCCGACATCGTCGTGGCCCTGGCCTGGGTCGGTCTCACCGGCTTCTTCCTCGACCGCATCGTGGCCTTCGCCGGCCGCATCGTCTCGCGCGGCAACGCGCTGAGCTAGGGAGTTTCATCATGGCCAAGGCCTATCTTTCCATCGAGGCCGTCGGCGTCACCTTCCAGAAGGGCGCGAGCCGTTCGGAGGTGCTGCACGACATCAACCTGCAGGTCGACCAGGGGGAGTTTGTCTCCATCATCGGCCACTCCGGCTGCGGGAAATCCACCCTGCTCAATGTGGTGGCCGGCCTGATCCCGGTGACCACCGGGGCGGTGATCCTTGACCGCGAGGCCGTGGAGGCGCCGGGGCCCGAGCGGGCGGTGGTGTTCCAGAACCACTCCCTGCTGCCCTGGCTGTCGGTGCAGGAAAACGTCCGCCTGGCGGTGGACAAGGTGTTCGCCGGTAAGAAGTCCGCCGCCGAGCGCCGCGACTGGACCCTGCACAACCTTGATCTGGTGAAGATGACCCAGGCCCGCGACAAGCGGCCCTCGGAAATCTCGGGTGGCATGAAGCAGCGGGTCGGTATTGCCCGGGCGCTCGCCATGCAGCCCAAGGTGCTGCTGCTGGACGAGCCCTTCGGCGCCCTGGACGCCCTGACCCGCGCCCACCTGCAGGACAGCGTCATGGAGATCCAGACGGCCCTGAAGAACACCGTCCTGATGATCACCCACGATGTCGACGAGGCGGTGCTGCTTTCGGACCGCATCGTCATGATGACCAACGGGCCGCGCGCCGGGGTCGGCCAGATCCTTGCCGTGGACCTGGCCCGTCCCCGCGACCGGCTCGCCGTGGCGGGGAACCCGACCTACATCGCAGGCCGGGCCTCGGTGATCGAGTTCCTGTATGCGCGCCGCGCCGCCTAGGCGGTCAGCATCACCTTGCCCACGTGCGCGCCGCCTTCGAGGTGGGCGTGGGCCTTGCCGGCCTCGGCGAGCGGGAAGGTGGCGTCGATCCTGGGGCGCAGCTTGCCGGCCTCGATCCAGGGCCAGACGGTGGCCTCCACCGCCGCCGCCAGCCGGGCCTTCTCGTCCGAGCTGCGCGGCCGCAAGGTCGAGCCGGTGACCAGGGCCCGCTTCATCATCAGCTTGCCGATGGGCAGGGCGACCTCACCGCCGCCGAGGCTGGCGATGAAGACGATCCGGCCGCCGGTCTTCAGCGCATCCAGGCCCTTGGCGAAATAGTCGCCGCCGACCATGTCGAGGATCACATCGACGCCGCCCTCGCGCTTGGCGACCTCGGCGAAGTCTTCAGCCGTGGTGTCCACCGCCACGTCGGCGCCCAGCGCCTTGGCCTCCGCCGCCTTGTCGGCGCCGCGCGCCGTGGCGATCACCTTGGCGCCTGCGGCCTTGGCCATCTGGATCGCCGTGGTGCCGATGCCAGACGTGGCGCCATGCACCATGAAGGTCTCGCCCGCCTTCAGGCTCCCGTGCTCGAAGACGTTGGCGAAGACCGTGAAGACGGTCTCCGGCAGGGCCGCGGCCTCCAGCAACGACAGGCCCTTGGGGATGGGCAGGGCGTGGCGGGCGTCCACCACGGCATATTCGGCATAGCCGCCGCCGCCCAGCAGGGCGGTGACCTGGTCGCCGGCCTTCCAGCGCCCGGCGCCGGTGACCACCTCGCCGGAAACCTCCAGGCCCATGGTGTCGGGCGAGCCGGGGGGCGGGGGATAGAACCCCATGCGCTGGATCAGGTCGGGGCGGTTGACCCCCGCATGGGCCACCTTGATCAGGATCTGGCCGGGACCGGCCTGCGGACGGGGAAGCGGCACGGCCTTCATGTCGGCGGCGGAGCCCTTGCCGCCCTCGACGGCGATGGCGGTCATGTCCGGCTGGCTCATCTCTGGCTCCCTGGTCTTGCGTACGAGTGTCGTTGGGGGTTCAGATAGGCGCAGAAACGGAACCGGCAAAGGGAGGTCTTCCATGGAGGAACCCGCAGAGGTTCGGATCGGTCGCGGCCAACGGCTGACGGAAGCGGTCCGCGAGGACCTGGAACTCTACGGCGTCGCTGAGCTCGAGGAGCGGATCGAGATGCTGCAGGCCGAAATCGCCCGCTGCCAGGCGCAGATCGAGAAGAAGAAGGCGGGCCGCCAAGCCGCTGATGCTCTCTTTGGATCGCCTCCCGATTAGGGGCCGGTTAGGGGCTGGTTAGGCATAAGGGGGCGTATCTGTCGCACAGAGACGGTGTTTGGCACGGCGGTTGCAGCGGCTAGGACAGACGGCGCATCTGTGCGCGGACGAATTTTCAGTCGGGGACTTTGTGGTCATGAGCGATGGAAACCTGCCGGCGGGCGCCTGGCGCGCCGACGTGATCCAGGATTTCGCGCGGTCCGAGCTGTTCGACCGCACGTTCCAGGAGGGCATGGACCTGGTCGAGGAGACGGCCGGCTATCTGGACGGCTCCGGGCGTCAGGAGTCCAAGCAGCTCTCCCGCAACGCGGCGCTCGCCTATGCCGGCGAAAGCATGCGGCTCACCACGCGGCTGATGCAGGTGGCCTCCTGGCTGCTGGTGCAGCGGGCCGTGCGGGAGGGCGACATGCCCCCCGAGGGCGCCTGCGACGAACGCTATCGGCTGGGCGCCGAGGATGTGTGCCGTCCCGGCCATGACACCGCCGAGGACCTGCCCAGCGGCCTGCTGCTGCTGCTGGACCGCTCCGAGCGCCTCTATGAGCGCGTCCGCCACCTGGACCGGCGCATGTACATCGAAGACACCGACGTCGAGACCCCCAACCCGGTGCAGTCCCAGTTCGACCGCCTGCGGACCGCCTTCGGGGGGTAGACCCCGGCGGTCTCGCCCGACATCCAGACAGCAAAAAACGCCGCGTGATCCACGCGGCGTTTTTCTTGGTGAAGTGCGTGCGGCCACGGGGGCCGCGGACGCCCTACTTGCGGGTGAAGGCGCCGAACTTGGCGTTGAAGCGCGAGACGCGGCCGCCACGGTCCAGCAGCTGCTGGTTGCCGCCGGTCCAGGCCGGGTGCGTCTTCGGATCGATATCCAGGTTCAGGGTCGCGCCTTCCTTCCCGTAGGTGGAGCGCGTGCGGTAGGTGGTGCCGTCGACCATCACCACATTGATGAAGTGGTAGTCGGGGTGGGTGTCTTGTTTCATCGCGCGGGCATCCGACGTAAAGGAGCGGCCATAGAGTAATCGCTCCGCCGGGACCGGCGGATCGAACCGAGCCGCGCCTATACAGGAAAAGGCGGGGCGAGAGCAAGGGCGCGGGTTTTCATGAGCGATTTTGGGTCTGGGCCGGCTGTCGACGGCCGACCGACCGTGGGTGCGTCTCTCGCCCAGGATATCTCCGAGGCCGCCGAGCGCCGCCCCAAGAGTCGCAACATCAAGCCCCTGGCCGCGCTCAACCCCTTCCTGCGCGCCCATCTGGGCGACGTCGGCCTGGCCGGCGTCTTCCTGGTCACCGCCGCGGCCTCCACCCTGGCGCTGTCGGGCGCCGTGCGGCTGCTGGTGGACCACCTGACCAAGGCCCGGACCACCGGCGCCTCGGTGGATCAGTGGTTCTGGCTGATGGGGGTGGTGGCTGTCGCCCTGGCCGTCTCCTCGGCCCTGCGCTACTTCTTCGTCACCAAGCTGGGGGAGCGGATCGTCGCCGACCTGCGCAAGGCGACCTACGCGCACATCCTGACCCTGGATCCGGCCTTCTTCCTGCACATGCGCACCGGCGAGGTGCTGTCGCGACTGACCACCGACATCCAGATCGTCGAGAGCCTGATCGGCACCTCCATCTCGGTGGCCCTGCGAAATCTGCTGATGCTGATCGGGGCGCTGATCCTGATGGTGATCGTCAGCCCGCATCTCACCGGCATGGTGGTGATGCTGATCCCGGCGATCCTGGCGCCGCTGTTCCTGTTCGGCCGCAAGGTGCGCAAGCTGACCGCCTCGACCCAGGACCAGTTCGCCCAGGCGGTCGGCCATGCCGGCGAGACCCTGGACGCCCTGGAGACCGTCCAGGCCTTCGGGCGCGAGGCGGCCGGCGCCAAGCTGTTCGGCGGGGCCGTGGAGGCCTCCTACCGCACCTCCCTGCGCCGGATGACCGCGCGGGCCGGAATGATCGCCGCGGTGATCACCCTGGTGTTCGGCGGGGTGGTGGGCATCTTCTGGATCGGGGTCCATTCCGGCCTGAGGGGCGACATGACCTGGGGCGCGCTCTTCCAGTTCGCCTTCCTGTCGGTGATGGCCGCCGGATCGGTGGGCGCGCTGGGCGAGACCTGGGGCGACGTCCAGAAGGCGGCCGGCGCCATGGAGCGGATCACCGACCTGCTGGCCGCCAAGCCCGGCATCGCCGCGCCTGCCGTGCCGAAACATCTGCCCGCCCCGCCGCGCGGCGAGATCGAGTTCTCCAACATCACCTTCGCCTATCCCGGCCGCGCCGACCTGCCGGCTCTGCAGGGTTTCGACCTGCGGGTGGCGCCGGGCGAGCGGGTGGCCCTGGTGGGTCCCTCCGGGGCCGGCAAGAGCACGGTCTTCCGTCTGCTGCTGCGCTTCTATGATCCCCAGTTCGGTACGGTGAAGGTGGACGGCGTCGATGTCCGCGAGGCCGATCCCGCCGAGGTGCGGGGCCGCATGGCCCTGGTGGCCCAGGACTCGCCGCTGTTCTCCGGCTCGGCCCTGGACAATATCCGTTTCGGCAATGCCCAGGCCGATCTCGACGCCGTGCGCCGGGCCGCCCAGGCCGCGCAGGCCGATGGCTTCCTCGACGCCCTGCCGGAGGGGTTCGACACCCCGCTGGGGGAGCGCGCCCGCAGTCTGTCGGGCGGCCAGCGGCAGCGCCTAGCCATCGCGCGGGCCCTGATCCGCGAAACCCCCATCCTGCTGCTGGACGAGGCCACCAGCGCGCTGGACGCCGAGAACGAGCGCCTGGTCCAGAAGGCCCTGGAAGAGGCCATGGTGGGCCACACCACCCTGGTCATCGCCCACCGTCTGGCCACGGTGCTGAAGGCCGACCGCATCATTGTCATGGACAAGGGCCGGGTGGTCGAACAGGGCAGCCACCACGAGCTGATCGCCAAGAGCGGCCTCTATGCGCGCCTGGCGTCCCTGCAGTTCGGGGATGCCGCGGCCTAACCCCGCGCCTTCACCGCCAGCCCCGGAAAATCGCTGAACAGGCCGTCGACGCCGGCGGCGTAGAGGGCGGCGAACACCGCGCTGACGTTCCCGTGCGCGGCCATGTCGGTTCCAAGGCGCAGCGACTCCGGCAGGAAGCGGTTCTCGGCGCGCACCGTCCAGGGATGCACCGCCAGGCCCAGGGCATGGGCGTCGGCCACCAGGGTGGTGGCGGGGGCCAGCGCGCCGTCCGCCGTCGGGATCACCAGGGACCAGTCGGGACCCACGCCGTCGGCATAGGTGGCGATGTCCTTCAGGCCCGAGGTCGTCACCAGGTCCCTGGCGTCGTCCCCCACCAGCCGCACGCGCCGCGCCGAGGACAGCTTGGCGAAGGCCTTCAGGGGCGCGGTCTCGAAGCACTGGACGAAGACGGGCGCGGTGCGGGAATTCAGGCCGTTGGCCTTCAGGGCGTCGGCCAGCCGTTGCTCGATAGGCAGGCCCACCCTGGCCAGGAAGGTCGGGTGCTTCATCTCCGGATAGACGCCGATCACCCGGCCCACCCGCTGAGACTCGGCCTTGGCCAGGTCGAGGACCTCCTGGAAGGTTGGGATGGCCTCGCGGCCGTCGAAGGCGGCGCTGGCGGGCCGCAGGGCGGGCAGTCGTTCCCGGGCGCGCAGGGTCTTCAGTTCGGAGAGCGTGAAGTCCTCGGCGAACCAGCCTTCCAGCGTCTCGCCGTCGATGACCTTGCGGGTCCTGCGGGCGGCGAACTCAGGCCGGGCGGCCACGTCGGTGGTGCCGCCGATTTCGTTCTCGTGGCGGACCACCAGCACGCCATCCTTGGTCAGCACCAGGTCGGGTTCAATGAAGTCGGCCCCCTGATCCACCGCCAGGCGGTAGGCCGCGGGCGTATGCTCGGGCCGCTCGCCGCTGGCGCCGCGGTGGGCGATGACGATGGGGCGGGTGGGCGTCCCTGCCCATGCCGGGGTGGCGGAAAGGGCGGCGGCGGCGGCGAAGGTCCGGCGGGTCAGGGTCATGGCTCCGATCTAGCCGGCGCCTGTGACGGTTACGTCAAGCCGCCGCGCGGAGCCGCTGCTGGATCAGCGGATGCAGTTCCAGGTTGGCGGCGCAGATGCTGCCGGCTGTCAGCATGTCGTCACCGCCATCGGCCGTGGTCACCTTGCCGCCGGCTTCGCTCACCAGCAGCAGGCCCGCGGCCAGGTCCCAGGGCTTCAGGTCCCGCTCCCAGTAGCCGTCGAAGCGGCCCGCGGCCACGAAGGCCAGGTCGAGGGAGGCCGCGCCGAACCGGCGGACGCCGGCCACCCGCTGGCTGATCTGGTGCAGTTCCTTCAGGAAGGTGGCGTGCTGGCCGTGGCCCAGGAAGGGGATGCCGGTGGCGAGCACGCTCTCGTTCAGGTGCTGGCGGGCGGCGACGCGCAGGCGCTTGTCGTTGACGAAGCAGCCCTTGCCCTTTTCGGCCCAGAACAGCTCGTTGGTGATCGGGTTGTAGGTCACCGCCGCCACCACCACGCCGTCGCGCTGCAGGGCGATATTGATGGCGAAATGGGGAATGGCGTGCAGGAAGTTGGTGGTTCCGTCCAGCGGGTCGACGATCCAGGTGTGGGTCTTGTCGGTGCCCTCGATCAGGCCGCGTTCCTCACCGAGGAAGCTGTAGCCGGGCCGGGCCTTCTGCAGCATCTCGAAGATGGTCTGCTCGGCCTTCAGGTCGGCGGCGGACACGAAGTCGGCGGCCCCCTTCTTGGAGACCTGCAACTCCAGCAATTCGCCGAAGTCGCGGTTGAGGCCACGGGCCGCCTTGCGGGCGGCGTCGGACATGACCTTCAGGAGGGCGGTTTGAGTGGACATCAGTCGGCCCTGCGCAGGTATTCGCCGGTCTCGGTGGAGACCAGGACGCGTTCGCCAGCCTCCATATAGGGCGGGATCAGGATGCGCATGCCGTTGTCCGCCTTGGCCGGCTTGTAGGAGGACGACGCCGTCTGGTTCTTCACCACGGCGTCGGCCTCGACGATGATGAGCACCACCTGCTCGGGCAGGGTGATGCTGATGGGGCGTTCCTCGAACAGTTGCAGTTTGACCACCATGCCGTCCTGCAGGAACCGGACCTGGTCGTCGCCGACGAAGTCCTTGGCCAGTTCGATCTGCTCGTAGTTTTCCTGGTCCATGAAGACCAGCATGTCGCCCTGTTCGTAGAGGAAGGAATATTCCTTCTGGTCCAGGTGGATCTGCTCGACCGTGTCGGAGGTGCGGAAGCGTTCGTTCAGCTTGCGGCCGTCCTCGATGTTCTTCAGCTCGCACTGGGCGAAGGCGCCGCCCTTGCCGGGCTTCACGTGCACGACCTTCACGGCCACCCACAGTCCCCCGTCATGCTGCAGGATATTTCCCGGCTTGATCGAGACGGCGTTGATTTTGGACATGGGGTTCTTTGCGAAATTTGAGGCGCGGAACCTAGTGGGAGCGGGGCTTCAAGGCAAGGAAAGCGCTCAAGAGCGCTCTGCGAGGCCGAGCGCGATCTGAGCGTTGATGGCCTTCACGGCGGCGGCGGGACCCTCGGGGTGGCGCCACACGCCCGCCGACACGGCCAGGAAGTCGGCACCGGCGGCGGCCAGGCCGCGGGCGTTATCGGCCGTGACGCCCCCGATGGCGACGCACGGGGTCTCCATCACCTCCTGCCAGATCGACAGGATCTCCGGCTCCGCGCGGGTCGGCGCGTCCTTGGTGGTGGTGGGGAAGAAGGCTCCGAAGGCGACGTAGTCCGCGCCGGCTTCTGCGGCCTCCATGGCCAGGTGCCGGCTGTCGTGGCAGGTGACCCCGATCATCGCGTCCGGACCCATGACCTTGCGGGCCTGGGCCATCGGCATGTCGTCCTGGCCTACGTGGACGCCATCGCACTTCAGCTTCGCCGCCAGCACCGGATCGTCGTTGAGGATCACCGCCGCGCCGCGCGCCTGGATAATGGGGGAGAGCGCGTCCACGGCAGCCGCGATGATCTCTTCCGGTTGATCCTTCAGCCGGATCTGCACGGCGGCGACGTCGCCGGCATCCATGGCTTGCGCGAGCGTGCGGCCAAAGGCGGCCAGGTCGTCGATGCGGGGCGGGGTGATCAGGTAGAGGCGGCAGGACGGGGTCATGAGCCGCTTTTAGCCTATCCTTCGCCGGAGCCTAATAGCTCGGCAGCACCGCCCTCATGGCATAGGCGACGATCGCCACGACCGTGGTGCTGGCCACCGCGATCCCCACGAACCAGGCCAGGCGCTTCCAGAGCGGCGCAAGGCGCGCGCCGGGCTCGGGCGGGGGCTCAATGATAGCCGGCATCGGCGGTCACCTTGCCGCGGAAGATCCAGTAGACCCAGATCGAATAGGCCAGGATCGCCGGCAGGACGAAGGCGGTCACCCAGAGCATGAAGGCCAGGGCGTTCTCGGCGTTGGCCGCCTGCCGAAAGCTCATCCCGTATGGGACGATGTTGGGGAAGAAGCCGGCGGCGAGGCCTGCGTAGCCCGACAGGAAGACCAGCAGGGCGCCGGCGAAGGGCCAGCCGTGCGAGCGTCGCATCAGGCCCACGGCGATGATCGCCAGGCCCACAAGGCCCAGCAGCGGGATCGGCGCGAGCGGCAGGAAGGCGCCGGGTTCGAAATCCCCGCCGGTGAAGCCCCAGCGCACGGCGATCTTCGGATGGATGAGCAGGGTGGCCAGGCTGACCGCCGCCAGCAGCACGGCGACGAGGGGGCCCGCGATCCAGGCCCAGAGGCGCGCCTTGCCATGCAGCTCGGTCTCAGTGCGCCACACCAGCCAGGTGGCGCCCAGCAGGGCGTAGCCGGCGACCAGACCCGCCGCCACGAGAACCGTGTAGGGCGTCAGCCAGTCCAGAGGTCCTCCCGCGAAGGCGCCATTCTTCAGGGTCACGCCCTGGATGAAGCCGCCCAGGACGAAGCCCTGGGCCACCGCCGCGGTGATCGAGCCGCCGGCGAAGGCCGCGGTCCAGAAGGCGCGGCCCCGCACCCGGCCGCGAGCCCGGAACTCGAAGGCCACCCCGCGCATCACCAGGCCCAGCAGCATCAGCATGATCGGAGCGTAGAGGGCGGGAAGGATCACCGCATAGGCCTTGGGGAAGGCCGCGAACAGGCCGCCGCCCCCCAGCACCAGCCAGGTCTCGTTGCCGTCCCAGACCGGCGCGATGCTGTCGATCATCACGTCGCGGTCGGCTTCCTTCGCGAAGGGGAAGAGAATGCCGACGCCGAGATCAAAGCCGTCCAGCATCACATAGAGCAGCACCGCCGTGGCGATGATGCCGGCCCAGATCAGGGGAAGGTCGAGGCTCATCCCGGGTCCTCCGGCATGGCGGCCAGGGCCGAGCCCGGCGCGCGGTCGTCGTCCACCGGCTCATGTGATCCGGCCACGGGTCCCTCGGCGATCAGGCGCAGGATGTAGAGCACGCCGACGCTGAAGATGATGGCATAGACGATAAGGAAGCCCAGCAGGGAGAGCGACACCTGGCCCGCCAGCAGGGGCGAGGCGGCGTCGGCGGTGCGCAGGACGCCGTAGATCACCCAGGGCTGTCGGCCGACCTCGGCCACCATCCAGCCGGCGATCACCGCCACGAAGCCGGCCGGCCCCATGGCGACGGCGGCCATCAGAAAGAGCCGGGATCGCTCCGGCGCCGATCTCCAGCAAAGCCAGGCGCCCCAGGCGCCCAGGCCGATCATGGCCAGGCCCAGGCCCACCATCAGACGGAAGGCCCAGAACACCACAGCGACGGGCGGGCGGTCTTGGGGTTCGAAGGCCTTCAGGCCGGTGATCTCCGCCTGGGTGCTGCCGCCCGTAAGCAGGCTGCCCAGCTTGGGGATGGAGATTTCCCAGCGGTTGCCGGCGATGGCCCGGTCGGGCCAGGCGGCGATGTGGAAAGGTTGTTCCGTGCGGGTGTCCCAGAAGGCCTCGATGGCCGCCAGCTTGGCCGGCTGCAGCCGCTCCACGCTCTTGCCGGAGATGTCGCCCACCAGCAGCTGCAGGGGCGCGACGATGGCGAACATGCCGATGGCCATCCGCAGGCTCATCCTCGACTCAGACTCGTCGGCGTCCTTCAGCAGCCGCCAGGCCGAGGCCGCGCCGATCACCAGGGCGGTGGTGAGGTAGGCCGCGAGCGTCATGTGGGCGAAGCGGGCCGAGAAGCTGGGGGAGAACACCACCTTGAACCAGTCGACCGCGATCAGGTCGCCGTTTGGCAGGGTGGCGAACCCGGTCGGGTGCTGCATCCAGCTGTTGGCCGAGATGATCCAGAAGGCGGAAATCAAGGTGCCGATGGCCACCAGCACCGTGGCGGTGAAGTGCAGGCCGGGACCGACCTTCTTCCAGCCGAACAGCATGATGCCGAGGAAGCTCGCCTCGAGGAAGAAGGCGGTCAGCACCTCGAAGGCGAACAACGGTCCGATCACCGGAGCCGCGACAGCGGAGAAGACGCTCCAGTTGGCGCCGAGCTCGTAGCTCAGCACCACGCCGGTCACGACGCCCATGCCGAAGGAGATGGCGAAGATCTTCAGCCAGAACAGATAGAGGGTCTTGAACACCTCGTTGCGGGTGACCAGCCACATCCCCTCCAGGACCGCCAGGTAGCTGGCCAGCCCGATGGTGAAGCTTGGGAAGATGATGTGGAATGCGATCGTGAAGGCGAACTGCAGCCGCGACAGCAATAGAGCGTCGACGTCCATGGGTGTTCGGACCTTCTCAACCTCCGATCACGCCAGGTCGATCGGGGGGGCACTCTCATCCCACATAACGTGTGAGGCCAAGCGCAACCTGAGCGACAAAGGGTCGCGGGGACTCTTCTGCGACTCTCTGGCCTATCATTTGCAAATGAGTTGCAACGGCGTTCTCATTTGCTACATAGGGCGCTCAGGTCGGAGGCAAGATTCCCTTGTACGTCTGCAACTGCAACGGCATCCGCGAGCGCGACGTCCGCGCCGCGATCGACGGCGGCGCCCAGCGTCCCGCCGAAATCTTCCGCGCCTGCGGGTCCAAGCCCCAGTGCGCGCGGTGCGTCTGTGACATGAAGAAGATGGTTGAGGAGCAGGGCGAAGCCCTGCGCTACGCGGCCGAATAGACCGCCTTCAGCCCTGCGACTGCGAGGCTGAATCACTAGCAAACATAGGCTTTGACAGCTTCCCCCCGGGGCGTGAGGTTGCCCGCCTGAACGGCCAAGGACGGAGGCTCACATGCAGGGCGACAAGGCGATCATCCAACTGCTCAACGCGGTCCTGACCAATGAGCTGACGGCGGTGAACCAGTACTTCCTGCACGCGCGGATGTACCAGAACTGGGGTCTCGCGAAGCTGGGCGCGATCACCTACGAAGAATCGATCGGCGAGATGAAGCACGCCGACAAGCTCATCAAGCGCATCCTGTTCCTGGACGGCCTGCCCAACCTGCAGGACCTGCACAAGCTTCGGATCGGCGAGACCGTGCCGGAATGCATGACGTCGGACCTCGCCGTCGAGGTGGGCGGCCGCGCCGACCAGATCCGCGGCATCAAGCTGTGCGAGGAGTCCGCCGACTACGTCACCCGCCAGATCCTGCGCGAAATCCTCACCGACACCGAGGAGCACATCGACTTCCTGGAGACCCAGCTCAGCCTGGTGCGCCAGCTGGGCGAGCAGAACTACCTGCAGAGCGCCATGGGCGACCTCTCCGGAGGCGAAGGCCACTAGACCCTTTCCGGATCAGGTTGAAACAACCTGATCGGATGAAAAGGGTCTATCTGCTTGAATCTAGAGCATGTCCGGGCGGCGAACCGGTTCCCACTTGCGCCTGACATGCTCTAAGTCGGCCGATCCGGCGCGCGGTGGTCGACACCCGATGATTTGAAGCTAGGCTCGCCTCGAAGCTTCGGGGGAGGGCGGCATGGCTCAGGAAAAGCGCGCGGGCGGCAACGGCATGGTGATCGCCGGGGCCTCGGTGGGCACGGTGTTCGAGTGGTACGACTTCTACCTCTACGGCTCCCTGGCCGGCTTCATCACCCAGCACTTCTTCTCGGGCGTCAACGAGACCACCGGCTACATCTTCGCCCTGCTGGCCTTCGCCGCGGGCTTCGCGGTTCGGCCCTTCGGCGCTCTGGTGTTTGGCCGCCTGGGGGATCTGTGGGGCCGCAAGAACACCTTCCTCGTCACCATGCTGCTGATGGGGCTGTCGACCTTCGCCGTCGGCCTGCTGCCTGGCTACGACCAGATCGGCCTGGCCGCCCCGGTGGCCCTGATCGTCATGCGCCTGATCCAGGGCCTGGCCCTGGGCGGTGAGTACGGCGGAGCCGCCACCTATGTCGCCGAGCATGCTCCCCCGGGGAAGCGCGGCCTCTACACCAGCTGGATCCAGACCACCGCGACGCTGGGCCTGTTCCTCAGCCTGATCGTCATCCTGATGGTCCGCACCCTCTTGGGGGAGGAGGTCTTCAAGGCCTGGGCCTGGCGTATCCCCTTCCTGGTCTCGGCCCTGCTGCTGGCGGTCTCACTGTGGATCCGCCTGAAACTCAACGAGAGCCCGGTCTTCCAGAAGATGATCGACGAGGGGACCACCTCGAAGAAGCCGCTCACCGAGGCCTTCGGCGAGCGGAAGAACCTGAAGCTGGTCTTCCTGGCGCTGGCGGGGCTGACCGCCGGCCAGGCCGTGGTCTGGTACACCGGCCAGTTCTACGCCCTGTTCTTCCTGGAGAAGATGCTGAAGGTCGATGGGGCGCTGGCCAACACCCTGGTGGCCTTCGCCCTGATCCTGGGGGTGCCGTTCTTCGTGGTGTTCGGCTGGCTGTCGGACAAGATCGGCCGCAAGCCGATCATCATGCTGGGCTGCGTCCTGGCGGTGCTGACCTATTTCCCGATCTTCAAGGCGCTCACCGCCGCCGCCAACCCGGCGCTGGCCGCCGCCACCGCGACCAGTCCGGTGACCGTAATCGCCGACCCCGCCGACTGCGCCTTCCAGTTCGACCCGGTCGGCAGGACCGCCTTCACCTCGTCCTGCGACGTGGCCAAGGGCGCCCTGGCGACCGCCGGCGTCTCCTATACCAACCAGGCCGCGCCGGCCGGCACGCTCGCCGTCGTGAAGATCGGGGCGGTCGAGGTGGCGGGCATGGACGGGACAGCGCTGCCCAAGGCCGAATTCGCCGCGGCCAAGACCGCCTGGACCAAGGCGCTGGGCGCCGAGCTCGCCCGGGCCGGCTACCCCGCCAAAGCCGACTCAGCCCAGGTCCACAAGCCCGCCGTGGTGGGGCTGCTGTTCCTGCTGATGTTCTACGTGACCATGGTCTACGGGCCCATCGCCGCGGCCCTGGTGGAGATGTTCCCGGCGCGGATCCGCTACACCTCCATGTCCCTGCCCTATCACATCGGCAACGGCTGGTTCGGCGGCTTCCTGCCCACCACCGCCTTCGCCATGGTCGCCGCCACGGGCAACATCTACTACGGCCTCTGGTATCCCATTGTCATCGCCGCGGTCACGGTCGTGGTGGGCGTGTTCTTCGTGACGGAGATGCGGGGCGCCAATATCGACGAGTGAAAACAAAAAGGCCGCCGCCCTTGCGAGCGGCGGCCTTTGTCGTCGTGACGACTGAAGTCCGAACTATTCCGCCGCCTGGCGGGTGACGCCGATCTTCGGCGCCAGGTCGCCCGAGGCGTAGCGCTTGGCCATGTCCGAGAGCGGGATCGCCTTGATGCTGGAGGCGTGGCCGGCCGTGCCGAACTCCTCGAAGCGCTGGATGCAGACCTTGCGCATGGCTTCCTTGGCGGGCTTCAGGTAGCTGCGCGGGTCGAACTCACCGGGCTTCTCGACGAACACCTTGCGGATCGCCGCGGTGATGGCCATCCGGTTGTCGGTGTCGATGTTGATCTTGCGCACGCCATGCTTGATGCCGCGCTGGATCTCTTCGACCGGCACGCCCCAGGTCTGGGGCATCTCGCCGCCGTACTGGTTGATGAGGTCCTGCAGGTCCTGCGGCACCGACGAGGAGCCGTGCATCACCAGGTGGGTGTTGGGCAGGCGGCGGTGGATTTCCTCGATCACCCCCATGGCCAGGACGTCGCCGTCCGGCTTGCGGGTGAACTTGTAGGCGCCGTGGCTGGTGCCCATGGCGATGGCCAGCGCATCGACCTCGGTGGCCTTCACGAAGGCGACGGCCTGGTCGGGATCGGTCAGCAGCTGGTCGTGGCCAAGCTTGCCCTCGAAGCCGTGGCCGTCTTCCTTCTCGCCCATGCCGGTCTCAAGGCTGCCCAGCACGCCAAGCTCGCCCTCCACCGAGGCGCCGACCCAGTGGGCCATGTCCACCACATTGCGGGTGACCTTGACGTTGTAGTCGTAGTCGGCCGGCGACTTGCCGTCGGCCATCAGCGAGCCGTCCATCATCACCGAGGTGAAGCCGTACTGGATCGCCGTGGCGCAGGTGGCCTCGTTGTTCCCATGGTCCTGGTGCATGCAGATCGGGATGTGCGGGTACATCTCGGCCATGGCGTCGATCAGGTGCTTGAGCACGATGTCGTTGGCATAGGACCGGGCGCCGCGCGAGGCCTGCATGATCACCGGCGAGTCGGTGGCCTCAGCGGCCTCCATGATCGCCAGCGCCTGTTCCATGTTGTTGATGTTGAACGCCGGCACGCCGTAGCCTTGCTCGGCGGCGTGATCCAGAAGTTGTCTCAGTGTGACCCGGGCCATGTGTCCCCGTGCTCCATCAAAATCGTTAGTTTAGTTGGCTAGAGCCGCCACGCCGGGCAGTTCCTTGCCTTCCATCCATTCAAGAAACGCGCCGCCCGCGGTGGAGACAAAAGTAAAGTCATCCGCGCAGCCAGCTGCATTCAGAGCCGCCACAGTATCACCGCCGCCGGCCACGGCCACCAGATTGCCGGCCTTGGCCAGCTTGGCGGCATATCGGGCCGCCGCCATGGTGCCCTTGTCGAAGGGCGGCATCTCGAACACCCCCAGGGGCCCGTTCCAGATCAGGGTCTTGGAGTTCTCCATGGCCCGGCACAGCCGCTCAACGGTTTCAGGGCCGGCGTCCAGGATGCGCTCGTGTTCGTCCACCTCGCCCAGGCCCCGCACGCGGGCCGCGGCCCCCGGAGACATGGTCTCGGCCACCACGATATCCAGCGGCAGGAAGAGTTTGCAGTTGTTCTGTCCGGCCAGGCGGATGATGTCGCGCGCGGTCTCGGCCAGGTCCTTCTCGCAGTAGGAGGCGCCGACGTCGTGGCCCTGGGCGTAGAGGAAGGTGTTGGCCATGCCGCCGCCGATGGCCAGCTTGTCCAGACGGGTCACCAGGTTGCTCAGCAGGTCGAGCTTGCTGGAGACCTTGGAGCCGCCGACGATGCCCATCACCGGCCGTTCCGGATTGCCCAGGGCCTTGTCCAGGGCGGTCAGCTCCAGACGCATCTGCTCGCCCGCATAGGCCGGCAGCAGGTGGGCTAGGCCCTCGGTGGAGGCGTGCGCCCGGTGGGCGGCGGAGAAGGCGTCGTTCACATAGAGGTCGCCGTTGGCGGCCAGGGCCTTGGCGAACTCGAGGTCGTTCTTCTCCTCGCCCGGATGGAACCGGACGTTTTCGAGAAGCAGGACGTCGCCGTCCTTCAGGGCCGCGATGGCCGAGGCCGCCGCCGGGCCCACGCAGTCGGGGCCGAAGGCGACGGGCGCCCCCAGCACCTTGGACAGGGCCGGGGCGATGGGCTCCAGGCTCATGGCCGGAACCACCTTGCCCTTGGGCCGGTCAAAGTGGGCCAGCAGGATCACCTTGGCCCCGCCGGCGCGCAGCTTGGCGATGGTCGGCAACGCCGCGCGCAGGCGGGTGTCGTCCGACACCGCGCCGTCGTGCATCGGCACGTTGAAGTCGACACGGACCAGGGCGCGTCGGCCCTTCAGGTCGGCGTCGTCGAGGGTCCGGAATGCCACGGTCTGACCCCTAGATCAGTTTCGCCATGGCGAGCGCGGTGTCGCTCATGCGGGTCGAGAAGCCCCACTCGTTGTCGTACCAGGAGAGCACGCGGCAGAGGCTGCCATCGACGATCTGGGTCTGGGGCAGGGCCACCGTCGACGAGGCCGGGGCGTGGTTGAAGTCGATGGAGACCAGCGGATCCTTGGTCACCGCCAGCACGCCCTTCAGGGCGCCATTGGCGGCGGCTTCGAAAGCGGCGTTGATGGCCTCGACCGTGGTGGTCCGGGTGGGCACGAAGGACAGATCGACCACCGAGACGTTCGGGGTCGGCACGCGGATGGACGAACCGTCCAGCTTGCCCTTCAGGGCCGGGATCACCAGGCCCAGCGCCTTGGCGGCGCCGGTGGAGGTGGGGATCATCGACATGGCCGCGGCGCGCGCGCGGTACAGGTCGGAGTGCATCGTATCCAGGGTCGGCTGGTCGCCGGTGTAGGAGTGGATCGTGGTCATGTAGCCACGCTCGATGCCGCAGAGCTCCTGCAGCACATGGGCGACCGGCGCCAGGCAGTTGGTGGTGCACGACGCGTTGGAGACCACCAGGTCGGCGGCGGTCAGGGTGTCGTGGTTCACGCCATAGACGATGGTCTTGTCGGCGTCGGTGCAGGGCGCCGAGACCAGCACGCGCTTGGCGCCGGCGGTCAGGTGGGCCTGGGCCTTTTCCTTGGTCGTGAAGATGCCGGTGCACTCGAACGCGATGTCGACGTTCAGCGCGGCGTGCGGCAGGTCCTTGGGATCACGGATCGCCGTGACCTTGATCTTGCCGCGGCCCAGATCGATCCAGTCCTCACCGGTGGTCACCACGCCAGGGAACCGGCCATGCACGCTGTCGTAGCGCAGCAGGTGGGCGTTGGTCTCCACGGGACCCAGGTCATTGATCGCCACGACCTCGATGTCCGTGCGGCCATGTTCGACGATCGAGCGCAGGATGTTCCTGCCGATGCGGCCGAACCCATTGATGGCGACGCGGACGGTCATGGAGATCTCCTCTAGAGCTGTGCTTCTACTTGGATTTGCGGGCGGTTTTTCGGTCTGGAGGGCGCTAAGTCAACCCCTGGACCGATCAAGTCTTCACGCAAAGTGTGTCGACCGGCCGATTCCGCAACGTCACTGTGGGATCGTCGGCGCAAAGCCGAGCTATACGCCCGAATAATATGACTTAAGGCCGGGGTTCAGCCCAGGACCACCGACACCCGGTCAGCGGCCAGCTTGGCGTTGGCGCGCGCCAGGTCGGTGTCGGCGGCCCGCGCCAGGGCCACCCCCATGCGCCGGCGCTCGAAGGCCTCAGGTTTGCCGAACAGACGCAGGTCCGCGCCGGGGATTTCCAGCGCATGGGCGACGCCCTCGAAGGCCACGCCCTTGGCCTCGACCCCGCCATAGATCACCGCGCTGGCGCCCGGCTCGCGCAAGGTGACATCGACGGGCAGGCCCAGAATGGCCCGGGCGTGCAGGGCGAACTCGCTCAGGACCTGGGTCGCGAGCGTCACCAGGCCCGTGTCGTGTGGCCGGGGGCTGACCTCTGAGAACCACACCTCGTCGCCCTTAACGAACAGCTCGACCCCGAACAGGCCCAGCCCGCCCAGCGAGCCGGTGACGGTGGCGGCGATGTCGCGGGCGCGCTCAAGGGCGGCGGGACTCATGGCCTGGGGCTGCCAGCTTTCCACATAGTCGCCCTTCACCTGCCGGTGGCCGATGGGGGCGCAAAAGGCGGTCTCGACGGTCCCCTCGGGGGCCCGATAGCGCACGGTCAGCTGGGTGATCTCGAAGTCGAAATCCACCCGGCCCTCGACGATCACCCGGGGCTGTTCCACCCGGCCGCCTTCCAGGGCGTATTTCCACGCGGCGGGAATCTGGTCGGCGCGCTCGACATAGGACTGGCCCTTGCCCGACGAACTCATCACCGGCTTCACGAAGCAGGGGAAGCCAGTCACCCCCTCGGCGCCGGCCGCCAGCTCGGCCTCCGTCGAGGCGAAGGCGTAGGCGCTGGTGGGCAGGCCAAGCTCCTCGGCGGCCAGCCGGCGGATGCCCTCGCGGTTCATGGTCAGCTGGGCGGCCCGCGCGGTGGGAATGACGGTGGCCAGGCCCTCAGCCTCGATCCGCACCAGCTCGTCGGTGGCGATGGCCTCGATCTCCGGCACGATCAGGTGCGGACGCTCCAACTCGACGAGCGCGCGCAGGGCGGCCGCATCGGTCATGGCGATAACGTGGCTGCGGTGCGCGACCTGCATGGCCGGGGCGTCGGCGTAGCGATCCACCCCGATCACCTCGCAGCCCAGCCGCTGCAGCTCGATCGCCACCTCCTTGCCCAGCTCCCCGCAGCCGAGCAGCATCACCTTGACGGCGGAGGGCGAGAGCGGCGTGCCAAGGCGCATGGGAGGGGCTCCTGTTGAACGGAAGAAACTAAACCACGAACCTCACGAACGACACGAACAAGCGCCGCTCCCCACCTGTGTCATCCCGGAAAGCCCGCAGGGCTTGTCCGGGACCCAGACGCGCGGGGCGTGCCGGATAGATCGGTGAGTATGGGTCCCGGTCTTCCGCTGGCGCGGAAACCGGGATGACACGGCTTAAAGCTTGCTCTTCGCCGCCGCCGCGACGGCCTCGGCGGTGATGCCGAATTCCTTGTAGAGGCGGTCGGCCGGGGCGCTGGCGCCGAAGCCCTGCATGCCCACGAACACCCCGTCCTCGCCGATGAAGCGCTCCCAGCCGAAGCTGGCGGCGGCCTCGACGGCGACGCGGACGGTGTCCTTCGCCAGCACGCTCTCGCGATAGGCGGCGGGCTGAGCGGCGAACAGCTCCCAGCAGGGGGTGGAGACAACCCGGGTTGCAATCCCCTCAGCTTGAAGGAGCTCACGGGCGGCCATGGCGACGCCGACCTCGGTGCCCGACGAGAAGATGGTCACCTTGGCCGCGCCGTCGGCGGCCGCCAGCTCATAGGCGCCCTTGGCCGACAGGTTCTCGGATGATGCGACGGTGCGCGCCGCCGGCGTCTTCTGCCGCGACAGGGCCATCAGCGACGGGCCGTCCTTGCGGGCGACGGCGAGTTTCCAGCACTCGGCGGTCTCCACCAGGTCGGCGGGACGGAACACGTTGAGGCCCGGCATGGCGCGCAGGGCGGCCAGGTGCTCGATCGGCTGGTGGGTGGGACCGTCCTCACCGACCCCGATCGAGTCGTGGGTCATGACGTGGATCACGCGGGCGCCCATGATCGCGCCCAGGCGGATCGCCGGACGGCTGTAATCGGAGAACACCATGAAGGTGCCGGCATAGGGGATGACCCCGCCGTGCAGGGCCATGCCGTTCATGGCCGCCGCCATGCCGAACTCGCGAATGCCGAAATTGATGTAGCGGCCCTCGTAGTCGGGGGCGTCGAAGGCGAGCGTGCCCTTCACCAGGGTGTTGTTGGAGCCGGTGAGGTCGGCCGAGCCACCCACCATCTCCGGGATGTTGGGGAAGAGGGCGGTGAGCGCCGCGCCCGAGTGCTGGCGGGTGGCCGCGCCGGGCTTGGTCTCGATGGCCTCGGCGATCAGGGCGTCGATCTTCTCGAAGGCGTCGGCCGGCAGGTCGCCCTTCACTGCGCGGGTGAAGTCGTCGCGATAGTTGGAGGCCGCCAGCGCCTGCTCCCACTTGCGGCGCTGCTTGCCGCCACGGCGGCCGGCGGCGCGCCAGGGCTTGTAGACGTCTTCCGGCACCACGAAGGGTTCGTGCGCCCAGCCTAGCTTCTCGCGGGTGGCGGCCACCTCGGCCTTGCCCAGCGCATTGCCGTGGGTGGCGTGACTGCCCTCCAGCGTCCCCGCGCCCCTGCCGATCTTGGTGGCGCAGGCGATCAGGGTCGGCCTGTCCTGCTTGATCGCCCAGGCCATGGCCCGGCGGATCTGGCCCATGTCGTGGCCGTCGATGGCCTTCACCGCCCAGCCGGCGGCCTTGAAGCGGGCCACCTGGTCGGTGGAGTCAGACAGGGAAACATCGCCGTCGATGGTGATGGAGTTGTTGTCCCACAGCACGGTCAGCTTCGACAGCTTCAGCCGGCCGGCGATGCCGATGGCCTCATGGCTGACGCCCTCCATCAGGTCGCCGTCGCCGCATTCGACCCAGGTGCGGTGATCCACCAGGTCCGCGCCGAAGCGGGCCGCCATGCGGCGCTCGGCGATGGCCATGCCCACGGCGGTGGCCAGGCCCTGGCCCAGCGGCCCGGTGGTGGTCTCGACGCCCTCGGTGTGGCCGACTTCCGGGTGGCCCGGCGTCTTGGAGCCCCATTGGCGCAGGGTGCGCAGCTCATCCATGCTGACCGCCTTGAAGCCCGACAGGTGCAGCAGGCTGTAGAGCAGCATCGAACCGTGCCCACCCGACAGCACGAAACGGTCGCGGTCGGCCCAGTCGGGCTTGGTGGCGTCGTACTTCAGGAACTTGGTCCAGAGCACCGTCGCCACGTCGGCCATGCCCATCGGCATGCCGGGGTGACCGTTGGAGGCCTGTTCGACGGCGTCCATGGAAAGGACGCGGATCGCGTCGGCCATGGTCTGGAGCGGTGCGGGCATGGAGCTTCCGGTGAGTCTGAACGGGAATTGCGGGCGGGGTCGCACGCACGCAACATCGGGTCAAGGAACGTGACGGGTTCCGGCGTGAGCCTACCCCGGTCTATAGATTAACAGTCACACCTTCGGAGCGTCGAATGAACCGGGAGTCTGCGGGCGATAGCGCCCTCGACCAGGCCGCCAAGCGGCTGGATCGCGCGGTCGCCCAGCTGGAACAGCGCATGGCTGCGCGCGCGCCGCAGGCCGGCGAGGAGCCCGGCGGCCTGTTCGACCAGGACCGGGCCAAGCTTGCCGATGAACTGGACAAGGCCCGCGCCCGCGAGCGCGCCCTGGAGGACGCCGGGGCCGAGGCCTCTGCGGCGCTCGGTCGCGCCATCGCCGAGATCCAGGCGGCCCTGGCCGACCACGACGAACCCGTCCCCGCCGACCAGAGCGAAGAGGTCTAGGCCATGGCCCAGATGATCATCGAGGTGAACGGTCGCCCCTATACGGTCGGCTGCGAGGACGGCCAGGAACAGCACCTGATCGAGCTTGCCCGCATCTTCGACCGCCAGGTCCGCCAGGTGTCCCAGGACATGGGCCAGCTGGGGGACACCCGCCTGTTCCTGATGGGCGCCCTGCTGCTGGCTGACGAACTGGCCGACGCCAAGGCCCGCCTCGCCACCGTCCAGGCCGATCTGGCTCGCATGCAGTCCGACCAGGCCCGCATCGAAGTCCGCGCCACCCTCGCCCTCGACAACGCCGCCAAGCGCATCGAGAAACTGGCGGCGGAGTAACCGCCCGCGCATCCCGGCCTCCACAGGGATAAGCGGTGGTGTGACCTACCGCCGCCCGAACAGCCGCTCGATGTCGGCCAGCTTCAGTTCCACATAGGTGGGCCGCCCGTGGTTGCACTGGCCCGAATGGGGCGTGGCCTCCATCTGGCGGAGCAGGGCGTTCATCTCCGGGGCCGAGAGCCGGCGGCCGGCCCGCACCGAGCCATGGCAGGCCATGGTGGAGCAGACCTCCTCCAGCCGTTCCTTGAGCGCCAGGGCCTGGCCGTTCTCGGAGAGGTCGTCGGCGATGTCGCGCACCAGCCCGGCCACATCGGTCTCCCCCAGCAGGGCCGGGGTCTCGCGGACCAGCACCGCGCCGGGACCGAAGGCCTCCACGGCGAGGCCCAGCGCCATCAGCTCATCAGCCTTGGCCACCACGCGCTCAGCCTCTGCGGGATCGAGCTCCACCACCTCGGGCAGCAGCAGGGCCTGGCGGGAAACCCCGCCGCCGGCCATCTCTACCTTCATCCGCTCATAGACCAGCCGTTCGTGGGCGGCGTGCTGGTCGACAATGACCACCCCGTCGCGGGTCTGGGCGACGATATAGGTCTCGTGCACCTGGGCCCGGGCCGCCCCCAGCGGGAAGTCCACCGGATCGAACACCACGGAGGCCGCTGGCGCCTCGTGCAGGCCGGGGCCGGGGGAATAGCTGCTGGGCTCATACTGGACCTCCGACCGGGCCGAGACCTCCGTCAGGCCCGGGATCGCCTGGGCCGCAGCCTGGGCCCAGCCGCCCATCTGCCAGGCCGAGAAGCCCTGGGCCGAGGGTTGCGGGACGTAGCCGGGGCGGAAGCCGCTCAGCGCCTCGCTGGCCACCGAGGTCGAGGCGCGGTGTCCGGCGCCGGCCAGGACGTGGCGGAGGCCCGAGACGATCAGGCCGCGCACCATGGCCGGATCGCGGAACCGCACCTCGGCCTTGGCGGGGTGGACATTGACGTCCACCTGGCTGGGGTCGAGCTCCAGATACAGCGCCACCAGCGGATGACGGTCGCGGGCCAGGAAGTCGGCATAGGCGCCGCGCAGGGCGCCCTGCAGCAGCCGGTCGCGGACGGGCCGGCCGTTGACGAACAGGTATTGGTGGGCGGAGTTGCCGCGATTGTAGGTGGGCAGGCCGGCGAACCCCGACAGCCGGATATTGTCCCGCTCCTGGTCGATGGCGAGCGCATTGTCCTGGAACTCACGGCCCATGATCGAGGCCAGGCGGGCGAGGCGGCCGTCAGGCCCGCGGCTCTCGGCGGGCAGGCGCAGGGTGCGGCGGCCGTCCAGATCGAGGGCGAAGCTGACCGCCTCATGGGCCATGGCCTGGCGCTTGATCTCCTCGGCGATGGCCATGGCTTCCGCGCGTTCGGACTTCATGAACTTCAGCCGCGCCGGCGTGGCGTAGAACAGGTCGCGAACCTCGACCCGCGCGCCGTGCGGGCCGGGGAAGCCGGAGGGAGACACCGCCCCCATGGCGCCGCCCTCGACGAGGATGGAATGCGCTTCGGTGACTCCGCGCGCCCGAGACGAAATCGACAGCCGCGCCACCGAGCCGATGGAGGGGAGGGCCTCGCCCCGGAAGCCCAGGGTGTGGATGTGCAGGAGGTCATAGTCCCCGGCGTCGTCAGGGCAGAGCTTGGAGGTGGCGTGGCGCTCGACGGCCAACGGCAGCTGGTCGGCCGCCAGCCCGTTGCCGTCGTCGGCCACCAGGATGCGCGTCAGGCCGCCGCCGTCGGCCTGCACCTCGACGCTGGTGGCGCCGGCGTCCAGGGCGTTCTCCACCAGTTCCTTGACCGCGCTGGCAGGCCGTTCCACCACCTCGCCGGCGGCGATGCGGTTGACGGTCTCGGGCGGCAGGCGGCGGATGGTCATTTTACGGTCTAGGTCCTCGGACTGGATATATAGGACGATTCCAGGGAGACGCCGCAGATGAGGTTCGCAAGGTCGGTCGCGCTGGCCGCCGTTCTGCTGGCGGCTCCCGCCACGGCCCAGACCCCGCCCGCTGATCCCGACGCGGTGCTGGTGGAGGAACTGGTGGTCACCGCCCTGCTGCCGGGTCCGGCGTGGTGGCGGGTCTTCGATGCCGACACCACGGTCTATGTCCTGGGCGCGCCCTCGGTGATGCCCAAATCCCTGGCCTGGGACCAGAGCGTGCTGACGCGGCGGCTGGAGGGCGCCAACCGGGTGATCCTGCCCTTCAACCAGGTCAGCGTCGGCCTGTTCAGCGCGCCGGGCGCGGCGATCAACCTGCTGCGTCTGCGCTCCAGGACGCCCTATGAGGCGAGCCTGCCGCCGGCGCTCAAGGCTCGCTTCGAGGCGGTCCGCACCCGCAGCGGCAAGCCCGCCGACCGCTACCGCACGACCAACGGCCTCGCCGCCGGCCTGATCCTGGTGGACGACTACCGCCAGGCCAGCCAGCTCACCGCCGCCGATCCGGCCAAGACCGTGCGCCGCCTGGCCAAGGCCCGCAGGATCAAGGTGGAGGAGAAGAGCTATGATGCGGGCGCCCTGCTGGGCCAGGTGGTGCGCACGCCGGTGGCCGCCCAACAGGCCTGCCTCGACGACGCCCTGGACGAGGCCGAGGCCGGCCCGTCGGCCGCCCGTCGCGCCGCCCAGGCCTGGGCCGACGGCGATGTCCGCGGGGCGCTGACCGCCGAGCGGGGGTTCGAGAAATGCCTGGCCTCGGCTCCGGGCGCCCTGGCCCTGGACCGTCGCTTCAAGGCCGACCAGGCGGCCGCCATCGCCAAGGCCCTGAAGACCCCCGGCCACGCCGTCGCCGTGATCCCGCTCCGCCCGCTCCTGGCGCAAGGCGGGGTGTTGGACCAACTCCAGTCTCAGGGGTTCGAGGTGAAGACGCCCGGCGAAGACTAGGCCGGTTGATCTCCGTCAACACGACCTGGGGCCCTGCGCGTCAGGCTGTGGGCCAACGGACCCTGGGAGGGAAGACGTGGCCGACTCAAGACATATCGCCGGTCTGGCGGGGCCAACCCTGATGGTCATGACCACCTCCGAGGCCCTCAACCTGGACATCTGGGCCGGCGTCAGCCCCACCCTCGTCTATCTGAACGGCTTGATGCTGTTTGTGGCCGGCCTGGCGATCGTGCGCACCCACAATGTCTGGAGCCTTCGCTGGCCGCTGCTGGTGACCCTGCTGGGCTGGGCGGCCTTGGCGGTCGGGACCCTGCGCATGTTCGCACCACGCGCGCCGCAATTGGCGGCGAGCGCTTCGACCTACGCGGTCATCTTACTGCTGTTCCTGCTGGGCGCGTTCCTGACGCTGCAGGCGTTTCGGAGGCCTAGAGACCCGGCAGCTTGATCCGGGTGCTCTTCTCACGCGCGATGATCACCGGCTTGTCGCCCGTGACTTCGCGGATCTTGGCGGCTTCGGAGGCGGGATCGATCGGCGCGGCGACATTGTCGCCCGCCGCCGCGGTCGCCGCGGCGTTGGCCTTGCCGTCCTTCCAGAACATCACCTTGTCGGCGAAGCTCTTTTCCTTGTGGGACAGGTCGCCGCCCTCGTCGTCCACGACGTAGCGGATCAGCGGGTCGGCCTTGTCGGCGCCGGCCTTGGTCACCAGCAGCTTTTCGCCGTCGGTGCGGGCTTCGGCGTCGCGGCGGCCCAGCAGGGCGTTGCGCGCGGCGCTCTCGGGCTGCAGTTCCTGCGGACGGGGCTCACCCGGGGCCGGCGGACGCAGCGAGTAGTCGGGCGGCACCACCAGGGGCGCCTTGGACACCACGCGGAACTCGTCGGGGGTCACCTTGGTCATGCCCAGCGCCTTGCGGGACGAGGCGCAGCCGGTGAGACCCACCATCCCGATCAGGGCGGTCGCGACGATCACTCGGTTCAAGCTCATGAACTATAGGCTCCGATTGGCCGCCCCCGGCCGGAATGGAAGAGTCAGATACCGTAAACGGCGATCAGCGCCAACGCGCTTTCAGGCCGCAGCTTCCTTGCGCGTGGAATCGAGCAAAAGGAAGACCACGCCGACGGTGATGGCCGCATCGGCCACGTTGAACACCCAGGGGAAGAAGCCCAGGCGCTGGAAGTCGAGGAAATCCACCACCGCGCCGAAGCGCACACGGTCGATGGCGTTGCCGATCGCCCCGCCCATGACCAGGCTGAGGCCGAGGGCCATGGGCCAGCGCAGGGCTGTCCGCGCCCAGTTGGCCAGGAAGATCGCCACGATCAGGGAGAAGGCGGTCAGCGCCCAGCGCACGAGGTCGTGCTCGGCGCTGAACAGGCCAAAGCTCACCCCCTGGTTCCAGACCAGGGTCAGGCTGAAGGGCCCGGCCACCGGAACGCTGGACCCGGCCTCAGTGCCCAGCAGGCCCAGGATGAGATGCTTGGAGATCTGGTCGAGGACGATCACCGAGACGGCGAGCAGGTAGGCCGACCAGCCGTGCTTTGAGATGGCTTTCACGTGCGTCAGGCCCTTTCAGCGTCCCAGGCGGCGACCGCCTCGGCGTCGCGCAGCGAGAGTTCCGGATAGCGCGCGTCGCTCCCCACCTCGGGAAGGATGCGCCAGGAACGCGCGCATTTCTTGCCCTCAGCCTTGACCGGGTCAACGGCGACGCCGGGCGTCTCGGCCAGACGGAAGGCGCCGGCCGGGCCGTCACCGGCTGTCAGGGTCGCCTGGCTGGTGCGGAACAGCTCGGCGGCGTCCAGACCGTCGAAGGCGGCCAGCAGGCTGGCGTC
The DNA here is from genome assembly GCF_030651185.1 of Phenylobacterium sp. GTDB lineage: Bacteria > Pseudomonadota > Alphaproteobacteria > Caulobacterales > Caulobacteraceae > Phenylobacterium. Next base: position 114,683 of record NZ_JAUSCJ010000032.1, read on the forward strand.
GGAGATGTGCACCGCCGGGGCGGCTTCCAGCGCCGCGCCCATCCGCTTCTCGCGGCGTTCGACTTCCAGCGCCCCGGTGACCACGGAGGTCACAGCCTGAATCTTGGACCAGCGTTCCGCCTCGGCCCGATTGGCCCAGGCCGCCGGGGTCTCCGGGAACACCCGCTGGCAGTTGGAGGGCGCATCCGGGAACCGCGTCGTCCAGGCCTCTTCCATGGTGAAGGGAATGAGCGGCGCCAACCACGCGGTCAGGCGCTCGAACACCGCGTCCATCACCGTGCGCGCGGCCCGGCGGCGCAGGGAGCTGGGTTGGTCGCAGTAGAGGGCGTCGCGGCGGATATCGAAGAACAGCTGCGACAGTTCCACCTGGCAGAACTCGGTGATCGGCCGGCTGACGTCCTGGAACAGATAGGCATCGTAGGCGCCGCGGACCTGGCCATCCAGCTCGTGCAGCCGGTGCAGGATGAACCGCTCCAGCGGCGGCATGTCCTCCAGGGCCACCCGCTCGCTCTCCTCGAAACCGGCCAGCGCGCCCAGCAGGTAGCGGACGGTGTTGCGCAGCTTGCGATAGGCGTCGGTGGTGGTGGCCAGGATGGTCTTGCCGATCCGGCTGTCGTCGGAATAGTCGATCATCGAGGCCCACAGCCGGATGATCTCGGCGCCGGACTCGCGGATCACCACCTCGGGATCGACGGTGTTGCCCTTGGACTTGCTCATCTTTTCGCCGTTCTCGTCCATGGTGAACCCATGGGTGAGGATGGCGTCGTAGGGCGCGCGGCCCCGCGTGCCCGAGCTCTCCAGCAGCGAGGACTGGAACCAGCCGCGGTGCTGATCTGACCCCTCCAGATAGAGATCGGCGGGCCAGCGGGTGTGCTCGCGGTTCTCAAGCGTGAAGGCGTGGGTCGATCCGCTGTCGAACCAGACGTCGAGGATGTCCTCGACCTTCTCGTAGCGCTCGGGATCGTGGTTCCCCAGGAAGTCGGTCACCGGCCGGGTGAACCAGGCGTCGGCGCCCTCGGCCTTGATCAGGTCGACGATCCGCCGGTTCATCTCGGGGTCCACCAGCGGCTGGTTCGTCTCCTTGTCGACGAACATGGCCAGGGGCGCGCCCCAGGCGCGTTGCCGGCTGATCAGCCAGTCGGGACGGCTCTCCACCATCGCGCGGATGCGGTTCTTGCCGCCGGCCGGATAGAAGGTGGTGGCCTCGATGGCGTTCAGCGCCGTCTCGCGCAGGGTCTTGCCGTCGTGGACTGCATCCTCAATGGCCTCGTCCATGCGGATGAACCACTGCGGGGTGTTGCGGTAGATCACCGGCGCCTTGGAGCGCCAGGAGTGGGGGTAGGAATGCTCCACCCGGCCGCGCGCCAGCAGGCGTCCGGCCTCGATCAGCTTTTCCTGCACAGCGCCGTTGGCCGGGCCGAACTTGCCGACCTTCTTGCCCTCGGTCTCCAGCACCTTGAGGCCGGCGAACAGGGCGACGTGGTCGTAGTAGGCGCCGTCCGGATCAACGGTCTCGGGGATCTCGCGATGCCCGTGCGCCAGCCAGACCAGGTAGTCGTCGGCGCCATGGCCCGGCGCGGTGTGGACGAAGCCGGTGCCGGCGTCGTCGGTCACGTGGTCGCCGTCCAGCAGCGGCACGGCGAACTGGTAGTAGCTGTCCAGCCCGGCCAGAGGATGCTCGGCGGTGACGCCCTGCGGGTCGAAGGTCTCGATCCGGCGGGTCTTGGTGATCTTGGCGGTCTTGAAGACGTCCTGCGCCAGCTTGTCGGCCACGATCAGCTTGTCGCCGGCCTTGGCCCAGGGCTCGAACTCCAGGCCCTCTTCCATGGCTTCGACGAGATAGACGCCATAGGCGATGTCGTTGTTGTAGCTGATCGCCCGGTTGGCCGGGATCGTCCAGGGTGTGGTGGTCCAGATGACGATGCTGGCGCCGCGGGCTGCGTCGCTGCCCTCGATCACCGGGAACTTCACCCAGATGGTCGGCGAGTTGACGTCGGCGTATTCCACCTCGGCGTCGGCCAGCGCCGTGCGCTCGACGGGGCTCCACATCACCGGCTTGGAGCCGCGATAGAGCTGGCCGGAGGTCACGAACTTGTGGAACTCAGCCACGATGGCCGCCTCGGACGAATAGTCCATGGTGGCGTAGCGGTTGTCCCAGTCGCCCACGACGCCCAGGCGCTTGAAACCGTCGCGCTGCACGTCGATCCACTTGGCAGCGTATTCGCGGCACCGCTCGCGGAACTCGGCCTTGGAGACCTCGTCCTTGCGGCGGCCCTGGCCGCGCAGTTCTTCCTCGATCTTCCACTCGATCGGCAGACCGTGGCAGTCCCAGCCGGGCACGTAGTCGACGTCGAAGCCCATCGCGAACCGTGAGCGGACCACGAAGTCCTTCAGGGTCTTCTGCAGGGCGTGGCCGATGTGGATGGCCCCGTTGGCGTAGGGCGGGCCGTCATGCAGCACGAACAGCGGGGCGTTCGCCGCCTGCCGTTCCGCACGGATGGTCTTGTAAAGATCGATCTTCGCCCAGCGGGCCAGGATCTCGGGCTCCTTGACCGGCAGGCCCGCCCGCATCGGGAACGGGGTGTCGGGAAGGAAGACGGTTTCGCGATAGTCGCGCGCGGGCTTGTCAGCGTCGTCGGCCATGGGGCTTTCCAGCGGAGTTCAGAACGAGAGTGCGGGGGATCCCGGCGCGCGCTGGAGCTTCGTCCGGCGGCGTCACGCCGGGCGGGTAATTCGCGACAATGTCCGAACCAAGGTCATAGCGGGCCGAGATAGCAGAGGGGCGCGCGTCCGGCGAGCCCTTTGCGCGCTACATCTCCGGCAGCAGCAGCGCGCGGGCCTGGGCGGCGTCAGCGTGGATCTGGGCCACCATGGGGTCGAGGCCATTGAATTTGGCCTCGTCGCGCAGGAAGGCCACAAGGTCGGTCTCGATCACCTGATCGTAGATGTCCTCGTCGAAGTCGAACAGCCAGACCTCCAGGCGCGGCGCGATCTCGCCATCGATGGTGGGGTTCACGCCGATATTGGCGACCCCGGCGATCTCGCGGCCATCGGGCAGGCGTGTGCGGGTGGCATAAACCCCGAACCGCGGCAGGACATAGTCCTTCAGGGCCACATTGGCGGTGGGGAAGCCCAGGGTGCGGCCAAGCTGGCGGCCGTGCTCCACCATGCCCTCGATGGCGAAGGGCCGCCCCAGGATCGATGCGGCGATCTCCGGATGGCCGTCCCGCAGGACTTCGCGCACAGCGGTGGAGGAGAACTTGGCGTTACCTTCGCCCACCGCCTGGGCCACCGAGACCCCGAAGCCCAGATCCAGACCGTAACGGGCCATGGTCTCGGGACTGCCGGTGCGGCCCTTGCCGAAGGAAATGTCGAAGCCGACGGCGACGTTGCGGACACCCAGGCCCTTGTGCAGCACCTCGACCACGAACTCCCGGTCGCTCATCTCGGCGAATTCCTGGGTGAAGGGCAGGACGTAGGAGATGTCGACCCCCAGGCCGGCCAGGGCGCGGGCCTGCTGGTCGGGCTGCATCAGCCGGAAGGAGGGCGAATTCGGCTGGAAGATGCGGCGCGGATGCGGGTCGAAGCTGACCACTCCCAACGGCGCCTTCAGTTGGCCAGCGGCCTTGGCGGCCAGCGCGATCACCTGCTGGTGGCCGCGGTGCACGCCGTCGAAATTTCCCAGGGCTACCGCCGCGCCGCGATCGCGCTCGGCCAGGTCCTGCCAGTCGTGAACGATACGCATGGAGATCAGGCGCCCTTCCGCGGGACCATGATCACCGCCTCGCCGTCCACCACGGTCTTGCCGTCCACCTGGCAGACGGTGGCCAGCGTCGCGTGGCCGCGGCGCGCGTCGAGTTCCTGCACCGTCACCCGCGACACCACGGCGTCCCCCAGCTTCACCGGCCGGCGGAACCGCATGGACTGGGAAAGATAGATGGCGCCCGGCCCCGGCAGCTTCGTGCCGATCACCGCTGAGATATAGGCCCCTGACAGCATGCCGTGGGCGATGCGGGTCTGAAAGGTGGTGGTCTGGGCATAGGCCTCGTCCAGGTGGACGGGGTTGGTGTCGCCGGAGACGGCGGCGAAGGCCTCGACGTCATTGGCGGTGACGACCTTGGTGGTCTCGGCGCTCTGGCCGACACTCAGATCTTCGAAGAACAGTCCCTGCACGCGCGCGTCCCCTGGCCGTTGGGCTTCTTAGCGGCCTTGCGTCCACAAGCGAAGCCCTGGACGAGATCGGACCTGACGGCCAAGCTGGCAAGAGCGATCGGGAGACCCGCGATGAAATACCTGGCCCTCGCCCTGGCGTTGTTGATGACCGCCTGTTCCCCGCAAGCGGCCAAGGCCCCTGAGCCGCCCCCGGCGCCGGTCGCCGCCGCTATCCCATCGCCCGACGCGATGACCATGGTGTTCGCCGGCGACCTGCCGTGCGCCGACTGCCCCGGCCTCCGCACCGAGCTGACCCTGACCCGCGACGCCCCCTATTCCGGCGACGGGACCTACAGGTTGGTGGAGACCTATCTGGAGCGCGGCGCGCCGTTCACCAGCACCGGCAAGTGGGGGACCTTGCGCGGCGACGCTGTCGACCCCGACGCCACGGTCTACCTGCTCGATCCCGACAAGCCCGACAGTGGCCGGCCCTTCCTTCGCGTGGGTCAGGATGAGGCCCTGAAGGTGCTCGACAAGGAACTCAAGGCTTGGCCATCGGGCCTGCCCGACACGCTGAAGCGGGTGAAGTAGCGACGCGCCTTCCCAATTCCTCGCCCAGCGCGAAGCGCCTTTCGGGGGAGGGGAGGAGCGGGGACCTACCAGACCAGGTCCGCAATCGCGTAGGTGGCCGTCAGGCCATCGGCGGCCAGCAGGTCTTCCACCGCCTGCGCATTCAAGCCCTCGGCTCCGATGGTCTCGGCCCCGTGGATGCCGCTGGCGACGAAGAGGACATCCAGGCCCTGGTCGTTGGCGCCCTTCACATCCGTGGGCAGGCCGTCGCCGATGCAGAGCACGCGCGCGCGGTCCACAGGCCGCCCCAGCAGACGTTCGGCCTCCACCAGGCACAGGTCGTAGATCGGCGCGTAGGGCTTGCCGGCCATCAGCACCTTGCCGCCGAGCTGGGCGTAGAGCTGGGCGAGCGCCCCGCCGCAATAGATCAACCGGTCGCCCCGCTGCACGACGATGTCGGGATTGGCGCAGGTCATCACCAGGCCGCGCTTGGCGCAGGCCTCGAAGCGTTCCTGATAGTCGCCAGGTCCCTCGACCTCGTCGTCATAGGGACCGGTCACCGAGATGAAGGCGGCCTTGTCGTAGTCGGCATAGTCGAGGCCCAGGCCCTCATAGAGCGGCGCGTCGCGGTCGGGACCGACCCGCCAGGCGGGGCCCGGGGCCAGCTCGCGCAGCAGCACGCGGGTCGCGTCGCCCGAGGTGACGAAGGCCTGCCAGACGGCGCGCTGCACCCCCAGCTCGTCCAGTTGCGGGATCACAGAGTGGGAGGGGCGCGGCGAGTTGGAGATCAGCACCACCGGCTTGGTCTCCCCCCACGTCGCCAAGGCTCCACAGGCGGCGGGGAAGCTTTCGCGGCCATTGTGGATCACCCCCCAGACGTCGGAGAGGATCACATCATAGCGGTCAGTGAGGTCGGAGAGTCCGGAGACGATCTTGGGCGCGGTCATGGGGTCGGGCGGTAAAGGCCCCAGGTCAGTCGGTCAATGCCGCACCACCCTGTGTCATCCCGGAAAGCCCGCAGGGCTTGTCCGGGACCCATATGCGCGGGGCGTGCTGGAGGGATCGGTGCTTCTGGGTCCCGGTCTTCCGCTGACGCGGAAACCGGGATGACACCGGTGTTTATGCTAGTGCCGGCCGCCGGCGCGGCGGCGCATGTTGGTGCGCAGGAATTCGGCGGGGGGATCGGTCTCGGCCAGAACCGCGTCCTTGATCGGGCGCGGCTCGCCGAACAGGTGGCCTTGGCCATAGGCGATGTCGAGTTCGAGGATGTCGACGATCTGCCGCTCTTCCTCGACCTTCTCGGCGATGATCTCCACGCCGTAACGGCGGGTCAGGGTCGAGAAGTCCTGGGCGGCCAGGTCTGGCATCGACTTCAGCACCAGGCCCTCGTCGGTCTCCATCAGCTGGCTCAGCAGGAACTGGGCGCCGATCTTCAGGAACTTCACGTCCGAGCGGGCCAGGTCCTGGAAGTCGAGATCCAGGTCCACGACCTTGTCCAGGCTGAAGCGGAAGCCGAGGTCGGCCAGCTTGCCCATGTTGCGGGCCTCCACCGCGCCGCGCGCGTCGAAGGCGGCCTGGCCCAGTTCGAAGATCAGGGCGCCGGCCAGGTCGCGGTTGGCGGCCAGCAGGTCGAGGAACTGCGGGAAGAAGCTCTCGTCGGCCAGGCTGGAGGTGGAGATGTTGCAGAAGATGCCGATCTTCTTGTCGGTCTTGGCCAGCCGCCGGACGATCTGCACGCAGCGGAACAGCAGCAGGTTGTCGATGGAGGTGACCAGGCCCTCGGGCTCGGCCACGGCCAGGTATTCGGCCGGCATCATCACCCGGCCGGTCTCGTCGCGCAGTCGCGAGAAGCTTTCGTAGAAGACCGTCCGGCGCTGCGGCAGGCCCACGACCGGCTGCAGGTAGAGGTCGACGCGGTTCTCGGCCAGAGCCTCGCGGATGGTTTCCAGCAGGGCGGCGGACTGGCGGTGCTGCGGGGCGTGGCGGGCGCTCAGCGGCGGCGCCTGGACCATCCGCTCCTCCAGCCGCTGGCCCATGCGCTGGACCAGGTCCTCCAGCATGTGAACCTCGCCGGTCAGCGCCTCGGACCGGCGGGCGGCGTCATCTGTGACGGTGTCGACCACCTCGACCACGCGCGCATCCATGCGCTCCATCTGGTCGATCAGGATGCGCTGGGCCTCGCGGATGTTCTCCAGCTCCCGGCGCAGGGCGGCGTTCTCCAGGCTGTGCATGATCAGGCCGTGGAAGGTGTAGCAAAGGGCGAATCCGGCCGCGAGCATGGCCAGGCCAGCCGCCCAGCCTCCCCCGTTACGCCACAGGAGGAGGGCGAAGATCAGAGCAACACAGAGATAGGCGCCCGAAAGCAGCGCCAATGTGAGCCGTCGCATGGTTCCGCCTGCCCGAATCGCTCCTCAGTATCCGATGCGCCGCCGGTGCAAGTCGAACGGATTAACGATTAGCGGCCGGCCCAGCGCTAATTGGACGCGGCGACCCGCCCCAGAACCATGTCGGCGGCTTTCTCCGCGATCATGATGGTGGGCGCATTGGTGTTGCCCGAGACCAGGCGCGGCATCACCGAGGCGTCCACGACCCGCAGCCCCTCGACACCGCGCACCCGCAGCTGGGCGTCCACCACCCCCATGGGGCCAGAGCCCATCTGGCAGGTACCCACCGGGTGATAGATGGTCGACCCGGCCATGCGGGCATAGCCCAGCAGGGCCTCGTCGTTGGTGAAGTCGGGGCCTGGCAGCATCTCGTGGTCGATATAGCGGGACAGCGCCGGCTGGGCGGCGATCTTGCGCGCCCACTTCAGCCCGGCCACCGCCACCTCCTGGTCCAGGGGGTCGGATAGATAGTTGGGGGTGATGGCGGGATAGACGCTCGGATCGGCAGACTTGATGTGGATGCTTCCCCGGCTCTCGGGCCGCACCTGGCAGGGCGCGATGGTCAGGCCCGGCGCGCCGTCCAGCTCCATCTTGCCCTCGGTCATCGCCTTTTCCAGGTTCTGCGACGCCGGCAGGATGTGGAACTGGATGTCCGGACCGGCCAGATCGGGCCGGGACTTGCAGAAGGCCGCCACGTGGGCGGCCGAAAGCGTCAGCAACCCCTTGCGCTGGAAGGCGTATTTCAGGATCTCGCCCAGGAAGCGCGGGCCCTTGGTGAGTTCGTTGACCGAGATGGTGCCGGGCTTCAGCCGGTAGGTGACCCCCATGACGTAGTGGTCCTGCAGGTTCTCACCGACGCCGGGCAGGTCGGCGATCACCTCGATGCCATGGTCGCGCAGCAGCTCGCCGGGACCGATGCCCGACAGCTGCAGAAGTTGCGGCGAGTTGATCGCCCCGCCGGCCAGGATCACCTCGCGCCGGGCCTTGGCGATCTTGCGGACGCCGTCCTGCAGGTACTCGATCCCGACGGCCTTCTTGCCCTCGAAGATCACCTTGGTGGTGAGCGCCCGGGTCTCGACCTTGAGGTTGGCGCGGCCCATGGCCGGGTGCAGGTAGGCCACAGCCGCCGACTGGCGCTGTCCGTTCTTGACGGTCAGCTGGTAGTAGCTGACCCCCTCCTGGTTCTCGCCGTTGACATCTTCGTTGCGCGGGATGCCGGCCTCGACGCAGGCCTCCACCACCGCGTCGGACACCGGGTGCTTGGTGGTGACGTCGGAGACGTTGAGCGGCCCGCCCACGGCGTGGTGCGCGTCGGCGCCACGCTCCTGGTGCTGCGAGCGCTTGAAATAGGGGGCGACGTCGTCCCAGCCCCAGCCCTCGCAGCCCAGCTGCCGCCAGCCGTCATAGTCGGCCTGCTGGCCACGGATATAGAGCAGGCCATTGATCGACGACGAGCCGCCCAACACCTTGCCGCGCGGCCAGACATGCACCCGGCCCCCGGTGCCCGGATCGGGCTCGGTGGGGTAGAGCCAGTTGACCTTGGGATCCTTCAGGGTCTGGGCGTAGCCCACCGGCACGTGGATCATCACATTGGAGAGGAACTGACCCGGCTCCTTGGTGGGCCGATCGTCGCCGCCGGCCTCCAGCAGCAGAACGGTGTTGGCGGCGTCCGCGCTCAGGCGGTTGGCCAGTACGCACCCGGCCGAACCTGCGCCGACGATGATGTAGTCCGCGATAGGGGTGTCGGACATCGGAGCGGCTCCTGCTGAAACGGACCCCTGTTGTGTGCGTTCGAAGCGTCGCCGTAAACGGCCAATGCCGTCAGCTACGCAACGCCGGCGCCCTACAGCGCGTAGCGGCTCGCGAAGGTCGGCGGGAAGGGCAGGTTGTTGGCGTAGAAATAGCGGATCAGTTGGCCGTGATGCTGGGCCTCGTGCTCGATGAGGTCGATCAGGATGCCTTGGCGGGCCTCGTCCAGGTCGCCCTGTGCGGCGGCGAGCCGCTCCAGCACCAGGTCGCGCGAAGCTGCCAATGCGGTCTGCACGGCCGCCGGCGCGTCGGGCTCCGCCAGGCTGCAGGAGAAACCGCGCCAGCGTCCGGCTTCAAAGGCGCGCGCATAGCTTTCCCGCGCGCCCACCAAGCACCAGAATTGCCCGCCGATGGGGTTGGAGGGAGCCTTGCCATTGTGGCTCTTGAGGGCGTCGGCCGAGAGGCCTTCGGCCAGGGCGTTGGTAAGGTCGAGCGTCTTGGCGAGGCGTGTCTTCAGGACATCCATGCCGAGGTCTCCTGCCTGAAGAACGCCCGCCGGTTTATCGCGTCGGGATCGGAACCTCGCCGCGGTAGTCGTAGAAGCCGCGGTCGGTCTTGCGGCCCAGCCAGCCGGCCTCGACGTACTTCACCAGCAGCGGGCAGGGGCGGTACTTGGAGTCGGCGAGACCCTCGTACAGCACGTTCATGATCGACAGCACCGTATCCAGGCCGATGAAGTCGCCCAGTTCCAGCGGGCCCATCGGATGGTTGGCGCCCAGCTTCAGGGCGGTGTCGATGGCGTCCACCGTGCCGACGCCCTCGTACAGGGTGTAGATCGCCTCGTTGATCATCGGCACCAGCACGCGGTTGACGATGAAGGCCGGGAAATCCTCGGCGTTGGCGGTGGTCTTGCCCAGCGACTTGGCGAAGTTGACGGCGGTCTCGTAGGTCGGCGCGTCGGTGGCGATGCCGCGGATGATCTCCACGAGGTTCATCAGCGGCACCGGGTTCATGAAGTGCAGGCCGATGAACCGGCCGGGCCGGTCAGAGGCCGCGCCCAGGCGGGTGATGGAGATCGACGAGGTGTTCGACGCCAGCAGGGTGTCGGGGCCGAGGTGCGGGGTGAGCGCCTTGAAGATCGACTTCTTGACCTCCTCGTTCTCGGTGGCCGCCTCGATGGCGAGGTCGGTGCCGCCGATGGTCTGGAGTTCCGGCGCGGACTTGATGCGGGCGATCCCGGCGTCCATCGCCTCCTGGGTGATGATGCCGCGGGCCACCTGGCGGGTCATGTTCTTGCGGATCTGGGCCAGGCCCGTCTCGATCCGCTCGGCGCTCACATCGTGCAGCAGCACGTCATAGCCGCCCAGGGCGACCACGTGGGCGATGCCCGAACCCATCTGGCCAGCGCCGATGACGCCGACCGACTTGATATCCACCATGCCGCCTAAGCCTTCGATCCTGCGGGGCGGTATCCCCTGACCCGCCGCCGCTTATGACGGGTTTCTAACATGGCGATGTGCGGCGCCGCCAAGGCTTTTGCTGCGACGCAGCGTGAGGAGGGGGGGCGACTGTGGCCCGGACGCCGCGATCTGGCCGCCCAAGGCGCAACGAAAAGGGGCGGCTCCTCGCGGAACCGCCCCTTGCTCTCGTCGATCCAGCCGACCTCTGGTCAGGCGGCGGTACGATCCAGGATCGGCGCTTCGCGGATCGACCGGACGGCGAGTTGAATTCCGCGCAGGCAGTCTTCCTTGCTGCCGTAGGATTCGCTGTGGGCGATCAGCTCACCGTTCGCGGCCACCAGGCGCCAGCGGTAAGCTCCGCCTGGGTCACTGTACAGTTCCAGGTGGACGGCGCCGACGTCCTGCCCGGGTTCTACCCGACCCACGTCGCTCGCGCCCAGTGTGGTTACGATTGATCCCGTGTCGTCAACAAACTCGACCTCATAGGCGTCAGCGCTGTGGACATGGATCACCGCGCCTTGTCGGCCTGCGTCCAGGCCTAGATCGGGCTTCGACCGCCTGAGAGTCACAATGTCGAGCAGTCCAACCATGCGTGTTTATACCACAAAAGCGGTCAGGAAGACGGGCGGCTGATCTGTGGCCGGCGATAGCCAAGCGCTGCGGATAACCGCAGTCTTTGAATTCAGCGTCAATTGGAAGTCGATCCGGAAGCGGACGCCGTAGGCGTCTTCGCCTGTTATCTCGGCTTCACCTTCGATGGCCGCCCGTCGAAGTTCGTCCTTGAAAAAGACAGCGCCCTCGGCGGTGAGGCCGAGGGCGCTTTTGAAGACTTGGGCCTTATGGCGGCCGATAGGATGCGTCGAGGAGAGAAGGTAGTCGATGACCTTGCGGTCATCGACGATAGCCAACTCGCCCTTCGGCAGTCGCATCTACTTCCCGGCGGCGGTCAGGGCGTCCATCAGTTCCGGCACGGCGGTCTTGTAGTCCGCCACCAGGCCGAAATCGGCGACCTGGAAGATCGGAGCGTCGGAGTCCTTGTTGATCGCCACGATGATCTTGGAGTCCTTCATCCCGGCGAGGTGCTGGATGGCGCCGGAGATGCCGATGGCGACATACAGTTCCGGGGCCACGACCTTGCCGGTCTGACCGACCTGGTAGTCGTTGGGGGCGTAGCCCGCATCGACCGCCGCGCGCGACGCGCCGATGGCGGCCCCGAGCTTGTCGGCCAGGGGATCGATGACCCGCTGGAATTCCTCGGCCGAACCCATGGCCCGACCGCCGGAGACGACGATCTTGGCGCCGGCGAGTTCGGGACGGGCCGACTTCACCAGTTGCTGGTCGACGAACTTGGTCTTGGGCGCGCCGTCGCCGGCGCCGATGCTCTCGACCGGGGCCGAGCCGCCTTCACCGGCCGCCGTGAAGGCGGTGGCGCGGACGGTGATGACCTTCTTGGCGTCGGAGGACTGGACGGTCTCCAGGGCGTTGCCGGCATAGATCGGGCGCACGAAGGTGGAGCCGTCGACGACTTCGACGATTTCGGAGATCTGGGCGACGTCCAGCTTGGCCGCGATGCGGGGGCTGACGTTCTTGCCCTGCGAGGTGGCGGGCGTCAGGACGGCGTCGTAGCCGCCCATCAGGGGGACCACGACCGCGGTGACGGCCTCGGCCAGACCCTGGCCCAGCGCATCGCTCTCGGCCAGCAGCACCTTGCGGACGCCGGCGATCTTGCCGGCGGCCTCGGCGACGGCCTTGGCGCCGGACCCGGCCACCAGGATGTCGACGTCGGACGACAGCGCGAGCGCCGCAGTCACGGTCTTGTGGGTGCTGTCCTTCAGGGACGCATTGTCATGATCGGCGATAACGAGAACGGCCATTAGAGCACCCCCGCGGTCTTGAGGTTGGAGACCAGGTCGGCGGCGGTTTCCACCTTGATGCCGCCACCGCGCTTCGGGGGCTCGGTGACCTTGATGACCTTGAGGCGCGGGGCGGTGTCGACGCCGAGCGAGGCGGCTTCCTTGACGTCCAGCGGCTTCTTCTTGGCCTTCATGATGTTGGGCAGGCTGGCGTAGCGCGGCTCGTTGAGACGCAGGTCAGCGGTGATGATCGCCGGCAGGGTCACATCGATGGTCTGGATGCCGCCATCGACCTCACGGCCCACCTTGGCGTCGCCCGCGTTGAGCTCGATGGAGTTGGCGAAGGTCGCCTGCGGCCAGTCGAGCAGGGCCGCCAGCATCTGGCCGGTGGCGTTGTTGTCGCCGTCGATGGCCTGCTTGCCCATGATCACAACGTCGGGGCTCTCTTCGCCGATGATGGCGGCGAGCAGCTTGGCGACGGCCAGGGGCTCAGGGTCCTGGTCGGTCTGGATCAGGATCGCGCGGTCTGCGCCCATGGCGAGCGCCGTGCGCAGGGTTTCCTGCGCCTGGGCCGGACCGATGGACACGGCCACGACTTCCGTGGCGACGCCCTTTTCCTTCTGACGGACGGCCTCTTCGACCGCGATCTCGCAGAAGGGGTTCATGGACATCTTCACATTGGCAAGGTCCACACCGGATTGGTCGGATTTGACCCGGGCCTTGACGTTGTAGTCGATCACCCGCTTTACGGGGACGAGCACCTTCATGGCTTCGCTGACGCCTCAAATTGCTAAAAATTGAACGGTTGGGGCATAACGGTTCCGACGCGCAATGCAAGCCGAGGCCCGCCACACAGCGCCGCAATTTTGACGGGGCGGCCCTCTAAGCCGCTTCAAACCCCTGCCAAGACGAAGATCATGAACCGAACGATCAAGCGCCTGATGTTGATTTTCGCGGGCGCCTTCGCCCTCTCGGTGGTGGGGGTCGTGGTCTATCAGGTGGGCTGGGCCATGCCCGGCCAGGCCTGCGAGGCCCGCGGCGACTGGTGGGACTGGCGCGGCCGGACCTGCGCCCGGCCGGTCCTGATCTCCGATATCACCGGCCGGGTCATCGACACCCCCGAGCAGCGCAAGGCGGCCAAGGAACACGCCGCCAGGATCAGGGCCGCCGCGGCCCCCGCGCCCTAACGCGTCGCGCCGGACTTCCACAGGACATCGGCGCGGCCCTGGTCATTGGCGTGCCGGGCCGCCACGAACAGCAGGTCCGACAGCCGGTTGAGGTAGCGGAAGGCTGGACCTGAGACCTCTTCCCCTGATTCCATCAGGGCCACGGCGATACGCTCGGCCCGCCGCGCCACCGTCCGGGCCTGATGCAGGGCCGCCGCCGCCGGGGTCCCGCCCGGCAGGACAAAGGACGCCAGGGCCGGCAAATCGTCGTTCAGGCTATCGATCTCGGCCTCAAGGCGGGCCACCTGGCTGTCGAGGATGCGCAGCATCTGGCCCGGGGCCTCGTCGGGCTTGGCCGGGGTCGAGAGGTCGGCGCCGAGGTCGAAGAGCTCATTCTGGAGCCGGGCCAGGATCGCGTCGAATTCGCCATCTGTATGCAGCCGCGCCAGCCCGATACAGGCGTTGGTCTCGTCCACCGCCCCATAGGTCTCCACCCGCAGCGAGGCCTTGCTGACGGTCGCGCCGGTCGCCAGGCGGGTCGAGCCCTTGTCGCCCGTGCGTGTGTAGATCCGGTTGAGCGTGACCATCCCTAGCCCCGATGCCGCCACCAGACGGCGGTGACCAGCAGGGCCACCGCGATCGCCTGCAGCAGCACCCGCAGCCGCATCAGCTTATTCGAATAGGACCGGCCGAACTCGCCGCCGCGAAACAGGGCGAAGAGGCCGATGAACAGGGTGACCGTCACGGCCAGCAGGGCGAGCGGGATGAGGATGTCGAAGGCGCGTTCCATGGCCGCAATCTAGGGCGGTCGGGGCTGCGAAACCACCCGCAGAATCACGCCTTGAACCATCGTTACCCGAGCGCGCTCACTGATCAGGGATATTCCGCGGCGCTGTGTTTCAGGTCTGAAGCGATCGAAATCCCCCCAAAGCGAGCGCGTGCGACGCTGCGCCACACGGTCCAGCCTCAACCTATGAGCTAAATGCAGGGACCTGCGCGTATCGCGGAACGAGTTAGTTGAACTTGATCAAATATGACCCTTTCGCTTGGACGCGCCGCGGCGAACGGGTTAGAGAACGAAGAAATGCCGTGTGGTCTCTCCGAGGCCATGGCTTGGGCGCCTCCCCGCGTCCGGATTCTGAAGTTTAGTGCGGGCTGACAGCTTAGCCGCGCGATGTGATCCCACCGGGCGCCAGCCCGCGTGGACTCACGTCGGGCTGGAGCATCAGGTCGAAGAGTTTGCGTACTATTTGAACAACACGCGAAGGCGGCCCTCCCCAGGCTGAACGCACATCATGAAACACGACCCCCTCACCCTCCACGGCGCCCAAGAAGCCGAAGTGCGCGTCCCCACCCGGCGCGCGCTCGCAAAGCAGCAGACCCGCGCCAAGGTGCTGGCCGCCGCGCGCCGCCTGTTCTCCGAAGAAGGCTATGAAGGCGCCACCATCCGCGACATCGCCGCGGCCGCCGGGATGTCCACCGGCGCGGTGTTCGCCAATTTCACCGACAAGTCGGATCTGTTCCGCGAGATCATGCTGACCGACATGGCCAGCCTGGCCGAGGTCATGCGCGAGGCCGCCCATCGCGGCCGCGCCGTCGACGACTGCCTGCTGAAGGCCTTCAGCGCCGGCTACGCCTTCTACAAGAGCCAGCTTCCCCTGGCCCGCGCCGCCTTCTCGATCTCCTGGAGCCCCGACCAGGGTCCCGAGCTCCGCAGCATGGCGCCGGTCCTGGCCCTGCACGACCTGATCACCGAACAATTGCTGGCCGGGATCGAGCGCGGCGAACTGAGCCAGGAGGCGGAGGTCAAGCTTCGCACCCAGATGCTGTTCGACTGCTACCTCGCCAATTATCCCGAAGCGATCTTCCTGGGCTGGAGCATCGATGCGCTGCAGGCCAAGGCGAAGGACCAGATTCGCGTGATCCTGGCCGGCGCCCGCCGGGGTTGACCCAGTCCGGGTGCGACGTACTGTCGCGCCCGGGTAAGGGAGGCGTCGCAGCGCGAGGTTTCATCCTAACCATGGGTCAAGCCGCGCGTTCACGACGTGGTCTTGAGGGGGAAACCGTTTGAGCGTCAGACAGTCTCAGAAGGAGGCCACGCGGAAACGTGTGCTCGACGCGGCGCGCGATCTCTTCGAGACGCGGGGCTACGAAGAGACCACGGTTCGCGAGATCGCCCGCGTCGCCGAGGTTTCGGTGGGCAGCGTCTTCACGACCTTTTCCTCCAAGGGCGACATCCTCAGCCAGGTCATGGCCGACCGGTTGGACGCCCTCTATGCCGAACTCGATCGCGTGGTGCCGCACCTGCGCGGGTCGACGGCCGACCGGCTAAGGTCGATGTTCGCCATCCACTACGCCTTCGAGACCCGCCGCACGAAGCTGTTCCTGGCCCATATCGCGGCGGCCTATGACTGGACCCTTGAGCCGTCCTCCCGGCCCTTCGGCCGCAACCCGCACTTGAAGCAGGTGGTGAAGGACTGTCTGGCCGACGGCGTCACCCGGGGCGACGTCGACCCGTCCACCGATCTCGACATCGCGGTCGACACCCTGATGGCCTCCTATGCCTGGACCTATCGGCTCGCGGCCTGGAACGAGAGCGACGCCGAGACCATGAGCGCAGTCTTCGACAAACACATCGGCCTGATCTGCCAGGGCTTCCACCCCCGCTAGTTGCCACCCTCGAGAAGCCGTCTGGCGATCACCTGGGCCTGGATCTCTCCAGCGCCTTCGAAGATGTTGAGGATGCGGGCGTCGGCCAGCAGGCGGCTCACCGGCTGCTCCACCGCAAACCCTGTCCCGCCGTGAATCTGCACCGCGTTGTCGGCCGCCGCCCAGGCGATGCGGGCGGCTGTCAGCTTGGCCATGCCCGCCTCCAGGTCGCACCGCCGACCCTCGTCCTTGGCGCGGGCGGCGAACCAGGCGAGGCGTCGCGACCCCAGAAGTTCGGCGGCCATCATGGCCAGCTTGTTGGCCACCCTGGGGAAGTCGGCGATCGGCTGGCCGAACTGCCGCCGTGCGAGCGCGTAGTCCAGGGCGATGTCGAGCGCCGCCTGTCCGACGCCGATGGCCCGCGCCGCCGTCTGGATGCGGGCGCTCTCGAAGGTGGCCATCAGCTGGGAAAAGCCCTGGCCCTCGACGCCCCCCAGCAGGTTGGCGTGTGGGACTTCGAAGCCGTCGAAGGCCAGCTCGTATTCCTTCATGCCGCGATAGCCGATCACCCCGATCTCGCCGCCGCTCATGCCGGGCGCGGGGAAGGGGTCGGCGTCCGTGCCACGCGGCTTCTCGGCCAGCAGCATGGAGAGCCCGCGGTGGTCCTTCGACGCCGGATCGGTGCGCACCAGCAGGGTCATCAGGTCGGCGCGGGCCGCGTGGGTGATCCAGGTCTTGGCGCCGCTGACCCGCCAGACCTCGCCGTCGCGCACGGCGCGGGTGCGCAGGGACCCCAGGTCCGATCCCGCCTCCGGCTCGGTGAAGACCGCTGTGGGGATGATCGCGCCCGAGGCGATGCCGGGCAGCAGACGGGCTTTCTGGTCCTCCGTCCCGTGGGCCAGCAGCAGTTCGGCGGCGATCTCCGAGCGGGTGCCCAGCGATCCGGTCCCGATCCAGCCGCGTGAGAGGGCCTCCGACACCACGCACATGGCGATCTTGCCCAGGCCAGAGCCGCCGTATTCCTCAGGGGCGGTAAGGCCAAACACGCCCAGCTCGGCCAGTTCCTGCAGCAGCTCGAGGGGGATCAGCTCGTCGCGCAGGTGCCAGCCGTGGGCGTAGGGACTGATTTTCTCCGATGCAAAAGCCTGGAATTGGTCGCGGATCATCTCCAGCGTGGCGTCCAGGCCGCTGGCCTCCAGGGACGGCCGGCCGCGGGCGGCCTCCAGCAGCTCGACAATCCGGTTCTTCACCGCCTGGGTCGCGCCGGGCCGCAGCTGGTCGATCACCGGCCTCAGTCGGTCGTCGAGCAGGCCGAGGTCGTTCAGCCGGAAGGTCTCCCCCTGGTTCATGGCAATGCCGCCGGCCAGCTGGCTCAGATACTCAAAGGCGAGAAGCTGAGCCGGCAGGGCCTCGGCTTCGCCGAAGCCGCCTCCCAGGTCGCGCGCCCAGGCCGCCGTCTGGCGCAGGGTTTCGGCATAGGCCGCCGCCCAGGCCAGGCCGTGGGCCACGTGCTGCTGGGCGTCCAGGGCCGCGCGATCCAGACGCCCGTCGCGGGTGACCAGGGCCGAGACGGCGGCCTGGGCCTCCGCAACGACGGCCTCGGCCTGATCGGCGGCCTCGGCCAGGAGTTCGGTCAGTTGGGGCAGGATCATCGCGCTCATCCGACGACTATAGGCGCCCGCCGCGGGGTGAGCCTATACGTCGTAAACAGCCCAACCAAAGAAGCGAGCGCCCCATGATCGTCGTCCACCACCTCAACGACTCGCGCTCGCAGCGCATCCTCTGGCTGCTGGAGGAACTGAAGCTCCCCTACGAGATCAAGCACTACGCCCGCGACGCCACCACGCGGTTGGCCCCGGCCGAGCTGAAGGCCGTCCATCCCCTGGGCAAGTCGCCGGTGATCACCGACGGCGACATGACGGTCATCGAGAGTGGCGCGATCATCGACTACGTCATCCGCCGCCACGCCGGCGGCCGCCTGCAGCCCGATCCCTCGACGCCTGCCTACGACCACTACCAGCAGTGGATGCACTATTCCGAGGGGTCGGCCATGCTGCCCCTGATGCTGTTCATGTACGTTGGCCGCCTGGGCGAGGCCGGCGCCCCGCTGCATCCGCGCCTGGAGAGCGAGATCGCCAACCACCTCGGCTATGTGGACGGCGCCCTGGCCGGCAAGGACTGGATCCTGGGGTCGGAGTTCTCCGGCGCCGACGTCCAGATGAGCTTCGTCGGCGAGGTCACCGGCGCCTTCGGCCGCCTGGCTGTGTATCCCAATATCGCCGCCTGGCTGGAACGCTTCCAGTCGCGGGAGGCCTACAAGACGGCGCTCGAAAAGGGCGGCCCCTACAACATGGGCCCCCGCGCCAAGGCGTAGGTCGGCGGCCCGCCCCCTCGCCCCCTTCAGGGGGAGAGGGTAGGGTGAGGGGGCGCGCAGCAGGCTGCGCGTCTCGGCCTGGAAGCAACAACGGAATCTCAGAAAGAGCCCTCACCCTATCCTCTCCCACAAATGGGAGAGGAGGTGACGCGGCAAAGGCCTACCGGCTCGGATAGTCCAATTCCCCATCCAGGAAGTCGAACACGGCGGCCTTGGTCAGCGCGTGGGGGATGGCCGAGAAGTGGTCGCAGCCGGGCACGGTGATCGCGTGGGCGTGGGGGAAGATCGCCGCCAGGTCGGCGGGGTCCCCGGCCCCGGTGTCCCCCTGGCCGGCCACCACCAGCACGGGCATGGGCAGGGTCGCCATGGCGTCGCGATCGAAGGCAGGGTTCTGTGCGCCGGTCATGGCGGCGAGCGCCTGGCGGTCCTCTCCTTGCTCGTCGGCGAACTGACGGAAGCTCTTCAGCATCGGCTCCTTGATGGTCTCGGGGTCGGCCGCCAGCATGGCCTCGGCCATCGGATTGCCCCCGGGCAGCGCGCGCTCGCCGATCAAGTTGCCGCCCACCCCGCCCAGCATCAGGCTGGAGATGCGGTCGGGCGCCTTGAGCGCGGTGGCCAGCGCCGTGCGCGAGCCCATGGAATAGCCGAACAGGTCGACGCGGTTCAGGCCCAGATGATCCAGCAGGGCGATCACGTCGCCCGCCAGCTTCTCGCGGGTATAGGCCTCGGCCTCGTGCGGCTTGGCGCTCTCGCCGTGCCCGCGCTGATCGAGCGCGATGCAGCGGATGCGGCGGCGGTCGAAGGCCGTGTACCAGCCCGTGCGCTTCCAGCCCTCACTTCGGTTCGACGAGAAGCCGTGGACCAGGACGATGGTGCGTTCCCCGCCGCCGGGCGGGACGTTGTCATCATAGGCCAGGGTCAGGCCGTCGGAGGTGAAGGTCGGCATGGGAGGCGTTTCCGTGTGCAGCGCGGCTCTGCGGCCGTGTCGCCTCGATCATGGCCTACGGAGCCTGGCCGATCCACTCCCAGTGCCAGGGCTCGAAGGGATAGTTCACGAAGCCGAACCGGTGGGCGTTGGCCAGCAGCCAGCGATAGGTGGGGGTGTTGGTCATGAACAGCCGGTTGGGATCGGCGCTGGAGTCCGGCTTGAAGCCCGGCGCCTCCCCCACATAGAGGTCGAGCGCCAGGCCCGTGCGGTGCGGTGAGCAGGTGGCGCGGGCCACCCCGTCGCAGTTGCCGTCCGTCACGCAGCGGGCCGCGTCGGCGTCCGGGTCGCGGAAGCCGGAGAAGATGGTCAGGTTTCGGGTGTCCTTGGCGATGGCCGGTACGCGCCTGGCCGCCGCGACCATCTTGCGATAGGCGTCCAGGGTCCCGGGCCGCAGAGGGATGGTCTTGCCGCCATAGCTTTCGGCCGGGGCGGCGATGGCCAGGGTCGCGAGGTCGGGCGGCGGCGGACAGAACCCGTTCTGATTGACCATCACGAAGGGGCGGCGCTCCTGCCAGACGCCCTTGAAACGTAGGAAGGTGTCGGCGTCCATCTCGCCGGTGCCCTTCATGCGAAAGCGCTTCTGGAAGCCGGCCAGCAGCTGCGAAAACCGCGAGGTGTCGGGCGCGCAGAGCGTCCCCAGTTCACGCTGCATGAGCGGAGCGTAGGTCTCCCAGCCGATCTCGTCGCGGCGAAAGGGCGCCCAGGACAGGCTGCGCAGGGACGAGGCGTTGATCCGCGCCGGGGGCTCGAACGCCGCCACGGTGCAGGCCGAGGGCGAGGTCTGGGCGCAGGCGGACATTGCGGTCATGGCCGCCGTCCCGGCCGCGATCCCAACGGACATCCGCCGGAACCGCCGCCATCCTGAGGGCTTCCCCGTCACAACGCCCACTGTGCGCGGCTTATGGCGGAGGTCCACTGATGAACTGGTCTGCATCGATCCTTGTCCTCACCGTCGCGCTCGCCGCCTGTTCCGAGCCGCCGCCCGGGAGCCAGCCCGCCGCCGCGTCCGCAGCAAACGCGCAAGCTGCGCCGTCGCTGCAAAATATCTCCACCAACCCCCTGGCCGTGCCGCCTCTGACAGCCGCCTCGGTTTCGGAACAAGGCAAGGCGATCGACGCCGCCGTCCTGCCTGCCGCCACGGTGAAGGACCCCATGGCGCTGAAGACCGCCCTGATTCGCGCCCAGGTCCTGCTCGACCGCGCGCACTTCTCCCCGGGCGTCATCGACGGCGCGAAGGGCGAGAACCTGCGTCAGGCGGTGGCCGCCTTCCAGACTTCGAAGAACCTGACGCGTTCGGGTGAGCTTGACGAGGCCACCTGGACGGCGCTCACCGAGCGGGCGAGCCCGGTGACCCAGGACTACGTGATCACCGCCGAAGACGTGAAGGGTCCCTTCGTGGCCATCCCGGCCAAGAGCGAGGACCAGGCCAAGCTAGACCATCTAGGCTACGCCCGCGCGTCGGAGATGTTCGCCGAGCGCTTCCACATGGACGAGAAGCTGCTGAAGGCTCTCAACCCGGACGTGGACTTCGCCGTCGCCGGCGCCACCCTCGTCGTGGTCACGCCGGGCGCCGATAGGCTAGACGCCGCCGTCACCCGCATCGAGGTGGACAAGGCCGAGCGCGAGGTCCGCGCCTATGGCGAGGGCGATGTCCTGCTGGCGGTCTATCCCGCCTCCGTCGGCTCCACCGACCGCCCCGCGCCGTCAGGGGAATGGGCCGTCAACACGGTCGCCCCCAACCCGACCTGGATCTACGATCCCAAGCGCCTGACCTTCGGCGAGGGCAAGAAGGTCGGCAAGTTCACCATCGCCGCGGGGCCCAACAATCCGGTCGGGTCCATGTGGATCGACCTGACCAAGGACACCTACGGCATCCACGGCGGGCCTGATCCCAACCACATTGGCAAGACCGACAGCCACGGCTGCGTGCGCCTGACCAACTGGGACGCCAATGAATTGGGCGCCGCCGTCAAAAAGGGCGCTGCGGTGGTGTTCCTGGGATCTGAAACCAAAGCGGGAAAAACAACAGCGTGATCAACTAGCTGGGCCATTTTAACCGCTCAGTCAGAAACCGGGGTTACTCAGGAATTACCCAGAATGGGTGTGACGAAGAGTCTCGGAGCAACAGAATGTCAGGGCAAGCGGCTAAGACCGTGATCGCGACGATGAACCGGATCGACCGGGCGACGAAGCGCACCCTGCGTGATCGGGAGCGCAAGGAACGCCCGGCCGCCCGCGCCAAGAAGCCCGACACCACGGCGGCCAATGCGGCCAGGTACGACAAGCTGGTGGAGAACCTCACCCGCGCCCACTGCATCAAGTATGCCCGCAAGGACTGGAACACCATCGCCTCCCTGGGTCTGGTGGAGCCCGCGCCGCGAACCCACACCAAGGAACAGATCGCCCGCAAGAAGCTGGCCCGCTATGAGCCGGGCCTGATCGACGCCCTGTTTGGTCTCGGAGCCGATCGACGGCGCGCCCTGGCCGAGGCGGTGCTCGCCGCCGCCAAGGAGGACGCCGACCTCTACAATCGCGGCAAGCGCGCCGCCGAGGCGCACAATCTCGACGTCAACCTGGCCTCCAGTGTTCTGGCCAAGGACCTGGGGGCCATCGAGCAGACCCTGCGCATCAACCTCGACATGGACGCCATCACCCCGGCGCTTGAGGGATTCGCCATCGCCATGCCCGCGTCGGGGCGGATCATCGTCTATCTCGACGCCCTGGAACTGGACGCCATTCCCGACGAGGCGATCATCGCCGTCGATAATGAGCGGGCCGGCTATGCGGCGCTGCCCTATGCCAACATCCAGGAGATGCACATCTCCAATGTCTGCGCCATCTCGCTGCGCATCGGGACCGAGGTGCTGTCGGTGGTGGGCGGCGAGGCGGTCGAGGTGGTGACCCGCTGCCATCTGCCGGACCGCAACGGCGAGTACGAGCAGCATCCGGTGCTCTACATGCGCTTGCCCCACGCGGCGCTGTCACGCATGGACCTGACCCGGCTGGAGCCGGTCTCCTGCGTCACCGCCCTGGGCGGCCGCCTGGACTGGGACGCCAGCCGCGGCTTTGCGCCCATCCGCATCGACGACCTGCGGCTCACCGACCCCACCCCCGAGGCCGCGCCCCGTCAGGTGGCGTAGTCCACCGGCCCTCGGGCTAGTTGTGCGCCGGCGACGGCGCTGACTCATCCACCTCTTCGGCCGGCTCAGCCGGCGCCGCGACGGGCGGTGGCTCCGGCGTGGGCGTGGCTATGGGCGTCGGCTCGGGGGGCGGTTCCGGAGCCGGCGGCGGGCTGGGCTCAGGCTCCGGGGCCGGCGGAGGTGGCGGTGGCGGAGGGTCCGGCGCGGGGACGGGCGGCGGCTCCGGTGTCGGCGCGGGCGCGGGTTTCGGCGTTGGAGGAACGGGGGGCTCGGGCGTCGGTGGCGGGCTCGGCCGAATCGGCGCGGGCGGTGGTGCGGGAGCCGGCTGCGCCACCGTCGGATCGGGCTTCAGCACCAGGACCGCGATCCAGGCGATGGGCCGCCCGGTGGTGATGGGACCGCCGGCCAGGGCGCGCTCGGTCTTGGTTACGGTGTCGCCGACATTGCCGCCGATGGTGTGGATCACGTGCTTGGGCGCGCGCGCCACCTGGCTGACGACGTCGCAGTGGCTCTCGTAGGAATAGGCGCCCCGACTGGCCGAGGCCCGCTCGACCCCGGCCAGAACCTGGGTGAAGGAGCGCACCGGGCTGGCGTTGCGCGAATAGCAGACGACATCGCCGACCCGCGGCTCGATCCAGCTCGGGTCGCAGGGCAGATAGGCGTAGGCGCTGCGATTGAAGCCGTAGCCGTCGACCGCGCCCTGGATGTAGCCCGCATGGGCCGCGGCGGGACGGAACTGGTCGCTGGTCAGGCCCGCCCGCTTCATCACCGAGGAGACGAACACCGCCGACCAGGGCAGGCTGGAGGTGCTGGAGCGCTTGATCGCCCCGGCGATGGCGCGCGCAGGCGGCGTGCCGGCCCCGAACTTGGCCGTCGCCGCCTCGATATTGGCCTTGCTGTTGGCCTTCAGGATCTGCGGGGCGCCGCCCTTGATGACCACCTCATACGGGAAGGTCAGCATGTTGTCGTAGCCGGTGAAGGCCCAGAACTGCCAGACGGCGTCCCAGGACAGCGACCCGGCCAGGGCGCCGTCCCCCTGTTTCTCGATCACCGCGTCCGCGGCGGTCTCCTTGACACGGCCATAGCCGAACTTGGCCCACTGGTCGGTGGCCACCCGGGCGATCTCGGCCCCGATCGGCGGCGGCGGCCGGGCGGCGGCCGAGGTGCAGGCGGCCTTCAGCTCGGCCCGGTCGATTACGTAGCCCGCCGCGCGGGCCGGGGGCGCGGCGGCGACCACGCAGGTGGCCAGGGCGCCGGCCAGCAGCAGGGATTTCATGGCTGGCCTCCCGGGCAGCCGGGCAGGAAGACCACGTCGCACGGGGGTGCATAGGGCTCCTCGGTCAGGCCCACGTCGCTGGCCTTCAGCCGGCTGTTCTTGATCCAGGAGGTGCGCTCGGTGTCATCCAGGCCTTCCTGGCCAAGCGCGTCGACGAAATAGACCGCGTCCCGTCCGAGCTGGTAGCTGCGCGCGCCGGGCGAGGAAAAGGGCGTGACATTGGCGATCAGCCGCCGCGCCTGCCAGTTGGCCATGCGTCCCGTTCGGACCGTGGCCGACAGGTCGGCGATCTGGGTCTCGCTCAGGGGCGGATAGTCCAGCGACCGGTCGAGGAAATAGGCGAAGTCCATCTTGGTGGGCGTCAGCCCCGCCCGCGCATAGAGGTCGTAGTGGCGGGCGATCCGGCGGCCTAGGTAGCCGTTCGGCCCCAGGAAATAACCGTCATAGCCCGCGCGGATCTCTGGGCGCCCCGCCAGCTTGGCGAAGATGATCCGGAAATTCTCGCGGCGCTCGGAATCGTCGAACACCGGCTTGAGGATCACCGCCGCGCCCGCGCACCAGTCTGGCCTGGACTGGTCCACCAGCTGGTCCAGCAGCGGGCCTTCCTCGGCGAAGGCCTCGCGGACCATGGGGCCGGTGACCGAGCTGGCGGTCAGGACCTTCAGCACCCGCTGGAAGGTGCAGCCATGGCCGGCGGTGGACTTGTAGGGCCCCCAGCTGAAGATGGAGGCTGGATCGGCGCTGGTGAACCCCGACCCCCGGTCCCAGTCCCACAGGGTGCGGTCATAGTCCGGCGTCAGGGGCGCGGCGCCAAAGGCGATCACCTTGGCGCGGTCCAGGGGCGAGGGCAGGGGCTGGCCCATGATCTTCAGCCAGAGTTTCTCGTCCGCCGCACCCACCGGAGTCGATTTCTCGAACCAGCGCTTGCGGCACGTCCGCAGAGCCGCCAGCGCGTCGGCAGAGGCCTTATCCAGCCGGTTGGGGGACATCTGCAGGGGGGCGGCGATCGCCGGGTCGACCTTCTTGCACTTCTCTAGTTCGCTCGCCACGGCGGTCGAAAGCGGGCTGATAAACCCCCAATTGGAGTCTGTCAGCCGCCAGGTCCGCGCCTGGGCGCTGAGGTTCACATAGGTGGGCGCGCGGACCAGAACGCCGGCGGCGGCCGGCGCGGCGCAGGCCAGCCAGGCGGCCAACCCGATGATCAGATGTGCGGAGCGGCGCCAGGGCATAGCTCTTCCCCCTAAGGTAGAGCGTCGCGCGCGAACGCCGTTAGGTCAACGGTTCAGCTTCGCCATTTCAGGACGGTGGCCTCCACCGGATTGCGGAACGGACGGCCTTCCTTGCGGCTGGCGGTCCATTCGCGCTTCAGCTGCTGGTACCACTTGGCCTGGCGGTCGGCGTCGTCGATCCATAGCAGGGAGGGGTCGTAGCGCAGGCCCTCGTTCTGCAGGTTCACCATGTCGCCGTCCTGGCGCAGGAAGATCCGCGCGCCCCAGGCCACGAAGGGTTTGAGGAAGAAGAAGGCCGGGTGATCGGACCAGACGATCTGGGTGATCTTGGTCTGGGTCTCGTTGACCGGCGTCAGGCAGGTCAGCGACAACACCTGGCGCTTGCCCACCGTCACATGCTCCCAGCGCAGGCCGGGGATGGCGAAGGTGATCTCGGTCAGGGGCTCCCCACCCAGGATCGCGTAGGCGCGGCTGTTCTTCGACGGCTCGTGGCGGACCATGGCGAATCCCTGCTCGCGGGGCTCGAATTTCTTGGCCTTGTCGTGCTGGCTCTTGGCCGAACGCCACCACCACTGCTGGTGCACATAGGGTCCGTGGGCCGGATCCATCAGGCCCACCACCGCGTGGTCGATATGGGCGTCGAACACCATGCGGTCGACAAGCTTGGGCGGCCCGCCGACCACGCCCTCGAACACCGGAGGCGGTTCGCTGGGCTCGCCGTCGAAGCGCGGATCGGAACTGACCCAGACGAAGACCAGGCCCTGGCTCTCGGCGGCCGGATAGTGGCGCACCCGGATGCGGGAGGTGTCCATCGCCTGCTCGGCCACCAGGGACGGGATCGCCGTACAGGCCCCGTCGCCGCCGAACCGCCAGCCATGATAGGGGCAGGCCACCACCTCGCGGCCGTCGGGCTCGGTGGTCAGGGTCCCGGCCGACAGCGGCGCGGCGCGGTGCGGACAGATGTCGCGCATCGCATGCACCGCACCCTTGCGGTCGCGATAGAGGAGCACCGGTTCGCCCAGCAACTCGTAGCGCTGCAGCTTGCCCGGCTTCAGGTCGCTGGAGAGCGCCGCGAAGTACCAGATGTCGCCCAGGAACCCGCGCCCGAACTTGGCGTCGGCGAGGGGGGATTTCGCGGTCTTGGTGTCGCCGTCGGCCATGGGGTCCTTGTAGCGGTTCAGGGCCGCCGGATGAAGGCCACGCCGTAGGGAGCCAACTCGACCCGTCCGCGCGCCGCCTTGGCCTGGATCAAACCGGGCAGGGAAACGGGCTCCCCGGTCAGGCCCGGCTGCTCGAAGACGGCGGGCTCGGCGCCCATGTTGAACAGGCATAGCACCTGCTCGCCCCCCTGCATCCGCGTGAAGGCCAGCACCTGGCCCGCCGCCGGCGCTATCTCGATCTCGCCCCGCGTCAGGGCGGGCGAGCTCTTGCGCAGGGCGATGAGGGCCTTGGAGAAGGCGAGGATAGAGTTGGGGTCCGCCGCCTGGGCGGCCACCGTCAGGTCCCGGTGCTCCGGCGCGCTGGGCAGCCAGGGCTTGGCGCTGGAGAAGCCGAGGTTCTCGCCCGGGGCCCAGGGCATGGGCGTGCGCGAGCCGTCGCGGCCCTTGGAGATCGGCCAGTAGAGGTCGCCCACCGGATCGCGGATCTCCGTGCGCGTGAGACTCTGGGCCTCGGGCAGGCCCAGCTCCTCGCCCTGATACAGCAGCGTGGTGCCCTTCAATGACAGCAGGAGCGCCAGCATCAGCCGCGCGATCGCCTCGCCGCCGCCGAACCGGGTGGCGGTGCGCATGATGTCGTGATTGCAGAAGGAGATGCAGGGCCAGTGGCCGGGATGCCGCGCCAGGGTCTCGAAATGTTCGCGGAAGATCGCGGGGTTCAGCTTGCGGGCGTGCAGCAGCACGAAGGTGTAGGCCGAGTGCAGCCCCTCTTCCGGCGTGCAATAGGCGCCGCAGCGTTCCTCCTCCTCGGAGAACTCCCCGAACACGAAGCGGTCGCCGTGGCCGTCCACCCGGTTGCGGATCTCGTCCAGCAGCGGGATGTTTTCCGGCAGGTTCGAGTCGTTCAGATGGACCTGCATCTCACTGGCGTGGGCCCAGTGGTGGCGGGTCCGCTCCGGCGCGGGCACGGCGGG
Source organism: Phenylobacterium sp. (assembly GCF_030651185.1). GTDB lineage: Bacteria > Pseudomonadota > Alphaproteobacteria > Caulobacterales > Caulobacteraceae > Phenylobacterium. Next base: position 141,804 of record NZ_JAUSCJ010000032.1, read on the forward strand.
ATTATCGGTCAGGGTGTCGTCGTGCAGGAAGGTGCCGGCCACATCCAGGCGGAAGCCGTCGATCCCCTTGGCCAGCCAGAAGTCCAGCACGCGGATGGCGGCCTCCTTGGCGTCGGGATGGCGCCAGTTCAGCTTGGGCTGCTGCCTGAGGAACTTGTGGTGATAGTGCTGCCGACGCGCGGGCTGGTAGGCCCAGGCCGGGCCGCCGAACACCGAAAGCCAGTTGTTGGGCGCCGTCCCGTCGTCGGCCGGATCGGCCCAGACGTACCAGCCGGCCTTTTCCCCCTCGGGGCCGCCGTCGCGGCTCTCGGCGAACCAGGCGTGCTCGTCGGAGGTGTGGGAGAGCACCTCGTCCAGCATCACCTTCAGGCCGCGCGCATGGGCGGCGTCCACCAGGGCTTCCAGGTCGGCCATGGCGCCGTAGTCGGGATGGACGCCCTCGAAATCGGAGACGTCATAGCCCCAGTCGCGGTTGGGCGAGGGGTGGACCGGGGACAGCCAGATGGCGTCGACGCCCAGGTCCTTGATGTAGTCCAGCTTGGCCGCGACGCCCGCGAGGTCCCCGTGGCCGTCGCCGTCGCTATCGAAGAAGCTCCGGACATAGATGTGGTAGACGACCGCGCCCTTCCACCAGGGCGCGGCCGACACCTTAAGCCTCGTCCGCGCGGCTGATTATGCGGGAGACGATGCCGTATTCCTTGGCCTTCTCCGCGCCCATCCAGAAGTTCCGGATTGTGTCCTTGACCACCTTCTCATAGGTCTGGCCGGTCTCGCGCGCGATCATGCGGTTGACCCGCTCACGCATCTTCACGATCTCCTCGGCCTCGATCTCGATGTCCGAGGCCTGGCCGCGCACGCCGCCCGAGGGCTGGTGCAGCAGGAAGCGGGTGTTGGGCAGGCAGAGCCGGTTTTCCTTCGGCGCGCCCAGATAGATATGGGCGCCGGCGCTGGCGACCCAGCCGGTGCCGATCATCTTCACCTTGGGACCGCAGAAAGTGATCATGTCGTGGATGGTGTCGCCGCTCTCGACGTGGCCGCCGGGGGAATTGACGATCACCCGGATGTCGGCGTCGCTGTCGTTGGACAGGGCCAGCAGCTGGGCGGTGACCCGCTCGGCCAGCCGCATGTCGATCTCGCCGAAGATCAGGACCGTGCGGGACTTGTAGAGCCCGTTCTGCACCGGGCCCGCCGTCATCGGCATGTCGGGCTTGCGGGCGCCGTCTTCGCCCTCTTCGTCTTCGTCCAACCGCCAATTGCGCATTAAGTCGTCTCCAGGTCTCGAGTTGGACGGAACGTGCGTTGCGCCGCAACGGATCGCAAGGTCTGCAGGGTTAACCGACGGGGTTTTTGTTGGGGTTTTCGGGATTTGGGGCCCGATGCCACACCCTTTCAATCGTCATCCTCGGGCTTGTCCCGAGGATCCATAAACACCGCGCCTGCGGAATAGCGCGAACGGCGCCGCTACGGGCCCCCTCGACCACGGAGATCATGGATCCTCGGGACAAGCCCGAGGATGACGGTCTGAGACCGGGATTTGCCTACCGCGCCGCCGTGGCGATCAGCCGGGCGTAGAACTGCACACACTGCTCCAGGTTCGCCAGGGACAGGTGCTCGTTGGTGCCGTGGATCATGGTGGTGTCGGCCAGCGAGAAGGTCATCGGCTGGAAGCGGTAGACGTCCTTGGCCACCGGAGCGAGGTAGCGGCTGTCGGTGCCGGCCGTCACCAGGCCCGGCGCGACCGGCGCCTTGGCCAGGTCCCCGGCGACGGCGGCGATGGTCTTCCAGCCCAGCGAGCTGGTCGACGACACCGGTGACGGCTCATCGGGGCTCTTCACCCAGGTCAGGTCGACGGCGAGATCCCCCACCGCCGCCTTGGCCCTGGCCATCACGTCCTTCGAGGTGTCGCCGGGGGCGATGCGATAGTTGATCCAGGCCGTGGCGTCCTGCGGCAGGACGTTTTCCTTGGGGCTGCCCTTCAGCATGGTGGGCGCGATGGTGGTGTGCAGCAGGGCCGCGCCCGACGGGGTCGCGGCGACCTGGGAGACGATCAGCGAACTGAACAGCCAGCTGTTGGCCACCGCCATCTTGATCGGCGCCGGGCCATCGGGGGCCAGGCTTACGAGCATGGCCGCGCCAGGGCCGGAGAACTTCATCGGGAACGGGTGCTCAGCGATGGCGGCTACCGCCTTGGCCAGGGTCACCACCCCGCCGCCGTCCTTGGGCGGGGCCGACGAGTGGCCGCCGGCCGCGCGGGCCGTGACCTTCAGGGTCGCATAGCCCTTCTCGGCCAGGCCGATCAGCGCCACCGGCCCGCCGGTGATGGGGTTGTCGGAGATCACCGCCTGGCCCTCGTCCAGCACGAACTCGGCGCGGATGCCCTTGGCCTTCATCCAGGCCGCCGCGGCCCGCGCGCCCTCGCCGCGCACCTCCTCGTCGTGGCTGGAGATGATCATCACCGTGCGGCGGGGCGCAAAGCCCTGGTTGGCCAGTATCTCGGCGCCCTCGAACAGGGTCACCAGCGAGCCCTTGTCGTCGATGGCCCCGCGCCCCCAGACCGCGCCCTCGGCGATCGCCCCGGAGAACGGCGGATGCTTCCAGTCGGCCTCGGTGCCCGGCGTCACCGGCACGACGTCCTGGTGGGCCATCAGCACGATGGGGGCCAGGGCGGCGTCAGACCCCTTCCAGGTGTAGATCAGGGTGTGACCGGCCACGACCTCGCGGCTCATGGCGGCGTGGGCGGCGGGATAGGTCGCGGCAAGCCAGGCGTGTAGCCGGTCCCACTCGGCGGGCTGGTCGTCGGCCCTGTCCTGGTGGCTGATGGTCTGGATCTGGATGGCCTGCGACAGATGCAGGGCGGCCAGCGCCCGGTCCACGGTCACCGCCGGCGCCAGTTTCACGCTGGAGAGATCGGCCGCCGCCGGCGCCTTGAAGGTCGCGGTCCGCACCGCGACGACGGCCACCAGCAGAACCACGGCCCCGCCCAGGCCCAGGCCGATCTTCGCCAAGCTTTTCATCATCCCGCCCCCAAGTGATGCCAGAGCCTAGGCCGTTGTCGCCACGGGAGGAAAGGGGCGTTCGCGGGCAACCATGACGAAGCTTCACCGTTAGTCCCCCATGGCCTACCGCGCGCCCCGCCATCCCCACATCGAGAAACATGCCCGCCACCAGACCATCATGGCCCGGGTCGTGGGGCTGGTGCTGATCTGGGGCATCGTCGGCATCATGGCGTTGCTGGCCGAACGCAGCATTCCGGCCCAGCACCTGCCCTGGAAGACGCTCAGCGTCATCGATCCCGTCGGCGTGGCCACCAAGGCCAAGGCCGCCCGCACCGGCGAGGACAACGCCGCCTGCCGCGCGGTGCTGACCCAGGGCGGCATCTCCTTTGCGGAGGTGCAGGAGGTCTCCGCCGACGGCATGTGCCAGGTGCGCGACGCCGTCCGGTTCACCGGCGGCATGGCTCCGCTCAGGCCCGCCGATATCTCCATGAGCTGCAAGGAGGCCCTGGCCGTCAGCATCTGGGAGCGCCAGGTCGTGCAGCCCGCCGCCTTCGAGATCCTGGGGGAAGCCGTGGTCGCCATCGACAACTACGGCTCCTATGCCTGCCGCCGCATCTACGGTCAGGCCGAGGGCCCGATCAGCGAACACGCCAGCGCCAACGCCCTGGATGTGGCCGGCTTCCGCCTGGCCAATGGCGAGACCATCAGTGTACTGAAGGACTGGAACGATCCGGGTCCGAAGGGCCGCTTCCTGCACCGCGTCCGCGACGACGCCTGCCGCGTCTTCATCACCGTGCTGTCCCCCGACTACAACGCCGCCCACGCCAACCACCTGCACCTGGACATGGGCGGCGGGGCGCTGTGCCGGTGAGGTCCGGCTTCGGAACAAACGGGCATTAACACAAAATTCACCATGGTTAACAGACGGAACCGAAAGTGAACGAACCGAGTCCGAATCGGAGTCGGGGCTTTTCCTCCCCTGTCGCGAAGCGAACGGGGGAGGGGGGCCGCGCCGCAGGCGTGGTGGAGGGGGCGAGACCGGGCGTCGAGCTTGAGGCCGCCCCCTCCACCGGCTGCGCCGGTCCCCCTCCCCCATAAATGGGGGAGGAAAAATCAGGCCATTGTCGTCTCGCGCGGACCCGCCGCCGTCACCCGCCGGCGCGCCCGAACCCCTTCGGCCAGCCGCTCCAGCACCGCCACGGACGTATCCCAGTCGATGCAGCCGTCGGTGATGCTCTGGCCGTAGACGAGGGGGCGCCCGGCCACGAGGTCCTGGCGGCCGGCCTCGATGTGGCTTTCTACCATGACGCCGATGATCCGCCGTTCACCGGCGGCCAGTTGCCGGGCGACATCGTCCATCACCTTGGGCTGGTTGGCGGGGTCCTTGGACGAGTTGGCGTGGCTGGCGTCGATCATGATCGACGGGCGCAGGCCCGACGTCTCGATGACGGCTGCGGCCGCCGCCACGCTGGCCGCGTCATAGTTGGTGGTGGTCCCGCCGCGCAGCACGACGTGGCAGTCCTCATTGCCGGTGGTGGCGGCGATGGCCGAGCGGCCGTCCTTGCTCACCGCCAGGAAATGATGCGGCTGGCTGGCGGCCTTGCAGGCGTCCACGGCGATCTTCACGTCGCCGCCGGTGCCGTTCTTGAATCCGACGGGGCAGGATAGCCCCGAGGCCATCTCGCGGTGGATCTGGCTCTCGGTGGTCCGCGCCCCGATCGCCCCCCAGCCCACCAGGTCGGCCAGGTACTGGGGCGTGATCACGTCCAGGAACTCCACCGCCGCCGGCAGCCCCATGTCGTTGATGTCCAGCAGCAGGCCGCGGGCCAGCCGCAGGCCCTCATTGATGGCGAAGGTCCCGTCCAGATAGGGATCGTTGATCAGCCCCTTCCACCCGACCGTGGTCCGGGGCTTCTCGAAATAGACCCGCATCAGGATTTCCAGCTCGCCGCCGAACCGCTGCCGCTGCTTCAGCAGCCGGCCGGCATAGTCCATGGCCGCCTCCGGATCGTGGATCGAGCAGGGGCCGATCACCACGGCCAGCCGGTCGTCCTGGCCGTGCAGGATGGCGTGCAGGGCGTGGCGGGCGGCGGTCACCGTCACGCTGGCGGCGGGCGTGCGGGCGAACTCGGCCATCACCTGGGAGGGCGGGCTGAGCTCGGTGAGGCTGGCGATGCGAAGGTCGTCGGTGCTGGACATGGGGATCTCCGGGTCGGGGAGGTCACCGTGGCGGGCATAAAAAAACCGCCAGGGTGACTGGCGGTGGGTGGGTGCTTGTCTAGGACGCTGTCACGTCAAGCCAAGTCCTTCCTCCGCCAGGGGCGTCGGAAAGCTAAAATACCAGGTGCTGGCGGCGAGGCGGGTCATGACGGTAAAGCCGATACACCAGGACGAAATCGGAGTCATCCCTTGAGCGCCCCCGTCCGAAACGCCACTGTCGGGGTACCGCCCGCCGAGGTCGAGATCAGTGAGGCCCTGGTCCGCGCCCTGCTGGCCGCCCAGCACCCCGACCTCGCCCACCTGCCGATCACGCTCGCCGCCTCGGGCTGGGACAATGACATGTTCCGGCTGGGGGACGACCTGGCCGTGCGGATGCCGCGTCGCCTCGCCGGGCTGGCGCTGTTGCGGAACGAGCAGCGGTGGTTGCCGACCTTGCCGCGCCTGCCCCTGCCGATCCCCACGCCCCTGCGGTTGGGCGTCCCCGGCGAGGGCTATCCCTGGCCCTGGAGCGTGCTGCCCTGGATGCCCGGCGGCCCGGCCGACCTCGATCCCCTGGCCGCCCACCAGGCGCTGGTGTTGGCCGGGTTCCTCAAGGCCTTGCACCAGCCGGCGCCCGCGCAGGCGCCTCACAATCCCCACCGCGGCGTTCCCCTGGCCGAGCGGCTGGGCTACCTGACCCCCCGCATCGACCGGCTGGCGGCGGAGACCGGCTTCATCACCCCACGTGTCCGCGAGGTCTGGAACCGGGCGCTCGCCACCCCTATCGACGTCGCGCCCACCTGGCTGCACGGTGACCCGCACGCGCGCAATGTGCTGTCGCAGGATGGCCGGCTCACCGCCGTCATCGACTGGGGCGACCTGTGCGCCGGCGACCGCGCCACCGACCTCTCCAGCCTCTGGATGCTGCTGCCCGACCGCGAGGCCCGCCACGCCGCCATGGCCGCCTACCACGCCACCGACGCCACCTGGGCGCGGGCGGCCGGCTGGGCGGTGAACTACGCCGTGGTCCTCGTCGACGCCGGCCGGGTCAACGATGCGCGGCTGCTGGCGATGGGGGCGAAGACCTTCGCGATGGTGGAGGCGGGGGACTAACTCACCACAGGCTCGCCGCCGCCCGCGCCGGCCACTCGGCGTCGTAGGCCTCCCCGCCCTGGGCCCCCGAACTCGCCGCGCTCAGCATCTGACCGGCGCTCGGCAACTTCGCCGGGTCCACGTGCTTGGCCGGATTCCACAGGTCGGCGCGGATCACCGCCCGCGCGCACTGGAAGAAGACGGTGTCGATTGTGATGACGATCACGCAGCGGGGCGGCTTGCCCTCCATCCGGAAGGCCGCCAGCAGATCCTCGTCGGTCCGCAGTTCCGCCCGCCCGTTCACCCGCAGGGTCGAGCCCGAGCCGGGGATCAGGAACAGCAGGGCCACGCGCGGGTCCCGCACGATATTGCGCAGCGAGTCGGCCCGGTTGTTGCCCCGCCGGTCGGGCATCAGCAGGGTCTTGGCATCGGCGATCCGCACCACCTCGCCCGCGTCCCCGCGCGGCGAGCAGTCCAGCCCCTCGGGCCCCACCGTCGCCAGGGCGGCGAAGGGTGAGGCCTCGATCACCGCGTGGTACTCGGCGTTGAGGTGGTCCAACTCCTTCAGGGTGGAGGAAGGGCCGGGCAGGCCGTACAGGGCTTCCAAATCTTCGATCGTCGTCAGGGCGGGCATGTGTGAGCTTTCATCACCAGGCCGACACCATCTTCCAATCCACGCGGCAATAAAATTGACTAGTCCGCCACCATCGGTGAGAAATTCTCACAGATGCGCCAGCTTCCGCCCCTCTCGGCCCTGCGGGCCTTCGACGCCGCCGCCCGCCTGGGCTCGGTGACCCGCGCGGCGGAGGAACTTGGCCGCACCCACGGGGCGGTCAGCCGCCAGATCCGCAGCCTGCAGGCGCATCTGGGCGCGCCCCTGTTCGACAAGGCCGGCGCCGGACTGCGCCTGAACGCCCAGGGGCAGGCCCTCCAGGCCGTGGTCGCCGAGGCTCTCGACCGGCTGGAACAGGGCTGGCGGCGCGTGCGCGACGAGGCCCGCGGCCCCGGCGTCCATGTGGCCTGCAGCGCCACCTTCGCCACCCGCTGGCTGGCCCCGCGCCTGGCCGACTTCTACCGCGCCCACCCGCAGGTCCGCGTCCGCCTCTCCATGACCTCGGCCCGCGAGATGCGCGACGAGGGCGCCGACCTGGTGATCGCCTGGGACTGGAAGGCTTTCCCCGCCGCCGACCAGGCCCGCGCCATCCCGTTGGCCCCCGTCGCCTTCGGCCCGGTCTGCGCGCCGGGCTATCCCTTGGACGAGATCCTGGGCCGGGAGATCGCCGTCCCCTGCCGCATCGACCACGATTTCACCTCCAGCGCCTGGGACCAGTGGTCGGCGGTCACCGGCCGCGCGGTGAGCGGCGCGACCGAACTCAGCTTCCCCCACACCCATCTCTGCATCGAGGCGGCCATCGCCGGGCTTGGCGTGGCCCTGGTGGAACGGCGGCTGATCGGCGCCGAGCTGGCCGACGGGCGGCTGCGGGCGCCCGCGGGGTTTGCGACATTTCAGCAAAGCTTGGTGGCTATTCCGTCAGGGGAGCGTTACCAGTCCCCCTCTGCCCGGCTTTTCATCGATTGGCTGGGTGCGGCGCTTACCAGCGGCTGACCCTCGCCCCGGCGACGGACAGCCCTTCGGGCCCTGGCTAGTCCTAGCCCGGGGTGCGCCGAGGTCACGGAAAAACGAGATGGTCGGAACTGTCCTGGCTCGGCTGCGCGCCGCCACCGCCGATGCGCAACAGCGCCTAGAAACCCGCCTCGACATGGTGACCCAGCTGTCGGTGCCCGCCGACCGCCGCCGGCTGGTGGAGCGCTTCCACGCCTGGCATGTCGGGTGCGAGACGACCATGGCGCCGCTGCTCTCCGATATCGTCGGCCTGGGCTATGCCGGCCGCCGCCGCTCGGTGGAGCTCATCAGCGACCTGGCCGTGCTCGGGGGCCAACCCCAGACCGGCCGCCGCATCGCCGCCCCGGCCAACGCCGCCGAGGCCCTGGGCCGGCTCTATGTGCTGGAGGAAGCGACCCAGGGGGGCAAGGTCATCGCCCGCCAGCTCGCCGCCCGCAGCCTGAACATGACCGGCCTGTCCTTCCTCGACCCCTACGGCGCCGAGACCGGTGAGCGCTGGCGCAAGTTCGTGCTGATCCTCGAGCGTGAGGGCGCGGTGTCGGAAAAGGCTGCCGAGGCCATCGTGCGCGGCGCCGTGGCGGGCTTCACCCACGCTGAACGCTGGCTGTGCGAACCGGCCTCGGTGGCCTGACCCCGCGCGGTCGGGGGGCTCTCTAGAGCCCCTTCAGCCACGGAATCAGCCGCGCGTTCACCTCCTCGGGCCGTTCCTGCTGGGTCCAGTGGCCGCAGCCTTCCAGGATGTCGGCGCCGCGCAGGTCGGTCATCTCCTCGCCCATGATCGCCAGCAGGTCGCCGCGTCCCAGCATGGACAGCACCAGGTCGCGCTCGCCGCCGATGAACAGCGACGGCTGCTCGATCTTGCGGCCCTCGAATTTCGACAGGTACTCGAAGTCCCGCTGGTGGTTGCGGTAGCGGCTGACCGGCCCGAAGAACCCGGAGCCGGCGAATTCGGCGGCGTAATAGTCCAGGTCGGCGTCGCTCAGCCAGGCGGGGAAGGGATCGGGATCCACCAGCCCCTCCAGCAGGCTCTGGCCGTGGACCTTGTCGTTGGGCCAGGTCCCGTCCGGGGCGTCGCCGCTGATGGCGTAGTAGAACTTGCGGATGCTCATCCGCGGATCGGCCTCCAGTTCGGCCTCCGGCGGACCCACCTCCTGGAACCAGGCCTGGTAGAAGAATTTGCCGCGCTGCGTGAACACCTTGTCCACCAGGTCCATGAAGCTGGTCTTGGGCACGCCCGTATAGGGCACCGACAGCCCCGCCACCGCCCGCACCCGGTCAGGCCGGATCAGGGCCGAGTGCCAGACGATGGGCGCGCCCCAGTCGTGGCCCACCAGCACCGCCTTCTCGCCCGGCGTCAGGTGCTCGATGAGGGCGGCGACATCGCCCACCATGTGCTCCATGTCATAGGCGCTGATGTCGGTGGGCTTGCCCGACCCGCCATAGCCCCGCACGTCGATGGCGCAGGCGGTGAAGCCGGCGGCCGCGATCGGCCCCATCTGGTGGCGCCAGCTGTACCAGCTCTCCGGAAAGCCATGCACCAGGACCACCAGGGGCCCCTCGCCCTCCATCGCCACCCGCAGGGAGACGTCGGGCAGGTCGATATTGCGGAACTCGGGCATGGGCGGTCCTCCTGAACCGTCAGGCTAGGCCCATGCCGCCGGGGCCGCCAAACGCAAAAAAGCCCGCCGGGGAGGGCGGGCTTTTCGCGCTGTCCATCCCCGGCTGGGGAGGAAGGGATGGTTCAGCGGGCGGCGAGTTGCGAGCGGCCGTAGGCGGCCACCTGGCTGCGCTGCGACTGGGTCAGGCTGTCGATGGCCTCGGCGCGGACCGCCTCGACGCAGCCGTCGGTGTTGACCATGCGGGTCCCGACGTCCTGGCGCTGGGCGGCGCACATCTTGCCCGCGACCTTGTCCAGGCGCTGCTCGAAGGCGGCGACGCCGGCGGCGGTGGAGAGATCACCCACCTTCAGGCTCATCGGCGCGGCATGGGCCGCCGTGGTCAGGGCGAGCATGGGGATGGCGGCCAGGGCGAGCGTGGCGGCGGAAACGATCTTGGTGGTGAGCTTGGACATGGTGCGGATCCCTCTGGGTCTTCGATGTGGTGGGCGGCGACACGCCGCCGATGACTGAGGAGATAGACCCCCTGTTCACCGATGTCCCGTGAAGTTCAAGTAATGACAGAGATTTAAGATCATTACGGGAAGTACATGTTTGTTACCCGCGTCACGTTACTTAACGCGCGGTAACAATTGGGATCGGGGGGTAACCCAAACGCAAAGAAGCCCGCCGGTGAGGGCGGGCTTCCAGGCTGGGGTCTCCCGACTGGGGAGGAAGGAGATCCTAGCGGGCGGCCAGTTGCGAGACGCCGCTGGCGGCGATCTGGCGGCGCTGGCTGGCCGAGAGCTTGTCGATGGCCTCGGCGCGGACCGCCTCGCGGCAGCCGTCGGTGTTCACCATCCGGGTCCCGACGCCCGCCGTCAGGCCCTGGCAGACGTTGGCGGCGACCTTGTCGATGCGCTGTTCAAAGGCGGCGACGCCGGCGGCGGTGGAGAGGTCGCCGACGGTGACGCTCATCGGGGCGGCGTGGGCGGCGGTGGTCAGGGCCAGCATGGGAACGGCGGCCAGGGCCAGGGTGGCGAGGCCGGAAACGGTCTGGGTCAGATTGAACATGGTGGGGTCCCTCTTGAGGTCTCGAATGTGTGTGGCTGCGTTGCGCCGCCGATGACTTCGAAATACGAGGGCCGACTTCGGAAGTCTTGTGAATACCAGGTAATGACAGAGATTTAAGGGAGTTACCGAACGTACATACATGACGTCCGGGTAACAGTACTTAACGGGCTGTAATGCTTCAATTCCTCCCCCTGCGGGGGAGGGGGACCGCCGTAGGCGGTGGAAGGGGCTAGGCCCAGGCGGCTTCCACGGCCCAAACCCCCTCCGTCTCACAGGCTTCGCCCGCGATCCACCTCCCCCGACACGGCCTGCGGCCTTGGGGGAGGAACTAGACGTTCACCGCCAGCCAGATCACGTGCCGCGCGCCGCGCTTGCCGCCGCCGGCGCGGACGCCGACCACTTCCACGGCGAACCCCGCCGATTTCAGCCGCCTGGTGAACGCCTCGCTCGGCGCTGACGACCACACCGCCAGCACCCCGCCCGGCGACAGGGCCGCCCGCGCCGCCGCCAGCCCGCCGCGGCTGTAGAGCCGGTCGTTCTCCTTGCGGCTCAGCCCCTCGGGCCCATTGTCCACGTCCAGCAGGATGGCGTCATAGGCCTTGGCCCCCGCCCCGATCGCCGCGCTCACATCGCCCAGCACCACCCTGACCCTCGGGTCCTCCAGGCAGCCGGCCGACAGATGCGCCATCGGCCCGCGCGCCCAATCCACCACCTGCGGCACCAGCTCGCCCACCACCACCTTGGCCTTGGGCCCCAAGGCCGCGAGCGCCGCGCGCAGGGTGAAGCCCATGCCATAGCCGCCGATCAGCAGCCGGGCCGACGGTCCCGTCCGCGCGATCACCAGGGTCGCCAACGCCTCCTCCGACCCGCTCAGCCGGCTGTTCATCAGCTCGTTGGCCCCGGTCATGATCGAATACTCGGCGCCACGCCGCATCAGCCGCAACTCGCCGCCGCCGTCGGGGACAACAGCGGTGTCCAGGTGTTCCCAGGGGATCATGGCGTCCTTCTAGCGCAACGGGACGTAACCTCGCCAGCCGCCGCCCGAACTGATCTGATAGACGCCCAAGGAGCCCGCCATGACCCGCCTGCTGCTGACCGCGGCCGTCCTCGCCAGCCTGGCCGGCGCGGCTCACGCCCAGACCAGCCTGACCACAGCCGTCTTCGCCAGCCCCGCCCCGCGCGTTTCCATCGCCCCGGAAATCGCCCAGGCCAACGCCCTGCGCGCCGCCGGCATCGCGAAAACCTCCGTCGACCACAGCTTCTCACGCAGCGCCACGGCCTCGCTGGGCTTCCTCTGCGGCCTGCAGCCCCGCGCCGACGAGGCCATCGGCTCGGCCCACGGCTTCGACAGCCAGGGCCGCTTCCTCGGCGCCAAGCTCAGCTTCGCGTTCCGCTGATGGAGATCCGCATCCTGGGCGCGGGCGACGAGGCCCTGCTGGTCGACGCCGTGAACCTCTCCGACGAGGGCCCGATCACCGCGGCCGCCGCGACCCGCCACCTGGCCGATCCCGACCTGGTCAATGTGGTGGCCATCGAGGACGGGGTGGTGGCGGGCTTCATCTACGGCCACGTCCTGCGCCGCTTCGAGGCGACCAGCTTCTTCATCTACTCGGTGGATGTCGACGAGGCCTTCCAGCGCCGCGGCCTGGCCAAGGCCATGCTGGCCGCCCTGCGCGATCTGGGGCGCACCGGCCGCTGGGACGAGATGTTCGTCTTCACCAACGCCGGGAACGCCCCCGCCATGGCCCTCTACGCCAGCGCCGGCGGCCTCCGCCCCAACCCCGACGACGTCATGTTCGACTTCGAGGGATAGGGTTTCACCCCCCTTGACCGTCATGGCCGGGCTTGTCCCGGCCACCCATGATCTCCGTGGCCCACCAAGGACCACGGGCACGCGCCGCGCGATCTACGGATCGGCGGAGATCATGGGTCCCCGGGACAAGCCCGGGGATGACGAATGGAGGGAGGGACTTAAGCGCGCGGCATCCGGTACAGGCCGCAGATCTTGTTGCCGTCCGGATCGCGCAGATAGGCCAGGTACAGCCCCGACCCCTCGCGCTCGCCGGGCGGCTCTTCGATGGCCGTGCCGCCGTTGGCCACGCCCGCCGCGTGCCAGGCGTCGGCCTGTTCCGGCGACTCGCAAGCAAACCCGATGGTCCCGCCATTGGGCGCCGAGGCCGGCTCGCCGTCGATCGGCTTGGTCACCGAGAACACCCCGGTCTTGGTGCGATAGAACACGCGGCGCCCGCCATCGATATTGCCGGCCGGCACGCCCAGCGTCCCCAGCACGGCGTCATAGAAGGTCTTTGACCGCTCGACGTCGTTGGTGCCAATCATGATGTGCGAAAACATGGTGTCCTCCCGTTGTGTTGTTGGGGAGGGTTCTAGGACCCGCGACCCATCCGTGACAACGCCCCCTCTCCAATTCCTCCCCCACCGGGGGAGGGGGACCGCGTAGCGGTGGGGGGTTGGCGCATATCAAGGCCACCGACCCAAACCCGCTCCGTCCCGCGGGCCATCGCCCGCGATCCAAGGCTCTGCCCGATTGGCGCGATCTGCGACGTCTCTGTCATTCCGCCACGGCCCTCCGCGCCCTAGGCTGTCCCGCAAGCTCAAGGAACGACGCGAATGGAATATCTCGTGGGAGCGGGCCTCGGCCTGGCGGTCGGCGCCATGGCCACCCAGGTGGGCTTTGACCGCGGACGGGCCTTCTATCCGGTGGTCCTGATCGTGGTCGCCTCCTACTACGACCTCTTCGCCGTCATGGGCGGGTCCCTGCCGGCGCTGGGGTTCGAGACCCTGGGCCTGGCCGCCTTCCTGGCCGTGGCGGTGCTGGGCTTCCGGACCAATCTCTGGTGGATCGTCGCGGCCCTGGCCGCCCACGGGATCCTAGACCTGTTCCACGCCCGCCTGGTGGACAATCCCGGCGTCCCGTCCTGGTGGCCGGCCTTCTGCCTCACCTACGACCTCACCGCCGCCGCCTGGCTGGCCCGGCGCCTGCTGCGGACCCGCCGCGTCGAGAGCCCCGGCCACGGCATCCTCGCCGCCGCCCTGGCCGCCGGCGCCCTGTTCGGAACCGGCGCCAGCGCGGCGCCCGCCGCCGTCGTCCAGGCCGACGGCCACGCGGTCGCCTATCAGGTCCAGGGCCAGGGCCGCCCGGTCCTGGTGCTGATCTCCGGCCTGGGGGACGGCATGGCCTCGTTCCGCGAGGTGGCCCCCGACCTCGCCGCCCACGGCGCCGTCATCCTTTACGACCGCGCCGGCTACGGCGGCAGCGGCGCGCCTGCGGGACCCCGCGACGCTGAGGCGGTGGACCGCGAGCTCGACGCCCTGCTGGCCGCCTCCGGCGTGCCCAGCCCCTATGTCCTGGCGGGCCATTCCATCGGTGGTCTGTATGCGGAGTATTTCGCCGCCCGTCATCCGGACAAGGTCGCCGGCCTGATCCTGGAGGAGTCCCGCCCCGCCGGCTTCACCGCCCGCTGCCAGGCCGCCGGCCTGTCGATGTGCGTCGCCACTCCGGCCATGATGACCTTCGCCCCCCTGGGCGCCCAGGCCGAGGTCGCCGCCCTGGACGCGGCGGTGGCCCAGGTGGAGGCCCTGGCGCCGGCTGCCGGAAAGCCCGTCCTCGTGCTCTCCCGCGCGCCTGGCGCCAAGCCCATGGACCGCCTCTGGACCCAGGCCCAGTCCGACCTCGCCGCCCGCTACCCCGGCGCCCTCCACCGCACGGCGCCGGCCGGCGGCCACTATGTTCACCGCGACCAGCGCGCCTGGTTCGTGGACGAGGTCACGGCCTTCCTGGCGACCGTTCCCTAGCCGAGGCGGCGCCCTCAGGCCTTCAGGGCCGCGACATAGGTCCCCATGTCGAAATAGTCCCGCCAGACCGCGATCTTGCCGTCCCGCATCTCGAAGACCCCGCAACAGGGCAGGTCCACCGGCTTGCCCGCCACCACCGTCCGGTCGATCCGCTCGGCGATCACCACGTCCCCGCGGGAGACCAGGTTCAGCACCTCCCACTGCGTGCTGCTCCAGTCCTTGAGGAAGGCGCCGATCAATCCGGTCAGGGCCGCGCGCCCGCTCACCGGCCGGGTCGGCATGTTGTGATAGGTCCCGTCCTCGGTGAAGAACGCCACCAGCTCGGCGACGTCCAACCGCGACCAGGCGGCGATGAAATCGGTGATGATCTGTTCGTTGGGGGTCATGGGGGTCTCCGTGAGAGGGGCCCGCACTCTAGTCTTGCTTCTCCGCCCCTGCGAAGCGGGGGAACGCTGCGTGGCGCCCGCGGCCTGACCTATGCGGCCCTGGCCGCGATGGCCGACCTCTCGGAGGGCTACCCACCCCCCGTCCCCTTGACGCAGCGTCCGCCCATCCCGCAAATGCCAGCCCATAAAACCAAACATCTGTTTTAAGGGAGTTGCGCTCATGGGTGAGCTGTTTGATCTGACCGGCAAGGTCGCCGTCATCACCGGGTCCTCGCGCGGGATCGGCAAGGCCATCGCCCAGCGCATGGCCGAGCACGGCGCCAAGGTCACCATCTCCTCACGCAAGGCCGGGCCCTGCGAAGAGGTGGCCGCTGAGATCAACGCCAAGCACCCGGGCGCGGCCATCGCCGTGCCGGCCAACATCTCTTCGAAGGAGGATCTCCAGCGCCTGGTGGACGAGACCCGCAAGGCCTTCGGCAAGATCGACATCGTGGTCTGCAACGCCGCGTCCAACCCCTATTACGGGCCGATGAGCGGCATTTCCGACGATCAGTTCCGCAAGATCCTCGAGAACAACATCATCGCCAACAACTGGCTGATCAACATGACGGCCGAGGAGATGAAGGCCAACAAGGACGGGGCGATCATCATCATCTCGTCGATCGGGGGTTTGCGCGGCACCTCGGTGATCGGCGCCTACGCCATCTCCAAGGCCGCCGACATGCAGCTGGCCCGCAACCTCGCCCAGGAGCTGTCGCCCCACAACATCCGGGTCAACTGCATCGCGCCCGGCCTGGTGAAGACCGACTTCGCCAAGGCGCTCTGGGACACCCCGGCCGGGGAGGCCCGCGCCAGCTCCGGCACCCCCCTGCGCCGCCTGGGCGAGCCCGACGACATCGCCGGCGCCGCGGTGTTCCTGGCGTCCAAGGCCGGCTCCTGGATGACCGGCCAGACCGTGGTCATCGACGGCGGCTCGACCTCCTGAGGCGCCAAATTCCTCCCCCTGCGGGGGAGGGGGACCGCGTAGCGGTGGAGGGGGCTAGGGCCGTGCAACGTCAACCGCCCCAACCCCCTCCGTCTCGCGGCCGGCGCCGCGATCCACCTCCCCCGAACCGCGCTTCGCGCTGGGGGAGGAATTGGTGACCTTCACCTTCCACCCTGCGTCGCCCGCCGACCTGGAAACACTCGTCGCCCTGCGGATCGCCGCCCTGCGCGAGAGCCTGGAGCGGGTGGGCCGCTTCACGCCCGAGCGGGCCCGCGCCCGGTTCATCGAGAGCTTCCGCCCCGAACACACCCGCCTGATCCGGGTCGGTGAGGCCCTGGCCGGCTGCGTCGCCTTCGGGCCGCGCGAGCCCGGCTGGGAGATCGAGCACTTCTATCTCGATCCCGCCTTCCAGGGCGCGGGCCTGGGGGGCGCGGTGATGGCCGCCCTGCTGGCGGAGGTCGATTCGGCGGGGCGCGAGGTCCGTCTCACCGTCCTGCGCGACAGCCCCGCCAACCGCTTCTACGCGCGGTTCGGCTTCGAGGAGACAGGCCGCGAGGGCGTGGACATCTTCTATCGGCGGGTAGCGCTCACCTGACACCTTGCCGCCTCGACCGGAGGACGGGATGCAACGCATCTCCAGCCTGAGTGTTACATCCGACATAATCCGCTCGCTTTCGGGCGAAGACCTCCGCGATAATCTGTCTGGGTATGGCTCTCGCCTCGCGAGCCTCCAGTTGTTTTGAAGGGCGCTCATGGCGGCCCACACCCCGCACGTGTCCGAAGAGGCCGCACTCAGCCTCACCCTGGCGATTGTCGCGGCCTCCCCCGGCCCGCTGCTGCTGCTGGATGGCGATCTCAACATCGTCGCCGCCAGCCAGGCCTTCAGCGAGGTATTCGAGATCGATGCGGCTGCCGCGGTCGGCGGTCCCCTGTCGGCCCTTGGCGCGGGCGAATGGGACGTGCCGCGCCTCCGGTCCCTGCTGGACGCCACGGCCGCGGGCGCCGCGCTGATCGACGCCTGCGAGATGGACCTCCAGCGGCCGCGCCGCCCGCCCCATAGCGTGATCATCCACGTCCAGAGGCTGGCCTATCTCGACCTGGAGCAGATGCGCCTGCTGATGTCGGTGACCGATGTTACCGCGGTCCGCGCCGACCAGAAGCTGAAGGACGACGCCCTGGCGGAGAACCGGGTCCTGCTGGCCGAGGTCCGCCACAGGGTGGCCAACAGCCTGCAGATCATCGCCAGCGTCCTGCTGCAGAACGCCCGCAAGACCACGTCCGAGGAGACCCGCGGCCATATGAAGGACGCCCAAAATCGCGTCATGTCGGTGGCCGCCCTGGAGCGCCTGCTCAGCGAATCCACCGAACGAGAGGTCCAGCTCCAGACCTATTTCATCAGCCTGTGCGACAGCATCGCCGCCTCCATGATCGCCGACGCCGAGCAGATCTCGCTCATCGTCACCGGCGAGGGCGGCCTGGTGGCGGCGGGCGCCTCGGTCAGCCTGGGCCTGATCGTCACCGAGCTGGTGATCAACGCCCTCAAGCACGCCTTCCCGGAGGGCCGCGCCGGCAGGATCGTCGTGGATTGCCAGGTGCGCGGTCCCAACTGGACCCTGTCGGTCACCGACGACGGGGTCGGCATGCCCGCCGAGCCCAGCGCGCTGCGCACGGGCCTCGGGACCAGCATCGTCCAGCCCCTGGCCCGGCAGCTCGAGGCGGTCGTGGAGATCGCGCCCGCCCACCCCGGGACCCGCGTCGCCATCACCCACACCCAGATCGCCCTGGTCGATGACGGCGAGGCTGAAGCGCCCGCCGTCGGCCAGACCGCCGCGAGCCTGTGAAAGCGCCCCCCATGAACAAGCCCCAAATCCTGCTGATCGTCGAGGACGAGGTCCTCACAGCCATGTCCCTCAAGAGCGGACTGGAGGACGACGGCTATGAGGTGATGGACCTCACCAGCCGCCCCGGGGAGGCGATGGCCGCCGCCCGCGATCGCAAGCCGGACCTCGCCCTGGTGAACATCAAGCTCTATGGCCACAACGACGGCATCGCCCTGGCCGTCGAGCTCAAGGCCATCGGAATCCCCGTGCTGTTCATCAGCGGCCAGCCCAACCGGGCCGTCGCGGCCCGCTCGGTGGCGGTGGGGTCACTGGCCAAGCCCTATAGCGTCGACGACATGGTGGCGGCCGTCACCTATCTCCTGGCCCGCCTGGCCGGCGACGCCTCCCAGCCCCGCCCCAAGGACCTGGAGGTCTTCGACGAGGACCTGCCGGAGGCGGCCTAGGCGCCACCCGCCGGGACCCCGAGTGTCACATGTCGGCCGGTGATGGTTGGCCTGCGGCCCGCAAACCCAGGCCGCGTAAGGCTTGGCGGTGATGGAGGGTGAAAGGCGTTTTCCTCCATCCACGGCCACCAACATGTGCGTCAGCCGACTGCCTTGCGCGACAGCTCCCGCGCCTTGGCCAGCCGCTCGACACCCCCGTCCAGGGTCGCGTCCCCCTTGGAGAAGCACAGCCGCAGGATGCTGGTCACCGGGTCCTGCTCGTACAGCGCCGAGACCGGGATCGCCGCGACCCCGGCCTCCTGGACCGCCCGCAGGGCGAAGGCCCGGTCCGGCTCCCTGACCCCAGAGGCGGCCAAGTCTACATTGAGGAAGTAAGTCCCCTGGCTGGCCAGCACCTTGAACCCCTCCGCCGTCAGGCCCGCCGCCAGCCGGTCCCGCGACCGCTGCAGGCCGGCCGGCATGGCGGTGAACCAGTCGCCGGGATTGTCCAGCCCGAAGGCCACGGCGGCCTGCAGGCTGGGCGGGGTGGTGAAGGTCAGGAACTGGTGGGCGCGGGCCAGGGCATGGGTCAGCGCCGGGGCGGCGCAGAGGAAGCCCACCTTCCAGCCGGTGAGCCCGAACATCTTCCCCGCCGAGCCGATCTTCACCGTCCGCTCGCGCATATTCGGCAGCGACATCAAGGGGATGTGCTTGGCCCCATCGAACACCACCTGCTCCCAGACCTCGTCGCAGATGGCCACGACGTCATGGGCGACGCAGACCTCCGCCAGCAGCTCGAGGTCCTCCCGGGGCAGGACGACCCCGGCCGGATTGATCGGGTTGTTCAGCACCACGAAGCGGGTCCTGTCGGTGAAAGCGGCCTCCAGCATGGCCCGGTCAAAGCGCCAGTGGGGCGGCTTCAGCCGCACCAGCCTGGGGATCCCGCCGGCCCGGCGGATCAGCGGCAGGTAGGCGTCATAGACCGGCTGGAACACCACCACCTCGTCGCCCGGCCGCACCAGGGCCAGGAAGGTCGCGGCCAGGGCCTCGGTGGCGCCGGAGGTGATGGTGACCTCGGTCTTCCAGTCCAGGTCCAGGCCCTGGCTGCGCCGATAGTGCCCCGCCACCGCCTCCCGCAACTGCGGCAGGCCGGCCATCGGCGGATACTGGTTGTAGCCGTTCAGCACCTCGTCGGCGGCCTTCTGGCGGATCGCCAGCGGGCCGGGATCGTCGGGAAAGCCCTGGCCCAGATTGATGGCGCCCAGTTCCCGGGCGAGGCCCGACATCTCCTCGAACACGGTGGTCGGAAGGTCGGCGAAGACGGGATGGGCCATGGCGCGCTCCTGAGCGGGGATTTGCCTAGCACAGCTTCCGCGCCAAGATGCCAGCCATGCAGATCATCGCCTTCGAACCCCGCCACGCCCAGGCCTGGAAGCGCCTGAACGAGGCCTGGATCGCCAAGCACTTCGCCATCGAGCCCAAGGACCGCGAGGTGCTGGACGATCCCGACGGGACCATCCTGGCCAAGGGCGGCCACATCTTCATGGCCGAGCTGGACGGGGAGGCGGTGGGCTGCGTCGGCCTGATCGCCCTGCCGGACGGCGGCTTCGAGGTGGCCAAGATGACGGTGAGCGAGGCGGCGCGCGGTACGGGCCTGGGCAAGCTGCTGATGGCCGCCTGCATCGACCACGCCCAGAAGGCGGGCGCGACAAGGCTCTATCTCGAGACCAATTCGTCGCTGGCGCCGGCGCTCGCGGTGTACCGCGCCGCCGGCTTCGTGCAGCTGCCGCCCCGGCCGACCCCCTACGCGAGGGCCGACGTCTTCATGGAGCTGACCCTCTAGGCCTATTCTTCCTTGGCGCGGCGCTTGCGAAGGCTGGGGTTCAGCACCTGCTTGCGCAGACGGATCGACTTCGGCGTCACCTCGACCAGTTCGTCTTCCTCGATATAGGCGATGGCCTGTTCGAGGGTCATGCGGCGCGGCGGGGTGAGGCGCACGGCCTCGTCCTTGCCGGACGCGCGGATGTTGTTGAGCGCCTTGGCCTTCATCGGGTTGACGTCCAGGTCGTCGGCGCGCGAGTTCTCCCCGATGATCATGCCCTGGTAGGTCTTTTCGCCGCCGCCCACGAACATGAAGCCGCGGTCCTCAAGGTTCCACAAGGCGAAGTCCGTGGTCTCGCCGTCGGAGTTGGAGACCAGCACGCCCTTGCGGCCCGCGTCGATGACGCCCTTGTAGGGCTCGTAGTGGCTGAACACGCGGTTCAGTACGCCCGACCCGCGGGTGTCGGTGAGGAACTCGCCTTGGTAGCCGATTAGCGAGCGTGACGGGCTCATCAGGCTGATGCGGGTCTTGCCAGCGCCGGACGGGCCCATGTCCTTGAGCTCGGCGCGGCGGGCCGAAAGCTTTTCGATGACGATGCCGGTGAACTCGTCGTCGACGTCGATCATGACGTCCTCGATCGGCTCCAGGCGATCGCCCGTCTCCGGGTCGATTTGGAAAACCACGCGGGGACGGCTGATCGACAGTTCGAAGCCCTCGCGTCGCATGCTCTCGATCAGCACGCCGAGCTGAAGTTCGCCACGGCCGGCGACTTCATAGGCGTCCTTGTCGGAGGTCTCGGTCACCCGGATGGCGACGTTGGACTGGGCTTCCTTGAGCAGGCGCGCGGCGATCACGCGGCTCTGCACCTTGTCGCCTTCACGGCCGGCCAGCGGGCTGTTGTTCACCGAGACGGTCATGGAGATGGTGGGCGGATCGATCGGCTGGGCCGGCAGGGCCTCGGTGACGTCCATCGCGCACAGGGTGTCGGCCACGGTGGCCTTCGACAGGCCGGCGATGGCGACGATGTCGCCGGCTTCGGCGTCCTCGATCGGCTGGCGCTTCAGGCCGCGGAAGGCCAGCACCTTGGTGATGCGGCCGCGTTCGACTTCCGTCCCGTCCAGCGACAGGGCGTGGATCGCCATGCCGGGCGTGGCCTTGCCCGACTGGATGCGGCCGGTCAGCAGGCGGCCCAGGAAGGGGTCGTTCTCGATCAGCACCGACAGGATCTGGAAGGGCTTGTCCTTGTTCTCGACGACCTTCGGCTCGGGCACGTGGCGCACGATCAGGTCGAACAGGGGGGCCAGGTTGTCGTTGGGCTTGGCCATGTCCAGGGTGGCCCAGCCGTTCTTGCCCGACGCATAGATGTGCGGAAAGTCCAGCTGCTCGTCCGTCGCGCCCATGGCGGCGAACAGGTCGAAGGCGTCGTTCAGGATGCGGTCGGGATCGGCGTGCGGCCGGTCGACCTTGTTGAGGCAGAGGATCGGCTTGAGGCCCATCTTCAGGGCCTTGCCCAGGACGAACTTGGTCTGGGGCATGACGCCCTCTTCGGCGTCCACCAGGATGACGCAGCCATCCACCATGCCGAGGATCCGCTCGACCTCGCCGCCGAAGTCGGCGTGACCAGGGGTGTCGATGATGTTGATGCGGGTTTCGCCCGCCTCGCCGTGCCAAAGCACGCTGGTGCACTTGGCCAGGATGGTGATCCCGCGCTCGCGCTCCTGGTCATTGGAGTCCATGGCGCGCTCGACCGTCGCCTCATTGGCGCGGAAGACGCCGGACTGGGCGAGCAGCTGGTCGACGAGCGTGGTCTTGCCGTGGTCGACGTGGGCGATGATGGCGATGTTGCGGAGCGACATTTAAATTCTTATCTCGGGAAGGGCGCGCGGCTTGTAAGCGAGCGCGGGAGCTTTCACCAGCGCAATCTCGTCGCGGGCGTCGACCATCTGGTTGGGCTGTTGTGCAATGCAGCAAGGCGTATACCCCACATTGCCGAATTTCATACCATTGAAAGTTCACGATATTTTCGGGGTGCGACAAAAAAACTTACGCCGTCAGCGCATTCGGCCTTGAAGATTTGTGCGCCGCACTTTACTTTCATTCCTGTGAGGCGGCCATGTCGCCTCTGCCCTTCCTGGGCGTTTCCTCCCTAATGAACTGCCGGGCCCTCGGGTCCGGCTTTTTTTTGGTCTGAGGCCTGGGCATGCGAAGGCGGGCGGCGAAGCGGCGGCCCAAGGCCCCTCTAGGCGGTCTTCAGACCACTCCAGTCCGTCCCCGCCAGCAGGGCGGTGAGCTGCTGCAGATCGCGCTTCAACTTGGCGAAGCCCTCGGTGGGCTCCAGTCGCGCCTCATCCAGATAGAGCCCGCGGCTGATCTCGATCTGCAGGGCATGGGTGCGCCGGGCCGGGCGGCCGTAGTGCTCGGTGGTGTAGCCACCGGCATAGGGGGCGTTGCGGGCGACGCGGTAGCCCATGGCCTCCAGTTCCCGCTCCACCCTGTGGGTCACGATGGGGGCGCAGGCCGCGCCGAAGCGGTCGCCCAGGACCATGTCGCAGGCTCCGCCCGCCGACCTGGCCGCCGCGGCCGGCATGGAATGCCAGTCCACCAGGATCGCGAAGCCGTGGGCGGCGTGGGCCTCACCAAGCAACCGGGCGAGCGCGGCATGATAGGGCGCGTGGGCCAGTTCGATGCGGCCGCGCGCCTCGGCGAAGGTCAGCTTGCGGGCGTAGATCTCCTGGCCCTCGGAGACCACTCGGGCGATAGCGCCAAGGCCCGCGGCCACCCGGGCCGAGCGGCCGCGGGCGAAATCCGGAAGTTCATCGGCGAACATGGACGGGTCGAGTTCGAAGGCCTCGCGGTTGACGTCCATATAGGCGCGCGCGAGGCGGGCGGCGATCATGGCGGCGCCCAGGCCAGGCCCTGCCCCAATCAATTCGTCGACGAACGCATCCTCGGAGCGACGGATGGCGATGGCGTCCAGCGATGTGGCGGCCATCATGTCGGCCGGATAGAGCCGGCCGGAATGGGGGGAGGCGAAGACCAGCGGCGTCGGAGCCGGCTGACCTTCCGGTCCCCCGCGCCAGATGTCGAAGGACGGTTCCGCCCTGGGCGCGGCGGCGTCGGCGACAAGGGGCTCAATGGCGGTCATCGCCCTTCATATGAAGGCGTCGCCCGCGAGCGGTCAAACGATCAGCAGCGGTGCATCCTTGGGGGTTCATCGCGAGTTTACATCTGGCCCACTATGGTGTGCGCTTCTTGACCACTCGCGCGGAACACCCATGCCCCGGATCCTGTTGGCCGAAGATGATGATTCCCTGCGTGGCTTCCTCAGCCGCGCCCTGGAGCGCGCCGGCTACGACGTGACCGCCTGCGCCGATGGCGAAGAGGCCGCTGCGGTGCTGGATCAGGATTGGGACCTGCTGCTCACCGATATTGTCATGCCCGGCATGGACGGCATCGAGGTGGCGCGCCTGGCCGCCGCGAAACATCCGGGCCTGCGCATCATGTTCATCACCGGCTTCGCCGCCGTGGCCCTGGCCGCCGGCGAGAGCGCCCCCCCCGGCGCCAAGGTGCTGTCCAAGCCCATTCACCTGCGCGAGATCGTCACCGAGGTCGAACGCATGATGGCCGCCGCCTAAAGCCGCGCTTGCGCCGGAAACGGCGCTCCATTATACCGCCGCCTCCGCTCCTGAAAGGGAGACCTGACGGTCTGGACGTGTAGCTCAGCGGGAGAGCACCTCGTTGACATCGAGGGGGTCACAGGTTCAATCCCTGTCACGTCCACCATCACTTCCCACCAGATCGCCGTTGTCGCCAGCCCTCGGCTGCGCGCCTCGCCAGGCATGGCGGGTTCGGCGAGACAGGCCCCCCATCAGGGGGCGCCGCATAATGCTGGTGATCAGTCTGCGCTTCGGCCAGCCCGCCCCCGGCCCGGCGGAGTCGGCCACATCCTCACTCATTTCGGACTGTTCGCCGGACCAGATTCGCTCTGAGGCGGCCTTCCGGGGGAGGGCGACCAAGGGCCAAAACGCCTCGCCCCCTGACGTGGCGTCACGGCGCCTTTCCGCAGCGACGCCTTTTTCCGAGAGGTGAGGCGGTGTTGCAACAGTGCCTTTTTTGGCTCAGACGCCATCTCCCGACCGACCGGCCGGTTTTTTCGAAGTACCGGCACGATGCGAACATTGTTATGCAAAATTTGCCCCCAGAAAACGCCTGCAAAACCAGGTCTCTAAGTATTTTGAGGGGGATCGGCTGAACTTTTCCTGTTGCCGGTATGTTGGTGGGAGAGATATTTGTCAGTTATGTCAAAAGCTTAGGGATCAAGCAACCTCATTTCGAACTCGAAACAATCTAAACCCTGCTCTGGCGCTCTCCGGCGAGACGCACGATTATCGCGCCACTCTACGGCCGCTTAGCCTCCAGGCATTTCAAACTGGGGACAGGTCGTTGGAGGGGGAAAGGAAACATTGATGTCAAAAAGCAGTTATTTCTGCGGTGGATCTATTCTGGCCGTGGCCCTGACTATGGGACTCGCCGGGACCGCCGCTGCTCAGGAGGCCGCCACGGTCGAAGAGGTCGTGGTCACCGGTTCGTTCATCGCCGGCACGCCTGAAGACGCGGCCCTGCCGGTCGACGTGATCGGCGCCCGGGAGCTCGCCAACCGCGGCGCCCCCACCATGGTTCAGCTGATCAAGACCATCCCGTCCTCGGGTGCGGTGATCGGTGAGAACAACCGCTTCGGCTCCGGCTCGGGCGCGGCGACGATCAACCTTCGCAACCTGAACTCCGCCGTCACCGGCTCGCGCACCCTGGTGCTGTTCAACGGCCGC
>NZ_JAUSCJ010000033.1 GCF_030651185.1 Phenylobacterium sp.
GCAAGCCGACCCTAGGCGCCTCGACGCCACCCGCGCCATCCTGCCCGGCACCGAACGCGTCACCATCGCCGACGTCCGCCGCGCCGCCCAGGAGGTGCTGCTGGACGACCGCATGTGGATGCTGGAGATCAAGCCGGCGAAGTAACGGTCAAATTCCTCCCCCAGCGCGCAGCGCGGTTCGGGGGAGGTGGATCGCAGGCTCGCCTGCGAGACGGAGGGGGCCTGGCCCGTGCCGCTGGCAAGGCCCTAACCCCCTCCACCGCTTCGCGGTCCCCCTCCCCCGGTGGGGGAGGAATTGAAAAACGCAGAATGGGCCCGCGTCGCCGCGAGCCCCTCCGCAATTTCAAACCTGGCTGATCGGCCCTAGTACACGATCCCGCCGACCCCGCCGTCCAGGCTCATGGCGGTGGTCACCGACACGGAGCTGCTCTCGCGATCCTCTTCCTCGCGATAGGCCGTGTAGGTCTCGGTCATGATCATGGTCAGGACCTTCACGCCGGCGCCGAACCGGCGCAGCAGCGAGCGTTCGTTGCAGTCGCGGCCGGGCTTCTGCGGCCGGCATTCCACCTTGCCGCCGGGCAGATGGACCAGGGCGTCGCCCTTGCGGCAGACCTTGGTCTGGCCGCCGCCGAAATCGATCTGGCCGTTATACTCGGCGATGGTCCAGGACAGGTAGGTCCCGGCGATGCAGCGATAGAGCTCGCCCTCATAGGCGTCATCGATGTCGCGGTCGGGGGTGACCTGCGACGCGGGATGGGGAATTTCGCGGTCGTCGACGCAGAAGGCCTGGATCACCACCCGGCGCGTCTTGCTGCGCGTCGCCTGGTAGCTGGTCTTCTTCATCCGCCGCCCGGTGTCGACATAGAGGCCCTGGATCATGCCGGTGGACATCGGGGGCGAATAGCCGCCGCCACCGCCACCGCCGCCATAATAGGTCACCGAGCCGGATCCTGCGCCCGCGCCAGATCCGGAGCCGGAACTTGCGCCGGCGCTTGACGCCGCGTTGGCGATGGCGACGTTCACACTGGAGACATTGACGTGGACGCTGGTGCGCGGGCCGTTGTCACAGCAGGGCGGGGTCGGCGGCGGCGGCGCCGGAGGCGGGGTGCAGCAGGGGGGCGTCGGCGGGGTGATGCAGCAGGGCGGGGGCGGGGGCGTGCAGCACACCGGGGGCGGGGCGCAGCACTGGGCCAACGCCTCGTCCGGGGCGGCGCTGCCCAGGAACAGAAGTCCAAATCCGAGCACCAGGCCGAGCAGGGTCGAACGCATCGTCATGGGACGGCCCCTCCTCGTCAGGCCACCTGTTAAGCATGCAAGAACCGCGCCGCACATCGCGGCTGGCCCCGCCTGCCAAGCCGAAGCGTCCCGATTGGAGACGTCCGGCGACTGGTCCGCATCTTTCTGCAAGCCCCATGCGGTCGATTCACGCCGCGGGCAGGGCTGCATCCGGATGTCGGTGTTCCATTCAAATACAGAACGGTTGATAGACTATTGGCGAACGCGCGGTGGTGATGGCCGTTTGCCGCTCCGCAGCGACATCAGCCCGGCCGACTTTTCCGAAATCATCGCCCAGGTCTTCATCCTCGGGCGCGCCAGGTCGGGGGTCTATCCGGTGCGCCTGGCCGGCGGCTTCGTCGCCGAACTGCACCAGCGCGACCTTCGCCAGCAGAACGGCCTGTCCCTGGTGCGCGAGCGCGACCGCTTCAATCTGCACACCGCCCTGGAAACCGCCTGGCGCCGCCCCGAACCCATCGTCGCCACCGTCGAGGTGCTGACCGAAGGGCCCAGCCTGGCCATGGAGGTGCTCTTCGCCCCCCTGGCGGGCGCGGGCGGCTCGGTCGACCGGTTCCTGGGCCTCTACCAGCCGCTGGGCATGGTCTCACGCCTGCGCGGCCTCCCCGCCCAGCCCTTCGCCGTCCGCGACATCCGCGGCATGGGCCCCGCCAACGAGGAAACTCCCCGCCTGCGCCTCGCCACCCTCGACGGCCGCCACGTGGCATAGAAAATCCCTTCTCCCCCTGCGGGAGAAGGACCCAACCACGCCACCCACACTTTCTTCGCGCGTTTAAATCCTCGGGAAAGCCTGTCGGCTTTAGACTGCGTACCCGGAGGAAGCGCAGATGGAACATCCACTGAGCGCCCCAAGACACTGGCTCGCGGGCGCGGCCATCATCTCAAGCCTCGGCGTGTTCGCGCCCTGTGCTCACGCCCAGGATATCCCCGCCCAGGCCGCCGCCTCGCCGCAGCGCAACGAGTTCGTCTCAGCCATCGGCCAGCCGCTCGCCGACTTCAACATCAACCAGGCCGAGATCCACGACAGCCTGCGCAAGGCCGCCCACGGCCCCTATGCCGCCCTGGCCGGCTGCGCCGCCATGGCCAGCGAGATCGCAGGCCTCGATGAGGCGCTAGGCCCCGACCTCGACGTCGCAGCGCTGAAGACCACCAAGCGCAGGATGGCGTCCCGCGCCGCCGCCGGCGCGATCCGCCGGCTGTCGGTCAGCTGGATTCCCATGCGCGGCGTCGTGCGCACGGTCACCGGCGCCGAGGCCCACGCCCGCAAGGTTCAGGACGCGGCCCTGGCCGGCGCCGTGCGCCGCGCCTACCTCAAGGGGCTGGGCGAACGCGACGGCTGCGCGGGCGCCATGCCCAGGCGGGCCCTGGTGGAGCTGGAGATCATCGAGACCGAGCAACTCGCCATCCCGGCCCTCGACGCCCCCACCCAGGTCGTGGCGCTGGACACGCCGTAAGGGCCGGAGCTTTCCTCTGCTTCACGGCGGAGGATGAGCCTACCCAACCTCCGCCAGCGCCCGCGGACTTTCCGCTGCGCGACAGAGGAGGAAATCGCTCAGCGACGTGGGCTCATAGCTGCGCGGTCCCCCTCCCCAATAGAATCGCATGACACAGGCGGTTTCGCGCGTTTCATGCCTCATGGCTTCGAAGACGCGCGACCTGGCGACCCCTCACGACCGCAATTCGCGGCTGCAACGCCTGCGGGCCTGGCTGCGTCACCTGTTCTACGGCGAGAGCCCCGGCGCCATCCGCTTCCGCCTCGGCGTCATCGCCCTGGACTTCGTGCTGATCGGCTTCTTCATCATCACGCCGATGGTGCGCGACCGGCCGGTCTTTCTGATCCTCGACTATGTGATCGCGGTGATCGTGGCCATCGACGTCGCAGCCCGCACCCTGGCCGCCCCCCACCTCGCCCACTGGCTACGGCGGCCGACGTTCTGGATCGACCTGGCGGTGCTGATCACCCTGCTCTTCCCGCTCTGGCTGGCCAACTTCGCCTTCCTGCGGGTCCTGCGCCTTTGGACCTTGTTCCACAGCGACTTCTTCTGGGAGACCGTGGCCCGGCGCTACGACAACACGCGCTGGGAGGAGACCAGCAAGGCCCTGGCCACCCTGGTGACCTACCTCTTCATCGTCACCGGCTTCGTCTACGCCTTCTATGCGCGCAATCACCCGAACATTCACGGCTATGTGGACGCGCTCTATTTCACCGTCAGCACGGTCACCACCACCGGCTTCGGCGACGTCACCCTGCCCGGCGCCTCGGGCAAGCTGCTCTCCATCCTGATCATGCTGTCGGGCTTCACGCTCTTCGTGCGGCTGGCCCAGGCCCTGCTGCGGCCGCACAAGGTGCTGTTCAATTGCCCCGACTGCGGCCTGATGCGCCACGACCTGGACGCCGTCCACTGCAAGGCCTGCGGCAACCTGCTGAACATCCCGAATGATGAGCTTTGAGGCCTACCCCGCCAGCTTGAGTCGGCTCACCGCCTCGGTGCGGTTGCGCGCGCCGGTCGCCGCGAGGATGGCCTGCACGTGCAGCTTCACCGTGGCGATCGAGATGCCGAGCTGCTTGGCGATCTCCTTGTTGGTGCGGCCCAGCTCGATCTGGGCCAGCACCTCGCGCTGGCGGTTCGACAAGCGCTCGGCGCCGGTCTCGGCGGGCGGCTCGGACCCGGCCTCCAGCTCCTCGAAACAAGGAAAGTACTCCCCACCGGCGAGGACCAGCCTCAGGGCCGCCGCCATCAAGGGCCGTTCCGAACTCTTGGGCAGCAGCGCCCTGTAGCCGTGGCCGTGGGCCAGGCGAGCCAGGGCGAGATCGCGCTGCGAGACCACCAGCACTCGATGGCCGGCCGCGATCTGGGCGCCGCGGGCGATCCAGCGCGCCGGGTCGACCCCCGACGGCAGGTCCAGCAGGATGAGGTCGGGTTTGTGGTCGCGTTCCACCCCCGGCAGGTCAGCGGCCGTCACCACCTCGGCGCCCAGATCCTCGCGCGCCACGGCGGCCAGGGCGTCGCGGCAGAGGGGCTGACTGCTGACAATCACAGCACGCATCGGGATGGTGAAATCTCCTTGGAGCCCATGGGCCGGACAGATGGCCCTGCGGCAACTAGGGTCTTTCCGCCCCCTCGTCACCTGGCCGAGCGGCTAGCCATTCAGCCCCCGGCCCCGCCGCGCCTTGATCTGGCGCAGGAAGCCTTGAGCTTTCGGGCCTGATGGCCAGGCCATGGGTAGGATACCCGACACCCTGGCTTGCCTGGAGACTGAGGGATCGCGGGGGTGATTCGAGAATGCCAGACCAGAAACCCTTGATCGAGGCTGCGCAGGTTCGGGTCCGGGAGGCCCTGGCCCTCGCGCCCTCGACCACCTTCTTCCGCCACGCCTTCTCCCTGCTGGCCCTGGACTTCGACGAGCACCTGCGCCTGGTCTCGGCCGCCGGCGTCACCCGCGAGGGCGCCGACGCCCAATGGCCGGGCAAGGCCGGCGTCGGCCTCGCCGACCTGTTCAACGCCGCAGACGCCGCGACCATCGCCCCCGTGGTGGAGGGCGCGATGGCTGGCCGGGCGGGGATGGCCAAGCTCTCGGCCGCCCTGGGGGAGGGCCGAGTCTTACGGGTCTCCTTCCTGCCGCGCCGCATCGACGGCCAGCAGCGCGGCCTGGTCCTGAGCGTCAACGACGTCACCGCGCGCGAGGAAGGGATCGCCAAGCTGCGCGCCCTGGAGGATCGCCTACGGGCGATTCTCACCCACGCGGCGGACGCCATGATCGTGATCCGACCCGACGGGGTCATCGAAGGGGCCAATGAGGCGGCCGCCCGTCTGACCGGCTGGGCCGAGGACGAGCTGGTGGGCCGCCCGATCCAGATCCTGATGGACGAGCCCTATCACAGCAGCCACCAGGGCCAGATCGAGCGCTACCTCGAGAGCGGGGTCAGCGGGATTCTCAATGTCGGCCCGCGCGCCTTGCCCCTGCGCCACCGGCTGGGCCACATCGTTCCCATCGAGCTCTCCATCGGCGAGGCGGTGATCGGCGGCGAGCGCAGGTTCATCGGCGCCTGCCGCGACATCACCAAGCGTCTGCAGGTGGACGAGGCGCTGAGGGCCGCCAATGCCGAGTTGCGCGGCACGGTCTTCGAGCTGGAGACCCTCAGCGCCGGCCTCGCGACCCAGAAGGCCGCCCTGGAGGCTCTCGCCCTGGAGACGGAAGCCGCGCGCCGGACCGCCGAGGTGGCCAACCAGGCCAAGTCGCGATTCGTCGCGACCATGAGCCACGAGCTGCGCACCCCCCTGAACGGCATCCTGGCCGTCGCCGAGGCCCTCTCGCACCGCGCCCTGGCGCCGGACGACCTGGAGCTGGTCACCATCATCCGCTCCTCCGGCCAGGGCCTGCTGTCGATCCTCAACGAGGTGCTGGACCTGGCCAAGGTGGAGGCCGGCGCCCTGCTGCTGGATCCAGCCCCCTTCTCGCCGGCCGAAGCGGTCACCGCCGTGGGCGACGTCTGGCGCTTCGCCGCAGATGCCAAGGGGATCGTCCTGAAGGTCAGCGTCAGCCGCCTGCCCGCGACCCTCCTCGGCGACGCCGGACGCCTCCGCCAGGTGCTCTCGAACCTGGTCAACAACGCCATCAAGTTCACCGACCGCGGTCAGGTCACCCTGGCCGCCCGCCGCATCGGCCGCGGCTCGAACCTGCGCTTCGAGGTCACAGACAGTGGCCCCGGCATCGAGGAGGACCAGCGGGAGCGTCTGTTCGATCCCTTCATCCAGGCCGACGCCGGCACGACGCGCAAGCACGGAGGCACGGGCCTGGGCCTGACCATCTGCCGCGAACTCGTTACCCTGATGGGCGGGCGCATCTGGGCGGAGAACGCGCCGGAGGGCGGTGCCCGCATCGTGTGCGAAATTCCCTTCGAGATCACCGAGGCGGCCGCCCCGCCACCGCCGAGCGCTGCGCTCCGCCAGCCTGGGGGCGTTCCAGCCTCCGGCGACCCGCTGATTCTCATCGCCGAGGACCACCCCCTGAACCGCCGCGTGGCGGGCATCGTCCTGGAGGGCGCAGGCCTTCGCTACGAATTCGCCGAGGACGGCGCCGCCGCCGTCGCCGCGGTGAGAACCGGCCGCTTCGATCTGGTGCTGATGGACGTTCACATGCCCCGGATGGACGGTCTTGAGGCGACCCGCGCCATCCGCGCCCTGCCCGGCCCCCAGTCGGCCATCCCCATCATCGCCGTCACCGCGGCGTCTCCCGACGAGGTGAGCGAATGCCGGGAGGCCGGCATGGACGATTTCGTTTCCAAGCCGATCAGCGCCGCGGCTCTGCTTGAACGGATCGCGGAAAACTTGCCGCCGGCCGACTAGGTTCGAGCAGGGCGGCGTGGCGCCTCAGACCGCGTTGGCCGCGTCGTCGAGGATGCGGGCCACTGCCGTCTCGGCCCAGGCCCGCGCCTTGGGCGCCTTGAAGAGCTTGGTCTGCTGCTGGAAGGCCAGCACACTCCCCGTCACCTCGAAGGCCACCTGTTGGCACATGTCGGCCGGCAGCGGCCCGCCCCGCGGCAGGTCCGCGGCCATGCGCGCCAGGGTTTCCTGCCACTGCAACTGAGACCCCACCAGCAGGTCGTGGATGGCGCCGGGGCGGTCGTCATATTCCTGGGCGGCGACCGAGAACAGGCAGCCGCGCATGCCGGGCTCCCCCTCGATCCAGTCGAACCAGCGGTGGATCAGCAGCTCCATCCGCGCTCGGCCCCGAGGGGTCCTCAACCCCGGCTCCACCACCCGCGCCGTGAAGCGGTTGATGGCCTCCTGCAGCACCGCTAACTGTAGGGTTTCCTTGGATTTAAAGTGCGCGAACAGACCGCTCTTGGAGAGGTTCAGGTCGTCGGCCAACGGCCCCAGCGACAGGCCCGACAGCCCCACCTGCACCGCCCGGTCCAGGGCCTGGCTGACGATCGCCTCACGTGTGGTCGCGCCTTTTCCCATGCCGAGTTTTTAGCACGACCGGTCGTTTTGTCTATCGCGACGCCTCATCGAGGTCGGCGGGTCCTCGCGAACCCCCGAGTCCTCCATCCACGACCACCGACATCAGGCCGCCTGCTGGCCATCCTCATAGACCGGCGCGTCGTCCGCCGGCAGGGCCGGCTTGCCCCGGATCATGTCGGCGGCCTTCTCGGCGATCATGATGGTGGGCGCATTGGTGTTGCCCCCCACCAGGGTCGGCATGACCGAGGCGTCGATGACCCGGAGGCCGGCGATACCGCGCACCTTCAACTCGCCGTCCACCACCGCCATGTCGTCGTCGGCGCCGCCCATCCGGCAGGTGCCGACCGGGTGATAGATGGTCTCGGCGACCTCCTTGATCCAGGCGTCGATCTGTTCATCGGTCTGGACGGCTTCACCGGGAAACAGCTCGGTGGAGCGGTACTTGTCCAGGGCCGGCTGGCGGGCGACTTCCCGCATCATCTTCACGCCCTCGCGCAGGGCGCGGCGGTCTTCCTCGGTGTTCAGGTAGTTGGCGAAGATCGCCGGATCGTCCAGCGGGTTGGCGGAGTTCAGCCCCACCCGGCCGCGGCTCTCGGGCCGCAGCTGGCAGACGTGGAAGGTGAAGCCGTCCTTGGCCACCTGGGTCTTGCCGTGGTTCTGCATGACAGCCAGGACGCAGTGGACCTGCAGGTCGGGACGGTCCAGGTCGGGGCGCGACTTCAGGAAGGCCCCCGATTCCAACATCTGCTTGGAGCCCAGCCCCTTCTTGAACAGCAGATAGTTGATCCCGATCAGCGCGGTCTTGATGCCCTTGCGCGCCGAGAAGACGGTGATGGGCAGCGGGCATTCCCACGACAGCGTCACGTCCAGGTGATCCTGCAGGTTGGCGCCGACCCCTTTCAGGGCATGGACCACCGGGATGCCGTGCTTGGTCAGTTCCTCCGGGTCACCAATCCCCGACAGTTGCAGGATGTGCGGCGACTGCACCGCCCCGGCGCTCAGCAGCACCTCGCGGTCAGCGTGGACCACCTGCTTGACGCCCTTGTCGTCGATGAACTCCACGCCGGTGGCGCGGCCGTTCTCGATGACGATCTTCGTCGTCCGCGCGCCGGTCAGGCAGGTCAGATTCGTGCGCGTCAGGACCGGGTGCAGATAGCCCTTGGCCGCGCTCCAACGCTCGCCGCCCTTGATGGTCAGCTGATACGGCCCCCAACCTTCCTGCTGGAATCCATTGAAATCACTGGTGACCTTGTGCCCAGCCTGACGGCCCGCCTCGATCGTGGCCTTGTAGAGCGGATTGGGGTCCGACGCCTTTGTGACCGCCAGCGGGCCGCTGCCGCCGTGCCACTGGTCGCCGCCACCTTCCAGGCTCTCGGAGCGTTTGAAGTAGGGCAGCACATCCTTGTACGACCAGCCCTGCAGACCCATCTGGCGCCACTGGTCATAGTCGCGGGCGTGGCCGCGGATGTAGATCATGCCGTTGATGGAACTGGACCCGCCCCAGCCCTTGCCGCGCGGCCACCAGAGCTTGCGGTTGTTGAGGTTGGGCTCTTCCTCGGTCCAGAAGCC
Source organism: Phenylobacterium sp. (assembly GCF_030651185.1). Lineage (GTDB taxonomy): Bacteria > Pseudomonadota > Alphaproteobacteria > Caulobacterales > Caulobacteraceae > Phenylobacterium. The sequence continues at coordinate 8,829 of NZ_JAUSCJ010000033.1, forward strand.
CCAGTTGTAGGTCCCCTTGGCGCCGATCAGGCCGCCAACGCCGGCGGGCATCCGCACCATCAGCGAATTGTCCTTCACGCCGGCTTCCAGCAGCAGGACCTTGACCGTGGGATCCTCGGTCAGCCGGTTGGCCAGGACGCAGCCGGCCGAGCCCGCACCGATGATGATGTAGTCGTAGCGGTCCATGGCGCGTCCGTCCCCTGGCGAGCTTTATTTAGGCCACCCTTACTGGCCTCGGCGCCTGACACAAGACCGGACGCTGCGTCACCTTGCATAAAGTTGACGCCGGCGTCACGGACGTCGAAACTCCATGATCCAATTGGTTTCCCAGCTCTTCCCGCCGTCATAGGAGAAGGCTTGGCTCCAGCGCGGCGCGTTGGGATCAGCGGTCTGCCAGTCGAACACCACCGCGACCGGACGGTCGCCGTCCATGTCCTGTCCGTGGAAGGTCCCGCGCGTCCCCTCGAAGCGGCCCATCACCGGCGGCTGCATGACGCCATCCCGGTCGGTAATCCACCAGATCGTCCACTCGTCCCGCTCCGGACTGTAGAGCCGGAACGTCATGCCCTTGAACCCCTGCTCGACGAAGTCGATCTCATCGAGGCTGCACATGCCCCCGAGCCGCAGGTCCGAGCGCTGGCGCGCGTCGAACACCTCCCAGTCGACGGAGCCGACGCCACGCCCTTTCAGGCGGCGATTGGTGACGATCCAGTCGCCGTGGTTGAAATCGAAGGCGTGGCGCGAGGTCTGGCGGTCGGCGGACATCAAAGGCTCCTAAGCTGGAGCTTCGATCTACCGCCACCCTGCTGACACCAGGTGGCAGCTACCTACTTGCCCTTCCAGTTCGGCGTGCGCTTCTGAGCAAACGCCATCGGCCCCTCCACGAAGTCCTCGGAGCGGAACAGGGCCGAGATGGCGGGGTAGCGGTTCTGGCCGGCGATGGCGCCCTCCAAGGTCGGCTCGTCGAGGCCACGATAGACCGCCTCCTTCGACGCGCGGATCGACATGGGCGACAGCTCGGCGATCTGGCCCGCCCAGCGGCGAGCCGTGGCCATCAGGTCGGCCGGGGTGCTGACCTCGTTGACGAAGCCCAGCTCGTGGCCCTCGGCGGCGGAGACCCGGCGGCCGGTGAGGATCATGCCCATGGCCCGCTTGGTGCCGATGGCGCGCGGCAGGCGATGCAGGCCGCCGGCCAGGGCGGCCAGACCCACCCGCGGCTCGGGCAGGGCGAAGACGGCGTTGTCGGAGGCCACGATGATGTCGCAGGCGAGCGCGATCTCGAATCCGCCGCCCATCGCCACGCCGTTGACGGCGGCGATCAGCGGCTTGTTGAGGTCAAAGCGCTGGGCGAGGCCCGCGAACCCGCTGGCCGGCATGGCCATGGAACCGCCGGTGGCCTGGTTCTTCAGGTCGTTGCCGGCCGAGAAGGCGCGCTCGCCGGCGCCGGTGATGATGCCGACCCACTGCTCGGGGTCGGCGTTGAAGGCGTTGAAGGCCTCGTCCATCTCGAAGTGCATCGGCGAATGCACCGCGTTCATCACCTCGGGCCGGTTGAGGGTGAAGACCGTGACCGGGCCTTCGCGCTCCACGGAGATGAATTCATAGGCCATCGGGTGTCCTCCCATTGTCTTGTTGGGGGGAAGGCTGGCCGGGCGCCGTGGCGTCCGTCAAGCAGGCTCGGCGCCTGCCGTGCTTGACCGGACGGGCGACCTCCCCCACCAAAAGGCATGACCACGCTTCCAACCCTCGACGGTCCCGCCATTCCCCCCCTCTCCGGCGGCGCGCCGAAAAGTCTCGTGATCCTGCTGCACGGCTACGGATCGAACGGCGCGGACCTGATCGGCCTGGTGCCGCACTGGCAGCACGCCTTCCCCGACACCCTGTTCATCTCCCCGAACGCGCCCCAGGTCTTGCCCGGCATGTTCGACGCTTACCAATGGTGGCCGATCACCAACATGGATGCCCAGGCTCGCATCAATGGGGCGCGGGAAGCCGCGCCGGTGGTGAACGCCTTCATCGATCAGCAGCTGGCCAAGTACGGCCTCACCGAGGACCGCCTGGCCCTGGTGGGGTTCAGCCAGGGGACCATGATGGCCTTGCAGGTCGGCCTGCGCCGCTCGCCCCAGGTGGCGGGCATCCTGGGCTATTCCGGAATGCTGGTGGACGAGACGGGCCTGGACACCGCCAAGGTGAACCCCCCGATCCTGCTGATCCACGGCGACGCCGACCCCATGGTGCCGGTGGCCGCCTTGCATCACGCCGGAGCGACCCTGCAGAAGCTCGGATTCGAGGTCGGCGGGCACGTCTCTCCAGGGCTGGGCCACAGCATCGACCTGGACGGCCTGCAGATGGGCGGAAACTTCCTGCACAAGTTTCTCGCCTGACACAGGCGCGGCTTGGCATCTGAGTTAACCTGGCGATCACAGGCGCCGTTAACGAGCGCCCACATCAGGTGAGGCTCCCCATGGACGACGAACTCAATCCCGCCAGCGCCGACCGCGACTCGCGCCTGACCCGCCGTGGTTTCGCCACCGTCACCATGGCCACCGGCGTCGCCATCGCCGGCGCGGCGCTCGCCGCCGAGGTGGTCGAGACCGACATCACCATCACCACCGCCGACGGCCCCTGCGACGCGGCCTTCTTCCATCCCGCCGGCAAGGGGACCTGGCCCGGCGTGGTGATCTTCACCGACATCCTGGGTCTGCGCCCGGTGTTCCGCGACATGGGCAAGCGCATGGCGGCCGAGGGCTATGCGGTCGTCGTCCCCAACCCCTTCTATCGCACCCGCAAGGCGCCGGTGATCACCGGGCCCTTCGAGTTCTCCAATCCCACCGACCGGGCCAAGCTGGGCGAACTCACCAGCCCGCTGACGCCGGACGCCAAGGCGCGCGACACCGCCGCCTATGTCGCCTGGCTCGACAAGCAGCCTCAGGTGAACGCCCGCAAGAAGATCGGAACCACGGGCTACTGCATGGGCGGCCCCTATACCTTCATGGCCGCGATCAACCATCCGGTCCGGGTGGGCGCGGCAGGTTCCTTCCACGGCGGCGGGCTGGTGGTCGACGGGCCCGACAGCCTGCATCTGCAACTGGGCAAGGCCAGGGCCGGCTTCCTGGTGGCCATCGCCGAGAACGACGACGCCAAGCAGCCGGACGGCAAGGACAAGCTGAAGGCGGCCTTCGCCGCCGCCAAGCTGCCGGCCACGGTCGAGGTCTATCCCGCGCAGCACGGCTGGTGCGTCAAGACCGGCGCCGTCTACAATCCGGCCGAGGCCGAGCGCGCCTGGGCCGCCCTCATCGCGCTCTACGCGCGCGCCCTGGCCTGAGCCGCCAGCCGCTCCAGCCCGCCCAGGGCGATCTGAACGCACAGGTTGACGGCGTCCTCGATCTCGAGCTCCCCGTCGGCGACGCGACTCCCGGCCCGTCCGGTCGCCCCCATCAACATGTCCACGGCGACGATCGCCGGGGCCAGGGGCAGACCATAGGCCCGCCGCGTCGCGCGGACCAGATAGCGGATGGTCTGGTCGCGATTGATCCGGCTTTCGGCCTCCATCAGGGCGGCGGTGGAGGGGTCGGCCAGCAAGGCGGCGATCAACGGGCCACGGTCGCGGACGTGTTCCAGATAGTGCCGGGTGGTCTGGGCGATCAGGTCGGGAAAGGTCTCGGCGCGCAGGGCGGCGGCCATCCCGCGGTCGCCTAGATCCGCCTGTTCCCGCTGCAGAAGCGCGCCCAAGAGGCCGTCGCGCGTGGCGAAATATGTGTAGACTAGCGCCTTGCTCACGTGTGCGGCCCGCGCCAGCCGTTCCATGGTCGCGGCCTGCAGGCCCTCCTGAACGATCACGCGGGCGGCGACGTCGAGAATCTGGTCCCGGCGAGCGGCCGGCGTCAGCCGCGTGCGAATGCGCTCTGTCATGCTCTCCCTATGCCGCGCTCTCGATGCTCAGGTCCAGAGCGGCGAGGAGCCCTTCAAAAGCCGGGTCATGAGGATCAGCCTTGAGACCACGCGCCCGCCTTCGGCGTCGCGCAGGGTGCTCTCGAACCAGGCCACTTCGGTCTTGGGCGATTCCGAGAGGGCGAGCAGCCGACCGTCCGCGAGATAGTCGTGCTCCATGAACACCGGCCCGTCGAGCCACTGGACCTCAATGGCGCCGAACATGCCGACGAAGGCCTCGTCGGGCTTGAACAGCGGTGTCTCCACCTCGCGCATTGCGTCGATGGCGATGGCCGGGGCGGCCACCCGCTCCCCCCACACCGTTGCGTCCTCATATTCCGCCAGCGGCTCGGTGATGAACGCCAGGCGGTTCTCGTTGCGGGACAAGGCCAGGCGCGCGGGAACGCCCAAGCAGGTGTCGCCCACCTTGGACTGCTTGAGAATCCGCAGATCCTCCGCCGGGCGGACGGCCTCCAACTTCTGACGCAGGAAGCTTTCCATATCCGGCGGGCCTGACGCGGCCGTGCCTTCGCAGACCCTTCGGCCCTCGGCGTCCTCCATCCACACCTCAGCGCGCATCCCGCCCTCCACCCGCGGGACCGGAACGCGGGCGAAGACCTGGACCGGTTCCCCGTCGGTGGTGGGGGTGAGGAAATAGAGTGACAGGTTGCCGGTGCGATACCAATCGCGCCCGAACAGCTCGGCCATCAGCGGCGGGAACTGCTCGAAGTGGATGTTTCCAGCCACCGTGCCGCCCTTGAATCCCAGCTTCTGCGCCGTGGCGTCGTCATGGATCGAGCCCTTGGCATGCTTGGAGAAATTGTCGGGACGGCGCACCGGGCCGGCGATGATTCCGTCCTGACGGCTCGTCGTGAAGGGCGCGTGGGACATCTGGACCTCGCTGTCGGTTGACCGGGTGTGGCGGGGCCGGATACTATTGGATGGACCTTACAATAACAATCCGGACTGGCCATGGATCTCGACTTTTCGGCGGAGGAAACCGTCTTTCGCGACGAGGTCAGAGCGCTGATCGCCAGGGTGTTCCCGCCAGACGCGCCCTTCGACGGGTCGGCTGCTGACGAGGCGCGCTGGCATCAGGCCCTGCTGGCCAGAGGCTGGGCCGTGAACAAGTTCCCTGTCGCCTTCGGCGGCCCCGGCTGGACCCCGGCCATGAACTTTATCTGGGAACGGGAGACCGCCGCGGCCGGCGTCCCGGCCCAGGTCGGCGGCATGGGGCCTGGCATGCTGGCGCCGGTCCTATTCGCCTATGGCAGTCCCGACCAGCAGCAGCGGTTCCTGCCGGGCATCGTCGCCGACACCACCCGCTGGTGTCAGGGCTATTCCGAGCCTGGCGCCGGTTCGGACCTCGCCTCGCTACGGACCCGTGCGGTGCGGGACGGCGATGTCTATGTGGTGGATGGCGAAAAGGTGTGGACGAGCGGCGCTCACAAGGCCGACTGGATTTTCTGTCTGACGCGAACCGCCACCGAGGCCAAGCCGCAGGCGGGCATCACCTTCCTGCTCATCGACATGCGCAGCCCCGGCGTGATGGTGACGCCGATCATCTCGATCGACGGCCGTCATGCCTTCAACCGAGTCATCTTCGACGCCGTCCGGGTTCCGGTGGAAAATCGGATCGGCGAGGAAGGTCAGGGTTGGACCTATGCCAAGGGCCTGCTCACCCACGAGCGGACCGGGCAGGCCTTCGTCTCCCTGTCCCTGAACCTCGCCCGCGGCATTCGAATCGCGGCCGCCACGGAAATCTCCGGCTCGCAGGGCGACCGGCTCATCGACGATCCAGGGTTCGCGGGGCGGTTGGCCGTCCTCGAGATCGAGCTGAGAGCCCTGGAGATGACCGAGCTTCGCACCCTGTGGGAGGTCGCGGCCGGCTCCGCCCCAGGCGCGCAATCCTCGATGCTCAAACTGAAGGGCACCGACATCGTCCAGAGGCTGACGGAGCTCTATATGGAGTGCGCCGGCCCCTATGCCGCGCCCTGGTTCCCCGAGGTGGGCGGCGGCGCCGAACCGCTTGGACCGGCCTGGGCGCGCCGGGAAGTGACCCGGTACTTCGAAGGCCGCGCCGCCAGCATCGCCGGCGGATCCGACGAGGTGCAACGCAACATCATGGCCAAGCACGTGCTCAGAATCTGAGCGCGGAACCTTCACCTTGGACGGGCGTTGACGGACTTATCCCCCACGTCCCGGAGACGGTCATGTCCAAGTTTACCGCTACCCTCGCCATGCTTGCCGGCGCGGCTGCCCTCACCGCCTGCACCACCACCGACCCCTATACGGGCATGCCGGTGCGCAACAACACCGGGACCGGCGTCCTGGCCGGCGCCCTGGGCGGCGCGGCCCTGGGCTACCTGACCAACACCAATAGCGGTGAGCAGGGCCGCAAGAACGCCCTGATCGGCGCCGGTATCGGCGCGCTGGCCGGCGGCGCTGTCGGCAACTACATGGACCGCCAGCAGGCTGACTTCCGCCGCTCGCTGGAGGGCTCGGGCGTGCAGATCCGCCGCCAGGGCGACAACATCGTCCTGATCATGCCCAGCGACGTGACCTTCGCCGTCGACCAGTCCGACGTGCAGCCGCGGTTCGAGCCGGTCCTGGCCGACGTGGCCCGCACCCTGAACGCCTATCCGCAGACCACCATCGACATCGTCGGCCACGCTGACTCCAGCGGCGCGGACGACCACAACCAGGCCCTCTCGGAACGCCGCGCCAGTTCAGTGGCCAACTACCTCGTGGGCGCCGGTCGTGTGATGCCGGCCCGTATCTTCGTCGCCGGCGAGGGCGAGCGCCAGCCGGTGGCCAGCAACGGCACACCGGAAGGCCGCGCACAGAACCGCCGCGTCGAGATCATCCTGCGCCCGATCCAGGGCTAGCGGCTTTGAGGGCGGCCTAACCCGCCGCCCTCAGCTCTCTCTTATAGCGCTGCCAATTGGCGACGTAGTGCATCGCCCCGCCGGCCAGCATGCGGGCCTGGCCCTCCGAGACCTCTCGCACCACCTTGCCCGGCGCCCCCATCACCAGAGAGTTGTCGGGGATCTCCTTGCCCTCGGTGATCAGCACATTGGCGCCGATCAGGCAGTTCTTTCCGATCTTCGCCCCGTTGAGGATGATCGAGCCGATCCCCACCAGGGAGTTGTCGCCGATGCTGCAGCCGTGAAGCATCACCATGTGCCCCACGGTGACATTGGCCCCGATGGTCAGCGGCGACCCGGTGTCGGTGTGCAGAACAGAGCCGTCCTGCACGTTGGAGTTCTCGCCGATGATGATGGGGTCGTTGTCGCCACGAATGGTCGCACCGAACCAGACGGACGCATTTTTCTTGAGAATCACGTTCCCCATCACCGCCGCGTTCGGCGCTATCCAGTATTCGTCCGCACCCGGAAGCTCCGGAGCCACGTCGCCCAAGTTATAGACACTCATTGTCGCACCCTCGTTATTGTCACGGATCGTTTGCTTAATCCGCGATTAACCCCGTTAGGATCATCTTAGTCGGGCGATTCGTGAGGGCGATAGCCTTCCCGAACCGGCCATGGCCGGATTTTCGGTCCTGGCGCCCCGCATGACGGAGACGAGGGTGTCGCGTTTGTGGCTTCGGCGGGGTTGCCCGCCAGCATTGCGAAGCGAAAGCGGTCCACCGGGCTGCGCACGACGCCGCTCTGTCTCACATCACCAGTCGACCTCGAAGGGCGATCCATTGCGGATACGCCCTTTTTTCATGCCCTTACGGAGGCTTTGATGACCAAGCGAGCCCTGAAGCGACAAGTGCGCGAAGGCGCCTTCGACGCCGGCCAGTTCCAGGATGACGGCAAGATTCGCCGCCTGCCGGTGGAAAGGGCCTGGTCGCCGCTGGCGCATCACAATGATGACCGCGAGCAGGGGTACCTGAAGACCATCAAGTCCAAATCGCCGGGCCAGGACGAGCTGATCGCCGCCATCGACGCCAAGAACCTGGTGATGGCGCTCGGCCCCGCGGGGACCGGCAAGACCTACCTGGCCATCGCCAAGGCGGTGGAGGCCCTGGAGGCCGGCAAGGTGGGGCGCATCGTGCTCTCCCGGCCCGCCGTCGAGGCCGGCGAATCCCTGGGCTTCCTGCCCGGCGAGATGGAGGACAAGCTCGCCCCCTACCTGCGCCCCCTCTACGACGCGCTGTCTGACCGTCTTTCCATGAAGCGGGTTCGGGCCCTGATGACCGAGGGCGCCATCGAGATCGCCCCGGTGGGCTTCATGCGCGGCCGCACCCTGAACAACGCCTTCGTGGTGATCGACGAGGCCCAGAACTGCACCTACGGCCAGCTCAAGATGCTGCTGACCCGCCTGGGCTGGCACTCCACCATGGTGGTCACCGGCGACCCCAACCAGTCGGATCTGCTGCCGGAACTCTCAGGCCTGGGCCCCGTGGCGGACAAGCTGGAAGCGGTCTCCAATATCGCCGTGGTCCGCCTGAAGGATCGCGACATCGTGCGTCACCCCCTGGTCGCCGAGATGCTGGGGGTCCTCTGAGACCATTCAGGCCGGTCCCTGGTATGTCCGCCAGGGACCGCGCCGATCGACTGGGCTCGATGAGGACCTCGACCCTCAGAGCCCAAGCGCCAGCTTGACGGCCCGCCAGTCGACCAGTTTGAAGTTCTGCCGGCTTCGCACAGTGGAGGCCGTCTCGCCCGGGGTGTCGGCATCGTCCTGAACGACCACCAACCCCTGGGGGTAGGCGCCGACCGGTCCTCCAAGCGCCGCCAGCCCGTCGGTCCCGGTGACCGCATCTGCGCCGGAGCCGGCGACTACAGAGAACCTGCCCGCATAGGCCGGCTCGGCGCCGTCGACCCGCCAGACGGCAAAGGCGCTGTCGCCCTGACTGGAGGCGATCAGCCAGGTTTTGTCTCCCTCCCGCAGCAGCGCCAGACCCTCCACATCGGGAGCCAGCATGGCTGAGGGAGCGCTTGCCAGCAGGGTGCGGGTAGACCCCGTGGCCGGGTCCAGGCTGTAGCGCCAGATCCCCTTGGCCTCCTCGGCCACATAGAGCATCCCCTTGGCGTCATCGACGACGCAGCCCTCCGACTGGGACCCGACCGTGAAGCTACGCTCCTGGACCAGGACCGGGCCGCCAGCGACCTCGGTCACCCCATACTGGCTTACGTCCCCGTCGACGCCCACCATCACCGCCACGAAGGCCTGGCCCCGGCGGCCCAGGCAAAAGCCGTAGGGCTCGCTGACCGTCGTGGCTGCAAAGCCCCAGCGGCGGACCGTCGGCGCCCCCGGCGCCGCAGGATCGGCCAGGAAGAACGAAACGCCCCCCGCCGACCGGTTGCTCGCGCCAATCAGGATCTGGGGGCGGCCTTCCGCGGGGAAGCCGCTGCGCAGATCGACATTGTTCAAACGGCCCTCCGGCAGGAACTGGAGCTGCTGTCCCCCCAGATCATAAACATGGAGCCCCGCCTGCTTGTCGGTGCCCAGGATCACGCCGCGCGCCGGATCGGCCGGGTCAGCCCAGATCTCGGGATCATCGGCCGCGTCGCGGCGTCCCGTGCCAACGGCAGGGGTCTCACCGGAGGCCGCCACGGGCGTCCCCGCGCCAAGCACCATTCGCCCGGAGTCAGAACGGCTCTCAGGATCAAGCATAGCGCAAGACGATCCGATCATGGATGTCGCCAACACCGTCGCAAATCTGAGAATAAACTGTCTAGAAGGCGTCATTGGCCTCACCTTGAGCTCGCCACTATTTCCAGGATCTGGAAATCATGCCGCGCGGGGTCAGGTCAACTACTCCTGGCTCGACAGCGAGGCGGACGACGACTTCGGATCGCGCCGGTTCAACAACCCGTCAGGCGACGTGTTCAATGTCGGCTTCATCCAGGACGCCCCCACCTGGGCCGCCGCCTTTGGCGCGACCTATCGCAAACAGGGTGAAGCTTTGGCGGGATCGTCGGCGAGGAGGTGACCTTCAACTGGAGAGCGACATGGCCGGACCGTTATTCCAGCGGGTCACGCGCCTGACCTTCCAGCCGACGGATCGCGTTCCGTCGAAGGGAACGCGACCGGGCCTCCCCATCAGGACAGGAGGGAGACCCGGTCTGAGGTTCCTCACTTCCCCGCCGGCCCTTTCGGGCGCGGCGTTGAAGGCGCGGGTTCGACGCGGGGGGCGTCGCACCGCTGGCGCCCACTCAGGAGCGGGCGCCCCTGCCAGCTAGCAGGGGGCGTTCGGACCCAACATGATCAAGATCAACAAGGGGGGCGGTCAGCGGCACGCTTCGGACGGCAAGGGTCCAAGACGGACACCCCACCCGGCGCCGCACCGGCGCAGGGCGCCTGGCCTAGGGCAGGTCTTCGGCCAGGATGGCCATCTCGAACATGAAGGACCCGTCGCCGTCTTCGTCCTCGAAGACCACGCCGATGAATTCATCGCTGATATAGACCTCGGCCGAGTCCTTCTGCTTGGGACGGGGGACCAGGCTGATCCGCGCATTGGCGAAGGTGCCGCGAAGGTGGCCCTCGAGCTTGCGCATCATTCTCTCGTCCACGGCCATCTCCTCGGCGATTCAACAGCCGCGGAACCTAGCTGGTCGCGGCCGACACGGAAACCGTCAGATGACGTAGTCGTACACAGCTTCGGCCAGCGTGTGATCCATGCTGCGCGCCGGCTCGTCGCAGGTCGGACAGTTGACCAGGCGCGCCGGAACCCCGGCGGCCGTGCAGTGGGCCGGAACCGGTTTCAGCACCACTGAGCCGGCGGCGATCTTGGCGTAGTCGCCGATATGGATATTTCCCAGCACCTTGGCCCCAGCGCTCAACAGAACGCCCTTACCGATCTTGGGGTGGCGATCACCCCTCTCGGCGCCCGTGCCCCCCAGGGTCACGTCCTGCATCATGGAAACGTCATCGCCGATCACCGCGGTCTCGCCGATGACGATTCCGGTTCCGTGGTCGATGAAGACCCCTGAGCCGATCCTGGTGGCCGGATGGATGTCCACCTGGAACACCTCCGACATCCGGCTCTGCAGATAGAGTGCGATCGTCTCGCGGCCCTGGCCCCACAGCCAGTGCGCGACGCGCTGGGCTTGCAGCGCCTGGAAACCCTTGAAGAACAGGAACGGCTGAACATAGCCCTTGCAGGCCGGGTCGCGCTCGAACACCGCCTTCAGGTCGGCCTCGGCGATATCCACCAGCTTGGGATTGTCCTTGTAGGCGGCGTCGGCCAGCTCGCGCAGGCTCATGGCCCGCAGCTCCTGGTCCCCCAGCTTGCGCGCCAGCTGATAGCTCAGCGCGGCGCCCAGGTCATGGTGGCTCAGCACCACGGCGTTCAGCAGCGAGGCCAGGGCCGGCTCCGACTGCGAGGCCCGCGCGGCTTCGTTGCGCAATGCGGCCCAGACCGGCGGCGGCGATGCCGGATCGATGACTTCCAGACGCTGGCTCATCGCTTCCTCCCGTCCCATGATGTCCCCTTATCCTAGCATGGCCGCCGAAAGTTCGCTCGGCAAAGCGCCCTCCCTGGCCATGTGGTACCCCCGTAGCAGCATCGCAACCGTCAGAGCATCGCGCATATAACCCCCGACCGCCGCCTCCAGCGCTTCCCGAAAAGGTACACGCGCCCTCAGGATATCTTCGGTGCCGTCACCCTGCGGCTCGTCCTCAACCTGGATCAGGCCCGTGGCGAGGTAGCCAAATGCGTGTTCGTCCGTGACGGAGTTGGAGAGCTGCATCTGCAGGATCTCCTGCCATTTGGCCGCGGCCATGCCGGTCTCCTCCAGCAGTTCGCGCTTGGCGCTCTCCAGGGGATCGTCGGCCAGCGGCCCGCCCCCCTCGGGAATTTCCCAACTGTAGTCGGCGCACGGCAGACGATTCTGACCCACCAGAGTGATGGTCCCGTCATCATGGACAGGCAGGATCGCCAAGGCGAAATTCTTGAAGCTGACAACACCGTACAGGGCGTCCGAGCCGGTCGGCGCCACGGCGTCGTACTCGGTCAGGCTGATCCAGGGATTGTCGTAGATGCGCCTCGGCGGGCCCTTGCGCCAGGGCGTCCCGTGGGCGACAAGCCAGTCTGGTTTTTGCGACATGTTCTCAACTAGCTTGCGAAACCACCCCCATATAGAAGAAGTCCCCTGTCGGTTCTCCTAACAAGGCGCGCTCAAAGATGACCCCGTCACTTCCCGCCGCCCCGCTGTTCGGCCAGCCGGTTCCCCAGCATCCCTGCCCTGAACTCCTCAGCTTTCTGGCCACGCGGCGCTCGGCCTCCGCGGTCACCCTGGCCGAGCCGGCTCCCACGGCCAGCGAGTTGGACGCCCTGCTGAGGCTCGCCGCCCGCGTGCCCGACCACGGCAAGCTGGCGCCCTGGCGCTTCATCATCCTGGAACCGGCCGCCAAGGCGGTGTTCGCCGATCGCCTGGAGGCGCTCGCCAATTCCAGGGGCGACACCCGGGCCGCCGCCAAGCTCGGAAAACTGAAGATACCGCCCCTGGGCGTGGCCGTGGTCTCGCGGCCCAGGCCGGGCGAGATCCCCGAGTGGGAGCAACTGCTATCGGCCGGCGCGGTCTGCACCACCCTGCTCTACGCCGCCCAGGCCCTGGGCTATGGCGCCAACTGGATCACCGACTGGTACGCCTATGATGACGAGGCCAAGGCGATCCTGGGCCTGGAGCCTGAGGAAAAGGTGGCGGGCTATATCTTCCTCGGCACCCCGAAGGAGCCGCCGCAGGAGCGGGAGCGGCCCGACCTGGCCGGCCTGATCACCGCCTGGCGGCCCTGAAACACAACGGCCGGACGGCGAAGGGTCGCCGCCCGGCCTGAAGTGTGACACGCCCGAGGAGAGTTGGGCGACAGAGACATACCCCATTTTGGCGACGTCGGCTAGTCGACGCTCGATTCGCGCGCGCCGCGCCCCGCCTGGGACTCACTCGGGCCCGAGACTCTGAAAGATCTCGGAGATCACGGCCCCTCGCTCTACTGTGAAGCTTCAGATTTGACCTGACGATACACAGACGGGCTGTGCGACAGGTCGCCGCAAATGCTGGAAATCTGATCAGCCTCGGCCGCGATAGGGCGCGACACCTTGGTCGGGCAGCCACAGGCCCGCGGGCGCCGCTCCGCTCTGCCAGAAAACATCGATCGGGATACCGCCCCGGGGGAACCAGTAGCCGCCGATGCGCAACCAGAGAGGCTGCGCCACCTCCACGATCTTGCGGCCGATGGCCACCGTGCAGTCCTCGTGGAAGGCGCCGTGGTTGCGGAAGGCGCCCAGATAGAGCTTCAGGGACTTGCTCTCGATCAGCCAGGGGCCGGGCGCATAGTCGATCACCAGATGGGCGAAATCCGGCTGGCCGGTCACGGGACAGAGCGAGGTGAACTCCGGAACCGTGAAGCGCGCCAGATACAGCGTATCGGCCTGCGGGTTGGGGACCCGCTCGAGAACGGCCTCCTCCGGCGAGTCGAAGCCGCGGACGTCGCGGCCGAGTTGGGTCAGGTTGGTCTCGTCCATGCCGCGCGCTTTACGCCGCGCGGCGCGAGCCCGCAACCGAGACTCCGGCGCCGCCAGGCGTTATCACGGCGCAAAGCTTCAGGGAGAGGACGCGCGATGAGCGGCAAGGATTTCCAGGATTTCGTGGTCGTTGTGACCGGCGCCTCCACCGGCCTGGGGCGCGCCATCGCCGTTGAGACCGCCAGCCGGGGCGCGCAGGCCGTGATCATCAACTACGCCTCCAGCGCGGAGGAAGCCGCCGAAACCGCCCGCCAGGTCGAGGCCCAGGGGGCCAAGGCGGTGATCGTCCAGGGCGATGTCGCCTCCGACGAGGATTGCCGCAGGATCGCCGCGGCGGCGCAGCCCTTCGGTCGCATCGACGCCCTGTTCAACAATGCCGGCGTGACCAAGTTCGCGCCCAACCACGCCGACCTGGACGCGGTGACCGCCGACGACTTCCTGCGCCTCTATAGTGTGAACGTGGTGGGGGCCTATCAGATGGTCCGCGCAGCCCGCGCCCTGCTGGAGGCCGCGCCGCAGCCCGGCGCCGTGGTGAACACCTCCTCCATCGCCGGTGTCGCGGGGATCGGCTCCTCGGTGCCCTATGCCGCCTCCAAGGGCGCGCTCACCACCATGACCCTGTCCCTGGCTCGGGCGCTGGCCCCCAGGATCCGGGTCAACGCCATCTGCCCCGGCTTCATCGACACGCCTTGGTTCGGCAAGGGTGTCGGGGCCGAACGCGCCCAGAAGATGCGGGACAGCGCCGCGGCCTCGACGCCGCTGAAGGCCGCCTCGACGGCCGAGGATATCGCCGGCGCCGCAGTCTTCCTGGCTGCGCCTGCATCGAAACACATCACCGGGGAGACCTTGCTGGTGGATGCGGGGACTCACCTGAACTATTCGCCCCTGGCGATGCGTTGAGGCTTGACCCGTGAAAGCCGAACGTGGCGCCCAAGGCACAGCTTGGCGCCTAATTGCGCGGCGCCTAGCTTCATTAACGCACAAATTCCGCGCAGCGAGTAGGTAGGGCGCGCTGCGGCTCCGCCCCGCGTTGATCTGGAGGTCTCCAACTGGCGATCTCCGGCGACGGTTGGGCGAAGCTCGGCTGGATATAAGGGGATAACGAAAATGAACGCTCTGAAGACCATGCTTCTCGCCGCCGCGGCCACCGCCGCCATGGGTGGAAGCGCCCTCGCCGCCGATGACGACATCGCGCTGTCCTTCAACCTCGGCGCCGCGACGGACTACGTGTTCCGCGGTGTCAGCCAGACCGACAACGAAGGCCAGATCTATGGCGGCGCTGACGCCACCCTGTACGGCATCGGCTATGCTGGCGTCTGGGTGTCCAATGTCGAATTCGGCAACGGCACCGACCTGGAATACGACATCTACGGCGGCATCAAGCCGACCATCGGCGTCGTGAACCTCGACCTCGGTGTCTACTACTACGGCTACACCAACCAACCGACCGGCAGCCACGAAGACTACGTCGAGTACAAGGCTGCGGCCTCGACCGCCGTCGGTCCGGCCACCATCGGCGCCTTGGTCTTCTATTCGCCGGAGTTCTTCGGCAAGACCGGTAAGGCCACCTATTACGAGATCAACGGCGCCGTTCCGGTCGCCGAAAAGGTCTCGGTCTCCGGCGCCATCGGCCACCAGGAAATCGAAGGTCCGGCCGACTACAACACCTGGAACCTGGGTGTGGGCTATGCTCTCAACGACACCGTCGGCTTCGACCTGCGCTACCACGACACCGACGAACACGGCTTCGGCGACATCTACGAGTCGAAGGTTGTTGTCGGCGTGAAGGCCAGCTTCTAAGCGCCCAATTTTCTGACGTCTGGGAAAGCCGCCCCCTCGCAGGGGCGGCTTTTCTGATTCTACGGGCCGGAGCGTCGGAGAACTCCACCGGCCCACGCCCGCACGCGATCGGGGATCGCAATCCCAAGACGGGCGCCGGTGAAAAGCTGCGCCGCGCGGCTCATTTCCGGGCGGAAAGCTCCCGGGACGGGAGTTTCATTGGACGGTCGCGCCTACCCCTCTATGGTGATGGGTCGGACGACCGGAGCGGAGCGCGATTCCATGGAGCAGATGGCCAACCGAGCCCAGACCGTCGTCGTCGATACTCTGATCGCGGCTGCGGCCTTCTTTCTCGCCTACCTGCTGTCGTCGTCTCGCGTGCCGGGCCTGGATGGCGGAGATCTCTCCGTCCTGAATGTCGCGCAGCTCATAGGTTTCTACGCCGCCCTGGCCTGCGTGTTTTCCACGGTATTCCGGCGCGAACTTTCGCCCTGGCGCTATGTCTCCATTCCCGACGCCCTGGTCCTGGCCAGGACCGCTGTCCTGACCGCAGGTGTCTTCCTGCTGGCGGTGTTCGTGATCGACCGGGCCAGCGGCCTGCCCCGTTCGGTCCTGGCCATGGCCACCATCTTCCAGATGACCGGCTCCATGGGCGCGCGGATCATGCGCCGCGCCCTGCACGAGCACGCCCTGGACAGCTTCGCGCCACTGAAGTCGATCCATGATCGCGCGCCCCAGGCCCCCTCCCTGTTGCTCATCGGTCCGACAGCGCTGGCCGACACCTATCTGCGCGATGTCGCGCGGCGTCATGACCACGCCTGGACCGCCGTGGGTATCGTCGGACCGGACGCCCGCGATGTGGGCCAACAGGTGCGTGGCGTCTGCATCATCGAGTGCATCGACAACCTTGAGGCGGCCCTGGCCGACCTGCGGCGCTGGAACCGCTATCCGCGGGCCATCCTGTTCCTCGATGAACCCGGCCGCCTGAAGGGCCTCACCGCCGATCAGCTGGGCCGACTGAAGAACGACGGCATCCGCCTGCTGCGCCTGCCCTCCATCGTCGAACTGTCCCAGCACGACGGCATAGCCCTGTTGCCCATGCGCGAGATCAGCGTGGAGGAGCTGCTGGCCCGCGAGCCCATCGAACTGGACCATGAGGCGGTCAAGGCCCTGATTCATGGCCGTCGGGTGCTGATCACCGGCGCCGGCGGGTCCATCGGCGCCGAACTGGTGCGCCAGGTCGCCGCCTTCCAGGCCGCCCACATCACCATGCTCGACTTCTCGGAGACCTCGCTGTTCGAGATCGACCGCGAACTCGGAGAAACCTTCCCCGCCCTGTCGCGCCACGCCGCCCTGGTGGATGTGCGCAACGCCAGCCGCGTCGGCGAGTGCTTCCAGCGCGAGAAGCCCGACCTGGTCTTCCATGCCGCCGCCCTCAAGCATGTCTCCATGGTCGAGCGGCACCCCTGCGAGGGCGTGCTGACCAATGTTGTCGGAACCTGGAACGTGGCCGAGGGCGCTCGCGCCTGCGGCGCGCGACAGATGGTGCTGATCTCCACCGACAAGGCCGTCGACCCCTCCAACGTCATGGGCGCCACCAAGCGTCTGGCGGAGGCCGTGATCCAGGCGCAGCAGAACGGCCGCGGCACGTGTTTCTCAGCTGTGAGATTCGGCAATGTGCTCGGCTCGGCCGGCTCCGTGGTGCCGATCTTCAAGTCGCAGATCGATCGCGGCGGCCCGGTGACGGTGACCCACGAAGACATGGCGCGCTTCTTCATGACCATTCCGGAGGCCGCCCAGCTCGTCCTGCACGCCACGGCCACCAGTGCGGAGGGCGCGGAGACGAGCCACGCCCGGCTGTTCCTGCTGGAGATGGGCGAGCCCGTGCGGATCATGGACCTTGCGCGCCAGATGATCGCCCTGTCGGGCCGCACGCCCGGCAAGGATATCGAAATTGAAATCACCGGCCTGCGCCCCGGCGAGAAGCTCACCGAGGCCCTGCTGGACGAGACCGAGCGGTCCCTGCCCTGCGCACCTAAGGTGATGGAGGTCGTCTCCTCCTCGGCCCTGCGCATCACCGCCAACCACCTGCTGGATCTCGAAGGCCTCGCCGACAAGGGCGATGTCGAGGCTGTGCGCCGCGCGCTCTTCGACTTGGTGGCCCAGATCCGTGGCGAAAAGCCCGGCACGGCGCCGGCGCTCCGTGTCGTCGCCAACGGCTAGACACCCCGGCGGGCGGGCCCAAGGATCGCCTCGCATAGCGTTAAGAGAATCTCATGGCGGTAATTCTGGTCACAGGATCGGCGGGCTTCATCGGCTCGCACACAGCTCATCGGCTGCTGGACCGCGGCGACGAGGTGGTGGGTCTTGATGACCTCAACCCCTATTACGATCCTACACTGAAGGCAGCCCGCCTGGCCCGTCTGGAGGCCCGCGAGGGCTATCGCCACGCCACGATCGACCTGGCTGACCGCGAAGCGGTGGCCAAACTGTTCGCGCAGATCAAACCCGACGGGGTGATCAATCTCGCCGCCCAGGCCGGCGTCCGCTACAGCCTGGAAAAGCCCGAGGCCTATGTGGACTCCAACGTCGTCGGCTTCCTCAACATCCTGGAGGGCTGCCGCGCCACCCAGCCCAAACACCTGGTCTTCGCCTCAACCAGCTCGGTCTACGGGGCCAATGGCAAGCTCCCCTTCTCCGTCCGCGACCCCGTGCACCACCCCATCACCCTCTATGCGGCCACCAAGCTCGCCAATGAGTCGATGGCCCATTCCTACGCCCACCTGTTTGGCATCCCCTCCACCGGCTTCCGGTTCTTCACCGTCTACGGGCCCTGGGGCCGGCCGGACATGGCCTTGTTCAAATTCACCGAGGCCATCCTCAAGGGCGCGCCCATCGACGTCTACGGTCAGGGCAAGATGCAGCGCGACTTCACCTATGTGGACGACATCGTCTCGGGCGTGGTCGCGGCCCTCGATAGGCCCGCCGCCGTCGACCCCACCTGGGACGCCCTGGCGCCGAACCCCGCCACCAGCGGCGTCGCGCCCTGGCGCATCCTCAACCTCGGCAACAGCCAGCGCGTGGAGCTGATGCGCTACATCGAGGTCCTTGAGGAAAAACTCGGCCAGAAGGCCAAGCTCAACCTCCTGCCCATGCAACCCGGCGACGTCACCCGCACCGAGGCCGACACCGCAGAGACCCAGGCCGCCCTCGACTACGCGCCGAAGACCCCTATCGAGACCGGTATCGGCCGCTTCGTCGACTGGTACCGCGACTACTACAAGGCGTAGAGGGCGTCAGGCCGGTAGAGCGGCCCGACGCCCTCTCCTTCTTTGAGCCCTTTTGACGAGGGCAGAGCACGGCCCCTAACAAGGCTCCGGGACGCCTATAGCCCCGCCGGCGCATTGGCGCTCGCCGCGTAACCCGCGAGCGTGATGCGTGATGAGCGACTGAGGTTATTTGGTTGTAATGCGCTCAGCTGTGTTGAACGTTTGGAAGACATCTGGAAGTCACCAAGGGACCCGTCACATCACCACGACGTCGGCAAATCGCGTCTCTGAGGCCCTCGCGAATTGTACGGCTCCGCCCAACAACCGGGTGCTTTCGACACTGTGATCGCCTGCGACGTGTAGGGGATTGAGTGTCCCCCATATTGGGGTCTACGACTTGCACTTCGCGCCGGGGGGGTGCTTCAAAATGATACGTGTCGTCTTCTGGTGTGGCGTGGCTCTGGCCACCATCACCGCCTCGGTGGGGTGGGGTTCGATGGACCGCTCCTTTACCTATTTTCGCGACAATGCCTATGAGCGCGAAGCCGCCCTGCAGCAGTGCCTGTCCGGCCACGTCAAGGGCGTGATCTGCCAGAACGCCGCTCGCGCCGCCCGCGTCGTCGCAGACCGGGAAGGCTTCATCGGCCTCTACTCCCCCACCACCAAGGCCGTGGCCTCGATCCAGTAGGGTCAGCCGCCCGCCGCCAGATACGACAGCAACGCCGCGGGACCTCCCGCGGCGTTTGCCGTTGCGTCGACGGTTTCGCCCGCCGAGCAGTCACGAAAAAGGGCGGCGGACCCGAAAGTCCGCCGCCCCAGTTTCGTTAGCTCAGGCTGGGCTTAGAAGCGCAGCTTCACGCCACCGAACACCCGGCGACCGACGACGTCGTAGGTGGACGGATCGGTGCCCGATTGCACGTTCGGAGCGTAGGTTTCGGCTTCCTTGTTGAAGACGTTGTTCACGCCCAGGCGGAACTCGACGTTGTCCGACAGCGCATAGGTGCCCGACAGGTCGAGGTACCAGACAGCGTCCGGACCGGTGAATTGGGTTTCACCTGGGAACTCGATGTTCAGACGGTTTTCCATCGCCGCGATGTAGCGGGCGCGGGCGTCGAACTTGAAGTCACCGACGGTCCAGTTGGTGTTGATGGTGGCCTTCCAGTCCGGGAAGCTCGTGCCGAGGCCGGCCCCGAAGTAGGAGACGGTGCCAGCGAAGTCGAGTTCCGGCACGCCGGAGATCGGGTCTTGCTGCTTGAACTCGATCACGTGGGTCAGGACAGCGCCCATGCGGACCGAACCCCAAGACGACGGTGCGCCCAGCCATTCCAAGTCAAAGCCATAATCGAACTGGATGTCGATACCGCTCGTCTTCTGGTGGCCGCCGTTAGAGGCGGTGAACTCGTTGTAGCCGTTGTTCGGGTTGTACACCCAGAGGATGTCCGACCCGGTCCGAAGGATACCGTCGCAGTTGGAATTGGTCGGGCTGTAGGTCGGGTTGGTGCCGTAATAGTTGTAGCAGGCGGCCACGATCTGGTTGGGGGTCGGGGTCAGGATCGCATCGGTGATCTTGATGTTGTAGTAGTCGACCGAACCTTGCAGACGCGACAGCCACTGGTTTTCCCACGGGGACTTCCAGACCAGGCCGGCGGTGAAGGTGGAACCTTCTTCCGGCTTCAGGGCCTTGTTGCCGAGCAGGTCGACGCCGATCTGCGAACCCGGGGTCTGGACGAAGGTGCCGATGGAGGCCCCGCTGACGCCGCCGTTGAAGCCGGCGGTCTGGCAGAGCGCCGTGACCTGGGCCGCGCTGGCGCCCTTACGGGCCTGGCTGGTGACCGAGCAGGGGTCGAAGTACTGGGGAGCCGAGCCACCGCCGGAGAACAGTTCCGAGAAGTTCGGAGCGCGGACAGAGCGCTGGTACGAGGCGCGAGCGCGCAGGAGGTCGTTAACCTCCCAGTTCAGCTCGGCCTTGTAGGCCCAGACGCCGTCCAGTTCGACCTTGTCGCCGGCGATCTTGTCGGCGAATTCGTTCACGGAGTAGCGAGCGCCGAGGTCGAGTTCCAGGCTCTTGATGAAGGCCTGATCCTTGATCAGCGGAATGGCGATTTCGCCGAAGTAGTCCTTGAACGAGTTGGTGCCGCGGTCGGGGTTCTGGGTGGAGAAGCCCGAGATCGGGCCCGAGGCCGAACCCGGATCGAAGTCGTATTCGAAGCCGCGATATTCGGCGCCGAGCACGATGGCGACATCGCCGGCCGGCAGAGTGGCGACCTTGCCGGTCACGAAGCCCTGGGCGATCTGGGTGGTCATCGCGGTGGACAGGGTGGTGGCCGAGGCGAGGTAGGTGCGGCAGGCGGCCGAGATCGGCTGACGGCCAAAGATGTTGAAGCCGCCGGCGCAGATGCTGGCGCCGCCGTCAGCCGCTTCGATCAGGGTCTGCATACGCTGGGTGTTGAGGTTCCCGGTCTGCGTCTGGTCGATCTCAGTGCGGCCCTCGCTGACCGAGAACTCGAAGTTGAAGCCGGTGTCGCCCACCGGACCCTTAACACCGGCCATGAACTGGACGACGGTGTTCTCGTAGTTAGACTGGCGCAGGCCGAGGTCCAGGGTGCGCTGACGCATCCGGAAGGCCTCGGTTGCGCCGGCGCCGACCAGGACCGGATCATCGCCGGTGCGGCTGTTCAGCAGGGCGCGCAGGTCGGCCGAGATGAAGGGGTTGGTGACCGGGATCACCAGCTGCTGGGCGACTTGTTGGCCCGGCGTAATCAGGTTGGAGATCACGTCCTGAGTACGCGCGGTGCTCGGGTTGCGGGTGTTGACCGTCGGGAACGGGGTCGGCGCCAGGGCGGTGGCGGCGGTGTATTCGGTCCAGCCGGCGGAGGCGAAGAACTCGATGCCGTTGTCCAGCTCGTAGTTCACCTTCGTCATGAAGGAGTACCGGTCGAGCGGCAGGGTCAGGATGTTCACGAAGTCGAAGTTGTAGCTGTACAGATCCGGGTAAAGGCTCTGGTTCACCGTGCCGTCGATCGGGCCGGTATAGTGCTGCACGTTCAGGGGGTTATTGAACACACCCCGGTAGAACAGCGAACCGTCCTTGTTGAAGCCGAGGGTGCCCGACTGCAGGGAGATCTGCGCCGGCGTCACGCCGTAGGTCCCGAAAACGGCGTCGAGGGCCGCCTTCGTCGGGGCGTTGGCCGAGGCCCAGAACAGATTGCCTTCCGGCAGGAAGGAGGTGGTCGAGGTGGCGTTCTGCGAGAACGCGCGCTGCGACTTGATCATCGGCTGGCGGTAGGAACGGTCGAAGCCGAACACCGCGTTGCCCTTGCCGTCGGCGAAGTTTCCGCCGATGGCGGCCGACAGTTGGTACTCTTCCGCATCCCAGAACTCGGTGGAGTTCGAGTAGTTGGCGCGCATATCGACGCCTTCGAAGTTGCGCTTCAGCTTGACGTTCACCGCACCGGCGATGGCGTCGGCGCCGTAGGCCGCACCGGCGCCGCCGGTGATGACTTCGATGCTCTCGATCAGGGCCTGCGGGATGGTGTTCAGGTCGACCGTCAGGTTGTTGGCGGACACCATCGGACGACGGCCGTCGACCAGCACCACGTTACGGTTCGCGCCCAGACCGCGAAGGTCGATGTTGGACTGACCGCCGTTGCCGGGGTTGTTGGAGGTGGTGGTCCCGGACGGGTTCACCTGCGGCAGGGTGTTCAGATAGGTGTCGAGCGTGATGTCCGCATTGGCCACCGCCTGCTCGCCGGTCACGGTCGAGATCGGGCTGTTGGCCACGTAGTCCTGGCGCACGATCCGCGAACCGGTGACGACGACTTCCGTGACTTCCGCGTCTTGCGCGTAGGCCGCACCGGCGGCGGCGAAGGCCGCGCCGCAGATCATGGTCGACGCCAGCAGGCGCGACCGCATTGAGTCAGCTTTCAAGATTAAGTCCTCCAGCGGCTCGACAGGTCCAAGCGACCCCCGACGCACGCTCCCCAGAATCGGATTTCGAAAAATCCCACTGCCGTGACTAAGGCGTCTCGTATGTTACGGGGTCAATCGTCGAAACATATCGCACATGTGTTTGACCCCGTTCTGTCACATTATCGCCACGCCACGCCCCGTCTCCTCGGCTTCCAGGAGCGAAATTTACCCACTTTTTCCCGGATCAGGCGTGTAGCGGCGGCAGGAGATGCCGCGAAGAGGGCGGGCGTTACCCCGACGCTACGTCAAGCCGCGCTCGCCAGGGCCCATGGAGGATGACGTAACATCCGGTCGGCGAAGCGTTGATTGCAGCCTCGTTTCAGCCAAACGGCGCGGAGCCTACTCGCTCCGCAGCGCCGGGGCCGGACGGCGCGCCAGGGCCTGCAATGACGCCGCCAGACCGCCCAGCGCCGCCAGCAGGGCCGCACCGCCGACCAGGGCCGCGATCCCGCTCCAGTCGACGCTCCAATGGGCCTGGAAGACCTTGGTCACCACCGGCCAGGCCGCCGCGCAGCCCAGGGAGACGCCCGCCGCGCCGGCCACCACGCCCACCGCGCCATACTCCAGGACATAGACGCTGAGGATCTGCCCGCGCGAGGCGCCCAGCACCTTGAGGATCGCGGCCTCCCGCATGCGCGACTGCGCGCCTGCCGCGATCGCTCCGGCCAGCACCAGCAGACCCGCCAGGGCCGCGACGCCCGCAGCCCCGCGAATGGCCAGGGCCAACCGGCCAAACAGCTCCGTCGCCGCCTCAAGCTGCTCGCGCACCGAGATGACGTTGACCTCGGCGAAGTCGGCGCCCAGGGCCCGGGTGGCCGCGGCCTCCTGCGCCTTGCTGGCCTTGGCGATGGCCACGTGGCGCAGGTTGGCCCCCTCCAGGGCGGCCGGGTCCAGCACCAGGGGGAAGCTTGCGCCGAAGCCGCCGAAGTCCACCTTGCGCAGCACCGCGACCTTGGCCTCGATGTCGCGACCCAGCACCGAGAGGGTGACGCTGTCCCCCAGCTTCAGGTCTCCAGCCTTGGCGACCTCGGCCTCCATGGCGAGCAGCGGGGGGCCGGCATATTCCGCGGGCCACCATGTCCCTTCGATGATCCCCGCGGCCGGCGGCTCCGCGCCGATGGCCGAAAGCGAGATATCGTTGTCGTAGGCCCAGCGCTCGGAGGCCGCGATCTGGCTGGTGACCACCGCCTTGCCCTTGACCTGACCGATCCGCCCAGTGGCGAAGGGCGCGCGGAGATAGTTGTCGGAGGTCAGCGGAACGCCGAAGGCCCGGGTGACGGCGGCGTCGAAGGCCGCGACCCGGTCGCCGGGGATCTCGGTGAACACCAGGGCCGGCGCGGTGCGGGGCGCAACCTCGGCCACCTGGCGCAGCAGGCTCGACTGGATCAGCACCACGGCGGCCAGCAGGGCGACCCCCAGGCCGATGGCCGGCGCGGCCGTGCGGGCCGCCGACCGGGGACCGGCCAGGCTGGCCAGGGCGATGCGAAGCGCGCCCCTCGCCCCGATGCGGGCCCGGCCCGCGAGCCAGGCGCCGCCGAGCCCCAGGGCCCACAGGATACCGAAGGCCACCACCACCCCGGCGATCATGATCCCTGCCGCCAGCGGGGTCGGGGCCGTGGCCACGGCCAGAGCGCCCAGGGCGCAGGCCGCGAGGCCCGCGCCAACGATCTCCACGCCCCAGGCGAACCGGGTGGGCAGGTCGTGGCGGAACAGGGTGGCGGGCGAGGTCAGGCGGGCCCGCGCCAGGGGACCCAGGGCGAAGGCCGCGGCCGACAGCAGGCCAAAGGCCCCAGCCTTCAGGAGTGGGATCGGATAGACTCCGAACAGGGCCGGGATCGGCAGGTCGTCGGCGATCAGAGCCCCAAGCACCAGGGGCGCCGCGGCCCCCACCGCCAGGCCGATACCGACCCCCAGCACCGCCAGGGCGCCAATCTGGATGAGGTAGAGGTTCCGCACCAGCGGCCCCTCGGCGCCCAGGGCCTTCAGCACCGCGATCACGGGCTTGCGTTGCTCCAGGAAGGCCGAGACCGCGCCGTGCACGCCCAACCCGCCGGCCACCAGGGAGGCCAGGCCGATGAAGCCCAGGAAGTATTCCAGCTGTTCGATCAGCCGCCGCACGCCGGGCGCGGCTTCGTCCCGCTGCCGGACTCGCGCCTCCGCCCCCTTGAGCGCCTTGCGAAGGGTCTTGGCGGCGGGGGCGGTGTCGGCGCCGGCCGGCAGGGCGATCCGCGCCGTCTCGCCGAACGGCAGGCCGGGCTCCAGGAAGCCCCCCTGCTCCACCACCGCCACGGCGGTGAGCACGCGAGGGCCCAGGGCGAACCCCCGGGAGAGCCGGTCCGGCTCCTGCACCAGCACAGCGCGGGCGATCATCGGGGTGTTGCCCACCAGGATCCGGTCGCCGAGCTTCAGACCCAGCCGATCCAGCAGCGCCTGCTCCACCGCCGCACCGGGCACGCCGTCCACGGGACGCAGCGCCTGGGCGAGGGACGACGCGCCTTGCAGCTCCACCTTGCCCGCCAGGGGATAGGCCTCGCTGACGCCCCGAAGTTCCACCAGCCGCCGCTCGCCGGAAGGCGCCTCGGCCATGGCTCGCGCGCTGACGGCGAAGGCGACCTCGCCCATCTTCAGCATCGCGGTCCGCTCTGCCGGGGTGAAGCGGCGCTGTTCCAGGGTGGCGGCCAGATCGCCGCCGAGGATCTCCCGAGCCTGTCCGGCCAGCCCCTGCCGAAACGCCTCGGCCGTCGAGCCGGCCGCAGCGATCGCCGCCACCCCGAGCGCCAGGCAGGCCAGGAAGATCCGGAACCCTCTCACCCCGCCGCGCAGCTCGCGCACGGCGAACCTCCAGGCCAGGGGGCTCATGACGCAGTCACCGTCCGCCCGTCGCGCAGGTTCACCTGGCGATCGGCGCGGCGGGCCAGGGCCGCGTCATGGGTCACCAGCACCAGGGCCGCGCCGGTCTCGACCACCAGGTCGAACATCAGGTCGGCCACCAGGGCGGCGTTGGCGGCGTCGAGGTTGCCGGTGGGCTCGTCGGCGAACAGCAGGGCCGGTCGGGGCGCGAGCGCGCGGGCGAGCGCGATGCGCTGCTGCTCGCCGCCGGACAGTTGGTGTGGATAGTGACGGCCCCGCGCCGCCAGCCCCACGCGGTCCAGCCAGACGCGCGCAAGGTCGGCGGCGTCACGGCGTCCGGCGATCTCCAGCGGCGCGGCGATATTCTCCGCCGCCGTCATGTTGGGCAGCAGGTGGAAGGATTGGAAGACCAGGGACACCCTGCCTCGGCGCAGACGCGCACGGCCGTCTTCGTCCAGCGCGCCCAGGTCCTGGCCGAACAGGCGCACGGTTCCGGCGGTGGGCAATTCCAGTCCCGCGGCGACAGAGATCAGCGAGGACTTGCCCGAGCCCGACGGGCCGGTCACCGCCACCCGCTCACCCGGCTCAACCCGGAAACTCAGGTCGCGCAGAATCGCCACCGGCCCCGCCGCCGACGGTAGGCTGAGAGAGACTGCGTCCAGTTCCACCGGCGCACCGGCCTGCGTCGTCTGCGCCAAGTGTAATCCTGCTTCCATTGAGCTGTGATGCCGAGCCCTTAAATAGGACAGACTCATGACTGATACACCCGCTCCATGCTGACCCGCCGCCACCTGATCGCCGCCGCCCTGGCCGCCCCCCTCCCCGCGCTCGCCGCGGGCAAGCCTGTCGTGACCATTCTGGGAGATTCCATCACCGCAGGATTTGGGCTTCCGGCCTCCGCCGCCTTCCCGGCCCGGCTGCAGGCGGAACTCGCCAAGCTGGGCCGCAGCGCCGTGATCCGGCCCGCGGGCGTGTCGGGTGACACCACCGCTGGCGGCCTGGCCCGTGTCGACTTCAGCGTCCAGAAGGACACCACCCTCTGCATCGTGGCCCTCGGCGGCAACGATCTGCTGCAGGGTCTCAAGCCCGGGACCACCAAGGCCAACCTCGACGCCATCGTGAGGCGGTTGAAGGCGCGGAAGATCGCGGTGCTGCTGGCCGGCCTCGCGGCCCCGCCGGCGATCGGCGGCGGCTATGCGCGGGAGTTCAACGCCGTCTTCCCGGCGGTGGCCAAGGCCCAGGGCGTGGCCTTCTATCCCAACCTACTGGCGGGCGTGTCCGGCTTGACCCGGCTGAACCAGCGCGACGGCATCCATCCCAACGCCCAGGGCGCGGCCCTGATCGCCCAGCGGCTCGCGCCGGCGGTGGCCAAGGCCCTCGCCTAGAGCGAGATGCGAAAAAGTGGGAACCGGTTTTTCGCGTCAATCCCGCTCTAAACATAAGGAATCGATCACGTTTATGATTTTGGATCGATTCGATCCAAAATCATCGTGATCTAGAGCCGCAGGTCGGCCTCGCCCTTCGGGAACACCGACTTGACGTCGTAGAGGACGGCGGCCGGCTTCCCCAGCGCGCGAATGGCGTCCAGTCCCATCCCCAGGAAGGCCGAGTGGGCCACCGCCACGACGATGGCGTGATAGACGCCCTGGGCCGGCTCGGCGACCGGTCGCACACCGTACTCCGCCTGCGTCTCGTCGGCGTCGACCCAGGGATCGTAGACATCGACCTCGACGCCATAGTCGGCCAGCTCGCGGACGATATCGATCACCCGGGTATTGCGCAGGTCCGGGCAATTTTCCTTGAAGGTCAGGCCCATGATCAGCACCCGCGCGCCGCGCACCTTGGTGTCGCGCTGGATCATCGCCTTGATCAGGCTCTGGGCGATATAGGCGCCCATGCCGTCGTTGATCCGCCGTCCGGCCAGGATCACCTGCGGGTCGTAGCCGGCGTCCTGGGCCTTGTGGGTCAGGTAGTAGGGATCGACCCCGATGCAATGGCCGCCCACCAGACCCGGCTGGAACTTCAGGAAGTTCCACTTGGTGCCCGCCGCGGCCAGCACCTCTTGGGTGTCGACGCCGAGCCGGTTGAAGATCAGCGAGAACTCGTTGATCAGGGCGATGTTCAGGTCGCGCTGGGTGTTCTCGATCACCTTGGCGGCCTCGGCCACCCGGATCGAGCTGGCCAGGTGGGTGCCCGCCGTCACGACCGCGCCGTAGAGGGCGTCGACGAAGGCGGCCACGTCCGGGGTCGAGCCGGAGGTCACCTTGATGATCGACGACAGCCGGTGCGCCCGGTCGCCCGGATTGGCGCGCTCGGGGCTGTAGCCGGCGAAGAAGTCGGCGTTGAACGTCAGGCCCGAGACCTGCTCAACCACTGGCACGCAGTCCTCTTCGGTGGCGCCCGGATAGACGGTGGATTCGTAGATCACCACCCCGCCCTTGGAGATGACCCGGCCCACCGTGCGGCTGGCGGCCAGCAGGGCCGAGAGGTCGGGCCGCTTGTGGCGGTCGATCGGCGTCGGCACCGTGACGATGAAGACGTTGCAGGCTTTCAGATCGGCTTCGTCCAGGGAGAAGGACAGCTGGCGCGCCGCGGTCAGTTCGTCGACGTCGACCTCCAGGGTCCGGTCATGGCCGGCCTTCAACTCGGCGATCCGCTCGGCGCCGATGTCAAACCCGACGACCGTATAGTGACCGGCCAGGGCGACGGCCAAGGGCAGGCCGACATAACCCAGTCCGATCACGCCGATTTTCACCGGGGACTGGGTGAAGGGACTCTCAAGCATTCTCGTCTCGACGCCATCGCGGGCGTCTTCGCCGCGCGGCCCTGACTAGCACGGATCGCGCCCCTGACAGCCCCCTCAGGCGCCGGCGGCCTCGCGGGCCAGCGGGTTCCGGGTCGGCGGGGCCGCCCGGGTCAGGGTGTTGCGGTCGGTGTGGTGGAAGGGGTCGGGCCGGGGCCGGGCGTGATCTCAGTGCTGCAGATGCGCTTCCAGGCGGGCGCAGGCGGCTTCCAGGGTTTCGATGGCGCCCACCACCTCCTCGCGCTGCTGTTCCAGGGCGGTGATCCGCTGCTGGAAGGCGCGCAGCGCCAGGGCGTTCTGCGCCGCGTCCTGATCGGCCGGATTGTGCAGGTCCAGAACCTCGCGGATCTGGGCCAGCGACAACCCCACCCGGCGGCCGCGCAGGATTAGCTGCAGCCGCGCGCGATCGCGGCGGGAATACAGCCGCTGCTGGTCCCGGCGCTCGGGCGACAGCAGACCCTGCTCCTCGTAGTAGCGCAGGGTCCGGGGCGTCACTTCGAACTCACGGCAGAGCTGGCCGATGGTCAGCAGGGTCGGGGGACGGCGAAGACTTGTGGTCATGGCGGGGCCTCTCTCACGCTCGATCATCTTACGCCCCTAGTACTTCACGGTGAAGGAGGCGCCGAAAGTCCGCGTCTGGCCCGGGAAGCGCACGACCACGTTGGCGTTGCTGCTCACCGCCGACCAGTAATATTCGTCGGTCAGATTGCGGCCCCAGACCGAGACCTCCCAGCGGTCGTCGCTGGAATGCAGGCCCAGGCTGGCGTTCAGCGTGCCGTATTCCGGGATGGCGAACAGCGGGTTGCCCTCCAGGTCGGCGTGGGATTCCGCCTGGTAGCGACCATTGATCGCCGCCTGCAGCCCCAGCTTGTCATTGAGGTCGTGGCGGTACAGCAGGGTCATGCTGCCCTGAAACTTGGGGCTGTAGAGGAAGGGCTTGCCGTCGAAGCTGGCGCTTTTCCCCGCCGCGTTGATCCCGACATAGTCCTGCACCTCGGTGTGCAGCCAGGTGCCCGAGGCGATGGCGGTGAACTCCGAGTTGATCTTCCAGGTGACGTCCCCGTCCAGCCCGTAAGCCATGGACTTGGGCACGTTGGCGAGACGCGCCAGCGCCGTGTAGATCGGGTCGGCGAAGTAGACGCTGAGCTGCTTGTCCTCGTAGTCGTAGTAAAACACCGAGGCGTTGGCCTGGACCCGGCGGTCGAACAGGGCCGCCTTGAAGCCGGCCTCATAGGCCAGCAGCAGCTCCTGTGACGCCGGGGCGTCCTGGGTGGAGATGTTCGCCGCATTGATCGGGGTCACCCCGGCCTTGGCGCCGCGCGAGACCGAGGCATAGGCCAGCAGGTTGTCGGTGGGCGTCCAGTTCAGGGCCACCCGCCAGGCGAAGTTGTCCTCATTGAGCTGCGAGGTCACCAGGCCGAAGCGGTGGGTGGCGGGATCGAAGGTGTTGCAATCACCCTGGGAGATCGGGGCCACCAGCCCGTGGACCGCCGAGAACAGGAAGCGGTTGGTGATGTTCACGTTCGGCAACATGTTGCCGTTGAAGTCCCGCGAACAGCCGGCGAAGTCCTGCTTGTCCTTGGTGTAGCGCAGGCCCGTCGTCAGCTTGAACTGGTCATTGATCTGCCAGTCGGCGTTGGCGAACACGCTCTGGGTGGTGGTCTTGATGTCGCCCTGGTCGCGATA
The DNA here is from genome assembly GCF_030651185.1 of Phenylobacterium sp. Taxonomy (GTDB): domain Bacteria; phylum Pseudomonadota; class Alphaproteobacteria; order Caulobacterales; family Caulobacteraceae; genus Phenylobacterium. The sequence continues at coordinate 38,596 of NZ_JAUSCJ010000033.1, forward strand.
GGTGCGGAAAGCCTGGCTGGCCTGCAGGGCGGTATAGCCGCCGGAGTTGAACGGCGTCAGCAGCAGGCTGTTGGTATAGAACCGGATGGTGCCGACATTGGCGTTGTCGCCCAGCAGGGTGCGGTTTGAGTCGAGCAGCGTGTCCTTGCCGACATAGACCCCCACCAGCCAGTTGACGCTGTCGGTCTCGCCTTCCAGCCGCAACTCCTCGGCGATCGAGCGGATCTTGCCGGCGGCCTTCTGGACCAGGATTTCGTAGGGCGCGCCGCTCCAGTCGAAGGTCGCGTCGCGGGTGAAGGTGTTGTAGTTACTCAGCGAAACCAGCCGTAGGTGTTCGCCCAGGTCGTAGGCGATCCGCAGCTTCACCGCCTTGAACTCGTTGTTTTCCCGCAGCGGATCGCCGATCCCCAGGCCCGTCCCGACGTCGGTGGCGCGCCGGCCGTAGGGCGCCCAGTCGGCCTGGGTGGCGTCGGTCGGCATGTGGGTGGCGATGTAGGTCACGAGGCCGGCGGCATTGAACGGGCTCGCCGCCGTCGCCGGGGTGAAGCCGATGCCCTGGGCGGCCACGGTGTCGGACTTGTTCTTCCAGGCGGTCACCGAGGCGTCGACGCTAAGCGACTCCGACGGCTGCAGGGCCAGCGAGGCGCGGAAGCCGTAGCGATGAACCTCGCCCAGCTTCTCGCCGCGGGTATTGCTCTCCTGCCAGCCCTCATCGCTGTCGTCGGTGCGGAAGGCGAAGCGGACCTGGACCCCCTCGGCCAGCGGGCCGCTCACATAGCCCTCGAAATTGTGGGTGCGATAGTTGCCGACCTCGGCGGTGAGACCCGCCTGGAATTCCTCGGTGGGCTTGTTGGTGACGAAGTCGATCAGGCCCGCTGTGGTGTTGCGGCCGTAGAGCGTGCCCTGCGGGCCCTTGAGCACCTCGACCCGCTCCAGGTCCATCATCGGCCCGGTGTTCATCATCGGATAGGCGTAGGCGACCTCGTCGACATAGGTGCCGACCGTCGAGGTGGCCGAGAGGTTGATGGTGTTGAAGCCGATCCCGCGCAGGGTGTAGGTCGGCACGCCCTGATAGCTCTGCGAGACGCTGAAGCTGGGGACCACGCTGGCCAGGTCCTTGACCGTGGTGACGTGCAGTTCGCGCATCTGCTCGCCGCGGAAGGCCTGGATGGCCATGCCGATGGTGTTGACGCTCTCCTCACGCCGGTTGGCGGTGACCACCAGGGTCTCGATGGTGGTGTCGTCGGCGCCCTGGGCCATGGCCGGGGCATAGGCGCCCAGCGCCGCGGTGGAAACGCTCATGGCCAGCATGGCGCGCAGCGTGGAAATCTTAGTCATGGCCTCGTCCCTCCCGAAGTGCGGACGCCTTCTGTCGGGCGTCCGTCATGGTGGTGAGGCTCGCCAAGACGGGCTCGTCGCACAAGCTATCGAAGCTGATAGGGTCCGTAGCGGAAGGCTCAGAGACCGAGGACGAGACGGGCCATGATGTCCCGCTGGATCTCGTTGGACCCGCCATAGATCGAGGCGGCGCGGTCGTTCAGATATCGGGCCGTGGTGGTCAGGGAATGCTCCGGCCCCACCCAGTCGAGATTGGACCCCGGGGCGCGGGCCTCGATCTGGTCGACGGCGGCGTAGGGGCCGGCGGCTTCCAGGGCCAATTCGTCGATCATCTGCAGGGTCTCGGTCCCCTGCGTCTTCAGCATCGAGGAGGCGGGCCCCGGGTTGTTGCCCGCCGCCAGGGCCGCCATCACGCGGTGCTCGGTCATCTCCACCGCCTCCAGGGCGCAGCCCGCGCGGGCCAGCTTGGCGCGGAAGGCGGGATCGCCGATCAGGCCTTCAGTCCTGGCTATGGTGATCACCGCGTCCAGGGCGATCTTCAGTCCCGGCGCGGAACTGCCGCCGCGCTCGAACTCCAGCAGATACTTGGCCACCGTCCAGCCGGCGTTCTCCGCCCCGATGCGGCCGCTCTTCGGCACGCGGACCTGATCGAAGAACACCTGGTTGACCTCGTGCTCCCCGGCCAGGGTGACGATGGGCGCCACGGAAATCCCCGGGCTGGTCATGTCCAGCAGCAGGAAGGTGATCCCGGCCTGAGGCTTGCCGCCCGCGGTGGTCCGCACCAGGCAGAACATGCGGTTGGCCCAGTGGGCATGGGTGGTCCACAGCTTGGTCCCGGTCAGAACATAGTCGTCGCCGTCGGACACCGCGCTCAGCGCCAGGGCGGCCAGGTCGGACCCGGCCTGGGGTTCGGAATAGCCCTGGCACCAATAGTCCTCGCCCGAGAGGATGCGCGGCAGGTAGTGCGCCTTCTGCTCCGGCGTGCCGTGTCCCATGATCACTGGCCCCACCATGCGCAGGCCCATGGGGGCGAGGCTGGGCGCATGCGCCCGCGCGCACTCGGCCGCGAAGATCGCCCGCTGCATGACGCCCCAGCCGGGACCGCCATGTTCCACCGGCCAGGAGGGCGCCGCCCAACCGCGGGCGTGGAGGATCTTCTGCCAGGCCAGGCTGAAACGCTTGTCCATGAAGACGCTGGTGGCGCGCTTGCCGGCCTGTCGCAGTTCCGGCGTCAGGACCTGGGCCAGAAACCCGCGCACCTCGGCCTGGAAGGCGAGTTCGTCGGCGCTGAGGTCGAGATTCATCGGGCGGCCCTCCCGCGCCCCGTTCGGCGCGTCTGCAGGCTTGCGAAATCGGACGACGCGCACAAGCTATCGTCAGTGATAGCTTGCCCGGCATGGACGCTCAGATGACCGAGATCGACGGCTACGCCCACGAGGTCGCCCGCCTGGGCGCCGAGATCGGCCTGCCGTTCATCGCGGTGAGCGCCGACTTCTCCAATCCCGAGCCCGTGCTGGGGGGCGACGGCCGCCCCTACGCCGAGTCCCTGTTCCGCTGGGTCGATCCGACCCTGGAATACTGGAAGGATCGGGGCTTTGCCTTGCGCACGCCCTTCGTCCTGGCCGCCCGTTATGTGTCCGAGCCCTTCTATTACGCCGAAGGGGTCTTCGCGACCTGGCGGCCCGTGCCCCAGCTGACGGCCATCAGCGTCGACCGCTCGGCGCGCGATCATGGGGTGGCCGGCGCCATCATCGCGCCGACCTACCTGCCCGGCGGCCTTATCGGCGCCGTGGTCTGGGCGACCCCCGACCCCGCGGTTCCCGTGGCGCGGATCTTCGAGGCTCACGCCCCGAACCTGCATGCCGCAGCGCTGAAGTTCATCGCCGCCTACAATGACGCGGAAGGTGCCACGCCCCAGGCCGACGCGCCACGCCTGACCCGGCGCGAGATCCAGTGCCTGAAGTGGGCCGCCGCCGGGAAGACCGACGCCGACATCGGGGAGCTGATCCACATCTCGGCCCCGACGGTCCGCTTCCACCTGAAGAACGCCGCCCAGAAGCTGCGGGTGGTGGGCCGTTCCCAGGCGGTGCGCGAGGCCGCGGCCCTTGGCTATGTGGGCGGCGGCCACAACCCTGCCCGGCCACACGTCTAGGCGCCATGGTTCGCGCCATCCTCCCGTGGGCCCTGGTTCTCGCCGCCGGCGCCTTTGCGCTGCAGTGGCTGGAATACAGGTTCCTGGCCCGCGCGTTTTCCTTGGAGATCTACATCGCCCTGATCGGCCTGGCCTTCGCGGCCGGCGGCCTATGGGTCGGCTGGAGGCTCAACGCCCGCAAGCACCCTGCCCCCTTCGAGCTCAACACCGCCGCCGTGACCTCGCTTGGCCTCACTCGCCAGGAGGTGAAGGTTCTGGAGCGGCTGGCGGCCGGGCAGTCGAACAAGGAGATCGCCCGCACCCTGGGGGTCTCGCCCAATACGGTGAAGACCCACGCCGGCAACCTGTTCGCCAAACTGGAGGTCAGCCGCCGCACCCAGGCGGTGCGCAAGGCCCGCGACCTGCACCTGCTGCCCTGAGCCAGGGGGAGCCGCCGCACGATTTCACCCTTTTGGGCGATGGCCGGAAGCGGGGCGGCGGCGCATCCTCACACCCATAAGCCAAGGGGAGCCAACACCATGACCCGCACCATCCTGACCTACGGCCTGATCTCGGGCGTGGTCGCCATCACCGGCATCGTCACCAGCATCATGCTGGCCCCCGATGGCCACGGCAGCATGCTGGTGGGCTACCTGATCATGCTGGTGGCCCTGTCCTCGATCCTGGTGGCGGTGAAGCAGTATCGGGACGGTGTGTTGGGCGGCGTCATCAGGTTCCGCACCGCCTTCCTGATGGGGCTGGGCATCGCGGTGGTGGCGTCGCTGGCCTATGTCGCCGGGTGGGAGGCCTATCTCGCGGCGACCGGCTACCGGTTCATGCCGGAGATGGTGGCCGAAACCCTGGCCGCCAAGCGGGCCGCCGGCGTCACCGGCGCAGAATACGCGAAGGTCGCCGCGGAAATGCAGGCCATGGCTCGCGCCTATGAAAACCCGCTCTACCGCATGCCGATGACCGCCGCGGAGATCTTCCCGGTGGGCCTGCTGGTGGCCCTGGTCAGCGCGGGCCTGCTGCGGATGCCCGGCTTCCTGCCGGCCCGCTCACGCCCGGCCTGACAACAGCGCCTGGACGCTGGCCAGGTCCTGGACGATGTGGCCGAGCGACTTGTAGGCGGTGATCTGCTCGACCGACTGGCGGCCCGCGATAGCGCCCGACAGCACCTGGCCGATCTCTCCCACCACGTGGTCATCCCTGACCCGGCCCGAAGCCCTGGCGTTCAGGAACTCCGCGCCCTGCGCCAAGACGCCCTCGCGGCTGTCGGCGATGAACCGGCAGGCGGCCACCAGGTCCTCGTCCACCTCCACGGGGCCCGGTCGGCTCGAGCCGACCAGGTTGAGATGGGTTCCTGGAGCGACCCAGACACCCTTCAGGATCGGCTCCTGGGCTCCGCTGACCGTGCAGATGATGTCGGCCTGGGCGACCGCGCTCTCAACCTCCACGGACGCCACCACCGGCAGTCCGGTCTCGGCGGCCATGCGCGCGGCGAAGGCCCCGGCCCGCTCCGGCGAGCGGCCCCAGACGGTGACATGGTCGATGGGGCGGACATGGCGCAGGGCGCGGAGGTGAGTTTCGGCCTGCTCTCCATAGCCGAGGATCGCCAGGCGGCGCGCCTCGGGCCGGGCCAGGGCGCCGGTGGCCACGGCGCTGGCCGCCGCCGTGCGGATCGCGGTGACCTCGCCGGCATGGGCCACGCAGATCGGCGCGCCGCTGTCGGGATCAAACAGGATCACCACCCCCTGGTGAGACGGCTGACCGAGGGCGAAGTTCTCCGGAAAGATGCTGATCAGCTTGGCCCCGAAGGCGCCTCGCTCCCCAAGCGCACCCGGCATGATCCCGAACATCCGGCCGTCGGCGAGTGGGATGATGGACCGCAGATGCTGCCGCGTCTGCCCGCTTGAAAGCGCGATCATCGCCGCGCGCACGATGGGAATGGCGACCTCATAGGTCAGCCGTTCCCGCACCTCGTCCTGATCGATCAGCCGCATGGAGACCCTTATCGGGTCAAGGGCGGCCCGATGGAAGCGGTCCGCGGATTTCGTCGCCGGCCGCTGCGGTGCGAATAGGCACCGCGGGGAACAGGGCTCCCCGCGGCGCCTTGCCAAGCCTATTTCGGCCCGGCGCAGGTTTCGGGGCGCAGGACGCAGCCCTTGGGGATCTTGCCCTTGTCGGCAGTCTTGGCTTCGGCGCCGCTGCCGCCGTCATAGGGACCGGGGCTGCCGTCGCCGAGGGTCTTGTCCTTGATGGTCTTGGCCGGGCCGGGGAAGGTCGGACCCGTCGAGGTCAGCGGGATCTTGACCGTGGTTTGCCGCGGAATCCGGCACGCAACCTTGCCGCTGTGGGTCATCTTGGTCCCACCAACCTTGGTGCAATCGTCCTGGAATTTTTGCATCAAGTGAAGGCACAACTGCGGATCCTCCACCTCCACCTTCGAGAGGGTGCACTTCTCGGAGGGCAGGTACTCGAACTTGAACGGCGGCTCGGCGCTGGCGGGCGCGGCGAGGAGGAAGGGCCCTGCGATCAGCAGCGCGGCGGCGAGAAGTTTTCTCATGGATCGATCCCTGTGATTTGTGCGGCCCTCGGGCCCGCTCGGTGTCCCGTTGAGAGGTCGTTGCGGCGGCCCGGAGGGTTCAATGAAATCGTCAGTCCGGTCTCCCGGGTCAGTCGAGTTTCAGGACGTCGCCGCGCTCCGGCGGTTGGCCACTGACCAGCACGGCGGTCGAGACACGCTCGCGCACCTGCTCGATGCGGATGGCGCCGATCGGCTGCATCTCGACATCCAGCACGACGCCGGTGGAGGGATCGGTGAGCACGCGCCCCTTGCGATAGACACGCAGCGGCGTCCCCGGCTGAACGCTGCGGTCGGCGCCGGCGTTGACATAGATCGTCGGTCCGCTGGACTCGATCACCAGGGCTGACCAGGGCACATTTCGCATGCTGGCCGCGATCAGTTCGACGGCCTTGGCGATGGCGTCCTCGCCGGCCTTGCCGATGGGCGTCGCGCGGAACCGGCCGGCATTGGCCGAGGCTCCGGTGTTTGAATCCACCAGTGTGGCGTCGATCGCCGAGGACGACGCCGAGCCCTGCGCCTTTGAGGTGGAGATCACCTGCCCCGTGGCGGCGTCCACCAGCCGCAGGGAGATTTCCATCACGGCCTTCTGGCTCTTCAGACCCGCGCGCGCGGCGAAGATCGAGCCCATCGGCAGGCCCCCGACCCCGAGGCTGGAGCCGCCGGCGTTGGCCTCGTATTTCGTCACCGTGCCGCGCACGACAGCACTGGCCGCGATCAGGGCCGTGGAATCGGCGCCGCCGGTCTTCTCCACCACCACGAAGCGCCCATCGCGGGTCAGGGCGTCGGTCAACATCGCGGTCATGCCGTCGGCGGTCACGGTCCCGCCCACCGCGTCGGCGGCCTGGAAGGTGTCCACCGAGACCGTCTTCTTCAGCCCGTCATAGGCGCCGACGCTCTGGGCGGCGGCCGGCCCGGCCAGGACCAGGCTCGCGGCCAGGGCCACGGCGGTTAGTTTAGAAGGCCTCATGATCAATCCCACCCCTTGGCCTGCATGGCCTTGTGCCAAGGTCGTGGCGACCGGGCGATGGGTTCAAAGGCGGCGGATCTTTCGTTGCGCAGGCGTCATAGCAACCGGCCGAGCAGCTGGACAATCTCCGTCTGCCCCTGCGCGCCGGTCTTGCGCGCGATGCTCTGCAGGTGATTGCGCGCGGTGTTGTGCGCCATCCGCGCATTGGCCGCCGCCTGCTCAAGGCCCGCGCATCGGACCAACTCGATGGCCAGGTCGGCCTCGCGGTCGGTCAACCCGAACACCGCGCCGAGCGTCGCCCGCGAGGGCAGCGCAACGTCGGCCAAGTCCTGCAGATGGACCACACACCCGACCGCATGACCGGACAGAAACCGTTCGGTGGGGGGCGCCGGCATGACGGAGACGACGTAGGGCCGCTTCCCGGACGGGCGAGTGATGAGGACACGCCCCCCAGGACTCCCCGCGCCGCGCGCCGCGTCCAGGGCGCCGTGGACAAGCTGCTGCAGGCGTCGTGTCTCGGGCCGCCGGCGCGCGACAAAGCCCTCTTGGGTGAGCGCCAGACCGTCGTCTGCCAGCAGGATGGCCTGGGCCGCGTCATTAATGAAGGTGGCGCCGCCCGCCAGGTTGAGCAGGATCATGCCCTCGACCTTGCGGGACACGGCCTCCAGCAAGGCCGCTTGGGTCGCCGCCCCGGTTTCCAGCACATGACCGAGGGCGCAGGCCTGCTCAAGATGGGGCGCCACCCGGCGCCAGGCCTCGATGGCGGCCTCCGTGGCGTGACCCTGGCTCATGGAGGTGAGCACCGCCGCGGCGGCGAAGACGTCGTTGGGCAGGCGCAGCATGACGCCCAGGCTGTAACTGATCCCGATGGCGTCCGCGGCGGCCCGACACCAGCGATCCCGAGCCATCTCCTCCACATCGTACAGCATGTGGTCATAGTAGATGCTGCCCGGAGGCGCGTTGTAGAGATAGGGCGTCCGCGGATCGTTGGCGTGGATCTCGCCGGAATAGTATTCCAACGCCGTATCGACCGGCCGGCCGTAGACCTCCAGCGAGATCGGGGCGTGTTGGCAGTCGAAGACGTTCAGCACCGTCGCGGCGCCGCCAAACAGCGCGTTGACCTGCCCAAGGCTATCGCGCCAGGTGATTTCGCCCATCGCGGCCGCATAGAAGCCGCTCACCAGCCGATCATGATCACCTTGATTGAGCACTTCATCCCCCCAGATGAGTTGCGTCGAACGGTGAGCCAGGCCCCCTCGCCTGGTCCGAACAGACTAGTCATGACAGGCGCCTCTTCCCGCCCCAAGCCCTAAAGAAAAACGGGGATATATTTCAGGCGGGAACAAGGTCAGCCCACGGGCGAGCCGATGTTCCGGGGCACGCTATGCTGACGAAAGAGGCGCTTTCTCAGATCGCAGCGGGGGACCGGGCGGCCTTCACGCAACTCTACTTGCACGCGAAACCTTCCCTCATCCGATACGCCGCTGCGTTGTTGGCGGGTGATGTCGACGCCGCCATGGATGTGGTGGATGAGGCGTTCCTCAACATCTGGCGCGAGGCGGGGCGCTACACCGGCGACGGCAGCGCCGATGGCTGGATTCGGCGCATCGTCCGCAACAAGGCCATCGACTGGCTGCGCAGCCGCCGCGAGCGGCCCCTGCCCACCGATGGTGACCGCGGCTTTGCGCATCGCCAGGCCGATGAAGCCGATACGCCCGAAGCGACCGCTGAGAAAACCTCCGCCGCCGATGAACTTCGCCGGGCCTTGGCGCGACTAAGTCCTCAGCACAGGGAGGTCGTCTGGCTTTGCTATTTCGAAGATCGGTCGTTGTCGGAGATCGCGGTCATCGCGGGTTGTCCGGAAAACACCGTCAAGACCCGGCTGTTTCACGCCCGGCGATTGCTTCGAGGCCAGTTGGAGCGGCTGCAGACGAACTGAGGCGCGAGCATGGATGGCGACGAAGCTGATGACGAACGTTCGGCGCTGGCCCTGCTGCTCCCCTTCTATGTGAACGGAACCCTCCCCCAATCTGAGCGGGCGCGGATCGAGACGGCCCTGGCGGCCGATCCCGACCTGCGCGCTGAACTTGAGGCGGTCCGCGACATCGCCGACCTGGTCCGCCGCGGCGGCGCTGAGATCGCCGGGCCGGTCGCCACCCCGGAGCGCCTGGACGCCCTGCTGAGGCGGATCGACGCCGACGCCCCACGCCCCGGCCTGCGCCGCCTGATCCCAGGCCGACGGGCACAGGCCCCGAGCGCCCGGATTGGCGCGCCGGCACGGGTCTGGAAGCGGGCCTTTGCCGCCGCCTTGGCCCTTGCGGTCATTCAGTCCGGCGTCCTGGCCTACCAGGCGCAGAGCCCGAAGACCTATGCCAGCCTCGGCGGACCCGAGCCTTCGAAACCCGCCGTCAGGCGCCTGCTGCTGCGGCTCGACCCCGATGCGAGCTGGGCCCAGATCGAGGCGCTGCTGGAAGTCCACGACCTGACACTGTCGGGCGGCCCGCGCGGCGGCGCCATCGAGGTCGACGTCCCCGCCGACGCCGACAGCGCCGAACTGGTCGCCACCCTGCGGGCCTCGCGCCTGGTGACCTTCGCCGGGGTGGTCAACTGATGCGCCCTGGCCTGCTGATCCTGGCGGCGCTCCTGCCCCTGACGCCTCCGCCTGTCCTGGCGCGCGAGAACCCCTCCCCTGCAATCGAACTGGCCCAGATTGATCCTCGACCGGGTGGCGGAGGAGCAACGCGGGGCCCCGACCGTTCCGGTCCGAGCTTCACGCCAAGCATCTCCCTCAGCTTCACCCTGCCGGCCCGCAAGCCCCGCGACCCCGGCGAGGCGGCGCGCGACGCGACGCTGCCCGAGATCTCGCCCGACACGGTGGTCATCGTCCTGTGGGACGACAAGGCCGACCCCAAGGCGATCGCGGGCCAGGGTGGGGTGATGTTGATCGAGGCTGTTCGGCTGGAGAGCCTGCGCCGGGTGATGGTGGCCGCGGCCCTGTCTCCGGGCGACACCCCCGACGCCGCGATCCTGCGCCTCAGCCGGCTGCCCGGCGTCGCCTGGGCCCAGCCCAACCATGTGTATCAGGGCATGGGCGCGGCCGCCTGGCCCAGGGGTTTGGATCTGCAGGGCCTGACCCGCGCGGAGATCACAAAGCCCGCAAGCGGTCTGGTGGCGATGATCGATACCCCGGTGGCTCTGGACCATGAGGTGTTCGCCGGCGCCGCCGTGCAGCAACGGCTGTTCGCCGGAACCTCGACACCGGGGGCACACGGCACGGCGGTCGCCGCCCTGATGGTCGGGCGCGGGCCAATCCCCGGCAGCGGCGCGGGCGCTCGTCTGGTCAGCCTGGCGGCCTTCCAGCCCGCGGTCGGCGAAGCCCCGCCGCTTTCCCAGACCCGCACCCTGGCCAAGGCGCTGGAGGCCGCGGCGCTGCTGCGGCCCAATGTGCTGAACCTGTCGTTCGGCGGGCCGCCCGACCGCCTGCTGGAGGCCATGATCGGCGCATTGGATCTCAAGGGCGTCTGCGTCGTCGCCGCCGCGGGCAATGGCGGCAAGAACGGTCGCATCCCCTTCCCGGCCTCGCACCCCGCGGTCCTTGGCGTCACCGCCGTGGACGACCGCCTGCGGATCTATCCCTTCGCCACGCCAGGTCCCCAGGTCGATGTGGCGGCGACCGGCGTCGATCTGACGACGCCTGCCCCTGGCGGATACCGTCAGGTCTCGGGCACCTCCTTCGCCGCCGCCCTGGTCTCCGGCGCCCTGCTGCGCACGCCGGCCTGCGCCACGTCCCGCAATCCCGGAGCCATGCGGGCCGCCGTCGCCGCAGCCGCCAAGGACCTTGGTCCCGCGGGCCGCGATGATGTCTACGGCGCGGGCCTCTTCCGCCTGCCGCGATAGCAGAGAGACGCGCCCACCTCCCGACCGTTACGGGACATTGGCTCAAAGGCGTCGGCGCGGCACAGCACGGCGACCGGCTGACCGTCGACCAGCCCCTCGATGCGACAGGTCAGAACCTCCAGGACGTCATATCGGTGGGCGTTGGTGGAGGGCTTGGTCTCCGGGTGCGGCAGGTAGATCAGGCCAGGATAGTCGCGGCCCGCATAGGTGAGCCGGCAGCGGACGAAGGAGAAGGTCTCAGGCGCGATACGCCCCGATCCCGTCAACCCCGCCGTCCAGTCGACATCCGTGACTGTGATGTCGGGCGCCGCGCGTCGCAGCCCATAGCCAAGCTCGACATTGATGGTCCCCCACACCAGTCCAGGAACCTCAGCCGCCAGATCCAGACCCGCCGCCCGGAAGAAGGGCGCCTGCAACTTCACCGTGCTCGCGGGAAACGGATTGCCCGGCTGGCCGACCGAGCCACCCGAGGCCATCTGGAACCCACGGCCCACCCGCCCTTGATGCAGGGTCTGTGGCCCATCATCGCCCACCGGCATCTGCACCTCGTCCTGTGGCCGACCCTGTGTCAGAAATTGCAGCATGTCAGGCCCACAGCTCGCCCCGCAAGTCCCCGCCCCCGTCGTGGTGGTGATGGGCGTATCCGGGGTGGGCAAATCGACCCTGATGGCGGCCCTGGCCGCGCGCCTGGGCTGGGCGCAGCTGGACGGCGACGACCTGCACCCTGCGGCCAATGTGGAAAAGATGCGGCGCGGCGAGCCGCTGACCGACGCAGATCGCGCCCCCTGGCTTGCGGCCGTGCGGCGCTGGATCGACGAGCGCCGCGCGCAGAGCACGCCGTGCGTGCTGGCCTGCTCGGCGCTGAAGCGGAGCTACCGGGAGAGCCTTCGAACCGGGCGGCCGGGCCTGCGGTTCGTCTGGCTGACCGGCGACCGCGAGGTGCTGCATCGGCGGCTGGCCGAACGTACCGGACACTTCGCTGGCCCCCAGATACTGGACAGCCAACTCGCGACCCTGGAGCCGCCCAGGGACGAGGGTGACGTCATCTCTGTCGACGTCACCCTGCCCACCGAGCTCCAGGTGGACCGGGTCCTACAGACGCTGGGCCTCAAGACCTGGTCCGCGCCGGCCTGACCTCCAGCCCATCCAGAAAGGCCTCCAGCCCGAAGGCGAAGGCCGCGTCGGACCCGGCGTTCTCGCTGCGGGCCGAACCAGGGCGCGGACCCGGAAGGGTCTTAGAGACCTGATCCGGCGCCGGGTTGAGGGAAGCCTGAGGCTCCAAAGCGGTCCCGGTAAGCGGCGGGACTGAGACCGAGGCGCTGGCGGAAGTGATGACGCAAGGTGGTCGCCGCGCCAAAGCCGCTCTCGGCTGCGACCTGCTCTACGCTGAGATCGGTGGTTTCCAGCAGGTCGCGGGCGCGATCCACCTTGGCCGCCACGAGCCAGGCCCCCGGGGCGACCCCGGTGGTCTCCCTGAAGCGACGGATGAAGGTCCGCTCGCTCATCGCCGCGCGCGCCGCCAGTTGCTGGAGGCTTGGCGAGGCCTGGGGCTCCTCCTGCAGTTCGGCGATCAGCTGCGACAGCCTGCCCCCAGCCCTGGGGGCCAGCGGGCGCTCGATGAACTGCGCCTGGCCGCCCGGTGCGGCGCGATCACCAGCCGGCGCGCCACCTGATTGGCGACCCGCGCCCCGAAGTCGCGCCTCCCCAGGTGGAGACAAGGGTCCAACCCCGCGGCGCTGCCGGCGCTGGGCAGGACATCGGCGCCCTTCCAGCCAGGCACCACCACCGTCCCGCCAACCTGCAGGGCTTTGCGGCGGCCGAAGGTCTGGCTGAGGTGCTGGCCTTGCTCAGACGGCGATTGCGTCCGCCTGAGGTTGGCCCGACTCGACCGCCTCGGCGATGGCCTGGAACAGCTTGGTCGCGTCGATCGGCTTGGCGACAAATCCGTCCATCCCGGCGGACAGGTACTCGGCTGTCTGATGGGACATGGCGTTGGCGGTCAGGGCGATGATCGGGGTCCGCGCCCGGCCGGCGCGGGCCTCCTCGGCGCGGATCGCTCCCGTCGCCGTGGGGCCGTCCATGACGGGCATCTGGACGTCCATCAGGATGAGGTCCCAGTCATGCTCGCGCCAGGCTTCGAGGGCCTGTTGGCCATCCCCCACCACGAGGGCGTCGATGCCAACCTGTTGGAGTAAGGTCTTCAAGACCAGTTGATTGACAGAGTTGTCCTCCGCCGCCAGGACGCGCAATGGCCGTTCGGCCTCCAAGATGGGGGCGCCGCCGCTCTCCACCACTGGCGGCGCAAGGCGTTCGTCGCCGATCCGCTCGAGGGGAAGCACCACGCGGAACGTCGAACCCTGCCCCTCCACGCTTGTGACCGTGATCGCGCCGCCCAGCAGTTCGGCCAGTTGCCGGCAGATGGCCAATCCGAGGCCCGTGCCACCAAATCGCCGCGTGGTGGAGGCGTCGGCCTGCACGAACTTCTGGAACAACCGGTCCAGCACCTCAGGCGCCATGCCTAGGCCCGTGTCGGAGACCTCGATCACCACGTCCTCGCGCGCCCTCGACACCGCCAGGCGAACCTCTCCGGCGTCGGTGAACTTCAGGGCGTTGGAGACCAGGTTGTAAAGGATCTGCCGCAGCCGCGTGGGGTCCGACGCATAGCGGCCGCGCGCCTCCGGCGCGATGGCCAGGACCAGGGCCACCGCCTTGCGCTCGGAGATGCCCGAGAACGCGTCATGGGCGCTGGTGACCAGGCTGGCCAGGTCGAACTCGGCCATTTCCAGTTCGAGCTTTCCCGCCTCGATCTTCGAGAGATCAAGGACATCGTTGAGAATGGCCAACAGGGTTTCGCCCGACTGCCGGATCACCCCCAGCCGTTCCCGCTGCGGCGGCGAAAGTTCCTCGGCCGCCATGACCTGAGCCATGCCCAGCACGCCGTTCAGGGGGGTGCGAATCTCATGGCTGATGGTGGCCAGGAAGCTGCTCTTGGCGCGGTTGGCGGCTTCGGCCTCCTCCTTGGCCTGCAGCAGCAGGGCTTCAGAAGCTTTCCGCTCGGTGATGTTCTGCATCGCCCCGATCAGGCGGCTGGGGTTGCCGTCTGCGTCGCGGATGAGCTTGACCGTGCAATTGGCCCACACCTCTTTGCCGTCCGTCCGGTTGATCCGGTACTCCGGTCGGAAAGGCAGATCGTGCTCTACCGCGTGGGTCCATTCCTCGCCGATCCGGGCGCGATCGCGCGGATCGATGGTGATGTTGGTGTCCCGGATGAAGGCGTTGGTGTCGACGTCTTGGTCGAAGAAGGTCTCGGTGGCCCCGTCAGTCTCCAAGGTCATCGTCGTGTAGTCGATCTCCCAGACGTGCAGGTCGGCGATCTCCACAGCGAGTTTCAGCCGCTGCTCAGAACGACCGGTGCGCTCCAGAGCCTCCACCATCTCGGTGATGTCCAGGGCGGCCACGATGACCCCGCTAACCTCTCCCTGAGCGTTGCGCCAGGGAGTCAACTCGGCGCGCAAGAAACGCACCGCGTCGTTGGTCCCCGGGCTGGGGACCCGATCGCCATGCACCCTCTCACCGGCGAGACATCGCTCGTAGGCGCGGCGGAAGGGTTCAAAATAGCCGGGCGCGATGTCGAAGATGCTGCGTCCGCGGGCCTCCGCAAGCGTCAAGCCGAAGGTCTCTAGCCAAAGCGGACTGGCCTGCAGGACGCGCAACTCGCGATCAGACACCATCAGGGAAGCAGGCACCGCCTTGACGAAGGCCGACAGGACCGACTGGGTCTCCTCAAGCTCCAGCGCGCCGCGCTGACGGAAGCACTCGTCGGCGACGAACTCCGCGAGCTGCTCCAGCATCCGCAGCTTGGCGGGGTCGAAGATCTTGGCATGCAGGCCCACCACAGACAGCACGCCGATCACCGCGCCGTCCCGACCAAGGATCGGCACGCCGAGATAGAACCGCAGATGTCCGCCTCCCGCCACGAGACCATGGTTGGCTGACAGAGGATGCTGGGTCAGGTCCTCGACCCATAGCGGCGCGCCCGAGCCGATCACCTGCTCGGCCAGCACACTGGTCTTGGGAAGCCGCCCTTCCGGGTCGCGGGTACGCCACATACGCCCCTGGTGGACGATGGCCAGGGCGGCGGCATAGCCGTCGAACATCGCCACAGCCAAGTCGGTTGCGCGCTCGAAGACCGGCTGAGAACTCGCCAGGCCGAAGGCCAGCCCGCGCGGCGGAGTTAGATTTGCCGGCACCCTTACGCCATCCCTTCCCAATTCTCAGCAAGTCTATGATCAGGATCATTAATTCGGCGTTCATCCGACCGGTGGACCGGCTGCAGCGCGTTGTCGCAGCGCGTCAGCAGCCTGCGGGACGCCATCCTATTCGGCGCCGTGACGATGATGACCCGTGGCGCGCGGCGCCCTAAGGGTGGAGCCCTCTTGAACGCCCAGGAACCGAGACCCCGATGAGTGACCCTGCCGCCCCGCGCCCCGAAACCCTGGCCATCCACGCCGGCGCCACGCCCGATCCCACCACCAAGGCGCGGATCACGCCGATCTATCAGACGGCGTCCTATGTCTTCGACGATAGCGACCACGCTGCGGCGTTGTTCAACCTGGAGGCCGGCGGCAACATCTATACCCGTCTCGGCAACCCGACCCAGTCGGTGCTGGAGGCCCGGGTGAGCGCGCTCGAGGGCGGGGTCGCGGGCCTGGCGGTGGCCAGCGGCCATGCGGCCCAGTTCCTGGTGTTCCACACCCTGATGGAGCCCGGCTGCAACATCGTCGCGTCGCGCAAGCTCTATGGCGGCTCCATCAACCAGCTCTCGCAGAGCTTCAAGAAGATGGGCTGGGGCGTCACCTTCATCGACACCGACGACGCCGCCGACTACGCCAAGGCGATCAATGACAAGACCCGCGCGGTGTTCATCGAGTCCATCGCCAACCCCGGCGGCGTGGTCTCCGATATCGCCGCCATCGCCGACGCCGCCCACGCCGCGGGCGTGCCCTTGGTGGTCGATAACACCCTGGCCTCGCCCTATCTCTGCCAGCCCTTCGCCCACGGCGCCGACATCGTGGTCCACTCCCTGACCAAGTTCCTCGGCGGCCACGGCAATTCCATCGGCGGCATGATCGTCGACAGCGGCCGCTTCGACTGGGCGGCCGGCGGCAAGTACCCCTACCTCTCGACGCCCAATCCCAGCTACCACGGCAAGGTCTTCACCGAAGCCTTTGGCCCGGCCGCCTTCATCGTCGCTTGCCGCGCGCTCGGCCTGCGCGACCTCGGGCCCGCCATCTCGCCCTTCAACGCCTTCATGATCCTCACCGGGATCGAGACCTTGCCGTTGCGGATGGATCGGCACTGCCAGAACGCCCTGGCCGTCGCGCAATGGCTGCAGGCCCACCCCAAGGTGGCCTGGGTCTCCTATGCCGGCCTGGCGGGCGACCGCTATCACGCCCTGGCCCAGCGCTACGCGCCCAAGGGCGCCGGGGCGGTGTTCACCTTCGGCCTGAAGGACGGCTACGCCGCGGGCGTGAAGCTGGTGAGTTCGGTCAAGCTGTTCTCCCACCTGGCCAATATCGGCGACACCCGCAGCCTGATCATCCACCCCTCCTCCACCACACACCGTCAATTGGAGGAAGCCGCCCAGATCGTCGCCGGCGCTGGGCCCGACGTGGTGCGGCTGTCGGTGGGTCTGGAGCACATCGACGACATCATCGCCGACCTGGACCAGGCGCTGGCGGGACTCTGATCCGGCCCGGCGGGACGGCGGGCCTAGGCCTCGTCGTCCTGCAGGACCTGGAGCACCTGGGCGGCGACGGAGACGGCGATCACCTCCGGGGCGCGGCCGTGGAGTTCGGGGATGCCGATGGGGCATTGCAGGCGCGCGATCTGCTCCCCGGAAAGCCCGGCCGCCGTCAGGCTGGCGAGGATCTCGTCGCGCTTCTTGCGGGAGCCGATCATGCCGCAGTAGCGGAACCGGCCCGCCGACAGCACCGCCTGGGCGACCCGTCCGTCCAGCTCGTGGCTGGCGCTGGCGATCAGGGCGTAGTCGCCCTCGTCCAGGCAACCGGCCACCTCCACCAGCTCATCCTCGGTCAGGATGGTGGCGTGGTCAGCGTTATGGGGCCGGGTGTCATAGGCCTCCACCTCAAAGGGCAGCAGGGCGAACTGGCGGGCGAAGGCGGAGCCGGCCGGACCCGCGCCGAAGATCGCCAGGCGCGGTCGGCGGGGCGGTATGGTCATCGCGCGCGCCCCGCCTTCAACCCTATTCCGCGAGCATCATGGCCGGGCGGGCGGCCTGGGCCAGGCGGCTGACCAGGGCCTCGTACTGCGCCCAGAGCGCCTTGGGCATGTGGGCGCCGAACTTCTCGTAAGCCGGCGGGATCAGGGCCGCCTCCTCCTGCCAGACCGCCGGATCGACGGTGAGCAGCAGGTCGAGCTGGGCGTCCGAGAGGGTCAGGCCCGACAGGTCCAGGCTTTCCACGGTCGGCACGCGGCCGATCGGGGTGTCGGTGGCGGCGGCCTCGCCGTCCAGGCGCTGGGCGATCCACTTCAGGACCCGGCTGTTCTCGCCGTAGCCCGGCCAGACGAACTTGCCCTTCTCGTCCTTGCGGAACCAGTTGACGAAGTAGATGCGGGGCAGCTTCGAGGCGTCAGCCTTGGCGCCCATCTTCAGCCAGTGATCGAAATAGTCGCCCATGTTGTAGCGGCAGAACGGCAGCATGGCGAAAGGATCGCGGCGCAGCTCGCCGATCTTGTTCTCCGCCGCCGCCGTGCCTTCCGAGGCCACGTTGGAGGCCAGGAAGACGCCGTGGGCCCAGTCGAAGGCTTCGGTCACCAGCGGCACGGCGCTGGCCCGGCGGCCGCCAAACAGGATGGCCGAGATCGGCACGCCCTTGGGGTCTTCCCACTCCGGCGCGATCACTGGGCACTGGGCCGCGGGCACCGTGAAGCGGGCGTTGGGGTGGGCGGCCGGTTCGCCGCTCTCGGGCGACCAGGGACGACCCTTCCAGTCGGTGAGGTTTTCGGGCGGTGTGTCGGTGAGCCCTTCCCACCAGACGTCGCCGTCGGCGGTGAGCGCCACATTGGTGAAGACGCTGTTGGAATGCAGCGAGTCCACGGCGTTCTTGTTGGTCTCCACGCCCGTGCCCGGCGCCACGCCGAAGAAGCCGGCCTCCGGGTTGATCGCGTAGAGCCGGCCATCGTCGCCGAAACGCATCCAGCAGATGTCGTCGCCGATCGTCTCGGCCTTCCAGCCGGGCAGCGTCGGTTGCAGCATGGCCATGTTGGTCTTGCCGCAGGCGCTGGGGAAGGCCGCGGCGATATAGCGGGCGACGCCTTGCGGCGAGGTCAGCTTGAGGATCAGCATGTGCTCAGCGAACCAGCCCTCGTCGCGGGCCATCACCGAGGCGATGCGCAGGGCGAAGCACTTCTTGCCCAGCAAGGCGTTGCCGCCGTAGCCCGAGCCGTAGGACCAGATCTCCCGGCTTTCGGGGAAGTGGACGATGTACTTGATCTCGTTGCAGGGCCAGGCGACGTCGGCCTGACCGTCGGCCAGCGGCATGCCCACAGAATGCAGGGCGGGCACGAAGAAGCCGTCCTCACCGAGTTCCTGCAGGGCGCCGGCGCCCATGCGGGTCATGACACGCATGGAGATGGCCACATAGGCGCTGTCGGTGATCTCCACGCCCAGCTGGCTGATCTTGGAGCCCAGCGGGCCCATGCTGAAGGGGGCCACATACATGGTGCGGCCCTTCATGCAGCCCTTGAACAGGTCCTGCAGGTCGGCGCGCATCTCGGTGGGGTCGAGCCAGTTGTTGGTGGGGCCGGCGTCGTCTTCCTTCTCCGAGCAGATGAAGGTGCGGCTCTCGACCCGGGCGACGTCGCGGGGATCGGACGCGGCGAAGAAGGAGTTGGGGCGCTTGGCCGGGTTCAGCGGCTTCAGGGTGCCGCCGGCCACCAGTTCGGAAGTCAGCGCGGTCCATTCCGCTTCGGATCCGTCGCACCAGTGGACGCGGTCAGGCTGGGTCAGGGCCGCGGTCTGCTCCACCCAGGCGATGAGCTTGGCGTGTTTGGTCGGTGCGGGGAAAAGCCCCGGAATAGACGTGGTGGCGGTCAAAGCAGAAACTCCCAGCCGGCCCCGGGCGCTTCAGCGCCCCAAGATGGGTCCGATCCCTAATGAACCAAATTCTAAATGGCGAGAGCGCCAAAGCAAAAGCGGCGCCGAAATCTGTTGTTAAGCCGCCTCTTACGCAGGGTCAGCCGCAAATGGCCACCCTTTTTGAGGTTTATAAATATGACAAAATGACGGTTACCAGACGCAGGATTTACAGGAGCTGCGCCGGCATCACGAGTCTCTCCGGCGAATGACACCGGTGTCTTGACTGCTCTGCCGCCGATACGAAAACGGCGCGGCGTTCTCACGCCGCGCCGTCCAATCGTTTAGCGAAGGCTGTCGGCTACCACTTGTAGCTCAGGCGGCTGTAGAGGAAGCGGCCGTTGAAGCCGAAGGGCGAGTAGCCCGGGAAGCCGATCGACCCCGTGGCGCCATTGATGCTGGTGGGCGTCGAGCGGGGATACTCGTCGAGGATGTTGTTGGCGCCCAGCGCCAGCGTCACGCCCATGGGGAAGGTGTAACGCCCCTCCAGGTCCACCAGGGTGGCGCGGCCGGTGCCGATGTCGAAGGCCGGGTTGTTGCTGGGCGACAGCACGCCGTCATAGTCGGTGACCTTGGTGCTGATGGCCAGGTTGTTGCGGGTCCAGTCGGCCCCGAACACCAGCTTGCGTTCCGGCGTGCCCTCTTCGTAGCTCAGGCGATTGGCCCGATCGAACAGGAAGGCCGGCTGCGGCAGGGCCGACAGGGTCGGCAGGGCCGGGGTCTTGGTCACCTCGGTGGAATTGAAGTTGGCCGCCGCGGTCAGGTCCAGGCGGCTGTCGCCCAGGTCGAAGCGATAGCGGGCCACCACGTCGACGCCCTTGGTGGTGGTGTCCACCCCGTTGATGAAGAAGCGCGCGGCGCTGACGCCGAACGGGGTCAGCAGGGCGGTGATCGCCGCCGAGGTCGCCGCCGGGGTGTTGGTGTTGGGCAGGTTCTCCGACAGGACGATGCGATTTTCCAGGTCGATCTGGTAGGCGTCGACCGTCAGCTCGAAGGCCCCGGCGCGATAGACCATACCGAGCGAGTAGTTGACCGAGGTTTCCGGCTCCAGCGGCTTGGCGCCCAGGGCGCGGGCAACGGGGCTGGACACCGGGAAGGTGCCGACCTCGATCAGCTGGAAGGTCGTGCCCACCAGGACGTTGTTGGTGGAGGTGTAGGTGAAGTACTGCTGCTGCAGGGCCGGGGCCTTGAAGCCGGTGGAGACCGCGCCGCGCAGGGCGAACGCCTCGTTGAAGTCGTAGCGCAGGGCGAGCTTGCCCGTGCCCTTGCCGCCGAAGTCCGAATAGTCCTCGTAGCGGCCGGCGACGTCGAAGCCGAACTTCTCGGTCAGCTTGCCTTCGATGTCGACATAGGCGGCGTAGTTGTGGCGCGAGACGTCCACCTCGTTGGCGGGGCGGAAGCCCGGGAAGCCCTGGGAGACGCCGGCCTTGGTGGGATCGGGACCCACAGTGTAGGAGGCCGCCTCGCCGGCGCCGATCCCGAAGGACTCGTCGCGATACTCAAGACCGCCGGCCACATTGAGCGGCTCGACCAGGCCCACATCGAAGGTGCGCGAGAGGTTCAGGTCGACGATCCACTGGCTGTATTCCAGCGAGCCGGCCTTGAAGGTCCGCGGCGAGGCCGCGCCATAGGAGGCGTTGATCGAGTTGACCACCGTGTAGTCGAGCTCGTTCTTGCCGTAGTTGGCCGACAGGTCGACGTTCCAACCGGCCGCCTCGCCCTTGATCCCACCCTGCAGGGTGATGTCCTTGATCTCGGTTTCGATCTGCGGGAGGAAGCCGCCCGGATAGACCGCCGCCACGTTGTTGGCGTTGTTGTAGGCGCGCGCGGTGGCCGCGGCGTTGGTGTCGCGGTGCTGGTAGCCTGCGAAGCCGTAGACCGACCAGGTGTCGTTCAGGGGCAGGCCGGCATTGGCGAACAGGGTGTAGCTCTCCACCTTCGGGTCGCCGTAGCGGCCGATGATGCGGCCGGCGTTGTAGAGCGGCAGAGCCACGCGGTCGGCATAGTCGGAGCGGTTGGTGGCGTTGCGCTTCACGTATTCGCCCGACACCGTCAGGAAGCCGTCGTCGCCAAGGCCAAAGCCCTGCCAGGCCGCGAAGGACTGGGTGACGCCGTCATGGGCGTCGCGCTTGCCCCGGGCGGTACGCACGGTGGTGTTGTAGACGCCGTAGTTGTAGGTGGCGCCGCCCCCCGAAGCGGCCTCGCGCAGGCGGATGTTCATGACGCCGGCGATGGCGTCGGCGCCGTACTGGGCCGAGGCGCCGTCCCGCAAGACTTCGACCCGGTCGACGGTGACGGTGGGGATGGTGTTGAGGTCGAAGGCCGTCGAGCCGCGGCCAATGGAGCCGTTCACCGCCACCAGGGCCGAGACGTGGCCGCGCATGCCGTTGACCAGGACCAGGGTCTGGTCAGGCGCCAGGCCCCGCAGGGTGGCCGGACGCACGTGATCGGTGCCGTCGGTGATGGCCGGGCGCGGGAAGTCCAGGGCGGGCGTCAGGTTGGCCAGCGCCTGGGCCAGTTCGGTCGACGCGCCCTGACGGCTGATGGCCTCGGCGCCGATGACATCGACGGGGGCCAGGGTGTCCAGCCGCGAGCGGCCGATGGTGCGAGTGCCGGTGACCACCAATTCCTCGACATTGGCCTCACCCGAGGCCGAAACGGAGGTTTGCGCCGTGGCGGCGCCGGCCCAGAGGGCGGCGGCGGAGACAGCGGCGAAGAGCAGAGAGCGGTGGCGCATTTGGAAACCCCAAGTTCATCCGGACAAACCGAATAGTTGTCGGGCTTCTAGTCCCTCTCGCTGCAAGTTGGGGGCGTATTTTTGCAACGCCCGTCAAAATCATTTCGCAGTTGCGATACAGTCAAGCTT
>NZ_JAUSCJ010000038.1 GCF_030651185.1 Phenylobacterium sp.
CCCTTTTCATAGGGCGCGTCGCGGGTGCTGCGGGCGAGGGCCGCGCGCCAGTCGATCTCCAACGCCCCGAACTCGTGGGTCCCCACCAGCTGGGTGTTGATCAGCGAGCGCTCGAACCACTCGGTGTAGTCGTCGCGGACATTGGCCCCGGCGAGATCGTCATAGCCCACCCGGCTGCGGGCTTCCTTGGTGGTGGAGTGGACGTAGAAGTTCGTCCACTTGACCTCGTGGTCGCCCCACTGGAGGCTCGCGCCCAGCAGGCCGTTGAGAACGATGTCGTTCTGGGTCGAGCTATAGTCGTAGTCCGTGCGGACCTCGATATTGCCGCTCTGAACGAAACCTTCCTGCTGGATGCCGTTGCGGGTGCGCCAGGAATTGTCGAACCCGGCGACCGCGATCAGGCCCAGGGTGCCGAAGCCGAGATCGAAGGTCCGGCCGCCGCTGAGGTCCACGCTGTAGTCGAAGTCGATGTTGCTGTTCTTCTGGAGCAGGTTCATCGGCGCGTTGACGAAGCTCTGGCCGATGGTCTGCAGCTGGGCCGGCGTGAAGTTGGAGTCCGTCAGGCGCTTGCGGTCGGCGAGCGCCGCCGCGAGCGGGCCGGGCGTTTCGCGGGCGCCGTCGTCATAGCCGGTCCAGTCGGTGTCGGACCCGAAATAGGTCAGACCCGACTTCTGGGTGGTCTCGCTGTGGGCGCCGACGCTCATGCCGATGGAGAAGAAGGGCTCGACGGGGGTGGAAATGGTCCGCAGGTCGATCACCCCGCCGCCGAACTCGCCGGGATAGCTCGCCGAATAGGTCTTCTGGACCACCGTGCTCGCCAGGATGTTGCTGGGGAACAGGTCCAGCGGCACAACCCGTTGGAGCGGCTCGGGGCTCGGCAGGGGGGAACCGTTGAGCAGGGCCGACGAATAGCGTTCGCCAAGGCCACGAACATAGACGAACCGCCCGCCGACCAGGCTGAGCCCCGACATGCGGGTCAGGGCGACCGCGGCGGTGTCGTCGCCGGCGCGCTTCAGATCCTCGATGGTGAGAACCGAAGACACCTCGGAGGTTTCACGCATGACGTCGGGGATGAACCGGCCGAGCACGGTCAGTTCTTCGACCTCGGTCTCCGCGGCGGCACGATCGTCACCGTGGA
>NZ_JAUSCJ010000003.1 GCF_030651185.1 Phenylobacterium sp.
CCCTTGCCCCGCACCAGGCGGTCCAGCAGGCCGGCGCGATAGGCCGCGGGCCGGGGCGGCGACATGGCGACTGCGGGCGACAGAGCCGCGGCGCGGCGCACCGCCGTCAAGGATCCGGCCAGGGCCGCCCCCACGGCCACCGCCGAGGCGCCGGCGAAGGCCGGCCAATGGAAGGTCACCTCCAGGACAGGGAAGCGGAAATAGTCCCGGTAGAGGTCGACGATGGCCGCCCCCAGGGCGCCGCCCAGGACGCCCCCCGCCAGGGCGCCGGTCATGCCGATCGCCCCGGCCAGCTTCAGATAGGGCGAGGCCGCCTCCAGGTCGCTATAGCCGAAGGCCTTGAGCAGGCCGATCTGCTCGCGCTCGGCCTCCACCAGCCGGGTGACCACCAGATGCACCAGGGCCGCGGCGATCAGCAGGAAGATCGGCGGCAGGATGGTGGCCGAGGTCGACAGTTCCTTCAGCTCGGCGTCCAGGAAGGCGTGGGACGGCTGGTCGGCGCGGGCATAGGCCGCCCGACCGCCATAGGGCGCCAGCAGCCGGTCGATGTCCTGCAGCACACCGGCGACCGAGGCGCCCGGCGCCAGGCGGAAGGCCGCGCTGTTGAAGGCCCCCGACATGCCGGCCACCCGCTCCACCGCGGGCCGCGGCGCCCACAGCACCCCCTGGTGGGCGTCGTCGGGCATAAAGGACTCCGCAGCCGGAACATAGACGTACTCCGGCGACAGGGCGGCGCCGACGATCTTGAAGTCGAAGGTCCGCCCGCCGACCACAGCGCTCAGCCTCTGTCCGAGATGCAGGTGGGCGGCGGTCATGAAGGTCTGCAGGGCGACCGCCTCGTCGATGCTGGCTGGATCTGGCAGCCGCCCCTGAACCAGCACGATCCCGTTGAGCGCGCTTCGCTCGTCCTGTGGCAGGGCGATCAGTCGGGCCGTCGCCGGGCGGGCCAGGCCCGGCAGGTCCATCAGCCCCACCTCGGCGATGCGCACGTCCAGGGCGCTGACGCCTTCGACGGCCGCCAGCTCGCGGGCCAGGGACAGGGGGGCGTGCTTGGCCTGGGTGAAGGCGTCGGCGAAGCGGGTCTGTTCGTAGAAATCGGCCTGGGCCGTGGCCAGGGCCCGCTGGGCGGAGAAGGACATCACCGCCACGGAGACCCCGCAGGCGATCAGCAAGGCGATAGCCAGCACCTGCCACTTCATGCGCCACAGGTCGCGCAGCACCTTGCGGTCCAGGGGAACGGGCCTCACCAGGCCATCTCCCGCGGCGCGATCTTGTGGGGGTTGGCGGCCGCCTCGGTGATCTGGCCGTCGCGGAAGCGGATGACCCGGTCGGCCATCGCCCCGATGGAGGTGTTGTGGGAGACGATCATGGTGGTCGCCCCCACCGCGGCGGTGACCTCGGCGATGGCCTCCAGCACCCGGACCCCGCTCTCGCTGTCCAGGGACCCCGTGGGCTCGTCGCAGAACAGCAGCTCCGGCCGCTTGGCGATGGCGCGGGCCACGGCGACCCGCTGCTGCTCGCCGCCGGAGAGCTGGGCGGGGAAGTGGTCCAGCCGTTCGGCCAGGCCGACCCTGGCCAGGGCCTCCTCGGGCGGCATGGGATCGCGGGAGATCTCGGTGATCAGGGCCACATTCTCCCGCGCCGTCAGGCTGGGGACCAGGTTGAAGAACTGGAAGATGAAGCCGACGCTGGCCCGCCGGTAGCGGGTAAGTTCCCGGTCGCTGGCGGTGGTCAGCTCCAGGTCATGGAAACGCGCCGATCCCGAACTCGCCCGGTCGAGCCCGCCAAGGATG
>NZ_JAUSCJ010000017.1 GCF_030651185.1 Phenylobacterium sp.
CGCCCTCACCCCCGCCGCGGCCGCCGCCACCGCCGTGACCGCCCCCCTGGCGACGCCCCCGGCCCCGCCGCCGCCCCAGGCCGAACTCCCGCCCCCCGCCCCCCGCGCCGGCGCCGAACCCCCGCCCTGGGAGGACGACGAGGACCTGGACGAGGACGAGCGCTAATTCCTCCCCAGGCCGCAGGCCGGCTCGGAGGAGGAATTCCTAAACTTGACACCGTAAATCCATAGCCCCACCCTCCCCTCACCTTGAGGGAGGTTCTCATGACCAGCCTGCTCGCCGCCGCGCTCTTCTTCGTCCTGCTGCACCTGCTCGTCTCCGGCACCCCCCTGCGCGACGCCATTACCGGCAAGATTGGCGACGGGCCCTATATGGGCCTCTTCTCCCTGGCCTCGGTGGCCGGCCTCGCCTGGCTGGGCCTGGCCTTCGCCGGCAGCCGCAACGCCGACTGGAACCTCGCCTACTGGGACATCACGCCCCTGACCTGGAAGATCCAGCTCGCGCTCCAGGCCGTGGCCTTCCTGTTTGTGGTGGTGGGCCTGACCACCCCCAACCCCACCAGCGTCAAGCAGGAGGGTGCTCTGCAGCGGCCCGACGTGGTCAAGGGCATGCTGCGGGTCACCCGCCACCCCTTCCTCTGGGGCGTGGCCCTGTGGGCGGCGGGCCACCTGCTGGTGAACGGCGACCGCGCCAGCATCGCCCTGTTCGGGTCCATGCTGGTCCTGGCCCTGTTCGGCACGGCCAGCATCGACGCCAAGCGCAAGCGGGCGCTGGGCGACACCTGGACCCCCTTCGCCGCCCAGACCTCCAACATCCCCTTCGCCGCCATCCTGACGGGCCGCCAGTCCCTGAAGGTCGGCGAGATCGGCCTCTGGCGGATTCTGGCGGCCATCGTCGTCTATGTCGCCCTGGTCTTCGCCCACCCCTTCCTGTTCGGGGTCTCGGCGGTCTCCTGATCGGCGGGGCGGGGAGAAACGCCCGCCCATCCTCAAATCCGCTCATCCCGGCGACCGCGAAGCGGCGGCGCGAAGCAGCCAAGGCCGGGACCGCGAAGCGGCGGCGCAAAGCAGTCACCCAGATTCATCAACCGTTTCAGGTCATTGGACTCAGGTCATGACCTACGACCTGGGCCCCGGCCTTCGCCGGGGTGAGCGGGGTATTGGTTTACCCCAGCGCGAAATCCACCCCGGCCCGCGCATGCACCAGCGCCGTATCCACCACCGGCACGGCGAGGTCGCCCGGCGCCAGCAGCAGCCCGACCTCGGTGCAGCCGAAGATCACGCAGTCGGCCGAGCCATCCTTGGCGATCATCGCCAGGACCTGCGCCTTGGACACCGCCGAGATCACCCCCTGGCAGAGCTCGTCATAGATGATGGCGTGCAACAGGTCGCGATCGGCCTGGTCCGGAACGACGGCCTCGATCCCCCGCGCCGCCAGCCGCCCGCGGTAGAAGTCCTTCTCCATGGTGAACTTCGTCGCCAGCAGCAGCGGCCGCGAGCAGCCCGCGGCCTTGACCGCGTCGGCCGTGGCGTCGGCGATATGGATCACCGGGACGCCCACCGCCGCCTGCACCTGATCGGCCACCAGATGCATGGTGTTGGCGCAGATCAGGATGGCCTGCGCGCCGGCCCCCTCCAGCCGCCGGGCCGCGTCGGCCAGAACCGCCCCGGCCTGCGCCCACTCGCCCCGCGCCTGCAGGTCCGCGATGCCGGCGAAGTCCACCGACCACAGCAACAGCTGCGCCGAGTGCAGCCCTCCCAGCCGCTCGCGGACCAGACGGTTGAGTTCCTGGTAGTAGAGCGTCGTGCTCTCGGCGCTCATCCCGCCCAGCAGGCCGAGCGTCTTCATCACAGGTCGGCGTAGACGTGGGTTTCCCCCGCCGCGCCGGGATGGGTCACCGCGCCCTTGTGGGCGGGGCCGACGATCTGGGCGTACTTCCACAGGGCGCCGGAGTTGTAGTTGGTGACCTTCGGCTCCCAGTGGCGGCGGCGGTTCTCCAGCTCAATGGGATCGACCTCCAGGTCGAGAATGCCCGCGTCGGCGTCGATGTTGATGATGTCGCCGTCCTGGATCAGCGCGATGGGCCCGCCCAACTGGGCCTCGGGACCGATATGGCCGACGCAGAGGCCGCGCGTGCCGCCGGAGAACCGGCCGTCGGTGATCAGGGCCACCTTGTCGCCCCGACCCTGACCCGACAGCGCCGCCGTGGTGGACAGCATCTCGCGCATGCCGGGACCGCCGCGCGCGCCCTCATAGCGGATCACCAGGACGTCGCCGTCCTTGTAGTCGCCGGCCTCGACAGCGGCGAAACAGGCGTCCTCGCCGTCGAAGCAACGGGCCGGCCCGCGATGGCTGCGGTGGCTGGTCATGCCGGCCACCTTGACGATGGAACCGTCGGGGGCGAGCGATCCCCACAGGCCCACCACACCGCCGGTGGGTGAGAGCGGCTCACTGACCTTGCGGATCACCACCTGGTCGTCGCGCCATTTCACATCCTTGACGTTCTCGGCGATGGTCTTGCCGGTGATGGTCATGCAGTCGCCGTGGATGAAACCGCCCTCCAGCAGGGTCTTCAGCAGCATGGGCATGCCGCCCGCCTCCCCCATGTCCTTGGCCACGAAGCGGCCGCCGGGCTTCAGGTCGGCGATGTGCGGGGTGCGGGCCGCGATTTCGGCGAAGTCGCGCAGGGTGAACTCGATGCCGCACTCATGGGCCATGGCCGGCAGGTGCAGGCCGCCATTGGTGGAGCCCCCCGTCGCGGCCACGACGGCGGCGGCGTTCTCGAAGGACTTGCGGGTGACGATGTCGCGGGGCCGCAGTTGCTCC
The DNA here is from genome assembly GCF_030651185.1 of Phenylobacterium sp. Classification (GTDB taxonomy): domain Bacteria; phylum Pseudomonadota; class Alphaproteobacteria; order Caulobacterales; family Caulobacteraceae; genus Phenylobacterium. The sequence goes on from NZ_JAUSCJ010000017.1 coordinate 2,828, forward strand.
GCGATCAGCCGCACCACCGTCTCCCCCGAGGCCACCGCATAGGCGTCGCGGCTCAGATAGGGCGCGGGCAGGGAGGCCGAGAGCGGCAGGGCCAGGCCGATGGCCTCCGACACGCAGGCCATGGTGTTGGCGGTGAACTGGCCGCCGCAGGCGCCGTCCGACGGACAGGCGTGCTGCTCCAGGGAGCACAGGTCCTCCAGGCTCATCTTGCCGGCCGAGTGCATGCCGACGCCCTCGAAGACGTCCACCACCGTGACGTCGCGGCCCTGCCACGACCCCGGCAGGATGGAGCCGCCATAGAGAAAGACGCTGGGCACGTTCAGCCGCAGCATGGCCATCATCATCCCCGGCAGGGACTTGTCGCAGCCGGCGATGCCAACGAGGGCGTCATAGCCGTGGCCGCGCATGGTCAGCTCCACGGAGTCGGCGATGACGTCGCGGCTCACCAGGGACGAGCGCATGCCCTCGTGACCCATGGCGATGCCATCGGTGACGGTGATGGTGCAGAACTCCCGCGGCGTCGCGCCGGCCGCCTTCACCCCTTCGGACACCGCGTGCGCCTGGCGCATCAGGGCGGTGTTGCAGGGCGCGGCCTCGTTCCAGCAGGAGGCGACCCCCACGAAGGGCTGGGCGATCTCGCGGCTGCCCAGGCCCATGGCGTAATAGTACGACCGGTGCGGGGCCCGCGCCGGGCCCTCGGTCACGTGGCGGCTGGGGAGGTTCGACTTGTCCCAGGTACCATCGGGCTTGCGGGTCATGGCGGCGGCCTTCCGTTCAATTGGCCCCTTCCGTACCGGTCGGCGAAGGCAGTTGGAAGGCCGCATGGTCACGGGCGCTAACTTGCGCGAAGCTCACGCCGGGAGGACACCAACATGGACGACGCCATCGCGCGCGGAGCGACAACACCGCCCCTGCGGGAGGACACCATCGGCCAGGCCTTGTCCGAGGCCGCCCGCCGCTGGCCCGATCAGGAGGCCGTGGTCTCGGTGCACCAGGGGATCCGCTGGACGTGGCGGGACCTCGACGGTCACGCAACGGCCATGGCGGCCGGACTGCTGGCGCTGGGCCTCGCGCCCGGCGACCGCATCGGAATCTGGTCTCCCAACCGCGCCGAGTGGACCCTGACCCAGTTCGCCGCCGCCCGGGCCGGCCTGATCCTGGTGACCATCAACCCCGCCTATCGGCTATCCGAGGTCGATTACACGCTGAACAAGGTGGGGGTGAAGGCCCTGGTGGCGGCCGAAAGCTTCAAGACCAGCCTCTACGCCGACATGATCGACAGCCTGGCGCCGGAGATCGGCGCCAGCCGACCCGGCCAGATCCTCTCCACCCGCCTTCCACAACTTAAAACTGTAATTCAGATCGGCGGCCCGCCCAGGTCGGGCTGGCTGCCCTTCGAGGCCGTTCCTGGTCTCTCCACGGCGGCCGACATGTTGCGGCTCGCCGCCCTCGCCCCGACCCTGATGGCCTCCGACCCCATCAACATCCAGTTCACCAGCGGCACCACCGGCCTGCCCAAGGGCGCGACCCTCAGCCACCGCAACATCCTCAACAACGGCTTCTTCGTCGGCGAGGCCATCGGCTTGAAACCCGGCGACCGCCTCTGCCTGCCGGTGCCGCTCTACCACTGCTTCGGCATGGTGATGGGCAATCTGGGCTGCCTGACCCACGGCGCGGCCATGGTCTATCCCTCCGACGGCTTCGACCCCACAGCCGTGCTGGAGGCCGTCCAGGCCGAGCGCTGCACCGGCCTCTACGGCGTGCCCACCATGTTCATCGCCACCCTCGGCCACCCCAACTTCGACCGCTACGACCTGTCGTCCCTGCGGACCGGCTGCATGGCCGGCTCCCCCTGCCCGGTGGAGGTGATGAAGCAGGTGATCAGCCGGATGCACATGAGCAGTGTCACCATCGCCTACGGGATGACCGAGACCTCACCCGTCAGCTTCCAGAGCTCCCAGGACGACCCCCTGGACCGCCGCGTCGGCACCGTCGGCCGGGTCCAACCGCACCTGGAATGCAAGGTGGTCGACCTGGAGGGAAACACCCTGCCTCGCGGCCAGACGGGCGAACTCTGCACCCGCGGCTACTCGGTCATGCTGGGCTACTGGGACGACCCGGAGAAGACCGCCGAGGCCATCGACGCCGAGGGCTGGATGCACACCGGCGACCTCGCGGTGATCGACGCCGAGGGCTATGGCAACATCGTCGGCCGCATCAAGGACATGGTCATCCGCGGCGGCGAGAACGTCTATCCCCGCGAAGTCGAGGAGTACCTCTATCGCCATCCCAAGGTGGAGGACGTCACCGTGGTGGGCGTCCCCGACGAACGCCTCGGCGAGGAGCTCTGCGCCTGGATCCGGCTAAGGCCCGGCGAAACCGCCACCCAGGAGGAGCTGCACGACTTCTGCCGCGGCCAGATCGCCCACTACAAGATCCCCCGCTACGTGCGCTTCGTGGACGCCTTCCCGATGACCGTGACCGGCAAGGTGCAGAAGTTCCTGATTCGCGACCAGATGATCGCCGAGCTCAACCTGACCGTGGCCCAGACCGCCTAGTTGAACTGCGCGCCGAAACGGGGTCGTATCCGCGCCGTTCTGGGGAGGGCGCGTTCATGGCCATAGATATTCCGGCGGAGACGCCTCTCGCGCCGCCTGTGCGCGCCTCTGATCGGCTGCGCTCGATCCTCGCCGGCTCGGCCGGGAACCTGGTCGAGACCTATGACTGGTTCGTCTATGCCGCCTTCGCCCTCTATTTCGCCAAGGTCTTCTTTCCCGACGGCGACCAGACCGCCCAGCTGCTGAACACCGCCGCGGTGTTTGGAGTCGGCTTCTTCGCCCGGCCGGTGGGCGCCTGGCTGATGGGGCTCTATGGCGACCGCGCGGGGCGCAAGGCGGCCATGGTCGCCTCGGTCAGCCTGATGTGCTTCGGCTCCCTGATCATCGCGCTCTGCCCCGGCTACGAGGCGATCGGCGCGTGGGCGCCGGCGATCCTGGTCACCGCTCGCATCCTGCAGGGCGTCAGCATGGGCGGCGAATACGGCACCAGCGCCACCTACATGTCGGAGATGGCCGGGCGCGACAACCGCGGCTTCTGGTCGGGAATCTTCTACTCAACCCTGATCGGCGGCCAGCTCCTGGCGGTGGCCACCCTGCTGGTGCTGAGCGCTCTGCTGTCCCAGGAGGACATGCAGGCCTGGGGCTGGCGGGTCCCGTTCTTCATCGGCGGCGCCCTGGCCCTGGCGGTGTTCTGGTTCCGACGCGGGATGCACGAGACCCCGTCGTTCCATGCGCGCAGCGGTGAGCGCGCCAGCACCTGGAAACTGATCACCACCCACCCGCGGGAGAGCCTGCTGGTGATGGGCCTGACCGCCGGTGGGACGCTCGGCTACTACACCTATTCGACCTACATCCAGAAGTTCCTGGTCAACACCTCGGGCTTCTCCAAGGACACCGCCACAGCCATCACCGCCTGCGCCCTGGTGGTGTTCATGCTGGCCCAGCCGCTGCTTGGCATGCTGTCGGACCGGGTCGGCCGCCGCCCGCTGCTGATCGCCTTCGGCGTGGCTGGCGTCACCCTGACCTGGCCGATCCTCTCGACCCTGGCGGTCACCCGCGATCCCCTGGCGGCGTTCGGGATCACGGCCGGCGCCCTGCTGATCGTGGCGGCCTATTCCTCGGTCAACGGAGTGGTGAAGGCCGAACTCTTCCCCACCGAGGTGCGGGCGCTGGGGGTCTCCCTACCCTATTCCCTGGCCAACGCCCTGTTCGGCGGCACGGCGGAATATGTCGCCCTGTGGTTCAAGTCCAAGGGTCACGAGACCTGGTTTTTCACCTACGTCACCGTGGTGATCGGGGTCTCGCTGCTGGTCTATGTCTTCATGCGCGACACGCGCAAGCACAGCCGCATCGTCGAGGACTAGGGTTCGACGTCGAAGGCTTTCGGGGGCTCGCCGCGCTGCTGACGCTCCCATACGGTCGTATAGGCCGCCTCGATGTGGCGGCGGGTCTGGTCGGTGTCGAACAGAGGCGCGGTTTCGACGCTCGCGGCCAGCCGGGCCTTGAGGTCGGCCAGCCGCGCCGGCTGGGTGGCCAGCTCCAGCGCCAGGGCCTCATAGGCCTCCAGGCTTTCGGTGATCAGCTCGGGAAGGCCGACCGCTTCCAGCAGGCTGGCGGCCACCCGCGCGGCGAAGCCCTGGCCAGCGCAGGTGACCAGCGGCAGGCCGACCCACAAGGCGTCGCTGGCGGTGGTGTGGGCGTTGTACGGCAGGGTGTCGAGGAAGAGGTCGGCAAGTCGATGGCGGGCCAGATGATCGCCCGACGACATCTTCGGCGCGAACACCAGGCGGTCGCCCGACACCCCGCGCGCCTCCGCCTCGGCCCGTAGGTTCCGGACCACCGCCGGGTTGGACTCCAGCAGCCACAACACGCTGGCCGGGACTTTGTTCAGCAGCCGCATCCAGACGCCGAACACCGCCGGGGTCACCTTGTACGTCGCGTTGAAGCAGGCGAAGACGACGCCGGCATCCGACAGACCGGCCTCGCGCCGCGTCGGCGTCTCGGGCGGCACGGCCCGGCTGTGATCGTTGACCTGATAGCTGTGCGGTAGGCGGATCACCTGCTCGCTGTAGAACCGTTCGGAGCCCGGCGGGATGACGTGCCGATCGGCCAGGATGTAGTCGATGAAGTCGGCCCCCAGGGTTCCGGGATGGCCCAGATAGTTGATCTGTAGCGGGGCGGGTCGGTGAGCGAAGATACCTGGGCGGCAATGAGTGGTGAGGCCGGTCAGGTCCACGACGATATCGGTCTCCGCCGCCCGGATCATGCGGGCCACCTCCAGATCGCTGAGCCGCGAGACATCATGGAAGACCGGGAAGGTCGCACGGATTCGCCGGCGCTGGGCGTCGTCAGAAGGCGGGCCCAGGGCGTAGCCGCTGATCTCGAACCTCGCCTTGTCGTGGTGTTCGAACAGGCCGGCGATCAGGTGCGCCACCGCGTGGTTGCGGAAGTCGGCCGAGACATAGGCCACCCGGATCCGGTCGTGCTGGTAGACCTCGCCGTTCCAGAGCGGCGCGGGGCGAACCGGGAACCGCCCCTTGGCGTGGACTTGGGCGCAGGCGAGCTGCGCGGCGGGATCGTCGTTGTGGGCCAGGAAACTGAAGGGCAGGTCGGCAGACGCACCCTCGCCGATCCGTTGCGCGATCAGGGCGCGGGTTTGCCCATAGTCCGCCCAATCACAGACCTGGAGCTGCTGATGGAGTAACTGCCCCAGGGCCTCCACACTGCCGGGGTGCAGCCTTAAGCCTTCGCGGTAGCTGGCGACGGCCTCCTCGGGACGCCGGAGGTAGCCCAGCACGTTGCCCCGGTTGATAAGGGCCAGCCCGTAGTCCGGCTGGACGGCGAGCGCCTGATCGTAGCTGACCAGGGCGTCCGACTGGCGGCCAAGCCTGGCAAGGACATTTCCGCGGCAGTTCAGCGCGTCGAAATCGGCCGGCGCGATCTTGAGCGCCTGGTCGAAGGCTGAGAGAGCCTCGGTCAGCCGGCCGAGCATGGCCAACACTTTTCCGGAGGCTAGCGGGAGGCCGCCATTGTTCGGGTTGTTGATGGCCGCGGTCCGCCAGAGCCCCAGGGCGTTCTCGAACTGCCCTCGCGCCTTGAGGATCAGTCCCAGATTGAGCATCGCATAGGGGTGGACGGGGAGGCGCGACAGCACCGAGCGGTAGAGCAGTTCCGCCTCCTCCATCCTGCCCAGCCGATGCAGCCGCACCGCCTCGTTGAGATCGTCCGTCACCGCCTCGGACGGCGAAACCTCGTTGGTCATGAGCCGACAGCGATCTTCAGAGTGCGGCTTCGACCGCCGCGGTGATCTCATCGGCCTGCGGTTCGGTGCGGGGGCCGAAGGCGCGGATCAGCTTGCCGTCCTTGCCCACCAACAGCTTGTGGAAGTTCCACGCCGGGTCGGCGGACTCGCCCAGTTCGGCCAGCGCCCACTTGTAGAAGGGATGGGCCGTATCTCCCTTCACGTCTTCCTTGGAGGTGAGCGGGAAGTCGATGTTGAACTTGGTCTCGCAGAAGTCCTTGATCTCCTGCTCAGTGCCCGGCTCCTGGCCCATGAACTGGTTGCAGGGCACGCCCAGCACGACCAGGCCCTTGTCGCGATAGTCGCTGTAAAGCTTTTCCAGCCCCTCGTACTGCGGGGTGAGGCCACAGGCGGACGCGGTGTTCACCACCAGCACGACCTTGTCCTTGAAGGTGGTCAGGGGCAGGGGCGCGCCATCGATAGACTTGAACGAGAAATCATAGGCGTCGGACATGGCGGCTTCCTCCAAGGGTATGGTGACAGGCTACCCTCCTTACCCCGCGTCCTCCAACGCCTGTTCGACGGCCAGGGCCACATCGAGGGCGCGAGCCGCCTCCTCCCCCGTCACGACCGGCCGCGGTGCGTCACCCCGCACGGCGGCGAGGAAACCGGCGACGCTGGCCCCCAGCGGGTCCTTGGCGCCCGGGGTGTCGGCGAAGTCGGGATTGAGCGGAAAGCCGGTGGTGTTGCGGAACTCCCGGGTCAGGAAGTCGATCTCCAGCTCGCCGGAGGGATAGACCACCTTCATGGTGCGCTTGCGGGCCGGGGCCATGCGCGAGGCGTCGAACACCGCCAGGAAGCCGTTGTCGAAATTGACCTCGGCCCGGGCCTGGTCCCAGCCGCCGCTGAAGTCACGGACGCCGGTGGCCTCGACGGCGAGGGGCTGGCCGGCGCTGAGCGACAGGGCCAGGTCCAGATCGTGGATCATCAGGTCCAGCACCACAGAGACGTCCAGGCTGCGCTCCGACGGCGGGCCATGACGCACGGCCTCCAGCCGCAGAGGCTGCTCGGGCACGTCGAACAGGCCGATGGCCTGAAACACCACCCGCTCCTGATGGCCGCACGCCAGCACCAGCTTGCGGTTGGCGGCCTCGCCGATAATCTTGTCGGCGTCCTGCAGGTTCACGGCCAGCGGCTTTTCCACATAGACCGGCTTGCCGGCCGCCAGCGCCGCCAAGGCGCCCTCGGCATGGTAGCTGCCGGGCGAAGCGACCGTGACCACATCCACCGACGCCAGGAAGGCCTCGAGGTCGGCGAAGGCCTGGCCGCCATGGCTCTGAGCGATCTCCTCGGCGCGGGCGAGATGGTGCGGGTCATAGACCGCCGCCAGGCGCGCGCCCGGCTGGTTGGCGTACTGGCGCGAATGATAGCCGCCGAAAACGCCGGCCCCGATCACGCCGCCCCGCAAGATTTCCGCCATGACTCACTCCGAAAGCTCGCCTGCGCTTACAGGCTGCGGGCGCTTGGCGCCACTGGTCGCGCGCCGTGATCGCCGGGATCACCCGCAGGAGCCGCCGCCCCTGTTGGGGCGACAAGGGCTGTCCATCCCGCAAGAACCTGGGATGTGAACGCCTGCGCCGTTGGCCGGTCGAGAGGGAAGGTCTACAAGCCTCCCGTCTTTCCTCCCCCGGAGCTTGTCCCTTGTCCCGCCTGTTCAGCGCCTATGTGATCGTCGACTGGAGCGCGGCGGCCAAGCCGTCCACCGGAGCCGATTCCGTCTGGATCGGCGTCGCCAAGCGCGACGTCCGCTTCCGCCTGACCTTCGAGAGCCACAACCCGGCGACCCGGGCAGAGGCCGAGAAGCTGTTGAACACGATCCTGGATGACTTCAAGAAGCGCTCGGAGCGCGCCTTGGTGGGGTTCGACTTCCCGCTGGGCTTTCCCCGCGGCTTCGCCAAGGCCCTGAACCTGGCCGGTGAGCAGCCCTGGCGGGCGGTCTGGGACCAGCTCGACAAGATGGTCAAGGACAAGGCCGACAACACGAACAACCGCTTCGGCGTGGGCTCCGAGATCAACCGGCGCATGACCGGCGGGCCCTTCCCCTTCTGGGGCTGCCCGCCCAAGGACGCGCTCACAACCCTGCAGCCCAAGCGGACACGGGCCCATGAGGCGGACGACCTGCCGGAGTTCCGTCACGCCGACCTGGCGGCCAAGGGCGCCGCGTCGATCTGGAAGCTCTACTACAATGGCTCTGTCGGCGGTCAGGCGATCCTGGGCATCCCGGCGGTCCGCCGGCTCAAGCTGGCGCGGGGCGAGGCGGTGAAGGCCTATCCCTTCGAGACCGGCTTCAAGGCCCTGACCGAGGCCGACCTGGACGGCGTCGAGGTCGTGGTCACCGAGGTCTATCCCAGTCTGTACAAGGCCCAGCCCCTGCCCGGCGAGGTCAAGGACCAGGCCCAGGTGCGGGTGACCGCCGAGCACTTCGCCAAGCTGGACGAGGCGGGCAAGCTCGGGGCGATCTTCGCCCCTTCCAAGACCGCCGATCCGGCCGTGGTGGCGGACGCCGAGGCCGAGGAAGGCTGGATCCTGGGGGTCGAAGCCTAGGCGGCTTCGCCCAGCGGCTCCGGCGACTCGATCTTCCGCAGCGGCAAGGCCCGGCGCTCCCGTCGTGGGAAGCGCAGGTGCTCCAGCCAAACCGGCGCCAGCACCGCCAGCGCGCCGAGGGCGTCCGCCAGGAGATCGCCGACTTCGGCGTCACGACCGCTCAGGCGCTGGCCGATTTCCAGGGCGAGGCCCGCAAACACCGCGAGCATCACCAGGTCGAGCCGCCGCCGGTTCGGGAATGCGGAGAACATCAGCAGTGTCAGGCCGTAGAAGGCGATGAAGTGGGCGGCCTTGTCCTCGGGGACGAGGTCTTTCTCGACCCCGCCAAAGGGGCCGAGCATGCCCACAGCGCAGATCAGCACCGCTGCGGCGAGCAGAATTCTGGCGGTGATCTTGGGTTGGAACGTGGGCATGGACGGTTACCTAGCCCAGGTCCGATGAAAACTCCGTTGATGCGCCTTGAGGGGCGTTCTAGCGGCCCCTGGCGCTCAGCCATTGGAAGCGAGCCAGCAGCAGGGCCGCCGACAGGAAGCTGGCGGCGATCACCGCCCAGACAATGCCGTTGAGGCCAAGGCCCATGGGGATGGCCAGCCACCAGGCCAGCGGGGACATCACCAGGACATAGCTGGCCAGGTGAGTGAAGGTGGGGATCCAGACCTCGCCCCGCGCCCGCAGCGCCTGGGCGGCCACCACCTGCACGGCGTCCGGGATCAGGAACAGGCATGACAGCGCCACGGCCGGCGCGGCCATGGCCAGGGTCAGGGGGTCATGGGTGTAGGCGCCGGCGATCAGCCCCGCGCCCGGCCAGACGATCAGGCTCACCAGCAGGCCGAACACCGCCGTCACCGCGAAGGCGATGAGACCCGCGCGGTTCACCGCGGCGGTGTCGCGCGCGCCATAGGCCCGACCCACCAGCACCGCGGCGCCGGTCGATAGCCCCAACGGAACCATGAAGATGATCGCAATGACGTTGAGCGTAATCGCCCAGGCCGCCACCGCCAGGCCGCCCATCCATCCGGCGATGACGTTCATCCCGGCAAAGGACGCCACCTCGAAGAAGTTGGACGCGCCTGCGCCATAGCCGATGCGCCGTTGCTCGGCCTCGGCGGCCAGGTCGCGCTCGGGCTTGGTGAAGACCCCCAGCGCCCGGCTGTCGGGCATGCGGATGATGTAGACCACCAGGGCGACGGCCAGGAAGGTTCGCGCACCGGTGGTGGCCCAGGCGGCCCCGACGGCGCCGAGCGGCTCCAGGCCGAAGGCGCCGGGCACCAGCAGCAGATCGAAAGCCAGATTCACCCCATTGGCCAGCCACATCATCGCCGCGGCGGGCTTGGGTCGGCCCTGCCCCTCCAGCCAGAAACTGGCGGCGACGCTCAAGGCGTAACTCGGCATGGAGAGCGCGAAGATGATCAGGGGCTTGGAGGCCCCGTCCGCCAGGTCCTTCTCCAGACCCAGGATGTGAAGGAAAGCCGGCCCCCCGGCGATCAGCACTAGGGTCGAGGCCAGGCCAATCCAGAGACTGTAGCTCAGCCCCCGCCGCAGGACGGCGCCGGTGATCTCCGGCCGCCCCTGGCCGTTGGCCCGTGAGGTCATCACCTGGATGCCGCTGAGCAGGCCGACCGTCATGGTCACGATGACGCTGGTGGGGGCCCAGGCCATGGCGTGATAGCCGAGCTCAGTCGCCGAATAGCGGCCCACAACGATGGCGTCCGACAGACCCATGCCCATGATGCCCAGGCGCGACAGCACCACCGGCCAGGAGAGCTTGAGCAGCTCGGCCAGTTCCGTGCGGACGACTTGTGCGCGCCCTCCCGGCGGGGAGTTCGCGGGGGCCGAGGGGGCGGCCATGGGGATCACCGGATTTCAAAGAGGGCGCGAACCTGCCGCCACCCTCCTCGCCTCGCAAGCGAAGCTTGGTCAGAGCGGGCGGATTCTCGGGCCCCGGTGACAACAATGGCACATCAGGGCCGGCGGAATGGCGCCGTCAGCGCGCAGCGCGCCACGTGATCGCGCACCGTCACAGTGGCCGACGTTCCAACCCCGACATCGAAGATATGCACCGGCCCGCCGGCGAACGCCACTCGCAGGACCGCCGGCGCAGTAAATCGACAGGCTGGATAGCCATCGCCGGCGCCCGCTTCGTACAGGCCGATCATCATGCAGTCGGCATGGCCGAACCGTCGACCGAACCACACGCCGTTGAAGGCGAAAACGTTCCGCATCGGTCGCCGCCGCCGGAGGTGCTGGGCCTCGGAGATTTCCCGGCAGGCCGGGCCGGGGCGGGTCAGATCGCGGGTCAGGGCCCGGGCCTGGGCGCGATGGTCCGCGGCGATCTCCAATTCATGCCAGACGGTGAGCGCGACCAGCGGGGCGGCCACGCAGACCGCGACCCCGGCGAACGCCAAGGCGCTCCCCCGCCGGATCGGCTGTCCACCATAGTCGGCCCTTCGTCGGATCTCGGTCATCGGAGGAGCATGCCCGACGCAAACGTGCTTGAAAACTACATATGTAATTTTCCTGGAAGCGTGCGACCCAGCGGCACATGGCGGCGCTTTCCCCTCGGCCTTAGGATTTCCTACGGACTTTGGGCGGCAAGCTCAGGTCACCCCCCAAGCGAACAAGGAGGGTCGGTCGCCGCAAGGCGACCTACCCAAGATAGCCGTGACCTCCAAAGCGCCCCCCCCCAGGCGAAACCTCGAACCTCTTTGCGCCAGCGCCGCCGATCTCTACGCCCCCGTGGCGCGCGAGCAGATCGGCCGCGTCCTCGAATCCTGGCTGGCCGCCAACCAGGCCACCCCTTTCGAACTGCTGCATCGGCCCGACCTGATCCGCAAACTGGAGGCCTCCAGCCGCGATCTGCAGCACGCCTTCCAGAAGGTCGCCGTGCCCCTGGCCCTGGCGCGAGGCGCCAGCGTCCATGAGGTGATGCGCGGCCTGCACACCGTGGCCGACCAGGCGATCGCCCGCATCCTGCGCGACGAGAAGCAGGGCCTGCTGACCACGGTCGACCTCCGCAGCTTCGCCGGGGCCAGCGCCGCGGCCGAAGCCGATTTCGGCTATCGCCTGGCAGCCGGGGTCGCCGCCTACATGGCCGCCGCCGAGTCCTGGGAGGGCAAGGTGGAGCGCCTGCTCGACCTGGTGGTCGCCGCGCCGGCCGACGGCCCGGCCCGAACCCTCGCCCTGAGGGTCCTGGAGCCGGCGCTGGAGGATATCTGCGGTTCGGAGCTCGGCCTCGCCCAGCTGATCGGGACCGAGCTGGAGCTGGGATGCTTCCTGCTCGCCCTGGTGCGCCTGGCTCACGGCGGGACCATCGACGCCATCATCGCAGTCCATCCCACGCTTCAGAAGCTGGTCGCGCCCTTGCCCGCGCCTGGCGCCCGGCTGGCGCGCCACTTCGAAAACGGCGACTTCAGCGACCTGCGGCTGATGATCAGTCGGCGGGTCCTGGCCGACCTGGACACCCCCCGGCGTCTGCATCCGGGAAGCGCCATGGGCGAGATCGCCGCCGTGCGTGGCCTCGCCGTGGCCATGACCGCGGCCAGCGGCCCCCTCCTGCCCGCCGAGGACGTCGCAGAGGCGATCCTGCGCCGCTCCGAGCGCCTGGTGGAGCCGAACTTCGTCAACACCCTGCTGCTTGAACAGAACGGCTTGGCGCCGGGCCTGGACGCTCTGATGACGGTGCTGGAGAGCGTAACCGGGGACGCCAACCGCCGCCGCGCCCTCCGCTTCGTCGAGGCCGCCATCCTGGCTCCCCAGTTCAAACAGGATCTGTTGAACGCGGCGGGCGGCGCGATCGGCGCCCTTCAGGTGCTCGCGCGGACCTATCGTCGGCTGACGCGCGCCGGCAGGGGCGTCGTGGGTGTGCAGGACCTGCTGGACGGCATCGGCCAGACGGGCGGCGCCATCGACCTCGAGGGTGGGGTGGTCGCCGACCTGGCCGGCGGCATGACCGCCAAACCAAAGAAGCTCGCCGTGCTCCAGGCCATGGCGAGCGGCGAGACCGCCCCGCCCGGTCCGGCGGCGCGGCATGCCGCCGACGCCCTGCAGAAGCTGGGTGTCAGCGCAGGCTAGACCGCGGCGCGAAGGGCCGCGTCGACCCGGTCTTCCTTCAGCTTCTCGGCCACCAGGAAAGCCAGCTCCAAGGCTTGTTCGCCGTTCAGACGCGGGTCGCAGTGGGTGTGGTAACGGTCGGCCAGGTCGCCCTCGCTGAGCGCCCGCGCGCCGCCCAGGCATTCCGTGACGTTCTGGCCGGTCATCTCCAGGTGCACGCCGCCCGGATGGACGCCCTGGGCCTTGGCGATCTCCACGAAGCTCTTCACCTCCGACAGGATGCGGTCGAAGGGGCGCGTCTTGTAACCGTTGGTGGCGGTCAGGGTATTGCCGTGCATCGGGTCGATGGCCCAGACGACGCTGCGACCGGAGCGCTTGGTGGCCTCCATCAGCCGTGGCAGGCGGGCCTCGATCTTGTCGGAGCCGAAGCGGCCATAAAGGGTCAGCCGGCCGGCCTCGTTCTTCGGGTTGAGCACGTCGATCAGGCGCAGCAGCTCGTCGGGCTCGACGGTCGGACCGACCTTCACGCCGATCGGGTTCTTGATGCCCCGGAAGTACTCGACGTGGGCGCCGTCCAGCTGGCGGGTGCGCTCGCCGATCCACAACAGATGGGCCGAGGTGTCGTACCATTCGCCCGAGGTGCTATCGACCCGGGTCATGGCCTCCTCGAAGCCCAGCAACAGGGCCTCGTGGGCGGTGAAGAACTCTACGCGATGCAGGTCCGGCTGGCTCTCGGGCGTGACCCCGATGGCGGCCATGAAGGTCAGGGCCTCGCTGATCTTCTCCGACAGTTCGTGGTAGCGCGCGCCCTGCGGGCTGTCGTTGACGAAGCCCAGGGTCCAGCGGTGGATATTGTACAGGTCGGCATAGCCGCCACCGGCGAAGGCCCGCAGCAGGTTGAGCGTCGAGGCCGATTGCGAATAGGCCTGGAGCAGGCGCTGGGGATCGGGGACGCGGGAGGCGGCGTCGAAATCCATGCCGTTGATGATGTCGCCGCGATAGGAGGGAAGCTCGACGCCGCCGATGGTCTCCACCGGGGAGGAGCGCGGCTTGGCGAACTGGCCGGCCATGCGCCCCACCTTCACCACCGGCTTGCCACCGGCGAAGGTCAACACCACCGCCATCTGCAGGATCAGGCGGAAGGTGTCGCGAATGTTGTCGGCGTGGAATTCCTTGAAGCTTTCGGCGCAGTCGCCGCCCTGCAGCAGGAAGGCCCGGCCCTCGGCCACATCGCCCAGCAGGGTCTTCAGACGGCGGGCTTCACCGGCGAACACCAGGGGCGGCATGCCGCGCAGGGTCTGCTCCACACCGGCCAGGGCGGCGGCGTCCGGATAGTCGGTGGGCAGGTGCTTGGCGGGCTTGGCTCTCCAGGAGGCCGGCGTCCAATGTTCGGTCATCTTAAACAACTCCGTCCCCGCCTGGGCTTGCGGGCCGGCGTTCTTACTCCGAGAACACCGCCGCCGTCGATGGCCGGGGAGCCACATTGGCCGCGCCTTTCGTCAGGCCGGGCTGTCGCTGCAGAGCCGCGCAGGACAGGGCCGCCAGGGCGCCGAGCGCCAGCCACCACTCCTGCCAGACCCCGAAGGAGAAGGCGCTGAAGGTCAGATAGGCCATTCCGGTGGCCGCCGAGATGGCCAGGGCGGGGTCGCGGACCTTGCGGCTCATGCCCGCCAGCAGGGCGGCCCAGAAGACGGCGGCGGCCATGGCGCCGATCAGCCCCAGCTCCAGCCAGACCTGCAGGGCGGCGTCGTGCGGGTGCAGCTTGATCCCGGGATTGAACATGCGGCTGGCGTCGAGCCCCCAGCCCCGGAGCGGATGGTCGGTGATCCAGTCGGCGGCGTGACGCCAGTAGCCCATGCGTTGGGCCCAGGAGACGGGCACGTCCTTCTCCAGAACCGCATACCAACCGGACCGCCGCGCGAGCCAGATGAGAGCAGGAGCGGTCAGGAAGAAGGCGGCGCCGAGGGCGCCCAGGCTCCGCGGCGCCCACTTCGGCCAAACGGCGACCGCCAGGCCCGCCAGCACACAGGCGGTCAGGGCGATGAGGGGGGCGTCATACCCCAGTGTCACGGACGGGACGACAAGGCCAAGGGCCATCAGCGCGATCAGCCAGGGCGCGCGGGCGACCCGCACCGCGGCCAGGGCGGCGGCCGGCGCCAGCATGGCCAGGACGAACAGGCCCTGGGCGGCGTTCTTCACCCCCAGATCCGGGCGGATCGGGTCGTTGATGGCCTCGCGCACGGCGCGATAGAGCCCCGCGCCGGTCAGGCCCTCGATCAGCATCACCACCCCCAGCAGGGCCGTGCCCCAGGCCAGAACGCGCAGGGCGATGGCGCGCGACGGCGGCGACGCGGCCCGGGCCGCGCAGATGGCGGCGAAGAACACCACGGTCTCGGCGATCAGCTTGGCGGCGGTCGACTCCTCAAGCCCCTTGGCGGTGAAAGGACTCCAGGCCGAGGACCCCGCCGCCCACAGGACCAGGGTCACCACGGCGATCCCGACCGGCCGGTCTTCCTCCTCGACGCGCAGGGCGGGCAAGGTGAGGAGGCCCATCAGGGTCAGCAAGGGCGCGAAGGCCAGAGGCGCCAGCCAGCCCACGATCGGCGTCAGGACCATGCCGCCTGCCACCACCCAGCCACACCAGGCGGCGAGCTTGGGTCCTGGCTGGGCGGTCGCGGTCACGCAGCGCTCAGGCCGGCCGGCACGTACTTGTCGCGCATGGTGACAAGCTCTTCGGCGAGCGTCGGGTGGACGGCGCAGGTGGAGTCCCATTGCGCCTTGGTCACGCCCATCTTCAGGGCGATGGCGGCCATCTGGATGATCTCCGGCGCGTCGGGCCCCACCACGTGGCAGCCGACGATCCTCTGGCTCTCCTGCGCCACCACCAGCTTGATCAGGCAGCGATCGTCACCGCCGTAGAAGGTGGTTTTCATCGGCCGGAAGCGGGACAGGTAGATATCGACCTTGCCGTGCTCGTGCCGCGCCTCGGCTTCGGACTGGCCCACCGAGCCCACCGGCGGCTGCGAGAACACCGCCGAGGCCACCATGTCGTGATCGAAGCTGGTGGGGTTGTTGTAGAACTCGGTCTGGGAGAAGGCCGCCCCCTCGCGGATCGCCACCGGGGTCAGGTTGATGCGGTCGGTGACGTCGCCGACGGCCCAGATGTTGTCGACGTTGGTCTTGGAGAACTTGTCCACCATCACCGCGCCGCTCTCGGCAAGCTTCACCCCGACAGCCTCCAGGCCCAGGCCCTTGGTGTGCGGCATGCGGCCGGTGGCGAACATCACCTGGTCGGAGACAACATCGGTTCCGCTGGACATGTGACTGATGAGGCCAGCGTCGGTCTTCTCGATGCTGGTGTGCTCACAGCCCAGGATGATCTTGATACCGCGCTTCTTCAGCTCATCGGTGAGGTGGGAGCGCACATCGTCGTCGAAGCCGCGCAGAATGTTGGCGCCGCGATAGACCAGGGTGGTGTCGACCCCCAGCCCGGCGAAGATGCCCGCGAACTCCACGGCGATATAGCCGCCGCCGACGATCATGATCGACTTGGGCAGCGCCGGCAGGTGAAAGGCCTCTTCCGAGGTGATGGCGTGCTCGACGCCCGGCAGATCCTCCGGGCTCCAGGGCCGACCGCCGGTGGCCACCAGGATCTTGCCGGCGGTCACCACGCCCTTGCCGACGATCTCGACGGTGTGGGCGTCCTTCAGGGTGGCGCGGGCGTGGACGATCTCGGCGCCGGCGTTGCTGAGGTTGGTGACGTAGATGCCCGAGAGGCGGGCGATCTCGCGATCCTTGGCCTCGAGGAACTTCGTCCAGTCGAAGGTGGACTGACTGGCCGACCACCCGTAGCCCTCGGCCACCTTGGCGTAGCTGGCGAACTCGGAGGCGTAGACCATGAACTTCTTGGGCACGCAGCCGCGAATGACGCAGGTGCCGCCGACGCGGTGTTCCTCGGCCACCGCCACCTTGGCGCCGGACATGGCCGCCAGCCGCGCGGCGCGCACGCCGCCCGAGCCCGCGCCGATGACGAAGAGATCGTAGTCGTAGGTCGCCAAGAGAAAACTCCTTCGAAGCGTGGCCGCAAGAAATGGCGATCGGATCGCCAGGCGGGAACACCTCAGTTCAAATAAACTACGGCTCCACGGAGACGACGCCGTCGGCGGTTCCCACCAGGGCGAGATCCGCCAGGTCCAGGAACAGGCCGTGGTCCACCACCCCGGTGACGCTCTTCAGCGCCGCCGCCAGCAGGGCCGGCTCCTCGATGCGACCGCAGGCCGCGTCATAGATCACATTGCCGCCGTCGGTGCGGACCGGCTGGCCGTCCTTCATCCGCAGGCGCGGCGCAACGCCGAGGTCGCATTCGGTCAGCGCATCGCAGATGCGCAGCATGGTCGTCTCATGCCCAAAGGCCACCACCTCGATGGGCAGGGGGAACTTGCCCAACAGCGGCACCCGCTTGGCGGCGTCGGCGATGACCACGCAGCGCTTGGACGCCTCCCAGACCAGCTTCTCCCGCAGCAGGGCCGCCCCGCCGCCCTTGATCAGGGACAGAGCCGGGCCGATCTCGTCCGCCCCGTCGACGGTGAGGTCGATGGACCGGGCCTCCCCCAGCTCCTTGAGGCGGATCCCCAGGCTGGCGGCCAGTTCCGCGGTGGCGACCGATGTGGAGACCGCCACGATGTCCAGCTTGCGGGCGGCCAGGGCCTTCACGAACCAGGCGGCGGTGGAGCCTGTGCCCAGGCCCACGGTCATGCCGGCTTCGACAAGGGCCGCGGCGGCCTCGCCGGCGGCGCGTTTCTGATCGTCTGCGCTCATGGCTCTGACATAGGCGAAGCTCGCCCTCCCCGCGACGCTATTTCTTCGCCTTCTGGGCGATCTTCATGGCCCGGAAGCGAGCGGCCCAGCCGTCCTTGTTCTGCTGCGGCGCCCGCGACAGGGCGAGCGCGTCGGCCGGCACATCAGCCGTGACCACCGAGCCCGAACCGGTCATGGCCCCGGCTCCCACCCTCACGGGCGCCACGAGCGCGCTGTTAGAGCCGATGAAGGCGTTTTCGCCGATGTGGGTGTCGTATTTGTCGAAGCCGTCATAGTTGCAGAAGATGGTGCCCGCCCCGATGTTGGCGCGCGCGCCCACCGTGCCGTCGCCTAGATAGGACAGGTGGTTGGCCTTGGCGCCGGCGCCGACCTTGACCTTCTTCACCTCGACGAAGTTTCCGATGTGGGCTTCCTCGCCGATGTCGGCGCCGGGGCGCAGGCGGGCATAGGGTCCGATCAGGGCGCCGGCGCCGACCTTTGCGCCCTCCAGGTGGCTGAAGGCGCGGATCACCGCCCCGGTCTCCACCGAGACGCCCGGCGCGAAGACCACGAACTGTTCCACCTGCACGCCGGGGGCCAGCTGGGTGTCCCAGCTGAAGTGGACCGTCTCTGGCGCGGCCATGGCCACGCCCTGCGCCAGGAAGTGCGCCCGCGCCCGGCCCTGGAAGATCGCCTCGGCCTGAGAGAGTTGCATGGGGGTGTCGGCGCCCATCACCGCGTTCTCGGGGGCGAAGTTGACCCGCACCTTCTTCTCCTCGGCCGTGGCCAGGCCGACGATGGAGGTGATGTAGTACTCCTGCTTGGCGTTGTTGTTGTCCACGCGGGCCAGCCAGCCGAACAGGGCGGCGCGGTCGGCGCAGTACATGCCGGCGTTGCAGGCCTTGACCGCCAACTCCTCGGCGGTGGCGTCCTTGGGCTCGACCACCCGAATGACGTGGCCGTCGGCCCCCAGGATCAGGCGGCCGTACAGCAGCCCGTCCACCGGCTTAAAGCCCATGATGGCCAGGTCCGTCCCCGCCGCCCGCAAGGCGAACAGCGGGTCGAGGTCGGCGGCCTGCAGCAGCGGGCAGTCGCCATTGGTCACCAGGACGTCGCCGTTGAAGTCGGCCAGGGCGTCCTTGGCGGCCAGAACCGCGTGGGCGGTGCCCAGAGGCGGGTCCTGGACGGCGACAGCCCCCTCCCCCAGCCGCCTGACCACCAGGGCGCGGACGCCGGGGCTGTGGTCGCCCACCACCACCACGATCCTTTCACAGCCGGCCAGCTCGACGGTGTCGATCACCCGGTCTAGCAGGGTGCGGCCGCCCACCTTGTGCAGCAGCTTGGGCACCGGCGACTTCATCCGGGTGCCTTGGCCGGCGGCGAGGATTACGGCGGCGCGTGCGGTCATGGGCTGGGTCCTGGAATCGGCGAAGACGTTGCAATCTCGCGGCGTTTAGCCGAAACGGCGAGCGCTTTCGATGGAGCCAGCGCCGTGCCCGACCTTACCCCCCTCTCCGGCGCCACCATCGCCTTCGATCTGGACGGGACCCTGGTGGATTCCGCCCACGACCTGATCGGCGCCCTGAATGTCCTGCTGGAGCAGGAGGGCATCGCCCCCCTGCCCCTCGCCGAGGCGCGCCCCTTCATCGGCCACGGGGCGAAATGGCTGCTGGAGCGAGGCTTCACCGCCCAGGGCCATCCGATACCGGGCGACCGGATGCCCGCACTGTTCGAGCGCTTCATCGCCCACTACAGCGAGCACAGCGCCGACCTGACCCGGCCCTTCCCTGGCGTCGTGGACTGCCTGGCGGAACTGAAGGCCGCCGGGGCGAAACTGTCGGTCTGCACCAACAAGCTTACCAGCCTGTCCGTGCCGATCCTGGAGCGCCTGGACCTCGCCCGGTTCTTCGACTCGGTGATCGGCGGCGATCTGCCGCCTGCGCCCAAGCCCGACGCCCGCCACCTGGCCATGGCGGTGGCCGCCGCCGGGGGCCGGATTGACCGGGCGGTGATGGTCGGCGACGCCGCCACCGACGCCGGCGCGGCCCGCGCGGCGGGGGTGCCGCTGGTGCTGGTGAGCTTCGGCTACACCGAGGTCCCGGTGGCCGAACTGGGGGCCGACATCCTCATCGACCACTACGATCAGTTGACGGAAGCGTGTCTGCGGCTTCTCACCGCTTGCCCGGCGTGAAGCGGCGAGCTATAGGCGCATCCCTTCCGGAGGATGCGTAGCTCAGCGGGAGAGCACCTCGTTCACACCGAGGGGGTCACAGGTTCAATCCCTGTCGCATCCACCGGAAATCATTCAACTATCTCCAGATCCACCGCCTAACTTGCCTGAATACTTGCCGGATTGACCTAGAATCAACCGTGCCGCCTCCAGCCAGTCCACCCCCTCCGATGGCGCCCTATAGCCAAGCACGGCTGGCTCGTGCGGCCATAAACCCTTGTTCTCTAACGGATAGGGGAGGAAGGGGCTTTTCGGATACGAGCTGAGAGCCAGATACACGAAACCCGCCGCTATGGTGGGCGGCGGGCTCGGCGTTTAGGGTGAGGCCCTTAGACCTCACCACCCGAACGGTTCACCTTCCGGTGTCGGGCGACGGTTCGCTAGACCGGCGAAACTTGTGCGGGATGTTGTCATTCTCGCTGGGGGTGCCCGCATCTCCCCAGATCATCCGAGGCGCTACCCCAGAGTGCGAGACAACCTACCCCACCCTCCCCCCACCCGCAAGGATTGATGGCGGGGGACCAGACACGATAAAGGCCCCGCTACAATGTGCGGGGCCTATCAAAATCGTTCCAATGTGGGATGCGCGCCTGCGCTGCGATCTACATGGCGATCTCCGGTTTCGGGTCACTCATTCGGTCAAAGCCGTCAACGTTTGCCCGAGAATCCTGCGCCTGAAACAGCGGTACGCAAGCACAAAAACGGCCCCCCGGATCACTCCGAGGGGCCATTGAGCGGAACCCGTAGGCTCAACGCTATGTCGGGGGGCAATTTGCAAAAAATGCAAAGTGCTCGGCTAGCCAGGATCGGGCGGCTTGGCGGCATGACTGGCGCACCATCGCTGGCCCTGGACCAGCCGCAGAGCGTTCCCCCGGCTCCACGGCAGATAGTCCCCGAACCACCACTCAGACACCCCAGGCGGAAGCGACGCCAAGTCCACCCCTTCGGGCGCCAACGGTTCGTCAGCGATCTTGCTTTGCAGGCTCGCCGGGCACGTCAGAGGCACGGAAGGCCCCGGGGGCTTGAAGCGACCGGAGATCGTCTCGCACCCCGGCAGGCTCACCAGGGCAACGAGGGCGAGAGGCCAGACCAGCTTTGAACGCATCTCGGGCAGCTCCACGGTAGAAGGTTGCGGTTTCGGTGGCGTCTGAGGCCTCCAGGGCGGCTTTGTCGGTCGCCGCCTTGTCTCGGTCGCGGATGGCGTCAGCGGCGGTCCTGAGGGCGCTGGCGGCCTTGTCGAGGGCGTCGCGCTGGTCGCCGATCTTTCCGGCCTGGTGCTTGATGAAGGCGCCGGCCAGGGCGAGGGATGCGACAAGGGCCGCGATCAGGATTTCGCGCCAGAAGGTCACAGCTTCAACCCCTTCCACAGCAGCACCAGCGCGGCAGGCGGCAGGACCAGGCCCGCCATGAAGGCGAACGGCGGGATGAAGTAGGCGAGAAAGACAGCGGCCATCAGATCACCTCCGTCTCAGCCTGCATCCGGTGGCCGGGTATCTGGATGATCCGCTGTTCCCATCCGGCCTTGGTCGGTGCGGGCTGGGGGTCTGAAGGGGGAGCGGCGCAGGCGGCGAGGATGAGGAGGATCAGGGCGGGTTTCATGCCGCGAGCCCCACGGTGTACTTGCCACCCTTCATGGTCAGAACCTGACCGCGCATCCGGGGGCCGTAGGAGACGTGGACCCACCCCGCGCTCGGGTCGTTGGCCTTCACGGCTTCGGCGATGAGCTGGTCAAACTTCAGGTTGGCCGCGATCCATCGGGCGAGCGCCAGATTTGAGACGCCGGGGATTTCGATGTCGGCGGCCTCCCCCTTGGCGTGCTGGCTGGTGGGCTTGGAGCCGACCGCCCGATTGACCGCTGGTCCCCGATAGCCGCTGTTGACCTGAACGGGCTTTCCGAAGTGTGCTCGTATCGGCTCTAGGACGTTGACGCAGAGCGCGGTCAGGCTGGCGATGGCCTGGGACGGGGCGACGTTGGGGAGGCCGGTCCCGGTGACGGTCATCTCGGACAGCGAGAAGTGCGGAGAGAGTTGGGTCATTGCGGGGCTCCGGCTTTGGCGATTTCGACATCAGCCGCGTGCTTCCCGGCCTTGACGTTTTCCCACGCGCGTCCGGCGTACAGCACCCCCAGCCCGCCATAGACGGCCCCGATGAAGATGGCGGCCTCGCCGAACGTCGTGACGCGGAAGGCGATCACCACGACAGCGACCGCAGCCGCAGCAGACGATGAGATGATGGCGAAGGGCCGGGCGAGGTCCGCCACGACGCCCTTGAACTGGTCGATGGTCATGCGGCCTCCAGCATTTCGGGTCGCGTGGTGTTGCGAGACACCTCGCCATAGAGATCGTGATAGGTGACCATCATGCAGCCGCGCCGGCTGACGAGGCCCATCCCCGAGGCGTAGTCGTCGGACGGCGCAAGGGTCGGATGCTGGGTGGCGATCAAGCCATCCGCCTCCTTCTCGTGGATATGGTGCTCATGCCCCCGGTGGCCGTAGGCGTAGGTTGTCGCGCCCCACATCTTGCGGAACATGTTGGCGAAGATGCCTGCGTAGCGCGTCAGCTTGGCCTTGTGGCCGTGGTGGACGCCGATCATCACCTGGCCGAATTGCAGGGCGTAGTAGGGGATTTTCGACTGCACGACGGTCAGGCGGGGTTCATCGGCGTAAATGCGGGCGAGCATCTTTCGCATCCACAGGCTGGACGCCTCGTCGTGGTTGCCCTCGGCCCAGATCAGGTAGACCTCGCTGTAGGTCTTGAGCGCGAGGTCGATGGTGAAGATTGCCACGTCGAGGACCGCATCCACCATGTCGTCAAAGTCGCCGTCCGAGTGCAGGACGTGGCGGCTCTTGGGGGTGACGGGCAGGAGGCCGTCGTAGTGGATGGCGTCGCCGCCGAAGCAGACCACCATCCGCTTGGCCTTGGGTGCGACCGACATGGCGTAGGCGGCGCTGGCCGTTATCACCCGCTTGGCGGTGGCGATGTCCCAGCGCGCGGTCGGATCTTCGGCGCTGATCTTCTCGCCGATGTGGAGGTCAAACAGGCCGAGGAAGTTCGTCAGGGGCGCGGATGGTAACTCAGGCGCGGCGATCGGCCCGAAGCGCGGGAAGTCCACGAGCCGTTCCTCGCAGCGCGCGATGAGGGCCTCGAGGTTCAGGGCCTCGGGAGACATGCGCTCCCAGGTCCGCGTGCCGTCTTCGTGGCGCCGCTCGACCGTGACCTTGCCCATGACGTAGCCGGGGGCGACGCCGGAGCTGAAGTGGCCGGGGGCGTAGCCCTTGCTTGCGGCCCTCGCCCGGAGGCGCGCTATAGCCCCATTGACGGCGTTGGGGACGACACCAAGGGCGATAGCCGCAGCACGGCCAGACCCATGCAGGTTGATCGCCTCGCAATACCGCTTCTCGGCATCCGTGGCGAAGTCGAGCAATCCGGGGTCGATGTGGTTTGCAGCCGTCATCCCTCGACCTCCCGAACGTCCAGGGTTGCGGGGATGGGCTTACGCTTCGACGTGCGGCGCTTGGGATAGGGCAGCAGGCCGTTGGAGGGGTCAGAGACCCAGATGCGGCGGGCCTCTTCGTAACGGGCCTGGAGGAGCTTGGAGACCGCCGGGAGATAGTTCATCTCGACCGGGGCCAGGGTCACGGCTGCGGAGTCCGGCGCCGGGTGGTGGGGGTTGGAACTGGCGGCTCAACGAAGTGCCGCTCGAAGAGGCTGGTCAGGTACTTGAGCTGCTCCTGCATGCGGATGAGGTTGTCGTTCATCTCGCTGTGCTTGGCCTCGCGAATGACCTGCGCGGCCTGGACGACGGCGATTTCGCGGCGCAGCTCCTCGTCGGCCTTGGCGGCGGTAGCCGCGTTGGCGAGGTCCGTCTTCTCGCCGGTGTTGACCCGCCCCTCCAGCCTCACAAGCCAGACGATAGCTGCGACGGCGGCAAGGCCGATGGTGATGTATTCGCTGCTCAGCATGTCGGGCGTCTCACTTCGCTCGGCTGTTGATGGGGGTTTTCATGGCTCAGCTTTCGTGATCCCTGACCGGCGCCTCGCGAGGTCGGTCTTGGGGCTCACTACCTGAAGGCCGCGCCCCTGCGGTGTTGACGCATCGCAGGGGCGGACTGTTGCCGAATTATGCAGGGTCGTGGGTGGGCCGGTCAGGCCTTGGGCTTGGCCCGCTGCCGGCGCTTCAGCTCAGCCTCGATGGCCGTGCGGATCAGAGAGACCCGGTCTTCACCGTCCACCAGGGCGGCGTCAGCAGCGGCCAGCATCTCCGCAGTGAGCGGGAGCGTGATCCGCTTCGGATAGATCGTCGGGCGCGCCATGCGCTCCCGTGTGTCGTATGTACGAGATTCGGTCAAACCGGGTCTCTGCTCTGCGTGGGCGATAGGGCCGCCCGCATGGCCGCCACAAAATCTGGCCACTCCTCTGCGCGCAGACCGTAGCCCATCCCGTCCATGTCGGCCTTGCGCTGCACGAAGGCCTCGAAACAGACGAGGGCCTCAGCATGGCGCTTGTGATCAGTCGAGACGCGAGGCTCCTCGATCACATCCTCACCCCGATGGGCGCGAACGGCTGGTCTTTGTTCGGCGCCGCTAGGTGCGAGTAGCCCTCGGCGACAGCCAGGGCGTTCGCGATCAGCCACGCGGCTTGGCGGGCGACGTCTGCCGGGAAGTCCGCCTCGAAACGCCCATCCACGATCAGGGAAACCCTGCCGTCGGCCTGCGGGTAGCCAGTGAGGCGGGGAATGACCCGGCCCTCAACCTGGACCTTGAAGGCGGTGTACGGGCCGATCAGGAGGTCTTCCGGCTCCTCAGGCGTGGGGAATTGGATCACTTCGCTCATGTGGCTCTCCATTTGCAGGTCAGCGCCATGCAGTCCTGCGGAATGGCGGCAGAACACCGGCAGTCGAAATTCTCTTCGATCCAGGCGTCGATCTCAGCCTTCGCGGCCTCAAGGCTCTCGGCGTGGCCACAGCGGTTGTCGTTGGCGTCGGGCGCGCCGTCGAAGTCGGCGTGCGCGAAATGCCAGTCGCTGACGCGCGTCGGGATCGGCGGCGGATCGAAGTGGATGTGCCAGTTGCGGTAGGTCTCAGTCACAGCCAGCTCCAATTCGTATGTACGATTGGAACCTAGAACGTACATACGCGATGGTCAATAACGTATATACGTATTATCCGGGGCCAGATTGGGCCGTTTATTCGGCGGGCCGGGCGGGGTTCTGCACTTGGCCGTCCACGATGAAGCCGTGCCAGCAGGTGTCGTTCATGCAGTTGATCGAAGGCGAGAGCGTGGGCGCATCTGCAGGACCGGTAACCCGCCAGACAGGCCCATCGGTGAAAGCAGGATCAACAGACACCTGACACTCGGGACGCTCAGTGAGGCGGCCAACCGCGAGCTGGGCGAGCACGTTCGGGTGCTGACACGGGAAGATACAGGCCCTGAAGGTTCCGTCGGCCTTCGGGCGGTCGAGATACGCCCGGTCTGTCACGTCTCGACGGGCTCGATGCCAAGGCGCTCGGCGACCTCACCGACCCAGAACACCACGTCGAACGGCAGCTTGCCGTGCGGATTGTTGAAGGCCCCACCTTCAGCCCGACAGTCATGCAGCTTGCGGGCGACCTCAGGGTTCAGCGCCAGGATGGAGTTGAGCAGGTCGCGGCGGGCTAAGTCCGCCACGCGGTCAGACGCCTCCAGAGCGGCGATGACCATTTCCCAGTCATGGTCTTCCAGGACGAGATCCTGATCATCGGGCCGGACGCCCAGGAGGCGATCCTTAATCAGCGTCGCCAAGGCTGCAGCGGCCATTTTCAGTTCCTCACTCTAGGCCCCAACTATACGCCCGAAACCCGGCGCCGTCTATTTACGCCTGGCCGCTACAATCGCGCCCCTGACCAGGAGCCACCGATGGGACGGCCACCCCTAATGATGAAGCGCACGCACATCAGCTTTACCAAGGAAAGCCTTGCCCGGCTTGACGCCCTGGTGGGCAAGAAGGGCCGGGCGGAGTTCGTTCGGATGGCCCTGGACCAGGCGCTGGACACCGCCGAGGCGACACAACGGATGGTCGTCAAAGGCGGGCGGAAGCCGGAGTAAACGGCCCAAGCATCCGAAGTAGGGGCGTGGGGAGGTCAGGAGCCTGAGCTACCGTCCCAGGTGCGGTAGCAGGACTTTTCCAGCGACACCCAGTTAGGCACGGCGTGGCCGCAAGGGCGAAGATGGCGTCAGTGATCTCGGCGGCCTTTCGGTCCCGGTTCCCATCGTGCCATCCGTCCAGAACACCCAGGGCCGCCGCCAAGACCGCCGCCCTATCAAGGCCAGGTGCGGTGACCGGGTCGGAATGGCCGGCGGCGAGCACCGCCTGGGCGATCCCCTTCGCCAGCAGGGTCATGCGGTCCAGGCTGTTGGTCGGACCGTCATAGGCCGGCGCGCGGCTGGTCATCGCACTGATCACAGCGGTGATCTCAGCTTCAGTCGGCTCGCGCATGGTGGGCTCTTTCTATGCAGGGGTGATGGGGGCTAGATCACCTTCAGGGCGTCGCGCATGACGACATTCCCTGCGGTGCCGGGGTGGACGTTATCCGGCAGCAAGGTCAGGTCGGCGAACATCGCCAGGCCATCGGTATAGGTGGGCGGAACCGACCAGCCGGATCGCGCCGTGACGGCGGTGGAGATGGCCGACCGGAACTGCGCCATGGTCTCGCCGTTGGTGTTGGCCCCCTCAGTGCTGCGCCGGATGGGTGAGATGCACTTGATCAGCATCGACGCGCTCTGGGCGTGGATCTCGTCAAGCAGCCCTTCGTAATAGGTCGTGAAGTTGGCGAGGGTGGGACCGCCCAGCACGGCCTGATCGTTCGAACCGATGGCCAGCCATATCTCGGTCGGGCTGAGCGCCAGCAGCAGGGCCGCGAAGGTGGTCCGCTTGCCCGAGGTGTTGCAGTCGTCGGTGAGCAACCGATAGCCGTGCGAGACCTGGGTCAGGCTGGCGTCGATACCGTCCAGGGCCGCGCCCCTACGGAGCATCGGACCATAGCCGAACTGCGCGGGGGAAGCGCCGATCCCCCCCGATGCGATGCTGTCGCCGTAAAGCACCACATGCCGGGCCAGCAGACTCGGCGTCGCAAAGCTGACCGGCTGGTCGGTGCGGATGCGGATGGGATACGAACCCGTGGGGGCCCCGCCGACCGCTGCGGCGCTCTGCTGGGGAACGTACAACTCAATGGTCTTGGCGTTCTTCGGAAGCAGTATCCTGGCGGTGTAAAGCGCGCCGGTCGCGGTCGGCGGGGCGAACCACAGGTCCCGCACAGTCGCGCCGATCTTGCAGCGCACAGCGGGCCGGACATTGCTGGTGGTGGTCGGCCAGTAATCGACCTCCATATATCGAACCGGAGACGCGTCTTCCGTGATCCGCCAATAGGCGCCGTTCCCGACGTTGTAGTAGTCATTGCCCCCACCAGGGCTCACCAGAACGGGCGTCTTGCCGTTCTCGAAAAGCTTGGTGGGGTCGAGGGTGTAGGCGTTGGAAGCAGCCATCAGAACAAACCCTCCGCCGTCACGCCGCGCCCAAGGCGAACGTTGAAGGTGTGCGCCGCCCAGGAGACATTGACGCATTCCGTGGGGGTCAGGCCGGAAGAGATGATCTCACCGCCCGAGGTGACGTTGGCGGCGACTAGCCGCCAATTCAGGTTGGGCCGCTGCGCCCCGGCGTTAACGGCGTTGTTGTTGCCGATCTGCGCCGCGTTGCGGAAAACGCCGCCAACCGACGCCGTGGTCTGCGACCCGGCCAACTGGCCCTTGGTCTTGCTGCCGTTCGGCAGGTTGCCGACGTCCGTCTGGCTGCGGCGGCCCGCATAGTCGAAGATCATGTATTCCGACGTGGCGCGGAGTAGAAGGCCGCTGGCGCTGCCGGTGTTGCCGATGGCGTAGGCGTTGAGCCCGGCCTGGTCGGCCAACGAATAGACGCCGATGTAGATATTGTTGGCCGTGGTGCGGGCGTTGTCGGCCTTCACCCCGAAATCCATGATCCCGCTGGCGGAATTGACCAGGCCGTTCAACTCATTCCAGGCCGCGAAGGTCCCGGTGGCGGTGTCGAGGCCCGTCCCCTCTACCGCGATCAAGGCCGTCCGCGCGGCGATGATGTCGCTGCCGCAGCGGGCGTTGAGGTAGAGGATCTTGTTCAGCACCCCGGCGAGGTCGAGGTCGATCAGATAGTCCAGCACCGCGTCATAGGTGTCGGTGGAGTAGGTCCCACCGTTCGCCGTGACGCGCGCCGCCCAGTCCATCGCGACGCCCAGCGGGGTCAAGACCACCCCCACACCCTTGGTGGGGCCGGACATGCCCATGCTCAGGTTGCTGAGCGACATGCCGGACATCAGGCGGTCTTGATCGCGATGGTTTCACCAACGGCGGATACGCCGAAATCGCGGGTCTGCCCGTCGAGGAGGAGCCAGCCCTCGCCTGCAGCAGCCGTTGGATCGGATCCGAACTTCGCCAGGATATTCCCGCCGGTCACGGTGACGGACCAGAACGCCGCGGTGTCAGTGGTCACGATCGTGGACTTCGCCGAGGTTCCGCTGGCCGTCATTTCATCGCTGGCGATGGGGACGCTGTCATGCACCGGGCGAGCTGGGCGGGCGATCTCGGTACGGGTGTCCCGGCCGGAGCGCGCAAGGGTGATGTGGACGGTGGCGGCCATGTGGGGCTCCTGAATTTGGGGGATGGTGCGCAGGGCTCGCGCCGCGGCGTGGCCGCGAAGGACGAGTGGTGGGCATCAGAAGTCGGGACTGGGCGTGAACGGGCGGGTTGTGCCGCGCTTTCGGGGCGGCCCGTATCGCCTATTCAGAAGCAGCCTGGCGTTCGTCCTGCTGCCTCTGGGCTTCGGCTTCGGCGGCTGCGATCTCGGCGCTGACATCCATCGCCGCAGCCACCCTGCCAACGATGACGGTGGACTGGATGGGAGCCAGGCGACCCATGACCAGGACCAGATCAGCGCCACTGGTCTCGACCACGTCATTCTCCGCGACCTTGCGGGCGAGCTCAAAGATGTCTCGGCGCTCCTGCCAGGAGAGGTTTTCATCGCCCCGCTTGGCCATGGTCAAGGCCTCGACGATGACGGCGCGATAGGTGATCGAACCGCCGGAGGCCGTCATGGGCGCGCCGGCAAGATCGAGAATGGGATCTGTCACGGTGAGGGTGGGCATGAGATTTCCTTGTGAATAGACGGCGGCCGGCGGCCGCGAGAGCTACGGGGGGCGCCAACGCCGCTCAGGGCGCCTCGAAGGCGATGATCAGGCTTCCGATAGAACTGAGGCTCCCAAGCCCTTCGCCGGGGCCGCCATTCCCACCTGGGAGCCCGAACAATCCGCTGGAGCCCCCGACGCCTGGCGTGGCGCCGGACCCCGCAGTTCCGTTGGTGTTGATATCCCCTCCAGTCGCCACCCCAGCCACGCCGCCACCTCCGCCACCTCCGCCGCCGCCAGCGGTTACAAGGGAGCCATCAACGAACGTCGCCGTGGTGGCCCCGCCGTTGCTGCCGCTGCTGGCTGTTGAGGCGACAACCAGGGCGACGCTTTCGCCAATACTCACGCGCCGAACCTTTTGCGCCTGGCTCCCGCCACCGCCGCCGTCCGAGCCGCTCCCGCCACCGCCGCCGCCGTTCAGTACGAACCGATATCTACCCGAGCGCGGACAGACCCAGGTCGCTGCGCCGGGACCATAAGTCCGCACATAGGGCGCCCCCGCGCCCTTGACGGGCTGGTTCATGGACTGGTTGACCTTGCTGATCCGCAGGAGCCCCGAGCGCATCAGTAATCGCCCCACGCGGCGGAGAAAACGACGCCGGTGTTCGTGACGCCGATGGCCGCATAGACTTCAGCGTTCGCCGCCAGCACCAGCGGTGTGTCTTCGCTGTAGCCAAAGTCCGTCGGCGTCTGGCCCGTCGTCTGGGCCACGGTGTAGGCGGCCATCAGCTTCGAATTGATCAGCTTCTTGGTCGAGCCCGCATCATAGGACACGAACAACTGAAGCTCCGTCGCCGTGACGGTGGCTCGGGCGAGCGCCGAGATCTTGGTGACCCGCGCGCCGTTCGGCCCTGCGGTCAGCAGCTTCTGGGTATTGGTGGGGGTGTCGGAATAGGTCGAATTGGCCGTTGTGCAGACGGCGACCCCAGACTTGGGGGTCTGGGGCGTGATGACGTTGTTTCCGGTGACGGCCATGGCTCGATATCCTGATCAGATGAGAAGGGTGAAGCCGACGGCGATGGACTTGGCGGCGGCGAGGTTGGCGGCAAGCGCCGCGGCGTCGGCCGGCGGCCCGGTCAGACTCACCGTCCAGGCGGAAATCGAGCCGGATCCGATCGCGAAGGCGGCGGGGACCGTGAAGTTCAACAGGCCCGAGACGGAGCTGTAACTGTCCACCTGCCCTGCCATCCAGTTGGTGGTCGGTGCGGCGGTCTCAGCCGCGATGACCCACATGCCGGACACGATGCTCTTGCCGGTCTGGATCGTGAGCGACCTCGCGCCAGGGCCGATGGTCTCGGTTGTCGTGCTAGTTCCGGCCGTGCCGGGCGCTGCGATCGCCGAGGCCGCCGCCGCCACCGCAGTCGCGGATGCAGCCGCGACCTCAGTCCCGAGAGCGTTCATCGCCGCGATGGAGGCGTTCTCCTCCGTCACCATCGGCGGAAGGGCCGCCAGTAGGGCGTCCATCAGCGCCTCAAACGTCGAGGGCGCAGAGGTGCTAGGCGCCGCCGGGAGCGCCGTGATCGTGGGGACCGTCGTCATGGTTTATACGTCTTCCAGCTCGAGGGAGATCGTGGCGGTTTCCGGCCGGTCCATGCTGATGCGGAAGGCCTTGTAGATGCCCAGGATCAGCACGGCCTCGAAGTAGCCGGAGTCCTGATCGTCGATGCCGGACCACAGCATCGGGGTGGCGTTGCCGAGCGCCTGGATGGCGCGGGCCTTGTTCACGTTGGCCTTCTCGCAGACGATGGCCATGTTGACCTTCGGGACCGTCCTGCGGGGGACCAGCTCGGAGTTGCCGTACTCGTCGCGGGTGACGCGCGAGAAATTCAGGGCGTCGGCCTCGGCGCTATGGATCGTGGTCCCGAGATAGGTGTTCAGGCCCGTGACCAGACCGCCGCAAGTCACGGCGCCGGAGGCGCGGGTGATCGTGACGGTGATGACGCCGTTCGTGTAGGGCGGGAGGTCGAACTTGGCGACTGCGGCGGCGTAGCTGAAGGGCAGGAAGCAGTAGTCATACGCGTTCAGCACCACGCGCGTGCTGAGGTTCACCGTGGCGGTATAGACCTCGACCACCGAGACCGTGATGCTGATGGTCACGGAGTCCGCCACCAGGCCAACCAGGGCGAGGCTATCCACGCGCACGCCCGGCGTCAGAACCACGGTCAGCGGTGAGGCTTGGGTCGTGCCGGTGTTCCGCTCCAGATCGAACATCGCCCAGCGGTTCGTGGGTCCGACATCAGCCCACCAAGTCGAGGACGCCGCAAGCGCGGGGTAATGGCCGGTGTTCGAAGCCTGCAGGCTCTCATAGACCCGGTGCACGAAGGTCGTGGCGGTGTGGGTGCCTGAACCCGCGCTGGAGGTGTTGATCGGCGTCCCGTCGGGCGTCTCGGCGACCTTGAACGTGCCGGCGGCGGACTGGACGATGTAGTAGACCCGGCCCGCGGTCAGGCCAGTCGGCAGGGCGCCCGTGGTGGTGAAGACGACGGGGGTTCCGTCCGCCTGGCCGTGGGTCGCCCAGGAGACGACGGCGGGCGAGGCGTTGGTGATGGTCACGGTCGAGGACGGAGACCCCAGGATCACCCGGTCGCCCAGCGCGTAGGTCGTGCCGGCGTTGTAGGCGAGCTCCGTCGCGTGGGGCTCGGCGCAGGTACTCGAGGTGAGCATATCGTTGGTGATCGAGAGCGGCGGGATCACGCGAGCCATCAGGCGTAGGCCTCCGTCTGCATGGCCCTGCCGTCCTCGGTGACGGTCTGGATGTTGCTGCGCAGTTTCGCGGTGTCGGAGGCCATGCCGCGGACAACCGTGGTCAGCTCGGCGACCTGTTCGCGCAGGGCGCGGATCTCGCCGTCGTCATTGGCGGCCCGGACGCCAAGGCCGCGAGGGCCCCGCACCAGCGGCATGATCGCCTCCGGACCAGCCTCCCCCATCAGCCCCATGTTGAAGCCGGTGGGCTGGCTGACGATGCCGTTCGTGAAGATGCCTCCGGCAGCGAAGGGCGTGCGGCCTTCGGCCATGCCGGAGTTGTAGTAGTGGTACATGGCCCGGTCTTCGAGGGTCTGGCCGTCGATGGGCTTGGTGGGATCGCCGTGGCCGGACTGCGCCCAGGCCATCACGTCGGGATTGTTCGCCAGGTACGAGGTCCAGTTCGGGGACGCGGCGCTGGGGCCCGCGGGGGCCACCGTCGCGGGCGTCGCGGTCGGGGCGGTCGCCTGGACAGCCAGGAGCGCCGCAATGGCCGCAGGCAGGCTCAGAACACTATCGTTGAGGGTGATCAGGCCTGAGACCTGCGCCTTGATGCCCGCAAGTTGCTGTTCGGCGATGCTGGCTTGGTTGAGCGCGCTGTTCTCGCCGGCCCGCGTGGCGTTGCGAACGGTGGCGAGGTCGCGCTGATAGGCCAGCAGGGTCCTGGAATTGGCGGCCGACGCGGCGATGAAGGCGCGGCCCGCGTCGGGGATGCCCGCCAACGACTCCGCGTCCGTCCCCGAGGCGGTCTTCAGAAACCCGAACTTCGCCGCGGCATAGGATCCACCCACAGCCGACGTCGAAGGGTCGAGGCTGTCGCCGAACTCGCGCAGGGTTTTCGCCAGACCCGCGAACTTGTCCTGCGTCGCGCTGATGGCCGAAGCCTCGCGCTCATAGGCGGCGGCGAGATCGTTCTTCGCTCCCGCTAGACGGCCGGCGAAGTCTTCCTGGGCGTAGACGAGGTCCAGCAGCGCCCGGTTGGTGCCGTCGATGCCCTTGGTTTCTTCGGCGCGCAGCTTCGCTAGGATCCCCGCCTCGTCGCCCGTGGCCTGCATATAGCGGACCTCCAAGGCAGTGCGCTCGTCGGTGATCTTCTTGGCGTCCTGAAGGGCGTAGAGTTGGCGCATCAGGGCCTTATTGGTCTCGTCGATGCCCGCCATTTCGGCCTCGCGCTGGGCGGCCAGGGTCGCGATGGCGTCGCCGGACAGGGCGACGATGTTGAGCTCAATTTGGCGGCGCTGATTGGCGACATCCAGAGCGCGCTGGGCCGCTGCGGCCTCGGCAGCTCGGCGCTGTTCCGCCGCTTCGGCCTTGGCCTTCTTGGACGCCCCGCCGAGACCGAAGATCGCGCCCGCAAGGGCGCCGATCCCAGCTATGGCCCATCCGACGGGGCCGGCCAGGGTGGCTGCTGTCATGAAGCCCAGCGAAACCGCACCCGCGCCAGCCGCGACGGCGCCCATCGCGCCTGCCGCTGCACCGCTCAGAGCCCCGCCCGCCTTGCCGCCGATGGCCTGGCCGGCAGCGTCGGCGATGCCGGCGATTGCACCGATTTTTCCGCTAGTCGTTCCGTCCTTGCCGAACGCCAACTGGACTGCCTTGGCCGCCCTCAACAGGCCAGACACCGCGCTCATCCAGTCGCGGTTTTTGAGGCCATAGAACATCTGATCGACGCCGCTTCCGGCATCGTTCGCGGCTTTGTAGAACTCCTCCATCGCGTCCGTGGCCTTGGCCGTGATGTCTGGGAGGGTCTTCAGTTCGCCGTTCAATTCCTTGAGCGTGCGATCAAAGCCCTTCGTGCTGGCCGGGGCGTCGAGGTTGACGAGCTTCGACAGGTCCGCGACGGCGGGTTGTGTCCGGTCGATCGCCTCTTTGAGGGCTTTCACCGCGCCAGCGTGGCGGCCAACTGCGCGAGTCGCGCTGTCGTGGGCCTTGGAGACCTCCGGAATAATCAGCTTGGCGGTCATCAGCGCATCGGCCGATTGGTTTAGGGACTTGGCGTAGGCCAATTCTTGCGCGGCGGCCTTGGCGGCGGCGACGCCGCCCAGAGCCTTGAACTTGGCCGCCTCGGCAGCCTGGCCAACGCGCAGGGCCTCCATGTTCCCGCCCATGCCAATGGCGGCGATCATGCCGGAGCCGAAGGCTGCGCCTCGCGCCTCTTTCACTGCGCCTTGCGAAATGGCAGCCCTTGCGGTGGCGTCAGCGGCGGCGCGCTTGAGGATGGCGACCGTGGCCAGCCGCTCAAGCTCGGCGCGGCGTACTGCGGCGCGGCCGGCGGCATCGGTCGCGTCGATACCGGCCAGCGTCTCGGCATATGCCGCGTTCTGGCTGATGATCACCGCGTCTATCGCTCGGGATAGACCGGCGCTGGCGATGCCGTATTTGTCCGCGAACTCGGCGGCGCTGCTGAAGGCTTCGCGAGTCGCGTTCTGGACCTCAATCAGCCCCCGCCCAGCTTCGGCGGTCTTTTCCAGCGCTTCCTTCACGTCGTCGGCGTGCTTACGCCAGAGCAAGAAGGCGGCCCCGACCGCGGCGGCTCCGGCGATAAGTGGTCCCCACGCCACGATGAGCGAGGCGGCGGCGCGAGCCATACCCGCCAGCGCATCCTTGAACCCGAGCCCCTGGGTCTTGGCCTGGGCGAAAGCGTCGGCAATCTGGGGTCCCTGTTGAATTGCGATCATCAGGGGAGACATCCCCATTGCCGCCGTCACGCCGATGTCTGCGAACTGGCGCGAGAGGTTGAGCGTCGTCAGGGTGAGGGTCTTGGAAGACGCCGCCACCCTGCCATGCGCGGCGGCCATAGCCCCCATCTGCTGGACGTACTGAGCTGCAAAGTCGCGGCTTGCGGCGTCGTGGAAGTCGGTGAAGGAGACGGCAGCCCCCTTCGCCGCCATCCCGGCCTTGGTCGACGAGGACGCCAGCTTGTCGTTGGCCGCCACGAGTTGGTTCGCGGAGCGCGCGGCGGCCAGCTGATCGGCCTCGACCCGCTTGATCGCCTCGGCCATTTCCCGCAGGGGGCTTGTGGCGCCGGTCGTGGACTGGCCTAGCCCGCGCTGGGTGGCGGTGAGTTTCTCGGCTGACTTCTCGGCCTTCGCGCCGGCGGCGGTAAGCGCATCGAGGCTCTGGACCCCAGCCGCAACGGAGGAGGCGTCAATCCTGAGAGTGAGGTCGGCGAACTCAGCCATCAAGGACTCCTCTCAAGGGGTTTCGCCCCGCGGCCCGGAGGCGGCGAGATTGGTGATGTGATGTTCTGAAATGCGACGGGGCCGCCGTGCAGCCTGAACCTAAGCCGTCGCGGCCCGAGGCGTTGCGCTAACTTGCGTCGGAAGCACTGATAACGATGGAGTTCCGAAAACTGCCGAAGCCCTAGACCTTCGGCTCCTTCGGCTTTCGCCCGCCCACGACGTAACCCGGGCGCAGAACAACGGGGGCTTCAGACTCGGACGTGTCGGCCGGCGCTTTGCCCCCGATGGCCCCAACAATGCGATGGGCGCCCAACATCACGACGCCTGCCAGGAAGAACACGGCTCCGAGGGAAAACACGATCTGCTTTTCGGCAATCCGGCCCAGGTTCACAACCTCGCCGCCTGGCGCTCCTATGTCGTAGAACAGGCCGACAAGCATGAGAGTGAGGCCGAGGCCGATCAGAACTATGCGCATTGGAGCCCTCCAGTTTCCCGAACGCTACGCGCCCCGCCCGCCTTGTCCACCCTTGGCCTCACTCTTTGCGCGGGCGGCGGCCTCGGCATGCTGGGCATGTGCCGCAGCGACCCACGCTGAGTCCACCGCCATGATAGCCCGGCGCTCCCAATGGAGGAGCGGAACCCCCTCGTCGGCCTGCCAGGCGTGGATTTCGAGGCGGGTCAGTCGGGAAGGGCCTTCACCGCTGTGAGCCCGGGTGGCGTGGAGGGTAAGGAAGTGATGCCAGAGATATTCGGTCTCTGGCGGCGGTCCCCGGTTGGCCTCCAACTGCGCCGCCGCCTCCGGATCACCTTGCCGGGCCAGGCTTTCGAGGTGGTCGCGAAGCGGGGCGCCGTCAGACTGTGGCGCGGCAAGAGCGAAGTGTTCGGTCGCGAAATCGACTAGGGCTTGGGTGACTTCGCCGTAAAATTTGCCCAGTCGCCGGCTCCGTTGTTCACCTGCTCGGCCAGCCAACCCATCCCCGGGTCGAGGTAGAGGGCTCTGAACATGGCCGGGCCGGGCTCACCGTCCTTGTAGGTGAAATTGTCGAGCGACTTGGTGATGGCGGCCAGGAAAGATGCGGTCGCGGCGGCGTCTTCCTCGGCGGAACTCTCCACGCTGCCCTTGGCCCGGAGGCGCTTGACGGCGCGGTTCGAGGAGGCAGCCTTAGCAGCGGCGAAGGGCTTGGAGCCGGGGCCATAGACGGTGACGGCGCAGGGCTTGCCGCCCTCGCCCTCCAGGGGCTCCCCGGTGGCCGGGTGGTTGAGGATGATCTGGAAGCATTCTTCCGCGGCGAGAGTAGACACGTCGAACATGGGGATCTGCTTTCGTGAAGAAGCACGACGGCGCGACCGTCGCGTAAAGTTGAGGCAGGGAGGCTGTTCAGGCGCCGGCTTAGGCCGCGAGGCTGTCCTGAATGGAGATGATCGTCTGATGGTTCGCCAGGGCCGCACCGCCGGCGCCGTTGATGGCCGCGGTGAAGGTGTAGGTGCGGATGATCTCTTTCTCGCCGTCGTCGGCGCTGTCGCTGAACAGCTTGATGTTGCTCATGACGAAGGTGATGAACTCGGCAGTGGCCGAGGAACTGTCAGCCACGACCAGAACCAGGCTGGTGGCGGTCTGGTCATCGAAGATCGTTTGCAGGGTGGCGCTGGAGAACTTGGCGGTGAACGATCCCGAGACCATCACGCGGCCGACTTGGTGGTCGCTGATGGCGTTGGAGCCGACTTCGGCCTCGCCCGGCTGGATGTTGCCGCCGATCTGGACTTGGGCGCCGGTGATCGAGGTAACGGTCCCGCCCACCAGAACCTTGCCCTGGACGGAGGCCAGAACGGTGGAAGCGGTTTCGGCGGCGGGGGAGGTCAGGACTTGCGAGGCGCCCAAGGTGCGGCCCAGGCCCGGCAAGTCGAAGTTGCAGGTCGCGTTGCCAGAGGCCGGCAGGGCGATTTCGGCCATCGCCACCTTCACGTCGGTGAACAGTTCCGAGCGCGAGAGGTCAGCGTGCCACTTCTCCCAGGAGAAATAGTCGCTGGTGTGGCCCGAGGTGGGAACCCAGGATTTCTTGCCGATGACAGTGACGGTGCATCCGGTGATCGGGCCCTCCGCGACCAGGGCCACGCCGTTCAGGGGAACGACGGTCGCAACGGTCTGGGTCAGGGCGGTGATCAGCAGGTTCTTGGAGATGTTGGCGGCGTTCAGCGTGCCAACCGAAAGGCGGATCACGTCGCCAACCTTGACACCGTCGGTCCACCAGCCTGAGGAGCGCGCGATCGTGTAGGTCGGGCCGGAGCCGGCGATGGTGACGGAGAGCGAGGCGATCGGCGTGGTGGCGACGAACAGCTTTCGCAGCAGGGCCGCGAACTCCAGCTGATAGGTGCCCGCCGATAGCAAGGCGTTGAGCTTGCCGCTGGTCTTGCCGATGCCGGCGGTGTCGCCGGTCGACTGCTGGTGGGAAGCGATCTCGTTGTTCGAGTATTTGTCACGGTCAAGGTTGAACGTCGCGGTGACGCGGCGCGCGAGGGCGCTGCCGGTCGAGCCGGGCGTGCCGAGCGCCGATTGCTTGACCCGGGCGAAGGTGGTCGCGATGCCCTGTGCCACAGTCATGGTGGTGATCTCCTAAGGGATTGGGTTGAGGGTGCGCGCCCATGCAGGGTCAGCGCGTAGCGTTCCCCTCCCCTCTCGGTTCGGGTGGAGCATTGTCAGGCCCCGACGGGGGCCCTGAAATAGACGCGGACCGGGATGCAATAGCGGTCGCCGTCGACGTATCCCGGCATGATCTCGGGCGTGGTGAAGACGGTGACAGTGACGCCGGAAACTGGGGTCAGGGAGCGCCCGCGATAGAACGTCGTGCGGATCAACTCGGCTCTGGTCGAGGCAGCTCCTGGGCCCGCATTGGTCGGATAGCAGAGCGTGGTCTGCATGAAGCCCTGCGCGACGTGTGCGGCGGAAAGCTCCTGATTGTCGGGGCGGGCGAACAGGACGGCGGCGCGCTGGTAGGGCGTGCCGGGTGTCGGGGTGTAGGCCACGTTCTCGGCAGCGGTCGCCAAGGCCGGAGAAATCGCGGCCAGGGCGGTTTCCAGGGCGGCCCTGATGGCAACCACGCTCATCGGGTCACGCTGAGGGCGTCGTCTACGATGCCGGAGAACTCAAGGACGGTCAGCCCGACCATCCCGTTGGGGGCCTGTTTGGAGTGGCCGCGCTCCAGGGCCATCGCATAGGGCAGATTGTTCTGGATGTAGTGAATGCGCCCCGAAGCGTCCCTGGGCATCGCCTCGACGCCGGTTACCGCCCGCTCGCCCGTCGACGCTGTGATGACAGATCTGGGCGCATCGACGCTGTAGTGCCAGTTCGAGCGGAAACGACCGGTGTCAACGGGAGAGCGAGCGATCAATCGCGCGCCCACCTCGAGAACAACCTCTCGGACCGCGGCGTCCGCCCGCTCGCCGGCTTTCTGGGCGAACTGCGATAGCGCCATCTCGAACTGACCAGCCATCTCACGCCTTTCGGCACTTGAGCACAAACAACGCCACGTCCTCGCCCGAGTAGATCGCGGCGACCTCGACGACGGAATAAGGCACGCTACCCACGGTGATGGTGTCGGTGGGTTCGGGCGGGCTATCGAACGCCGCGCCTGCGATGCTGACCTTCTTGTCGCCAGCCTTCACCAGACCGCTGATCAGTTCGGCGCCCTTGTACTCCTCGATGATGGCCGGGAGCGTCTGGGTCACTGTGGTGGGCGTCGCGGTCCCGGTGGCGGTATTGTAGGCCCCCGGCGTCACACGCGAGTGCGTCACCGACTTCCCGAACAGCCCGACCATATCGAGCGTGAGCGGGCCGAAGATGTCGTCGAGGAAGGTGCTCATCAGGCGACGATCCCGCCCGAGAAGTTTAGCCGGCGAAGCTCGGCATATCGGACGCCAAACGACGTCGAGCCCAGCGATCCGGCCGCCGCGTCGGACGAAGAGGCCGCCCGCTCCAACTCCAGAGGGCCGACCTTGACGCGCTTGAAGCCCAAGAGTTGGATTTCCCGGCTCGCGCCGTGGCCGTCCAGCGCCAGATTGTGGGCCGCCAGCAGCATGATCGCGTTCGCGTAGTCGCCCTCCAGCCAACTCTCGTCGACCTGGCGGTTCGCGTCGGTGATCGCCGAGGTGACGACGCCGTCAGCCACGGCGGCGAAGGTCGGGAACTTCGCCTTCAAGTCGGCGGCGGTCGGGGTGGTGTAGGCCATAGTGGGGGCTCCCGTTGGGGACGGCGGCGCATCAACTGCGGCGCGGGCGGGGCTGCCCATGCCCCGGATGAGTGTCGGCTAGAGCAGCGTGAGCCGCTGATCTCGCTTCTGAAGATTTTCGAGGGCCCAAAGCGGCTGCAGGTTAGCCAGGCTCCATGCGGCCCTAAATTCGTCGTCGTCGGGACTGGCGAACGTAAACGACGCAAGCGGCACGATGTGGTCGACGTGCCATTCACCAAAGTTCGCCCACGACATGCCGGGCCTAAACTGTCGCTCCAGATGCGCCCTAAGGTCGTCGGTCGAGTAGCCGACTAACTGCTCCCAACGTCGCCCCGCCTTTCTGCCGCCCCTCACTTTGAGCGATTGATAGACGTTCGAGCTGATCCGGTGATTGAGTGCGCCGGAGAGCGTGGCCCGACGCTTTCTGTTCGCCGCGCGCATGCCCGCCCGAACCGTGTCCGCGTTGCGTGCGCGCCAAAGGTTGGCTGCCCGTCGTTGCCGAGCGCGCCGCTCTGCCGGCGTCTGCTTCGGGCGCCCTCTGGCCTCAGGATCTCGGCCGTCACGGATCGCCCGCTCTCGGAGGGTCCGCTGATGGGCCGCAGGATCGTGTTTCCGCAAAGCCTGCTCAGCCCGCCTACATGCCCGGCAGTCAGCGGACAGTCCGCTGCGCCGGTGCGATTGCCGGGCGAAGTAATCGGCCGTCGCGGGTTTGGGCTCACCGCACTTACTGCACTTCCTCATCTCTCCGGTCTGAAGCATCCCAAGAATATAGCGGGTAGCGGCAGGGCCGAAAAGGCTGATTTAGTCAATCTTGTTACTTGGCCGAATGTGGGTTAGGCCTGAGCGGCGGCCTCGTCGGCCAACTCAAGGGTCGCGACGATGTCGTCACGCTTCTTGGCGTCGCCCAGGTCGATCTCGCGAGCGGCGGCCAGTTCCTTCAGCTGCGGAACGGTCATGGCGTCGTAGCCTTGGCCGACCGGCGGATGGGCGCCGCCTTTCTTCTCGTCGCCGTCGTGGTCGAGGGGGTCCGAGGCCTTGATCGTCAGGAACGGCAGGCTCTTGGCGCGCTCCACATAGTCGTCCGCGAGGGCGAGCGTGCGGGTCTGGCCCGGCGCGATGAACTTAAGGCCATCGGTCGTATAGACGCCCTGCTCGGCCTTCGAGGTGTTGGTGATGTCCGCCTTCATGGCGCGTCTCCTGATCTGGGGAGAAAGGCCCCGCCTGGTGGGGCGGGGCCGCTACTCGTCAGCCGGCGTTAGGCCGGAGGGGCGGTCAGTTCGTCGGCATACGCGGCCGACTTGGGCAGACGCCATTCGGTGCCGCCGGTGCGGGCGATGATGCCCTGCTCGAAGCCCATGAGGGACTTCATGCGCGGCTGCAGGACCGTGCGGGGCATCGGCAGGTGGAAGCGCACGACTTCCCGGTCCTTCCGATAGGCCACCATCCGGCCGCCGCCGTCCTGCGAGGCCGTGGCCAGTTCCCGAACGGGGTAGATGTTCAGGGGCTGGTCGGTCTCGGCGGTGTAGATGTTGTTCTTCTTGATGTACTCGAGCACGGTCATGAAGCCGTCCCCGGCGCCCAGGCGCTTGGTGGCCGCGGTGCGGAAGGCGACGGGCGGCAGCGCGATGCTGTCGGCCCACTCGACTTCCTCGGTCTGGGTGCGAACGCGGCCCAGGACCTCATCGACGTCGGCAAGCATCTGGTCGACGGTCTTCGCCGGCCAGAAGGTGCCAGGGGTGGCCACGTCGGCGCGCGGAACGGCCGAGCTGTTGGCGAAGCCGGTCCAGCCCTTCTCGGTCGACCCGGTGAACGCGATGCTGTTCAGCAGGCGCTCGATCTTGTCGGTGGCCGAGGCCGCATCGGTGGCGGGCAGGTTGATGCCGTAGAGCGCGGACTGGTTGACCTCTTCGAGGTTCCACTCCCAGCCCGACCCGATCATGGCGAAGTCGTGCGACGCCTGATCGCGGCTGGACTTGTTGAACGGCATGTCCGTCCCGGCGCCGGAGATGAACTTGGCCTCACCGGCGCTGTC
Source organism: Phenylobacterium sp. (assembly GCF_030651185.1). Taxonomy (GTDB): domain Bacteria; phylum Pseudomonadota; class Alphaproteobacteria; order Caulobacterales; family Caulobacteraceae; genus Phenylobacterium. Next base: position 43,711 of record NZ_JAUSCJ010000017.1, read on the forward strand.
GACCGTGAAGAAGGTCGTGCCGATGGCCCATTGGTTCCCCTCGGTGACGATGGGCAGGACGCGGTTGTAGTTGAGGGTGGGGTAACGGCGCGCGTAAACGCCGGCCTCGATGTTGCGCCCCTGGGCCACCACGAAGGGCAGCGCCGCCTGGGCGTCGGTGAAAGCTTGCGGCATGTGCCTCTGGTCCTTCTCAGGGAACGCGCGTCGTCACGACGGGCGGATTGGGGTTAGCGGAGCTTGAGGGAGATCTCGACGATGTCGCCGTCGCCGCCCGAGGTGTCGAACGTAGCGTTCGGGATGCGGATGTGGGTGGTCGTCGAGGTGTAGCGGCCGGTGGCCGGATTCCAGTAGACGTCGCCGCCGTCCACGACCGCAGCGCCCGCGGTGACGTACATCTGGCCCATCGTCATGAAGGCGCCGGTGAAGTACTGCGGGTAGAGGTCGGGGTTGGAGGCGCCGGAGGCCAGGGGCGGCACGGCGGCGTTGAGCACGGCCAGGCCGAGGAACTTGGCGTTGGCCGTGTAGGTCACGTCGATGTAGGCCTGATCGCCGATGGCGGGGTCGGTGCCGGAGTCAGTGATGGTGAACGGACCGATGCCCGCGATGGTGGCCGCCGAGCCCGTGGTGACTTCACCCAGCTCGGTGCCGTCGGGGTCGGAGAACAGCCAGGCAGCGGTCGCGCCGGCGGTGACAGCGGTCAGCAGATAGCGACCCTGCTTCGCGCCGGCGGCCACAGCCGGAGCCGCGGTGATCGTGGCGGCGCCGGTGTTGCCAGCCGCCATGGACCCCGCGCCGGTCGCCGCGAAGGTCCCGCCGAGGATCACGCCATGGTCGCCCGAGCCCCGGAAGGCCGGCTGACCGAAGGCGATGCCAGCGGCGGACTCCACGGTGCGGGAGACCTTGTTGCACTTCTCCTCGTTCGCGATCTGACCCGGAAGGCCCTTCGCAGGAGCGGCGGAATAGGTGGTTTGGTAGGTCGCCATGTCGGCGGTTCCTTCTCAGGGCAGGGCGCGCTTCCCAGCGGGCCGGATTGTGGGGTTTAGGCGGCGGCCTTTTCGCCGTGCAGATCGGCGAGGTAGGCGGCGCGGGCGTCGGTGACGACCTTGGTGGCGTCGTTGACGTTGTGGACATTGTCGCGGATCGCGTCGCGCACCGGGTCGGCCTCGCCGGTGTCGGCCGCCAGGTGATCGAACAGGGCGCCGACGTAGTCGTCGGACTTGTCCTTCACCTTCTCGTCGCCGAGCTTGGCGGACACGGCGGCGCGCTTGATCTCGGCGTTCGTCTTGCCGGCGGCGTCCAGGGTGGGCGCGATGGCCTTAGCCTTGGCGGTGACGGCGGCGCGATCAGCCACCAGGGCGTCGAGGGCGGCGCCGGTCACGACCTGCTTTTGCAGATCGGCGATGGTGGCGTCCTTCGTGCCCAGTTCGGCGTCCTTCGCGGCGATGGCCGTGGCGTGGGCCGCGTTGGCGTCGGTGAGGGCCTTGCCGGCGGTGTCCAGCATGCCACGAAGCTTGTTGACGGCGGCTTCACCGGCGTCAGTGGTTTCGACCGGGAGGCCGTCCACGATGATGGTCTTGAGAGCCATGTCCTGGCCTCCATGGTTGGGGTTGTCGTCGCCGAACCGAAGTTCGGATCCGCCACGGGCGTTGCGGCACGTGGCGAGATGGTTGGCGCGGATGCCGCGCTGAATGGCGTCGTAGGCTTCGCCTTGCGGCGTCACGCCGTCGGTGAAGTCGAGATCGCAGGTGTAGCCCCACGAGAGTTCCTTGCGGCCACCCTCCCAGGCGATGATGGCGGCCTGATCCATCAGGGTCAGGGGGATGCGGACGAACTCTCCGTCTCGCGCCACTTCATCGCCGGTCATGCCGACGCTGTGCTTCTTCCAATTGCTGGCGTCGACCATCTCGCTCGGGTGATCGACCGTCACGGGCCGATGAGCCATCGAGGCCAGAGCATCCTTGCTGAAGACCTCCTCGGGCGAGCGGTAGACGCGAATGACGTCGGTCGGCTGGCGATCGGTCAGGCCGAGTTCGCCCGCGGTATAGGTCTGGATGCCGGTGCGGGCAGTCTTCGCGCTGGCCACCAGGTAGCCGTCGCGGGTCTTGCGCACGCCGTCGAGGACGACGGTGTCGTAGAACTGCATAACGATGTCCTTATGCGTGGCGCTGAGCGCCGGTCGCCTAGACGGTCTGGTGAGACACGACGCCGCGAGACAGGCAGTGAACGCAGACCCAGTTGGCCTTGCCGCCCACGAGGCGGTCGCCCAGGTCCATCGGATCGGTCGTCACCCGGAGGAAGGTGCTGGTCATCTGGCCGGTGTCTTTGATGCAGCGGCGGCAGTGCCAGGTCGGCCCCATCTTGGCCCGAGGCTTCCTCTTGGGCTTCCCCTTGTCGGCCTTGCCGCCGGGGATGATCTGGAATTTCGGGGCATCCACGCCTCGACTATGGCGTGAGACCTGCCCGCTGGAAAGCTTCGGCATCTCGCTCGCGGAGCTGTTGGAGCGTCAGGAGCGAGCCCTTGCGATCCACGAAGCTCTCGACCTTCAAGCCCCCGGATCGGAACAGCCGCCCGCGCGCCGGGCCCAGAATGTCGTCTTGCGCGGCGGCCGACTGGTTGGCGAGCCACTCGGGATAGGTCGGGCGGTTGAACTCGGCCACCCCTTCGATCTTGTCGACCACGGGGATGGTGGTGGATCGGCAGCCAATGTGCGCCGGCGGGCGAGGTCCCTTGCCGATGGGGTAGATCTTCCCGTCCCGACTGGCGCAGATCATCGTCGTGCGGCTGTCCAGAACGCTGACCCACTCGACGCCGCGAACGATGTCGGAGTTGGCCTGGTAGGCTTCCTCGTGCGCGACGTTGGCCGTGTGGGTGATGGCCGTCCTGACCATCGCCTCGGCGCCGCGCCGGCTGATCTCCAGCACCCCGTCGCGATACTTGTTGGCCCGCGTGCCCCGAAGGGTCCGGACAATCTCTGCAGTCGGGCGCCCTTCGATGAAGCCCTGCCGAATGGTCTCGCGAACCCGCTTGGCCGCCCCCTCCTCCGCGTCGTCCAGCCACCCCTTGAGGAACCGGCCCTGAAACGGCCGGGCCTGAACCGCAGCCATCACCTGACCCACGGGAGGGGCCGGGGAGAAGACGGTGAAGGCCTCAGGCCGGGCCGCCAGCTTTGTCAGCCGATCGGAAAACAGCGCCTCGGCCTCAGCCAGGTCGGTCAGGTCTTCGGTGAGCCGGGCCTTGATGGTCACCCACCCCTGCGCCTGAAGCACGCGGATGGCGTCCAGCAGCAGTTCAAGCCTTCCGCCCGCGACACTGTCGGGAGCCGCTTCAGCCAGGCGGCTGATGATGTCCTTCTCGACCCGGTTAAGCTGCGAGATCACCCGGCGAACCAGCCACGAAGAGTAGCGGTTCAGGCCGATGCGATGCTTCACCGCGGCGTCGAACGCCCGCTCGGCGCGGCTGGTCACGCCTCGACCACCTTCCCGGCCCAGTCCTCGTCAAGCTCCTCGAAGATCTCAGGGCCCAGGACGATGGCGCCGCGGTAGGGCTCGACCTTGGACAGGTCCATTCCCTCGGGCGCGGCGTAGCTGATCGTGACGTGGGGCTGATACTCGGGGTGATCCCAGGAGCAGCCCTTCTCGACCATGTGCATGTGGCGCCACTGCAGTTCCGTCGAGGAGAACAGCAGCACCGTGGCCTCGCCGAACCGCTCCATCATGCGGGGGCCGCCAGGTTGGACAGTCACGACGCCCTTGCCGTCTCCCGACCAGTTCTCGCCCATCACCATCCAGTCCACGGGGGAGCGGCTGTAGGTGATGGTGACGTGCAGGTCATCGGCCGGCAGGGTGGTGGTGAAGCCTTGGGCCTTGGCCCAGGCCAGGATTTCGGCGGCGTTCTGGACGTCGCGACGAACGTAGAGCGTGCGCGGCTCGGCGTCATTGGCGGCGAGCCGCAGCATCGGGTCCTCGACGTCGCCGCCTTCGTCGCCCTCGTCCATCTCTCCGAGGGCCTCTCCGCCCTCTTCAATCGCGGCCTTGAACGTGTCGATCGTCATGCCGGCAGGCAGGAGCCCGGCGGCGTTGAGGCGCTCGTAGACGGCCTCGATGGGAGCCCCGCCACCCTGCCAAGCCGTCAGCAGCACCTTGAACAGCTCCACCGGCAGGCCGACGGTCGCCTTGGTCTCTGCCAGCGCGGCTTCCAGGCCGGGATAGGTGCTGTCCTCGATGAGGCCGTTCTGAACCGCCTTCGCCATAGCGACGAGCGGCACCAGGCCGCTGTCGACGTACTTCTTGGCGGTGTCGGCCCGCTTGTCGGCGATCTCGGCCTGTTCCTTGGGGTCGGACTTCTCCAGCGGGGCGAAGATGAAGTGAACCTCAGGCGGGCGGCTGCCCAGCGCGGAGGGGATGAGGATTGCGTCGAGGCGCTCCAGGCAGGGGCGGAGGTCCATCTCCTGCCGGGCGCTGATCATCTCGTCGTAGTTGTCGTTGTCGCCCTCCCCGGTCGCGTTCAGGCCCTTGGCCGACGTGCCCAGGAGGCGGGTGACGGGAATGTCTGCGGCGCCGGCGACGATCTGCAGGAACTTGTCCATCAGGTCGGGCATGCCGGTGAAGCTGAGTTGGCGGGTCTCCCACTTCTCCTCGGAGTCGAGAACGCGGGTGTTCAGCAGCGACTTGGCGAGGTTGGCGACCTGCAGTCGCTTGATCAGCCGTTGCTCATATTCGACTGTGGCGAGGCTGTTCGACAGGCCAGGGATCGACAGGGTGTCGATCTTCGCCTCATGCACCAGACTGGCGATGCCGTTCTGCGACAGGTCGGCGTTGCTCACGGCGTCGCGCACGCTCTGCATGAGCGGATCGCCCCAGAACGTATCCTGGCCGCTCACGCCCATCGACCCCTCGGGGATGGGCTGACCGACGAAAGCGATCACGCGCGACGGGTGGATGCGGACCTGACCCTTGAGGCTGCTCATCTCGTAGAACAGCGGCTGACCGAAGAAGTCGGACTCCGGATCGCTGTCCATCTCCGTGATGGTCAGTTGGTGACGGGTGACGACGTGGACGTACTTCAGGGCGCCGAGGCCGGCGCTGGCCGTGAGCGGCTGATCGGGGGAGCCTTGCTTCACGCCTAGGATCAACGCCGCGCCGCCGTAGAGCCGCGCCCAGGTCAGAGCCTTGCGGATCTTGTTGCGCAGCCCGTGGCGAGCCTCTTCGGCTTCCAGCTTCTCGATCTGATCGGCTTTCGCCTGCCAGTCGCGCCACTCTCGAACCATGTCAAAGGGAGGCAGATCGTGGATCTTCCGGCCGAGCCAGGAGGTGCGATAGGCGCTCTCGACCTCGCCTTGAGTGATGGGCGCCGTGAGGGTGTAGGTGTCGTAGGACCGCTTATCGACCGAGGTCCCCACGCCGGAGATCACGTTGGACAGGCCGTCCATCGTCAGGCCGCCTGGGCGGCCCGTGCGGCGGATAGGGGAAGGCGGCATGCGGTCCCCTTCCTAGGTGAACGCCGAGATGTTGTATTGCGAGCCTTCAAGCTTCAGCTCGGTAATCGCCCAGACGACGGCGTCGAGGCGGTTCGGTGACTCTTCGCCCTGGTATCCGGCGGGAGTGGTCATCAGCATCTCGGCTTCCATGAGCGAGAACGGCTGTAGATGCCGAATGCGGTTCTGATCGTAGAGGGCGGCGACGGGCTCGGCCCGGACGTGCTTCCCGCGGCTGGCGGTGACCATGACGACCCGGGCGCGGACGTTGCCGGCGCGGAGAGTGCTCTCCACCATATCGCCGCCGAAGTTCTTCTCGGCGACTACGCAGTCGGCCTTCCAGCGCTCCACGCACTTGGCGACGGCAGTGGCCCAGGCCATAGGGCTGGCCGCCGGACAGGTGGCGTCCTCGAGAACGATCGCGCCGTCGCCGTACTCAGCTACAGCCACGATACCCACGTCGTCACCGCCACCGGAGGGGTCGACACCGACAACCACCCTGCCCCATCCGCTCTCGACGAGCCGCCCGGCCTGCCAGGCCCGATCCAGGCCCTCGCGGTTCCAGATCGCGCCTTGCACCGACGGCATGTAGCCGCCCAGCCAGATCCAGATCGCCCGGAGGCGGTCCTTCAGGAAGTCGAGCTCCATCATCTCCCGAAGGGCTTCGGGGAAGAACGGGTTCTGGTCGTAGTTGATCTTCCGGACGATGGCCCGTTTTGGCTTCACCGGGCCGCGGAAGAAGACGTCGATCGGGTCGGTCGCTAGGCGCGGGTTCCAGATGGCCCAGAGTTCGGAGATCGGCGTCCGCATGATGGTGGGCAGCAGCACGTCAAGGGAGGCCTGGCGCACTTCCTGCGCCTCCTCCAAGATCGTCAGGCCAGCGCCCTCAAGCGACTTGATCCCGTCCGGCTTGTTGCCCTTCCAGAGGCCGATGAAAAGAACCTTCTGGCCGCCCATTCCGACGAACGAGCCGTCGACCTCGCGGAAGTAGGTGTTCAGCAGGCCGTAGTGCTCAAGCCGGTTTCGCACCAGCTCCAGCGACGACTCCTTGAGGTTGGCCATGATCTCCCGAAGGAAGATCGTGCGCAGCCTGGGCGTGGTGACGGTGTGGAAGATCGCCGCGTCGACGAACTCCCAGGACTTCGCCCCGCCCCGACCCCCGAACGCTGCCCTGAACCGATAGGATCCCAGCGGCTTCTCGGTCAGGAACCGATAGGCCGGGATCGGCTCGTAGATCACGCCGGGGTCTCGTAATCCTCTTCGCTGGGCGCGGGCGCCGGGCCAGAGGCTGTGGTGACATAGGTCACGGTCATCGTCCCGGCGAGTGCGCCCTCAAGCTCCACTGACTGGCGGGGCTTACCGTAGCCGCGATCAAGGATCGCCGTGGCCGCCGACACCCGAGCAGCGCTCGGCGCCTGGGTGTTGTTCGCGACGGTCACGAGAACCTGCAGCGCGGTCTCAGCGTGATCCTTCGCCATTTCGGCGATCTCGCGCTTGGCCTGACTGACCGCGCCTGGCTTCCGGCCCGCGCCGGGGCGAGCGCCCCCACGAGGTGCCATGTTTGATTTCCTTGATTGTAATTCAAAGCAGCGGACACGCGCCATCATTTGGGCCGAACCGAGTGGGGTTGGCCGGGGTCAACCTCGCGCGCTACGGAAGCGACAGCCTCAGGTCGATCATCCCTGCCTCGCGAAGCGAAGCACTACCGCATGTATGTCACGCGGCCAGATCGCGCGCAATATCTTGTGCTGGCAGTTCTTCGAGGTCGGCCTGCGACACATTCCACTCCCACTCGCGCCCGAAGAGCGTGAGCATGATCTCGACGCGTTCCTTGCCCTTGGATTTGATCACCCTGGCGATGAAGCCCTCGTAGGGGCCGCGGGTGATCTTGGCCTGTTGTCCGGCCGCCCATTTGTGGGAGTACTTCTTCCCCTTCGGCCGCTTGCGCTTGGGCGCCACCCACGTCTCATCGAACTCGTGGAACATGTCGGCGATGAAGAGCCCGCGGAGCGAGCGGGTGGTCGCCGCGATCGGCTGACCGAACTTGTCGCACATGATCTCGCGCACCCGCCGATCCGAGCGGGCGGCGTCGAGGGCTTCGTCATCAGGCAGGACCGCGAAGACGTAGCCCGGGAACAGCGCCCGGCTGATCGCGACCTTGGGGCGGGCATGGAGGGACCACTTCCGCTCCATCGGGCAGTAGGCGGTGATCCCCTTCTCCTCGAAGGCGGCCAGGATGCGCTTCTCCTGGCGGGTCGTGACGCGGCAGACGAACCATGTGCTCATCGACGAGATCCTTTGCTGAACTTCGAATAGTGGCCGCGGGAGAACTTCGGCCAGTCGACCGCCTGGCCCTGGCGAACCATGCGTTCGGCGACGTCGGCGTTTCCGATGAAGCACTGGGCCACGACGCGATCGTAGCTCTTGCCCCGATGCTTGCAGACGAGGGTCTGGCCACGGGTGATGTCGGCCAGGGCGCGGCGTGAAGCTGGGCCGGCGTCGGTTTGCAGTTCCGGCGCGTCGATGCCCCAGAGGCGGATCTTCAGGTTCCCGTCACAGCGGAAGGTGTCGCCGTCGGTGATGGACGGATCAGCGCACAGGATGAGGCCGGACATGGCGGCGGCGAGGATGATCATGCGGCTTTCTCCAAAACGATGAGTCCAAGCTTCGCGAGGACGGCGCGGCCTTCGCGGACCAACTTCCGGCCGGCCAAGGCGGTGTGGGGGACCAGGGCGCGATCAGGAACGTCCTGCCAGCCGCAGGGATCGAGGTAGCTGCGGCACCAGCCATCGTCCAATGCTTCGCAGAAGGCCTGCCGAACTTCCTTCGGTCCTAAAAAATCATTCTTCGCGTCGCTAAGGGTAGAAGGGCTATTGGGCCCTTCTACCTTAGCTCTGGCTTCTGGCTTCTGAGTGGAAGGGGGGCTTGTAGTTGACCTTGAAGGTCGCGGATTTCCCTTCGCCTTTTCAAGGGCTTCTACTTTGGCCTTCCGGCCGACTTCGGACCTCTTTTGATCAGCGATCATACGCCGGGAGAGGATGACGCCATTACGCGAGCGGTCGAAGACGGCAGCGTCGTGGAGTTCGACAAGCATGGCTTGGACCTCCTCTATGCTGGCTCCTGCCGCGCGGGCTAGGGCGTCATCTGTCACGGGCTTCGCGCCGATCAGGAGATGACCGTAAGGGGACGCCTCGTGCATGATGCACAGCATCTCCATCCATAGGCCCCGCGCAGCCAGCGACACGACCCGAAGGGCCTGGTCGCCGCGCCAGTCGCGGGGATAGAATTTCATCCAGGGCTGGCTCACCTAGCCCGCTCCCTCAAGGCGATCGCCGTAGGCGCCAGCGTGGCGCTTGGTGTTCTTGGCCGTCTTTCCGAGGGCTCGGGCTGCTTGCTCCCAGCTTGCGCCTTGCCGCCTCAGAAGCCACGACGCTTCCTGACGTGCGGGAGAGAGCGACACCGCCTTGTTCGGACCCACAATGTCTGAGACCGAAACGCCGTGAATCTCCGCCACAATCGCCACGATCTCGGCGAGCTTGGGGCTCGGGATTTGGGCGACCCGTTGCGCTGCTGCTGGCGACGGAGGACCAAGTTTCGGAGGCTTCCGCGAAGCAGATCTCTTGCGGGTCGGGAACGGGGCGATGACGCCAGTTTCCGGGTCACGATGATCTGTGCAGTAGGACCCCCGGCAAGGGGCCGCGCAGACCATCGTGTCGTTTCCGACACCACTGACCGCATAGCAGCACTCGTCGAAGTCGCGTTCGTTCCAGAGTTTGGGCTGAGACGTCACGCTGCACCCCTGTTCGCCAGCACCGCCTCGATCCGGCGATGGATGCGCATCAGGCTTTCCGTCGGCATGGCTTCGTAGTCGGGCTCTGCGTCGACGATCTGCAGCGAGTGCGCCTTGCCTCGCTCCCAGGTGATCAGGCCCCGGCTGCGCATGCGTTCGAGGGTCTGGTGGAATGATCCTCGGCTCCGGTATCCACAGGCCTCAGCGAGGGACTGCATGCTCGGAGGGACGCCGTCGACTGTCAGCCGACGGATCGCGGCCAGAGTCTCGGCCATCTGGGGGGTGGGAGGGATCGTCATGCGGCCTCCGAATAGACAGCAGCCAGCGCGGCCTCGGTCCTCAGGATGGCGCGGCCGATCGCTTCCGGGATTTGCGGGCAGACGGAATCGCCGAAGGCTTCGACGATGAGGCTAGCGGCAGACGTCCCGCGAGGACCGCCGACCGCAACGCGCGCGCCAGCCACCCAGGCGGGTAGCCCATCATCCAGCCGTATGTGACGGGCAAGGTCATCGAGTGACCAGTCAGGCCGGTGCTGGAGAGCAGCGAGGCGATCTGACGGGCGTAGTCCCACTTCGCATCCCGCAGGTAGGTCGGGACATTCTGCGACTTCACCCGCCCTCCCCCGCCATGGACGCCCAGCGAGCCCTTCCGGTCGCTCTTGAGCGGCGTCGGCATCATTGCCTTTTGGAGTTGGTGACGAACCGTCCCCATCCGACCCACGTCCCCATGACCGCCGGCCTTCATGTCCGAGGCCCGCGGCGTCGAGAGCATTCCAGCATGTCGGTTGTTCTGGTTCTGCAGTTGGGCCAGGAGGTCCCCCCGGAAGCCCCGATCCGCGTCGGTCTTCCGAGGCGTCGCAAGCAGCGTAGAGAGGGACGGACGCTTGCGGCTCGGGTCCTCGGGATAGCTCTGCGAGCCGTACTGGGTGGCTGTAGGGGTCGGCAATTTGGGCGAGGTCGCAGCCGATGAGCCAGGACCTGGCGCGTTCGTTGTTCCCGCCAATGCCGGCCGCGATTTTTCCGTCGCCAACACCGACCACGAATGGCCAGCAGGTGTAGCCGAGTTTCGCCAGTGCATCGACGACCCGGTCTGCCCCGCGAGTTCGGAGATTAGCGCTGTTCTCAAGAGCGAACCAACGAGGGCGGACCTCTCCGATGATGCGGATAGCTTCGAAGAAGAGGCCGGATCTTTCGCCGTCGACGCCTTTGCCCTTGGTGTTGGCGCTTGAGATGTCTTGGCAGGGCGGTGATCCGACGATGATGTCGGGAAGAGCTCGAAGGTCGGCGACAAGGCGTCCCGCCGTGAGCGTGCAGACGTCGTCATAGAGGCGAACACCAGGATTGTTCTCCGCATAGAGGATGCGGCGCCATTCTTCGCGCTCACACGCGGCTACGGTCGTGAAGCCTGCCCGGTGCATGCCCAGGGACCAGCCGCCGGCGGCTGCGCTGAATAAGTCGAGAACCGTCATCGTCACGCTGTGCTCTCCATGGCGGAAGAGTCAGCGAAGATGTCCGGCCCCTCGCCCGCCGCGGCTGCCTCGCGCAGGTTCACGACCGCCGTGTCGTAATAGGAGCCCTTCAGCTCAGTCCCGATGAAGCGGCGTCCGGCCCTCAGACTTTCCCAGCCCTCGGACCCGATACCCATGAAGGGCGAGAACACCACGTCGTCGGGAGCACTCCATAGCGTCAGGGCGCGGCGCGTGACGTTCAGCGGCATGGGGCAGAGGTGCTTGATCGCCTCCTCATCCTTGGCCGCTTTGACGTTGAGGACCTCAGTAGCGCGTAGATCGTAGTCGCCCTTGCCCGACTGGCCGAGGCGATAGTTCCAGATGGTCTCGCCATCCCAGACCGGCGAGGCTTCCTGCTGCCAGAGCTCGGTCGGGTAGTTCGGGTTGGAGATCGGCTTGACCATGTGGGCGGTCTCTTCGGTCGCCCACTTGCGATAGATCATCAGGTATTCGGGCATCCCCACGCGGCAGAAGCTCGCGTCGGCCCGCCGGGTCTTTCGAAGCAGGCCGTGCGCGTTGGTCTTGCCGCGCTCGAGGACGGGGTCACGCCAGATCGTGATCCGGCAGTGGAAGCTCCACCCCTCCTCCCGATGGACTTGGGTGCAGAGGTCCGAGAAGGGGCGCAGGCCGCTGTCGCCGCGCTCGCTGGACCCCTGATGGTAGGGGATGTCCTTGACGTGGATCGCGGTCAGACGGCCGGGCCGGGTGATGCGGAGCTTCTCCCGCACCATGTAGCGGTAGTTCTCGAAGAAGGCGGCGTCGTCCTCGACGTTGCCCATGTCCCGCTCGCTGTCGGAGTAGGTGTAGATGTTCGAGAACGGCGGCGAGTAGACGGTGAAGTCGATGGAGTTGTCGGGCAGCGACTGGCTGAACTCGACGCAGTCGGCGTTGTAGGCGGCGAAGCGCTCACCGATTTCCTGATTCAGAACTTCCATGTCACGCCCCGATAAATGCGGGCAGAGCCGCTTTGATGGTGGGCTGGTAGGTGACGTAGCCGCGGTTGTGGACGACGGCCTCGGCCATCGCCTTCGTCATGGCGGCCTTCATCACGTCGTGGTCGCCGGCCTTGCGGCTGACCACGTTCCAGATCGACTCCTCGGTGTCGGCGCAGGCGATGTGAACCTGCACCTCCCGGTCCTGGCCGAAACGCCAGCAGCGCCGGACGGCCTGGTAATATTGCTCGTAGGAGAACGAGAGCCCGACGAAGGCCATGCGAGCGCAGTGCTGCAGGTTGAGACCCTGGCCTGCGATCGAAGGCTTGGTGATCAGGATCCTCACGGCGCCAGTAGCGAAGGCGGTGAGCCGCTCTTCCTTCAGGTCGGGATGCATTGAGCCCCGAACCTCCGTCGCGCCAGGGATGCGGGCGGTGAGAGCGTCAGCCTCGTAGTCGGTGTCGCACCAGACGATCCACGGTTCGTTCGGCTCTTGGGCGACGACCGCGGCGATCTTGTCCGCGCGGGCGTCAGCGGTCAGCCGCTTCTCGCGATGGATGGACGTGGCCGAGGTGTCGGGAACGCGAAGGAAGTGCAGCTGACCGTTGCGGCCGACGCCCGGGTCGATGGAGGTGTCGGCCTGGACGACGTGGCGCGTCACCTTGAAAGGCGGCAGGATGTAGCCGTCGTCGCTGAAGCCGATATCCGACGGGGTCGACACGCAGCGCGCCCAGCTGGCGACCCAGCGCCAGAAGTCCGTCACGCCGGGGCCCTTGATCCGGTATTTCCCCATGTTCGCCTGGTCAGCGAAGAACCACCTGGCGAGCATGTCGCTGGACGCCATCACGCCGAGGAACTGCGCCTGCTGGCCGAGCTCCATGTGGTCATTCGGAGCGGGCGCCGCGCTGCAGGACAGCCGATAGGGGGTCTCGGCGAACGCCTTCATCAGCGCCCGCGTGGTGGCGCCGGTGAAGGATTTGATGATGCTCCCTTCGTCGGTGATGACGCCGGCGAAGAGGGAAGGATCGAACTTGGCGAGCCGCTCGTAGTTCGTGATGTAGATGCGAGGCCCGGCGATCTCGTCAGGCTCTCGGATGGCGACCGCGTCGATGCCCCAGCGCGACGCCTCGCGCTCATGCTGTTTGGAGACCGCGAGCGGGGCGAGCATCAGCACCGGACGGTTGGTGTGCTCCACCACCACCCTGCCCCACTCCAGGGCGCAGAAGGTCTTGCCCAGGCCGGTGTCGAGGTAGAGGCCCGAACAGCCCTGACGCAGAGCGAAGTCCACGCAATGCGCCTGATGCGGCTTCAGGTCCGCGCTCAGGCTCGGAACCGAAGCCAACCCCCTCGGTTCAAAGGCGATGCGCTTGCGGGCGATCAGCTCGTGGTATCCGGCGAGGTCCTGCACTAGGCCCTCATCGTCATGAGGTTGATCACCATCGCCGGGTCGGATGGCGCGCGCATCACGACCTGGCCCGAGCGGACATCATCGCTGCTGAACACCGGATCGAAGCCCAGCGACACCGCGTCGCCGCGAAGGCTGGCGAGCGCCGCCTGCATCATGTCGGCGTTCATGAGGAAGTTCGTTGCGGGTCCGTCAAACTCGCACGCGATCTCGTCAGCGCCGTCGCCCGCGGCGTTGTTCTTCGCGGTGAGGGCGATCTCTCCTTCCGAGACGGCCAGGCGGACGGATCCCGTCTTGCTCTCGCCCATGATCATGACGCGCTTCAGGGCGGCCGAGAGGGCGTCCTGATCCGTGATGGCGGAGACCTTGTGCTCCTCCATCATCACCCGGCCATAGGAGACGTATCCGCCATCAAAGACCTTGCTGGTGAGGGTGGAGTCGCCGGCCAGGAAGCGGATGAGGCTTGCCGACGACGAGACCGTCACCTCGCCCTGGGTCTCGGCCAGCCAGCGCACGAGGTGGGTTGTCAGCTTCGGCAGGAGAACGGCGGCGATGACAGCGCCAGACGGCAGAGCCTCGCGGCGCACGGCCAGCCCCGCCTTGTGGCAAGCCACGGCGTGAAGCTCAGCCTCGGCCGAGACGAGATAAGTCCCGCACATGGCGTTGATCGTGCTCTGATCACCGCGAGCGAACGCCACCCGCGACAGCATGTCGGCCAGCGTCTTCGCCGAGATCGACCACGGCGCCGAAAGCCCATCGGCCTTGAACTCAGGGAAATCCGCCGCGTCCATCGTGGGCACGTTGAAGTTGGACCGGCCCGACTGGATCCTCAGGCGCGGGTCGTCGCGTTTGGTCGAGATGGTGATCTGGGCGCCGGCATCGGCGTTTCGGACGATGTCATGCAGCTTGTCAGCCGAGACCAAGACATCGCCGGGTTCGTCAACAGAGGCGGCGACAACCTCGATCGCCTCCATTTCGAGATCGGTCCCGCGGATGCGCACCGAACCCGCCGACACCGACACGAGGACGTTGCTCAGCGTGGGAATTGAGTGCTTGCGCTCCACCACGCCCATCAGGCGCGAGAGGGCAGCCAAGAGGGGCGCGCGTTCGATGACGGCCCTCATTGGCCGGCCCCGACGTAGCGAGGCTGTCCGCCGACGCGATCGCAGACCACGCCATCCGCTTCGACGCCGTCCCAAGAGACGTTCATGTGCGTCGTGTCGGAGCGCGGGCCGAGCTTGATCAGCCCAGCGCCCCAGGTGGCGAAGACGTCGGAGCCACGGTGATAGACCTTGGCCTGGCGGTAGACCCCCTTGGACCGGAGGATGACCACGCCGTCTTCGATCAGGTGGAAGCGCTCCAGGGTGGAGGCGGCGACGATGGGAGCGTGGACGTTCACAGGAGCACCTTTGCGGCGAGCGGGGCGCGTTCCGTGGTCGCCTCCGCTTGGTTCAGGGCGGCGTCGCCCCACTTGGCGGCCCACACGGCCAGGGCCGCAGTGTCGTCGCCGGCTCTGTCGAGTTCGACACGCGCATCGCGGACGTTCTCGGCGTCCGAGAGGTCAAGCAGCGTGGGCAAGCTGACCTCCCGTCGCTTGGGGATCGGCAGCGGCGTTGGCCTGGCCAGTGACGGCCCAGACGATCGCCTGCCGACCGCCCATGGCTTCTCGGCGCATACCGGTGTCGTGGATGAGGTCGCGGGCCGACAATTCGGAAAATCTGGGCCTGCAGTTCATGACCGGCTCACCCAGACGGGCGGCCACACCTTCGGGGGTGTCGGCCTTTTCCTTCAGCGCATCGAAGACGCGGGCACGAAGGGACTGAGCCTTGGGGGCCATGCCTTCGGCGGCGGCCTTAGATGTGGCGCGGGCTTTATAGCCGGGGTGCGCGGGATACGAGGCGGCCATGGCTCAGACCTCCGTTCCGGAGGCGACCATGTAGAGATCGATCAGGGCTTCTTCTTCCTGGCGGGCCTCGCGACTGATCTTGCGGAGGCGCAGGACCTTCCGGATGATCTTGGGGTCGAAGCCCGAGAGCTTCCCTTCCTTCAGGACCTCTTTGACCTGCTCGGCGATTTCCGCCTTTTCGCTCTCGAGCCGTTCGGCCCGCTCAATGATGGATCGCAGCTGCCCTTGGGCTTGCTGGTTCAGGACGTCTTGAGCTTCAGACACAGTGGTGCGCTCCTAATCAGCCCTCGGGCTGCTGGTGGTTTTCGGTGTGTGCTGGTCGCTCAGAGGGCGATCAGCGGTCGGGTTACAGGCGGTCGGGGACGCGATCTCGGCGGGCGCCGCGGTGTTGGCTGAGGCGGGGTTCGGGCAAGATCCAATCGCGGTCGCGACTGAAGTTCAGGGTGGCAAACTCGCCATGGTGTTTGATCGCCAGCCGGTCGTAGATGACCGCAGCCTCGATCGCAGTGGGCAGGCCGCCGATGCGGATCGCCTCACCGTCGACCATGAGGTTCGCGATGAACTTCCCGCCCTTGGCCGAGACCCCTCGGAAGCCTTGGGCAGAGGGCCGGGCGCGCCGGTTGCGTGAGTTCTGCGCGTGAGTGCAGACCCGCATGTTGGAGCGACGACAGTCGAGGCCGTTTCGGTTCTTGTGATCGACCTCGAAGCCCGGCGGCGGGTCCATGATCAGCGTGTGCAACTGGACAGTGTCGCTGGGGCCGCCAGCCATGGCGTAGCCGTGATTGGCCCGCCAGGTGAAGGCGGACACCAGGGCGAAGTCAGCGTCATCGACCAGGGCCACCAGCCCTTGGGTGAGTGGAATTTCGCGAGTCATTGGGACGCCCCAGCCGAGAGACGGCGGAGTTTCTTCCGCGCCCAGGTTTCGAGGTTCATGCCGGCGCTAAACATCGGCGCTCCGATGCTGCCCAGCAGCCATCCGACGGCGAGCGCGAGCCATAGAAGCGGTGTCGCGGTCATCCTGGCGAAGGCGCTCGAGGCGTTCCCGGCGGGCCGCGAGTTCGGCTCGTTCACGATCAAGCTCCTTCTCTCGTTTGGAGGGTCCGGAGCCCCAGAGATCGCCGTAGATCGCGTGGCCGAAGTCGACGCCGAAGTACGCGTGAAGGGCGTCCTCCAAGGCGTGGCCAATGCTGTGATCGCGGACGAGGCGTTGAAGGTCGCGCTTGTCGGCCCGGAGCCGGAAGGCGAGCTCGGAGATCGACAGACCCCCGTGATAGTTGAGGTAGTCCTCGACGTAGGCGGCGACCCGCTCG
This sequence comes from Phenylobacterium sp., assembly GCF_030651185.1. GTDB lineage: Bacteria > Pseudomonadota > Alphaproteobacteria > Caulobacterales > Caulobacteraceae > Phenylobacterium. Next base: position 60,035 of record NZ_JAUSCJ010000017.1, read on the forward strand.
CCACGCCCGGGAACCTTGCTGTTTTGGTCATAGGACCCGGCCATCGCTATCCCCATAGTGAGCACTCACAGGGAGGGCGCTTGGAGGCGCGGAAACGGTGGGAGGACGGCACGGACGGCGGGATCGAGACGCACTGAGGACGGCGCTGCGGATGTTGGAAGCTTGTGCAGGCCGGGATGAAAACACGCGGCGCTCTTTGGCGAGGGCGGCGAGGAAATACCTGAGGCGCGGGCTGGGCAGCGAAGGCCCTCGCGCAAGATGACAGAACCCCATCGGGCCGGAGACGTGAGAGTGCGTCTCCGGCCCTCTGTGCTGGGATCGCCCAGCTATCGCGCGCCGGGGACTTGGGGCTCGGGGCTCGCGAATTGGTGTGATGGGAGCCGCGCATCAGGCGGGCTTTCCGAGGACTGCGGTTTCCCGCGCCAAGTGAACCTTGCGGCCTTGCGCCAGCTGAGCCCTAGAGAACAGACCCCGCGCGATCAGCGCGCGTCGGTTTTCTCGACCCATCTTTGCGTACTGATCACCACAGTCGTACTTGCGGCAGATCGCCGGATGGCGCCCATGGATCTCGCATCCAGCCGCTCCCAGGTAGATGCAATCACCGTTAGGTTTGTGCTTGAGCATCATGGCCGGCTGGCCAGTCAACGGATGGCGGATCGCCTCTGCCTCGTACGAGGAGACGTCGTCCCCCAACTCGGGGTGAAGGATGATCGCGTCGTTCTTACAGCAATGGGAGGGACACCCACCGCACGCGACGGCGCGCATGGGCGCATCTCGCTGAACGGCGGCGCCGGGGACGACGACAGGGCTGTAGCGAAGCGCGCTCATGCCGCAGCCGCCTGGGCTTCGGCCTTCGCCACGTTCGCGACGTCGGGCTTCCTGGGCTTGGGTGAGGGGGCTCATGCCGCCCTCACACGCTCGACCACTTCGCGCTCATGGGCGGCGATCACGGTCTCAAGCTTGCTGACGCTGGATATGGTGGCGCCCTTAGGCGCCGGGTTCTTCTCGGACTGCTTCCAGCGGCTGAAGGTCGTCGGGTGGATACCCGCGCGTTTGCAGGCCTCGGACATCGGAAGCCCCACCAGCTTTGCGCGGGCTTCGAGGCGGTTGATGATTTCCTGCTGGTCCATGGAGCTAAGTTATTAGCAATATTACCACCATTCAAGCGCAATGTTGCTAAGCGCGGTGATTTGGCATGTTTGCTAATTGGTCCGCCATGAACGGCCTCGAAGAAGACACCGCCCTTATCAAAGCCCTCTGCAAGTGGGCGGGCCTCGCTCCCTCCCGGCTGGCGAAAGACGCCGATCTAACGCCCACCACGATACTTCGGCCCTACAATGGGACCGCGACTACGCGGATCAGCACCCCCACTATTGAGAAGCTGAAAAAGGCGTTCCCCGCCTTCGAATGGTCGCGCCCAGAACCGGACCAGCTCGACGCGAGAACCGAAGATGACTCGGTGCTGGTGGAGCGGCTTCCGACATTCGCGGGGATGGGCGGCGGCGGGACCGGCGACGGCGATGGCGGAACGGTCGCCTTCTCCCGCGCCCTGGTGGAGATGGACCTGCGCGCCCGGCCTGAAGACCTGCTGGCTATCATGGCGGAAGGCAACTCCATGGAGCCCGACTTCAAGGGTGGCGATCAGATCCTAATCGACACTCGGCGCCGGTCGCTCGCCGCGCCTGGCGCTTTCTGCCTGTGGGACTCGGACGGCTTCGTGATCAAGTACCTAGAGAGGGTCCCCGGCTCCGACCCGGCCATGGTGCGGATCGTGAGCCTACGGTCAGACCTCTATCCGCCGTATGAGCGGCTAGTCGAAGAGTGCGACATTCGGGGCCGGGTTGTCTGGTATGGGCGCCGGGTTCAGTAGAGCCTACCGGGCGAGCGCCGCGTCCAAGGCGTCGTCAAACCCCGCGCCGTCCGCTATCGCGCTCAACACCTCGGAGACGACCTGGGGCGGATAGCCGAACAGATCCCAAGCCTGCTCAATCGCGACGCAGGCGCTCAGGCCCGTGGGTGAAGGGAGAGCCTTGGCGTAGGCGGCAAGGTCGGCGGCGGCGATCTCTGCGTCGGTGACGGGGCCGGTTGGGAGGATCAATCGAACGGTCCCCAGTCGTCCCGCTCAGCCGGAATGCCGATGCACTGTAACCCCCAGCGGCCCGGCATATCGGCGGCGAAGCGCATCCGGTTCTGGAAGGCGATCTTGCGGCCCGCCATGAAGATCAGCAGCGGCCACGCGGGGCCGATAGGTTGAGCGCGCCGCGGCCTGCGGCCACGGTTGGCGCGGAAGCGGCGCTTGAGGCGGAAGTTGGCCTTCCAGTCGTGGCGGGCGGCTAAGAGGTCGGCGCGGGCGGTTGGCTTGGTCATTGCGGCCCCGATCTGGCCCGATGCATCGCGAGTTCGCTTGCGGCATTGATCAGCGTGAACAGATCGCAGGCTAGTTGGTGGACTTCCTCCGGCTCATCGACGCCCTCGTTAATGTAGGGCTGAAGCAGATCGAAGGCGTATTCTCGCACCCTGTCCTGCGCGGCCTTCACGGCTTCCGGGCGCTGGGTGAGTGTGAGGCCGATGCCGCTCAACGGCGGCCCGCTCCCGCAGGTTGGGCAAGGGAGTTTTGGCGCATAGCCGCCCGGCGAGTAGACGAAGTCGCGACCGAGACAGGTGGGGCAAATGTTCACGGCAGTCTCTCCGCGTCCATCTCCAGCCCGTTCGCGTAGGACTGAAGGATGCGAGCCGCGAAGGTGTGGCCCTCGCTCTCGACCACCTTCTTGCTGGCAACGGCGTCGGCGTAGTGCTGCGCCGATGCGTAGTGCAGCGTCGCCATGGCCTTCAGCATACCCGACTTGAAGGACTCGGCGCTCAACCGCGCGACACGCTCCGCCAGGGTGAGCCAACGGCCATCAGGGGCTTGGCAGGGGGCGTCGGCCCGATCCAGGGCGCTCTCGATGGCCTCATAAGTGGCGTCGTCCAGCTTGCCGCCAGGGAGGGCGCGGGTGAAGTCGGCATGGAGATCGCCGGGGAAGACGGCTTGGGTGTCAGGCTTCATCGACCTTCCCCCGCCAGCCCGCTGCCGATCTCCTCGCGGAGCGTCTGCAAGGCGATCAGGGCGGGCCGCGCAAGGTCCGCGGCGTGTGGGTGAGCGCCATCTGTCGCCGTGGCCTCAAGACGCCGCTCAGCGCGCAGGAGGGCGTTGTAGATGAGGTCGGCGTCGGTCATTTGCGGTCCTGACATTTCGGGCAAAGGTGGGTCCATTCCGAGCCGACCTTCTCAGCGCGCCAGCTATTGCGGCGGAACATGCCAAGCGCGTCGCTGAACTCGCTCTCGCCGGTTTCCAGGGTCTCGTCGCAGGCGTCGCACTCGTAGGTGATTTCGCCGTATTGCCGGTCGATCACAGGCCCTCCCTCCGGTCTTCGTGGCGGCGCTCGCGGGCATCGTCTTCATCGGCCACAGCCCAGTCAGCCGCCTCCGCGATCATGTCGTCCTCTTCGGTGTCGAGGACGCGCTCGACGCAATCGTCGGCGAACTGATCATCCGTGATGAAGCCATAGCCCATGTCCCAGGGGCGGGGTTTGCCCTCGACGGTCAGCAGTTCGCAGTCCTCGATCTCCGAGCCCGAGCCGGGATCATCGCGCGACGGCGCGGAGCCCCAGGCGACCGAATAGGCGAACTTGCACTCGACCTCGGAATATCCGGGCTCGCCGTCCGTCCCGAAGCAGAGGGTGGTCTGGTAGGTGTATCTGCGGCTGCTCATTTGTGGCGCTCCAAGGGCTGCGTGCGTGCAAACCCTTGTTAGCATGAATTAGCATTCCTGCAAATTATTCGGTTGCATCGCGTAGCAATGATGCTAACTTCGCTCCATCAACGGAGCGCAGACATGCACCTCGCCACCTACATCACCGCCGAACGCCAAGCCGAAGAAACCCGCCGGGCGCACCATGAACGCGAAGCTCGCCGGTTCTCCTTCAGCGGCATGGGTCCTGGCCCGTTCACCGCTCGCAGCGAAGTTCAGATCGTCGCTGATGCGACCGCCCGCTACGAGCGCGCCCAGGCTGCCGCCGCGACCCCTGAGGGTCGTTTCCGCGCCGCCGCCGCGCTCATCTTCCGCGCCACGGGTGACGAACGGCTTCTGAACTGCTCCTCCCGCGGGATCGACACCAACGCCAACCTCGCCGCCGACCTTCTGCGCACGATGCAGGGTCCCGCCGCCGAAGCCGCTCGCGCCGCGCTGGCTGAGATCCCGGCGCCCCTCCTGATCGCGGCCGAATAGCCATGGCCCAGGTCCTTCATTTCCCCCCTCGCCCCGCCCGCGCCATGCCTATCGACATGGCCGCCCGAGTGGCCACGAACGCCGCCGACCTGCGGGCGTGGCAACGCTCGCCCGGCGGTCGCCTTGTCGCGGCCCTCAACACCCTTGAGGCGCTCGACTTCGGGAACACCGCTGGCGTGGTGGACAAGGTCTATCGCCAGTCGCTCTGCGACCCCTCGCAAGTCGATCCTGCGGCGGTCGGCGCGGCGCTGAAAGACCTCCTGTCGATCTCGCCCGACCACCCCCTCGCCCACCTAGCCGCTCTCGATGGCTGTAGGGCCCTGGCCGACATGCTGGCCGAACCTCAGACGCAGGGAGCGGCCTGATGCAGACCCACCGCACCGACTATCAGGCCGTCAACGCCGTGGGGACCGTCCTGCGGACCTTCGGGGATGCCGGGGCCGCCCGGAGGTGGGCTTCGGCCAACGCCGTCACCTACCCCGGCGTGCAGATTGACGAGGTCACCGTCACCACGACCCGGCGCCGCGTCTACCGCCCCGCCCCGCGCGTCCACACCCAAGGCCGTGAACACCTGAAGCTGGTGTCGGCATGACCTCAGACGCCCTCACCGGCTGCATCGCAGCCTTCGCCGCCGGCGGCCTGCTGGCGACCCTTGTCCGCATCATAGAATGGAGCGTGTCTTGAGCCCCGCCCCCGTCAAACTGCGCGCCGATCAGCCGGACGCGCCCCTCACTGGCCTCGCCCTGCTGCGGTCGCCCTTCCCGGCGAACCAGATCAGCAAGCTCCCCAAGCCGTACAAGAAGGACTCGCCGAAGGGCAAGTGCGCGGAATGCGGTGGCTATCACGGCCTCCCGGCGGTCCATCTGGACTACGTGGGCCACGCCGCGCTGACTGACCGCCTGCTGGACGCGGACCCCACTTGGACGTGGGAGCCCGTAGCGGACCCAGCGAGCCTTGGCCTGCCGACGGCGGCCGGCGGCATGTGGATCAAGCTCACGGTCGCTGGCGTGTCTCGATACGGCTTCGGCCATCCTGACGGCAAGCAAGGTGGCGACGCGGTCAAGGAAGTGATCGGCGACGCCCTCAGGAACGCCGCCATGCGGTTCGGAGCGGCCCTGGACCTTTGGCACAAGGGCGACCTCCACGCCATCGAGGCCGAAGATGAGGTTGCCGAGCAGAAGGCAGCCTCCAAGGCTCCCGCGCCCAACACCACCAAGGGCGCCGAAGCCCCCAAGCCTCCGACCCTGGCCGAGCGCGCCAACCGACTGGAAGCCGCCCTCAAGGCCCAGACGACCGCCGACGCGCTGCGTAAGGCTTACGGGCTGGCGTCAGGCCTATGCGCCGATCTCGACCTGAAAGACCCCGAGCGGCTCGCCGAGATTGAGCGGCTTTACGAGACCCGCTTCGCCGAACTGTCCGAGCCCGCGCCGAAGGAAGACTTCGGCATCAGCGACGACGAAATCCCGTTCTGACCAGGAGCCCGACCATGACCGCCATCTACAATTCGTCGAGCGGACCGAAAGTCATCGCCGACATGAACCCCCACAACCTCGCCGCAGCGCACGCCAAGCTGCAGCGCGACTATCCGGCGCGGGAAGACCTCGACGGCCAGAGCCTGCGCCAGGCCGAAATCGACGCCATGGGCGCCCGGCTCGCCGTCCTCGCCGAGGAATATGCCGAATCCCAGGTGTCCGAATGAGCGCCGTCGCGGAGCGTTGGCGGCCGATTCCTGGGTGGCCATACGAAGTGTCATCTGAGGGCCGCGTGCGGCGCGTCGGATGCGAGCCCCTGATCCCGCGCTCCAACGGCAAAGGCTACATCCGGGTTACCCTCTGCGATCGCGGCGCACAGAAAGAAGAGTACGTGCATCGGCTGGTTTGCGCAGCCTTTCATGGCCCGCCGCCGACGCCCGAACATGAAGTTGATCACGAGAATGATGAGCGCGGATGCAACCGTGAGAGCAACCTCAGTTGGTCAACCGTCGCCGCTAACCGAGCGCGGCGCACCATCAAGCGCGGCGAAGCGCACTCTCACGCCAAGCTGACTGAGGCCACCGTGCGGGCGATCCGCGCAAGCCCAGAGCCGGCTCCCCGCTTGGCGGCGCTCTACGGCGTCAGCCGCGAAACCATCCGCGACACCCGCTCCGGAAAAGTATGGAAGCACGTCAATGGCTGATGACGCCAATCCCCGCGTTTTCGTGGGCGCAAACAACCCGCCCGAGCCGACCCCCTTCGACGCCGTCCAGGCCCATATCGACGGTTTGATGGAGGAAGCCCGGCTCTGGCTCACCGGCGCCGAGATCACGACCGACGCCCAGGCCGACGAGATCAAGCGCCTGAAGGACGATTTCAAGCTGGCCCACAAGGCCGCCGACGACGCCCGGATCGCGGAGAACGTCCCGTTCGATGACGGCAAGGCGGCGGTGCAGGCCAAGTACGCCCCGCTGATCGCCGACACGAAAAAGGTGAGGGGCAAGACGGTCCTCGCCTTGGAGGCGCTGAACCAGGCACTGACGCCCTGGCTGCGGAAGAAGGAGCAGGAGGCCGCCGCCGAGGCCCGCCGGTTGCGCGAGGAGGCCGAGGAGCTCGCGCGCGTCGCCGCCGCTGCGGTGGCCGAGTCCGCTGGCGACTTGGAGGCCCGCGAGGCCGCCGAGGAGATCGTCACCGCCGCCTCGATCGCCAGTGCAGACGCGCGCCGGGCCGAGGTCGCCAAGGTCCACGTGAAGGGCGAAGGCCGGGCAGAGGGGCTGCGCTCCTACTGGTCGCCGGTCATGACCGACCGCAAGGCCGCCCTGCTGCACTACGTTCAGGACTGGCCGCCTGAGATCATCGCCGCGCTACAGGGTCTGGCCGAGGTCGACGTCCGCGCCGGCAAACGCCAGATCCCCGGCTTCGACGTCCAAGAAGAGCGGCGGGTTGCCTGATGTCGCGCCTTGCCTTCACCCTCCACACGCCCGAGCAGCGGACGAAGGTCGCCCGCATGGTCTCGGAGCTGCCGAAGTTCTCGCGCGTCGAGATCAAGGGCCCGGCTCGGACGCTGAAGCAGAACTCCAAGCTCTGGCCGATGCTCACCGATATCGCCGAACAGTGCGAGTGGGCGGGCAAGGCCCGGACGCCTGAGGACTGGAAAGACCTCTTCACCGCCGCCGTGAAGGTCGCCGCGGGCATGGAAGCCGTGCCCGGCCTCGAGGGCGGCCTGATGATCCTGGGCCTCCACACCTCCGACATGACCGTCGAGGAGATGGCCGACCTGATCACCTACATGCTGAAATGGGGTGACGAACGCGGCGTCGTCTGGAGCGATCCAGCCGAACTGGCGAGGGCCGCATGATGGCTCGCGCGTGCGAAAACTGCGAGTGGGCCCGCGACGAGGCCGACGACGCCGACTGGCTGTCTTGCCGCGAAGGCCCCGACCCCATCCCCGTCCGTCACGGACATTGGTGCGGCCGGTTCCGCGTCGCCGAGCGGCTGATGGGTGGGCGGGATGTGCGGCAGGTGGCGGCATGATCCGCCCCTCACCCAAGGCCCTGGCCGACGCCCGCGAGATCATCCGCCAGGACAAGCGCGCCCGAAAGGCCGAGCGGCCAGCGCGCACCATCCAGGCCCGGATCAAGCCCAAGGGCGGCCGAGACCGTGACGGCGACTACATGTCCTGGCAGCACGAGAGCGGACTGGTGTGCGTCGCCTGCGAGATCCTCGGCCCGCCGAGCGAGCGCCAACTGATGGGCGAGCGCAACCCCATCGAAGTCGCCCACCAGCACATCGACGGCTCCAAGCTCGGCGTGCGCGATCATGACCGGCACTCGTGCCCCCTCTGCCGGTGGCATCACCAGCTGGCCCCTAACGCCTGCGACAAAGGCCAGAAGAGCTTCTGGGCCCGCCTGGGCATCGACGCCGCGGACTACTGCGCCGCGCTCTACAGCGCTTTCCTGGGCGGCTTCGACGGTCACCAGGTCCAGCGCCGGTTCATCCCATCGAAGGAAAGCACATGACGCCCGTCGAGACCTTCTGGACGCCTTCCGAGCTGACCGCGCCGCCGCTGGATAAGCCCTTCTGGGCATGGCTCCACGAGACCGGCATCCGCCTCATGCGCTGGAAGACGCCCGCCGAGGTCGCCGCGGAATGGGGTGACGACGAGGATGAGTGCGGCGGTCGCTACGTCCTGGTCTCGTCGAAGGACGATGACTACGAGCCAGAGTTCTGGGCGCCGGCCGAGGCGATTGCTGACCCTGCGACCGAATGGCCTCCGTCATGAGCGACGTGATGAAAACCGTCGCCGCCGTGGCGACCGCCATCGGAGCGCTGAAGCTGAAGCGCAGATGACGGCGAGCCCGTGGGCTGTCCGATGCCTGGGGCGTGCGCCTGTCCAGCTACCGCCGACCTCTCGGGGCCGCAGCGCAGCGAGGCCGCAGTCTCAGTACATGACGCGCCCATTCTTCCTGACCCCCACACCCCTACCGGAGAAGCCTGATGGAAAAGACTTTAGCCCCTCCCGGGGACTTAGCTGGCGTTCGGCGGGCCAAGGAGTTGGAGAAAGCGGCGCAGGCCATGTTCAAGGCGAGCGCTCCGTTTCGAGCCATCTGGAAGATCAACGAACCTCTTCGGTTGCCAGATGATCGCCCCCTCGCCACCGTCATACCCGGCGCGTGGCCCGACATGGGCGAACTTCGGGCGCTCTACGAGGCCAGCGAACGCCTCCGCGCCGCTCTCGCCAAGGGAGCCGGCCAATGACCGCCCGTGATGAAGGCGCCGCGGCCATGGGGAGGGGGGAGGTTCTTTCGATCATCGAGGATGCGATGAAGGCCAGACCGGGCTCCGTTCGGTCATGGGCGGCGCATGCTGGCAGGTTTGCAGACGCCATCCTCGCCCTCGCCGCCCCGGTCTCCGCTCCTGGGGTGGATAGGGAGGCGGTTGCTAGGATCATTGATCCGCTGACCTGGGGCAAGATCGACAAGGTCATGGCCGGCGGATTGGACGGCCTGATCCCCGAGGGCTGGTCCCGCGAGCAGTACGCGACGTCCTGCTACTACGAAGAACGCCGCGATTCATTCGCCAAGGCTGACCAGATCATCGCCCTTCTCGCCTACCGCATCATCCCGGCTGACAGCTCGGGTGAAGGGGGTGAGGGATGAGCGCTCACGAGCGAACCCTCGGCGCGACTGACGAGTGGTATACCCCGCCCTACGTCTTCGAGGCGATGGGCGTCCGGTTCGACCTCGACGTGGCCCACCCAGGCCAGCACCGCGTCGGCTGGATCCCCGCGCCCCGCGTGCTGGTGGCCAACAGCCTCGACCTGCCCTGGTCCGGCTTCGTCTGGATGAACCCGCCCTTCGGTGGACGTGGCGCGCTGGCGCCCTGGCTGGCGAAGTTCATGACCCACGGCGATGGCGTGGCCCTGACCCCAGACCGCACGTCCGCGCCCTGGTGGCAGGAGTTCGCGCCGATGGCGGACCAAATCCTTTTCGTGCGCGAGAAGATCAAGTTCATCCGGCCGGACGGGTCGCTGGGCAAGCAGCCGGGGACCGGAACCACGCTCCTGGCGAAGGGCGCGCGGGGCGTGCGGGCGCTGGAGAACGCGCGGCGGGCAGGGCTTGGGTTGGTCCTGACGCAGGCTCAGCCGTCGCGGACACCACAGGTCCATCACGAGTTCCGGGAGGCCAAATAACATGACCCCCAGGATGCCAGAAAGGAAAGACAACCGATGAGCCTGTCAGAACGTAACCGGGAGACCCTTCGCGCGGCGCTCTACGCAGTCGCGGAACAGGCGATCTATCGGACGGCACACAACGGGCCCGCGCACCTCTGCGGCCTGATCGCTGACGGGGCTCTCGCCCTCCTAGACGCCGCTCGCTCTGAACCCCAGGCTGTAGGGGGCGGGGAGCGGGCCAAGGCGGGGAACGCGCCGCCCATCTACGATTTCGTCGGCCACGATCTCGAGTGCGATGGGGTCGGACGCGACGACAAGCATTGCACCTGCGGAGCGATGCGCCGCCTCAACGAAATCGAGCGGGCCTGGGCGCTCCTTTGGACGGTCCAGACCTCGGATCGAGCCATCCAGAACGCCCGGCGGCTCCTCTCCGAAATGATCGACCAAGACGGTCGGCGGCGGGGTATCGAGGCGTTGAAGCCCCACGAGATGCCGACTGGACCCACCGCCGAGATGATGGCCCCCGACTTCGACGGGCAAGAGGTCACGACGCCAGCCGATGGCGCTCTTGAGGCGTCAAGCACTCTCGGTACAGGCGGACCTATTCCTCCCTCCTATGACCCGACCAAGAGCCTGGGGGAGAGGTTGTATGCTGCCGAGCAGTTGGTTTGGCCCTCCGCAGTCGCCTGGGCTGATCTGACGACGCCGCTCCGAAGCCAGTACGAACGCGCCGCCCTCAACTTCACCTCTCGGCTCTCTGATGCGGGGGAGCGGTGATGGCTCGTCGCTACTGGATCAGGCTGCGAGGTTTCGACGGGCACGAAGTCATCGCGCCTAACGCCTCCAAGGCGAAAGCCGACGACTATCGGGCCTGGCGAGATGCAGGCTACGGCGACAACCGCTACGGCTCCACCGACCGGCCCTTCAAGCGGTATCTCGATCTGATCGAGGTCTGCCACGCGCTGGGCGAGGAGCACGGAGACCCGCGCACGCCTGCGTATGGGGTTGCCTCATGACCGAGACGAACCCAATTCCTACCCCACTCCAAGGACAAGGGGGAGAGACGTGACCAAGGCCGGCCTGGCCCCGCGGATTGTCTCGCGCCCGTCGCCAGCCGACTGGGCGCCTGACGACCCGATGCGTCTAGACGAGGCCGTCGCTGTGTTCGGTGGACTTCTCCCCATAACCGTCCCCATGCTCCGAACCGAGATCCGAAAGGGCCGGTTGACCCCGGCAGAGGTCGCGGGGAAGTTCTTCGTCACCCCGGCCCAATTGAAAGCCTTGTTCCAATGTCCCGCCGCGCCAAAGGTCCGCGCCTCTACCTCCGCACCGGACGGCGGGACAACCGAACCAGCAAACCCCTCCCCGACGTCTGGGTCATCCGTGACGGATCGGCTCAACGCAGCACGGGCTGCGGCCCTGACCAGCTCTCGGAGGCCGAACGCGCCCTCGGCGACTATCTCGCCGCCAAGTTCAAGGCGCCGGTCCTCGCGGCCGACAGCCGACGTGATCCCGCTCAGGTCTTAGTCGCCGAAGTCCTAGCCCTCTATTCTCAGGACCATGCGGCCAAGGCCAGGCTCGACGCGGCCACCTTTGACGGGTTCGTCGCCAACCTCCTGGCCTGGTGGGGCGACCGGACCCTGGCCGACGTGAAGCGGTCGACGTGCAAGGAATACGCGGCCCATCGCCAGTCCCAGCCGGACGCCCGCTACAAGGACCCAGCCACGGCGCCGAGGGTGTCCAGCGAGACGCCCCGCCGCGAGCTGGAGATGCTGTCCGCGGCCATCGGTTATTGGCATGACGAAGACACCCTCACCTCCCGCCCGACCGTCTGGCTGCCGGAGAAGCAGGAGAGCCAGCGCGAGGCCCTGACGCGCTCGCAGGCTGCCGATCTGCTGCGCGCCTCCTTGGGCAGCCGAAAAGGCGCGGACGGGGTCTGGCGGCGGCTCAAGGGCAGCCAGCGGGCAAACCGCGCCCACCTCCGCCGCTTCATCCTGATCGGGCTCTACACCGGCACCCGCCATTCCGCCATCCGGGCGCTCCTGCGCGAGGAATCGCCGCAGCAGGCCTGGGTCGATCTCGACAAGGGCATGGTCTATCGCCGCGGCAAGGCTGAACGCGAGACGACGAAGCGGCGCCCCGTGGTGAAAATCCCGCCGCGACTTCTCGCGCACATGCGGCGATGGGATCGCATCGACCGCGCCCTGGACGAAACGCCGCCCTCAATCCTTCACCACGGCGGCCGGCCGATCAAAGGCAAGATTCGCACCGGCTTCGAGGGCTGCGTCCGCGACGCTGGGCTTCCCGAAGAGATCACGCCGCACTGGATGCGCCACACCGCCGCGACCTGGCTGGTGGAGGCCGGCGTCGAGACCTGGCTGGCGGCGTCCTATCTCGGCATGACGACGGCGACCCTGGAGAAGCACTACGGCCACCATAGGCCCGACTATCAGAGCGAGGCACACAGGGCCTTTAGATAGCCGCTTGCCAGAAACTGCGCAGTATCACGCGAAACCGGCGTGAACAGATCGCGAATATCTGGCAAGCAATGGAACCGCAAACCCAAGCGCGGTAAGGAAGTCGCTCAGACCGCACCTCGTTCACACCGAGGGGGTCACAGGTTCAATCCCTGTCGCATCCACCACTTCCTTCCCGCCCGTCGTGAAACGCTGACCGGGGGGTTTCCATGCCATCGCCTGAACAGACCGGCGCCCGGTGGGGCGGCCCCGCGCCCAAGGCTGAGCTCGGCCCGTTGCTGGCCCGCATCCGCGCGGCCTTTCCCGATCACGGCTTCGAACAGGCCGAGCTGATCGAGGAGGGCTACGACCACGCGGTGGTGGTGCTGGACGGCGCCTGGGTGTTCCGCTTTCCGCGGCAGGCGGCCTATGTCGCCTCCTTTCCCGTCGAACTTCGCCTCCTCAAGGCTCTGAGGCCGCTGACGACCTTCGAGGTCCCCGATTATTCGCGGGTGGCGCCGGACTTCGGGGGCTATCGCCTGATCCAGGGCCGAGCCCTGACCGCGCCGCTGTTCGCGCGGATGGGCAGGCCAGCCCAGGAACAGATTCTCACCGAGCTGGCGGGCTTCCTGCGCGACCTGCACGGCCTGTCCCCCGACTTGATGCGCGGACAGGACGGCGCGGTCCGCACGGACGAAGGCTGGGCCGCCACCGACGCGCGCAGCTATCGTAAACGCCGCCGCCCCAAGCTCGTCGAGGCCCTCGGCCCCGACCTGATCGGCCGCCTGGACCGGGCTCATGAGCGCTATCCCGAGATCGGCTGGCGACGCGACGCCGTGATCCATGGCGATTTCCGCGAGGCCCACCTGCTGCTGGCGGCCCACGCGAACCGCATGGCTGGCGTCATCGACTTCGGCGACGCGGTGCATGGCGACCCGGCCTATGATTTCACCTTCTTCTGGGCCCTGGCTGACTGGGCCGCGCCCTTCGCGCTGGCTGCCTACGGGCCTGTGGACGATCGGGAGGGGTTCCTGGAGCGCTCGCGGTGGTCCTTCATCCGCTACGCCGCCAGCCGCCTGGTCCTAGCCCTGAGGGGCGAGCCCGACTACGGGGCCGCGGCCCTGATCGCGCAGGTGACGCGGCGGCTGGACGAGGTCGGGCTCTAAGCCACCTTCATGTAGGTCATCAGGCTGTTGGCGCGGTGGAGGAAGCGCATGTTCGGGTGAACATTGACCTCCTCCTCGATGAACCTGGTCACGCCGTCGAGGTAGTGGCTGTTCTGATAGTCGTGGAAGCAGATCAGGCCGGTCTCGGCGACGTGGGGGAACCAGGCCTCGAAGTCGCCCTTGGTCCCCTGGTAGGAGTGGTCCCCGTCGATGAAGATCATCCGGGCCGATCCGGACCAGGCCGCCGCAGCCTCCCGTGAGCCGGAGACGATGGCCTCCACCACCTCGCTCAGGCCAAAGGCGGCGAGGTTGGCGCGGAACTGCTCGTAGGTGGAGCCGGACTCGACGATCTCGGCCGTCTCTTCGTGCCCGCCCTTCTGATGTTCCGGCGAGCCCTGGAAGTGATCGACCGCGTGAACCTTGCCGCGGCCCGACCGCAACGCGCCCTGGGCCAGGAAGCAAGTGGATTTGCCCTTGAAGCTGCCGATCTCCACGATGTCGCCCTCGACCGGCCAGACTTCGGCAAGGCTCAGCAGGGTGAAACCCTCGTGCCAGGAGAGGTAGCCGGGGACGCTGAGAAAGGCGGCGACCTTCTCGAACCGCTCGATGTTCAGCGTCAGCTGGGAGAGGAATTCTTGCGGGGTCATGGCGGCGTCTCGGCGGCGAGAGGTGGGCGGCCTGAAACACGACGTGCCCTCGGTTGATTCTGCAAGCGGCAGGGTCGTGGCGCGAGGATGGACTGCTATCACGCCAGCCCTGCCCCGGCAGATGGTCGCGCAACTCGGCGCTCTTGGGCCTGCGACCTTATACGACCCATTGCCCGAATTTCCGCCGCAGCGAAGAAGACTTTGTGGTCCACAGCTTGCGCGTCACCGCCGCCTATCGCTTCTAGGCCTTACGGGAGGCCGGCGATCGGCCGGTCTCCCGCATGTTTTGGCTACCGGCGCAGCTCCAGATTCAGAGCTTCCGGCCGAGGTGTTTTTCGACCTGACGCCGCTCCCAGCCCCCGTCGAGGAACGGGACCACGCCGAACACAGTGGCGCCATGGGCCAGGACCCCGAGGCCCCAGCCCAGGGTGGGCCAGACGAACCACAGGTACTGGGGGTAGCCCACCAGATTGATGCCCGCGAGGATCGGGATCACGATCAGGTACTGGGTCAGGTGAATGTAGAAGTCCTTCACCTTGCGGACGTGGGCGAGGGCGAGGGCTTCATCGGGTCGGATGTCGGACTGCAGGGCGTCCATGGCAGGCTCCTTGAGACGATTGAGGTCGATCTCGAAGACGGCCGCCAGCGCCTTCATCGACTCGAGACTGCCGGGTTGGCCGCGCTCTAGCCGCTGAACGGTGCGCACGCTGAGGCCGGAGACTTCGGCCAGCTGTTCCTGGGACCAACCCCGTTGCAGCCGCAGTTTCTGGATCAACATGTGCGTCCTCCTCCAAAATCGTCGCAAGACTGGGCCGACGCGCCATTCCGCCGCCACGTCAGCAACCCGTCAACCTTGCGACAGCAGGCCGCCGTTCGGGCGACAGAAAGGCGACGCCGGCCCCCGGCGGACCTCCAGATGGCGCTTCCCCGGCGAGAACCCTTCCAGCGCCGCGCGCCACGGGCTACGAAACTCTCGTGGCTTATCGACTCGCAATCTTCGACTTCGACGGCACGCTCGCGGATTCCTATCCGTGGTTCACCAGCGTCCTCGATCACATGGCGGTCCGGCATAATTTCCGGTCCATCGACGCCGAGGAGCGGGAATCGCTGCGCGGGGCGAGCGCGCGCGTGATCATGAAGAGCGTGGGGGTCTCCACCTGGAAGCTGGCGCGGATCGCCAAGGACTTCCGCGCCATGAAGAAGCAGGCCTCCTCCGGCATCCCCCTCTTCCCCGGCATTCCGGAGATGCTGCAGGAGTTGCATGCCAAGGGCGTGGTGCTGGCGCTGGTGTCCTCCGACACCGAGGCCAGCGTGCGGATCGGTCTGGGTCCGGAGCTGGCCGGCCTGTTCGTCCACTTCGACTGCGGCGCCTCGCTGTTTGGCAAGGCGCGGAAGTTCCGCAGGGTGCTGCGCAAGCTGTCCATGACCAAGGCGCAGACCATCTGCATCGGCGATGAGGACCGGGATGCGCGGGCCGCCGACAAGGCCGGGATCGACTTCGGGGCCGTGACCTGGGGCTATTCGACTCCAGAGAGCCTGATCGCCCACAATCCCAAGCGCACCTTCGCCACCGTTCGGGACATCGCCGCCATCGCCGGCTAGAGCGCTTTCCGGCGCGATAGAGCCGCCAGCAGGAAGTCGTAGGGATAGGCGGCCATCTCGCGGGTCACCATCCGCAACCAGTGCGCCCGGGTCCCGGCATAGCCCTTGGTGATGGGGCCGGGGCGGCTCTCAAGGCCCAGCATCGCAAACAGCATCCGGGCGCGGGGCACGTGATAGCCGTCGGTGCAGAGGACGGCGCCGTCCAGGCCCTCGGCGCGGATGAAGCGGGCGGCGGCCCTGACATTGTCCATCGTGTCGCCGCTGGCCTCATCAAGCACCAGGCGGCCCGGATCGACGCCCGACTGGATCAGCAGGTCGGCCATCAGCGAGGCTTCGGAGGGCCCGTGGCGGCCGACCCCGCCGGAGCAGAAGATCAGCGCGGCGGGGTCATCAAGCGCCGCCTGGCGGCCGTAGGCGACGCGCCGACGCAGCGAGGGGCTGGGGCCGCCATCCGGCCAGACCGCCGCCCCGAAGATCACGATCGCCCAGGCCATGGCTCATGATGGCGGCGGCGGGACCTCGCGACTAGCCCGCGTTCATCGGCGGGTTGTGTTCCTCGATGATGTCCTCGCGCTCAGCCTTGCGCACGGCGCCGCGCACATTCAGCCGGGTTAGAACCTCGATCGGACCGTAGCGGGCGTGAGCCTCGTCCAGGGCCGCCTGCCAGTCGCGGGCCGACAGGCACTCGGTCTCGCCGGCGAACAGGATGCTGGCACCCTGGGGCGTCACTTGGGCGATGACATAGTTTGCGCCGACCGGCGGCAGGCTCCGCTCCTCTTCGAGGGCGGAGTAGCGGTAAACCGAGCCGGACTTGCCGGCAAAATCGATCTGGCGGGTCAACGGGACGCTCCCGGCAGTAGGATGACTGAACATGCCCCCTGATACCCGACCGAATTGGGCGAAAGATAGGCTTCGCGCGCAATCGGTGATCACCAGACCGCGAGCGCCGCCACGATCCCGGCCCGATCAACGGAACAACCGGCGCCATAAGGCGTTCGGCGTGTGGGGTGGGCTCTGCTAGGCTCGACCTTCGATCCAGCCTCGACTCAATCTCCGAGTGAGCCTTAGCCAGGAAGGCGCAGACCAACCAGCCTATGGAACGACCGGCCGACTTCACCGTCAGGGACGCCCGCCACCAGGGCGTCATCGAACTGACCGGCGACTGGACCGCGGCCCAGATCGGGCCGGCGGCCAGCGGCCTGCGCGACGAGCTGGCCGGCCGCAGCGCCGTGGACCTCGATCTCACCAAGATCGGCCGCATGGACACCGCCGGCGCCTATGCCGTCATCCAGGCCTCCGGCGCCAAGTACGACGCCGCCCGCGTGAAGGCCCGACCCGAGACCCAGCGCCTGATCGAGCTGGTCAGCCATGCGGCCCTGCCCAAGCCGGCGCCCAAGGCCAAGCCCCGCGGCTTCCACGAACTGACCATCCGCATCGGCAAGGGCGTGGTGGACCTGGCCAAGGAGATTTTCGACACCCTGGTGTTCGCTGGCCACCTGCTAGTGGTCCTCTTCCGAGCCATCATCAATCCCCGCCGCATCCGCTGGGCCGCCTGCGTATCGCTCGCCGAACGCTCCGGGCTGGACGCCATTCCCATCGTGGCCACCACCACCTTCTTCATTGGCGCCGTGGTGGGCCTGCTGGGCGCCAACATGCTGCGGCAGTTCGGGGCCGAGGTGTTCGCCGTCGAATTGATCGGCATCGCGGTGCTGCGCGAGTTCAACATCCTGATCACCGCCGTGCTGCTGGCCGGCCGCTCGGCCTCGGCCTTCGCCGCAGAGCTGGGGTCGATGAAGATGAACCAGGAGATCGACGCCATGAAGGTCATGGGGGTCGACCCCTTCGAGGCCCTGGTCTTCCCCCGCTTCGCCGCCCTGCTCTTCACCATTCCGCTGTTGACCTTCGTGGCCACCCTGGCGGGTCTGGCGGGCGGTCTGCTGGTCACCTGGTCGGTGCTGGACCTCGGCCCCTCCTTCTTCCTGCAGCGCATCGTCGACAGTGTCGGCATCAACCAGTTCTGGGTCGGCCTTTCCAAGGCGCCGGTCATGGCCGCGGTGATCGCCGGCATCGGCTGCCGCCAGGGCCTGGAGGTCGGCGGCGACGTGGAATCCCTCGGTCGGCGGGTCACCGCCGCGGTGGTGCACGCGATCTTCGCCATCATCCTGATCGATGCGATCTTCGCGCTGATCTACATGGAGTTCGACATTTGACCGTCGAACCCCAGGACGAGACGCTCCTCACCGAGGACGAACTTCCGGTGACCGGTCCCGCCATCGTGGTGAAGGATCTGGTGTCGGCGTTTGGCGAGAACGTCATCCACAAGGACCTGAACCTGGTGGTCCAGCGCGGCGACGTGCAGGGCGTGGTCGGCGGCTCAGGCACAGGCAAGTCCGTGCTGCTGAACACCATCATCGGCCTGAAGTCGCCCGACGGAGGCACGGTCCAGGTGTACGGTCAGGACATCCAGAACGCCTCGCGCCGCAAGTGGTCGGCCGTCGAACGCAGCTGGGGCGTGATGTTCCAGCAGGGTGCTCTGTTCTCGAACCTGACGGTGCGCGAAAACGTCGCCGCGCCGATGTACGAGCACACCAACATGCCCAAGCGGGTGATCATGGAGCTGGCCGAGCTGAAGATCGCCCTGGTGGGCCTGAAGCCCGAGGCCGCCAACCTGAAGCCCTCCGAACTTTCCGGCGGCATGCGCAAGCGCGCGGGCCTGGCCCGGGCCCTGGCCCTGGACCCCGAGCTGCTGTTCCTCGACGAACCGACCGCCGGCCTCGACCCCATTGGCGCGGCCGCCTTCGACGAACTGATCAAGGACCTGTCCGACAGCCTGGATCTGACGGTCTTCATGATCACCCACGACCTCGACAGCCTCTATGCGATCACCGATCGCGTGGCGGTGCTGGCCGACAAGCAGGTGGTCGCCAACGCCCCGGTGGCGGACCTCGAAAAGTCCGACCACCCGTGGATTCGTGAATATTTCCTGGGACCCCGCGGCCGCGCCGCGCAGGGCTCGGCGAAGAGAGCCAAGACGGTAGGCTGATGGAAAAAGACGCCAACTACGCCCTGGTGGGCCTTTCGACCCTGATCCTGTTCCTGGGCATGGTGATCTTCGGCGTGTGGCTGGCCAAGGTCCAGTTCAGCCGGGACTACCAGCTTTATGACATCGTCTTCCAGGGACCGATCAACGGCCTGACCCAGGGCGGTGAGGTGCGGTTCAACGGCATCAAGGTGGGCGAGGTCACCAAGATCGAGCTCGCGCGCGACAATCCCAAGAACGTGGTCGCCCGCGCCCGCGTCACCTCCGACGTGCCGATCCGGGTGGACTCCGTGGCCACCCTGGAGCCCCAGGGCATCACAGGGGTGAACTATATACAGATCAGCGCCGGGACGCCCTCCAAGCCGCTGCTTCAGGACGTCACCCAGGAGGGCAAGGTCCCGATGATCCGCAGCCAGCGCAGTACGTTGTCCGACCTGCTCGAGGGCGGCGGGACGGTGCTGAGCCGTACCGTCGAGGCCCTGGATCGGGTCAACAAGGTGCTGTCGGATCAAAACGTGAAGGTCTTCTCCGCGGCGCTCAGCGACACCCAGGCGGTGACCGCCGAACTGCGGGAGCGCAAGGCGGTGATCGCCGACGCGCAGAAGGCCCTGCAGAGCATCGACACCGCCGCCCAGTCCATCACCGCGCTGGGCCAGTCGGGCCAAAATCTCCTGGAAGGCGACGGCCAGCGGACGATGAAGAACGTCGCCGACGCCGCCGAGGAGGCCAAGGCCGCGGCCAAGGACCTGCGTCAGATCATGGGCAAGCTCGAGGGGCCGGCCAGCGACTTCGCCACCACCGGCCTGCCGCAGATCACCGCGGCGACCGTGCAGCTGCAACAGACCGCCGAGGCGCTTGAGCGCCTGGCCAACGAACTCCAGACCAATCCCCGGGGCGCCGTCGGCAAACCGCCCGCCAAGGAAATCGAGGTGAAGCCATGACCCGCCTGCAGCGCCTGATCCGGCTCTCGGCCGTGGCCCTGACCGCCGTGGCCCTGACCGGCTGCATCTCGCTCTTCCCCAAGAGCAAGCCGGCCAACCTCTACCAGTTCGACTACGTCATGCCCGCCAGCGCGGCGCCGGCGGCGACGTCCCCCGGCGGCATGTTCGGGGTGCTGAAACTCTCCAGCGGCTTCACCAAGGCCGCGGCCGGCGACCGGATCATGACCGTCACCGGCGGCAGCGACGTGGCCTATATCGCCGAGGCCCGCTGGGCCTCGCCGGCCTCGGTGCTGTTCGATGAGGCCGTGAACCGGGCCTTCGAACAGGACGGCGCCCCCGCCCGCCTGATCAGCCGCGGCGAGATCGGCAAGTCAGACTATGTGCTGAAGCTCGACGTCCGCGACTTCCAGGTCAACTACGCCTCGCCCAAGGGCCGGCCCTCGGTGGTGGTGAACGTCCGCGCTGTGCTGACCCGCTCGGCCGACCGCAGCGTGGCGGCCGAGCGCAGCTTCACCCAGACCGTCGCCGCCGACGACGATCGCCAGGCCGCCATCGTGCGCGCCTTCACCGTGGCGGTGAGCGGCGTGCTGCGGGACCTGGTGGAATGGACCGCGGCGCTCGGGAAGGCTCCGGACTAACCCGGGAGCGCCGGCCCAGGTGGCGGCCCTGCGCCGACGCTACACCGAGTAGGTCAGCCCTCCAGGCCGTTGATGCGTTTGGCCGCCGTCACGGTGTTGGAGAGCAGGCAGGCCACGGTCATAAGGCCGATGCCTCCCGGCACAGGGGTGATGTTGGCGGCGACCTTCTCGGCCGACTTGAAGTCCACGTCGCCGACCAGCTTGGTCTTGCCGGCGGCGGCCTTGACCGGATCGCGGAAGGGCACGCGGTTGATGCCCACGTCGATCACGGTGGCGCCGGGTTTGATCCAGTCCCCCTTGATCATCTGGGGACGCCCCACGGCGGCCACCAGAATGTCGGCCTCGCGGCAGACGGCGGGCAGGTCGACCGTGCGCGAGTGGGCGATGGTGACCGTGCAGTCTGCCTGCAGCAGCAGCTGGGCGATCGGGCGGCCCACCAGCACCGAGCGCCCCACCACCACGGCCCGTTTGCCGGCCAGGTTACCCAGCGTCTGGCGCAGCACCAGCATGCAGCCCAGCGGCGTGCAGGGAATGAGCGCCGGCATGCCGCTGGCCAGCAGGCCGGCATTGACCACCGTCAGTCCGTCGACATCCTTGTTGGGATCGATGGCCGCCAGGACCATCTTCTCATCGAGGTGCCTGGGCAGGGGCATCTGAACCAGGATGCCGTGAACCTTGGGGTCGGCGTTGAGCTGCTCCACCAGTGCCATCAGCTCATCCTGGCGCGTGTCGGCGGCCAGCCTGTGAGTCTCTGAGTGCATGCCCGCGGCCAGGGAGTGCTCGCCCTTGGACCTCACATAGACCTGACTGGCCGGATCCTCGCCCACCAACACCACCGCCAGGCCCGGCTGGAGGCCGTGCTCGGCCTTGAGCATGGCCACCTCGCCCGCCGCCTGCGCGCGGACCAGTTCGGCCAGGGACTTCACATCGATAGTGTGGGCTGAGGTCATGAACGCTCCTGAATTCGCCGGAACTCGCGCCTCGACTATCCGTTCACGTCGCGCCGCGCAATGTGGCCGGGAGCGGATGCATGTCTGGGTTCACGACCTTCTTCACCAAGTTCTCCACGTCCGTCTCCAAATGGACAGGCCGGCCCCTCGTCTTCGCCTGCTGCTGCGGCCTGGTGATCCTGTGGGCGCTGTCGGGTCCGGTCTTCGGATTTTCCGACACTTGGCAGCTGGTGATCAACACCTCGACGACCATCATCACCTTCCTGATGGTGTTCCTGATCCAGAACACTCAGAACCGCGACAGCAATGCCCTGCACGCCAAGCTTGACGAGCTGATCCGCGTCTCGGAGGGCGAGAACGGCTTCATCGGCATTGAGAATCTGACCGACGAGGAACTGGAAGCGATCCTGGCCGAATGCGACAAGAACGCCACTGAACTTCGCATGGCGAGCAAGAAGCGCGGCCGTAACGGCGAACTGCCCTCGCTTCACGCCAGTAAGAATAAGGCTGAAGCCCCCTCGGCCAGGCGCAAGGCCAAGCCGACGCCCCGCAAGACCGCCGAGCGGTCGGCATAGATCAGGCGGCCGGCGCTCACCGAACTACGGGACGCTGGCCATCAACGGCCGCTGAAGAGCGAGTCGTAGGGATCGACCTTGCCGCTGACGGAGTCGGCGACCGAGGCGGGCGGCCAACCTAGCTTGACCCTGAGGCTCTCGTCCCAGGCCTGGGCGATCAGGTCGCGCAGTTCCGAGGCGCCGGCGGCCAGCCGTTCGGTGGCGAAGGCCACGCCGCGCGCGTTGCCAGGGGTGAAGGCTCCGGCCTTCTCCAGTTCGTAGAGCGGCGCCACCTGGCGGCCAGCCACCAGCAGATAGGACGACACCCGCGCCTCGATGGGCCCGGCGCTGGTCTTCAGCGGCGAGAGATTGGCGCGGATCATGGCCGGGGTCACGTTCTCGGCGGCGAAGACGTCCTCGAAGGGCGCGTGGATCTTGGCCGTCGTGTAGCCGTTGGGGTTCGGGTAATCGCCCCAGCCGTTGTAGTGGGCGCTGACGTGCAGGGGCTGGGAGCCATCGCCGACGTAGTGGGCGAGGTAGCCGATGGTCACCAGCATCAGCTGCTCGCGGCGCAGGCGGTCGGCGTGGATCCAAGCCCGGCGAGCCTTGTTCTTCTCCCGCTTCTCGGCGGCCATGCCCATGCGCCAGTAGCCCATGTCGGTGACCAGCTGCTGGTACTTCTCGATGATGGCGTAGGGCAGATAGCCGGCCTTCCAGCTATCCTGGCCGGCGGCGCGCAGCGCGGTCTCATAGGCCGCGCGGGTGGGCGGCAGGGCTGACAGCATCGGGCCGCCGAGGATGCGGCCATCCTCCTCGTAGTCGACGAAGTGAGCGGGATCGAGATTGCTGCCATGAACCCGGCCCGACGCCTTGGAGCGGTCGGGTTCCCGCGACAGCTCACCGATCGCCTCGATCCCGGCGGGGCTGCGCAGGAAGGCCGGGAGGGTCGGCGGCAGGGCGCGCGCCGCCTCCTGGCCGATCATCCTGTGACCGGGATTGCTCCAGGCGAAGGCGGGAGCCGGGAGGGCGGCGAGGAGCAGGACGGCGAGGCGGACGGCATTGAGTTTCATGTCTGCGATTTGAGCCCGGCCACCACCGAAGGCAAGCGCCACGACGCGCGCCCAGGGCCGAGGAGCTTCGCAGAACCGGTCAGGCGATGTTCAGGGCCCTTTCCGTCCGCGCGATCCAGGCCTGGACCTTCGGATAGTCGGCGAGACGGAACCCGCCGTCCCCGGCTTCCCGCGTGTAGGCCACCAGGGCGACGTCGGCGAGGCTGACCGCCTCCCCCACCAGGAACGGCGAGGCCGCAAGGCCGTCCTCCAGCCGCTGCAGCGCCGCCTTGCCGCGCTCGACGATCCGCGGCTCCAGATCGGCCACGGGCTTGCCCTGATAGCGCACCTGGAAGCGGGCCACGGCCACATAGGGCTCATGACTGTACTGCTCCCAGAACATCCACTCCAGCATGCGGGCGCGGTCATAGGCGTCGGTGGGGATCAGGTCGGAGCCTTCCGCAAGGTACAGGATGATGGCGTTGGACTGGGCCAGCGGCCGGCCACCGTCCAGGATCACCGCCGGGACCTGGCCGGCCGGGTTCAGGGCCAGGAATTCCGGCGTTCGGGTGGCGGCCTTGAGGACGTCGGTCTCGATCCACTCATAGGACAGCCTGAGATGATCGGCCGTCCACTTCACCTTCAGGCAGTTGCCCGAGATCGAGTCGCCAAAGATGCGCATGCGCCCTGCCCCCGTTGTTGCAGGCAGCTTGATAGACGAAGAGTCCACAGGCGCAATCGATGCTGTCTACAGGGGTCTGTTAGCGGAGCTATTCCCGGGGTTGCCCTGTCGCCGGAGTCCCGCTACTCAGACCCTCGCTGACAGATCAACGACGTAGGATCCCCATATGGGACGCCACCTCGCCGCCCTGGCCGCCCTTCCCCTTCTGGCTTTCGGAGGTGGAGCGCACGCCGCTCCCTCCGACCCCATCGGGGATCTCCTGATGAACGCCCTGACAGGCGCCGTGCCGGGTTCGGCCGACTATCGCCTGAAGGCCACCCTCTATCATGCCGGCGCCAAGGGCGTTGGCGGCCTGGACTCGCTGGGCTGCAAGGTGGTGGCCATGCGCACCGCGGCCATCGACAAAACCCTGATCCCGCGCCGGACCATCCTGTTCATCAAGGAAACGGTGGGGCTCTCGATGCCCGACGGCTCAGCCCATGACGGCTACTGGTACGCCTCCGACGTGGGCGGCGCGATCAAGGGCCAGAGGATCGACCTGTTCACCGGCTCGGGCTCCAGCTCGATGAAGCCCCTGCGGCCGCTGAACCTCTCGCAACTGACGGTCACCAAGGCCGGCCAGTTCAAGGGCTGCCCCCCGAAGTAAGCCTCGACGATGCTCCCCTCCTGGGGGAGCTGGCGCGAAGCGCCTGAGGGGGACTTTGACTCTTGTTTGAGGGCTCGAAGTGGTCGCCTACGGCGATCCCCCTCCGACCCGCACCTTCGGTGCGCGCCACCTCCCCCACATCGGCGCTGCGCGCCTGGGGGAGGATCCAGACCTCAGGTCTCGACGAAGGCCCTCTCGAGCACGTAGTCGCCGGGGCTGGCCAGCGAACCCTCAACATAACCACGGGCTTCCAGCAGGGTCTTCAGATCGGCCAGGACCGAGGGACCGCCGCACAGCATCAGGCGGTCGACGGCGGGGTCCAGCGGCGGCAGGCCCAGGTCCTCGAAGATCTTGCCCGAGGCGATCAGGTCGGTGATCCGGCCCTGGTGCTTGAAGGGCTCGCGGGTGACGGTGGGATAGTAGCGCAGCTTGGGCGCGACGATCTCGCCGAGGATCTCGTCCTGCGGCAGCTCGGTCTCGAACAGCTCGCGATAGTTCAGGTCGGCGACGTTGCGCACCGTGTGGGTGACGATGACCTCGTCGAACCGATCATAGACCTCAGGGTCGCGGGCCAGGCTCAGCCACGGGGCCAGGCCGGTGCCGGTGCCCAGCATGTAGAGACGCTTGCCGGGCTTCAGGCCGTCCAGCACCAGGGTGCCGGTGGGCTTCTTGCCGATCAGCACCTGGTCGCCGACCTGGATTTTCTGCAGGCGCGAGGTCAGCGGGCCGCTTTCCACCTTGATGGAATAGAATTCCAGTTCGTCGTGCCAGGACGGCGAGGCGATGGAATAGGCGCGCAGCAACGGCTTGCCGTCCACCTCCAGGCCCACCATCACGAACTGGCCGCTCTGGAAGCGGAAGGCCGGATCCCGCGTCGTGCGGAAGGAGAACAGGCTGTCAGTCCAGTGCTGGACCCAGGTCACGGTCTCATGGAGGAAGGCGCCGGCCTTCTTGGCCGGGGCGGCGGCGGTCACATCGGTCATGATCGGTCTGCTTAAAGCTTTTCGGGTCGCGGACTAGATATCGCCGCCGACATTCGTCACGGCGTCGGGCGCGCGGGCGACATGTATGCCGCATTCGGTCTTTTCGGAACCCGCCCAGCGACCGGCGCGCACATCCTCGCCTTCTTCCACCGCCTTGGTGCAGGGCCAGCAGCCGATGGAGGGGAAGCCCTGGGCCACCAGGGGGTGGGCCGGCAGGTCATGCTCAGCCATGTAGGCGTCGAGCTCGGTCTTGCCCCAGTTGGCCAGGGGATTGAACTTCACCTGGCCGTCGGCCTGCTCCACCACCGGCAGGGACAGGCGGTCGCCGCCGTGGAAGCGCTTGCGGCCGGTGATCCAGCCGTCGAAGTCCTTCAGGGCGGTGTCCAGCGGGATCACCTTGCGGATGTTGCAGCAGGCGTCGGTGTCGGTCTGCCAGAGGTTGGCCTTGGGATCGACGGTGGCCAGGTCGGTATAGAGCGGCCGCAGGTCGCGCACGTCGGTGAGGCCGAGCTTGCTGGCCAGGTTGCGCCGATAGTCCAGCGTCTGGCCAAACAGCATGCCCGTATCCAGGAACATGATCGGCATGTCCGGCTTGATCCTGGACACCATGTGCAGCAGCACCGCGGACTCCGCCCCGAAGGAAGAGACCAGGGCCAGCTTGTCGCCGAAGGTCTCGACCGCCGATTCCAGCACCGTCACCGGGTGGGCGTGGCGCAGTTCGGCGTCGAGGCGCAGGGCGATCTGCGGGCGTTCCAGGTTATCAAAGGCCATGCTCAGGACTCCGCGCGCTCGGTGAAGGCCGGAGTGCGGCCATCAGGGGCGCGTTGATAGACGTGACGATGACGATTGGCGGCGTGGGCCCATTGGGCGGGGCTCGAGCCGTCAGCAGCTTCAAAAGAGTCGCAGCCGCAGCGGGTCAGGAAGTTGGCCTCCTCGCGGAGCACCTCCCCCACCGCGCGGACCTCGCCCGTGAAGCCGAAGCGTTCACGCAGCAGGTGGGCCGTGGAGAAACCGCGGCCATCGCGGTACTTCGGGAAGGCGACGGCCACCACCGCCAGCTTGGGCAGGTCGTAGGCCAGCGCCTCGACCTCCTCGTCCGGCTCGATGCGCACGCCCACGGCGCGGCCCTGGGAGATCAGGGCGTCGCCCTCGGCGGAGAACCGGGTCAGGGAGATGATCACATCGCCCGGAGGCATGCCCTCATCGTCGGCGACATGGGTGAAGGGGTCGTCGGCCGAGACGAACTGGCCGCCCTCGATCCTAATGAGCTTCGGCATAGACAGCCTCCTTGAAGGGGGCGACGCCCGTACGGCGGAAGGTGTCGAGGAAACGCTCCCCCTCCGCGCGCTCGCGCAGATAGACCTCGACGATGGTGTCGATGGCGTCGGTGACGCGGTCGGCGGGAAGCGCCGGGCCCAGCATCTTGCCAACCTCGGCGTCCTCGGCTCCGGAGCCGCCCAGGGTGAGCTGGTAGAACTCCTCGCCCTTCTTATCGACGCCCAGGATGCCGATGTGGCCCACATGGTGGTGGCCGCAGGCGTTGATGCAGCCGCTGATCTTGATCTTCAGCTCCCCCACCAGCTCGGCGCGGTCCTGGTCAGCGAAGCGGTGAGCGATGTCCTGGGCGATCGGGATGGCGCGCGCATTGGCGAGCGCGCAGTAGTCCAGGCCCGGGCAGGCGATGATGTCGGTGATCAGGTTGATGTTGGGCGTGGCCAGGCCCGCCGCGGCCAGGGCCTGGAACACCGCGTGGGCGTCGTCCAGCTTGACGTGCGGCAGGACCAGGTTCTGCTCGTGGGTGATGCGGATGTCATTCTGGCCGTAGCGTTCGCCCAGGTCGGCCACCACGTCCATCTGGTCGGAGGTGGCGTCGCCAGGCGTATCGCCGATCCCCTTCAGGGAAATCTCGACAATGGTGTAGCCGGGCCGCTTGTGAGGCTTGAGGTTATTGCGGGCGAAGCGCGCGAAGGCCGGATCGGCGGCCTTGGCGGTCTCGAAGGCTTCCGAGCGGTTCACCAGGGTGTCGAAGGTCTTCGGCGCGAAGGCCGCGCGGATGCGGGCGATCTCGAGGTCGGGCATGTCGGCGTTCGGGCCGACCTTCTCCCACTCTTCCTCGACCTGACGCGCGAACTCCTCGCGGCCCAGGGCGGCCACCAGGATCTTGATCCGGGCCTTGTAGCTGTTGTCCCGGCGGCCGTGGCGGTTGTAGACCCGCAGCGTCGCGTCCAGGTACGAGAACAGCCGGTTGGCCGGCAGGAACTCCTTGATGGTCGGGCCGACATAGGGCGTGCGCCCCATCCCGCCGCCGACGATCACCTCAAAGCCCATCGTCCCGTCACGGGCGCGGCGGACCACCAGGCCGATGTCATGGACCCGGGCCGCCGTGCGGTCTTTCGGCGCGGCGGTGACCGCGAACTTGAACTTGCGCGGCAGGTGGCTGAACTCGGGATGCAGCATCGACCACTGCCG
Organism: Phenylobacterium sp.; assembly: GCF_030651185.1. Lineage (GTDB taxonomy): Bacteria > Pseudomonadota > Alphaproteobacteria > Caulobacterales > Caulobacteraceae > Phenylobacterium. The sequence goes on from NZ_JAUSCJ010000017.1 coordinate 87,771, forward strand.
GATCGCCTCGGACCAGACGCGCGGGTCGTCGATCTCTTCGGCCGTCGCCCCGGCATAGGGGTCGGATGTGACGTTGCGGATGCAGTTGCCGCTGGTCTGGATGGCGTGCAGGTCGACGGTGGCCAGCTCCTCCAGGATCGAGGGCGCCTCGCGGAGCTTGATCCAATGGAACTGCAGGTTGGTACGGGTCGTGAAGTGACCGTAGCCCTTGTCGTACTTGCGGCCGATGTCGGCCAGCTTGCGCAGCTGGGTGGCGTTCAGCGACCCATAGGGGATGGCGACCCGCAGCATGTAGGCGTGCAACTGCAGGTACAGACCGTTGCGCAGACGCAGCGCTTTGAACTGGTCTTCGGTGATCTCGCCGGCCAGGCGGCGTTCCACCTGTTCCTTGAACTCCGCGGCCCGGTCGGCCAGGAATTCCCTGTCGATGGTGTCGTACTGATACATCGGCCCTACTTACGCTTGATCAGGTTGACGCGGCCCGTGGACCGCGAGGCGCCGGTGGCGTGCATCAGGGCCTCGATGGCCGCACCGCCCTCGGCCTGCTTGCCATGACCCCGATGATTGGGGGGACCGAGCGCCCGGATGCGCTCGCGGTAGCTGAGCGGCGCCCAGAGCCCCTCGCTCTCGATCAGGTCGATCAGATAGACGTCGATCACCGTATTGGGCTGGGACTTGCCCTGCCCCTCGGCGGCCTCGCCGCCGGCGGCGTCGGCGAACAGCTCGGCGTCGGCGAAGCGTTCGACCCACGCGCCCTTGTTCCAGAACACGACCTCGCCGTCGTCGAGGCGATTAGCGGTCAAGGCTTTCATGATCCCACTCCCCGCTCGAGACCCCGAGCTTCGACACTTTGAACAAATTGCGCGGTCCCGGCCTGGGCCAGGGCCATGGCCTCGCCCACGATCAGCAGGGCGGGACCCGAAACCTCTGCGGCGGCGTCCGCCAAGCCCGCCAGGTCGGTGACCACCCGGCGCTCATCGGCGCGGCTGGCCTTCTCGACGATCAGGGCGGGTGTCGAACGCGCGCGGCCCGCGGCCATCAGGCGCTGCGCGATCCCGGCGGCGGTGGAGACGCCCATATAGATCACCACCGTGTGGTTGGCCTTGGCGAGACCTTCCCAGTCCAGGTCCGGCGTCTCGCCGGTGGCCGCGTGGCCGGTGACGAAGGTGACCGCCTGGGCCGCGCCGCGGTGGGTCAGGGGGGCGCCGGCGCTGGCGGCGGAGGCCAGGGCGGCGGTGACGCCGGGCACGACATGGCAGCCGACGCCGGCCTCGCGGCAGGCTTCCAGCTCCTCGCCGCCACGGCCAAAGATGAAGGGGTCCCCGCCCTTCAGCCGGACGACCGTCAGGCCCTCCAGGGCGAAGGCCACCAGCATGCGGTTGATCTCTTCCTGGGCGTAGGAGTGCCGCGACTTGCGCTTGGCCACCGAGATGCGGCGCGCGGCGACCGGGGCCAGGTCCAGGATCTCGTCGCTCACCAGGCCATCGTGGACCACCACGTCAGCGGTCGCCAGGATTCGGAAGGCCTTCAGCGTCAGCAGTTCGGGGTCGCCGGGGCCCGCGCCCACCAGCCACACCTGACCCGGCTCGCGCGCACTCTCGCCGCCCAGGACGACCAGGCGGTTGGCGGCGGGGGCCTTGGGCGCGCGATGCGACATGGGCTTTAAGGTTCTCTAACGACCAGACTTGAAATTGGCGGCGGGACGGGCTCTACGCCCGCCCCGCCAAATGTCCGTCGATGAAAAGGGCCTATACACCGCCGGACGCTTGCAAACTGGTCTCGAAGGGCCCAATTCGCAAGCCAAGGTCTTCTGCCGGGGCTGTCAGGAAAACTCCATGGAACGCGACGCGCCGCGCCGCCGGTTGCCGCCTCTCAACGCCCTTCGCGCGTTCGAGGCCGCCGCCCGCCACTTGAACTTCTCACGCGCCGCTGACGAGCTGTCGGTGACGCCTGGCGCGGTGAGCCAGCAGATCCAGAACCTGGAAGACTATGTGGGCGCCGCCCTCTTCAAGCGCACGCCCAAAGGGCTGCTGCTGACCGACGCCGCCCAGACCGCCCTCCCCGCCCTGCGCGAGGCCTTCGACCGGCTGGCCGAGGCCGCCTCGATGCTCACCGCCGCCGTGGACGGCCGCCGCCTGACCCTGACCGCCGCCCCCTCCTTCGCCGCCAAGTGGCTGGTGCCGCGCCTGGGCAAGTTCGAGGAGCTCAATCCGCAGGTGGACGTCTGGCTGTCGGCCGGGCTGGAGCTGGTGGACCTCACCGCCGGCGAGGTGGACGTGGCGATCCGCTACGGCGCCGGCCGCTATCCGGGCCTGGAGGTCCGCCGGCTGATCGGCGAGACCGTGGTGCCGGTGTTGAGCCCCGAGCTGCACGCCAACAACCCGCTGAACTCGCCGGCCGATCTGCTGGGCCACATCCTGCTGCACGACGGCTCGCCCGAGCCGGACGACAGCTGCCCCGACTGGACCATGTGGCTGGCGGCGCGCGGAGTGAAGGGCGTCGACGGCACCCGCGGGCCCCGCTTCAACCAATCCAGCATGGTGATCGAGGCCGCCGTCAATGGCCGCGGCGTGGCGCTCGCCAAGCGCACCCTGGCCCAGGCCGACATCGACGCCGGCCGCCTGGTCTCGCCGCTGCAGATTTCCACGGCCGTGGACTTCGCCTATTACGTCGTCCACCCCAAGGCCAAGGGCCGCCTGCCCCAGGTGAAGGCCTTCATCAACTGGATCACCGCCGAGGCCGAGGCCCACGAACTGGCGCTTCAGGCCCTGGACAATGGGGCGGGAATTTAGGTCTCCATTCCGCCTCCCCTTGCGGGAGAAGGTGTAGGGCGAGGGCCCGACGGATGAGGGGTCGCGCTCCCCTCTCCGCGCGAACGGCCGCGCCCTAACCCGAGAGGCCTAACGACCCCTCATCCGACCCTGCTCCGCAGGGCCACCTTCTCCCGCAAGGGGAGAAGGACGCTCCTTTACCTAAAGCTCAGTCCCTCGAACTGGCCGGACGTCCGCCAGGCCTCGATGTACTTGAAGAAGGCCGTGGCCCCCTGGGGATAGCCGACGTTGTACTTGGCCGCCGGGCCGGGGTTCTGGCCCTCGTTGTTGTAGTAGCCCGGCGTGCAGTCGGGCGCGCCCATCATGCGGCCCGCGCCGGTCAGCAGCAGGTCGACCCAGGCCTTCTGGGCCTCGGGGGTGACCTCCACCTCCTTGGCGCCCAGGTCGAGGGCGTGCTTCACGGTCAGGGCGATGGTGCGTCCCGACTCCGTCAGGTTGTGCGGCACGTTGGAGATCAGGTTCGCGCCCTGGGTCGGCTGCACGAAGAAGGCGTTGGGGAAGCCCAGCACGTGGATGCCATGCTTTGACTGCATCCCCTCGGCCCAGGCCTCCGAGAGGGTCTGGCCGCCCACACCGGTGACTTCGAAGCCCGCGCGGCGCTTGTACTCGGTGCCGACCTCGAAGCCTGAGGCATAGATGATGCAATCGACCTCGTACTCGACGCCGGCCACCACGAACCCCTTTTCGGTGATCGCCTCGACACCCTGGCCGTCGGTGTCGATCAGCTGGGCGCCGGGTTCATTGAAGGCCTGCAGATAGGCGTCGTGGAAGCAGGGACGCTTGCAGAGCTGCCGGTACCAGGCCTTCAGCTTCTCGGCGGTGTCACGGTCCTCGACGATGGCGACGGCGCGGGCGCGGATCTCCTCCATCTTCTCGAAGTCTGAGTCCTCGTAGGCGGCCAGCATCTTCTGCGGGGTCATGTCCTCGCGGGGCAGCTGGGAGATCTTGGCGCGGATGCGGCGCGACAGATCGGTCCAGCCGTCCATCACCAGGTCTTCCTCGGCGTTGCCGCCGGCCTGGTTGGCGGTGAAGTTCTCCAGCCAGCGCTTCTGCCAGCCCGGGGTCGCGATTTCCGCGAACCACTCGGGATCGATCGGCTTGTTGGCGCGGACGTCCACCGAGGACGGGGTGCGCTGCACGACGTAGAGCTGCTGGCAGGCCTTGGCCAGGTGCGGCACGGCCTGGACCGAGGTGGCGCCGGTGCCGATGATGGCCACCCGCTTGTCGGCCAGCTTCTCCATCTTGCCGCCCTTGGGGTCGCCGCCGGTGTAGTCGTAGTCCCACCGGCTGGTGTGGAATGAGTGGCCCTTGAAGGTCTCGATCCCCGGAATGCCCGGCAGCTTGGGCACATGCAGCGGCCCGGTGCCCAGGCCGATATAGCTGGCGGTGAATTCGTCGCCGCGGTTGGTCTTGATCACCCAGACCGAGCGGCTCGCGTCCCAGCGCAGGTCCTCGACCTCGGTGTGGAACAGGGCGTTCTCATAGAGGCCGTACTGCTTGCCGATCCGCTGGCACTGCTCGAGGATTTCCGGGGCGTGGGCGTACTTCTCGGTCGGCATGTGGCCGGTCTCTTCGAGCAGCGGCATGTAGATCATCGAGGCGGTGTCGCACTGGGCGCCCGGATAGCGGTTCCAGTACCAGGTGCCGCCGAAGTCGCCGCCCTTCTCGATGATGCGCACGTCGGTGACGCCCTGCTCCACCAGCCGCGCGCCGGTCACCAGGCCGGCGAATCCGCCGCCGACGAAGGCGAAGGTGACGTGGTCGGTCTTGGGGGCCCGCTCGACGCGGGGCGTGTAGGGGTCTTCGAGATAGTGGGCGAGGTTTCCCTTCACCTCCAGGTACTGCGAATTGCCGTCGGCCCGCAGGCGCTTGTCACGCTCGGCGACGTACTTGGCCAGCAGGGCCTTCTTGTCGATCACAGCCGCAGTGGTCATCTCAATGGCCTCAGTCTTAAATTCAAAGAAAACAAACGCCTGAGCCACCAGGGCCGGAGTCGTAACTTAGAATATAGGGTACGGCGTCCGCCAAGGCTAGCCACAGGCGGTGTTTCTCCACGCGCCGAGCGGCGGTGGCCAATGTGGGGAAGTTCTGGGAAAGTCCGTCCACCAAGCGAATGGTGGGTGCAGTAGGATTCGAACCTACGACCCGCTGATTAAGAGTCAGCTGCTCTACCAACTGAGCTATGCACCCGTACCGTTCGAAGCCCGCGAGGGCCTTGCGGCAAGGGCGCGGAACATACTTGAAGCCTCGCTGAAAGCAAGGCGGGTAAGGGGACGAATTTTTTGGCCAGGCGAGACCTCACCGGCGCGGTGGATTTTGCGTACCTCGAAGGCTTCGCCGCGGGCGATCAGGGCGTCGTGGACGAGGTCCTCGCCCTGTTCCGCGAGCAGGCCAATCTTTGGTCGGCGATGCTCGATCCCACGAGCGAGGGATGGCTGGACGCCGTCCACACCATCAAGGGCGCGGCGCGCGGCGTCGGCGCGTTCCAGCTGGGGGACGCCTGCGAGGTGGTCGAGCAACAGGGCGCGGTGCGCCTGGAGAGTGTTCGCATCGCCCTCCAGGCGGCCTTGAGCGATGTCGCGGCCTACGCCCACGAGCGGGCGCTGCAGTCGTTGAAGACCCCGAGGGGTTAGCGCTTCATCGCCCCGGCCAGGTACTTGCGGATGCCTGGACCGTAGGGCGGCCGCATGGTCAGCAGCGGGCCGATGTCCTTCTTGATCTGGGTGTAGATCGACTTGCGGTGGCTGAACTCGCGGAAGCCGTCGACCCCATGGTAGCTGCCCATGCCGGACGGCCCCACCCCGCCGAAGGGCAGTTCCTCCTGGGCGACGTGGAAGATCACGTCATTGATGGTCACCCCGCCGGCCGTGGTGCCGTTCAGCACCTTCTCCTTCTCCGCGGCGTCATCGCCGAAATAGTAGAGGCCCAGCGGGCGGTCGTGGGCGTTGACGTAGGCGATGGCCTCATCGACGCCGGAATAGGTCTTCACCGGCAGCAGCGGCCCGAAGATTTCCTCCTGCATCACCTTCATGTCGTCGGTGGGATCGATGATCAGGGTAGGCGCGATCTTGCGGTGTTCCTGCTGGCTGAGATCCTCGCCCTCGGGCTTCATCTCGATGATCCGCGCGCCCTTGGCCCGGGCGTCGTCCACATAACCCTTGATGCGGTCATAGTGCCGGTCGGCGACGATGGCGGTGTAGTCGGGGTTGTCGCGGAGGGTGGGGAACATCTTGGCCACCGCGCCCTGGGCGTGGCCGATGAAGTCCTCCAATTGATCCTTCGGGGCCAGCACGTAGTCGGGCGCCAAGCAGATCTGGCCGGCGTTCAGGGTCTTGCCGTTCATGACGCGGGCCGCGGCGGTGGCCATGTCGGCCGACTTGCCCAGGATCACCGGGCTCTTGCCGCCGAGTTCCAGGGTGAGCGGCACGAGGTTGGCCGAGGCCGCCTTCATCACATGGCGGGCGATGGAGGTCGCGCCGGTGAAGATCAGATGGTCGAAGGCCAGCTCCGAGAACGCCTGGCCCACCTCCGGCCCGCCGGTGATCACCGCGATCTCCTCCTCGGAGAAGACGCTGGAGAACATCACCGCCATCAGCTCGGAGGTGGCGGGCGTGAATTCCGAGGGCTTGATGATCGCCCGGTTGCCGGCGGCCAACACGCCGGCCAGCGGCGCGAAGGTCAGGTTCACCGGGAAGTTCCAGGGGCTGATGATGCCGATCACCCCCTTGGGTTGGAAGCGGACCTCGGCCTTGGCGCCGAACAGGCCCAGGATGGCGGGCGTGGTCTTGCGCTTCTCCGGCTTCATCCACTTGGTGAGGCTGTCGCGAGCGTGCTTCAGGGGGCCGATGGAGCCGGCGATGTCGGTGAAGGCGGTGGCCTCCCGAGAGCGCGAGCCGAAGTCGGTGTTCAGCGCCTCTTCAATGGCGGCCCGGTTGTCGATCAGCAGGCCGATGCAGCGGTCGATCCGCGCGATCCGCTGCTCGGCGGTGGGCGCGCCATCGCGCAGGTGGGCGGCCTTCTGCCTGGCCAGCAGGGCGTTCATCGAGGCGGCGTCGTGGGCCATGGTCGTCTGTCCTCCGGTCGTCGGCGGGCTCTTTGGTCGGCCGCCGTGAGCGGAGCTTAGCAGGCTTTTCGCCTGCCGCTGGGTCAGGCCGGGAAAGTGCTTTTCAGCGACGGGCGCTCGGAGATGGCGGCGAAGAAGGCGGCCAGCTTCGGGTGGCCCGACCGCCAGCCCATGTCGGGGAAGCGCAGGTCCAGGTAGCCCAGGGCGCAGGCCACGCAGATGTCGCCGAGGCCCGGATTGGCGGCGTCGCGGACGGAGGTTTCCAGCAGGTCCAGGGCGCGCTCGATCTTGCCAGACTGACCCGCCAGCCATTCCGACCAGCGCAGGGCCTCGGGCCGCATGGCCAGCTCGTAGCGGCTGAGCAGGGCCGCATCGAGGATGCCGTCGCTGGCCGCCTGCTCCACCAGGGCCGCCCAGCGGGCGTCGCCGGAACGGGGCGCCAGGGCCCTGTCGGTCAGGCTGTCCAGATAGTCGACGATCACCCGGCTGTCATAGATCGCCCGGCCGTCCTCTAGAACCAAGGTGGGGATCTTGGCCAGGGGATTGGCGGCGGCCAGCACAGGGTCGGCGGCGGCCGAGGGATTGGCTCCGACCAGGATCTCCTCCAGGACGATCCCCAGCTCCTGGGCGCAGATGCGGACCTTCCGGGCATAGGGCGAGGTGGGAGAGAAATAGAGCTTCATGCCGGCGTTCCTGCGGAGCCGCGCCACCGTGTCGGGTCCGCCAGCAGATCGAGAAGCGCCGTCCGGATCGCCTCGACGGGCGCGTCCCACATATTGGGCGGTGGAACCGTGCGCGCCAGGAAATTCATGCAGGCGTTGGCCTCGAAGATCAGCATCCGTCCGTCGGCGTCCAGGTGGCAGTCGATGCCGAAGACGTCGAGCCCCAGCCGACGCCCGATCTCCGCGACCGCCGGGGCGATCCTGGGCAGCAGGTCGGCCTCGAAGGACGCCAGCCGGACTTCCTCATCAGGCTCAGTGCCGGCGGCCTGAGTGTCGGCATGCAGAAGCCAGCTGTCCCCGATGATGACGTGGCGAAGGATGATCCGGCCGCCGATCACCGCCAGGCGGTACTTCCGATGCGCTCCGTCGGCGTCGGCGAACGCGTGGAACTCGGTGACGTAGACCGGGGCGTGGCACAGCCAGCCGGCGACCTGGCCTTCCAGGGCCTCGGCGGTCTCGAACCTCAGCAGGCGCTCGCCACCGTGGTCCCCGGCTGGGCGGACCAGGAGCGGGTAGGTCATGCGCCGCGCCGCGATCATCCGGGCCAATTCCGCCGGGCCGGCCGCGGTCAGGCGCTCGGTGCGCGGGACCACGACCCCCGGCACGCCCTGCAGGGACGCGGCCACCGCTTCGCGTCCCGACCGCAGCACCGCCTCCGGGCTGTTGAAACACGGCTGGCCCATGGCGCGGACGATCCGCTCGGCCTTGGCGAGGGCCACGCCATAGATGTCCGGGTCGGCCAGGTAGTTGACCATCGGCCGCGCCATGATCCGCAGATCGATGGGCCCGGCCGGCGGGCCAAGCCAGATTTCCTGGGCGTCAGCGAACGCGCTGTCGAGATAGTTCAGGAAGCTGCAGGTCCCGAAGAAGGTGTAGCTGGGCCGCCGGAGCAGGCCCTGTTGCTGGGCGCGGACCATCCGGTCATCGGGAATGCCCATGAACAGGAGGTAGCTTCCAAAATCGGGATCAGACCGCAATTTACTCAGACTCTTCAAACACACGCGGCTGAGCGATGGCCCCGCACGGCGGGTTTGTCCAGACGCAAGCTCCCTGCCCCCGGGCCGCCAGGGCTATCGGCGGCGGCGGCCTGGCGCCAGGCTGGGGCACATGACTCGCGTCCTCCTCCTCGGCTGCGCCGGCAGCGGCAAGAGCACCCTGGCGCGGCGGCTGTCGGCGAAGACCGGGGCGCCGGTGATCGACCTGGACGCGATCTGGCGCGGTCGCGTCCAGGAAACCTCCGACTTCCGGGCGACCCTGGCGAGCTTGCATGCCCAAGACGCCTGGGTCAGCGACGGCAACTTCGCCGCGGTGACCTTCGACCTGCGCATGCCCCGGGCCGACCTCGTGGTGTGGCTGGACCGCCCTCGCCTCACCTGCGCGTGGCGGGCTATCACCCGCACCTTCCGGACCGGCGAGATGCACAGACCGGGCGACCTGCTCACCGTGCTGAAGTTCATCTGGGGCTTCGACCGGCAGAACCGGCCACGCATCGAGACGCTGCGGCTTCAGTATGGGGCCGCCACGCCGGTGGTGCGGCTACGGACCGACGCTGAGATCGCGGCCTTCGTGGCGGGGTTCCAGGCCGCCGGTCGGCCCTGAGGAACCGTCACCTTGCCGCCGCGTTGAGCTACCCGACGGACGGACACATGTCCCCAGGAGATCCCCCAATGCGTAAGACCCTTCTCGCCGCCGGCATCGCCGCGGCCGCCCTGCTGCCCACCTTCGCTCTGGCCCAGCAGACCTGCGAACAGCAGCAACAAAACAACCGCATCGCCGGCACGGTCATCGGGGCCGGTCTCGGCGCCGTGCTCGGCAGCCAGGTCTCCGGCAACGGCGCGCGCACCGAAGGCTCGGTGATCGGCGCCATCGGCGGCGCCATCGCCGGCAATCAGATCGCCAAGTCGCGCAGCAACTGCGCCAGCGCGAACGCCTATGGCTACTACGACACCAATGGCGCCTGGCACGCCAACGCGGTGAACGAGGCCAGCGCCCAGGGTTACTACGACCGTGACGGCCGTTGGGTCGATGGCGCGCCGAACGGCTATTACGACGGCCAGAACCGCTGGATCGCCGCCAACACCAACGCCTCGGCCAGCGGCTACTATGACCGCAACGGTCGCTACGTTCCGGCCTCGGCCGGCGGCTACTACGACGTGAACGGCCAGTGGGTCGGCGCCTCGGCCAGCGGGTACTACAGCAACGGCCGCTGGATCGCCGGTCCCGCCACGGGCCGCTATGACGCCAACGGCCGCTGGATCGCGGGGACCACCCCCGGTCGCCGCGCCGCCAATGGCGCCTGGGTCGCCGACGCTCAGCCGGGCTATTACAACAGTAACGGCCGCTGGGTCGCGGGCCAAGCCTATGGCTACTATGACGGTCAAGGCCGCTGGGTCGCCACCGCTCCGTCGGCCGGCGGCTACGGCCAGAACGCCTCCTATCAGCAGGGTTCCGGCTGGGCCGGCTCGCCGATGGATGTCCGTGGCCGCCAGGCCTGGCTGCAGGAACGTGTCCAACGCGGCTTGAACGACGGCACTCTGTCGCGGGCCGAGGCCGCCCAGGCCAACCGTTCGCTCAGCATGATCAGCCGCCAGGAACGTGGCATGCGCCACTACCGCAACGGCCAACTGGGGCGCCGCGACGCCGCGATCATCCAGGCCAAGCTGGACACCGTGGCCGCCTCCATCCGCGCCGACCGTCGCGACCGCGACGACCGTCCGCGCGGCTACTAGGACCCTCAGCTTCGGCTGATTGTGCTGCGGGCCTCCGGCATTGCCGGGGGCCCGTTTGCATATGGGTCTTTTCAGATTTTGTGGGGTTGAGGCTGCGCTCCTCGCGCCTAGGCTTCGGACATTGAATTTGCGCGAGGCGCCATATGCTCGATCTCCACTATTGGCCGACCCCCAACGGCAAGAAGGTCACCATCCTGCTGGAAGAGCTCGGAGTTCCCTACAACATCGTGCCGGTGAACATCGGCCGCGGCGACCAGTTCACCGACGCCTATCTGAAGATCGGTCCCAACAACCGCATGCCGGTGCTGGTGGACCACGAGCCCACGGGCGGCGGCGAACCGATCAGCGTGTTCGAGTCAGGCTCGATCATGATGTACCTGGCCGAGAAGTACGGGAGGTTCTGGCCGCAGGACGTTCGCGGCAAGTACGAGGTCAACCAGTGGGTCGTCTGGCAGATGGCCAACCAGGGCCCCAAGACCGGCGAACGCGGGCACTTCAGCCGCGTCGACCCCAAGCACGGCGACCAGTCCTACGCCCAGCGTCGGTTCAACGACGAGGTCCACCGCATGTACGGCGTGCTGAACAACCGGCTCTATGACCGGCCCTGGATCGCGGGTGACGAGTACTCCATCGCCGACATGATCTGCTATCCCTGGACGGTGACCTGGGAAATGCAGGGCATCGACATGGCGGAGTTCAAGTACTTCAAGCGCTGGTTCGATGTGATGGCCGCGCGGCCGGCCGTCGTGAAGGGCATGGCGGTCACCGCCGGCCCGCCCGAGGACCCCGCCACGGTCACCCCCGAGGAGCGCGAGCGTCGCATGAAGCAACTCTACAACCAGCGCGCCCGGCCGGCGCCTTAGGCGCGCGGGCGGCTAGATCACCTCTTCCAGCACCACCGGCACCATTTGGCTCTGGCCGTTCCGCTCCACCTGAATCTCAACCGTTGATCCCGGCGCGCCTTTGAGCGCCCAGGACAGGCCGTTGAGACCGTCCTTTCCGCGCCACCCCGTCACCTTGTCTCCGAGCTTCAGACCGGCCCGATCGGCAGCCGAGCCCGGGTTCAGCTGCACGACGCGGGCAGCCCCGTCAGCGAGCGCCACCTCCGCGCCGGCGCGGTCATACCGATAGCCGTCGCCAATCGCGCCATTGGGCCGAACCCAAAGCTTGCGGCGCTGCGGATCGGAGATGAAGTTCAGTCGCCGCAGGAGTTCCATGCCGATCAGGCCAGCTTCCGTCCGCGATCCATCCCGGTCGCTGTCGGCTGGATCGCCGAGCGTGACGATAGGATTTGCGAACACCAGTTTCCCGAACTTCAGGCGCTCGGCGCGAACGACCCGGACGTCTGCAGCCTGCGCCACCGTGCGTATCGATCCCTGCTGATGAAGCTTAAAACTGTCCCAGAGACCTTTCCGCTTCACGTAGTCGGGAAACAGATAGAGGCCTCCGGCTGAGCCGGTGTCCACCATCAGCTTGATGCGCTCGCCGTTGAATTCAGCGTCGATGACCGGCCGATGATCCTTGATCAGCTTGTTGTTGTCGTCGTTGGTGTAGGCGCCCATGCGATCCAGACTTCCGTCCGCACCCCGGCCGGCGTCGAGATTCAGGGCCTCGTATCCGCTCAGGTCCTTGGGCATGCGGCTGGCGATCAGCACCTGCCCCGCGTCGAAGTCCATACCCATGACCCGAAAGCGCGCCAGGGGAATGAGCCCCTGCATCGGCTGCGGGAGATAGTTCAACCCCGCCACCGGCACCCAGGTTTCACCCACCGCCCCTCCCAGGGTGACACTCGCTCCGTACATCTGGACGTCGATCCGTCCCACCGCAGCCTGGGCCAAGCCCTTGCCATACCTGCGGAGGGCGAGCTCCAGGGCCTTTGACTCCAGGATCGCAAAACCCCCAGACCCCGTGTCGATCATGAAGGGCAGAGCCGGCGCCTTGTTGTCCAGATGGACCCAGGACCAAGCCATGTTGCGAGTTGTGGAGAAGGGATAGGTCACCCCCTCATCGGCCGCGGCTGCGCTGCCTGGAACCAGCAGCGTGGCGCCAGCCAGCGCGTCTCGTCTGGAAAGTGTCATGGAGCCCCCCGGGTCTTATGGCCAAGCTCCGCGGTGGGGGCGTAGTCGTCAACCTATCATTGTGATCCCAGCGAGCGTCCCAGCGCCCTACGCCGCCCACCCCACCGTGCCGCGGCGGATCATCAACGAGGCGGCGCCGCCGAAGGGGCGTTGCAGCATTCTCACGGGGTGACAGGTGGCCCTGGGCGCCCGACTCACAAGGTTCAAGCTGACGCCAGTTTACCTACTTGGCGCGATAGACCACCTTGCCCCCCACCACCGTCATCACCGCGTGGGCCTTGGCGATGTCCGGGAACGGCGCGGTCATCAGGTCCACCGAGAAGACCGAGACGTCGGCGGCCTTGCCGACCGCCAGGTCGCCGAGGTCCTGTTCCCGGAACACCGCATAGGCCGCGCCCTTGGTGAGCATGGAAAGCGCCTGGGGCCGGGTCAGCACCTCGTCCAGGCCCCAGTTCGGGCCGGCGAAGCCCTTCAGGTCGTGGCGGTAGGCCGCCGCATAGAACTCAACAAGGGGATCGCCCTTCTCCACCGGCGCGTCGGTGCCGGCGGCCATGTGGGCGCCGCTGGCCCAGAGAGCCTGCCACGCATAGGCGCCCTTGAGGCGCGCCTCTCCCAGACGGGCCGGCGCGAAGTAGAGATCGCCGATGGCGTGGGAGGGCTGCATGGAGGCGATGACGCCGAGGTCGGCGAAGCGGGGAATGTCGGTGGGCGAGATCACCTGGGCGTGTTCGATGCGCCAGCGGGCGGCGCGGAGTTGGGCGGGATCGCCATCGAAGGCGGTCTCGAAGGCGTCCAGCACCAGGCGGTTGCCCCGGTCGCCGATGGCGTGGATGGCGATCTGGGCCTTGGACTTCCGCGCCGCCTGCAGGGTCTTGGCGATCACGTCGGCTGGGGTGAGCAGCAGGCCCGTCCCCGGCGCGTCGTCATAGGGCGCAAGCAGAGCCGCGCCCCGCGAGCCCAGGGCCCCGTCCATGTACATCTTGATGCCGTCCACCCGCACCAGGCCGGTGGGATCGGCGGACGGCCCGGTGGTCAGCAGGGTTCCCTGGCTGGCCAGGTCCATGAAGTTGTCGACCCGGATCGGCAGGGTCCCGGCGGCGGCCATGTCGTTGAGGATCGCCACGTCCCTGGCCGCGACACTGACGCTGTGCAGTCCCGTCCAGCCGCGGGAGGCGTAGAGCTCCACCGCCCGCTTGGCGGCCTCGCGCATCTGGGCCTCCGAGGTCGGCGGGACCTTGGAGGTCACCAGGGCCTTGGCGTTGTCCACCAGCATGCCGGTAGGTTCGCCCGCCGCGTCGCGCAGGATCTGACCGCCGGCCGGATCGGGGGTGTCGCGGGTGATCCCGGCCAGGGCCAGCATCTTCGAATTGACGACGATGGCGTGGCCGTCGGCGCGGCCCAGCACCACCGGGCGGTCAGCGACCACGGCGTCGAGATCAGCGCGATTGGGGAAACGTTTCTCCGGATAGTGGGTCTCGATCCAGCCGCGGCCGGACAGGACATGGGAACCTGGGTGGGCGGCGGACCAGGCCTTCACCTTGGCGGTCATCTCGGCGATCGAGAGCGTGCCCTCCAGGTTCAGGGTCATCTCGCGCAGGCCGATGCCCATCAGGTGGGCGTGGGCGTCGACGAACCCCGGATAGGCGGTCGCCCCCGCAAGGTCGATGGACTTCGCCTTGCCCGCCTGTTTGCGGGCCTCGGCGAGCGAACCCGTGAAGGCCACCTTGCCGTCCTTGATCAGGAGCGCCTCCACCTTCGGCTGGGCGTCGACGCCGGTATAGATCGGGCCGCCGAAGATCAGCAGGTCGGCGGCCTGTGCGGCGCCGGCGAAGGCGAGACCGGCGGTCAGGGCGAGGCAGGCGAGCTTCAGGCGCATGGTCGAGACGATTCCCCCGGACTGGTTGGCGTCATAGAGGCATGATCGCCAGCGGTGTGGAAATGGTCCGCGCCGATTTGGCCGGGTTTTCCCACCCCTGCCCAAGATTTGCGATGGCGGCCCGACTAGCGGCGTGGTGTGCCAGACACGACGCCAATCAGTTCGGCGGGATCGGAGATGATCCGTTGGGCGCCGGCGCTCTCTAGCTCCTCGCGGTCGCCATAGCCCCAGAGCACGCCGACCGAGCCCACGCCGTTCGCTTGTGCGCCCACGACGTCATGCCGGCGGTCGCCGATCATCAGGCAGCGGTGGGCAGCCAGGTCGTGGCGGCGCAGGATGTCGGCGATGAGGTCGGCCTTGGCGTCCAGCGCGCCGTCGGGCTCGGAGCCGTAGATTCCCACGAACGCCCCGCTCTTCCCGAGATGCTCGAGGATCCGCCGGGCGAACACCGTGCGCTTGGAGGTTGCGACGTAGAGCGGCGTGCCGGCCAATTGCTCCAGCACCTCTGCAACGCCGGGATAGAACTCCGACGCCAGATACCCCTCCGCCCCGTAGTGCGCACGATAGGCCAAGATGGCCTCGGCTACACGGTCGTCGCCGAAGCGGCCCAGCACCTGGGCCATGACCTCGTCCAGCGGCGGTCCGATCAAGCCGTCGAGGCTGACCTCCACGTCGCCGTGCCCCAGGGCCGCCAGCGCGGCCTGCGCGCTCGCCCGGATGCCCGGCTCGGAATCCACCAGGGTGCCATCCAGGTCAAAGAGGATCGCGGCGGGCGGGATGGCCACGGCCTCAGCCCCAGACCCGCTGGGCGTAGTCCACGAAGTTGGACCCCAGGATCTTGTCCACCACCCGCGGCTTGACGCCCCGCGCGGCCAGCAGGTCCGCCAGCTTGCGGAACTGGTCCACGCCGCGCAGATCGACGACGAAGGGATAGGTGTCGGCCCGCTCGCCCTTGGCGCCGATGCCGGCGGCCTGGCGTTCGGCAATCTCCTTCTCCAGAGCGCCCTGATAGGCCGCCAGGTCGTCGATGGCGGTGATGGAGCCGTCGGTGCCGAGGCCCACATGGTTCTCGCCGCAGATCTTCAGGGCGTGCTCGATGTGGGCCACCACATCCGTCGCCTTCGGGTGGCCGTCCAGGGTGAGGAACGGCATGAAGTAGATGCCGACGAACCCGCCCTGCTCGGCCACGCCGCGCAGCTCGGCGTCGGTCTTGTTGCGCGGCAGGTCGGTGAGCGCCCGGCAGCCGGTGTGGTTGATGGAGATGGGCGCCTTGGAGGCGGCGATGGCGTCCAGGCAGGTGCGCTCCCCGGAATGGGAGAGGTCCACCATCACCCGGGCCTCATTGAGCTTGGCCACCACCCTGCGGCCCTGCTCGGTCAGGCCGCGATTGGCCGGGGCCATGGAGCCGTCGCCCAGGAGGTTCTCCGGGTTGTAGGTGAGCTGGATGACGCGGACGCCGCGGGCGGCGAACTCATCGACCCGCTCCAGCTGCTCGCCCACCTGGACGGCGTTCTGGAAGCCGTAGATCAGCCCGACCTTGCCGTCCGCCTTGGCCTTGGCGAAGTCGGCGGCCCTGGTGATTTTCATCAGGTCGGCGGGGTGGGCGGCCAGGATGGCGTCCCAGGTGTCGAGGCTCCGAAGCGTCTCCGCATAGGGGTCGCCGGGGCCGAAGACGTAGCCGAGGGTGGTGTTCACGGCGGTCAGGCCCGAGGCCTTGGCGTCGGCGATGGAGCGGGCGTCGAAGTCGGCCTCCATGGGCGGCGCCGGACCTTCGCGGCCGATGGCCCGGTTGGGGTTGATCAGGCCGCCGAGCGCATTGACGATGATCGGATCGCTGGCCGCCATCGCGGGACGCACCGCCGTGGCGGCCAGGGCGCCGGCCGCAAGGGCGAGCGTGGTGCGGCGCGAGATCATTCCGGCTCCTTGCGCGCCGTGGCGTCGCTCTGGGGATCATAGTCGGCGCGGCGGTAATCCACCCCGCGCTTCACGGTCAGGACCACGGATCGCAGGCCCTTGATGTCGGCGCTGGGATCCTGGGCCACGAACACCAGGTTGGCGAGCTTGCCCGCCGCGACGGTTCCGAAGTCCGGCTCCTTGGCGACCGACAGCGCCCCGCCCCGGGTGGCCGCCGAGATCGCCTGCAGCGGCGTGAAGCCCGCCTTGGCCACCAGCAGTTCCAGCTCGTTGTGCAGGTCCGGATAGGCGTCCTCGGGCGCGGAGAAGCCGTCGGTGCCTGCCGAGATCACCACGCCGGTCCGCAGCGCCTGGTTGGTCAGGCGGGCGGCGAGGTCGGCGTTGCAATAGGGCTTGGGCCGTTCCGGGTGGGCGGCGGCGCGTTCGTCCATTCCGGCATAGACCAGCAGGGTGGCGTCCAGGACCGTGCCCTGGCGTTTCATTTGCGCGTAAAGTTTCGCCATTACTGCATTGTCTTTGTTGTCGAACTTCGAATAGTCGACGGCGGCTCGGTTGTGGTAGGCGGCCGGGATCGCGGCGGATGCCTGATAGGCCAGCATGCAGACATGGCTGATCACATCGGCCTTGGCGTCCAGCACCTCTTGCGGACTGGCCGGGAAGACCGCGCCGTGCGCCCAGACCGGAATGCCCTGGCGGTGGGCCTCGGCCGTGATCGCCTTCACCCGGTCGCCCGGCAGATTCGCATAGATCTTGATGGCCGAGGCCGAGGTCCCCCGCGCCATCGCCACGGCCTGGGTCAGGTCGGTCTTGTCATCGACGCCCTGCATCCAGGGCGTCTTGCCAGGCGTGGCGCCGGCGCTGACCGCATGGGTGCGCGGGTCGTCGAAGAACTCCGGTCCGGCCATGAGAGCGGCGTAGTAGATGTCCGGCCCCGGGATCGCGCCGATCCTGGTCTCGCGGGCCAGATCGCCCACCAGCCGCAGATCATCGGCCATGTCGCGGACGCCGGTGATCCCCCCGTAGAGGTCGCGCTTCAGCTGGGCCTGGGCGAAGGCGCGCACCGGCGGGGTGGCCAGGTGCTCGTGGCTGTTGATCAGGCCCGGCAGGGCGTAGAGCCCCGTCACATCCACCACCTTGGTGTCGGGCGGCAGCTTCAGCGCCATCTGGGAGGCGTCCCAGACCTTCTCGATCCGCTCGCCCTTCACCAGAATGCTCATGGGCGCGGTGGGGCCCGCCCCCGTCCCATCGATGACCCGGGCGCCGCGATAGACGACCTGGGGCGGCTCGGCGGCGTGGCTTGCGAAGGCCGCGAGGCTGAGGCCGGCGGCGAGGAGGAGCTTGAGGATCATGCAACCGACATAACCACCCGCGCGATCTGGGGCGAGCGCGGAATCGGAACCTCGCGGCCTCACGCCGGTTCCGCTCTTCAGTTCGCCCCTGAACGGAAGGAAACCCCATGCGTGGATGGTTTGTCACCGCGGCCTCGGTCGCCGCCCTCGCCTGCGCCAGTTCGGCGCTTGCCCAGCCGGTGCTCAGCACCGCCAACCGACCCACCCAGACCCCCACCGACGCCGCGTCCTACGTGGACGAGGCCTTCGCCGCCGACGCCTTTGAGGTCACCTCCAGCAGGCTGGCCCTGTCGCGGTCCAAGGATCCGGCGGTGAGGGACCTGGCCGAGCGGATGATCGATAGCGGGACCATGACCACCAACGCCCTGCTGGCCGCCGCCGAGGAGGCCAATGTGCCGCCCCCGTCGTCGCCCTCGGGTGACAACGTCAAGGGCGCGATGATGGACGCGCTCACCCAGACCAGCGGCAAGGACTTCGACGACACCTATATCGCCCAGCAGCGACGCATCCAGCAGGAGCAACTCGCCCTGCACCAGAGCTACGCCGCCGACGGCGACAACGACATCCTGCGCGACTACGCCGTGGATACGGCGGCGCGCGCCGCCGACCAGCTGGACGAGGTGAACACCCTGCCGAGGCGGTAGGGTCAGGCCTACCTTTCCTCCCTGCGTTTACGGGGGAGGGGGACCGCGTAGCGGTGGAGGGTGCGCGACCGGACGCCGTGGATGGGGCTCGCCCCCTCCACCACGCGTGCCGCGCGGTCCCCCTCCCCCGTTCCGCTCCGCGTCACAGGGGAGGAAAGACTAGCCTCAGCGCGGCAGCTTGCTCGCGCCCATCAGGAAGGCGTCCACGGCCTGGGCGCACTGACGGCCCTCGCGGATCGCCCAGACCACCAGGGACTGGCCGCGCCGCATGTCGCCGCAGGAGAAGATGTTCGGCGTGGAGGTCTTGTAGTCGGTGACCGGGGCTTTCACGTTGCCGCGCGGGTCGATCTCGACCCCGGCCTGCTCGGTGAAGGCGTTGTGCTTGGGCGAGACGAAGCCCATGGCCAGTAGCACCAGGTCGGCCTTCAGCTGGAATTCGCTGCCTTCCACTTCCTTCAGCACCTGACGGCCGTCGGCGCCCGGCGCCCACTCCATGCGGACGCACTCCAGGGCCTCGATCTTGCCGTTGGCTCCGATGGCGCGCTTGGTGGCCACGGCGAAGTCGCGCTCGCAGCCCTCTTCGTGGCTCGACGAGGTGCGCAGCTTCAGCGGCCAGTCCGGCCAGGTCATGAACTTGTTCTCCCGGGCCGGGGGCTCGGGCATGATTTCCAGCTGGGTGACCGAGGCCGCCCCATGGCGGTTGGAGGTGCCGATGCAGTCGGACCCGGTGTCCCCGCCGCCGATCACCACCACATGCTTGCCGGTGGCCGAGATGGCGCCGGTGGGCGCTGCGCGCAGTTCGTCGTCGCCAGCGTTGCGCTTGTTCTGCTGGACCAGGAAATCCATGGCGAAGTGGATGCCGTCCAGGTCGCGGCCCTGGACCTCCAGGTCGCGGGGGTTCTCGGCCCCGCCGGCCATCACCAGCACATCATAGTCGTCCAGCAGGCGCTGCACCGAGACCGAGACGCCGATCTCCATGCTGGTGCGGAAGATGACGCCTTCAGCCTCCATCTGCGCCACACGGCGGTCGATGAGGTGCTTTTCCATCTTGAAGTCGGGGATGCCGTAGCGGAGCAGGCCGCCGATGCGGTCGCTCTTCTCGAACACGGTCGTCGCATGGCCGGCCCGGGCCAGTTGCTGGGCGCAGGCTAGCCCCGCAGGCCCCGAACCCACCACCGCGACCCGCTTGCCGGTGCCGCGCGGCGACATCTGCGGCGTGATCCAGCCCTCTTCCCATCCCTTGTCGACGATGGCGCATTCGATCGTCTTGATGGTCACCGGGGTGTCGATGATGTTCAGGGTGCAGGACGCCTCGCAGGGGGCGGGGCAGACGCGGCCGGTGAACTCCGGGAAGTTGTTGGTGGACTGGAGGTTCTCCAGCGCCGTCTTCCACTGGTCGCGATAGACCAGGTTGTTGAAATCCGGGATCTGGTTATTCACCGGACAGCCGGTGTGGCAGAACGGAATCCCGCAGTCCATGCAGCGCGCGGCCTGCTTGTTCAGCACGTCCTGCGGCAGCGGATGGACGAACTCCTTCCAGTTGCGAAGGCGGTCCTGCGGCTTCTCGTAGCCGCGATCCTGGCGCTCAATTTCCAGGAAGCCGGTGGGCTTGCCCATGGGTTTACTCCGACTCTGAAATTCTATTCGGCGGCGACGGCGGCGGCCGCCAGTCGCTCGGCGGCCATATCGGTGAGCGCGCGGCGATAGTCCTTGGGCATGACCTTCACGAAGGAGGTCAGGCAGGTGTCCCAGTTGTCCAGGATCTCCTTGGCCCGCGCGCTGCCCGTATAGAGCAGGTGGCGTTCCACCAGGATCTTCAGCCGCTCGGCGTCGAAGGCCAGCATGTCGCCCATGCCGTTGTTCTCCACCGAGGGGGAGCGCTGGCTGGGACGGCCCACATCGTCGGCGCCGCCACTGGCCGGGGCCACCTTCTCGATGTCGACCATCGAGGGGTTGCACAGCGGGGTGAAGCGACCCTTCGGATCGTAGACATAGGCGATGCCGCCCGACATGCCGGCCGCGAAGTTGCGCCCGGTGTCACCCAGCACCACCACCACGCCGCCGGTCATGTACTCGCAGCCGTGATCGCCGGTACCCTCCACCACCGTGACGGCGCCGGAGTTGCGGACGGCGAAGCGTTCGCCGGCCACGCCCTGGAAATAGGCCTCCCCGGCGATGGCGCCGTAGAGGACGGTGTTGCCGACGATGATGTTCTGGGTCGGATCGCGGCGGCTGTCCTTGGGCTGGCGCACGACCACCCGGCCACCCGACAGGCCCTTGCCCACATAGTCATTGCCGTCGCCGATCAGCTCCAGGCTGACCCCGCGCGCGGCGAAGGCGCCGAAGCTCTGGCCCGCCGCCCCGTGGAAGGTCAGCGAGATGGTGTCTTCCGGCAGGCCGGCATGGCCATAGGCGCGGGCCACCTCGCCCGACAGCATGGCGCCGACGGTGCGGTTGATGTTGCGGATCGGGTACTCGCCGCGCATCGGGGTGCGGTTGGCCAGGGCGTCCTTGGCGTCGGCGATCAGGGTGTTGTCGAGCGCCTTGTCCAGGCCATGGTCCTGGCGGTCCTGGTTCCACAGGCCCTTGGGCTCGCCCGGCTGGACCTCGTGCAGGATCTTCGACAGGTCCACGCCGCTGGCCTTCCAGTGATCGACGGCCTCGCGCATGTCGAGGCGGCTGACCTGGCCGATCATCTCGTTCATCGTCCTGAACCCGAGGCTGGCCATGATCTCGCGCAGCTCTTCGGCGACGAAGAAGAAGTAGTTGATCACGTGCTCGGGTTGGCCGGTGAACCGGGCGCGCAGGATCGGGTCCTGGGTCGCAACGCCCACCGGGCAGGTGTTCAGGTGGCACTTGCGCATCATGATGCAGCCGGCCGCGATCAGCGGCGCGGTGGCGAAGCCGAACTCGTCGGCCCCCAGCAGGGCGGCGACGGCCACGTCACGGCCGGTGCGCAGGCCGCCATCGGCCTGCACCGCCACGCGGGTGCGCAGGCCATTGAGCAGCAGGGTCTGCTGGGTCTCGGCCAAGCCGATCTCCCAGGGGGAGCCGGCGTGGGTGAGCGAGGTCAGGGGCGAGGCCCCGGTGCCGCCCTCGAAGCCCGAGATGGTGATGTGGTCGGCGCGCGCCTTGGCCACGCCCGCCGCCACCGTGCCAACGCCCACTTCCGACACCAGCTTCACGGAGATGCGGGCCTTGGAGTTGACGTTCTTCAGGTCGTGGATGAGCTGGGCCAGGTCCTCGATGGAATAGATGTCGTGGTGCGGCGGCGGGCTGATCAGGCCGACCCCCGGCGTGGAATGGCGCACGCGGGCGATGTTGGCGTCCACCTTGTGACCGGGCAGCTGGCCGCCCTCGCCGGGCTTGGCGCCCTGGGCCATCTTGATCTGGATGTCATCGGCGTTGACCAGGTACTCGGTGGTCACGCCGAAACGGCCCGAGGCCACCTGCTTGATGGCCGAGCGCATGGAGTCGCCGTTGGGCAGCGGCTTGAAGCGATCGGATTCTTCGCCGCCCTCCCCGGTGTTCGACTTGCCGCCGATCCGGTTCATGGCCATGGCCAGGGTGGTGTGGGCCTCGCGGCTGATGGAGCCGAAGCTCATGGCGCCGGTGGCGAAGCGCTTGACGATCTCGCTGGCCGGTTCGACCTCGTCCAGGCTCAGCGGGGTTTCCGCCAGCTTTAAGCGCATCAGGCCGCGGATGGTCAGCAGGCGCTGGGACTGCTCGTTGATGCCGGCGGCGAAGGCCTTGTAGGCGTCAGGCAGGTTGCCGCGCACGGCATGCTGCAGCTGCCCCACCGTCTCCGGCGTCCAGGCGTGCTCCTCGCCGCGCAGGCGGAAGGCGTAGGTGCCGCCGACGTCAAGCATCGAGGCGTAGATCGGGTTGTCACCGAAGGCGTCGCGGTGGCGGCGCACGGCCTCCTCGGCGATCTGATAGAGGCCGATGCCCTCGATCGTCGTCGCGGTGCCGGTGAAGTACTGCTCGATCACCGTGGAGTTCAGGCCCACGGCGTCGAAGATCTGGGCGCCGCAATAGGACTGGTAAGTGGAGATGCCCATCTTGGACATCACCTTCAACACGCCCTTGCCGACCGCCTTGATGTAGTTCTTGCGGACATCGTAGGCCGACAGGCTGTAGCCGTTGGCGACCCGCAGGGTCTCCAGGGTCTCGAAGGCCAGATAGGGGTTCACGGCCTCGGCGCCGTAGCCGGCCAGGACGCAGAAGTGGTGAACTTCGCGTGCTTCGCCGGTCTCGATCACCAGGCCGGTCTGCATGCGCAGGCCCTGGCGGATCAGGTGGTGGTGAACCGCCGCCGTCGCCAGCGCCGCCGGGATGGCGATGCGGTCGGCCGACGTCGCCCGATCCGACAGGATCAGGATGTTCATGTCGGCCAGCACGTTGTCGGTGGCCTCGCGGCACAGGCGGTCGAGCGCGCGCTCAAGCCCGGCAGGGCCTTCCTCGGCCGCCCAGGTGGCGTCGAGCGTCGCGGTGCGGAAGGCGCCGTCCAGCAGCTCGCTGATGGCGCGGATCTTGGCCAGGTCCTCGTTGGTGAGGATCGGCTGAGAGACTTCCAGGCGCTTGTGGGTGCCGGCCTGACGGCCCAGCAGGTTCGGGCGCGGGCCGATCATCGACACCAGGCTCATCACCAGTTCCTCGCGGATCGGGTCAATCGGCGGGTTGGTGACCTGGGCGAAGTTCTGCTTGAAGTAGTCGTAGAGCAGCTTGGCGCGCTTCGACAGCACCGCGATCGGCACGTCTCCACCCATCGAGCCGATGGGGTCCTCGCCAGTCTGGGCCATGGGCTCCAGGAAGAAGGAAAGGTCCTCCTGGGTGTAGCCAAAGGCCTGCTGACGATCGAGCAGGCGGTTCGGATCGTTGCCCAGCAGGGCCTCGGCGGGCGGCGCCTCGGGCAGGTCTTCCAGCTTGAACTGGGTCTGGGCCAGCCATTCGGCATAGGGCTCGGCGTCGGCGAGGGAGGCCTTGATCTCCTCGTCCTCGATGATCCGGCCTTCCTCCATGTCGATCAGCAGCATCTTGCCGGGCTGCAGGCGCCACTTGCGCAGGACGCGCTCTTCCGGAACCACCAGCACACCCATCTCCGAGGCCATGATCACATGGTCCTGGTCGGTGATGACGAAGCGGGCGGGACGCAGGCCGTTGCGGTCCAGGGTGGCGCCGATCTGGCGGCCGTCGGTGAAGGCCACCGCGGCGGGGCCGTCCCACGGCTCCATCAGGGCGGCGTGATATTCGTAGAAGGCCTTGCGCTTGGGATCCATCAGCGGATTGCCGGCCCAGGCCTCCGGGATCAGCATCATCACCGCGTGGGCCAGCGGGTAGCCGCCGGCCACCAGCAGCTCGAGCGCATTGTCCAGGCAGGCCGTGTCGGACTGGCCGTGCGGGATCAGCGGCCACATCTTGTTGAGGTCAGGACCCAGCAGGTCGCTTTCCAGCGTGCGGCGGCGCGCGTTCATCCAGTTGACGTTGCCGCGCACGGTGTTGATCTCGCCGTTGTGGGCGATGAACCGGTAGGGGTGCGCCAGCTTCCACGACGGGAAGGTGTTGGTGGAGAAGCGCTGGTGGACCAGGGCGAGCGCCGACTCCGTCAGCGGGTTGGCGAGATCGGTGTAGAAGGTCCCGACCTGGCCGGCCAGCAACAGGCCCTTATAGACCACCGTCCGGGTCGAGAACGACGGCAGGTACAGCTGGGTCAGGCCCGGCAGGTTCTTCTTCACGGCCAGCTCGGCCAGCGGGTTCTGCAGCTGCTTGCGAATGGTCAGCAGCTTCCGCTCGAAGGCGTCCTGGTCCTTGGTCCCGGGGCCGCGACCGACGATGGCCTGGCGGATCACCGGCATCTCGGCCAGCACGGCTTCACCCAGGCCGGTGGTGTCGACGGGCACGTCGCGCCAGGCGATGAAGACCTGGCCCTCGACCTTCAGGAAGTGCTCGAACTGGCTCACCGCCAGGGCGCGCGCGGCGTCGTCGCGCGGCATGAAGCACATGGCCACGGCATAGTCGCCGGGCGCCGGCAGCTCGACGCCTTCCTTGCCAGCCCAGTCGCGCAGCAGGGCGTCGGGCAGCTGAATCAGAATCCCCGCCCCGTCGCCCACCAGCGGATCGGCGCCGACGGCGCCGCGGTGGTCGAGGTTGATCAGGATTTCCAGTCCGGCGGTCACGACCTCATGCGATTTGCGGCCTTTGATATTGGCCACAAACCCCACACCGCACGCATCGTGTTCATTGCGCGGGTCGTACAGACCTTGCCGTTCCGGAGCGCCCATGCGGGTACCTCATTCTTCTACTAGCAGGCATTACAGGCATGCGCCCGCACGGCCGGACCCGACCGTGAAACGCACGTTCGCGCGGCCATTACCGGCAAGATCGACCCTTGTCGATGGGTTCGAACCTATGGATTTGAAAAGTTTTTCTAAGTTGCGAGGTCGAGCAGGGTTTTGTCCGCGTCCCGCGCATTGCGGCAACCGGTGAGCACCATGGCCGTCGAAAGCTCGCTGCGCAGGGTTCCCAGCATGCGGGCGACCATCTTCTCGCCGCCGGCCCCCAGCGCATAGGCCCAGGCGCGGCCAACGAAGCAGGCCTTGGCGCCCAGCGAAAGGGCTTTCAGCACATCCAAGCCGGACCGCACGCCGCCGTCCAGATAGACCTCCAGATCGCCGCCCACCGCCTCGACCACCGCCGGCAGGGCGGAGATCGAGGAGCGCACGCCGTCGAGCTGACGTCCGCCATGATTGGACACGATCAGGCCCTGCGCGCCGGCCGACCGGGCGTCGCGGGCGTCGTCCGGATCCAGCACGCCCTTGATGACGATGGGCCCGTCCCACGTCCTGCGCACCCAATCGAGGTCAGCCCAGGTCACCGAGCGGTCGAAGTTTTTGGCGATCCAGGCGAGGAAGTCGGTGACCCCGCCAGCCTGCGGAACCGCATTTGCCACGCTGCCCAGGGTATGGGGGCGACCGTGCAGCCAGACGTCCCATAGCCAGTGGGGATGGGTCATCCCCTGCCAGGCGGTGTTCATCGCCCCGGATATCCCGCTCGATCCGGTGAACCCCGAGCGGACATCACGATAGCGCGAGCCGGGCAGCGGCAGGTCGACGGTGAACACCAGGACCGGACAGCCGGCCGCCTTGGCGCGGGCCAACAGGTCGGCCATGTAGCCACGGTCCTTGAGCATGTAGAGCTGGAACCAGGGCGCCGCGCCGCTGGCCGCCACCTCTTCCACCGAGCAGACCCCGACGGTGGACAGGCAGAAGGGCACCCCAAGACTGGCCGCGGCCTTGGCCGCCTGAACCTCGCCCCGGCGGCTGTACATGCCGGCCATCCCTACCGGCGACAGGCCCACCGGGAAGCTGAGCTTCTGGCCCAGGGTCTCGATGCTCAGGTCCAACTGGCTCATGTCGCGCATCACCCGCTGGCGCAGGGCGATGGCCTCCATGTCGGCCACGTTCCTCTGGAGGGTCACCTCGGCGTAGGAGCCGCCATCGATGTATTCAAAGAACATCGGCGGTAGCCGGCGGCGCGCCAGCTCGCGATAGTCGGAGATCGAGGCAGGGGTCATGGCCGCCCTTCCCGTGGATGCCGGCTGCCTTCGTAGGACGCGTCGGGCGGGTTTACAAATGTTCTACTTTTGTTCTAGCGTGACGGCATGCACATCCGACTCGCCCTTCCCTCCGACTTGCCGCCCACGCGCGACCGGCTGCGCAGTGTCCTGGGCCCGCAGCGCCCCGAGCATCCGCTGGACCCGGTGTCCCAGCTCATCAAGTCGGTGCTGAGCTCCCGGACCTATGACGAGGTGTCCTGGGCGGCCTTCATCCGGCTGCGGGCGGCCTATCCCGACTGGGAGGCCCTGGTCCACGCCACCCAGGAGGCGTTGGAGCCGGTGATCGATCCGGTGACCTTCGCCGACCAGAAGGCGCGGCAGCTGCCGATCCTGATCCGCGTGTTGCTGCTGAAACGCGGCGAGTTGAACCTGGACTTCCTGGCCGCCGAGCCGGTGGACGAGGCCCTGGCCTGGCTGATGCGCCTGCCGGGCGTGGGGGTGAAGATCGCCGCGGCGGTGCTGAACCTCAGCACTCTGAACCGCCGGGCCCTGGTAGTGGACACCCACGTCCACCGCGTCGCGCGCCGGCTGGGCCTCACCGCGCGCGCCGGCGATGCGCGGGCGGCCTATGACAGCCTGATGGATCAGGCGCCGGCCGAATGGCAGGGCGAACAACTCTACGAACTGCACTGGCTGCTGAAGGGCCACGGTCAATCGCTGTGCACCCACTTCGACCCCGCCTGCGGCCTCTGCGTCCTCCGCGACGCTTGCCCCCGGGTCGGCGTCTCCGGCGACCAGGACCGCCGCGTCATCCCCTTCGACGCCTGAACGGGCGGATCGAATTTCACGGTTCGGCTTTCATCTGAAGCGGTGCATCTGCTATTGCCGCGCGCGTGCGGCGTTGGAGCCGGGCGCGAGCCGCGCTAGGTTCCGCGCAAGACCCCGCCTTGCGGATTCGAGGAGCAACTGATGACCGTGCAACGTCCCTGGGCCCTGATGCGTCACCACGCCGGCTGGGCCGATGTCTTCCACATCGACAGCGAGAGCACGGACTCCATCACCGGCTTCTATCCCGACCGCGAAACCGTGGGTCCGCCGGTGACCTACAGCGTGCGCGCCATTCTCGCCCGCTTCGAGACCATGGAAGCCGCCCGCGCCGCCCGCGAGGGCGCGGTTCTGGAATGGCGCAAGCACGACGCCGCCGTTCGCGACGCTGAAACCACCCTGCGTGAGGCCGAGAAGGCCCGCGAAGACGCCTGGCTCAATTGCCTGAAGGGCGCCGCCGCCTAGACTTGTTCATCCCGGCCTGGCTCCCCAAATAGGGACCAAGCTTGGCCGGGAGACACCTCATGTTCGATCATCTGTCCGTAGGCGTCCGCGACCTCGCCACCGCCCGCCGCTTCTATGACGCGTTCTTCGCCCCGCTGGGCTGCGCCAACACCTTCGCGGCCGAAGCCGAGTTGGCCTACGGCCCCGGCGGCAGCCGTCAGTTCTACCTATATCCGGTAGCAGGGGGTCAGGTGGCCGGCCTCGGAACCCACATCGCCTTCAGCGCCGATAGCCGGTCAGCGGTGGACGCCGCCTACGCCGCCGCCCTGGCCCAGGGCGCGACCGTGGTCCGCGTGGCCGGTCTGCACCCTGACATCTCAGCCGACTATTACGGCGCCGTCCTGCTCGATCCCGACGGCAACAAGCTCGAGATCGTCGCCGACACCATGCACTAACCCCCTCCCGTCATCCCGGCCGTAGCGCAGCGAAGAGCCGGGACCCAGGGGCGGTGCGCTGGGCCCCTGGGTCCCGGATCGCCTATCGGCGTCCGGGATGACGGAGTTGGGTGTGCCGCGGTCAGTCAGAACTTCGGCAGTTTCAGGCCCCGGGCGAGCAGCCAGGCCGCCGCCACCGCGATCACCACGCCGACCACGAAGCTCCAGACCGGCGCGAACTTCAGGGTCGGAACCGGACCGGAGAACACCCGCTTGCCGGTGATCATGGCGGTGATGAGGTTCTGGCGCTTCCACAGGGCGTAGAAGGCGATGGCCGCGACATGCATGACCACCAGGGCCTGCAGCAGGCGGAAGGTCAGCTCATGCCAGTCCGAGGCCAGCCGGCTGGTGTCGAAGTCCACCAGGTGCGAGAGCGGTCCGGACTCGATGCCGTCGATATCGCTAGCGAATAGGCCCAGGCTCACCTGCAGCAGCATGACCAGCAGTAGCAGGACGACGCTCACCGCGCCGACCGGGCTGTGGCCGACGAGATCCCCGGCGGTGCGCTGGCCCATGGTCTTGAGATAACCGACCGTGGCGCCTGGCCCCTTCACGAAGTGGCTGAACCTGGCGCTCTCGCTGCCGAAGAAGCCCCAGTAGAGGCGGAAGACCAGCAGGCCGATGACCCCGTATCCAGACCACCGGTGAACTTGCATGTTCTCGCCACCGGTCAGCCAGGAGACGAGGATCAGCACCACCAGGGCCCAGTGCGTGATCCGGGTCGGCAGGTCCCAGAGCTTGGTGGCGGTGGGGCGCGCGTCGCTCATGGCGCCCTAGGATTTGACGCGGAAGGGGGTGTGGCAGGTCCCGCAGGCGCCGCCGGTGGCCTTCACCTGGGCCTTGATGGCGTCGATGTTTCCGCCCTTGGCGATGGTTTCCAGCTTGGCGCTCTCCACCTGCAAACCCTTGGCGGCGGCGGCGAACTTGGCGCCGTCGGTCCAGATTTCCGGCTTGGCGGCGGTCTTGAAGCCGGCCTCCGGGCCGCTACCCTTCGGGAACCAGCCGGGGATCTTATGGGCGCCGGCCTTCACGATCTTGGCCTGGGCCGCGATCAGCTTGGCGTCGGGGGCGTCGGTCTTGAGGTTGTCGTTGATGGTCTTGAAGGCGCCGCCCATGGCCTTCAGGCCCTTCTGGCGCTCGGCGATCACCTTCTCCGCGGAGACGGCGGCCAGGGCCGCGCCGCCAACGGCGGTCAGGCTGAGGGCCACGCCCAGGACGAGGCCCAGGGGGCGCTTGGTGAGACGAGCCATCGAGAGACCTCTTCGCATCTGAAACCGGAAGTCCGACTGTGACGGTCGTCCGGAGGTGACGTCAATCGCGGGTTGGTTTCAAGACGGACTCGGTTTGCTGCCGGCCTGAAATGATCAACGGCGGGCGGTCTTGGCGGCGACTGTCTTGACGGGGACACCCTCACGGCCGGCCTCGGCGATCAGGGCCGCGCAGGAGGCGTCCTTGGCCAGCCCCGGATCGACGAAGGGCAGCAGCAGGGCCAGCGGATTGACCAGTCCGGCCAGGGCCGCGGCGACGCCGCCCTGGGCCACCACCCGGCCGGTCTCGATACCGACCTTGGGCCCCACGATCGGCCCCTTGACGGTGATCGGCGACAGCAGGCGCACGAGCCGCAGTTCCTTGGAGCGCCCCTGGATGCGCAGGTCCATCGTCTCGTTCTCGAGATTGATGGTCCCGCCACCGGTGGCCACCACCGGCTTGGTGTCGAAGACGATGCGGTCGGCGGTCAGCACGCCGTTCCTGGCCTGGAAGTGCGCCACGCCGCAGCGGATCGGCACGGAGCCCTGGTCCTTGGAGAACAAGAGCCCCAGGCCCTTGGTGGCGTTGATGCCCAGCAGTTCGGCGAAGGCCTCGCGGATCTCGCCGCTCGGAACCACCGCCAGCACCTCGCCGTCGGCGTTGGCCGCCGCCCGGTGGACCGAGTCTCCGGAGCCCTTCAGCTTGATCCGGCCCACGAAGCTGCCGGCCAGGGGTTGACCCTTGATGGGGATGAGCTGTTCGAGGCGGGCGTTGGACAGCCGCACATCGACTTCGGTCACGGGCACGGCATTGCGGGCGTTCAGATGCGCCTGGCCGGTGATCTTGCCCTGGGGCAGGTCGAGGATCAGCGGGTTGGCGCTGAGCAGGCCGCGATCCAGCTTCACCGTGACGTCGCCGGACCTGAGGGGCAACATGGCGTCGTGGATCGCGGCGACGCGGTAGCGCACGTCGGCGTCCAGAGAGCGGATCTTGGTGACGTCCAGGGTGGAGTCCGGCAGCAGTCGGCGCTGGGCGGCCATCTGCCGGCCCACGGCGGCCTGTTGCGGGGAAACCGTCTCCCCGGCCTTGCGCGACGGCGCCCCGCCGAAGATCGCCGCGAGGTCGTCGAAGTCCAGGCTGCGGGTGCGCAGGTCAGCCTTCAGATAGGGGCGCTCATCGCCGGTCTCCACGGAGAGCGAGCCGGCCAGATCGCTGTCGCCGACCCGGCCGCCCAGGCCCTCGATCTTGTAGAGGTGCTCATCGCGCGACAGTCGGCCGTTCAGCTTGTAGGGCGGGGTGTTGGGCAGGGCCACGCCGGTCAGGTCGTAGAGGTCGGCCAGGTCAGGCCCCTGGGCCGTGGCGTTCATGGCGAACTGGCCCAGGTCGAAGGGCTTGGTGATCGCGCCCTTGGCGGTCACCCGGGTCGCGCCGGAGCGAATGTCGGCGTCGAAGGGATAGGGCTTGCGGGTATCGACGTTCAGCAGCGGGCCGCCCTGGATGCGCAGCAGGAACCTGTTTCCGTTCAGCGCGCCTTCCCCAGTCATCAGGAAGCCCCGCCCGGCCCGCCCCATCTCCTCGGTCGCGTTGACCTCGCCGTTCAGGACCAGCTTGCGCTTCTGGTCTCTGATCTTCAGGTGGCCGTCATTGATCACGAACCGCCGGATCGGCGGCATCTTGAAGGGCTTGTTGGATTTCTTGCCGTTGGAGAAATCCCAGGTGGCGCGGCCCTGACGGTCACGCAGAAGGTCAACCTTGGCCTGGTCGAGTTGCAGGTTCAGCAGCACCACCTGGCCGACGAACAGGGGCAGCAGCTTAACCTGGACGTCGAGCTTCTTGATATCGGCGGTCTGGCCCGGGCCGGCCCATTTGGGATTGCCGACCTTTATTCCCTGCACCGAGGCGCTGGGGTTCAGCGAGAAGGCGTGCACCTTCAGATCCCCGGCCAGGACGATCTCCCGACCGGTCTTGGCCGACGCGTAGCGGCCGATGGGACCGCGCAGATAGTTCCAGTCGAACAGGATCAGGAAGAGCGCGATGGCCACGACCAGCGCGCCAAAGACGCCGCCGGTCCAGGCCAGGGCCTTGTTGCTGGGGCGCTTGAACCTGGTTTCCCGAAGGCGCGTCCGCGCGCGCTCCCAGCCCGGGCGCAGGCCGCCGCGCGCGCGGCGCAGGCCATCGGCCGCGCGATCTCGGGCGCGGATGAGGCCCGTGCGAGCGCGTTGGTAGATCGGTTCGACTGACAAGGTGCGGGAAACTCCGGGTCACGACAGAACGCGCGAGCCGCCGAAGGGGTCCCTAGTGGCGGACGCCGCGTCCCGAGAAGGCCGTCATCGCGGTGCGCAGGATTATGGAAAGGTCCATGAGGGTGGAGCGCCGGGCCAGGTACTCAGCGTCCAGCCTGGCCTTGTCGGGCACCGGGAGCTCGTCGCGGCCGTGGACCTGGGCCCAGCCGGTCAGACCCGGCCTGAGCACCTGGACGCCCGCGGCGTTGCGCAGGGCCATCAGGTCGTCCTGGTTGAAGAGGGCGGGCCGAGGCCCCACCAGGCTCATATCGCCCACCAGCACGCTCCACAGCTGGGGCAGTTCATCCAGGCTGGTGCGGCGCATGAAACCGCCGAGCGGCGTGATCCAGGAGGCGGGATCGGGCAGCAGGTGGGTGGCGACGTCAGGCGCGCCGATCCGCATGCTGCGGAACTTGGGCATGGGGAAAAGATGGTTGTCCCGACCCACCCGGCGCGACCAGTGCAGGGCGGGGCCGGGTGACTCCAGGCGCACGGCGACGGCCAGGACCAGCAGGACGGGCGACAGCAGGATCAGGCCCGCCGTGGCGCCCAGAATGTCCAGCCCTCGCTTCAGCACGCCGCGTCCCTCTCGTTGGGACCAGCCTTAATGCGCCGCGCCTTGGCGCGCTACAGCCTCACGCCTTCGGCGTGGCCTTGGGTTTCGGCTTGGGCGCGGGCGCCGAAGTTTCGGTCGCCGCCTCCACCGGCGCGACGGTCTCGGCGGCCGCCTGGGCGGGCGGGGTGTCGAGGGGATTGGGAGCCGGCTCGGGCGCCGGAACCGGGGCCGGGTCGGGGTCAACGACGCCGCCGTCTGCCGCCAGGGGCTCGGCGGCCTCCAGCAGCGGCTCCACAAAGGCCTCGAACAGGATGGCCGCCTCCTCCGCCGGCTCGGCGTCGGCGCCCGAGAACGGCAGGAGCGCCTCGAGGTGGACGGGCTGCATCCAGCGGGTCATCCACCAATAGGCGACACCGGCCGTGGCCGCCCCGGTGAACATGAACCACAGGGGCGAGGCCGCGCCGATCGGCACATACAGGGCCGCGGCAGGGCTGACGGACTCGTTCGGCTTAAGCGCGATCATGGAACGTCTCCGAAAATGATTGTGCAATGCAGCATAACACCACCCAGATACGCCTTGATGCAAATCAACCTTATGACAGCGTCGAAACTCGCCCCTGCCCATTCTGGCCCAGGGTCTGGGCGGTCCAGCGGCACATCTCCTCCATGGAGGCGGCGAAGTCGGCCGGAGCCCGCGCGGTCACCAGGGCGCAGCCGTTCATCTTCATCGGGTCAGCCAGGGGCCGCATCCGGCATTCACCCACCAGCAGGGGGCCGATGCCGGTGTCCTGGGCCTCATTGAGGAAATGGTCGAAGGTCTGCAGATCCTTGATCGGCAGCCAGATCATCACCACGGCCTCGCGGTTGCGGCGGCCGATGGCCTTCAGGGTGGCGACGATCCGGGTGTAGTCGTCGGGCCGCTCGAAAGGGGGGTCGATCAGGACCAACACCGGACCCTTGGGCGGGCAGCGGGCGACCGCGGTGTCGTAGCCGTCGGCGCAGAGGGTCTCGATCCCCGTGCGTCCCTTCAGCGCCATGCGAAGGGCGGCATGCTCCTCACCGCGTAGTTCGCAGGCGATGTAGACATCCTTCTTGCGCAGGGTGTCGGCGATCAGGCGCGGCGAACCGGGATAGAACTTGGTGGGACCGTTGTTGTTCAGCTTGTTCACCGCCGCCCGCAGCGGCCCGAAGGCCGCGGGAAGGTCCGTGGCCTTCATCAGTTGGGCGATCCCCGCCTGCGCCTCCCCCGATCGCTGAGCCTCGGCGCCCGACAGGTCGTACAGCCCGCGCCCGGCATGGGTGTCGATCACCGTCAACGAGCCCGGCCCCTTGGTCAGGGTCGCCATCAACCGCAGCAGTCCGGCATGCTTGATCAGGTCGGCGAAGTTTCCGGCATGGTAGGCGTGGCGATAGTTCACTGAATTTAGTCTCCCGTCCGACTTAGGAACTCGCCGCGCCGAGTTCACGTTCACCGGCTGTCTGGGGCGTAGGCGCCACGTCCCCGTAGTTCCAAAGGTGGCGGATGGCCAGAGACACAGCACACATCGACCTGGCGCCTGCCGGCCTGACCTACGTCAACGACGACGACGCCGGCATCACCCGGATCGCGGCCAAGGGCGGCTTCGCCTACCGCGACACCGAGAGCGCACCGCTCAACGACGAGGCGAAGCTGGCGCGCATCAAGGCCCTGGTGATCCCACCGGCCTGGACCGACGTCTGGATCTGCCCCTCGGCGCGGGGTCACATCCAGGTCACCGGGCGCGACCAGAAGGGCCGCAAGCAGTACCGCTACCATCCAGACTGGCGGCAGGACCGCGACGGGATCAAGTACGACCGGGTGATCGCCTTCGGCCGCGCCCTCCCCCGCCTGCGCAAGCGGGTGCAGGCCGACCTCGGCCGCCGGGGCCTGCCGCGCGACAAGGTGCTGGCCGCCGTGGTGGCGGTGATGGAGATGACCCTGATCCGGGTGGGCAACGAGGAATACGCCCGAGCCAACAAGAGCTTCGGCCTCACCACCCTGCGCGACCGCCATGCCAAGGTGACCACCACCGGCGCGGTCTTCCAGTTCCGGGGCAAGAGCGGAAAGGTCCACCAGACCGGCTTCCGCGACCGTCGCCTGGCCCGCATCGTCAAGGCCTGCCAGGACATCCCCGGCCAGCGCCTGTTCCAGTATATCGGCGACGACGGGCAACGACGGGCCGTCGAGAGCGCCGACGTGAACGCCTACATCCGCGAGGCGCTGGGGGACGACTTCTCCGCCAAGGATTTCCGCACCTGGGCCGGGACCCTGTCGGCCGCGCGAGGCCTGGTGATGCATCCGCCGGCCGCCAGCGCGGCCGAGGCCAGGCGCAATGTCGCCGCCTGCGTGAAGGCCGTCGCCGGGCTGCTGGGCAACACCGCGGCGGTCTGCAGGGGCTCCTACATCCACCCGCTGGTTCTGGAATCCTACGAACGCGGCGTCCTGCCGCTCAAGGGCGCCGGCTCGGCGCGGGCCTTTGAGCTCTCGGTGCTGAAGTTCCTGGAAGCCGCCCGCGACTCCGCGTCCTGAATTTCGAAGCGCAGGTACGGGCTGCTAGGCGCCCCCGCGTCACCCCAGCTAAGCTCCTTCCAAAGACCCAGGGAGGGCCACCATGCTCGAGACCAAACTCCGCTTCGGCGCCTTCATCGCGCCCTTCCATCCGCTGGACGAGAACCCGACGCTGGCCATCCAACGCGACCTGGAGCTGGTGCAGCACCTGGACAATCTCGGCTTCGAAGAGGCCTGGATCGGCGAGCACCACTCGGCCGCCTATGAGCTGATCGCCTCGCCCGAGGTGTTCATCGCCGCCGCCGCCGAACGCACCAAACACATCAAGCTGGGCACCGGGGTCTCCTCCCTGCCCTATCACCACCCGATGATGCTGGCCGACCGCATCAACCAGCTGGACCACATGACCCGCGGCCGGGTGATGTTCGGGGCCGGCCCCGGCGCGCTCTCCTCCGACGCCTTCATGATGGGCATCCCGGTGGCCAAGCAGCGCGACCGCATGGACGAGGCCCTCGACGTCCTGGTCCGCCTGCTGCGCGGCGAGGAGGTCAGCCACGAGAGCGACTGGTTCACCCTGGTCAACGCCCGCCTGCAGATGACCCCCTATTCGCGCCCCTCGGTGGAGATCGCCGTGGCCAGCCAGGTCTCGCCGACCGGGGCTCGCGCCGCCGGCAAGCACGGGGTGGGCCTGCTGTCCCTGGGCGCCACCACGACGGCGGGGTTCAACGCGCTCGCCGCCAACTGGGGCATCGCCGAGGACATCGCCAAGGCCAGCGGCCAGACCATGGACCGCAACGCCTGGCGGCTGGTGGGCCAGATGCACATCGCCGAGACCAAAGACAAGGCCATCGAACAGGTCCGCTTCGGCCTGGAGAAGTGGATCTATTACTTCCGCGAGATCGCCAACCTGCCGATGGTGCCCGATGATTTCGCCGGCGATCCCGTCGAGGCCTACCTCGCCCTGGGCTCCGCCGTGGTGGGGACCCCCGACGAGGCCATCGCCCGCATCGAGCAGCTGAAGGAAGAGAGCGGCGGCTTCGGCTGCTATCTCATGATGGCCCACAACTGGGCCAACTGGGCCGACACCCAGCGGTCCTACGAGATGATCGCCCGCTACGTCGTCCCGCACTTCCAGCAGCTCAATGTGAACCGCAAGGCCTCCATGGACTGGGTGCGGGAGAACAAGACCGAGTTCACCAGCCAGACCCGCGCCGCGGTCGGCGCCCGCATCGTCTCCCACATGATGGAGAAGGGCGCCGAGAACATCAGCCCGCAGATCGTGGCCCTGATCACCGGCGCGGGAGAGCCGGCCAAGGAATAGCCGCTCACACGACCCGGTAGACGCCGATCCGCACGGCCTTGCCGCCGTCGGCGACGCCGATCGTGCCCACGAAGATCGACTTGTTCAGCCAGTCGTGCGGCCCTTGCGGCGCATCGAAGGTGGGGTTGGTGCGCACATAGCGAC
Source organism: Phenylobacterium sp. (assembly GCF_030651185.1). GTDB lineage: Bacteria > Pseudomonadota > Alphaproteobacteria > Caulobacterales > Caulobacteraceae > Phenylobacterium. The sequence continues at coordinate 123,373 of NZ_JAUSCJ010000017.1, forward strand.
CGCCATCGTCGGTGGGCGCGACCAGGCCCAGGTTGCGCACGGCGATCACCGCGCCGTCGGAGGTCTTCAGGGCGTAGATCGCCTCGATCACCGTCACCCCGTCGGCCCGCACGGTCTGCCAGTCGGCCCCGCCGGGGATCACCTCACCCTCAATGCGCGGCCCCTTGAAGGTTCCCCCGGTGATGCCGATGAACCGCCGCTTGCCCAGGGCGGTGTCGCCGATCTTGGTGGCCGCATCGATGGAGACGAGGGCCTCGAAGGCGAATTCGGTGGTCAGATTGTCCATGTGATCCGTCCTAGCCACAGTGGCGCGGCCACGCCAGCCGTCCTAGCTTGACCACGGAAAGGAGCGCCCATGGACCTCGACGCCTATCTGGCCCGCATCGGCTATGCCGGGACGCCGCGCCCGGACCTGGAGACCCTGACGGCGATCCACCGCGCCCACCTGCTGGCCATCCCCTACGAGAACCTGGACGTCCAGTTGCAGCGGCCCGGCGACGTCAGCCTGCAGCACGCCTTCGACAAGCTGGTCACCCGCCGGCGCGGCGGCTGGTGCTACGAGATGAACGGCCTGCTGGGCTGGGCGCTGGGCGAGATCGGCTTTGCGGTCACCCGCATGGCCGGCGCCGTCGGACGCACCGAGCGTGGCGATATCAGTCATGGCAACCACCTGGTGCTGCGGGTCGACCTGGACCGGCCCTACATCGCCGATGTCGGGTTCGGCGACGGGACGCTTGAGCCTGTGGCCCTGGTGGCGGGTCCGATCACCGTCGCGGGCTACGACTTCCGGCTGGAGGCGCTCGACGCCGACTGGTGGCGCTTCCACAATCACGCCCTTGGCGGCGCGCCCTATTTCGACTTCACGCAGGCCAGCGCCAGCGACACAGCGCTCAATGTCACCTGCCAGTGGCTGCGCACATCGCCGGACTCCATCTTCACCCAGTTTCCCATCGTCCAGCGGCATACGCCGGACGGCCTGGTGATCATCCTGGGCCGCACCCTGCGCCGGATTCAGCCGGGTGAACGGACACAGGCCCTGATCGGGACCGCCGACGAGTTCCTCGACATCCTAACCCGCGAGTTCGACCTCGATGTGCCGGAGATGCACGCCCTGTGGCCCGCCATCTGCGCCAAGCATGAGGAACTGTTCGGCGAGAGGGCGGACTAGCGCAAGTGGGCGCCGGTTCGCCGTCCGGACATGCTTTGGATTCAAGAAGATGGACCCTTTTCATCCGATCAGGTTGATTCAACCTGATCCGGAACGGGTCTAGGCTCCGCTCTGGTGATTGAGATAGCTGGAGAGATCCTCCAGCAGTCGGCGCGAGGCCAGGATGTCGGTATCTGCGGCGGCCTGCTCCAGGCTTGCGCCAAAGTCGGTGATGGCCGGGAAGCCGAAGCCGCCGCCAGATCCGCGCATATTGTGCCCCAGGATCGTCAAGGGCTGGAAATCCTCTCGGTTGAGGGCCTCCCGCATCGTCAGGACATGTTGTCGGCAGCTATCCAGATAGGCCGGGATCTGGGCGATGATCCTGGCGCTGAGCGGCCATGATCGCGGCTCGTTCGGGACCGCCGGTGAGGCGCTTCGCGCATAGTCCAGGATCGCCTGCAGCAGAACGTCCTGCTTGATGGGCTTGGTCAGATAGGCGGTGCAGCCCGCAGCTAGACACGTCTCACGATCGCCCTTCAGCGCCGAGGCGGTCAGGGCGATGATCGGGGTCGATGGCCGGTCGTTGGCCTTTTCCCAGGCGCGGATGGTCCGGGTCGCGGTCAGGCCGTCCATGGCCGGCATCTGCCGATCCATCAGCACCAGGTCGTAATGGCCGGCCTTGAACATCTCGCAGGCTATGATCCCGTTCTCCGCGACATCCACCTGGAACGGGGTGTGCTCAAGATAGGCCAGGGCGATGGTGCAGTTGTCGGGCGAGTCCTCGGCCATTAGAATCTTAATCACCGGCAACGGTGTGTCGGGACCGGCGCCCACCGGCGCGCTGACCGGCCGGCTCGCCGCCGCCCAGACCTCGAACGGCACGGCGAAAGCGAAGACGCTGCCCGTATCGACGATGCTGCTCACCCAGATTCGCCCGCCCATGAGTTCGACCAGGCGCTTGGAAATCGTGAGCCCCAGGCCCGAGCCGCCAAACCGTCGGGTGGTGGAGGAGTCCGCCTGGGTGAACCGTTCGAACACCCGGGCAAGCTTGTCGTCGGCGATGCCGATGCCGGAGTCCGAAACCGTGAAGCGCAGGGCCGTCGGCAGCGCGCGGTCCTCGTCCGCCTCCACCTTCAGGGAAACCTCGCCGGCTTGCGTGAACTTGATCGCATTGCCCAGCAGGTTGAGCAGCACCTGCCGCAACCGTGTCGGATCGCCCACCAGGTCGTTGGCCACGCTGGGCGCGATCTCGCAGACCAGGGTCAGGCCCTTCTCGTGCGCCCTCGGCGCCACCATCTCGATCACCTTTTCCAGGTGGTCGCTGAGCGAGAATCCCGTCCGCTCCAGGTCGAGCTGCGAGGCCTCCACCTTCGAGAGGTCCAGGATGTCGTTGATCAGGTTCAGCAGGTTGTCGCCCGACCGGCGGAAGATCTGCACGAACTTGTCTTGCTCGGGCGTGAGTGCGGTCTTCGCCAGCAGGTCGGCGATGCCCATTATCGCGTTCATCGGCGTGCGGATCTCGTGGCTCATGCTGGCCAGGAAGTCGGACTTGGTGCGGCTGGCGCTCTCGGCGACCGCCTTGGCCTGCTGCAGTTCCACCTCGACGCGCTTGCTTTCGGTGACGTCGCGGGCGGCGGCGAACACGCCCTTCAGGGTGCGGCTGCGATCGTAGAAGGTGGTGGCGTTGTAGGAGACCACGGTCTTCTTGCCGTCGCGGGCCCGGGCGGTCAGTTCGTAGTCGGTGACCGACTTCTCGGCGAGCACCCGCTTGATCGCGGCCTCGGCGCGCGCCGGGTCGGTGAAGCAGTCTTTGAATGGCGCCCCGATCAGCTCGTCCCGCGTGGAGCCGGTCAGGGCTTCCATCTGCTTGTTGACGTCGGTGATGATGCCCTTGGGGTCGGTGGTGATCAGGGCGTCGATGTTCGATTCAATCAGCGAGCGGGTATAGAATTGCTGGTCGCGCAGCCGCTGGTCGGAGGCCATCTGCTCCTCCTCGACCAGCTTGCGGGCGGTGTTGTCGGTGCCGATCAGCAGGTAGCCGATGATGGCGTCCTGGGCGTCGCGCAGCGCGGTGACCGAGACGAGCGCCGGAAGCCGGGTCCCATCCTTGCGGATATAGGTCAGCTCGTAGATGTCCGCGATCCCGCGCGAGGCCTTGAACACCAGGGCCTCGAACCCCGGCGTGATGTCGGTGGCCAGTTCGGCGCTCAATGCCTGGGCGCGCGCGATCAATTCCTGGGGATCGGAGATGTCGGCCGGCGTGATCGTGTTCATCACGTCAGCGGCGGCATAGCCCAGCATCCGCTCCGCGCCGACGTTGAAAATCTGGATCACGCCCTTGGCGTCGGTCGCGATGCTGGAGAAGTTGGCGCTGTTGAAGATGGCGCTCTGTAACGCGCCGGCCTTCAGCAAGGCTTCCTCGGCCTCCTTGCGCGCGGTGTTGTCGGTGCCGATCAACAGATATCCGATGATGGCGTCCTGCGCGTCGCGCAGCGCGGTGACCGACACCACCGCCGGGAAGCGGCTGCCGTCCTTGCGGATGTAGGTCAGCTCATAGATGTCTTCGATCCCGCGCGAGGCCTTGAACACCAGGGCCTCGAACCCCGGCGTGATGTCGGTGGCCAGTTCTGCGCTCAGCGCCTGGGCCCGCGCGATCAGTTCCTGAGGGTCGGAGATATCGGCGGGCGTGATGGCGTTCATCACCTCGGCGGCCGTATAGCCCAGCATCCGCTCGGCCCCGACGTTGAAGATCTGGATCACACCCTTGGCGTCAGTGGCGATGCTGGAGAAGTTGGCGCTGTTGAAGATGGCGCTCTGCAGGGCGCCGGCCTTGACGATCGACTCTTCCGTCTGGCGGTCAACGGCCGTGCGTGCCGCCAGCGCGGCGAGATTGGCGCCCGTCTCTGCATGGGGGTTCGAGATGGGGCTTCCTAACTGAGGTCTAGGTCGTGACCGCCGGCGAAGGCCGAGGGAGGTTTAGTGCAGCAGGGCGCCGACCGACTCTCCGAGTTGTTCGGCGGAATAGGGCTTCTGGAGGAACTGGCCTCCCCCGACGAACCCGCCGCTCATCTCCGCAGTCAACAGCCCTCCAGAGGTGTAGAGCACCCGCAGCCCCGGGCGCAGCACGATGGCCTGGTTGGCCACATCGTAGCCGCCAAAGGGCAGTTCGCTGAGCCTGATATCGACGAACAGCGCGTCGATATGGCGTGACGCGGACAGGTGGACCAACGCCTCGGCCAGGTCCATGGCGACAAGGGTGCTGTGCCCCAAGTCTTCCATCGCCCACTCGGCGTTCTGGCGAATGAAAAGCTCGTCTTCCACAATGAGGATAACGGCCATCAGAGCGCCATCAACTGTAATCGCAGCATACTGAAAGTGCCTCCCGCTGCGACAGTGACGGCTTACAGCGGCGGGAAAGCTAGCATGCGCCGGATCAAAGCTTGCATGGGTTCTGACTCATTCCAGGACGACGCCTGGCCGGCCTTTACCGCCGCAGCGAGAACCCGATGCGGAAGGTCTGGGGCGCGGCGAAGCTCTCGGTCCCGTCACCGGTCTCGCCGACCTCGATGCGAGCGTCGGTGAGGTTCTCGGCCGCCAGATAGATCTCGCTGTCCTTCGTCAGCCGCCAGGCGGCCCGGGCGTCGATCCCGACCGAGGCGGCCAGCTTGCGGCTGTTCAGATCATCCTCGAACCGTGCGCTCTCGAACCGTGCGTTGGCGGACAGGGTCAGGCGATCCCCTGCCTTCCAGTCGAAGCCGCCGGTGACGGTATATTCCGGGGTCTGGGCCGGCCGGTTTCCGGTGAGCTGCGGCGCCGCGCGCCCGCCGTCGACTTCCGCCTTCGTGGCCGACGCCGCGGCGTTCAGGGTCAGATCGCCGAAGGTGTGGGCGATGTCGGCCTCCAGCCCCCAGGCCTCGATCTGGCCGACGTTGCGCCGCTGGCGCAGCACCCCACCCACGGGGATGAAGCCCGCCACCGGATAGCTGACCCCGCCAGGACCGACCGTCACATTGGTGATCGGGTCGTCGAGGCGGTTGTAGAAGACCGTCGCGCTCCAGCGGGTCTGCCCGTCGCCGCCGATCCCGAACTCAACGCCATAGAGGGTCTCCGGCGTCAGGGTGGGGTTGGCCTCGGTGACGTCGTTGCCGACCCGGAACGGCCTGTGCAGTTCGTTGAGGGTCGGCGGCCGGAAGCCGGCATAGGCGGCGCCCCGCAGCCAGGCGGCCTCGTTCAGGCGGTAGCGCACGCCGAACCGTGCCGTGGGCGTGGCGCCCGAGGTGTCGGGCGAGGTGGCGTTGAGCGTCACCGCCCCCGTCGCCAGGTCCCGCTCCCGGCGCACCGCGTCCTCCTGGCGCCAGGCGTCGACCCGCGCGCCGCCGGTGACCAGCCAGTCGCCCCGGTCCAGCACGCCCTCCGCATAGAGGCCGGCCACCGCCGTGGTCCCACCAGACTCCCGGCCCCGGGTGAAGGCGCCAGCCATGTAACGGAACCGCTCATAGGCATGGCCGTCGGCGAAGCGGGCGTCGCCCCCCACCTCCCAGGAGAAGACCTCGCCTCGCCCCTGCCAGGCGGCGTTGAAGCCGTAGCCCAGGGCCGGCGTTGAATACTGGTCGGCGGCCGGCGTGGTGGCCGCACGGCCAGCCGCCACGGCCGAGGAGCTGTTGGCCAGGTCGCTGGACCGCGCCCAGGCCTGCAACCGCCAGCCGCCGCCGTGGATGATCTTGGCCACCGTGGCGGTGACCGAGCCGCCGCTGGCCGTGGAGTTGGCGCCGAAGAGGCCCGCGCCGCGCCGCTCTTCGTAGACCCCGAGCCGCAGGGCGCCGACGAGGCCCTTGTGCTCGCCCTGCACCCGGAAGGCGAAGGATCCAGCCTCGAGGGTGGTGGGAACGTCGGCCGCCCCGCGTCCGCCGCGGACCGGCGTGTAGCCGTCCGAGGTCTCAGCGCTCGCGGTCAGCAACAGGCCCGTCGTCCCCAGGGCCACGGCGGCGCGTGCCCCGCCCCGCTGGGCAAGGGACAGGTCCAGGGCCGAGACCCCTTCGGTCGCGGCCCGTTCCTCCAGGGCCACCACGCCCGTGAGCGCGCCGGCCCCATAGGCGCCTGCGCCTGCGCCGCGCACGAGGGTGACGCTTTCCAGGCCCTCTGGCGGCAGCGCCGACCAGATCACCCAGCCCCCGAAGGGATCATTCTGTGGCGCCCCGTCCAGGGTCACCAGCGCTCGCCCGGCCCCCGACGGCGCCACGCCGCGCAGGGAGATGCCCTGGATCGTGGGATTGGCGGCGTCGCTGCCGGTCCGCCGGAACAGCGACACGCCGGGCGCCCGCTTCAGGGCGACGTCGAGGCGAGGCGCGGTCTTCAGGTCCTCGGCGTCGATCTGCTGAACCGCGAACACCGCCTCCCCGCCCAGGGCCGGCAGGCGCGGGGCATGGACGACAACGACTTCGACTTCGGGCGGGGGCGGAGCGATGGGCATGGCCCAAGGGCATAGTGTGAAAGCTGCGCCCTGTCAGCCATGACGAACCGTGTGATCTGGGCTCACAAGTATTCGCTGTGAATGTCGTTTGCAGGATCGGCGGTGGCGCGAAGATCCTGCGCCCGCCGACAGATGGAGGAGGGATGATGACACAAGCGCAGGCAGCCTTGATGGCCCAGGTCACCGCGGTGCTGGCGGCCGACGACCGCATCAGCGCTATCTGGCTTTCCGGCAGCCTCGCACGGGGCGTCGGCGACACCTGGAGCGATGTCGACCTGGTCGCGCAGGTGAATGAGGCCGATCGCGCCGCGTGCCTGGCCGATTATGGCCAAGGCGGCGCAGCATTGCCGGCCCTGGTCCACGCGCAGCAGCTTCATGAGCGGATCCTGGCGGCTACCACGGTCGATTGGGAGCGCTTCGACATCAGCTTCCTGACGCCCACGGAGCTGGCCTTCATGGATGGCGGCGCCCTGAAACACCTGGCGGGCGATTCGGCTTCCACCCCGCCGGCTCAGCCACCGTCCGCCGACACTCGCGCGCCGCGACGGATCGCGGCTCTCATCACCGAGTTTCTTCGCATCCTAGGTCTGTTGCCTGTGGCGCTAGGAAGGGAGGAATGGCTGGGCGCGCAGCAAGGCTATGATCTGCTGCGCAAGATGCTGATCGAGTTGATGATCGAGGAGAATGGCGTGGCGCCGGCCGCGCGCGGCGGGGCCAAGCGACTGAACCTCAATCTGACCGAGCATCAGCGAAACATGCTTGAGGCCCTCGTTCCGCCGCCGGCCCGACGCGAAACTCTGATCGCTGCCAATCTCGAACTCGCCCGTCTGTTCCTTGGCCGGGCCAGGCCTCTCGCCGACAGGCTGGAAGCGCCGTGGCCACAGGCGTTCGAACAGGCCACCCGACGATATTTGCAGCGCTGCCTGGATCTAGAAATCTGAGCAGGCAGCGCTCGCCAACGAGGGCTTTACGATGACAGGCGCATCGAGCGCCCGTCAAAAGACCTAACGAGTTCCATCACATCTGGTCATAAAACCGTGGCTCGACTTACCGGTGCGCAGCGTCCAAACCCCGCCTAACTGGGGATCTGGAGACGAACGCCATGCTGGACCTGTCCCTGCCGCCCTCCGTCACCGTCAGCCCGACTCTGGTGGGGGTGTCTGTCCTCACCGACGACGGGATCACCGTCCAGGTCAGCCTGCCGCGCCCACGCGGCCTGCATGATCTGCCCGAGGCCGAGGTCGCCACCCGCGCCAAACGCCTGGCCCAGGCCGCCCTGATCACCGCCTTCGAGAGCCTGGAAGGCGCCTAGCCCTCCGTGTCGATCGACGCCTGCATGGCCGGTGAATAACGCGGTCCGGTGACCGTCTGCGGGTTCACCAGCGCCTCGACCTTGGCCATCGTCTCGGCCGCCAGCGTGACCGCAGCCGCGCCGGCGTTCTCCACCATGTGATCGGGGTTCGTGGTGCCAGGGATCGGGACGATGGTCTCGTCCTTGGCCAACAGCCACGCCAGGCAGAGCTGGGCCGGGGTGCAGCCGGCCTGCTTCGCAAGCGCGGCGAAGGCCGCAAACAGCTTCAGATTGGCGGCGAAGGCCTCGCCCTGGAAGCGGGGCATCCCCAGACGCATGTCGCCTTCCTGGAAGGCGGCCGGATTTGACGCCCCGCCGGCCAGGAAGCCCCGGCCCACCGGACTGAAGGCCACGAAGGTGACGCCCAGGTCCTTGCAGGCCTGCAGCACGGCGATCTCCGGATTGCGGGTCCAGGGGGAGTATTCTGTCTGCAGGGCGGTGATCGGATGGACCGCGTGGGCGCGGCGCAGGGTGTCGGCCGACACCTCCGACAGGCCGATGGTCTTGATCTTTCCCTCGGCCACCAGCTGCGCCAAGGCGCCGACGCTGTCCTCGATGGGCACACGCTTGTCCCAGCGATGCAGGTAGTAGAGGTCGATGACGTCGGTCTTCAGGCGCTTCAGGCTGCCCTCGCAGGTAGCCTTCAGGACATCGGGATGACCGTTCAGCTCGCGCTTGTCGCCATTGGTCAGGCCGCACTTCGAGGCCAGCACGTAGTCGCCGCGCCGATCGCCCAGCACCTCGCCGATCAGGGCCTCGTTGTGGCCCACCCCATAGACCGCCGCGGTGTCGAGAAAGGTGTAGCCGGCGTCCAGGGCCCCCTTCAGCACGCGCTCAGCCTGCTCGCGCGGGGCGGCGGGTCCATAGCCGTGGGAGAGGCTCATGCAACCCAGGCCGATGGCGGAGACCTCGAACGGTCCGAGCTTGCGGGTCTGCATGGGGCGGCTCCTCAAAAGGCGCGCGACGGTGCGCAGGAGCCTTTTGGAGCCGGGGGGATCGGTTCGTCAATCGCGGCCGAGGGCCCTACGGATTGACGTTCAACTTGATGCGGATACGGCCGGCCTGGGCCATGGAGTCCGGCACGTGGATGTTGGCGGCCAGCTTGAGCGCGGTGGCGGCGTCCGGGTTGGTGGCCGGATCGGCGTCGATCACGGTGCAGGCGGTCAGGGCCGCGCCATTGACCAGGCACTCAACGATATAGGCGTTGGCGGCCAGGGCCGGGGCGGACTCGGAGGCCGGCGCGGACGCGCCTGACGGGGCGGCGATGGCGGCCGTCAAAGCCAGGACAGAAAGCAACATGGGACCTCAGCGGTTAATAGAGGTTAATCAAGTGTGAAGAGCCGCCGAATGCAAGTGTTTCATTTCGGGGTCTTCCGGACCTCCCGCCGCAACCGCCGTGCCGCGCCGCGCCTTCGCCTGCCTCGGCGCCGTCCTTTTGAGCGACGGCGCCCACTCATGCCGCATGGCACCATTGGCCATATTGCGTCGCACCATTGTCACTTGCCGCAGGCCAAATCCGCGCGCTAAGTCCCTCTCAGGCGACGCGCTTGGGCCACCCTAGAAGCCTAGCACCAGCCTGAGGAACGCCGGGAGGCGGTTGAACCCCAACCCCTTTCCGGGACGAAAAACATGATGAAACTGATGACCCTGGCCGCCCTGGCCACCCTCGCCCTGGCTCCGGTCGCCCATGCTGAAGAAGGCGTCCGCGTCTCCCTCGTCGGCAAGTCCACCGCCCAGATCCACGCCGACATCGTCGCGGCCGCCAAGAAGGTGTGCGCCAAGGCGGTGGTCAGCGAGACCCTGTTCCTCGACGCCTACGGCCGCTGCATGAAGGGATCGGTCAATTCGGCCCTCGAACAGCTCAGCAGCTCCGACGTCGCCCAGCTCGAAGCGATGCGGCTCGCCCAGCGCTAAGCGAAATCCCCAGATCTGAGGAAGAGGGTCGGCCAAACGCCGGCCCTTTTTCTTTGGCTAGTCCTTCGCAGGATAGGGCGCGCCGTCGCGATGCTTGTAGCCCGGCTCCGGCCCCGCGATCATGTCGATGTCGGGATAGGTGCAGACGTCCAGCGGGTCGGCGTTGCCGATCTCCAGCACCTTGGCGGGCCGGTCGCTCCTGTTGATCAGGTGGTGGCCATCGGCGACGCCCCGCTTGAAGGCTGCGCAGTCGCCGGGCCGCAGGATCTCCTCGCCGGCGTCGGTGACCAGGGTCAGCTCCCCCTCCACGACCCAGACCAGTTCGTCCTCGTGGGTGTGCCAATGGCGCTGACTGGACCACGCTCCGGGCTCGATCACCGTCAGGTTCACGCCAAACAGGGTCAGGCCGCTGTCACGCGCCAGCCTTTGGTAGCTCTGACCGCTGCAGGGGGCATCGAAGGGCGCGGGGTAGTTGCTGCCGCGGTCGACGGCGATGGCGGAGAGGTCGATTTTCGGCATGGTCGAGACCCAATTCTGCTGCGCTTCAAGTATTCGAAAGCTTAGGTTTGGGCCGCTTTCGCTCTTCTGCAACGCCCTGACGCAAAAAGCCCCGCGTGAGCGGGGCTTTAGGGATTTTGGGTGCGGGGACAGGATTTGAACCTGTGACCTTCAGGTTATGAGCCTGACGAGCTACCGGGCTGCTCCACCCCGCGGCAAAGCTAGAAATC
>NZ_JAUSCJ010000018.1 GCF_030651185.1 Phenylobacterium sp.
GCCGCGGGCCTCCAGGCTCTCGATCATCGCCACCCCGATGCGGTCCTTCACCGAGCCGATCGGATTGAAGAACTCCAGCTTGGCCAGCACGCGCCCCTTGGGCTTCAGCGCCTTGGTGAGGTTGGGCAGGGCCACCAGCGGCGTGTCGCCGATGGTGTCGATGATGGAGTCGTAGATCTTGCCTCGCCCGGCGCGCTTGTAGCGGGCGGCGTCATAGGCGGAGGTGTCGGCGGCGTTGGCCATGGGTCTGGTCTCTGGAGGTGTCTCTTTGAGGCCAGACCCTACCCCCGTGGCGGGGATTTGGAAGGGAGCTTCTCAAGCCCGATGGGCCAGGTTTTCTAAAGACCCTCAGGTCCTTCTCCCCTTGCGGGAGAAGGTGGCCCTGCGGAGCAGGGTCGGATGAGGGGTCGATGAGCCTATCGGATTGGGGCGTTTCCGAGGGGTGCGGAGCGCGAAGTGCGACCCCTCATCCGACCGGTCTCCGACCGGCCACCTTCTCCCGCAAGGGGAGAAGGGCTCACCCTACTCCGCCGCCAGCACCGCCGGCGTCCCGTCCAGCAACGGCTCCAGAATGTTCGCCGCCAGCCAGCGCACCGCCGGGACCGCCACCCCGTCGCCGATCACGTGCAGGGCCGAGGTCGCCGCGCGGGGCAGCTGGTAGGTTTCCGGCAGGCCCATCAGCCGGGCGCCCTCGCGGGGGCTGAGCAGGCGGGTACGGACCTGGCCGCCCTCCACCACCACCAGGGTCTGGCGCGAGGAGCCGCCGCGCGGGGTGCGCAGGCAGCCGGCGAGGCCGTCGAAGCGGGCCTCGGCGCGCTGCACGCGGGCCCCATTCTCCACCCGCATCCGCCGGAACAGGCCGCCGACCGCGCGCTGGCCCGAGGCCCTGAGGGCGTCGAGGCGGGCGCGGTGCAGGGGGGCCATCAGGTCGACGAGGGCCTGGGTGCGAGCGGGCGTGTGCCAAGTGACGGCCTCGTCCGGCTCCAGCAGGCTGGCGAGGTCGCTGTTGCGGGCGGCGGGCGCCGCGCCACACCACCAGATCCAGCGGTCGGCGAGGGTTGCGGGCAGGCGGGCGTGGGCCTCGCGCACCAGCCGGGTGTGGAAGGGGCTATCGCCGATCAGGTCCGAGGGGACCGGCGCCAGGGTCGCCACCACGAACACCCGGGGCCGCGACTGCGGCAGGAAGCGGGCGGCGTCGATCTCCAGGGCGCCGAAGCGGTAGCCCTGGGCCGCCAGCGCCGCGCACAGGGCGGTGAAGTCGGCGCCGGAGGTCAGCAGGCCCGACACATTCTCGACGACGATGGCGCGCGGGGCTCGACCCTGCGCGGCCAGGGCCTCCATCAGCCGCCAGAAGCCGAAGAAGGCCGAGGAGCGCCCCCCGGTCAGGCCCGCCCGCGCGCCGGCCAGGCTGAAATCCTGACAGGGCGAGGAGGCCCAGGCCAGGTCGGCGCGGCCGGGCAGGTCAGCGGCCTCCAGCTTCCAGACGTCGCCCTGATGGAAGTGGGCGCCCTCGTGGTTGGCACGGTAGGTGGCCGCCTTCACCGGGTCGAAGTCGTTGGCGAAGGCGCAGGACCAACCGTCCCCCAGGCCGAGACGGGCCATGCCGCCGCCGGCGAAGAACTCATAGAAGCTGCGTTGGGCGTTCCGACTCATCGCCGATGAGTCTAGCCTGCTTCCGCCCCTGGGAAAGGATCGCCGCCATGCGTTCAATCGTCTTCGCCGCCGCGTCCCTGCTGATGCTGGCCGCCTGCTCGCCCCAGGCCCCGGATGGCGCCGCTGCCCCGCCCCCGGCCGATGCGCCCGCGACGCCGCCCGCCGCTGCCCCGATCCCGGAGGAGTTCTCGGGCGACATGGATGCGCGCGGGACCGAGCCCTTCTGGGGCCTGCAGATCCGCGACACCCAGATCACCCTGCAGCGCCCCGACCACCCGGTGGTGGTGGGACCCAATCCAGGGCTGGTGATGAAGGATGGAAAGGCCGTCTGGGAAACCCAGGCCGGTACGAACCGGCTGGTGGTGACGCTCAGTCTTGCGGCCTGCTCCGACGGCATGTCGGACCTGAAGTACGCCTATGCGGCCGAGGTCGTGCTGGGCGGCGAGACACTGAAGGGCTGCGCGGGCAAGGCCGACGCCATGCCCAAGGAGGGGGCCTAACCCTCTCCGAGCGACATGGTGGCGATCTGGGATTCGCCGGCCTGGGCGGGCTTATGCCCGGTGGGCAGGGCCATGCCGATCAGGGCGGCGGCGAGGGTGGCGGCGGCGAAGAAGGCTTTTAGCGCCATGGCAGGGTCCTCCCGAACCCCCGTTGATCTCTTGCCGACAGCCTAGCTTGGTGGCGGTTAATGCATCGAGAAAACCCGCCGCAATTTCGCCGGTTCCCTTAACAGATCGTGACCTGCCCTTGCGGCGCCCTTGACCGGGCGGCCCCGCAAGGCGCCCAATTCGCGCACCGACAAGAACGATAGGGAGGCCGTCATGGAACGCGCCTGGGACCTGGTGATCCGCAACGGCCGGGTGGTCGATGGCTCGGGCGGCGAGCCCTATGCCGCCGATGTGGCGATCAAGGACGGGCGGATCGTCCAGGTGGGCGAGGTCCGCGGCCGGGGCGCCGAGGAGATCGACGCCGGCGGCAAGCTGGTCACGCCGGGGTTTGTCGACATCCACACCCACTATGACGGCCAGGCCACCTGGGACAGCCACATGCAGCCGTCGGCCTGGCATGGCGTCACCACCGTGGTGATGGGCAATTGCGGGGTCGGCTTCGCGCCGTGCAAGCGCGAAGACCACGACCGGCTGATCCGGCTGATGGAAGGCGTGGAGGACATCCCCTTCCCGGTGCTCACCGAAGGCCTGCCCTGGAGCTGGGAGAGCTATCCCGACTATCTCGACAGCCTGGCCGGCCGCCGCTTCGACGTCGATATCGGCAGCCAGCTGCCCCATGCGGCCCTGCGGGTCTATGTCATGGGCGAGCGCGGCGCCAACCGCGAGGACGCCACCGAGGCTGATATCGCGGCCATGGCGGCCCTGGCCCAGAAGGCGATGGAGGCCGGCGCCCTGGGCTTCTCCACCTCGCGCACCCTCAACCACCGCACCAGCGACGGCCAGCCGACCCCGACGCTCACGGCCTCGGAGGCCGAGCTCACTGGCATCGCCCTGGGCCTGGCGGCGGCGGGCAAGGGCGCCCTGCAGTTCGTCTCCGACTTCAACGACCCCGCCGAGGAATTCGCCATGCTGCGGCGGATCGTCGAAGCCTCGGGCCGGCCGCTGTCCTTCTCGCTCGTGCAGAACCCGCGCCAGCCCCGGCAGTACGAGTTCCTGCTGGAGCAACTGCACGAGGCCAACGAGGCGGGCCTGCAGATGAAGGCCCAGGTGGCGGGACGTCCGGTGGGCATCCTGTTCGGGCTGGAGCTGACCCTGAACCCCTTCACCAGCCGGCCGAGCTATCAGGCCATCGCCAAGGCGCCGCTGGCCGAGCGGGTGGCCAAACTCCGCGACCCCACCTTCCGCGCCCAGCTGTTCGCGCAGGGCGCCGCCGTAGACCCCGCCTTCGCCGCCAACATGACCCGCAATTGGGGGATCATGTTCCTGATGGGGGAGGAGCCCGACTACGAGCAGACCCCGGACCGCACCATAGCGGCGCTCGCCGCCGAACAGGGTGTGACGCCGGAGGAACTGGCCCTGGACCACATGCTGGGCAACGATGGGCGGGGCATGCTCTACCTTCCCTTCCTCAACTATGCCGACGGGTCGCTCGACCCCAGTTTCGAGATGCTGATCCATCCCGACACCGTGCCGGGCCTCTCGGACGGCGGGGCCCATGTCGGCATGATCTGCGACGGCAGCTTCCCCACCTCCAACCTCACCCACTGGACGCGGGACCGCACGCGGGGACCCAAGCTGTCGCTGGCCGCCATGATCAGGATGCAGACTCGCGACACCGCGCAGGCGGTGGGCCTGTTCGACCGCGGCCTGATCGCGCCGGGCTACCGGGCCGATCTCAACATCATCGACTATGAGAACCTGACCCTGAGATCGCCCACCGTGGCCTACGACCTGCCGGCCGGCGGGCGTCGGCTGATCCAGCGGGCCGACGGCTACGTCGCGACGATCGTGGCGGGCCAGGTCACCTATCGGGACGGCGAGCCCACCGGCGCCCTGCCCGGCCGCCTGCTGCGTGGCGGTCAGGTGGCGCCGGCCGCCATGGCCGCCGAGTAGGCGAGCCGACATAGCGAATTCAGGGAGCTTTAAATCGAACCTGTTAGCTGAGCAGGCATGCCGAACGAGATTTCCAGCAGTCGCACGCTGCACCGCCTGATCTATACCAGCCGCCAGGCCTTCGCCGCGGGCTTGGGCCACGACCAGGAGATCGAGGCCCTGATCCGCGCCTCGATCCGCAACAACCGGGCGTCGGCCATCACCGGCCTGCTGTTGGTGCATGATGGTTGGTTCGTCCAGGCCCTTGAGGGGCCCGCCGCGGCGGTCATGACGACCTATCAGCGGATCCTCAACGACCCCCGCCATACCGACAGTCGGGTGGTGTCGGCCGGCCCCGGCGGGGCCCGCGAGTTCGGCGACTGGAACATGTGCGCCCGCCGCTTCAGCCCCGCCGACGACGCCATCCTCGACGCCCTGTCGCAGAGAAGCGCCTTTGATCCCTCCGCCCTGACCGACAAGTCGGCCCTGCGCCTGCTCAAGGCCGTGCGCGGCATCCAGGACCGCACCGCCCTTTCGGCCTGACACCGGGCCCGACGCACGGCATAAGGCGGCCATGCCATCCGCCTCCCTCGACGAGGCGCGGGAGATCCTGCGCCGCACCTTCGGCCATGCCGAGTTCCGGGGCCGTCAGGCCGAGGTGATCGAAGAGGTCCTGGCCGGGCGCAGCGCCATGGCCGTGCTGCCCACCGGCGGCGGCAAGAGCCTCTGCTACCAGATCCCCAGCCTGATGCGCCCAGGCCTCGGCCTGGTGGTCTCGCCCCTGATCGCCCTGATGACCGACCAGGTGGCCGGCCTGGTGCAGTCGGGCGTCGCCGCCGCGCGGCTGGATTCCAACATCGAGCCCTGGGAGAAGGCCCAGACCTGGGAGCGGATCGAACAGGGCGAGCTGGACCTGCTCTATATCTCCCCGGAAGGCCTGATGACGTCGTCGGTCATGGACCGACTGCGCCGCACGCCCCTGGCCCTGATCGCCATCGACGAAGCCCACTGCGTCAGCCAATGGGGCCACGACTTCCGGCCCGAGTACCGGATGCTGGGACGGCTGGCCGAAATCTTCCCCGACGTCCCACGCCTGGCGGTCACCGCCACCGCCGACGCCCGGACCCGCGACGACATCCGCGCCGAACTGCGGTTGGAGAACGCTCTGGAGTTCGTGGCCAGCTTCGCCCGGCCCGAGCTGGCCCTGTCGGCGGAGCGCAAACGCGGCGCCGGCCACAAGCGGGTGCTGGAGCTGATCGAGGCCCGGCCCAACCGGTCCGGCGTCGTCTATGCCGGCTCCCGCGACGGGGTCGACAAGCTGGCGGAATCCTTGCGCGCGGCGGGAACCCATGCGCTCGCCTACCACGCCGGCCTCGACAAGGCGGTCCGGGCCGAGCGGCTGGAGACCTTCCTGGAGGCCGAGAGCGCGGTGATGGTGGCCACCATCGCCTTCGGCATGGGGGTCGACAAACCCGATGTCCGCTTCGTGATCCATGCCGATCCGCCCGCCTCCATCGAGGCCTACTGGCAGGAGATCGGCCGGGCCGGACGCGACGGCGATCCGGCCGAGGGCATCACCCTCTATGGCGCCGCCGACATGGCCTGGGCCTACCGCCGCATCGACGGCCGGGAGATGGACGACACCGTCAAGGCCGTGCAGCGGCGCAAGGTCGGCCAGTTCTACGCCATGATGGACGGGGCCAATTGCCGGGCCGCCGCCGTGCGCCGCTATTTCGGCGAGGAGGGGGTGGAGCCCTGCGGCCAGTGCGACCTGTGCCTCTCGCCGCCGGAAAGCATCGACGCCACGGAGGCGGCGCAGAAGGCCCTGTCGGCCGTCCACCGCCTGGGGGGCCGGTTCGGGCGCGGGCGGCTGGTGGAGCATCTGCTGGGCAAGACCAAGGAGCCCTCCAGCTTCGAGGCGGGCCTGACCACCTTCGGCATCGGCAAGGAGTTCAGCGTCAATGGCTGGCGCGACCTGCTGGACCAGCTGCTGTTCGACGGCCTGCTGAAGGAGGATCCAAATGACGGCCGCCCGCTGATCGGCCTGGGCGACCCCGAGGGCGTGAAGGCGGTCTATCGCGGCGAGCGCCGGGTGGGCCTGCGCAAGGCGCCGGAGGAGAACGATCCCACCACCCGCTCGGGCAAGCCCCGCAAGCGCCGCGAGGCCGCCGACATCGATCCCGGCGACGCCGCCCTGTTTGAAGCCCTGCGCTCCTGGCGGGCCGGCGAGGCCAAGCGCCAGCACGTGCCGCCCTATGTGATCTTCCCCGACCGCACCCTGATCGAGGTCGCCCAGACCAAGCCCGGCAGCCTGCCCCGCCTGGCCGCCGTCTCCGGCGTCGGCGAAAGCAAGCTCGCGCGCTACGGCGAGGCGGTGATCGAGGTGGTGAAGGGCTTCGAGGCTTAGGATGATCGCGCCGTGCCAGCCTGGCTCCGACCGGTCTCAGAAAGCCCCTGAAATCTACGCCGGCGTCAGGAAGACGTAGCGTTGATAGGGGTCGGCCAGCGCCCAGTCCGTCCCCTCGATGCGCCAGTCCGGGTAGTTTTGGGCGAGAAAGTCGAGGGTCATGGAGGTGTCGCCATAGGTGGCCTCTCCCTCCACCGTGTCGCGGCCATGCGGCGCGAAGGCGAAGCCCTCGGCGTCATGCCGGGCCTGATAGGCGGCGGCCTGGGGCGCGTATTCGGGGTTCACCACCCAGTACTCGGGAGGACGGATGGTGATGACCAGCAGGCCGTTCGGGGCGATGTGCTTGCGCAGGGCGCTGAGCGCGGCGTCGGTGGCGTTGCGCGAGGTGTGGGTGAAGACCGAGAAGGCGAACATCACGTCGAAGGCGCCTTCGGGCGCGGGCAGGCTGACGGGCAGATAGTCCGACTGGGCGATATTGCCCACCATGCCCGCCTCACGGCAGAGGCTCACCGCCAGGTCCCAGGGGTCCACCGCCCAGATCGCCTCGGGATCGGTGTAGTAATAGAGCATACGGCTGATGCGGCCATAGCCGCAGCCATAGTCCATGATCCTTGCGCCGCTCAGGGACCGGTTGCGCAGGGCGGCGTAGTTGTAGGCCAGCGCCCGGACGAAGCTCACCGTCTGGCCCAGCAGGACCTCGCCGCAGTTTCCGGTGAAGTTGCGCTGTGTCTCGTCGCTGGCCATGCGGGGCAGGAGCTTCGACAGCGCCGGGAAGTCCGCCCGCGGCAGGCTGATCATCAGCAGGCCGAAGGCGTCCAGGGACAGACGCGTCCGCAGGTAGGCGAAGACCTCATTGATCGTCGCGCCGCGCGCGGCCATCGCATCGGCTTCCGCCACGGACTTGGTTTCGTCACTCAGGAGCACGGGCAACCTTCGGTCAGGTTCGCGGCCAACGCCGCGCAGAGGGCTTCGTTTGCCCAAACCGCGCGGCCGTTACAAGTCCGGCAAGATGCCGAGAGCGTTTCCCGCCTGACTTGGATCAGGTCAGGCGATCAGGAAGAGCGACCAAGTTAGGACTCTAGAGCCCCGTTTCGATTCACTCGAACCGGGGCTCTAGCGGTCACGCTTTCGGACGGCGAACCGCAAACACTTCGCCTGAAGGCGCTTCTAGACGTCGACCTCGGCGTCGAGGGCGTTCTCCTGGATGAACTCGCGGCGCGGCTCCACCAGGTCGCCCATGAGGCGGGTGAACATGTCGTCGGCGTCGTCGGCGTGGTTGACCCGGACCTGCAGCAGGGTGCGGGCGTCGGTGTCCAGGGTGGTTTCCCAGAGCTGCTCGGGGTTCATCTCGCCGAGGCCCTTGTAGCGTTGGATGGCCAGGCCGCGGCGGCCGGCGTCCATGATCGCGCCCACCAGGTCCAGCGGACCGCGAACCGTGGTGACCTTGTCCTTGCGGGTGAAGGACGCCGGGCCCGAGAAGGTGTCGGCCATGGTGGCGGCGCGCTCGGCCAGACGCCGCGCGTCGGCGGCGTTGAGCAGCAGGTCGTCCAGCACCACGCGCTCGGAGACCCCCCGCTTGACGCGGCTGAAGACGAAGCCGCCGGCCGGCCCCGGCTCGCCGGTCCAGGCGCCGTCGCTTTCCTCGGCATAGAGATCCAGCCGCCTGGCGGCGGCCTCGATATTGGTCCCCTCGGCCAGCAGGCCGCCCAGGGCCGCCTGTTCGATGGCGAAGGCCGGGGCCCGGGAGGACAGGCGCTCGATATTGGCCTTGGCCGACCTGGAGGTCTGGATGAGCGCCAGCAGGTCGGGGCCCACCAGGCGTTCGCCGCTGGCCAGGTCCAGGGTCGCGCCCTCGAGGCCCTCGTTGACCAGGTAGGTCTCCAGGGCCGGATCGTCCTTCAGGTAGGTGATCGACTTGCCCTTGGCCGCCTTATAGAGCGGCGGCTGGGCGATATAGAGGTAACCGCGCTCAATCACCTGCGGCATCTGCCGGTAGAAGAAGGTGAGCAGCAGGGTGCGGATGTGGGCGCCGTCGACGTCGGCGTCCGTCATGATGACGATCTTGTGGTAGCGGACCTTCTCGATATCGAAGTCGTCGCGGCCGATGCCGGCCCCCAGCGCCGTGATCAGGGTGCCGATCTGGTCGGACCCCAGCATGCGGTCGAAGCGCGCGCGCTCCACGTTCAGGATCTTGCCGCGCAGGGGCAGGACGGCCTGGTTCTCGCGGTTGCGGGCCTGCTTGGCCGACCCGCCGGCGGAGTCACCCTCCACCAGGAAGATTTCGGACTTGGCGGGATCGCGTTCCTGGCAGTCGGCCAGCTTGCCGGGCAGGGATGAGATATCCAGCGCGGTCTTGCGGCGCGTCAGGTCGCGGGCCTTGCGAGCGGCTTCACGGGCGGCGGCGGCCTCGGCGATCTTCTGGATGATCAGCTTGGCCTCGACCGGATGCTCCTCGAACCACTGGCCGATGCCGTCGGAGACCAGACCCTCGACGGCGGGACGCACCTCCGAGGACACCAGCTTGTCCTTGGTCTGGCTGGAGAACTTGGGGTCCGGCACCTTGACCGACAGCACGCAGGTCAGGCCCTCGCGGCTGTCCTCGCCCGACAGCGAGACCTTCTCGCGCTTGGTGGCGCCGGAGCTCTCGGCATAGCTGGTGATGATGCGGGTCAGGGCCGAACGGAAGGCGGCCAGGTGGGTGCCGCCGTCCTTCTGCGGGATGTTGTTGGTGAAGCAGAGGACGTTCTCGTGGTAGCCGTCGTTCCACCACAAGGCCAGGTCCAGCTCGACGTTCTCACGCTTGCCGCGCACCACGATGGGGGTCTTCAGGACCGGGGTCTTGGCCTTGTCCAGGTGGCGGACGAAAGCCTCGATGCCGCCCTCATAGTGCAGGACCTCCTCGAAGGGTTCGGCCTCGCGATGGTCCTTCAGCCAGATGGTCACCCCGGAATTGAGGAAGGCCAGCTCGCGCAGGCGGTGCTCCAGGGTCTTCCGGTCAAACTCGACGAAGGCGAAGGTCTCGGTGGAGGCCATGAAGGTGACCTCGGTCCCCGACAGGAACTCGCCGTTTTCGCGCAAGGGCGCATCGCCGGTGACGATCAGCGGCGAGACCGCGTCGCCGCGGCGGAACTCCATCTCGTAGGCCTTGCCGCCGCGATAGATCTTCAGGCGCAGCCAGTCCGATAGCGCATTGACCACCGAGACGCCGACGCCGTGCAGGCCGCCGGAGACCTTGTAGGAGTTCTGGTCGAATTTGCCGCCGGCGTGCAGCTGGGTCATGATGACCTCGGCCGCCGAGACACCTTCACCCTCGTGGATGTCGGTGGGGATGCCGCGGCCGTCGTCGGTGACGGTGACCGAGCCATCAGCGTTGAGGATCACCTCGACCCGCGTCGCCCAGCCGGCCAGGGTCTCGTCGATGGCGTTGTCCACCACCTCATAGACCATGTGGTGCAGGCCCGACCCGTCATCGGTGTCGCCGATGTACATGCCGGGGCGCTTGCGCACGGCGTCGAGGCCCTTGAGGACCTTGATGGACTCCGCGCCGTACTCGGCTTGGCCGTTGTTCTCGGGGGTGTTGTCGGGGATCTGCGTTTCGTCGGTCATTCGGTATCCAGATAGGTCAGGCTGGAGCCGTCCACATGGACGCCCTGGGCCCGGCCCTTCAAATCTTCGAACAGGTGCTCATCGGTGCCGGTGAGGAAGGCCTGCAGCTTGAGCGCCGTGATTTCGTCGAACAATGCGGCCCGCCGGCGGCGGTCCAGATGCGCTGCGACTTCGTCTAGCAACAATATAGGGTTTGGTCCTGATTCTGCACGTGAAAGTCGCGCCGCCTGGCCCAAAACAAGGTTCAGAATCAGGGCTTTTTGCTCCCCGGTCGAGCATTCCGCCGCGGGGCGGTCCTTTTCGGCGTGAATGACCTCCAGATCCCCCCGATGGGGCCCGGTCAGCATGCGGCCGGCGGCGGCGTCCCGCTCGCGGGCGCCGGCCAGGGCGGTCACCAGACGGGCCTCGATTTCCCCGGTCTCGACGCCCTCGCGGGCCATTTGCTCCCAGGGCCCCGACAGGCGCAGCCGGGCCTGGGGAAAGGGCCGGTCGCCCCGCTCGTCGATCTCGGACTGAAGAGCCGACAGCGTCCTTGCCCGCGCCGCCGCCATCAGGGCGCCGGCCTCGGCCAACCGGGCCTCAAGCGCGCTCAGCCAGTCGGCGTCAGCGGGGCCGTCGGTGAGCAGGCGCATCCGCTCGCGCTGGGATTTCTCGTAGGCGCTGGCGTGGGCCGCGTGGGCCGGCTCGGCGGCGAACACCAGGCGATCAAAGAACCGGCGGCGGTCGCCAGCGCCCTCCAGGAACAGGCGGTCCTGGGCCGGCGTCAGCCAGACCTGGCGCTGATGGTCGGCCAGGCGGCCGGGCGGGACCGGCTCGCCCTCCAGCCGCACGGTGCGCCGCGCGGCGCCGGCGACCTCGGTCCCGGTGCCCAGGCGGACAGGCTCGCCGTCGATCTCGAGGGTGGCGGCGACGGCCCAGGCGCGGCCCTGGGTCTCGCCGGGCATGCGGCGCCCCACCTCGGCCAGGCTCGCCCCGCGCAGGCCGCGTCCAGGCGTGAGCAGGCTCACGGCCTCCAGCAGATTGGTCTTCCCCGCCCCATTGGGCCCGATCAGGTACACCGGCCGCCCGTCCAGCGGCAGCTCGGCGCGGCCGTAGGAGCGGAAGTCGGTCAGGGTCAGGCGGGTAAGGGCCGTGCGGGTCACCGGCGGGTCATAGCCGGTTTTTCCACCTCACCCCACAGCCGTGATCGCAGCCCTAGACCCGCAGCGGCATCAGGACGTAGCGGACGTCGGGGTCGGTGGGGTCGAGGACCAGGGCCGGGTCGTTGGGGCCGCCGAAGCGGAACTCGGCCATCTCGGCGCCGATCTGGTCGGTGACGTCCAGCAGGTAGCGGGCGTTAAACGACAGTTCGAAGCTCTCGCCGTCGTAGTCGACCTCGATTTCCTCGACGGCCTGACCGGCTTCCATGTTGCGGACCGTCAGGATCACCCGGCCCGGCTCGATGGCCATGCGCACCGAGCGGCTCTTCTCGGCCGAGATGGTGGCCACGCGGTCCACGGCTTTGGCGAACAGCTTGTTGTCGACCATCATCACCCGGTCGTTGTCGCGGGGGATGACCCGGACATAGTCGGGGAAGTTGCCGTCGATGACCTTCGAGGTCAGGGCCGCGCCGCCGAACTCGAAGCGCACCTTCTGGGGGCTGAGCGCCAGGTCGACGGTCTCGCCGGCGTCCTCCAGCAGGCGCCGCGCCTCGTTGACGGTCTTGCGGGGCACGATGACGCCGGGGGTTCCGGCCGAGCCCTCGGGCGCGATCATCTCGGCGAGCGCCAGGCGGTGGCCGTCGGTGGCCACGGCGCGCAGCTTGGCCACGCCGCCCTCGACCACCGAGTGCAGGTAGAGGCCGTTGAGGTAGTAGCGGGTCTCCTCGGTGGAGATCGCGAACTTGGTCTTGTCGATCAGGCGGATCAGGTCGCCGACATCGACGCCGATGCGGCCCGACAGGCCGTCGGCGGACATCACCGGAAAGTCGCCGGCCGGCAGCACCGGCAGGTTGAAGCGCGAGCGGCCGGCGGCCACGGTCAGGCGCGGATCCTCGCCGGTGAAGGACAGCGAAACGTCGGCGCCGTCCGGCAGCTTTCGGACGATCTCGTAGAGGGTATGGGCCGGCGCGGTGATCTGGCCGGGCTGCTCCACCTGGGCGAAGGCCTCGTCGATGATCTCCATGTCGAGATCGGTGGCCGAGAAGGTCAGGCGCTCGCCCTCGGCCGAGAGCAGCACATTGGAGAGGATCGGAATGGTGTTGCGGCGTTCCACCGCGCTTTGCACATGCCCGAGCGCCTTCAGAAGCGCCGCCCGTTCGATCGTCAATTTCATGGTCAGTCCGAACCTGTGGCGCAGCGGCGCGCGTGCGCGCCGTCACCCCCCGAGAATAAAGGACTTGCGACTTTAGCCAAAACCGCGCGGGACGAAAGGGCCTCCGGGCCGCTCTTCTGGGGAAGACGAAGATATGTCGCGGTTGGCGGCTCGGAGTCCGGGTCCGGTGGTGACCCGCCGGCTCCGCGCGCCTATCTTGATCCCATGACCGACACGCCGATCACCGACCCCCCGCCCCTGCCCGACCTGCCCCGCGACAACACCCAGGACGGGCCGGCGGTCCGACTCTATCTGGTGGACGGGTCGGGCTTCATCTTCCGGGCCTTCCACGCCCTGCCGCCCCTGACCCGCAAGAGCGACGGCCTGCCGATCGGCGCGGTGTCGGGCTTCTGCAACATGCTGTGGAAGCTGCTGGTGGACATGAAGGCGCAGACCGATGCGCCGACCCATCTGGCGGTGATCTTCGACCACTCGGAGAAGACCTTCCGAAACAAGCTCTACGACCAGTACAAGGCCCACCGCCCGCCGCCACCGGAAGACCTGATCCCGCAGTTCCCCCTGGTGCGGGAGGCCACGCGGGCCTTCGGCGTCCCCAGCCTGGAGCTGCCGGGCTACGAGGCCGACGACATCATCGCCGCCTATGCCTGCAAGGTGCGCGACATGGGGGGCGAGGTGCGCATTATCTCCTCGGACAAGGACCTGATGCAGCTGGTGGGGGATCGGGTGTTCATGATGGACACCATGAAGAACCTGCTGATCGGCCGCGAGCAGGTGATCGAGAAGTTCGGGGTGCCGCCGGAGAAGGTGGTGGACGTCCAGTCCCTGTGCGGCGACAGCGTCGACAACGTGCCCGGCGCGCCCGGCATCGGCGTCAAGACCGCCGCCCTGCTGATCAACGAATATGGCGACCTCGACACCCTCCTGGCCCGGGCCGGAGAGATCAAGCAGGACAAGCGCCGCCAGACCCTGATCGACTTCGCCGACCAGATCCGGCTGTCGCGCCAGTTGGTGCAGCTGGACTGCGACACCCCCCTGCCCTCCCCCATCGACGACCTCAGGGTGGCCGAGCCGACCGCGGAGATCCTGGCCGCCTTCCTGGAGGAGATGGGGCTGCATACCCTGGGCCGCCGCGTGGCCAGCGGTGGCGGCGGGACCCGCGCGCCGGCCGCGCCCTCGACGCCCGCGCCCCGTCCGACGACCGTCACCGACCACGGCCCCATCGACACGACGAAATATGTCTGCGTGCGGGACCTGGAGACCCTCGACGCCTGGATCGCCAAGGCCCATGGCGCCGGTGTCATCGCCTTCGACACCGAAACCGACTCGCTATCCTCGGCCAATGCCGGGCTGTGCGGGGTGTCGCTGGCCATCGCGCCGGGCGAGGCCTGCTACATCCCGGTGGGCCATGAGCACGAGGGCGGTCTGGAATTCGACGCGCCGGCCGACCTGACCCAGATCAGCCACGACGAGGTGATCGCCCGGCTGAAGCCGCTGCTGGAGGACCCGACGGTCCTGAAGGTGGCGCAGAACGCCAAGTACGACATCGCCGTCCTGTCGCGCCAAGGCATCAACGTGTCCCCCATCGAGGACACCATGCTGATCAGCTATGTGCTGGAGGCGGGCCTGCACAAGAGCCACGGCATGGACGAACTCTCCAAGCGCTGGCTGGAGCACGAGCCCATCGCGTTCAAACAGGTGGCCGGGACCGGCAAGGCGCAGAAGAGCTTCAAGCACGTGCCGCTGGAGCCGGCGACCTGCTACGCCGCCGAGGACGCCGACGTCACCCTGCGGCTCTATCTGATGCTGCGGCCGCGGCTGAACACCGAGGGCCTGCTCACCGTCTATGAGACCCTGGAACGCCCCATGCCCGCCGTCCTGGCGCAGATGGAGATCGAGGGCATCCGCATCGATCCCGACCAGCTGGCCCGGCTGAGCCACGACTTCTCGGTGCGGATGACCGAGCTGGAGGCCCAGGCCCATACCCTGGCCGGCCGGCCCTTCAACCTCGGTAGCCCCAAGCAGATCGGCGAGGTGCTCTATCAGGAGATGGGGCTGGCCTCGAAGAAGACCACGGCGACGGGCGCCCAGGGCACCGACGCCTCGATCCTCGAGGACCTCGCCGCCGCCGGCCACGAACTGCCCCGGGTTCTCCTGGACTGGCGGCAGCTGTCGAAGCTGAAGGGCACCTATACCGACAACCTGGCCGCCGCGATCTCGCCGCGCACCAACCGCGTCCACACCAGCTATGCCCTGGGGGCCACCACCACCGGCCGGCTCTCGTCCTCCGACCCCAACCTGCAGAACATCCCGGTCCGCACCGAGGAGGGCCGCAAGATCCGCAAGGCCTTCATCGCCGAGCCGGGCCATGTGCTGATCAGCGCCGACTACAGCCAGATCGAACTGCGCCTGCTGGCCCATGTCGGCGACATCCCGCAGCTGAAGAAGGCCTTCCTCGACGGCCTGGACATCCACGCGGCCACGGCTTCGGAGATGTTCGGGGTGGCGGTGGAGGGGATGCCCGCCGAGACCCGACGCCGCGCCAAGGCGATCAATTTCGGCATCGTCTACGGCATCTCGGCCTTCGGTCTCGCCAACCAGCTCTCCATCCCGCAGGACGAGGCCGGGGCCTATATCAAGACCTACTTCGAGCGCTTCCCTGGAATCCGCACCTATATGGACCGCGCCAAGCAGGAGGCCCGCAGCCAGGGCTTCGTCAGCACCATCTTCGGCCGCAAGGTCAATATCCCGGCGGTCTATTCCAAGTCCCAGGCCGAGCGCGCCTTCGGCGACCGCGCGGCCATCAACGCTCCGCTGCAGGGCGCCGCGGCCGACATCATCCGCCGGGCGATGATCCGCATGCCGGCGGCCTTGAAGACGTCGGGCCTCAAGGCCCGCATGCTGCTGCAGGTGCACGACGAACTGGTCTTCGAGGCCCCCGAAGCCGAGGCCGATGAGCTGATCAAGGTCGCCAAGCGCGTCATGGAACACGCCGCAGAACCGGTGGTGGCGCTCTCGGTGCCGCTCGTGGTGGAAGCCCGCGCCGCCAGCAACTGGGACGACGCGCACTAAACCTTATGTGTCATCCCGGTTTCCGCGCCAGCGGAAGACCGGGACCCATAGACACCGATCTCTCCGGCACGCCCCGCGCGTCTGGGTCCCGGACAAGCGCTGCGCGCTTTCCGGGATGACAGCTTTGGGGATCGGTCCTCTAATCTCCCCCGTGGCGTCCGCGCCGCGATTTCAAAGACAGAAAATTTCGCGCCCTGTCGGCGCGGGGGGGAAGCCCATGATGACGTTGAAGTCGGCCCTGCTGGCCGCGACCCTTTGCATTGCGCCGATGAGCGCGCTGGCTCAGACGGCCCCGCCCGCCGCCTACGCCCCGCCGCCCGGCGCCACCGAGGAATTCGCCACCCTGCGGGACGGGGTGAAGCTGGCGGCCAATGTGTTCAAGCCGCAGGGGACAGGCCCCTGGCCGGTTGTGCTGAGCCGGACGCCCTATCTGAAGGACGGGCGCGGATCGCCGGCCCAACTGGCCGCGGCGGGCAAGAAGTACACCGACGCCGGCTACGTCTTCGTGCTGCAGGACGTGCGCGGCAAGGGCCACTCAGAGGGCTTCTACCAGGCCTATGTCACCGACATCGAGGACGGCTACGACAGCGTCGAATGGGCGGCGAAACAGCCCTGGTCCAATGGCAAGGTGGGGGTCACCGGCGCCTCGGCCCTGGGCGTCACCTCCAACGCCGCGGCCATGGCCAATCCGCCCCACCTGAAGGCGGCCTATGTGGTGGTGGCGCCCTATGACCGCCTGCATTCCAGCTTCATGGGCGGGGTGATCAAGGAGAAGGACACGGTGGGCTGGCTGAAGGGCCAGAGCGTGTCGGACGCGGAGATCGACGAGGTGCGGTCGCGCGCCGCCGACGACATCTTCTGGAACCGGTTCGCCATGAGCCCGAACCGCAAGTACATCACCGTGCCGATCTACAATGTCGGCGGCTGGTACGACATCTTCAACCAGGGCAATACGTCCAACTTCACCTGGCTGCAGAACCAGGGCTCGAAGGGCGCGCGCGGCAATCAGAAGCTGCTGATGGGCCCCTTCGGCCACGGCCCCTTGTCGGGCGACCTCGCCTATCCCGGCCAGGACCAGCTGCAGGGCGCCTTCGGGAACGAACTTCGCTGGTTCGACTACTGGCTGAAGGGGATCGACAGCGGGATCATGGACGAGCCGCCGGTCAGCTATTTCATGATGGCCGGGGCCCGGAAGGGTGCGGCCTCGCCGAAGAACCGCATGCTGACCTCGGCCAACTGGCCGCCGGCCAACCGCGAGGTCAGGTACTATCTGACGCCAGACAGGGCCTTGACGACCAAGGCGCCGGCAGCCCGGGACGCCAAGCTCAGCTACAGGTTCGATCCGGCCAACCCGGTGACGACCTTCGGCGGCGCCAACCTGACCTTCGACCGCGGTCCGGAGGATCAGCGCCAGGTCCCGGACCGCCAGGACTACCTGCGCTTCCAGACCCCGGTTCTCGACAAGGACGTGGCCATCGCCGGCCCCGTGAAGGTCGAGCTCTACGGCGCCACCGACGGCCTCGACACCGACTTCATGGCCAAGCTGGTGGACGTCTATCCCGACGGCTACGAGGCCCTGGTGCTGGACGCGCCCATCCGCGCCCGCTACCGCCACGGCCGCATGCCCGACGACGTCAGGATGATGACGCCGGGCGCGCCGGAAGAGCTGGTGATCGACCTGTGGTCCACCGCCATCACCTTCGAGAAGGGCCACCGGATCGCCGTCCACATCACCTCCTCGAACGCGCCGCGTTTTGAGGTGAACCCCAATACTGGCGAGGCGCCAGGCAAACAGACCCAGAAGCCCCGCGTGGCGGTCAACAGCGTCTATATGGACGCCAGCCACCCCTCGGCCCTGGTGCTGCCGGTGATCTATCCGGAGACGAACTAGGAACCGGGCGCCCAGGCTGACGTTCCCGCCCCAGCGCCGCTTGGGCGCCGGGGCCCCGTCCGTGCCGACCTCCGCCACCGAACCCGCCGCCAGCGCCTTGGCCCAGGTCCGCGCCTGGCTGCGGGTCGCGCCCTGGAGCGCCCTGGCCGAACTCGCCTGCCGGGCCGGCTACCTGGCGCGGGGCTTCATCTATCTCAGCATCGGGATCATGGCGGTGGCCGCGGCCCTGGAACTGACACCGAAGGCGCAGGGCTCGCGCGGGGTGCTGGAGGCCTGGGCCCACTGGCCCTTCGGCGTCGTGCTGCTGTGGCTGGCGGGGCTTGGCCTCTACGCCTTCGCCGGCTGGCGGCTGCTGCAATCGGTGTTCGACGCCGACCGGCAGGGCGACAGCCTGAGGGCCATCGGCTCACGTGTCGGCCAGGCGATCAGCGGGGTCGTCTATGGCGCTCTGGGCATCTCGGTCTTCGGCCTGATCGACACCCTGGAAGACCTCACCGAGACCGACGACCAGGCCCAGACGCGCCAGGCGGTAGCCGCGGTCCTCAGCCTGCCGGGGGGCGAGCTGCTGATCGCCGCGGCAGGCCTCTTCATCCTGGGGGCCGGCCTCGGCAACATCATCCAGGTCTTCGGCCGCGACTTCTGCAAGCCGCTCGCCTGCGACGCGGTGATCGGACGATGGGCGTCCTGGGTCGGGCGCGCCGGCTATCTGGGACGGGGGATCGCCTTCCTGCCGGTAGGCGGCCTGATGCTGATGGCGGGGCTGAAGGCGCGCAGCCAGGAGGCGACCGGCATGGGCGGCGCCCTGCAGATGATGGAGGGCCAGCCCTATGGGGACGCCCTGATGACCACCGTGGCCCTGGGCCTGATCGCCTTCGGCGTCTTCGCCTTCATCGAGGCCCGCTATCGTCGGATCGCCGTGGACGACGTGCTAGGCCGCTGAACGGACCGCGCGAGCCTGCAGGATGCGGGCGCCGCTGTCATCCAGTCGCACGGCGGTGAGCAGGCCGGTGGCGTAGGCCCCGGTGTCGACCCCGATGCGCCGGCCTGGGATGATCTGCGGCTCCTCCATCGGCGTGTGGCCGTGGACGATGATCTTCTCGAACTTCGCGGTCGACTGCAGGAACTCCGCCCGGATCCAGAGCAGGTCGCGCTCCACCTGGCGCTCCAGCGGCACGCCGGGACGGACGCCGGCATGGACAAAGGCGTAGTCCCCCAGGGTGATCATGATCTCCAGGTCCTCGAAGAAGGCCTTGTGAGCCTCCGGCAGCGCCTCCCGGAAGGCCCGGCGCGCGGTCTCCCAGGCCTCGGGATCGGTGCGGGTGGCCGGGGGCTGGACCCCGTAGGAGGCGAGCGTCGCCGAACCGCCGTGCTCCACCCAGGTCTGGCCGAAGCCCGGCTCGTCGCGGAACTGCAGCAGGGCTTCCTCGTGATTGCCCTTCAGGGCGCGGACCTCGAAGGCCGGCTCGGTCTGCAGGCGCAGGATGGCGTCAATCACCTGGGCCGAGGCCGGGCCTCGGT
This sequence comes from Phenylobacterium sp., assembly GCF_030651185.1. Lineage (GTDB taxonomy): Bacteria > Pseudomonadota > Alphaproteobacteria > Caulobacterales > Caulobacteraceae > Phenylobacterium. The sequence continues at coordinate 18,998 of NZ_JAUSCJ010000018.1, forward strand.
CCACATAGTCGCCCAGCAGGATCAGCATCGGCTGCTGGCTCGGCTGGGAGACCAGGACGTCCTGGGCGATGACGTGCAGCAGGGCGTCGAAGGCGTCGAGGCGGCCGTGGATGTCGCCCACGGCATAGGCCAGCCGCCCCTGGGTGGTGGGCGGTGCTTCCGGGGTCTTGCGGCCGAACAGACGGGAGAACAAGGGCGGACCTCTGATTGAGCGCCCTAGTTTAGGAAGACCGCCCGGGGTGTTCAACGCGCGCGAGCCCGGAAAGACGCCCCGCCGCAATCCCGGTCAAGCTGGCGCCAGGTTCGGGCGGTTTTTTGGCCGCGAGGCGCACCCTAGCGGCGAGCCGTGAACAAGTCGTCAGGGCCGGACAAGGCCCTTGGGACCGGCGCAGCCGATCCAGCCGGTGGGGCTGCGGCGATAGACCCTCAGATCATAGGCCCCCGGGGGCACGTCCTGGAGATTGAGCGTGCTGGAAAAGCCGCTGGGCTCCACCACGGGACGCTTGAAATAGATCCCGACGTCGGGGCGGACCTGGTTCATCTCCAGGGGCTGAACGAAATCGCCGGCCGGGCCGCTGAGCCGCGCCGCCCCCTGGGTGGGACGCGGCTCGGCCGAGAGATCGGAGATCCAGCCGGCGACCACCAGGCCGCGAGCATGCATCAGGGCCTGGTCCACCGCGCAGGTCGGGATGGGAACCGAGGCGTCGAGGCCGGCCAGGGCCGCCGGCGCGGCGCTCAGCGGGACGAAACGCCCGCGCGAGGGGGCCGACGGGGCCAGCGGTCCGTGGGTCGGGGCGCCGGGCAGGGCCCGCTCGATCCGCGTCTCGGCGGCCTCCGAAACCGGGGGCGAGCCGCGCATGGCGAAGCCCAGGCCGTGCTCCTGCACCTCCAGCATCACCACATCGGGATGGAAGCGGTCGATCAGGTCCTGGCGCCAGAAGCCGTCGTCGATGTGGGTCAGGACCACGCGGCTGAAGTGACCCAGCAGGAAGGGTGTCAAGGCGTTGGAAAACGAGTCGCGGGTCAGCAGCAGGGTCGGCTTGCCCGTCTCACCGGTGTCCACCACCTGGGGCGCGGTCCAGCCCCGGCGCTCGGAGAGCCAGGTGGTCCTGTAGGCGTCGGCGGCGGGATCGACATAGCCGCGATAGTGGATCGGCACGAAGCTCGCCACCCCCAGCATGAGGGCCAGGTCGCGGGGCGGATTGACCCCGTTGACCACCGGTTGGAAGTCGCTGAGCGGCCGGGTGGCCTGGGCCACGCCCTGGGCGCGCAGCCTCTGCAGGATCGCGGCGTAGGCGGCGTAGGCGGCATCGCCGGTCCAGTGGGTGTCGTGACGGCTGAAGGCCTGCGTCCCCGAGACGGCGACCGCCAGGACCGGGTCGCGCAGGTGAACCACGTGGCCGGGCTCTGTGCGGGCGGCAAGGCTCGCCAGCGTCAGGCTGGTCCGCCGCGGGCTCGGCCCCGGATACCAGGCCGGGCCGAACTGCGGATAGATGGTCTCCTTGGCCGGGGGGACCACCACAAGATAGGCCGCGCCCTGGGCCTGCAGGGTCTCGACCCGGGCTGACAGGCCCCGCAGCCACTCGGCGGCCTCGGCGTCGGTCAGCGGCGGCTTGGCCCGGGCCGGCCCCAGGCGCGTGCCGTCATTATAGAACAGCCAGCCCTTGCGGCCGGCCAGCACCCTGTCCGAGCCGCTGTCGCCGATCGCCAGCCGGGCGGCGTTCAGCCAGCCGATCAGATAGGGGCGCGCGGGGAAGCGGTCGGCCACCCAGGCGTCGGTCTGGTGGCGCAGGTCGTCCAGCCTGGCGATCCCCGCCCAGGCCGGCGGCCCGGCCAGCACCCGGCCCTCCTGCAGCTGCGGGGGCTTGATCAGCGGGCGCAGCAGGAAGGCCGCGGCCATCAGCAACAGAACCGTGGCGATCAGGCCGGGACGGGGGACGGGCTTTTCCATGGCCCCCTCAGAACCTGAAATAGAGGAAGGGGTTGAGGGTCGAATTGACCAGCACCGCGATGCTGATCACGAACCCCGCCGCCAGGACCGGGGTCGGCAGTACGTGGGCGCCCCGGGTGTCCAGGTGGGCCGGCAGGTTTGGCGACGGCGCGTCGGAACGCGGCGCCTTCAGCCGGGTCATCACCGCCTGCAGGGTCGGGAAGGCGAAGACGGCGCCGGCCGCGAAGGCCAGCAGCATCTCGGTGTCCAGCAGGTACTGCAGGGTCAGACCCAGCGGCTTGAAGGCGCGGGGGTCCAGCATCACCGCAAGGTAGTCGAGGGCGGCCGGGAGATCGGCGGCGCGGAAGAAGACCCAGCCGATCACCACCACCACCAGGGCGTAGGCGTGCCGCAGGAGCCTCGGCGCGGCGGCCAGAACCCGGTCGAACCCGAACCTCTCCAGCATTAGGAACGCCCCGTGATAGAGGCCCCAGACGATGAAGCTCCACGCCGCCCCGTGCCACAGGCCGGTGAGGAAGAAGACGATCAGCAGGTTGCGGATGGTCCGGGCCTGCCCGCCCCGGTTTCCCCCCAGCGGAATGTACACATAGTCCCGGAACCAGGAGGACAGCGACATGTGCCAGCGCCGCCAGAAGTCGGTCAGGGACGTCGCCGCATAGGGGTGGTTGAAGTTCTTCGGGAAGGTGAAGCCCAGCATGAAGGCCAGGCCGATGGCCATGTTCGAATAGCCGCAGAAGTCGAAATAGATCTGCAGCGCGTAGGCCAGGGCGCCCAGCCAGGCGGCCGTCGCGGTGAGGGTTCCCGGCGCCAGGCCGAAGGCGTGGTCGGCCACCGGCGCCACGGTGTTGGCGATCAGCACCTTCTGGCACAGCCCGATGATGAAGTACTGGAACCCCAGGCCGATGCGGCCCGACCCCTTGCGGTCGCTCTGCAGCTCCTCGCGGATGTCGGCATAGCGCACGATCGGCCCGGCGATCAGGTGCGGGAACATCAGGATATAGGCCGAAAACCGCGCCAGGGACCGCTCCACCGGCACGGCGCGGCGGTAGATGTCGATGGCGTAGCTGATCAGCTGGAAGGTGAAGAAGGAGATGCCCAGGGGCAGGCGGTGGGTCAGTTCCGGCAGCGGGGTTCCGGGCAGGACGTCGTTAAGGGTCTGGGCCAGGAAGGCGGCGTACTTGAACCAGGCCAGGACGGCCAGATCGAGCACGATCATCAGGCTGAGGATCAGCCGGCGGCGGCCCCCGGTCGCCGCGCCGTCCATGGCGCGCGCGCCGGCATAGTTGGCGCCGATCAGCCCGAGCAGCAGGAAGACATAGGCGCCCTCCCCCCAGACATAGAAGGCCACGCTGCCGACCAGCAGGGCGCCGGTCCGCCAGCCGCTGACATAATAGCCAAGCAGGAAGACGGGCAGAAAATAGAAGATGAAGATGATGGACGAGAAGACCATCCGCCCCCCAAGGCCGACCGACGCGGTTTGTGGCAGGCGCCGGCCCAGGCGGCAAGGCGCCCCGGCCCGGATTCAGGGAAGGTTCCTGGTGGAGCCGAGCGGAATCGAACCGCTGACCTCCTCATTGCGAACGAGGCGCTCTACCATCTGAGCTACGGCCCCAGGAGGCGCGGAATAAGCGTTTTACGACCCCTCCTGTCAAGCGGCAGAAATGCGCGATGGCGACGCAGCGGCTTGCCAGCCCCCCGCGGGCCCCTTTAAACCCACGCCATGGGCAGTTTCCTCTATTTCATCGTCAGTTCGCTTCTGAGCCTGCTGATCTTCGCGATCTTCGCCAACGCCATCATCTCGTGGCTGGTGGCCTTCGATGTGATCAACCTGCGCAATCAGGTGGTCTACAATATCGCCAAGTTCCTGGACGCCGTGACCCGGCCGATCCTGGCGCCGTTCCAGCGGATCATTCCGCCGCTGGGAGGCGTGGATATCAGCCCGATCATCGTCCTGCTGATCCTGCAGGGCATCAAGGCCTACCTGCTGCCCATGGCGTTCGGGCCGCTCGTCGCCCTGATGGGCTGATGCGCCTGCCCGTCCGGGTGACGCCCAAGGGCGGCCGGGACAGGGCGGACGGCTGGGCCCTCGACGCCGAGGGCCGCCCCTATCTGAAGGTGCGGGTCAGCGCCGTGGCCGCCGAGGGCGCGGCCAACGCCGCCCTGCTGGCCTTCCTCGCCAAATCGCTCAAGCGGCCCAAGTCGTCCCTGCGCATCGCCTCAGGCGAGACGGCGCGGGTCAAGATGATCGAGGTCGACGACGCCACGGAGGCCGACCTCGCCTTGGCCTTTGGGCCTAGGCCCTAGACCCTTTCCGGATCAGGTTGAAACAACCTGATCGGATAAAAAGGGTCTAGCTTCTTGAATCTAGAGCATGTCCGGGCGGCGAACCGGTTCCCACTTACGCCTGACATGCTCTAGGGATTGTAGGCCCGCTCACCGTGGGCCGACATGTCCAGCCCCTCGTCCACCGCGTCGTCGCCGGCCCGCAGGCCCACGGTGCGGCGGACCAGGAAGACCAGGACCAGGGTGGCGATCCCCGACCAGGCGCAGACCGCCAGCACGCCCAGCACCTGGGTCACCGCCTGGGAGCCCATGGTGACCCCTTCGGCATAGCCCGCGCCGCCGAGGTTGGTCGCGGCCAGCACCGCCACCAGCAGGGTCCCCAGGATGCCGCCCACGCCATGGACGGCGAAGACGTCGAGGCTGTCGTCGATCTTCATCCGGTGCTTCACCAGGTCCACGGCCTGATAGCAGATCAGCGAGCCCGCGGCGCCCAGGATCACGCCGCCCAGGGGGCCGACAAAGCCGGACGCCGGGGTGACGGTTGCCAGGCCGGCCACCACGCCGGTGACCAGGCCCACCATGCTGGGCCGCCCGAAGCGCTTCCACTCGATCGCGGCCCAGACCAGGCCCGCCGTGGCCGCCGAGAGGTGGGTGGCGATCAGAGCCGCGCCCGCATTACCGTCGGCGGCCAGGGCGCTGCCGGCGTTGAAGCCGTACCAGCCGACCCACAGCATGCCGGCGCCCATCATGGTCATGCCCGGATTGTGCGGCGGCGAGAGATCCCGCGGGAACCCGTCGCGCGGGCCAAGCCGCCAGGCGATCAGCAGGGCCGAGACCCCGGCCGTGGCGTGGACCACCAGGCCGCCCGCATAGTCCATGACGTGCATCTGGGCGAGCCAGCCCCCGCCCCAGACCCAGTGACAGACCGGCGCATAGACCACGATCAGCCACAGGGCGGAAAACAGCAGCACGGCGGAGAACTTGATGCGCTCGACGAAGGCGCCGACGATCAGGGCCGGGGTGATGATGGCGAAGGTCATCTGGAAGGCGAAGAAGACGCTCTCCGGCAGGACGCCGGTCACCGCGTCGCGGCCCACGGAGATCAGCCCGAACTTGGCCAGGTCGCCGATCAGCGGTCCGGTCCCGGAGAAGGCCAGGCTGTAGACCCCCAGCAGCCAAAGCACCGAGGCCAGGCAGGCGATGGCCACGCAGTGGGTCATCACCGACAGCACGTTCTTGGACCGCACCAGCCCGGCGTAGAAGAGCGCCAGTCCGGGCAGGGTCATGAACAGGACCAGCGCCGTGGCGCTGAGGATCCAGGCGGTGTCGCCGTGATCGATGGCCGGAGCCGCCCCCTGCGCCAGGGCGGGAGACGCCAGCGCCAAGCCTGCGATCAGCGCGCCCAAGCGCGTCAGCGTCCGAACCGTCATGCCCCGTCCCCCCAACTGGTCAGGAGGCCTTGGCTACAGGAGTCTTTGCCTGTTGTGCAGGCACAATTTTTCGGGGTGCGCGCAAAAAGCGGGCAGCCTCCTCAGGCCGCGGCGAGAACGATGGGCTCGGGGGGCAGGACATTGTCCAGCGACAGCAGGCTGACGATGCCGGTGTCGGTGGTCATGACGCCGTTGACGTAGTTGAGGATTTCCCCGCCGATATCGGGGGGCGACTGGATCAGGCCCGGGGTCACCGTGAGGATGTCGGAGACCGCGTCCACCACCAGACCCACCTGGGCCTCGCCGATCTGGGCCACCACCACCACGGAGGAGGAGTTGGGTTCGGCCGGGCCAAGGCCCAGGCGGCCGCCAAGGTCGATCACCGGCAGAATGGCGCCGCGCAGGTTCATCATCCCCAGCACGTGGGGCGGCGCATGGGGCAGGGGCGTGGCCGCGGTCCAGCCGCGGATCTCACGCACCGCCATGATGTCGATGGCGTAGGACTGATCGCCGATGCGGACCGAGATCAGTTCGGCGCCCGGCTGCGGGATCCTGGAGTTGTCCATGCTTAGAACTCTTCCCAATCGTTCTGTTCGGGGTCGATTTTCACCAGTATCCCTATGAACCTGCTCGATTTCATTAACGGCGCCGCGGGTTTTTCGGAGTCGATCCAAGGGGTTGCGGGTCCGGTCCTCGCGCGACTAGGCTGGCGGCAAGGGGGACACGACATGATATTCCACAGCATCGCCGGGGCCGCGGCGCTCACAGCCGCTCTGCTGGCCTCCACCACGCCCGCCTGGGCCTTTGACGCCCGTAAGCCCGCCGACATCCTGGCGGTGCTGCAGACCAATGGCGCGAGCGGCGAACTGAAGGTCGACGACAAGGGCGAACCCTGGATCAAGGGCCTGGTGGGCAAGCTGATCTTCGAGGTCAACTTCCTGAAATGCGACACGGCCAAGACCGCCTGCGGCCTGGTGGTCTACCAGCTCGGCTGGGACGACGACGACCTGGTGAACGCCGAGCAGATCAATCTCTGGAACCGCAACGCCTATCTGTGCCCCGCCTACCTCAACAAGGACAACCACCCCTACGCCTGGTACGCCCTGCGCGCCTCGGTCAACGACCGCCGCGAGGACGTCGTGGCCCAGCAGAAGGAATGGCTGACCTGCGTCGCTGACTTCGACGATTTCACCAGCGCGCCGGACACCTATTTCAAGGCTCGGTGAGGCGTATGGCCCTGGAGGCACGGCAGGACCTGGCGCGGATGATCGGCGAGGCGCGCCGGATCGTCGCCTTCACGGGGGCGGGCATCTCCACGGAATCGGGCATTCCGGACTTCCGCTCGCCGGGCGGGGTGTGGAGCAAGATGAGCCCCATCCTGTTCCAGGACTTCGTGGCCGATCCTCAGAAGCGCCGCGAGGCCTGGGGCCGGGCCTTTTCCGGCCGCGCCGGCTGGGTGGGCGCCGCGCCCAATGAGGGCCACTACGCCCTGGTCCGTCTGATGGAGGCCGGCAAGCTCTCCAGCGTCATCACCCAGAACGTCGACAACCTGCACCAGGATAGCGGCCTCCCCGCCTCGCGGGTGATCGAGCTGCACGGCAACGCCAGCTATGCGACCTGCCTCGACTGCGGGACGCGGCACGAACTGGCCGACCTGAGGGCGCGTTTTGAGGCGACCTCAGACCTGCCGGTCTGCCAGGCCTGCGGCGGCATCGTGAAGACCGCCACCATCTCCTTTGGCCAGCAGCTGAAGCCGCAGGTGCTGCGCAAGGCCGAGCTGGAGGCGTTGAACAGCGACCTGTTCCTGGTGCTGGGATCGTCCCTGGTGGTCTATCCGGCCGCGGCCCTGCCGCAGATCGCCAAGCGCAATGGCGCGGCCCTGGCCATCCTCAACCGCGAGCCCACCGATATCGACGGCATGGCCGACCTGGTGCTGAACGACGAGATCGGCCCGGTGATGAGCGAAGTGGCCTCTAAGCTCTAGGCGCGACCGGCCGGGCGCGCAGCTTGGTAGGGATCGGATCGGCGCGGAAATCGGCCACCACGCCGATCTTGGCGTTGCAGGACGGGCAGCGGATCACGACGTCACCATCCAGCTCGTCGCTGACATTGAAGCCAGCCCCGCAGGGCTTGCACTTCCAGGCGAAGACCTGGGCGGGCGGCGGCGGTGGAGGCGGGGGCGGCGCGGCCTTGCGGATCGGCTCGGGACCCAGCGGCCGCGTCGGCGGGTTCTTCAGGCTGAGGATCTTGCGGGGGCGAGGTTCGTCGGTCATGGCGCTTTTAGATCTTGGGCGACAGGCGCCGCCCCCGGAACTAGGCCTCTTGCTCCGGCGGGGCAAGGCGTAGGCGACCGGCCGCCGCACGGCAAACGCCGCTGGCGATGAATTTTTAACGCTCGGGGGCGAGGATTCACGCTGAGTCCCAGGGAGCTCCCGCCATGCTGACCCCCGAATGCTGCCGCGCCGGCCGCGCCCTCCTCGACTGGAGTCTGAAGGATCTGGCCGAGAAGTCCGGCGTCGCCTTCACCACCATCTCGCAGTTCGAGAACGGCCGCCCCGCCCACGGAACCACCCAGAAGCGCCTGACCAGGGCCCTGGAAACCAACGGCGTGAAGCTGCTGGCCGAGGCCGGCTGGACGGGTGCGGTGCTGCTGCGTCGCGCTTGACGGCCTGACCGCCAGGGCCGACATGCTCCCCGCCTGACCACGGGGACTTGCGACGAATGGCCACGAAAGCCTGCTTCATCACCGGCGCCGCCAGCGGCATCGGCCTGGCCACCGCCAAGCGTTTCGCCGCCGAGGGCTATTTCGTCGGGTTATCCGATGTGGATGAGGATGCCCTGGCCAAGGCCGCCGCCGAGTTCGATCCCGGCCAGGTCGTCGCCATCCGCCTGGACGTGCGCAACGAAGCCGCCTGGGGCCTGGCCCTGGCCCGCTTCGCCAAGGCCAGCGGCGGCCGACTGGACGTGATGATCAACAATGCGGGCCTGGCCCGCTACGGCTGGTTCGAGACCCAGACCTCCGCCGACTGGGACCTGCAGATCGACGTCAATCTGCGCGGCGTCATCTATGGCAGCTACGCCGCCCTGCCGCTGCTGAAGGCGACCAAGGACTCGGTGCTGGTCAATATCGCCTCCAGTTCGGGCCTGTCGGGCCCGCCGCGCCTGGCGGTCTACGGCGCCACCAAGTTCGCGGTGCGCGGCCTGTCGGAGGCGCTGGACCTGGAATATTCCCGCTTCGGCGTCCGGGTGGTCTGCATCATGCCGGGCTATATCGACACCCCCCTGCTGGACTCCACCGCCAACGCCGAGGGTCAGGTGTTCCGCAGCGCCATCGAGGAGGCCCAGTCGGTGCCCGGCTCAGTGGAAGACGTCACCAAGGTGATCTGGGAGTCGATCTCCAGCCCCCACCTGCACCACGGGGTCGGCGCCCACGCCGAGGCCCAGACGGTGGGTCTGCGCCCGGCCATCGAGGCCATGCGCGCCTATTGGAAGGGCGTGTTCGCCAAGACCTGATCGGCGCGGGCGGCAAGGTCGCCCGGCGGGATCATCATCAGCTCGTAGCCGAAACGGCGGTAGGCCTCGAGGTGGACCGCCTCGAACCGCAGCGCGTCCGGATAGCTGATCCGGCGGGCCGCCGTGGGGGTCACGAAGCCCAGGTTCTGGATGAAGAACACTTGGGCCTCATAGATCTGCTCGGCCTCGATGCGCTCGATCTCCGCCCGCAGGGCGGGCGAGGGCGGAAACCCCAAGAATTCGCCGAGCGCCCAGGTGCAGATCGGCGAGCGGTCGAAGACGCCGTCTCCCACCAACCTCTGCCGCTGCACCTGCAAGGCCACGATCCGGTCGATGAAGCCGGGATCGGTCCAGGGTTCGGGCCGCCCGAGCGCCTGTTCCAGGGCGATGACGTCGGTGGCCGCCTCCTCGACCACCGCGCAGCCGCGCCGTTCCAGCAACCGCAGCAGGGCGGTCTTCCCCGCCCCGGGCGCGCCAGTCAGTATGTATCGCGCCATGATACGCCCCCGCCAAGCCCGAACGGCCGCGCCAGGGGGCCGCTTCAGGCGTTGAACTCTTTGACTTTACAGGAAGAAGTGGCGCCGCTTAGGTGGCTCGAACACCTGACCCCATCACTTCGAACGCTTCAGTTCTTGTAAATTTGCGATGAATTACAAGAGCATAGAGCGAACAGGATCTCGAATCCGGCGCCGCCGGGACAAAGAGCCCTGACCGCCCGATCTGGCGAGATCATGATGTCCGGGGTTAGATCTCGACCCCGGCCTCCCGCATCAGCCGCACCATGCGCCTGAGCAGGGTGGCGTTCTGCTTGGCCATGGCCAGGACCATCTCCGGATTGAGGACCTCGTTGGCCCCCACCAGCCCGTCCTCGGTGTCGATCAAGGACCCGGCGTCGATCAGCTTCTGGATGCGTCGCCGCGCGGTCTCGTAGGAGAGGCCGAGCGACAGCGCCACGGCGTTACGGCTGATGGGCCGCTTGATCTCGAAGGGCTCGGGCTGGTCGATCGCCCCATAGCGCAGGGACAGGGCCGGGTCGGAGCCGAGGTGGGCCACATTGGCCACCGCGACGGTCGAGAGGATCAGGGCGTCGAGGGGATCATGCGCCCCGCCGCGCAGCACCGCGCTGTAGATCGAGATCACATAGTCCATCGACAGCCGGGAGATCAGCCGGATGTGCCTGGGGTCATCCATGGGCCGGGTCCGTCGCGGGGGGTGGCGAATCCCTGACGTGATTCGCCGGCGACGGGGCGCCTGGATTTCAGGATCGGAGGGAAGAAGTGGTGCCGCTTAGGTGACTCGAACACCTGACCCCATCATTACGAATGATGTGCTCTACCAGCTGAGCTAAAGCGGCCTGACGCGCGGAGCGGCGAACCGGCCCGCGCGGGAGCGCCTATTTAGCTGCTCTCGGCGCGCTCGCCAAGCGGCGCCTCGCAGGGGAGCGTCTTTGGCTTATCGGCGGGGGTGGCGGGGGTTCCGGCTCGTCGTCGTCATAGAGGCCCTCGTCCACCTCATAGGGCGGCGGCGTGGCCTCCTGGCCGGCCAGGAACGGGGCTGAATCCGCATAGGAGATCGGGAGCTCCGGCAGCTCGGTCATGGTCTTCTCGGCCCGCTCGTGGCGCGGGTGGATCAGTTCGCCGGTCTCGGCATAGACCGCCGTCAGCCGCGCCCAGTCGGCGGGCAGGTAGGCGAAGGCCTGGCCCTCGGGGTCGAGATCGGTCCAGTCCGGCTCCTGCGGCGCCCCCACCGCGCGCGCCATCCAGACCCTGGCCTCGTCGGGCTTGCCGGCGGCGAAGGCGACGCGGGCGAACAGGCCGGCGACGCGCCGGGTGAGCGGTTCGTCCTCCAGGGCCTTGGCGGCCTCGCGGGCGCGGATCGGGACGCCGTTGATCAGGGCCTGCTCGACGAAGAGGATGCGGCTCTCGCGGGCGCCGGGATTCAGCTGCGCCAGGTCGCCGAGCCGTTCGGCCCGCTGGCGCGGCGTCTCGTTGGTCTTCAGGTCACGATAGGCCAGCCACAAGGCCGGATGGGGCGCGGCCTTCCAGGCCGTCTCCAGGACCTGGGCGGCGCGGCCCGCCTTGCCGTCGGCGGCCAGCAGGCGGGCGGCCATCACCACCCCCGGCGCGAAGCCCGGCTGCAGCTTGGCGGCCTCGACCGCATAGTCCGTGGCCTGGGACCGCGCCCTGGGCTCGGCCGAGTTTTCCAGCTGGGCGGCCGACGCGGCCAGCAGGGCGGCGCGGGCCCGGTCGGCGACGATGGGAGAGACGATCTTGCGGTCCAGCGCGCTCTTGACCAGTTCCAGCGCCCCGTCCCAGTCGCCGGCCTCCAGGCGGGCCTCCAGCACGGCGCGCCAGGCCCAGCGGGCGGTGCGGCCCAACCCATAGGCCTGCTCGGCGTGCCCCACGGCGGTGGCCTTGTCGCCCTGGGCCAGGGCCTGGGCCATCAGCCCCCTGTGGCCGGCCAGGCGCATCTCGGGGAAGCCCAGCATGGCGGAATAGGCGGCCTGGACCGCGACGGCGTCCCCCGCGGCCTCGGCCGCCTGGGCGGCCAGTATCCGGACCAGGCCGGGCGCCTCGTCGGCGAGATCGGCGGCCTTCAGGGCCAGGCGGCGCGCCTCCGAACCATCTCCGGCGGCGGCGGCCAGGAAGCCGCGGGTCAGGGCCTCATTGGCCTGGCGGCGGCGGTCTTCGGCCCGCGCCCGCTCGGCCCGGCGCGGCGCCTCCATGATCCACAGCAACAGGCGCCAGCCGATCATGGTGGCGAGCGCGCCCACCAGGGTGATCAGGACCATGGCCGCGGCGGTCATATCGGCCCGCCACCCCAGCCAGATGATGCTGGCGTGGCCGGGCTCGCCGGTGATGGCCAGGATCGCGGTGGCCACGGCCACCACTAGGAAGATGACCAGGGCCGTGCGGATCATGCGCCGCTCCGGGCCAGCCGGGCGAGATCCTCCAGGGCCTGGACGCGGACCGCCGAGATGCGGCGATCAATGTCGGCCCGCGTCTCGGCGGCGGCGCGCCAGGGCGCCAGCGCCTCACGGCCGCCCGGAGGCAGACCGTCGAGGGTCCGCAGGGCATGGTCGAGGTCGCCCTCTTCCACCTGGCGTTCGGCGCGGGCCAGCAGGGCGTCGACGCCCTTACCCGGCACGTCTCCCACCTGCCGCAGGGTGACCACGCGGCGGAGCGCGGCGCCCAGTCGGGCCATCAGGCCGGCGCTGTCACCGGGCGCGCGGGCGGCGCCGGCGGCGCGGGCGGCATATTCGGGAAAGCTGGCGGCCAGGGCCGCGCGGCTGGGGGCGCCGCGCTCGGCCACGCGGCGCAGGGCGCGCAGTTCAGCCGAGGGCGGCGAGACCGCGTCCAGGGCCGCGAGTTCCTCGGCGAAGGGCCGCGAGGTCTGGGCCGCCTCCATCAGGGCCGCGGCGGCCAGGGCCGAGGCGGCGGCCTCGGCGGTGCGCGACTGCTCGGCCTCCAGGGCGTCGATCCGCCGGGCGAGCTGCTGCATCGCCTCGGCGTTCGGGGCCGCGAGCGCGACCTCCAGCGGGGGCGGCTCATCGGCGGGATAGGTCTGGACCGGGGCCAGGGGCCGGAGATTGGCGAGATCGGAACTGACGCTGGGCCGAGGCTTGATCGGGAAGACGTGCGGGCCGAACCGCGACAGGGCGTAGCCGGCCACCAGGCAGACCAGGCCGAACGCGGCCACTATCCAGAGCGTCGGCAGCCGCGCAGGGCCGCCATGGGGCGGCGAAGGCTCTGTCGGGTCCGGCGTGACGCTCATGATCTACCGATCTATCAGATTCAGCAGCGCCGCTTCGAGAGGAAAGGGTGCGAACATCTTGGCCGCCATCTTGGTGCGGGCCAGGGGCTTCATCACCGCCTTGGAAAGGCACAGGGCCCGCATCCGCGGCTGGGGCGAGGCCTTCAGCATGGCGGCCAGGGCCTGGGCGGCCTTGGGGGAGTGCAGCAGGACGGCGTCGATCTCGGGCAGGCTGGCCAGCTCTTCCGCCGTCAGTTCGGCCGGGCCGGTGTCGTAGAGGACCAGCCGCCGGGCCTCGATGCCGTGGGCCTGCAGCGCGCCCACCAGGTCGCCGGCCGGTTCGGCGGCGCCCGGATGCAGGACGCAGCCCTTCAGGTCGCGCTTGCGGGCGGCGATGCCCTCGGCCAGGGCCTCGACGTCGCCATCGGCCGACAGCACGTTCTTGAAGCCCGCGGCGCGAACCGCCTGGGCGGTGGCGGCGCCGACGGCGAAGACCCGCAGCGACCGCTCGGGCGTCGCCTCGATAAAGGCCCGCACGCCATTGGCGCTGGTGAAGGCCAGCGCGCAGACCCCGCGCAGATCCACCTCCACGCCCTCCACCGGCTCGACCCTGAGCAAGGGCGCGATGAACGGTTCATGGCCCAAGGCGCGGACGCGGGCGGCCGTGGTCTCGGCGGCGGGCTGGGCGCGGGTGATCCAGATCTTGCGGGTGCTCATCGTCCCGACACGGTTGAGCCAAGCTCAGCCATAACGCAACCCTGAGCGGTCTTCATGCCTCATGAAGGGCGAGCAGGTCGCCGCCTTCCTCGAGCACCTGGGCGCCGAGCGCCAGGCCGAGTTCCCGCGCCACGGCCTCATGGTCGCCGGCCAGCAGGGCGTCGCCCTCGCGGCGGAATCGGTGGACGCCGTCGGGCGACAGGGCCTCGACGATCAGGTGGATGCGGTCCCCCAGCAGGCGGGCATGGGCGCCGATGGCGGTCTTGCAGGAGCCTTCCAGGGCCATCAGCGCGCCGCGCTCGGCGGCGACGGCGATGGTGGTCCCGGCGTGACGCACCGCCTCGAGCCAGGGCAGGTCGATATCGGCGGTCCGGGTCTCGATGGCCAGGGCGCCCTGGCCGGGGGCCGGGGGAACCTCGATGGGATCGATCAGGCTCCGGGGCAGGTGGCCCAGGCCCAGGCGGTTGAGGCCCGACATGGCCAGCAGGATGGCGTCGGCGTCCCCGGCCTGCAGCTTGGCCAGCCGGGTGTCGACATTGCCCCGCAGCATCTGGACGTCGAGATCGCGGCGGCGGTGCAGGGACTGCGCTTGTCGGCGGAGCGAGGCGGTGCCCAGCACGGCGCCCTGGGGCAAATCCTCCAGACGGTCGGCCTTGAAGGACAGGAAGGCGTCGCGGGGGTCTTCCCGCTCGGGGATGGCGGCGATGGTCAGGCCGTCGGGGCAGACCGCCGGCATGTCCTTCAGCGAGTGGATGGCGCAGTCGATACGCCCCTCCAGCATCGCCTCCTCGATTTCCTTGGTGAACAGCCCCTTGCCGCCGATCTCCAGCAGGCGGCGGTCCTGCACCCGGTCGCCGGTGGTGGTGATGATGATCAGCGGAGCGACGCGCTCGGCGTCCTCGGGGGCTGCGCCGAGGGCGGCGGCGATACGGCGTTGCATCATGCCGGCCTGGGCCAGCGAAAGCTTGGAGCCGCGGGCTCCGATCCGGACAGGTTGCGTGGACACGGCGGGAGGGCTACCTCGGCGGGGGACTGAGCCGTTGGCTACAGGACGGAACCCCAAGCCGCAACGCAGATGACCGACCTTATCCTCCTGGGCCTCGAAACCAGCTGCGACGAAACCGCCGCCTCGGTGCTGCGCCGCCGCGCCGACGGGCGCGTGGAGATTCTGTCGAGCGTCATCGCCAGCCAGATCGCCGCCCACGCCCCCTATGGCGGCGTGGTGCCCGAGATCGCCGCCCGGGCCCATGTGGAGTCCATCGACGCCATAGCGGGCCAGGCCATGAGCGAGGCGGGCGTGACCTATGGCGACCTCTCCGGCGTGGCGGCCACCGCCGGCCCCGGCCTGGTGGGCGGGGTGATGGTGGGGCTGTCCTTCGGCAAGGCGGTGGCCCTGGCGCGCGGCCTGCCGCTGATCGCGGTGAACCACCTGGAGGGCCACGCGGTCTCCGCGCGCCTGGCCGCCGACATTCCCTATCCCTTCCTGCTGCTGCTGGTTTCCGGCGGGCATTGCCAGCTCCTGGCCGTGGAGGGCATTGGCGCCTGCAAGCGCCTGGGCTCCACCATCGACGACGCGGCCGGCGAGGCCTTCGACAAGATCGCCAAGAGCCTGGGCCTGCCCTATCCCGGCGGGCCGGCCCTGGAAAAGCTGGCGGTCGGCGGCGATCCCACCGCCTTCACCCTGCCCCGCGCCCTGCTGGGCCGCGACGGCTGCGACTTTTCCTTCTCCGGCCTGAAGACCGCCGCCGCGCGGCTGGCTGAGACGGTCACCACCGAGGTCGAACGCAAGAACCTGGCCGCCTGCGTCCAGACCGCCATCGCCCGCCAGCTGTCAGACCGCACCGACCGGGCCATGGCCGCCTACGCCATCGCCAGGGGGAACCACGACCTGCGCTTCGTGGTGGCCGGCGGGGTGGCGGCCAACGGGGCGGTTCGGGCCAAGCTGATGGAGACCGCCAAGGCCCGCGGCTTTTCCTTCAACGCCCCGCCGCTCGCCTACTGCACCGACAACGCCGCCATGATCGCCTTGGCCGGCGCCGAGCGGCTGGCCCTGGGCATGACAGACCCCCTGGACGCGCCCGCGCGGCCGCGTTGGCCCTTGGACGCCGCTGCGGCGTTGTCCAATCCTACCCACGCATTCGGACGCAAGGGCGCCAAGGCATGAGCATGACGACAGCAGGCGTGATCGGCGGCGGCGCCTGGGGCACCGCTCTGGCCCTGGTCTGCGCCCGCGCCGGGCTGACCACCACCCTCTGGGCCCGCGAGGCCGAGGTGGTGGACGCCATCCGCACCCGAAACGAGAACAGCGTCTTCCTGCCGGGGATCGCCTTCGACAGCCCCGTCGCCGCCACGGGCGACATGGCCGAGCTGGCGTCCTGCGACCTGATCCTCAACGTCACCCCCGCCCAGCATCTGCGGTCCAGTCTCGCGGCCTTCGCGCCCCATGCGCGGAAGGGCGTGCCGATCCTGCTCTGCGCCAAGGGGGTGGAGCAGGGGTCGCTGAAGCTAATGACCGAGGTCCTGGCCGAGACCCTGCCCGACGCCTGCCCCGCCGTGCTGTCGGGACCGAGCTTCGCCGGCGAGGTGGCCCGAGGCCTGCCCACCGCCGTGACCCTGGCCTGCCCCGACGAGGACCTGGGGCGCGACCTGGCCGAGGCCATCGCCAGCCCGCTGTTCCGGCCCTACCTGGCCACCGACATGATCGGCGCCGAGATCGGCGGCTCGGTGAAGAACGTGCTGGCCATCGCCTGCGGGATCGTCGAAGGCCGAGGCCTGGGCCGCAGCGCCCACGCGGCCCTGATCACCCGGGGCTTCGCCGAACTCACCCGGCTGGCGCAGGCCCTGGGGGGCGAGGCCGAGACGGTGGCCGGGCTCTGCGGCCTGGGCGACCTGGTGCTCACCTGCTCCAGCACCCAGTCGCGCAACAACCGCATCGGCCTGGCCCTGGGCCAGGGGATGACCCTGGACGAGGCGCTGGCCAGCCTGGGCGGCGCGGTGGCCGAGGGTGTCGCCTCGGCGCCGGCCGTGCGCGGCCTGGCCGCCAAGCATGGCGTCGAAATCCCCATCTGCGACGCCGTGGCCGCCATCCTGGCGGGCGAGGCCGATATCGACGCCGCCATCGCTGGTCTGCTGTCGCGACCGCTCAAGACCGAATTCTGAAGGAACCGCCCATGGCCCTCTTCGTGATGATCTGCCTCGACAAGCCGGACTCGCTGGACCTGCGAATGGCCACCCGGCCGGCCCACCTGGCCTATGCCGGGACCTTTTCCAGCGTCGTGAAGCTGGGGGGCCCGATCCTGGACGACAAGGGCGACATGGCCGGCTCCCTGCTGGTGATGGAGGGCGAAACCGAGGAGGTGGCGCGGTCCTTCAACCGCGACGATCCCTACACCCTGGCCGGCCTGTTCCAGAGCGTGCAGATCCTGCCCTTCCGCGCGACCATCGGAAACCTGTGAACCGCGACGAGCCCGACAACCCGGCCAGGCCCCCCGCCGGCCAGCGCCTCTGCGCGGTGACCGACCTGGCCGATCCCGGGGCCAAGGGCTTCCGATTCCGCAATGAGCGCGCCCTGTTCGCGGGCTTCCTGGTGCGCCAGGGCGACGCCATCACCGGCTATGTCGACTCATGCCCGCACAATGGCTGGCCCCTGGCCGTCATGGACGACCGCTATCTGACCCGGGGGGGCGACCGGATCATCTGCGCCGCGCACGGGGCGATGTTCCGCCCCTCCGACGGGCTCTGCGTGGCCGGCCCCTGCGCCGACGATCACCTGCGCCCCTGGCCGGTGGCGGTGGTGGACGGCGAAGTCCTCACGGCCTGACTCTTCCTTAACCCGCCAAGGCTAAGCCTCTTGTCCTTGAGACCTAAGAGGAGCCTGTCATGGCTGACGCCCTTCGCGCCCTGGCGACCATGAACCATCGGTTCGCCCCGCAGTTCGCCAAGACCATGCTGGCCACGCCGCGCGCCGATGACGACGCCGCGGCCTTCGCCGCCCACTGCAAGGCGATGAACTTCGAGTTCACCGAGGGGTGGGCCGACCAGAACATTCCCTTCGTCTCGCCCCTGCTGCGCGACTTCGCGGCCAAGCGCGGATCGGTCCGCTACATGGAGATCGGCGCCTATGAGGGGCGCAACCTGGCCTTCATGGACTGGCTGCTGCCGGCCAAGCTTGACGTCACGGTGATCGATCCCTGGTTCGACCAGGACCTGAACCCGGAAGAGAAGTACCACGCGGTGGAGCCGCGCTTCGCCCGCAACACCGCCAAGCTCGGCTTCTCGAAACTCACCACCCACAAAGGCTTCTCGACCTACGAGCTGCCCAAGATGCTGGAGCGGGGCGAGACCTACGACCTGATCTACATCGATGGATCTCATACCGCCTGGGCCGTGGGCGTGGACCTGGCCTATTGCGCGGCCCTGCTGGAGGTCGGCGGGATGATGGTGCTGGACGATTACTGGCACCATGAAAGCGAGATCGGGGGGCCGGGCGTCAAGCAGGCGGTCGATCACTTCCACGGAGTCTTCCGGCGATATTTCGATATCACCGCCGTCTACCGCCAAGTGGCCCTGACCAAGGTCCGCGAGATCCCGCGCTGATTACTGTCGAGCTCTGCTGACGGCTTGCTCTCCAGGCCCGCCCCGGGACTCCCGGGCGCGGGCCGACTGTTTCGCGGGCCAAACCCGGCATAGTTAATGCAAAATAAAAGAATCCAGGTAGCGCGGCCCCCAATTCGGGTTTATGGCGTGCGGATTGCTGTTGCTGCAGTGCACTGTCCCAGGAGAGAACACCGCCGTGCTGAACCGCTTCCGTCACATCTTGCAGACTGCCACCAGCCGGCTGCCGCGACGCGATGCGATCCATCTCGTGGGTGTGGAGCTTGCCCTGGTGGCGGTCCTGACGGCCGGCATCGCCGTCGCCGCGGCGCCGGACGGCCGCAATGAACGCCTGGCCCTTCTGACCAAGGGCGAGGTCTCGGCCGAGGCCTTCGCCCGCCTGAAGGCCGGCATGGACCCGTCGATGCTCTCCCTCGCCAGCCGCGTCGAACCCCGCATGGGGGGTTTGATGACCGCCTCGGGCGACGCGATCAAAACCGACGCCGCGACCCTGCCCGAAGGTGTGGCGGGCGACGCCGCGGTCATCCGCCTGCAGGACCTCGATCCCGATCAGGCCCGCGCCTGGAACCTGGCCAACCCGACCTCGGTCCTGCCCAACCCGGCGTCCCGGCCCTTCAAGCTGAAGACCGGCGGCATGCTGGACGAGGCCCGGGCCATCGATTGCCTGACGGCGGCCATCTATTACGAAGCCGCCTGGGAAAGCGTCGACGGCCAGCGCGCCGTGGCCCAGGTCGTGCTGAACCGCATGCGCCACCCGGCCTACCCCAAGACGGTCTGCGGTGTGGTCTTCCAGGGCTCCAACCGCACCACCGGCTGCCAGTTCAGCTTCACCTGCGATGGGGCGATGAACCGTCAGCCGCAGGAAGCCGGCTGGCTGCGCGCCCGCAGCGTCGCCTCGGCGGCCCTCAACGGCTTCGTGATGAAGAAGGTTGGCACCGCCACCCATTATCACGCCAACTATGTCGCGGCCTATTGGAGCCCCAGCCTGGTCAAGGTCGGCACCATCGGCGCCCACATCTTCTATCGCTGGACCGGCGGCTCGGGCCTGCCCCCCGCCTTCTCCGGCAAGTATCTCGGCACCGAGGCGGAGGGGATGCAGATCGCCGCCCTGGACCGCTACGCCACCGCCCCGAAGATCGAGGCCTCCCTGGCCCGGGACAATCTCCAGGAGGCTCTGCCGGTGGAGGAAGCCGTCCTGACCAAGGCGCCAAAGGGCGCCGATGGCCACACGCCGGCCGGCGGGCCCCAGTCCGAAACGGTCAAACAGGAAGCCCTGGTCACCGTGGCCGACGCCGCCCGCGACGCCGGCGCCCTGCTGAAGGCCGAAGACCTCGACTGGACCGGCCAACCCAAGAAGAAGGGCCCGCCGCGCCTGGCGATGCCCGGCTCGAGCTTCTAAGGGCTAGCCCCCTCCCCTGCCAGCTCAGCCCGGCGCGACCTCCGCCGAGAAGGCGTTCACGTCCTCGATCAGGCCCGTCGCGGCGGTCGCCACCAGCTCACCGCCCTTTTCGGGCGTGGCCAGGGCCGGGTCGGACCCCATGCGGCCGTCGGGATAGCGGGCGCGGAAATCCAGCGCCTCGCGGATCGGGCCGGTGGGCGCGATCTGCGGCGCGTAGTTGGCGGTCTTGATGGCGTCGGGATAGGCCCACTGGGTCACCGCGATCTCCGAGGGCGTCGCATGGCTGCCGTGACCCACCGGGAACTGGCGGTTGGCGAGCGCCAGCACCCCCCGCAGCTCCCACCAGTTCTTCAGCTTCATCGAGAAGCCGCGCGGCCGGTCGGCGAAGCTCGCCTCAGCATAGAGCTCGGAGAACGCCGCCTCGATGGTGGCGACATTGCCGCCGTGGCCGTTGAGGAAATAGATTTTCTCAAAGCCGTGGTGCCCGAGCGAGCGGCACCAGTCGCCGATGGCGGCGATGAAGGTCGACGGCCGCAGCGAGATCGTGCCCGGGAAGCCCAGGTGGTGCTGCGCCATGCCGATGTTGAAGGTCGGCCCCACCAGGATGTCGCCGGTCTTCTGGGCCTCGTTGGCGATGATCTCCGGGCACAGCCAGTCGGTGCCCAGCAGGCCGGTCGGCCCATGCTGCTCGTTGGAGCCGATCGGGATCACCACCGTCTTGGAGCGGCCCAGGAAGGCTTCGATCTCGGGCCAGGTGGAGAGGTGCAGCAGCATGGAGCGGTCCTAGGCGGGAAACAGGTGTGCATCCCACATAGTCGGTTCGAGCGGCGCCGGTAAGGCGGAGCGGCCTTACCGATGGTGCAGCAGCATCGGCAGCCCGCCCCGCGGGCGCATGGTGATCCGTTGCTGGACCTCCACCTCATGGCCGGCCTTGAGCTCCAGGCTGTAGCGCTGGGCCAGGGTGGCCAGGATCAGCATGATCTCCGTGGTCGCCAGGGTCGCCCCGATGCACACCTTCGGACCCCCGCCGAAGGGCATGTAGGCGAAACGCGGACGCTCCGGCGCATCCTTGGCGAAGCGCTCGGGATCAAAGCGGCCCGGATCCTCCCACAGCAGCTTGTGGCGATGCAGGATCCAGGGGGCGATGGCCACCATGCCGCCCTTGGGAATGGTCATGCCGCAGATCTCGTCGGCCTCCAGAGCCACCCGGGTGGAGATGCCGGGCGCCGCCGGATAGACCCGCATCGCCTCGTCCACCACCATCTTCGTATAGGTCAGGTTGGGCAGGTCTTCATGGGTCGGAGGCCGGCCCTCCAGCACCGTGTCCAGTTCCGCGTGCAGGCGGGCGGCCACGCCGGGATGCTGAGAGAGCAGGTACCAGAGCCAGCACATGCTGGCCGCCGTGGTCTCGTGCCCGGCCAGGAAGATGGTCACCACCTGGTCGCGGATTTCCTTGGCGCTCATCGTCGCCCCGCCTTCGCTGTCGCGGGCCTCGATGAGCCGGCTGAGCAGATCCTGGGGACCGTCGGTGGGGTTGGTCTTCCGGTCCTCGATCATCCGGGCGATGTCGGCGTCCATCTCGGTGAAGACCGCGGCGATGCGCTTTTCCCGGGCCCGGAAACGGATGTCGCCGATCACCGGCAGGATATCCAGCAGGTTCATGTTCAGCTCGGCCATCGCGCGTTCCATGCTGTGCCGGACATTGGCCGAGACCGTCGCGCCGTCGGTGGAGAACATGGTGCGCGCGATGATCTCCAGGGTGAGGTCGGTCATGGCCTCGGCCACCTCGATCTCCGCCCCCTCCGGCTGCTGGTCCCAGCGCGACCGGAAGGCCAGCGCGCTCGCGGCCATGGCCGGCGCATAGGACGCGACGCTGGGGGGCGAGAAGGAGGGCGCCATGGTGCGGCGGTGGGTGCGCCACAGCTCGCCGTCGGTGGAGAGCAAGCCGTCACCGAACATGGCCGAGAAGTAGCGCCGCTCCCGCTCGGTCTTCGGATAGTTCGCCACCTTGTCCAGCAGCACCCGCTTCACGCCGCCGGGATCGCTGACCACGTAGTAGCTGATCCCGGTGATGGTCGGCACCTTCAGGACCGGGACCTCGTAGGCCTGCGGCGGGATGTTCGGGAACGGGTGCTTGCGCCCCGCCTTCTCCATGCCGAACAGCGGCATGCGGGCGGGCGGCGGATCGGAGGCCGCCAGTTTCGGCGTCGGCTCGGCGAGGCTCATCGCGCCCTCCCAGGGTCATTTAACGTCGTTAAGCTGACTTTACGCCGTTAAATTCGATTTACAAGCCGGCTTCGATGATCGACCAACGGCCCATGCCCCCGGCGTCCAAGCTTCGTCCGCAACTCAGTCCCGACCTGGTGGTCGAGGCCGCCGCCAGGGTCCTGGAGCGCGACGGGTTCGACGGCCTGACCATGCGGGCGGTGGCGGCCGAGCTAAAGGTGCAGGCGCCGGCCCTCTACTGGCACTTCCCCAACAAGGACGCCCTGCAGGTGGCGCTGTTCGACTACCTGATGGCCGATCTGGTCTTTGCGATCGACGGGCGGGACTGGCGCGAGGATATCCATCGCATGTGCCATCAGCTGCGCAGTCACCTGCTGGCGCGGCGGGACTCGGCCCGACTGCTGCCGCACGGCTTCTTCGTCGGCCCCAACATGATGGAACAGGCCGAGACCATCCTCGGCATCCTGATGCGGGCGGGGATGACGCCCAAGAACGCCGCCTACGCCATGAGCACGGGGGTCACCTACATCATCACCTGGGTGATCGGGGAGGCCGACCTCCTGCAACGGCGGCTGACCGGACACGACGGCAATGACGAGCTGGCCCATAGGCTGGTGGCCACCGGCCGCTATCCCTATTTCGCCCAGGCGATCGGGGCTTTCGAGCTGGGCGGGGATATCGAAGGCCAGTTCGACTTCGGCTTGAACTGCCTGATCGCCGGCTTCGAACAGCTGATCCCCCGACGCTGATTTCTGTCCCAGCCTGTTGCGCCCGGCGGACGCCCTCCGCATAACTCGCAGCCAAGTTTTGATGGGAGTTATGAACGGTGAGCGAGGGCGAAGTTTTCCCGGTTCCCGCGGCCTGGGCCAAGCGGGCCAAGATGAACGCGCAGACCTATGATGCCGCAGTCGCCCAGGTCGAAACCGACCCCGACGGTTACTGGACCAAGGTCGCCGAGCGCCTGGACTGGATGACCCCCTTCACCCAGGTGAAGGACACCTCCTTCCACAAACACCCCTTCCACATCCGCTGGTATGCCGACGGGGTGCTGAACGTCTCGGTCAACTGCCTGGACCGCCACCTCGACACCCGCGGCGACCAGGTCGCCATCATCTGGGAGAGCGACGAGGGCGAGCCCTGGGATAATCTCACCTACCGCCAGCTGCACGCCGAAACCTGCCGCATGGCCAATGTGCTGAAGGCGCGCGGGGTCCAGAAGGGCGACCGGGTCACCATCTACCTGCCGATGATCCCCCAGGCCGCCGTGGCCATGCTGGCCTGCGCCCGGATCGGCGCCGTCCACTCCGTGATCTTCGGCGGCTTCTCGCCGGACTCGATCGCCGGCCGCATCCAGGACTGCGACTCCAGGATCGTCATCACCGCCGACGAGGGCCTGCGCGGCGGCAAGATCGTGCCCCTGAAGCGCAATGTCGACGAGGCCCTGGAGCAGTGCCCCGGCGTCACCGACGTGATCGTGGTGCGCCGCACCCGGGCCGACGTGCCCATGAAGGCCGGCCGCGACGCCTTCTATTCGGACTTGAAGCAGGGCGTCGAGGACACCTGCGAGCCGGAGCCGATGAACGCCGAGGACCCGCTGTTCATCCTCTACACCTCCGGCTCGACGGGGAAGCCCAAGGGCGTGCTGCACACCACCGGCGGCTACCTGGTCTGGGCGGCCCACACCCACGAGCTGGTGTTCGACTACCAGCCCGGCGAAGTGTTCTGGTGCACCGCCGACGTGGGCTGGGTCACCGGCCACAGCTACGTGGTGTACGGGCCCCTGGCCAATGCGGCGACCTCGGTGATGTTCGAGGGCGTGCCCAACTATCCCACCAATTCCCGCTTCTGGGAGGTGATCGACAAGCACAAGGTCAACACCTTCTACACCGCCCCCACCGCCATCCGCGCCCTGATGCGCGACGGCGACGAACCGGTGAAGAAGACCTCGCGCAAGTCCCTGCGTCTGCTGGGCACGGTGGGCGAGCCGATCAATCCCGAGGCCTGGCTCTGGTACCATCGGGTGGTGGGCGACGGCCGCTGCCCCATCGTTGACACCTACTGGCAGACCGAGACCGGCGCCTGCCTGGCCTCCCCCCTGCCCGGCGCCACCCCGCTGAAGCCCGGTTCCTGCGCCAAGCCCCTGCCGGGGATCAAGTTCGAGCTGGTGGACGCCGAGGGCAAGACCCTGCACGGGGCGGTCAGCGGCAACCTGGTGATCACCGATAGCTGGCCCGGCCAGATGCGCACCGTCTATGGCGACCACCAGCGCTTCTTCGACACCTACTTCTCCACCTATGCCGGGAAATATTTCACCGGCGACGGCTGCCGCCGCGACGAGGACGGCTATTACTGGATCACCGGCCGGGTCGACGACGTGATCAACGTCTCCGGCCACCGCCTGGGCACCGCCGAGATCGAGAGCGCCCTGGTCAGCAACGAGAACGTGGCCGAGGCCGCCGTGGTCGGCTTCCCGCACGACATCAAGGGCCAGGGCGTCTACTGCTTCGTCACCCTGAAGGCCGACGTGGTCCCCACCGACATCCTGCAGGCTGAGCTCAAGGGCTGGGTGCGCCGGGAGATCGGGCCCTTCGCGGCGCCGGACGTGGTGCAGTTCGCGCCGGGCCTGCCCAAGACCCGCTCGGGCAAGATCATGCGCCGCATCCTGCGCAAGATCGCCGAAAACGATCTCACCAATCTCGGGGACACCTCCACCCTGGCCGATCCGTCGGTGGTGGACGACCTGGTGAAGAACCGCGTCGGAAACTGATCGGGCCGCCATGAGCCCCGATCTGCCCGCCGCCCTTCGCCTCGCCGCCGACCGCCTGCTGGAGGGGGTGGCTCGCAAGGGTCTGGCCGAGCGGTCGGCCAAGATCTCCAGTGGCTATCGGGGCGGCGAGACCTCGCGGGCGGTGGTCACCGACCAGGCCGACGCCGTGGCCTATGTGCTGTCGCGCCTGCCCGCTACCTACGCCGCCGACGCCTTCGTCTTCGCAGAGGCCCAGAGGATGGCTCCCGACTTCGCGCCGAAACGCCTGCTGGACGCCGGGGCGGGGCCGGGCGGGGCGAGCTGGGCGGCCCTCGAGACCTGGCCGGGCATCGACGCCGCGACCTTGCTGGATTCCAGCCGCCCCTTCCTGGACATGGCCGCCAGGCTGGCCGGCGAAGGCCCGCAAGCCCTGCAAAACGCCAACTTCCTGCGCGGCGACCTCACCGCGCCCTCGACGGACTGGCCCCAGGCCGACCTGGTGACCGCCAGCTACGCCCTGGCCGAGATCGCCCCGGCCCGCCAGGCGCAGACGGTCCAGGCCCTGTGGACCGCCACGGACGGGATGCTGGCCCTGATCGAGCCCGGCACGCCCGACGGCTATCGCCGCATCCTGGCGGCCCGCGAGACCCTGATCGCGGCCGGCGCGGAGATCCTGGCCCCCTGCCCCCACGCGCTGGCTTGCCCGCTCACCGCGCCCGACTGGTGCCACTTCGTCCAGCGGCTGCCCCGGTCGCGAGACCACCGCCTGGCCAAGGGCGCCGACCTGCCCTTCGAGGACGAGAAGTTCAGCTACCTGGTGGCGGTGCGCCCCGGCGTGGCGACTCAGCCCCGCACCGCCCGTATCCTGGCTCCCCCGCGTGTCGCCAAGCCCGCCATCACCTTCAAGCTCTGCACCCCGGCCGGCGCCGCCGCGCTCACCGATATTCCCCGCCGTGACAAGGCCGCCTACGCCTGGGCTCGCCGCCTCGACTGGGGCGACGCCCTTCCCTAGGGCAAGCGCGATGTGAGAGAACACCCCGCGCCGCCCACCGCATTTCCGGGCCGGCGATAAAGAATTCTGTTTTTCAAATTCCAAAATGGGAGGGCGCCATGCCCGTCAGCCGCGAAGTCCACCTCATCGAGCGCCCCAAGGCGATGCCCACCGTCGATCAGTTCGTGGTCGTCGAAACCAACGTGCCCGACGCCGCCGACGGCGAGGTGCTGGTGCAGAACCTCTATATGTCGGTGGACCCGGCCATGCGGCCGCGCCTGACCAACGGCCAGGAGCTGGGCGTGGCGATGATGGGCGGGGCGCTCGGCCGCGTCGTCCAATCGAAGAACAGCGACTACGCGGTGGGCGACCTGGTCTCCAACCGCCTGGGCTTCCGCGAGTACTTCACCTCCGACGGCAAGGGCCTCACCAAGCTGACGCCGGACCCGGACCTGTCGCTCACCACCCACATGCACGCCATGGGCATGACCGGCTTCACCGCCTATGGCGGCATCCTCCATATCGGGGCGCTGAAGGAGGGCGAGCAGGTCTTCGTCTCCACCGCCGGCGGGGCCGTGGGCTCCATCGCCGCCCAGATCGCCAAGATCAAGAACTGCTACGTGGTCGGCTCCACCGGCACGGCCGAGAAGGCCGCCTGGTTGAAGGACGAGGTCGGGCTCGACGCGGTGATCAACTACAAGGACGCCCCGATCCGCACCCAACTCGAGGCCGCCACGCCCAAGGGCATCGACGTCTATTTCGACAATGTCGGCGGTGATCACCTGGAGGCCGCCCTGCGCCGCATGAACACGCTGGGCCGCATCCCGGTCTGCGGCTTCATCTCCGGCTACAATTCCGGCCACTCCAATGTCTCGAACCTGTCCAACATCATCTATTCGCGGGTGATGCTGCGGGGCTTCGTCGGCACCGACTTCATGCACATGTACGCAGACTTCCAGCGCGACATGGCCGGTTGGTTGAAGAGCGGCCAGGTGAAGTACCAGGAGACCGTCCTCGACGGCATCAACAACGCGCCGGCGGCCCTCATCGGCCTGATGAATGGCCTCAACGCCGGCAAGATGCTGGTGAAGCTGGCCGACTAGGCGCCCAACTTTCCTCCCCTGCCCGGCGGGGGAGGAAAGCGACGGCGCATGACAATCCCGTAAGCTTTCCTCGCGCGTCGCGGATGCTAGGTTCGCAGCAACCCAGCCCCTTCGAGACGCGCCCATGTTCCGCACCTTCGCCTGCGCCGCCGCCCTCAGCCTCGGGATCGCCACCGCGGCCCCCGCCTTCGCCGCCGACCAGGTTCCGCCGATCGTCTACAAGGAGCGGGTGCTGGCCAATGGGATGAAGGTCTATTCGTCCATCGACCGGACGACCCCCAATGTGACGGTGCAGGTCTGGTACGGCGTAGGGTCGAAGGACGACCCCCAGGGCCGTTCGGGCTTCGCCCACCTGTTCGAACACATGATGTTCAAGGCCACCAAGGACCTGCCATCCGAGAGCATCGACCGCTTCACCGAGGATGTCGGCGGGGTGAACAACGCGTCGACCTATGACGACTTCACCAACTACTACGAGGTGGTGCCGGCCAATCACCTGGAGCGGCTGCTCTGGGTGGAGAGCCAACGGCTGGGGTCCCTCGTCGTCGATGAGGCCACCTTCAAGTCGGAACGCGATGTGGTGAAGGAGGAGCTGCGCCAGCGGGTCCTGGCCAGCCCCTATGGCCGGCTGTTCGCCCTCTACCTGCCCCAGGCCAGCTACACGACCCACCCCTACAAGCGGCCGGGGATCGGCTCCATCGAGGAGCTGGACGCCGCCACCATCGACGACGTGCGCGCCTTCCACGCCGCCTATTACCGCCCCGACAACGCCGCCCTGATCGTGGTGGGGAACTTCGATCAGAAGGCGCTGGACGCCTGGGTCGACAAGTATATGGGCCCGCTGGAGGCGCCGGCCGAGCCGCTGAAGCGGGTCACCGCCGTGGAACCGCCCCGCACCGGGCCGGGCGTCTTCACCGGCTATGGCCCCAATGTGCCCCTGCCCGCCGTGGCCATCACCTGGCTGGGTCCGAAGGCGGCTGATCCGGACGCCTCGGCGCTGAAGGTGCTGGACGCCATCCTCTCGTCAGGCAAGTCGGCCCGCCTGTATGACGCCCTGGTCTACGACCAGCAGATTTCCGCTCAGGTGCTGTCCAGCGCCGACCTGCCCGAGCAGCCCGGCATGTTCGCGGTGGGCTCGATCATGGCCTCGGGCCACACCATCGAGGAGGGCGAGAAGGCCCTGCTGGCGCAGGTGAAGCGCCTGCGCGACGCCCCGCCCACCGCCGCCGAGCTGTCGGAGGCCAAGAACGAACTGGTGGCCGGCAAGCTGCGCGAACGCGAGACCATCGACGGCCGCGCCTTCGCCCTGGGCTACGCCCTGCGCACCGAGGGCGACGCAGCCCAGGCCAACAAGGAACTGGCCGAACTGCAGGCGGTGACCGCCGCCGACGTCCAGCGGGTGGCCGCCAAGTACCTGGCCGACGACCGCCGCATGACCATCCGCTATCTGCCTGAAAGTGATCGGCCCAAGGGCGAGGCGGTCACGGTCGCCGCCGCGCCCGCCGTCGCCTCGGTGAAGTATGCCGGCCCGGTCAGCGAACTGGCCCC
Organism: Phenylobacterium sp.; assembly: GCF_030651185.1. Classification (GTDB taxonomy): domain Bacteria; phylum Pseudomonadota; class Alphaproteobacteria; order Caulobacterales; family Caulobacteraceae; genus Phenylobacterium. The sequence continues at coordinate 47,272 of NZ_JAUSCJ010000018.1, forward strand.
CGAGGGCCAGCGCACGCCCCCGCCACCCCTGGCCGAACCGGTGAGCCCGGTCCTGCCCAAGCCCGCCGAGAAGACCCTGGCCAACGGCCTGCGGGTGATCGTCGCCCAGTCCACAACCCTGCCCCTGGTGACCGCCGACCTCACCGTGAAGACCGGCGCCTGGGCCGATCCCGACGGTCTGGCCGGCGTCGCGGGGATGACCGCCGGCATGCTGACCGAGGGCACCAAGACCCGCAGCGCCCCGGAGATCGCCCAGCAGACCGAGGCCCTGGGGGCGACCCTGTCGTCAGGGGGTGGCCAGGAGAGCAGTTCCGTCACCCTCAACGTCATGCCCAGCAACCTGGACGCCGCCATGGCGATCATGGCCGACGTGGCCAAGAACCCCGCCTTCGCGGCCGAGGAACTGGAACGCCAGCGGGCCCAGGCCCTGGACGGCCTTTCCGTGGCCTATCAGGAGCCTGGCCAGCTGGCCGGCTTCGCGGCCGGCCCCACAGTGTTCGCCGGCACCGCCTTTGGTCATGTTGCCGGCGGGACCCCGGCCTCGGTGGCCAGGTACGCCACCGGCGACCTGGTGAAGCTGCACGCGGCCTATTACCGCCCCGACAACGCCGTCCTGGTCCTGACCGGCAAGATCACCCCGGCCCAGGGCTTCGCCCTGGCCGAGAAGACCTTCGGCGACTGGAAGAAGCCCGCCACAGCGACACCGGTCGCGCCGACCATCACGCCCACGGCCAAGCCGCGCGCCATCGCCATCGACCTGCCCGGCACCGGCCAGGCGGCGGTTACGGTGCTGAAGCCCGGCATCGCCCGCAACGACCCGGCCTACTATCCCGGGATCGTCGCCAACACCGTGCTGGGGGGCGGCTACTCCGCCCGGCTGAACCAGGAGATCCGCATCAAGCGCGGCCTGTCCTACGGCGCGTCGTCCTCCCTCACGCCGCGTCAGACCACCGGCCTGTTCCGCGCCGCGGCCCAGACCAAGAACGAGTCCGCGCCGCAGGTGCTGGACCTGATCCTGGCCGAGATGAAGGGCCTGACCGCCACCCCGCCGGGCGCAGAAGAGCTGAAGGCCCGCAAGTCGGTGCTGATTGGCGGCTTCGGCCGTGAGCTGGAGACCACCGACGGCCTGGCCGACATTCTCGGCAATCTGGCCCTGTACGGCGTGCCGCTGTCGGAAATGAACGCCTATACCGGCAAGGTCGAGGCGGTCACCGGCGGGCAGGTGCAGGACTTCGCGGCCACCCGACTGGATCCGGCCGGGGTCAGCGTCATCGTCGCCGGCGACGCCAAGGCCTTCAGCGAGGGCCTGAAGACTCGCCGGCCTGACCTGGAGGTGATCCCGGCGGCGGAACTGGATCTCGACAGCCCCACCCTGCGGAAAACTGCTAAAGCCCCCTGATGGGATTTGAATTCGACGCTCTGTCGCTGTTTGGCCTCAGCGCCGTCAGCGCCAGCCTGATCTGCTACACGATGGAGAAGCGGAGCCCCTGGTGGACCCTGGGCTTCGTCTTCGCCAACCTGGCCGCCGCCGGCTACGGTTTCGCCCAGGGCGCCTGGCCCTTCGGTCTCATCGAGATCTTCTGGGGCGCGGCGGCCCTCTGGCGATGGCTGGGGACGCGGAGACCCGCGCCCGTCTAGAGCATGTCGACCTAGCTTGGGGCGGCCCGGGCCGCCACGCGTTGAACCGCGCCGCCGCGCTCGTACCAGCCCTTGGACCGGTTCACGATGGCGACCACGGAAAGCATGACCGGCACCTCGATCAGCACGCCGACCACCGTGGCGAGGGCCGCGCCAGAGGTGAAGCCGAACAGGCTGATGGCGGCGGCCACAGCGAGCTCGAAGAAGTTGCTGGCGCCGATCAGGGCGGAGGGACCGGCCACGCAGTGGGCCTCTCCCGTCATCCGGTTGAGGAGGTAGGCCAGGCCGGAGTTGAAATAGACCTGGATCAGGATCGGCACGGCGAGCATGGCGATGATCGCGGGGTGCGCAATGATCTGCTGTCCCTGGAAGCCGAACAGCAGGACCAGGGTGGCCAGCAGGGCCGTGAGCGAGACCGGCCCGATCCGGTCCAGGACCCTCTGCAGATGAGGCTCGCCACCCCGCTTCATCAGAGTGGCGCGGAGCAGCTGCGCCACGATCACCGGCACGATGATGTAGAGGCCCACCGAGAGCAGCAGGGTCTGCCAGGGCACGGTTATGGCCGACAGCCCCAGCAGCAGCCCGACGATCGGCGCGAACGCCACGACCATGATGGCGTCGTTGACCGCCACCTGGCTCAGGGTGAAGTTCGGCTCGCCGCGGGTCAGGTTGCTCCAGACAAACACCATCGCCGTGCAGGGCGCGGCGGCGAGGATGATCAGGCCGGCGATGTAGCTGTTGATCTCTCCGGCCGGCAGGTAGGGCCGAAACAGGTAGCCGATGAACAGCGCGCCCAGCGCCGCCATCGAGAACGGCTTCACCGCCCAGTTGACGAACAGGGTGACGCCGATGCCGCGCCAGTGGCGGCCCACCTGGCGCATGGCCCCGAAGTCGACCTTCATCAGCATGGGGATGATCATCAGCCAGATCAGCACCGCAACGGGCAGGTTGACCTTGGCGATCTCCGCAGAGCCGATGGCTTCGAAAACGGTCGGCAGGAGGTGGCCGAGCGCCACGCCAACAACAATGCAGAGCGCCACCCAGACGGTGAGGAAGCGCTCGAAGCGGGACATCGCCTTGGGGCCCTCGGCCGGGGCGAGCGGTTGGATGGTCATTGGACGGAACCGGCCTGATCGACGCGCTCGCCGATCTCGCGCAGCTTGGTCTGCAGCGACATCCTGTCGAGCGACTCCAGCGGCAGGCTGAGGAAGAGCCGAATGCGGTTGCCAAGCAGGCGCGCGGCCTGCGCAAACGCGGCGCCGATCTGGGCTTCCGAACCCTCCGCCGCGGCGGGATCGGGCACGCCCCAATGGGCGGTCATTGGCTGGCCGGGCCAGATCGGGCAGACCTCGCCAGCGGCGTTGTCACAGACCGTGAAGATGAAATCGAGCGGCGGGGCCTCGGGCTTGGCGAACTCGTCCCAGGACTTCGAGCGGAAGTCGGTCAGTTGGAAGCCGCAGATCTCGACGATGGGGCGGACATGGGGATTGACCCGCCCCGTCGGCATCGAACCCGCCGAATAGGCCTTGAAGCGTCCCGCCCCCTCCTTGTTCATCAGGGCCTCGGCCATGACCGAGCGCGCCGAGTTGCCGGTGCATAGAAAGAGGACATTGAACGGCTTTGAGGTGTCCATGGTCGGGGATCCTTAGGCGTGGAGCGGTTCGGGAACGCAGCAGGCGGTTCGCGCGAGCACCTCGACCAGAGGCGCGCATATCTCCGGGGAACCGGCGCAGCAGTCCTCCATCAAGTAGCCCAGCAGCTCGCTCATCTGATCGAAGCGCGCGCTGTAGATGATCGATCGGCCGTCCCGGCGCGATTCCAGCAGGCCCGCGTGGGTAAGAACCTTGAGATTGGCGCTCAGGGTGTTGGGCGGCGCGTCAAGCCGCCGGGCGATCTCGCCGGCCGCGAGGCCTTGCGGACCGGCTTGAACGAGCATGCGAAAGGTCGCCAGGCGATTTTCGTGCGCAAGGGCGGACAGACAGGCGATGGCGGCCTTTATTTCCATACTTCAAAAGTAGCGGAAATATACGACAATAGAAAGACGCCGCGTCCGGTGACCCCAGGCCTAAGCCACCGGGCGCAGGCGCCACATGCCCTAGTGGCGGAAGACCCGCACGCCGGTGAAGACCATGGCGATGCCGCGCTCGTCGGCGGCGTCGATGACCTTCTGATCGCCGATGGAGCCGCCCGGTTGGATGACGGCGGTGCAGCCGGCCTCGGCGGCCTGGATCAGGCCGTCCGGGAACGGGAAGAAGGCCTCCGAAGCGCAGGCCGAGCCCTTGAGATCCAGGCCGAAGTCGGCGGCCCGCAGGGCGGCGATGCGGGCGCTGTCCTTGCGGTTCATCTGGCCGGCGCCGACTCCCAGGGTCTGGCCAGCTCGGGCGTAGACGATGGCGTTGGACTTCACGTGCTTGGCGACGGTGAAGGCGAACAGCATGTCGCGGATCTCCGCCTCAGTGGGCGCGCGCTTGGTGACCACCGTGAGATCGGCGGCCGTCAGGCGGGCGTCATCGCGGCTCTGCACCAGGAAGCCGCCGGAGACCGACTTGAAGGTGGTCCCCGCCGCCAGGGGATCGGGCAGGCCACCGGTGGTGAGCAGGCGCACATTCTTCTTCTTGGCGAACAGGGCGACCGCGTCGGCGTCGGCGTCGGGGGCGATCACCACCTCGGTGAGCAGCTTGAGGATTTCGGTGGCGGTGGCGGCGTCCAGCTTCTGGTTCAGGGCGATGATGCCGCCAAACGCACTGGTGGGGTCGCAGGCCAGCGCCCGCTCATAGGCCTCCACCATGGTTTTGCCGGTGGCCAGGCCGCAGGGGTTGGCGTGCTTGATGATGGCGCAGGCGGGACCATCCTTGGGGTCGAACTCGGCGATCAGCTCGAAGGCCGCGTCGGTGTCGTTGATGTTGTTGTAGCTGAGTTCCTTGCCCTGCAGCTGTTTGGCCGTCGCGACGCCCGGACGCGGGTCGGCGAAGCGGTAGAAGCTGGCCGACTGGTGGGGGTTCTCGCCATAGCGCATGGTCTGGACCAGCTCGCCGCCGATGGCCCGGCGCTTGGGCGCGGTTTCTCCCAGCGCAGCCGCGAACCAGGTGGAGATGGCGGCATCATAGGTGGCGGTGCGGGCATAGGCCCGCGCGGCGAGCGATTTGCGCAGCGCCAGACTGGTGGTCCCGGTGGCCTTCAGCTCGGCCAGAACCTCTTCCAGATCGGCGATCTCGGTGCAGACACAGACATAGCCGTGGTTCTTGGCCGCCGAGCGGATCATGGCCGGGCCGCCGATGTCGATGTTCTCGACACAGGTCTCGAAGTCACCGCCCGCGGCCACCGTCTGTTCGAAGGGGTAGAGGTTCACATAGACCAGGTCGATGCCGCCGATGCCGTGGTCGGCCATGGCCTTGGCGTGGTCGGGGGCGTCGCGCACGGCCAGCAGGCCGCCGTGGACGATGGGGTGCAGGGTCTTGACCCGGCCGTCCATCATCTCGGGGAAGTTGGTGAGATCCGAGATATCCTTCACCGCCAGGCCGGCGCCGGCGATGGCCGCCCGGGTGCCGCCGGTGGAGACCAGCTCGACGCCCAGTTCGGCGAGGACCTTGGCGGCGTCGATCAGGCCGGTCTTGTCGGAGACGGAGATCAGGGCGCGCTTGATTGTGGCGCGGTCGGCGGGCTTGGGGAAGTCGGGGGCTGCGGGCACGGCAAATCCTTCATCGTTTAAGGAATTTTGCCCAGGCGAGCGGCATATGGACCCCGCGCTCCCCGGTGGTCTCCCACCTCAGTTTCGCCAGTCACGCAGGTCGCCGGTCGTTTAGGCCGAGCGGGGCCGTGGGTCAATGCGGCGGCGGCCAGGCCTCGGCCGCGGCGAGCTTCCAGCGCACCCGGGCCCCGGCGTCCAGGCGGACGTTGCCGCGCAGGACGATCTGGTGGGTCCGCTTGGGCAGGCCCTCCTGGAAATAGACCGAGGTTTCCACGGCCACCTCCTGGGCGTCGTTGCGCAGCCACCAGCCGGTCTCGTCCCCCTCGCCCCTCAGCAGCACGCTCTTGCCATCGCGGGCCAGGCTGGCGCGGACATCGGGGTGGACGTGGAAGCGGACCATGAAGGGCACGAAGCGGCGGGCTTCCGGGTCTCCGGAGGCCTCGGCCACCGGTGTCAGTCGCTCCTCGCCCCGCAGTTCGTCGGCGGCGATATCCAGGAACAGGCGGCGTTCGTGGCGCAGGCCAAAGCGCGGGACCCAGCCTTCGTGCGACATCTCCAGCCACAGGGCCTGGCCCGTCTCGTGCCGCTGGGCGGCGACGGCGTCATAGGCGTCGATCAGGCGCGGGCCCAGGGCGCTGGCCCGAAAGCCGCGTAAAGGTTCACCACAAGCCGCGTCCCCCACCCCCACCGTCGAGCTGGCGTCGGCCAGGCGCAGGGCCTGGGGGCCGTTGGCTTCCGGCGACCAGGCGCAGGCCACGATCATGCGGCGGCCCGCCGCCAGCACCTCGATGGCGAGCGGCTGGGCGCAGGCCGTGACGCTCCAGGCCCCCTGGGCGGGCGGGGCGCAGTCGGCCAGGATCTGCAGGCTGCGGGCCTCCAGCCGCTGATAACCGTTGCGGGCGACGGGCGGGCGCTGGGTCTGCTCCTCGCTGGCGCGGGCGGCGGCGACATAGTGCCGGCTGGCGGCCTCGCCCCCCTGCAGGTCGGGCAGGCAGCCATCGGCCAGGGTGAAGAAGCGCACCGCGCCCGTCAGCCGGTCCATGGCCCGCATCATCTCATCGGGCGCCGCAATGCCGCGCTGGACCAGGGCCTCGTCCAGGGCCTGGAGGTCCAGGAGCAGCTCCAGCGCCGCCCGCGGGCTGCGCGAGGCGTGGCCGCCGTCGGGCTGAACGGTCACCGGCAGGGCGCGTTCGAGGCGTAGCAGCCCGCGATCGATGATTTTTTCGCCGGCTTCACCGGACAGGACCGTCCCGGCCAGGGTCGCGGCCACGGCGCGTTCGGCGGCCCGGACCGGACCGTCGATGCTGTCGAGCAGATGTCGGGCCTGGCGGGCGAGGTCCAGGGTGATCAGGGCGACCTCGGCGTCCGAGGCTCGGGCGCACAGGGTCGTCGCGGCGCAGGCCAGGTTGAAGGTTCGCCGCTCAAGCACCTCCGGCGCCCAGGAGAACCCGTTCCAGCGGCCGAACACCCGCGACCAGTCGAGGGTCAGGCGCAGACCCTCCGCCGCGCCGGCCTCCCCGGTGGAGAGCAGGTCGGGCATCCAGTCGAAACGATGCAGGACCGCGGCGAACCGTCGCGTCGGGCTGGGCCGATCCCAGGGGTCGCCCCTCGTCCCGGTCTCCAGGGTGGCGCCCCCGAACACGAAGCGACCATCGAGGATGCGGCGGCCGGCCTCCGGATTGACGGGACGGGGGTTGCGCGGACTGGCGGCCAGACCCTCAGGCCGCGGCCTGGCCAGCAGCCAGCGATGCAGGGGGTTGCCCGCCCATTCCCGGCGCGCCTGGCGCTGCAGGCCCTGGGCCAGCGCAAGAAGGAAGACTCGGCCGGGCAGGCGAGACAAAGCCGGAAGGCCGCCCGCCATGCCCGTCCTACCCGCCCTTGAGGGCGGCGATGTTGGCGGCGTAGGCGCTGGGCCCGCCCTTGAACACCGCGGTGCCCGCCACCAGGGCCGTCGCGCCGGCCGCCATGCAGAGCGGGGCGGTTTCCACCGTGACCCCGCCGTCGACCTCGAGATCGATGTCTCGCCCGGTGGCGTCGATCATCTCGCGGAGCCTGGCGATCTTGGCGAGCTGGGAGTGCATGAACTTCTGGCCGCCGAAGCCGGGATTGATCGACATCACCAGGATCAGGTCAATCTCGTCCATCATCCACTCGATCACCGAGGGCGAGGTGGACGGGTTGAACACCACGCCCGCCTTGCAGCCCAGTTCCCGGATGCGCTTGAGGGTCCGGTTCAGGTGGGGGCCGCTCTCCGGATGGACGCTGATGATGTCGGCGCCGGCCTCGGCGAAGGCCTCCAGGTAGTTGTCCACCGGGGCGATCATCAGGTGAACGTCGAAGGGGATCGAGACGTGGGGCTTCAGCGCCTTCACAATGTCGGGGCCGAGCGTGATGTTGGGCACGAAGTGGCCGTCCATCACGTCGATATGCAGCCAGTCGGCGCCGGCAGCTTCCACCGCGCGGCATTCCTCCCCAAGCTTGGCGAAGTCGGACGCCAGGATGGAGGGGGCGATGATCGGGGTGCGCGCGGTCATGATCCCGACTTAGCGGGGCCAGATGGCGGGGACAAGGCCGACCTCAGCTCGCTCGCACATAGCGCGCGACGAAGAAGCCGTCGGTCCCGCCCACCCGATGATGTGGCAGGATTCTAAGCGTCCCGTCCGACCGCAGGCTGGCCTCCGGCGCCCCGCCTTCGCCGGGCGTCATCGGCGCCAGGGCGAACTCCGGATTGCGGGCCAGGAAGCCCGGTGTCTGGGCCTCGCCCTCCTCCGGCTCCAGGGAGCAGACGCAATAGACCAGGCGGCCGCCCGGCTTCACGCGCCTGGCCGCCGAGTCCAGCAGTCGAGACTGGACCCCGGCCAGGGCGGCGACATCGCCGGGCTTGGCGGCCCAGAGGACGTCGGGATTGCGGCGATAGGTGCCCGTGGCGCTGCAGGGCGCGTCCAGCAGCACCGCGTCGAAGGTGCGGGTGTCGGGCCAGCTTCCGGCGTCGTCGGTGGCGGTCTCGGCGGTGAGGCCCATGCGGGCGAGATTCTCCGCCACCCGGACCAGGCGCGCGGCCGAACGATCGACGGCCACGACAGAGGCGCCGGCGGCGGCCAGTTGCAGGGTCTTGCCGCCGGGGGCCGCACAGAGGTCGAGGGCGCTCTCGCCGGGCTTCATGTTCAGAAGCCGCGCGGGCACGGCGGCGCTGGCGTCCTGCACCCACCAGGCGCCGTCGGCGAAGCCCGGCCAGGTGGAGATCTCGCCGCGCAGGGCAGATCGTAGCGTGCCGCCGGGCAGTTCCTCGGCTTCCAGGGCGGCCGCCAGGTCCGGCGACGGCGCCCTGAGGCTGAGATCGGTGGCCGGCTCGGCGGCGATCAGGGTGGCCATGGCGCGCGCGGCGTCCTCGCCGAAGGCCGCGGCCCAGCGGCTGAACAGCCAGGGCGGGGCCAGCAGTTCCGGATCGGTCATGTCCGGCGGCTCGCGGGTCAGGCCGCGCAGGATGGCGTTGACGACGCCCTTGAACGCCCGGCCCTCCTTCAGCTCGGCCACCAGGTCGACGCTGGTTCCGACGGCGGCGAAGGCGGGTGTGCCCAGCACGAAGGCCTGGGCGGCGCCCAGCCGCAGGATGTTGCGCACCACCTCGGGCGGCTCTCGGGAGATGCGGCCGTCGAGAGCCCGGTCGATGGGGCCGAGATGGCGCAAGGTCGCCAGCACCAGGGCGCGGGCGAACCCCCGGTCACGGGGTTCAAGATTGCGGAAGGCGGGCGTGGCGGCCGCCTCGTCGAAGCCCGAACGGCGGTTGAGGGCCGCTGCGAGCAGGTCGAGGGCGGCGCGGCGCGCGGGCAGGCCGGCGGCGTCGGAGGCTGAAAGGTCGGTCACGCGGGCGGCGTGCCCGCAAATCGGCCCCTAGGCAAGCCCCGACGTCGCCGGAGCGCCTCAGGCCAAGGCCGGCTTGCGGGCGACGCTGAGGATGGACACACCAAAGATCAGCATGCCCAGGACCAGAAGCACCTCACCCGCGCCCATGATCGGCGCCACGCTGGTGTCGCCCTTCAGCAGCAGGGCCAGCAGCGGCAGGCTGATCAGGTTGCCGAGGTTGGAGACCACGAAATTGGTCCAGGCCAGGCGGGTGGGCGTCTGGGCGCCAGCCAAGCCGTAGAAGGTCCCCATCAGGGCGAGCGTCGCCCAGCCCAACAGGTTGATGTGGGCGTGGACCGGCGACAGGCTGTGGTCGCCGGTCGTGCCCATGAAGATGCCCAGGCACATGCCGGTCAGGGCGTAGAGGACGGCGGCGCCGAAGAAGGCGACGGAAATCTTGGACATGACACTCCCCCGAATGTTGCGCGTCGTCGCCGAGGCGCGGCCTGGGCGAACACGGTTTGACTACCTAAAATGGGTTGTTCGCCATGGCAACGCTTGGCGCGAACTGGCGCCGGACGCCGTGCGGGCGTAAATTCAGCGCATGGCCGACTCTGATCCCCCCAACGCCGCCCCCGGCAAGCCGCTGACCCCCGCCGCCCGCCGCGCGCTGGAAGAAGCCGCCGCCCGTCACGCCGCCGAACAGGACGCCCAGCTGGCGGCGGAGAACGGCGGCCCCGCAGGTCTCGAGCCCACCCGCTTCGGCGACTGGGAACGCAAGGGCATCGCCGTCGACTTCTGACACGGCCCAGCCTGTTAACCCTTCGCGCCGGAGCTTTCGCGCCTGAGGCGTGAACAGTCGCCGCAACCGCTTATGCCGCCTAGGTTTCCGCTGAAGACGTGTGGCGGAGAGCGTGATGTCCTGGTTAATGCGAACCGTGTTGGGTCTGGCCTTGGCCTTCAGTGCGAGCGCCGCCCTGGCGGGATGCCCGAACCCCTGCAGCAGCGGCCGTGGCGACAGCTATCGTGGCGGCCAGAGCAGCTACAGCGGCGGCTACAGCCTGCGCACCTATGGCGACGTGGCCCAGCACTACGGCTACCCCAGTTGCGGCCAATGCGCCGCCTTCGCGCACGAGCGCGCCTACGAAGACCGCTACGAGGATCGCGGCCCGCCGCCTTGTCGGGCGGAGAGCTGCGGCGACTGCCGCCAGTGCGGCGAACTGATCCTCAGCAACGCCTTCAGCTACGACGGCGGCGTCGGCCCCTATCCCGAGGGCGGCTACGGCGGTGGCGGCGGTGGTTACGTGGCCGGCGGCGGGTTCGCCGGCGCGGGCTCGGGCTCCAGCGCTGGCGCCAGCGCCAGCGCGCGGGCCTCAGCCTCGGCCAGCTCCAGCAGCCACGTCAGCATCAATATCGGCCGGGGTGGCGGTGGCCACAAGGGCGGCGGCGGCGGGTGCAACACCTGCGGCGGCAGCCACAAGGGTGGCTACGGCGGGCATAAGTAATCTGGATCTCATGGCCGGGCTTGTCCCGGCCACCCATGATCTCCGAGATTCAGTAGGCGCCCGCCATCTCCGCGGCGACCCGGATCGCCGCTTCGCGGGGTTCGTTGGCGGCGGTGATCGGGCGACCCACCACCAGGTGCGAGGCGCCGGCCTTGAGCGCGTCGGCAGGGGTGGCGGCGCGGGCCTGGTCGTTCTTGGCCGACCAGTCGGGTCGCACGCCCGGCGTCACCACCAGGAAGTCCTTGCCGCCGATGGACCGCGCCAGGGCCGCCTCGTGCGGGCTGGCCACCACCCCGTCGCAGCCGGCGGCCACCGCCTGGTGGATGCGGCGCTCGACCAGGGAGCGCGCGGTCTCCGAGAAGCCCATCTCGACCAGGTCGGCGTCGGTCAGGCTGGTGAGCACGGTCACCGCCAGGATCTTGAGGTTGGACCGGCCCTTGCCGCGCACGGCGGCCTCCATGACCTGGGGTTCGCCATGCACGGTGAGGAAATCGCAGCCGCTATCGGCCAGCACCGCGGTGGAGCGCTGCACCGTGGTGCCGATGTCGTGCAGCTTCCAGTCCAGGAACACCTGCTTGCCCTTGGCCTTCAACTCGCCGGCCAGGGTCATGCCGCCGCCGGTGGCGAACAGCTCCAGCCCCACCTTGTAGAAGCTGACGGTGTCGGAGAGCGCCTCGACGATGGCGCGGGCCTCGGCCACGGTGGGCAGGTCCAGCGGGATGATCAGGCGGGGATCGGCTTTGACCAGGGTCTCGGACATGGCTTAGCTCCGGGCAGGCGCTCAGACCCTCTCACAGAGGTCGGCGCGGGAAACGAATTGGGCTAAGACGCTGCAATGAGCCCGGCAGACTTCGCGGTCAACTTCTTCGTCGCCCTTTTCGCCCTGATCGACCCGATCGGCACGGTGCCGCTGTTCGCCGCCGCCACGGTGGGGGTGAAGAGCAAGGATTCGCGGCTGATCGCGGTCTATATCGCCTTCTTCATCCTGTTCTTCCTGACCTTCTTCTACTTCTCGGGCCTGTCCCTGCTGGCCTTCTTCGGAATCTCCCTGCCGGCCTTCCGGATGGCCGGCGGCATTATCCTGTTCCTGCTGGGCCTGGACATGGTGCGCGGCAACATGGCCGGCAGCGTCGACGCCGACGAAGAGGCCGTGGCCGGCGAGGGCCGCGCCCACGCCCGCAAGCGCTTCGAGCGGATGATCGTCCCCTTCGCCATGCCCCTGCTGATCGGGCCCGGCGCCATCTCCACCGTGATCATCTATGCCAGCGAGGCCAAGCGCTTCGGGTTGATGGGGGCCGCGGTCGGGGTCGGCGTCATCGCGGCCACCGCGCTCTCCACCATGCTGGCCTTCTGGGCCAGCCCGCTGATCACCCGGATGCTGGGCAAGATCGGCCTGACCATCGTGGTCCGCGTTCTGGGGCTGATCCTCTGCGCCCTGGCGGTTCAGTTCGTGATGATCGGCATCGCCGATAGCACCCACGACGTGATCTTGCGGAAGGCGGCCGCGCCCTACGCCCACTAGATCTTGCGGAAGCGCGGCCCCTGGGCGGCCATCAGGGCCAGGGCCCATTCGTCGGGGATCAATTTCACCAGGCCCGCGATGGCCTTGTTCGGCGCGCCCGGGACCGCCACGGCGCGGTTGGCCTCCACGGCCTCGTAGCCCGCGGCGGCCACCTCGTCGGCGCCCAGCCACAGCCAGGGCGGGGTCGAGGCGCTGATCTTTTCCCGCGTGCCGTTGGCGTCGTGGAATTCGGAATAGGTGAAGCCGGGGCAGAGCGCGCTGACATGGACCCCGGTGGCCAGGTTCTCCAGGTGCAGGCTCTGGGAGAACTTCACCAGGTAGCTCTTGGTGGCGCCGTAGAGGGTATGACCGGCCGAACCGGGGATCAGGCCCGCCAGTGAGGCGACGTTGACGATGCGCCCGAACCGGCGGTCCACCATGCCCGGCAACACCCGATGCGCCAGCTCGCTGGGCGCCGTCAGCATCACCTGCAGGGCGGCGGCCTGCTGCTCCCAGGTGGTGTCGGCATAGGTCCCGGGCTGGCCGTAGCCGGCGTTGTTGACCAGGGCGTCCACCACCCGGCCGTGGGCGGTGAGGTGATCGAGGATCGCGCCGGGGGTGGCGGGATCGGCCAGGTCGGCGGCGAAGGTCAGGGTCTCGACCCCGTGGCGCAGGCCGATGTCCTCGGCAAGACGCTCCAGGCGGTCGGCGCGGCGGGCGGTGAGCGCCACGTCATAGCCGTGGCGGGCGTAGATCTTGGCGAAGGCCGCCCCGATTCCGGCCGACGCCCCGGTGATCAGCGCCAGTTTGCGGTCCATGCGTGCCCCGTCCTGAGTCCTGCGGCGTCCTTACGCCAGATCGGCGATCTCGTCGTCGGTCAGGTCGCCGGGGACAATAGTGACCGGCACCTTCCGATCGCCCCACTTCAGTCCCTCCTTGGCGATGGCGGTGACCAGGGGTCCGGCGCCACGCCCCTCCACGGCGGCGGCGAGGACCAGAATCTTGATCGCCGCATCCTCACTGATCACCTTGCGCAGGGCGACCCGGGTGTTGTCGGCATGCTCGATGATGAATTCCGGGGCCATGCCGGTCTCGGCGATGACGAACTCGGCCATCTTCTGCAGGGCCGCCTCGGCCTCCTCGCGGGCCTGGCGCTCGATCTCCTCGCGGACGCCTGACCAGTGCTCGAAGACGGCCGGCTCGATCACCCGCAGCAGGGCGACATGGCCCCCGGTGGACCGCGCGCGGCGGCAGGCGAACTTCAGCGCGGCGTGGAACTCCGGGCTGTCGTCGGCGATGACCAGGAACTTGCGTTGGCTCATGGACGGACGGTGGCTTGCGGCGAGGGGAAGCGCAAGCATCCCGCTCAACCCATCACGTCATCCCGGCCGCAGCCAAGCGGAGAGCCGGGAGCCAGGGGCGGTGCGCTGGGCCCCGGTTGGGGTGGACGGGTCCCAGATCGGCCTGGCGGCCGTCCGGGATGACGGAAGAAGTAGGTTCAGCTGCCCCAGAAGCCGACGATCTTCTTCACCTCGGCCAGGGTGGGCGCCGCGGCCTCGCGGGCCTTCTCCGCGCCGGCCGCCAGGATGCGGTCGATCTCATCGGGCTGGCTCATCAGGCGGCGCATCTCGCCGCTGATGGCGCCGAACTTGGCCACCGCCAGGTCCGCCAGCATCGGCTTGAAGGACTGGCCAAAGCCCTGGCCGGTGAACTCCGCCAACACATCGGCGGCGGTGCGTTCGGAGAGCGCCGCATAGATGCCAATCAGGTTCAGGGCCTCGGGGCGATCCTTCAGCTCCTCCAGGGTCTCGGGCAGGGGATCGGGATCGGTGCGGGCCTTGCGGATCTTCTGCGAAATGGCGTCGGCGTCGTCCATCAGGTTGAGCCGGGAATTGTCCGACGGATCGGACTTGCTCATCTTCGCCGAGCCGTCGCGCAGGGACATGATCCGCGCGCCCGGCCCCTCGGTCAGGGCCTCCGGCAGCGGGAAGAAGCCCGGCGCGTCGAAGTCGTGGTTGAACTTCGCCGCGATATCCCGGGTCAGTTCCAGGTGCTGCCGCTGATCCTCCCCCACGGGCACGTGGGTGGCCTTGTAGATCAGGATGTCGGCGGCCTGGAGCACCGGATAGGTGTAGAGTCCGACGCTCTCGCGTTCTTTGTGCTTGCCCGCCTTGTCCTTGAACTGGGTCATCCGGTCGAGCCAGCCGAGGCGGGCGACGCAGTTGAACACCCAGGCCAGCTGGGCGTGCTCGGGCACCGCCGACTGCGGGAAGATGGTGGCCTTGGCTGGGTCCAGGCCCGAGGCCAGATAGGCCGCGGCGATCTCGCGGACCTGGGAGGTCAGGAGCTTCGGGTCCTGCCACACCGTGATGGCGTGCATGTCGGCCACGAAGATGAAGGTCTCCATCTCGTTCTGCAGCCGGGTGAACTTCACCAGGGCGCCGAGATAGTTGCCCAGGTGCAGGGCCCCGGAGGGCTGGACGCCGGAGAGCACGCGTTTGGATCCGGCATAGGCGGCGGGAGCTTGTTCGGTCATGAGGTCAGGCTTTGAAACAGAGGACGTGGTGGCGCACATCGGCGCGCCGCGAGAGCGGGATCAGGCGCTGCGCCATCGCCAGGAGATTGTGTCCGGATAAGCCATGACCGATGCGAATAGTCCGCGCGGGGTCATTGGGCAAGTCCGTCAGAGGTCGGGGACCGAGACCGCCACGTCGCCCTTGCGCCGCTTGAACGCTCCGCGCACCTCCGACGGCGTGACGCCGCCGAAGGCGAACAGCAGGGCCGGGTAGAGCAGGCCGCCCAGCAGGCAGATCGCCAGGACGGCGATCTCCTTGGCCCCACCGATGCCGGCCAGGGGCGCCTCGATCACATCGCGGAAGTGGGTGGCGAAGGCCAGGATGACGCCCAGCACCGCGCTGGCGGCCAGCACCCGGAGGATCTTGCCGGTGGCCCGGGCCGAGGGGCGATAGATCTTCTCGCGCCACAGCAACATCGCCATCTGGGCCACGGTGCCCCAGGAGGCGATGGCCGTGGAGATGGCGATCCCGGGGAAGCCGATGGTGTAGAACAGCGCCACGCCCAGCACGATATTGACGGCCACCGAGATCAGCGAGAACCGCATCGGGGTCTTGGTGTCGCCGCGGGCGAAGAAGGCCGGCTGCAGGATCTTGATCAGGATGAAGGCCGGCAGCCCCCAGCCGTAGTGGAACAGCAGCGCGGCTGAGGAGGCCGCGTCGGCATAGGTGAACTCGCCCCGGGCGAACAGGCCGTCGGTCAGATAGACCGGCATGGCCATCAGGGCGGCGGCGGCCGGCAGGCTGAGCGCCAGGGCGAAGACGATGGCCTGGTCCATCGCCCCTTGCGTGTCCTCATGATCCTTCAGCTGGAAGGCGGTGGACAGCCGGGGCAGCAGGGCCACCCCGATGGCGACCCCCACCAGGCTCAGCGGCAGCTGGTAGAACCGCTCGGCGACGTTGAGCCAGACCCGCATGCCCGCCACCTGGGAGGCCAGGATGGCGGAGATGAAGAGGTTGATCTGCACGGCGCTCGACGCGATCACGCCGGGCACCGCGCGCTTGACCAGCGCCTTGATCTCCGGCGTGAACCGCAGGGCTTGCAGGCGCACCCGGGCGCCGGTTCGATGCGCGCCCCACCAGCAGATGGCGGCCTGGCCGACCCCGGCCACCAGCACCGCCACCGAAGCCGCGAAGGCCGCCTGGGTCGGGTCCTTCTGCGGCAGCACCGCCACCAGCATCACCAGGTTGAGGATGGTGGGATAGAGCCCGTAGATCACGAACCGCCCCCGCGCCGTCAGGATGCCCGCGAACAGCGAGGCGATCGAGATGCACACCAGGTAGGGCATTGTGATCTGGGTCAGCAGCACCGCAAGTTTGAACTTGGCCGGGTCGCTCATATAGCCGGGACTGTAGGCCATCATCAGCCAGGGCATGGCCAGCTGGCACAGCACCGTCACCGCCACGGTGGCGGCGGCCAGGGTGGCCAGGCTGTCGGCGGCGAAGGCGTCGGCGGCTTCCTTGCCGTCGCTGGCCAGCCGCCGTGAATAGTCCGGCACGAAGGCCGCGGCGAAGGCGCCCTCGGCGAAGATGCGGCGGAACAGGTTGGGGAAGGCCAGCGCCGTGAAATAGGCGTCGGCGGCGATGTTGCTGCTGCCCCCCAGCCGCGCGGTGATCACCAGGTCCCGGGCCAGGCCCATGAACCGGCTGACCAGGGTCAGGGCCGAATAGATCATCGACGAGCGGATCATCCCGCCGGACTTGGCGGGGACGGGCGTCGAAGGCGGGGTGGGTTCGCTCACGCCCGCTCTGTGCGCAGGGCCAGGCGCGCCGTCAAGCGATCAGCGCGCCACGCTGGCGCGGGCCCGTTGCAGGTTGGACCGCGACTTCGACGAGGCCGAAGCCTCGGCCTCGTCCAGGGCCAGCATCAGGTCCGCCTTCAGGCTTGTCATGGCCTTGGGGTCGGTGAGCTTCTTGCCCTTGGCGTCCACCACATAGAAGGCGTCGACGGCGCGCTCGCCATAGCCGTCAATATGGGCCGAGAGGATGGAAAGACCGGCTTCCGAGATGGATTGGGCCAGGGCCTCCAACAGGCCCGGACGGTCGCGGCCCGAGGCCTCTACCACCGTCGAGACCTCCGAGGCGTCGTTGTCCAGCATCACCGTGGGAATGATGGAGAAGGCCGCGGCGCGACCGAGATCGCTCAACCGCTTGGCTTCGGTCTTCAGGGGCTCGCCGCGGGCGGCGGCCTCCAGGGCGTCGGCCAGACGTGTCAGGGCCTTGGGATTGTCCGAGCCATAGGCCGCCCCGGTGACGTCCTGCACATAGAAGACGTCGAGCGCCTGGCCCTGGCGCGAGGTGAACACCCGGGCGCCCATGACATTGGCCCCGGCGGCGGTCACGGCCTGGGCCAGGTCCACGAACAGGCGGGGGCGGTCGGGGGCGGCGACCACAACCTCCGAGGCGTTGAGGCCGGGACGAATGTGCCCCTCGGCGGCGGCGCCGCTCTTTTCCGCGCGGCGGGCCAGGGCGGCGTGTCCGTGGACCTCGCTCTCGGCGAAGGAGGTGAAGTAGGCGTCCTCCATGGCCTGGGCCCAGGCGGTGGCCGCGGGGTCGACGGCCACCAGCCGCATGCGGGCGTCATAGGCGGCGTTCTCGTGGTAACGGCGCACGGCGGCCGCCGCGTCCGAGCCCCGGCCACCGCGGAACACCGCCTCGGTGGCGGCATAGAGCTCGCGCAGCAGCTGGCCCTTCCAGCCATTCCAGACGCCAGGCCCCACGGCGCGGATGTCGGCGACCGTGAGCACCAG
The DNA here is from genome assembly GCF_030651185.1 of Phenylobacterium sp. Classification (GTDB taxonomy): domain Bacteria; phylum Pseudomonadota; class Alphaproteobacteria; order Caulobacterales; family Caulobacteraceae; genus Phenylobacterium. Next base: position 64,770 of record NZ_JAUSCJ010000018.1, read on the forward strand.
CAGCAGGCGCAGGCGTTCGGGCGTCTCCACGATGCGGGCGAAGTCCACCACCGTGCGCGGGTCCGACACGTCGCGCTTCTGGGCGTAGTCGCTCATCACCAGGTGATGCTCCACCAGCCAAGCCACCAATTCGATACGCTTGCGATCCTGGCCCAGGCGTTCGCAGGCCTGGCGCGCGGCCCGGGCGCCAGCCTTTTCCTGGCCGCCGGCTCCGCCCTTGCCGGTGTCATGCAGCAGCATGGCCAGGAACAGGGCCTCTGGATCGTCGATCAGCGGCATGATCGCCGTCGACAGCGGATGGTCTTCGGCGAAGCGGCCGGCCTTGATCTCGGCGATCACGCCCACCGCCCGCAGGGTGTGCTCATCCACCGTGTACGAGTGGTACATGTTGAACTGCATCTGGGCGACGACCCGGCCGAACTCCGGCAGGAAGCGACCCAGAACCCCGGCCTCGTTCATCAGGGTCAGCGTCCGCTGCGGGTCGCGGCCACGGGCCAGGATGTCCAGGAACACCTTGGCGGCGCGCGGATCGCGCCGGGTCTTCGACGTGATCAGGGTCAGGGAACGGGTCGCCGCGGTGAAGGCGTCGGGGTGCAGGTCCAGATCGCGGCGGTCGGCGGCACGGAACAGCCGCAGCAGGTTGATCGGATCGGCCTGGAAGATTTCCGGCGTGTCGATGTTGAGCCGCCCGCCCTCTTCGTGGAAGCCGGCCTCGAGCATGGTCTTGCGCGGCTTGCCCCGGCCCGGCAGCAGGCGGGAGATGCCCTTGGGCTGCTGCTTGACCCGCTCGGACTCCAGCTTGGCGGCGAAGACACGGGTCAGCGCGCCAACCTCCTTGGCGATCAGGAAGTAGCGCCGCATGAACCGCTCGACGGCCGGCGCGTCACCGCGGTCGCCATAACCCATGCGCCGGGCGATCTCCGGCTGCAGATCGAAGGTCAGGCGCTCTTCCGGGCGGCCGGTGGCGAAATGCAGGTGGCAGCGCACCGCCCACAGGAAGTCGAAGGCGCGCAGGAAGGCCGCCACCTCCTGCCGCTCGAACATCTCCAGATGCACGATGCCGTCGGTCCGCGCCTGGGCCGAGGGGTTCAGGTACTGGGCGATCCAGAACAGGGTGTTGAGGTCGCGCAGGGCGCCCTTGCCCTCCTTGACGTTGGGCTCCACCAGGTAGCGGCTGGCGCCGGCCCGGGCGTGGCGCTCGTCGCGCTCCTTCAGCTTGGCGGCGACGAACTGGGCGCCCGAGCCCTTCACCACCTCGGCGGCGAACCGCCGCGTCAGCTCGTCGGCCAGCTTCTCGTCCCCCGTCAGCCGCCTGGCCTCCAGGATCGAGGTGCGGATGGTGAAGTCTTCCTTGGAGAGCCGGATGCACTCCTCGATCGTGCGCGAGGCGTGGCCGACCTTGAAGCCCAGGTCCCACAGGGCATAGAGCATGAACTCGATGACGCTCTCGGCGTGGGCGGTCTGCTTGTAGGGCCGCAGGAACAGCAGATCGAGATCGGAGAAGGGCGCGAGCGTGCCGCGCCCATAGCCGCCGACCGCCATCAGGGCCAGGCGCTCGCCCTCGGTGGGGTTGCGCGCGCGGAACACGTGGACGGTGGTGAAATCATAGAGCGCGGTGACGACTTCGTCGGTCACCCCAGACAGGAGCCGCGCGGTCTCGATGCCGCCGGCGCCGTTCTCCAGCCGCTCCTTGGCGATCATCCGGCCACGGAACAGGGCCTGTTTGAGGATATCCAGGGCCCGGCGGCGCTGCTCGGCCTCGTCGCCCGCCGCATCCAGGGCCGCGGCCGAAAGCTGGGCGCGCAGCCGCAGGCCGTCGACGACATATTCCAGGCGCGTGGGGCGCAGACGTGGCGGCATGGGAAACCTAAGGAAAACCGGTCCCCGCCATATAGGGCCGCGCCGTCGTGGGCGCGAAGCCCGCAGGTTGGCGCGGGCAAAGAAAAAGGCCGGCGCCTGGGGCGCCGGCCTTTCGTCGAGGGGTCGAACGTCTCGCGTCTTAGAGCGCGGCGAGCTTTTGCTGGGTGACCTGCACGGTGGCCTTCACGCAACGGCCGTAGGCGCCGAGGATCATGGTCTCGCCGGCGACGTCCTTGGCGCAGACGGCGCGCGCGGCGTCCAGGATGTCGGCGTTGATCTGGTCGGCGGACTTGCCCACCAGCGAGACGCGGACTTCGGTGGCGCTGGCCGAGGAAGCGGCGAAGGCGGCGATGGCGGCGATAAGGGCGATGCGGATCATGTTCAAATCTCCAGCGGCGCGGGAAAATGGGGAGGAGAGGTCCGCGCTCGTCGGAGCTGTTTTTGTACGCCCGAGCTTAAAATATTGTGCAGCGCGATGGTTTATATTTTGCAGTGCACCATTCTCGTCTGCCGCAGGCCGCCGCAGGTCCAGATTAGGCGAGAAGGCCCTTGAGCCTGTAGAGCGCCGCCATGGCCTCGCGCGGGCTCATGCTGTCGGGGTCGAGCTCAGCGACGGCGGCGTCCACCGCGCTAGGGCCGGAGCGCTCCGCCACGCCCGGCGCCGTGGCGGCGAACAGCGGCAGGTCGTCGAGATGGGCCGGCGCACCGGTTTCGCGCTCCAGGCGCTCCAGCACCTCGCGAGCGCGGATCACCACGGGGGCGGGCACGCCGGCCAGCTTGGCCACCTGCACACCATAGGATCGGTCAGCAGGGCCGGGCCCGGCCTCGTGCAGGAAGATCAGGTCGCCGTTCCACTCCTTGGCCTTCAGCGACAGGTTGGCGACGTGGGCCAGCCGGCCCTCCAGCACCGCGAGCTCGTGATAGTGGGTGGCGAACAGGCCCCGGCAGCGATTGGTCTCGTGCAGGGCCTCGGCGCAGGCCCAGGCGATGGCCAGGCCGTCATAGGTGGCCGTGCCCCGGCCGATCTCGTCGAGGATCACCAGCGAGCGCGGCGTCGCCTGGGTCAAGATGGCGGCGGTCTCCACCATCTCGGCCATGAAGGTCGAGCGGCCCCGAGCCAGGTCGTCGCCGGCCCCGACCCGGCTGAACAGCCGATCGACGACGCCCAGGCGCAGGCGCTTGGCGGGCACATAACATCCAGCCTGGGCCAGGACGGCGAGCAGGGCGTTCTGGCGCAGGAAGGTGGACTTGCCGGCCATGTTCGGCCCGGTCACCAGGGCCAGGCGCGGCCCCACGGCGCCGGCGCCGTCCAGGCGGCAGTCGTTAGGGGTGAAGGGCTGGCCGGTCCGCTTGACGGCGGCCTCCACCACCGGGTGGCGGGCGGCCTCGGCCTCGAAGGCGGTGGAGCGGTCCAGGATCGGCCGGGTCCCGCCCACGTCGTCGGCCCATTCGGCCAGGCCTGCGGCCACGTCCAGGCGCGCGGCGCCCTCGGCGGCGGCCTGGATGGCGGCGGCCACGCCGATGGCGGCCTCGCGCCAGGCTTCGAAGGTGGCCACTTCAATCGCCAGGGCCCGCTCGGCGGCCTGGGCGATCTTGGCGTCCAGCTCAGCCAACTCCACGGTGGTGAAGCGGACCTGGTTGGCCAGGGTCTGGCGGTGGATGAAGGTGGCGTTCAGCGGCGGCGCCATCAGCGGCTCGGCGGCCTTGGCCGTGGTCTCGACGAAATAGCCCAGCACGGCGTTGTGGCGGATCTTCAGGGCCACGCCGCTATCGGCCAGCAGCTGCGCCTCCAGCTGCAGGATCACCCGGCGGCTGTCGTCGCGCAGGGCGCGGGCCTGGTCCAGTTCGGGACGGACCCCGGCGGCCACGAAGCCGCCGTCGCGGGCCTGGGCCGGAAGCTCGGTCCCCAGACCCTCGGCGAGCATCTGGCGGAAGGCGCCCAGCTCGTAGTGATCAAAGGCATGAAGCACGGCCAGCGCGCTCTCCACTTCGGCGGGCGGGGGCGGGTCCAGCGGCGCGGGGGCCCCGGAGAACAGGCCGGTGATCGCCTCGCCACGATTGAGACCATCGCGCAGACAGCCGAGGTCACGGGGCCCGCCCCGGCCGAGCGCCAAGCGCGACAGGGCGCGCGCCATGTCCCCCAGACCCCTCAACTCCTCGCGCAGCTTCTGGCGCAGGGGGCGGCGCTCGACGAACCAGCCGACGGCGTCGAGCCTGGGTTCGATGGCGGCGGGGTCCAGCAGCGGCCGGGCCAGCCGCGCGGCCAGCATCCGGGCGCCGGGCGCGGTGATGGTGCGGTCGATGGCGCCAAGCAGCGAGCCTTCGCGGGAGCCCGACAGGCTCTTCTCGATCTCCAGGCTGGTTCGGGTGGCCGGGTCGATAGCCATGACGTCGGCCTCGCCGGCCCTTCGCGGCGCGGTCAGGGCCGGCAGGCGACCGGCCTGGGTGGTCTCCAGGTGCGCGGCGATCAGGCCCAGGGCCGAGATTTCCGCGCCCGAGAGCGTGCCGAAGCCGTCCAGGGTGTCGACCCCGTATAGCCGCTTCAGCCGGGCCTCCGAGGCGGCCGGCTCGGCCAGGGCCGAGGGCATGGGCTGCACCACACCGCCGGCGCTGCGCAGGGCGGTGTTCATCCCCTCGTCGGCGAACAGCCGGTCAGGCACCAGGATTTCGGAAGGACCCAGGGCGGCGAGCGCCGAGGCCAGGTTCTCACGGGCCACGGCCCAGCATTCCACCTCGCCGGTGGAGAGCTCCACGCTGGCGACGGCGGCGGCCCCGGCCCGCACCGCCACGGCGGCCAGGCGGTTCGCGCCCCGGGCGTCCAGCAGGCCGTCTTCGGTGAGGGTGCCCGGTGTCACCACCCGGACCACGTCGCGCCGGACGATGGATTTCGAGCCGCGCTTGCGGGCCTCGGCGGGGTCTTCCATCTGCTCGCAGACGGCGACCTTGAACCCCGCGCGGATCAGCTTGGCGAGATAGGCCTCGGCGGCATGGACCGGCACCCCGCACATGGGGATCGGCGCGCCGCCGTGATTGCCCCGCGCCGTCAGCGTGATGCCGAGCGCCGCGGCGGCCTTCTCGGCGTCCTCGAAGAACAGCTCGTAGAAGTCGCCCATGCGGAAGAACACCAGCGCGTCGGGCTGGCGGGCCTTGGCCTCGAAGTACTGGGCCATGACCGGCGTGGCGCCGGCGGCCGCATCAGGCGGGGTGGGGGTCTGGGCGTTCATGCTTGGGGCGGAGGTTAACGGCGCCCGCACGCCACGTCATCCCCGCCGCCTCTTGAACAAAGCCCTGCGGCGCCCAAGCTGTGGTTAAGTCCGGGAGGTTTGCCCATGCACGTCATCTTTCCCGCCGGTCCGCAGGATGCCCACGCCCTGGCCGAGGTCCATGTGACCTCCTGGCGCGAGACCTATCGCGGCCTGCTGCCCGACCATTTCCTCGATCGCATGAGCGTGCCGGTGAACACCCGGCGCTTTTCCAAGTCGCTGATCGACCCGGGCGAGCACGAGATCACGCTGGCCGCCGCCGACCGCTCCGGCATCGTCGGCTATGCCGCCGGGGGCCCGTCGCGCACCCGGCTGCCGGGCGAGGCGGAGGTGACCACCCTCTACGTCCTGCGCCCGCACCAGGGCTATGACCTGGGCCGGCGCCTGCTGACCGCGGCGGCGCGGGTGTTCGCCGACCAGGGCGCCAAGTCGCTGATGATCTCGGTCCTGCGCGACAACCTCCCGGCGCGCGGCTTCTACGAGCACCTGGGCGGCGAGGCCGAGGCGCCCCGCAAGGAGCCCGGCCCCGGCGGCCTGATGTACGAAGTCAGCTACCGGTGGGCCGATATCCGGACGCTCATCGCCTGATCCGGCCCGAGCGGCGTCAGTAGCGAGTGACAACACCCAGTGACTTCGGTGAGGGCGTCGCAGCCGCGCCCTTGGAGCGCTTCAGCACCCAATCAATCAGGGTGTTGGCCACCGCCGAATTGCCCGGATCGCCCGGCCGGCCCTTGTCCGGCGTCGAGTCGTCCACCGAGACGAAGTCGGTGTGGAAATAGAGCTTGGCGTTGATCGCAGGGTCGAAGGGGGTCGCCGCCTTGGCGGCCTCGGTCTGATAGGTCCCCGTCTTGTTGACCTCGGTATAGTCGGTCACCCCCGGGAAGGGATTGTTGGCCGCCGCCGCCGGGCTCTGGCGGGCGACATAGACCGGGATGGCGGCGATGGCGGACTTGTCGATGTCCAGCTTCACCCCGTCGCGATCGAGCTTGAGGGTCTTGTAGCGGCCTACGAAGCCCGCATCGAAATCCCAACGCTCTGAGGGATACCAGTTGGAGGCGATCATGTCGGAGGCGTCGATCGTGCGCGCGCCGCCCTGGGCGAAGGTCACTGCGACCGGCTTGATGTTGGAGCGGGCCGGGGCATAGGCCTGGCTGTCCATCCAGAGCCTGGCCTTGCCCGCGTCCAGGGGCGCCTGGCCATTTCCGCCGCCCTCGACCCAGCCATAGACCTTGGCGGGATCGATCTGGGCCGGAGCCGGCACGCACTTGGCGGCCGCAATGCCCGGGCGCGGTGGGCCCATCATCGGCGGAGCCGGGGTCTTGTCACACTGGTCCTCGGTCCCAGGCAGCGGCTTGAAGTCCAGATAGCCCAGGCCCTCGCCCAGGAACTGCAGCACCGGCATCTGCACCCCACCGCCGGCGACGGGATCGGTGTCGAAGCTGGCGCCGGCGCGAGCCAGCCAGGTCAGGCGGATGGCCCGCAGGAAGGCGTCGCCCGGATTGGCGGTCATGGCCGCAGTGCGCAGGGGGAAGATCGACTCCTGCTTCGGATCGACGAAGGCGTAGTAGATACCCGTCACCGACTGGCTGGCGGCGGCCTCAGGGCCGGCGATGGCGCCCAGCATGCCCGAGGCGTCGGTATAGACCCGGTCCTTGCCGGCGCGCAGGGCCGCGACCTTGGCGAAATAGGCGATGAGCTGAGCCTCGGTGGGGGCGGCCTCGGTTCCGGCCGAAGGACCGCCGTCCAGGAAGATCAGGCCCGACAGCTTGTCGACCCCGCGCTTGCCGTCGGCCTGCAGGCGGGCGGCGTAGTTGGCGACGAAGCCGCCGCCCTGGCTGTGGCCCGCCAGGAAGATGTTGCGGTTCCCGGTCTTCTGCTTGATCAGGCCGATCATGGCGTCGACGTCCCCGGCATAGGCCTGGAAGTCCCAGTCGGCCATGAAGGCGACGTCGGTCTGGCTGAGCGGCTTCCACGCCGGGGGCGGCGAACCCGAGGGGGGAACGTCCACCTTCAGCGGCGCGCCGGGGAGGTCCGACGACTGCAGGGCCGCCGCGCCCAGATAGTAGTCGAGCGCCACCTTCGGGTCCTTCTTGGCCCGCGCGGCGGTCAGGCCGGTGGTGTCGGCGAGGTTGGCGCCCCGACGCTGCAGAACCCAGACCTCGATCCGGCAGGGCGCCCCGTCGCAGGTCTGGCCCTGCGCCTTATGGACCAGTTGGCTGGCCAGGTAGAGCCAGTGGGCGGGAGTCGACGAGAAGCCCGGAAGGCCGACGATCACCGCATTGGCGGGCCGGGGGCTCTCCCCATCAGCGGCGGCGCGCAGGCGCAGGAAGCTGGCGGTGTTCAGGACCTTGGGCGTGCCCGCCGCCGGATAGCCCGGGATCTGGATATATTCGCCCACCACGTCGGGATAGCCGGGGACCAGGCTCTTGGCGTTGTCGGCCGCGGCGGCCGGCAGGGCCAGGGCGGCCATAGCGGTCGCGCCCAGGATCAGGGTCTTCAGGCTCATGGTATCCTCCCGTCGTCCGCGCCGGTGCGCGGTTGGCTATGAGCTTAGCCTTTTGACGGGTGATTGTGTCCGGGATTTTTCAACGCTTCGGTATGACGACGCAAGCCTAGACCCCAGTCACGTCTTCCCAGAAGCGTTTGGCCTTGCCGATGAAGCTGGCGGACTTGGGGTGCTGCTGCTCGCCGCAGAGATCCGACAGTTCGCGCATCAGCTCCTTTTGACGGGCGCTGAGGCGGGTGGGGGTCTCGACGAACAGTTCGACGATCAGGTCGCCGCGCTCGCGGGAGCGCAGGGAGGGCATGCCGCGGCCCTTGAGGCGCACGGTGCGGCCGGTTTGGGAGCCTTCCGGCACCTTGACCTCGATCTTGCAATTCCCATCGCAGTTCTCGCCGCCCATCAGGCAGGGCGCCTCGATGTCGCCGCCCAGCGCCGCCACCGTCATCGGCACCGGCACGGTGCAGAGCAGGTCCAGGCCGTCGCGGTCGAACAGCTCGTGCGGCTTCACCGACAGGAAGATGTAGAGGTCGCCGCGCGGGCCGCCCCGGGCGCCGGCGTCGCCTTCGCCGGCCAGCCGGATACGGGCGCCATCGTCGACGCCCGCCGGAATACGGACCTGCAGGGTGCGTTCCTTGCGCAGCTGGCCGTGACCGCGGCATTCGACGCAGGGGTCGAGGATCAGTTGGCCCGAGCCGCCGCAGCGGGGGCAAGCGCGTTCGACGGAGAAGAAGCCCTGGCTGGCGCGGACCCGGCCGGCCCCGCCGCAGGTCCCGCAGACCGTGGGGCTGGTGCCGGGCTTGGCGCCCGAGCCGTCGCAGGCCTCGCACTGGATGGAGGCGGGGACCACGATCTCCACCTCCGAGCCGGCATAGGCCTGCTCCAGGCTGATTTCGAGGTCGTAGCGCAGGTCCTGGCCGCGGGCCGGGCCGCCGCGCTGGCGTCGGCCGCCGAACATGTCGCCGAAGACGTCGCCGAACACCTCGTTGAAGATGTCGTTCACGTCGTGGAACTGGCCGGCGCCGGGTCCGCCGCCACCACCGCCATTGACCCCGGCATGGCCGAACTGGTCGTAGCGCGCGCGCTTCTGGGGATCCGACAGGATCGAATAGGCTTCGTTGATTTCCTTGAAGCGGCCCTCAGCCTCCTCGCAACCGCCGTTGCGGTCGGGGTGGTGCTCCATGGCCAGCTTGCGGAAGGACGATTTCAGCGCGGCTTCGTCGCAGCCCCGCGTCACGCCCAGGATCTCGTAATAGTCCCGCATCAAATCATCAGGCGTTCAAATTGATCTTAAACTGAGGTGGGAACACCCTGCCCCGGCTGCAAGGCTTGCGCCAGTCGCGCCGGGCAGAGAGGGGGTTCGCCCGCAGATGTGCGAAACCCCCACGGCGATCCCTCGCAAAGGCTGCGAGAAACCGCCATGGGGCGCGACGTCAAGCGGACTTCTTGGTGTCGTCGTCGCTGACTTCCTCGAACTCGGCGTCGACAACGTCGTCACCGCCCGAGGCGTCGTCGGGTTGATCACCTTCACCACCCTGCTGGGCGGCGTACATGGCTTCGCCGAGCTTCATGGACGCCTGGATCAGCGTCTGGGTCTTGGCGGCGATGCCTTCGGCGTCGTCACCCTCCAGGGCGGACTTCAGATCGGCCAGGGCCGTCACGATGGCGTCCTTGTCGGGCCCGGTGATCTTGTCGCCGTGCTCGGCCATGGCCTTTTCGGTGGAGTGGACCACCGCCTCGGCCTGGTTCTTGGACTCCACCAGGGCCTTGCGCTTCTCGTCGTCGGCCTTGTTGCTCTCGGCCTCGCGGACCATCTTTTCGATGTCGGCGTCCGACAGACCGCCATTGGCCTGGATGCGGATCGACTGCTCCTTGGCGGTCGCCTTGTCGCGGGCCGAGACGTTGACGATGCCGTTGGCGTCGATGTCGAAGGTCACCTCGACCTGCGGCACGCCGCGCGGCGCCGGGGGGATCCCCACCAGGTCGAACTGACCCAGCATCTTGTTGTCGTGCGCCATGGGCCGCTCGCCCTGGAACACCCGGATGGTCACGGCCGACTGGTTGTCATCGGCGGTCGAGAAGGTCTGCGAGCGCTTGGTGGGGATGGTGGTGTTGCGCTCGATCAGCGGGGTGAACACCCCGCCCAGGGTCTCGATGCCCAGCGTCAGGGGCGTGACGTCCAGCAGCAGCACATCCTTGACGTCGCCCTGCAGAACCCCGGCCTGCACCGCGGCGCCCAGCGCCACGACTTCGTCGGGGTTCACGCCCTTGTGGGGCTCACGGCCGAAGAACTCCTTCACGGTGTCGACGACCTTGGGCATGCGGGTCATGCCGCCCACCAGGATCACTTCGTCGATGTCGGACTTCTTCAGGCCGGCGTCCTTGAGGGCCATCTCGCAGGGGCCGACCGTCTTGGCGATCAGGTCCTCGACGAGGGCCTCAAGCTTGGCGCGCGACAGCTTGATGTTGAGGTGCAGCGGACCCGAGGCGTTCATCGAGATGAAGGGCAGGTTCACCTCGTACTGCGTGGTGGTCGACAGCTCTTTCTTGGCCTTTTCGCCTTCTTCCTTCAGGCGCTGGAGGGCCAGCTTGTCCTTGCGGAGGTCGACGGAGGTCTCTTTCTTGAACTCATCAGCCAGGTAGTCGACGATCCGGAGGTCGAAGTCCTCACCGCCGAGGAAGGTGTCCCCGTTGGTGGCCTTCACCTCGAAGACGCCGTCGCCGATCTCGAGGATCGACACGTCGAAGGTGCCGCCGCCGAGGTCGTAGACCACGATCTTCTTGCCGTCGTTCTTCTCAAGCCCGTAGGCGAGCGCCGCGGCGGTGGGTTCGTTGATGATCCGCAGGACTTCAAGGCCGGCGATGCGGCCGGCGTCCTTGGTGGCCTGGCGCTGGGCGTCGTTGAAATAGGCCGGGACGGTGATGACCGCCTTTTCGACCTTCTCGCCCAGGTGACGCTCGGCGTCCTCCTTGATCTTGCCCAGGATGAAGGCGGAGATCTGCTGGGGCGAATAGTCCTTGTCCTGGGCCCGGATCCAGGCGTCCCCATTGGGGCCCTTGACGATCTCGTAGGGCACCATCTTCTTGTCTTTTTCGACCAGCGGATCGTCGTTGTGACGACCGATCAGACGCTTGACCGCAAAGACGGTGTTGGTGGGGTTGGTGACGGCCTGGCGCTTGGCGGGCTGGCCGACAAGCCGCTCCCCGTCTTCCAGGAAGGCCACCACGGAAGGCGTGGTCCGCGCGCCTTCGGCGTTCTCGATTACTTTCGGCAGCTTGCCGTCCATGATCGCAACGCACGAATTCGTCGTGCCGAGGTCGATGCCAATAATCTTGCTCATGTTCGAGTCTCTTGCTCGCTCCACTAGTGGCGGACGGTGCTTAAGGGGCCTCGTTGCCAAGCGCCCGACTTCTTTTGTCACCGTCCCCGGTTCGATCAGGGTCTCGGGCGGTTAACCTGTGAGGAAACCGCCGTCGAGTCGCGATATGGGATGGCTGCGCGCGCCCGCAAGGGCGAATGCCCTTAAAGTGTGCGGGGTCTTGTGGCGCCTGCCGTCAGCCAAGTCCCTAAAATCTCTGCATAAGCTTCACCGTCATAGGGCGCGGAACCGCCGCGCGCGGTCAGGAATGCGTGCTGCACGACCATGGCCTGCTGCTCGATATTGAACCTTGAGAAATCGCAGGTTTTTGAAAGATCGTAGGCGTAGGCCCTCGGCCCGTCCCCGGCGCGCAGCTTGGCGGCCACCAGATTGACCCCGCTTTGGGCCTGCCAAACGTGGGTCAGCTCGTGGATGAAGACGCTCTGGAGGTCGAGTGGGGCCAGGCTGAAATCGCGCCAGGCCTGCGCCGCGGGCCAGACGATCAGCCGTCCGCCGGGCACGAAGGCGCGGGGCCACAGGGGAATGGCGAAAATCCAGACTCTGGCCGCATCCAGGGTTTCGCCGAACATCTCGCGAGCGAGGGTTCGCTCGCCGGCGGTCAAGGTCCGGAAAGCGCCAGGCGCCATGGGTGCGCGATCATCCATCAGCGCTATATGGCGGGTCATGACCGTTTCGACGACCACAGGCTTCCGGCTCTGGCCCGGCAGGTTGGCCCCCGAGGCTCAGGCCGCCCTGGTGGCCGAGGTGCTGGAGCTCAGCCAGGCCGCGCCCTTCTACAGACCGATCACGCCGGGCGGTAAGGCCATGAGCGTGCAGACCACCAATCTCGGTCCGCTCGGCTGGTTCACCGACGCGGCGGGCTATCGCTATCAGGCCACCCATCCCCAGACCGGCGAGCCCTGGCCCGCCATCCCCCAGGTGCTGCTCGATCTTTGGGCGGAGCTGGCCGATCGCAGGACGCCGCCCGACGCCTGCCTGGTCAACCTCTACCGGGGCGACGCCCGCATGGGCCTGCACCAGGACAGGGACGAGGCTGACTTTTCCTTCCCGGTGCTGTCGGTCTCGCTCGGCGACACCGCCGTCTTCCGGCTGGGGGGCCTCAAGCGCACCGAACCCACCAGCTCCACGCGGCTCTCCTCCGGCGACGTCTGCCTCCTGGCGGGCGAGGCGCGGCTTTTCCACCACGGGGTCGACCGTATCCTGGCCGGCTCCTCGCGGTTGATCCCGGGCGGGGGGCGGATCAACCTGACTCTGAGGCGGGCCGCCTAGAACTCCTCCCAGCCCTCCGGGGTCGGGGACTTGGCGGTCGCCGCGCCGCGACCGCCCACCGTGCGTAGCTGGGGGACCGGCTTTGCGGCGGCTCTCTGGGTCGCGCCGACCGAGACGCTCGTGCTGAACCGGCGCACCTGGTCGGTCAGCTCACTGGCGTTGCCGCGCATGGCGTGGGCCAGGCGCTGGGTGACCTCGGCTCGCTGCTGCTCGGCGCGCCGGCGCTCGTCCTCATTGCGTCCGCGTTCGGTTTCCGACGCCTGGCGGCTGGCCTCCTGCTCCTCGCGTAGGGTCCTGCGTTCAAGAGCGGCCTGGCGGAAGATTTCCACCGAGCGCGCCATGTCGCCGATCTCATCCTGCCGCGTGGTGAAGGGAACCTCGGCCTCATATTCGCCGGCCGCCAGCTTCTCCATATAGCCGGCGATCGCCTCGATCGGCGTCACGATCCGCCCGGTCAGCATGCGCAGGGCCAGCAGGGCGGCGACCCCGATCAACCCGCCGACACTGAGCAACAGGATCCGGTTAAACACCACACTCTGTTCGGCGGCGCGCTGGACACACGAGCCGTTGGCCCGCTCGGTGGAGCCAGAATACGGAGGCGCGGGTTAATCTATCGTATTTTCCACGGCGTTTTGGCGCTCGGAGACCCTGTATACTCGAATCGAGTAGCGCTTATACTCGGATCGAGCAGCCTATATGCTCAAATCGAGTAGGGAGGTGTCGTGGCCATTTGAGTGTGGCATATCGACACCTCGATTTGATCTAAATCAATGCAGGGGGATGCATGGATTTTCTTCCGGACAGTCCGCCGCTTTGACTCCATCCGCGGCGACCCGCTTAATCACGCCGAACCGCGGCTTGGGAGACGCACCATCCATGATCACCTTGACCCGTCCCGAGGGGACCAAGCCCGAAGACCTGAACCTGTCGCGCCGCGCCCTGGCCGGCGCCGTGTTCGGCGGCTATGCGGTCTATGCGCTTTCGGCCAGCGCCGAGCCTATCACCACGCCGGCCGAGGGCCTGGTCACCGAGACCGTCCAGGTGACGGCCAGCGACCGCGCCATCCCGGCCTTTGTCGCCCGCCCCGCCGCCAAGGGCCGCTTCCCGGTGGTGGTGGTGGTCTGCGAGGTGTTCGGGGTGCACGAGTATATCCGTGACACCTGCCGCCGGCTGGCTCGGCTGGGCTACGTGGCCATCGCCCCGGACTTCTTCGTCCGCGCGGGCGACCCCTCGACGATCAGCGACTTCGCCGAGATCCGCCGCATCGTCTCCGCCGCCAGCGACGGACAGGTGATGGGCGACCTCGACGCCACGGTGGCCTTCCTCAAGGCCCAGAAGTACGCCGACAAGGGCAAGATGGGCATCACCGGCTTCTGCTGGGGGGGAGCGGTCACCTGGCTGGCCTGTGAGCGACGCAAGGACTTCAAGGCCGGCGCGGCCTGGTATGGCCGGCTCGCGGCGCCCAAGCCCGGCGACTTCCTGGGCGAACCCGGCCGCCAGTGGCCGATCCAGCTGGCGGGCGAGCTGAAGGCCCCGGTCATCGGCCTCTATGCCGGCAAGGACGCGGGCATCCCCCTGGCCGACGTCGAGGCCATGCGCGCGGCGCTGCAGGCCGCGCGGAAGAAGGGCAGCGAGATCGTCGTCTATCCCGACAGCCAGCACGGCTTCCACGCCGACTACCGCGCCTCCTATGACCCCAAGGCCGCCGCCGACGCCTGGTCGCGCATGCTGGCCCACTTCGCCGCCCACGGGGTCAAGCCGAAGGCCTTCAAAGCCACGGCCTAGTCTTCCTGCCCCGTTTACGGGGAAGGGGCAGGCTCAGTGCGGCGGATCGTCGGCGGGCGTGATGCCGTCCAGCAGGTCGCCGACGCGGTCTTCGGCAGGCGGGGTCGTCGGCTTCGGCGGTGCGGCCTTGGCCGGCGTCACGGTGGCGACGGTCTCCGGCGGGCTCTGGTCGGCGGCGAGGTCGAGGGGATCGGCCGCCGGCTTCTTTTCCTCGGGTTTCTTTTCGTCCTCGGCCTTCTCCACCACGACGGGGGGCGGCGGGGCCAGGGCCTCGTTTCCCAGAGGCTTCGCATCGGTGGCCTGCAGCTGCACGCCGGCCGCCGCGCCCGGCGGCCCTTCGCCCGGCAGCCGCGCCTTTTCCGGCGCGCCGCGCACGCCCAGCACAAAGCCGCTGACGGCGCAGAGGCCGATGATCACGGCCACAACTCTCAAGACGCTGCGCGGCATGCTCCACATGCCGCAAAGTCCTAATGCGGATCGCCCGAAAGTGGAATTGCGATTGCAGGCGCGTCGCCCACAGAAAGCGCGATCAGTGGCCGCCGAGGTAAACGCCTCTTAACCACCTGACGCCCATAGACTGAGACTTCCAGAATGGGAGCGTGGTGTATGGCGCGGGTGGCGCGAAAGACGGGTTTGGAGCTGGGGCTGCACATTGCGGGCCTCGCCTGGACTCATCCGACCACCGCACGCCTTCGAGGCGGCGTGATCGCGGCCTCAGGCGCGGCCTTCGCCGTGGCGCTGGCCACCTATAACGCCGCCGATCCCAGCCTCAACGCCGCCTCCCCCTTCGTCCCCGCCAATGCGCTCGGCGGCCCCGGCGCCACCGCCGCCGACATCGGCATCCAGTCCCTGGGCCTGGCCGCCGGCGTCGCCGCCCTGCTGATGGTGCTGTTCGGGCTCTATCGCGCCGTCTCCGCCCGTCCCGACGAGACCCGCGGACAGGTCCGACTTCGCGCCGCCATCGGAACCCTCGGCCTGCTCGCCCTGGCCGGCCTGCTGGCCGCCCCGCCAGCCCCGGCCGCCTGGCCCCTCGCCAAGGGTCTCGGCGGGTTCTGGGGTGACGGTCTGCTGCACGGCGTCGCCGGGGTCCTGGCCTTCGCCCGTCTGCCCGCCGCGACCCTGATCGCCGCCCTGCTGCTGGCCGCCGCCGCGGTCGGGGGCCTCGGCTACGCGCTGGGCCTGCGCCGCCTTGACCTGACCTCCACCGTCAACTGGCTGGCCACCGCCCTGCAGCCCAAGGCCCAGCCCGAGCCTAAGCCTGTGCGCCCTTCCGTGGCCCGCCGCGCCAACGCCAAGGCGACGCCGGAGGAGCGGATTCCCGCCGCTTCCCTGCCCGGCGCCCCGAAGGTCGCCCCCCTGCCCGACCCCGCGCCCATGCCGGTCGCCACCCCGGAACCCTTCGCCGCCCCGGTGGCGGTGAAGATCCCCAAGGCCGGGCCCAAGGAGTCCGGCCGCGAGCTGCGCGAGGCCCAGGGCGCCTTCGACTTCGTCAAGACCGGCGGCTTCGCCTTGCCAGAGCTGTCCATGCTGGCCAAGCCCAAGCCCCGGGCCAGCCAGTTCGACGAGGGCGCCCTGCGCCAGAACGCCCAGCTGCTGGAGAGCGTGCTGGCCGAATTCGGGGTCAAGGGCGCCATCGACCAGATCCGTCCCGGCCCTGTGGTCACCCTCTATGAGCTGGTGCCCGCCGCCGGGGTGAAGTCGGCCCGGGTCGTGGCCCTCTCCGACGACATCGCCCGCTCGATGTCGGTCGCGGCCTGCCGCGTCAGCGTGGTGCCGGGGCGCAACGCCATCGGCATCGAGCTGCCCAATGCGCGGCGCGAGACCGTCTATCTGCGCGACCTGCTGGGCAGCAGCGAATATGAGAAGTCCAGCGCCACCCTGCCCATGGCGCTGGGCGAGACCATCGGCGGCGAGCCCTATATCGCCGACCTGTCGAAGATGCCCCACCTGCTGATCGCCGGCACCACCGGCTCCGGCAAATCGGTCGGCGTCAACGCGATGATCCTGTCGATCCTC
The DNA here is from genome assembly GCF_030651185.1 of Phenylobacterium sp. GTDB lineage: Bacteria > Pseudomonadota > Alphaproteobacteria > Caulobacterales > Caulobacteraceae > Phenylobacterium. The sequence goes on from NZ_JAUSCJ010000018.1 coordinate 80,843, forward strand.
TACCGCCTGCCCCCCGAGCAGTGCCGGTTCATCATGATCGACCCCAAGATGCTGGAGCTCAGCGTCTATGACGGCATCCCGCACCTGCTGGCGCCCGTGGTCACCGACCCCAAGAAGGCCATCGTCGCGCTGAAGTGGACCGTGCGCGAGATGGAGGACCGCTACCGGCGGATGTCGAAGATCGGGGTGCGCAACGTCGCCTCCTACAACGATCGCGCCCGCGAGGCCGCCGCCAAGGGCGAGCACTTTGAGCGCACCGTGCAGACCGGCTTCGACGACGCCGGCCGCCCGATTTACGAGAGCGAGAAGATCAACCCCGAGGCCATGCCCTATCTGGTGGTGATCATCGACGAGGTCGCCGACCTGATGATGGTGGCCGGCAAGGACGTGGAAGGCGCCGTCCAGCGACTGGCCCAGATGGCGCGGGCCGCCGGCATCCACCTGGTGATGGCAACCCAGCGCCCGTCGGTGGACGTCATCACCGGCACCATCAAGGCCAACTTCCCGACCCGGATCAGCTTCCAGGTCACCTCCAAGATCGACAGCCGCACCATCCTGGGTGAGCAGGGCGCCGAGCAGCTGCTGGGCCAGGGCGACATGCTCTACATGGCCGGCGGCGGCCGGGTGACCCGCCTGCACGGACCCTTCGTCTCCGATGGTGAGGTGGAGGCGGTGGCCAAGTTCCTGCGAGAACAGGGCCAACCGCAATATCTCGAGGAGGTCACCGCCGGCGGCGATGACGAGGATGGCGACGAGAGCGGCTTCGACGAGGGCGGCGGTTCAGGCGACGATCTCTACGACCGCGCCGTGGCCGTGGTCACCCGCGACAAGAAGGCCTCGACCTCCTACGTCCAGCGCCGGCTGCAGATCGGCTACAACCGCGCCGCCTCCCTGATCGAGCGGATGGAGAACGAGGGCGTCGTCAGCCCCGCCAACCACGCCGGCAAACGCGAAGTCCTGGCGGGTCCGCCGCCTTAATGGGGCAGGACGAAGCGGATAGGTAGCCGAACCACGCTTTCGGGTGGGATCGAAGGGCCATCCTTGGTCTTCCTCTCGACCTGAAACACCGTACTCAGCATGAGAACCGCCTCACCGAAGCCATATCCGTAGGGCTCTTCCGACACCACAGCGCAACCCGTGAGACGGCCATCCATGGCGACCTTGCAGTGGGCGACGGCGCGACCTTCGACATTCTCGGCCTGCGCCTCGGCCGGATAGACCCGGGCGATGTCGACGCCTGTCGGCAGTCGGCTCCAAGTAAAATTCTTCGCGTCAACCAGCTGCCCTTCTGGCGGGGCTGGCGGCGGCGACCAGCGGATGGGCACGCGAATGACCCGACCCGCGACGTCAGCGCCATCACGGTCCTTGGGATGCAGCGCCATGGTGCGGCTCAACTCGAGCGCGGCCTCGCCGAAGCCCATGCCTGTCGGTGTTTCGCTGAGCATACGGCAGGCATCCAAGGCCCCATCCGCCTTTACCTCGCACTCGAATTCGACCCGCCCACCGATCCTCTGCAAACGAGGCGCCTCGGGATAGGCGCGCATGAGCTGAACGATCGTCGGCTTGCTCTTCCAGAGGGCGCTCGACAGGGGCAAAGGCGCAGTCGCCACCGATGCGGCGGCCAGCATGCTCAAGATCATCGCGCTCACTCCCCAACCCACCGCAAGTCTAGGGTGAGCCTGCGCGCACGCCAAGGTCGCGCGGCGCGAGGTGGCGCAAGGATGCGAACCCCGTATATCTTCCGCCTCCACGAAAAGAGGCGCCCATGATCATCGAGCCCCGTATCCGCGGTTTCATCTGCACCACGGCCCATCCCGAGGGCTGCGCCATGAACGTCCACCAGCAGGTGGGCTACGTCGCCGGCAAGGGCGAGATCCCGGGCCTGGCCAAGCGAGTGCTGGTGCTGGGCTGTTCGGCCGGTTACGGCCTGGCCTCGCGGATCGTCGCCACCTTCGGCGGCGGGGCCGACACCGTCGGCGTCTCCTTCGAAAAGGCGCCCAGCGAGACCAAGACCGCCTCGGCCGGCTGGTACAACAACCGCGCCTTCGAGGCGCAGGCCGCCAAGGCCGGCCGCAAGGCTGTCACCCTGGACGGCGACGCCTTCTCCGATGAGATGAAGGCCCAGACCGTCGCCGCCATCGCCGAGCATCTCGGCCAGGTGGACCTGGTGATCTATTCCATGGCCGCCCCGGTGCGGACCCACCCCAAGACCGGCGAGACCTTCCGCTCGGCCATCAAGCCGCTCGGCGCCCCGGTCACCGTCAAGACCCTGAACACCGACAAGGGCGAGGTGTTCGAGACGCAACTGCAACCCGCCACGCCGGAGGAAACCGCCGGCACCGTCGCCGTCATGGGCGGCGAGGACTGGGAGATGTGGATCGCCGCGCTGTCGGCGGCCGGCGTCCTGGCCCCCGGCTTCAAGACCCTGAGCTACACCTATATCGGCTCGGAACTCACCTGGCCCATCTACTGGAAGGCGACGCTCGGCAAGGCCAAGGAAGACCTCGACCGCGCCGCCGCCGCCCTTCGCACCCAGCACGGCGACCACGCCGCCCGCGTCGTCTCCCTCAAGGCGGTGGTGACCCAGGCCTCCTCGGCCATCCCCGTGGTGCCGCTCTACGGGGTGGTGCTGTTCAAGGTGATGAAGGAGATGGGCCTGCACGAGGGCTGCATCGAACAGATCGACCGGATGTTCCGCACCGTCCTGCCCGGCCCGGAACATCTGGACGACGCCGGTCGCGTGCGGGTGGACGACTGGGAGCTGTCCGAACCGGTCCAGACGGAGGTCAAACGCCGTTGGGCGCAGATCTCGACGGAGACCCTGCCGGACCTGGCCGATCTGGCGGGCTTCCGCGCCGATTTCCTGAAGATCTTCGGCTTCGGCCTGGCCGGCGTCGACTACGCCGCCGAGCAGGATCCGCAGGTGGTCCCGGCGGTCGGCTAGAGCGTGGTCGTTTTAGACGGAACCGCGTCGCGGTCCCGGTTGAAGCGTGAATCATGCTCTCGCATATATCTGGAGCCTGATCCGTTGAGGAGGAACCGCAAAGCGGTTCCTCCTCAACGGATCAGGCTCTAGGCCGCGAGCCTGCGGCTTCTCTGGGTGGAGATGCAGCCTCGCCCCGGGCGTTCCAGGAACGCCACCAGGGCTGTCGTGCAGGCGCCGGCGCCCAGACGCGCGGTGGCCAGGCGATCGGTCATGGGGCCGGTCCCCAGGAACAGCGTCCGATAGGCCCGGCGCAGCTCGGCGATCTCGGCGGGGCTGAACCCGGCCCGCTTCAGGCCCACGGCGTTCAGCCCCGCCAGCCGGGCGCGGTCCCCCTGCACCAGGCAGAAGGGCGGCACGTCCTGGGTGACGATGGCGCCGCCGGCGACGAAGGCGTGGGTCCCGATGCGGCTGTGCTGATGGATGGCGGTCAGGCCGCTGACCTGGGCGAAATCGGCGATCTCCACGTGGCCCCCCAGGGTCGCGGCGTTGGCCAGCCGGATGTCGTCGCCGAGCACGCAGTCATGCGCCACGTGAGCGCCCGTCATGATCATGTTGCGCGACCCTATCTTCGTGGGCTCCGGCCCTGTCGAGGCGTGGACGGTGACGAATTCGCGGAAGACGTTGTTCGAACCGATCACCAGACCGCCGGCCTCACCGGCCCAGCCCTCGACCTGGGGACCGGCCCCGATGGCGCAGAACTGCAGGAAGCGATTGCCCTCGCCGATCTCGGTGCGGCCCTCGATCACCGCGTGCGGCCCCACCACATTGCGGGGCGCCAGCCGCACCTGCGGCCCGATCACCGCATAGGCGCCGATCTCCACATCAGCGGCGATCTGCGCGCCCGAGGCGATGACGGCGGTGGGATGGATTAGGCTCATGGTCGAGCCTTGGCCCCGGGAAGGCCCCGCGACAATTCAACTTGCGTGACCGTTTGCGACCGGTAATTCCGCTGAAAGGGACCTAAGTATAGGAATATGCGAGGATTCGAGGCTCACATGCGCGCATTGCTCGATGACGGCCTCGATGAACTGGCCGCCAAGACCTACCAGGGGTTTCCCCAGCGGATGGCCACAACCGCCATCGTCGCGGCCCTGGCCTCAAACCTGCTGCCCTGGCAGTCCTGCGCGCTCTTCCTCCTGGCCCAATCGATTTCCGAGGGCATCTGCCTGCTGGCCTCGCGCCGGCAATTCCTGGGCTTCAAGGCCAGCCCCCGTCGGCGGCTGATCCAACTCTCCACAGTCGGCTTCGGCTGCATCTCCTGGATGACCCTGGGCGCCCTGCTGTGGAGCAGCGGCACGGCGGCGGGCGCGGTCACCGGGATGACGCTGTGGCTGTCGGTGATCTTCTTCGCCCAGACCCACGCCTATCAGTCGCCCCTGGGCTTCGTGGTGGGGGGCGCCCTGCCCGGCGCCGGCATCCTGATCTGGTGCCTGGCCTTCGCCCCCAATCCCCTGAACATGCCCAAGCTCCCCGTGTTCGGCCTGATGATCATGTCCCTGGCCTTCGCCAGTGACGCGGTGGTCCGCACCCTGGCGGCCCGTCGCAAGTTCGAGGACGCCCAGGCCCGCCTGCGGACCTCCGAGCTTCAGTATCGGATGCTGGCCGACAACATTACCGACGTCATCGCCCTGAACGACCTGGACGGCGTCCGACGCTACCTGTCGCCCTCCATCGAACGGGCCATGGGCTATTCGGTGGAAGAGTTGTTCGCCACCCACAACTACACCTACCTGCACCCTGACGACGCCACCTGGGTGCCCCGCGAACTGGCCGCCATGGTGGAACGCGGCGGCGAGATGACCCTGCAGTACCGGATCGTCCACAAGACCGGGCGCCCGGTGTGGGTGGAGACCAATTTCGGACTGGTCCAGGCCGGTGACGCAACTCAGATCATCTCGGTGTCGCGCCAGATCGACGCCCGCAAGGCCCTGGAGACCGAGCTGGTGGAGGCCCGTCAGCGGGCGGAGGACGCCGCCGCGGCCAAGTCCGACTTCCTGGCCAACATGACCCATGAGCTGCGCACGCCGCTCAACGCCATCGTCGGTTTCTCCGGGATCCTGCGCCGCTCCCCGCGCCTGGAGGCGCAGGACGCCCATCACGCGGCCCTGATCCACGACGCCAGCACCACCCTGCTGGAACTGGTCAACAGCGTGCTCGACTTCTCCCGCCTCGAGGCCGGCGCGGTGGAGGTGGAGGCCCGGCCCTTCGATCCCCACACCCCGGTCAGGGCCATCGCCGAGTTGATGACCGAGCAGGCGCGGGCCAGGGGCCTGACCCTGACCGTGGAGACCCGCGGCGAGATCGCCCCCCTGCTGGGGGACGCCTCGCGCATCCGCCAGGTGCTGCTGAACTTCGTCTCCAACGCCATCAAGTTCACGTCGGAGGGCGGCGTCACCCTGACCCTGATCCAGCAGGAGGTCGACAACGACTGCGGCCGGATGCGGGTGGAGGTGGCTGACACCGGGATTGGCGTCACGCCACAGCAGATCGAACTGCTTTTCGAGCGCTTCACCCAGGCCGACGCCTCGGTCTCTCGCCAGTACGGCGGCACCGGCCTTGGACTGGCCATCTGCAAGCGCACGGTCGAGCTGATGGGCGGGACCATCGGGGCCACCTCGGTCCCGGGCCAGGGCTCCACCTTCTGGTTCGAGCTTGTCCTGCCGCGCACCGACGCCCTGGAGGACGAGACCGAAGCCGAGCCGGAGACCCTCGACCTGGAGGAACCTCTGCGCCTGCTGGTGGTGGAGGACGTTGCGGTGAATCGCGAGCTGATCGCCGCCCTGCTGCGCCCCTTCGATGTCGTCATCGAGACCGCGGAGAATGGCGAACAGGCCCTGGCCAAGGTCCAGGACCAGGCCTTTGACCTGGTGCTGATGGACGTGCAGATGCCGGTGATGGACGGCCTGACCGCCACCCGCGCCATCCGCGCCCTGAATCTGCCCCGCCTGAAGGGGCTGCCGATCATCGCCATGACCGCCAATGTCCTGCCCGACCAGGTCCAGAAGTGCCTCGACGCCGGCATGGACGACCACCTGGGCAAGCCCATCGAGCCCGCCCGCCTGCTGGCCGTGCTGTCGGAATGGCCGGGCCGGGCGCACGAGGTGGCTTAGCTCCCAATTCCTCCCCCAGCGCGTAGCGCGCTCCGGGGGAGGTGGATCGTGGCCAAGGGCCGCGAGGCGGAGGGGGTTAGGCCCGTGGACGCGGCAAGGCCCTAGCCCCCTCCACCGCCTACGGCGGTCCCCCTCCCCCGATGGGGGCGGAATTTGGAACGCCACGCGCCCTGACCCGTTCTCCCGCCCTATTGACGCCGCGCCGCCTCTATAGGTTTCTGCGCGAAATGGAGCCTGGTTGATGACCCGACTGACCCGCCGCGCCCTGGCTCTGGGCCTGGCCGCCCTGCCGCTGCCGGCGCTCGCCGCCCGCCCGGCGATCGCCCCGCTGACGGCCGACGACCGCGTCCTGGTGGACAAGGCCGCGGCCTATCTGCAGGGCCTGACCGAGGCCAAGGGCCGCTTCGTCCAGACCGACGCCCGGGGGGTGAGCACCCAGGGGACCGTCTATCTGAAGCGCCCCGGCAAGGCCCGCTTCGCCTATGAGGCGCCCTCGGGCCTGCTGGTGGTGGCCGACGGGGCCAATGTCTCGGTGGCCGATTCGCGCCTGAAGACCTTCGATCGCTATCCGCTGATGGCGACGCCGCTCTCCATCTTCCTCGCCCGTCAGATCAAGCTGGACCGGGGCGTGGTGATCAGCGACGTCACCCGCCTGGCCGACGGCTTCACGATCACCGCCCGCGACGGCAAGAAGCAGGCGGAGGGCCAGATCACCCTGACCTTCTCAAACAGCCCCATGGCCCTGATCGGCTGGACTGTGAGCGACGCCCAGGGCCAGGCGACCCGCATCCGCCTTAGCGGCCTGCAGCGCGCCTCCGGCCTTGCGCCGACCCTGTTCGTGCTCAACGACCCCCGCCCCAAATCAGTGGGCCGCGCCAAAATGTGACAATCAGACAACAGGCAACCTCGCTTATGAATCTGGTTGACATTTCTATTCTTCGTTGCATTAATGACACGCATGGCGCCTGTGCGAGCGGGCGTGTTCCGTGCCGGAACCTATCCCCTCCCGGCGGCGGCATGAGAGACATCACTACGCCCGGGCTTTCTCCAGTGCCCGGGCGTTTTCTTTTCCCGCAAAGCCCGGTTAAAGCCAGCGCATGCGCCTCCGTCTCTGCACCTGGAATGTGAACTCCGTCCGCCTGCGCGCCGAGCAGGTCGCCCGCTTCGTCGACGAGCAGGCGCCCGATGTCCTGGCCCTGCAGGAAATCAAGTGCCAGGAGGGGGAGTTCCCCCGCCAGGCCTTCATCGACATGGGCCTGCCCCACATCAAGATCGCCGGCCAGAAGGGCTGGCACGGCGTCGCCATCGCCTCGCGCCTGCCCTTCGAGGAGGTCGCGCCCCTGGATGTCTGCCGCGAGGGCCACGCCCGCTGCGTCTCGGCCAAGGTGGCCGGGGTGGAGATTCAGAACTTCTACATCCCGGCCGGCGGCGACGTTCCCGACCGCACGGTCAACGCCAAGTTCGACCACAAGCTGGACTTCTACGAGAAGCTCACCGTCGAGATGGCGCGCCGCGATCCCAAGGCGCCCCTGGCCATCGTCGGCGATCTGAACGTCGCGCCCGGCGAGTTTGACGTCTGGAGCCACAAGCAGATGTCGAAGATCGTCAGCCACACGCCTATCGAGCTGGAGGCCTTCGCCAAGCTGATGGCCGCCGGCCAGTTCACCGACCTGGTGCGCGAGGCCATCCCCGATCCGCAGAAGCTGTTCTCCTGGTGGAGCTACCGCGCCGCCGATTTCCGGGCCTCGAACCGCGGCCTGCGCCTGGACCATGTGCTGATCTCGCCCGGCTTGCGCGAAGCCGCGTTCCGGCAAGGGGCCGCCGCGGCCCGGGTCCACGACGACGTCCGTGAATGGGAACGCCCCAGCGACCACGCCCCGGTGAGCGCCGACTTCGGGCTTTAGCAGACGATCGTGTCGAGGTTGCCGGCTTCCCCGTAGGCCAGGAGCTTGCCGTCCCGGGTCATGACCCGGAGACCCGCTTCGCGAGCCGTCGCAGCGATAATTCGATCGGCCGGATCGTTCGGTGGCAAGCCCGGAAGCTGGGTCGAGGCGATCAACAGGCTGGGCGGCATGGTCGCGACCTCCAAGCCGATCCGCTCCACCGATAAATCCCACCAACGCGCCGGTGACATCGTCAAAGACAGCCGTCCCCGAGCGACAAGGAGGCCGATTTCCCACGCGCTGATCGGCGAAACCTGGGGCGCGGCCCCCGCCCTCCACAGATCGTCGAGCGCAACCCTGGCTCTATCTTCGATGGGCTCGGCTTGGGAGATCCATATGAGCGCGCAGGTATCCAGCAGGAGAGCTGCCGTCACTCGAACACCGAAGCCCATTCCGGATCGGCCGGTGCGGAGAGGTCGACGCCCCTGGTCAGGCGAACCGTCCCCTTCATGGCGCCGTAGCCCGGAAAGCCGCCGGATCGCGGCGTAGCGCCGGCAGAGCCCCCTTTCAGCGGCTGGGTGCGGCGGAAGACCAACCGTTCCGCAGCCGTGTCGACCTGCTCGGTCATGTAGCCTGCGCGGAGCCATGTCTTGGTCATCGGATTGTTGGAGGGATTGTTGCTCCACCAAGCCGGATACTGCTTGGACGCCGGCAGCTTGAAGCCAAGAACTCGCTCGACCTCAGAGAACTTCACAGAGACACGGTCCCCGTGTTGGCCTTGCAGGAATGTCTCAAGCGGATCGTACTTGCCCATGGCGAAGCCTCCTCTTCAGGCTCACCGTAGAAGCAACTTTAAAGCTGTAAATACCTTTTAGATGCCTCACACCGGCGTCCCGTCCAGCAATATCCCCACCGCGATGCCGAAGCTGAACGCCATCAGCATCATCGCGCCGCCGGCCGTCAGGCCCGCGCCGAAGCCGTGGAGCAGGGCCAGTTGCTGTTGCGATCGCGGGCGGCGCCTGGGGAAGGCCGCGCCCCAGGCTTCGCGCCAGGGTCCCTTGGTCACCAGCCGTTCCATCGCCGCGCTCCGTGTCAGGAGCCCAGGATAGGCGCCGGCGATCTCAAACGAACCCGGTCAGGCGCCCAATCCGGGCGCGGGGCTCAAGGCGCCAGGCGGTAGCCGCCGGCCTCGGTCAGCAGCAGGCGCGCATTGCCGGGATCGGGCTCGATCTTCTGGCGCAGGCGGTAGACGTGGGTTTCCAGGGTGTGGGTGGTGACCCCGGCATTGTAGCCCCACACCTCGGCCAGCAGCTCCTCGCGGCTCACCGGCTTTTCGCCGGCCCGGTAGAGGTACTTCAGGATGTTGGTCTCTTTTTCCGTCAGCCGGATCTTCTTCTGATTGGCGTCCACCAGCATCTTGGCCGAGGGCCGGAACTCATAGGCGCCCAGGTGGAACACCGCCCCCTCCGACTGCTCATGGCTGCGCAGCTGCGAACGGATACGGGCCAGCAGGACGGCGAACTTGAAGGGCTTGGTGACGTAGTCGTTGGCCCCGGAATCGAGACCGCGGATAGCGTCGTCGTCGGTATCGGCGGCGGTCAGCATGATCACCGGGGAGGTCACCCCCTTGGCGCGCATCAGCTTGCACGCCTCCCGGCCGTCCATGTCGGGCAGGTCGACGTCCAGCAGGATCAGGTCGGGGCGGGCTTCAACCGCCTGCCGCACCCCGTCTCCTGCGGTAGCCGCCTGGATGGCGGCGAATTCTTCGTGCAGTTCCAGTTGCTCGGCGAGTTCGCCGCGCAGATCATCATTGTCATCGACGACGAGTAGAGTCTTGCGTTGGGCCATGGGCGCGAACATGCACCGTGTTGGCGTCCTGCGCCAACCGCTCAGGGGGATTGAGACGTGCTGTTCACGGCGATGTCAGACGGCCGGTTCGATCTCGCGGGCCGCGAAACCCGTTGCGCGCTCGGCAAGGGCGGGGTGATCCCGGCGGCCGACAAGCGCGAGGGGGACGGCTGTTCGCCCCTTGGGGTATGGCCGATCCGTCATGTCCTGTACCGCCCCGACCGCACCCCGGCGCCGCAGAGCCGCCTGCCGGTGAAGGCCCTCGCCCCCAATGACGGCTGGTGCGATGCGCCAGGCGATCCCAACTACAACCGGCCGGTCAGCCTGCCCTACCCGGCCAGCGCCGAGCAGATGTGGCGAGAGGACAAGGTCTACGATTTCGTCCTGGTCCTGGCCCACAACGACGATCCGGTCGTGCCGCTGATGGGCTCGGCCATATTCCTGCACGTGGCGCGGCCCAACTGGGAGCCCACCGAGGGCTGCGTGGCCCTGCAGGCCTGGGACGTTCTGGAACTGATCGGCAAGGCCGAGCCAGGCTCGGCGATCTCCATCGTCGACGTCAACCCGCACCCGTTCCTGGACGCCATGGAGCATATGGACGAGGCGCGGAAGCCGCATCGGCCGACCTTGAACGTCCTACCCCCGCGGACCAAATAGGGCCGAGCCCACCCGCACGCTGGTGGCGCCGAACCGCACGGCGGTCTCGAAGTCGTCGCTCATCCCCATGGAGAGCTTTTCGATCCCGTTGCGGGCGGCGATCTTGGAAAGCAGGGCGAAGTGCGGCCCCGGCGGCTCCTGCGCGGGCGGAATGCACATCAGACCCTCGATCGTCAGGGCATGGGTGTCGCGGCAGGCGGCGATGAAGGCGTCGGCCTCGGCGGGGATCACCCCGGCCTTCTGCTCTTCCTCGCCGGTATTGACCTGCACATAGAGCCTGGGCGCCTTGCCCTGCTTCTGCATCTCGGCGGCGAGCGCCACCGCCAGCTTTTCGCGGTCCAGGGTCTCGATGACGTCGAAGAAGGCCACCGCCTCCTTGACCTTGTTGGTCTGCAACGGCCCGATCAAGCGCAGTTCGACGCCGTCGCGGTGGTTTTCCCAGGCCGCCATGGCGTCCTGCACCCGGTTCTCGCCGAACACCGCCTGGCCGGTCTCCTGGATCGTCGCCACCCGCTCCCAGGGCTGTTGCTTGGAGACCGCCACCAGGGTCACATCCCCCGGTTCGCGCCCGGAGGCCTTCGCCGCAACGGCGATACGGGCCAGGATGTCGGCGCGGGCGGCGGTGGGATCGAAGGAGCGGGTCATAGCTGGGTTCTGGACAGTGGCGCGGACGGGGGCCTGCTTACGGCGGCGCGCGCTTACGCGAAAGCCCCTGCCCCATCTGCTCTATTTCACCGATCCCGTCCGGACCCCCGATCCGGAGGCGATCGCGGCGCGCCTGCCGAAGGGTTCAGCCATCGTCTACCGGGCCTTCGGGTCGCCGGACGCCGACATCGTGGCCCTGAGGCTGAAGGCGATAGCCCGCCGGCGCGGCCTGACACTGCTGATCGGCGCCGACGAAAGCCTCGCCGCGCGGGTCGGCGCGGACGGCGTCCACCTGCCCGAGCGCCTGGCCTCCCACGCAGCGCGGATGAGGGCGCGACACCCCGGGTGGCTGATCACGGCCGCGGCCCACACCCCTCGCGCCGCGCGGGCGCAGGTCGACGCCGTGGTGGTCTCGGCGATCTTTCCGTCGAACAGCCCGTCGGCCGGCAAGCCGCTGGGGCCCATGCGCCTGGCCCAGATCGTCCGGATCAGCGGGTGTCCCGTCTACGCGTTGGGGGGCGTCAGCCAGACCACCGCTGCACGGCTGTTAGCCACAGGGGTGGTCGGCATCGCCGGGGTGGAGGTGTTCCTTGCCTCCCCTGTCGAGAAGCGAACGGGGGAGGAAATAGAATCAAAAAAGCCGCCCAAAGGCGGCTCGTTTGATCGGTCCATCTTGACCCTTAGAACTTGAAGGCGGTCTCGAGGCGGACGCGCGGGGCGCCTTCCTGCGGCTCGGTCTTCTTGTACATGGGCGTTTCCTTCTCCCCGAGGGCGACAGCGCCGCCGACCCGGAGCGACGGCGTCACGCGGAAATAGGCGCCCGCCTGCACGTCGTTCCACTGCCTGTCCCGGCCGTCCGGTTCCTGCAGGTTGAGCGTTACCCCCCAGCGCCCCTTGCGCGCATCGAACTTCAGCGCCTTGGCCGCCTGAGGCGGCGCCAGAGCCGAGGTCTCGCTACGCACGGAAAAGTCGGTGGTCTTCTTCGTCGTTTGGGCATGAGCCATCGATCCGGCGCTCGAGATGAGAGCCGCGCCGACCAGCGCCATGACCGTCCGATTGAACATAACCACCTATATGGCCCCTAAGCCCCGGCCCCGCCATGAGGAGCGAGACCGTTGATGCGATTAAAGTCGCGCCGCCGGTGAGGTCAACACGCCAAGGCGCCGCAGGCTGCCTCTGTAGGCAGATGGTTGGCGCCTGTGGCGGCGGAGCCACGCGATTCCTGTTTGGCGCCGCTTTGGGCGTTGCTATAGAGGCATCCGGCGCGGGGGCGGCGACGCGGCGAGATACCGACGCGAAACAGCGACTGGGAGCGGATATATGCCGTTTGTGCGTGGAGTTTGGATGCGTGGCGTGGCGACGGGGGTCTTGGCCCTCAGCCTTTCGGCGCTCGCGGCCTGCTCAAGTGGCGGCCCCAAGACCTTCCAGAGCCAGGAAGAGGGCGGTTTCCGATTCGGCCTCGGCGGGCGCGGCAAGTCCGCCCCGGCCAGCGAGCAGCCGACCATCGGCGTCAATGGCTATCTGTGGCGGGCGACCCTCGACACCCTGGCCTTCATGCCGCTCGCATCTGCCGACCCCTATGGCGGGGTGGTGATCACCGACTGGTACATCAATCCGGAAAAGGCCGACGAGCGCTTCAAGTGCACGGTCTATATCCTGGATGCGCGCCTTCGCGCCGATGGCCTGAACGTGGCGGTCTTCAAGCAGACCCGCGACGCAGCGGGGACCTGGGTGGACGCGCCTTCGGCCAGCCAAACCGAGACCGACATCGAAAACGCCATCCTGACCAAGGCGCGTCAGCTTAAGCTCTCGAACATCCGGGGCTAACGCCTCCGACGCGTTCGGGGATCTGACAAATACCGGGCGCGCCGAACTCATCAGGTCGGCGCGCTCTCGGCGTGTCCGGCCGCTTCCCTTCCTCAGTGAAAGCGCGCTAAGCCCCCGCCATGGCCCGGTACAATCCCAAAGAAGTCGAACCCAAGTGGCGTAAGGCCTGGGCCGACGCCGACGTGTTCCGCGCGCAGATCGATCACGCGCGCCCGAAATACTATGCCCTGGAGATGTTCCCTTATCCGTCGGGGAGCCTGCACATGGGCCATGTGCGCAACTACACGCTCGGCGACGCCAACGCCCGGTTCAAGCGCGCCCGCGGCTTCAACGTCCTGCACCCCATGGGCTGGGACGGCTTCGGCCTGCCCGCAGAGAACGCCGCCATGGAGCGCGGCGTCGATCCGCGCGCCTGGACCTACGCCAATATCGACAAGATGCGGGCCGAGCTGAAGCAGCTGGGCCTGTCCATCGACTGGTCCCGCGAATTCGCCACCTGCGATCCGGCCTACTATGGCCAGCAGCAGGCCTGGTTCATCGATCTGATGGCCCGCGGCATGGTCTATCGCCGCGAGGGCGTGGTGAACTGGGACCCCGTCGACCAGACCGTCCTGGCCAACGAACAGGTGGTGGACGGCCGCGGCTGGCGATCCGGCGCGGTGGTGGAGAAGCGCAAGCTGAACCAGTGGTTCATGCGCATCACCGACTATGCCGACGCCCTGCTGGAGGGCCTGAAGACCCTGGACCGCTGGCCCGACAAGGTCCGGCTGATGCAGGAGAACTGGATTGGCCGCTCCAAGGGCCTGAAGTTCAGCTTCAAGTGGGCCGACGCCGCCCCGGAAGGCTTTGAGTCCGGCCTGGAGGTCTACACCACCCGTCCCGACACCCTGTACGGCGCGAGCTTTGTCGGCGTGGCCCCCGATCACCCCCTGGCCCAGCAGATCGCCGCCAAGGATCCCAAGGCCCAGGCCTTCATCGAGGCCTGCCGCAAGGGCGGCGCCTCGGAGGCCGAGATCGAAACCGCCGAGAAGATCGGCTTCGACACCGGCCTGACCGTGGCCCACCCCTTCGACCCGACCTGGCGGCTGCCGGTCTGGATCGCCAACTTCATCCTGATGGACTACGGCACGGGCGCCATCTTCGCCTGCCCGGCCCACGACCAGCGCGACCTGGACTTTGCCCGCAAGTACGCACTCCCGGTCAAGCCGGTGGTCCTGCCCCCCGGCGAGGACCCCGCCACCTATGACGTGGGCGCTGAGGCCTATACCGGTCCCGGAACCATCTTCCGCTCCGCCGACCTGGACGGCCTGGAGATCGAGCCCGCCAAGGCCGCCGCCATCGCCCGCATCGAAGCCCTGGGCCTGGGCCAGGGCGCGACGGTGTTCCGCCTGCGCGACTGGGGCGTGGCCCGCCAGCGCGGCTGGGGCTGCCCGGTGCCGGTGGTCCATTGCGAAAAATGCGGCGTGGTCGCCGTGCCGAAGAGCCAGCTGCCCGTCGCCCTGCCGCAGGATCTGGACTTCTCCAAGCCCGGCAACGCCCTGGCCCGCCACCCCACCTGGAAAGAAACCACCTGCCCCGACTGCGGTGGCCCGGCGACGCGTGAGACCGACACCCTGGACACCTTCGTGGACTCGTCCTGGTACTTCGCCCGCTTCACCGACCCCACCGCCGCCGACCCGATCGACAAGGCCGCCGCCGACTACTGGATGCCGGTGGACCAATATGTGGGGGGTATCGAGCACGCGGTCCTGCACCTGCTCTATGCCCGCTTCGTAAACCGCGCCCTGGCCGACGCCGGGATGCTGGAGGCCCGCGAGCCCTTCGCCGGCCTGTTCACCCAAGGGATGGTCACCCACGAGACCTACCGCCTGCAGAACGGCGACTGGGTCGAGCCCAAGGAGCTGGAGATCACGGCGGAGGGCAATACCCGCCGCGCCGTCCGCGTCTCCGACGGCCAGCCAGTGATCATCGGCGACATCGAGAAGATGTCGAAGTCCAAGCGCAACACCGTGGCGCCGGGCGACATTTTCGAGGTCTACGGCGTCGATGCCGCGCGACTGTTCGTGCTGTCGGACTCACCGCCCGAGCGGGATTCCATCTGGTCGACCTCTGGGGTTGAAGGGGCCTGGCGCTTCGTCAACCGGGTCTGGGCCGAGTTCGACGCCCAGCCGGAGGCCGTCGCCGCCGCTGATATCGCGTCCGACCCCAAGGCCATGGCCCTGCGGGTCGCCACCCATCGCACCGTCAAGGCGGTCACCGAGGCCGTGGAGGGCTTCCGGTTCAATTCTGGCATCGCCCGCCTGTACGAGTTCCTGAACGCCCTGAAGGCCGCTCCGGCCGAGGGCGCGAGCCCCGCCCTGCTGGCGGCGCGGTCCGAGGCCCTGTCGGCCTTCGCCCGCCTGGTGTCGCCCTTCACCCCCCACCTGGCCGAGGAGGCCTGGGCCCGCATCGGCGGCGAAGGCATGGTGGTCTCCGCGCCGTGGCCCGACTTCGATCCGGCCCTGACGCAGGACGCCATCCGCATCCTGCCGGTTCAGGTCAACGGCAAGCGCCGGGGCGAGATTTCCGCGCCGGCCGGGGCCGAACCGGCCGATGTCGAGAAGATGGTGCTTGACGATCCCGAGATCGCACGGCGCCTTGAGGGCCTCACGATCCGCAAGGTGATCGTGGTCAAGGATCGCATCGTCAACATCGTGGCAAGCTGAGGCACATGGCTCGCATCGCAAGCATCGGCGCCCTGGCGCTCGCCGCCCTCGCCCTGGCGGGTTGCGGCTTCACGCCGCTGTACGGACGCCCCGGGGTCGGCGCGGCCCTTTCCTCGGTGCAGGTCTCGGCCCCCACGGGCAGGGCCGGCCAGTTGATGCGCGAGCACCTGGACGACGCGCTCTCCCGCGACTCCAACCTCAAGCCGCAATACCGGATGGACCTGCAGATCTCCGAGCAGCGCTATCCCCGCGGGATCCGGGTCGACAACGTCGCCACCCGCTACGAATACGTGCTGACCGCCGCCTATACCCTGGTCTCCACCGCCACCGGGGGCACGGCCAAGGTGGGCCGCGTGCGGGTCGAGGTGACCTACGACTCCGCCGACCAGCCCTATGCCTCGATCGCCGCCCAGCAGGACGCCCAGGACCGCGCCGCCGGCGAGGCCGCCCGCAAGATCGAGCTCGAGCTCGCCACCTGGCTGGCCGGCAAGTCTTAGGAATCGCCCGATGATCCTCGCCAAGCGGCCGGACATCGAGCGTTTCCTGGGGTCGCCGGATAAGACCATCCGCGCGGCTCTGATCTATGGCCGCGACATGGGGGTGGTGCGCGACCGCGCCAACCAGCTGTCGAAAAAGGTCTGCGACCGGCCTGACGACCCCTTCGATGTGGCCCTGCTCACCGACGGCGACCTCGACAGCGACGGGGCGCGGCTGGAAGGCGAGCTGGCGGCCCAATCGCTGATGGGCGGCCGACGCCTAGTGCGGCTGAAGTTCGCCACCGAGAAGGCGGCGCTGGACAAGATGACCGCCGAGGCCCTGACCCGTCACGCCGCCGGCGAACTCAACCCCGACGCCTTCCTGCTGATCGAGGCCGGGAATCTCGACCGCAACTCGGCCCTGCGCAAGGCCGCCGAGAAGGCCGCCGGCGCGGCGACCATCCCCTGCTATGAGGACGAGCCCGGCGATGTCGCGCGCCTGGTGCGCGAGAACCTGGCCAAGGACGGGGTGGGCCTGACCAGCGAGGCCCTGCAGGTCTTCGTCGGCCGCATGCCCAAGGAGCGCGGCGTGGCCCGCCAGGAGATCGAGCGCCTGGCCCTGTTCCTCGGCCCCGGCAGCGGCATGACCGCCACGCCCAAGGACCTCGAGGACTTCCTCGGCGTCGAGCCGGAGGCCTCGCTCTCCGACGCCGCCGCCGACGCCTTCGGCGGTCGCCTGGCCGAAGCCCAGGCCGGCCTGCGCCGCGCCGCCGCCGAAGGGGAGGGCGGTCCCGCCGCCGTCCGGGCGCTCGGCATGTATCTGGGCCGCATGCGCCGCACCCTTACCCTGGCCAAGTCCGGCGCGGGCCTGCAGGAGGCCGCCAAGGCCTCTGGCGTGTTCTGGAAGAGCGAGCGGGAATTCCTGCGCCAGGCCCGCACCTGGACCCTGCCGGAACTCGACCGCATCCAGCCCGAGGTGCTGGCCGCCGACAAGGCGTGCAAGACGGCGGGCTCACCCGACGCCCTGATCGCCGAGCGGCTGGCCCTGCAGATCGCCGGACGGGCCAAGCGGCTGGGCCTCTGATGCGACGCCTTCTCTTCGCCGCCGCCGTCCTGCTGGCCACCCCGGCGGTCGCGCAGACCGACCTGCTGGCCGCCTATGCCACCCCCCAGACCCTGGTCACCCTGCCGGACGG
This sequence comes from Phenylobacterium sp., assembly GCF_030651185.1. Taxonomy (GTDB): domain Bacteria; phylum Pseudomonadota; class Alphaproteobacteria; order Caulobacterales; family Caulobacteraceae; genus Phenylobacterium. The sequence goes on from NZ_JAUSCJ010000018.1 coordinate 98,176, forward strand.
CCGGAAGCTGCACTTCCACTGCTCCGGCCTCGGCGGCCCGCTGGTGATCCTCGACGGCGGCTGGGGCGCCTCGGCGCTCAGCTGGCGCAGCGTGCAGCCTCAGGTGGCCACCATGACCCGGGTCTGCGCCATGGACCGGGCGGGGATGGGCTTCAGCAGCCCAGGCCCCCTGCCGCGCGACACCGCCTCCATCGTCGATGACCTGCGCGCCGCGTTGCAGACGCCGGACTTCCCCGGTCCCTACATCCTGGTGGGCCATTCCCTGGGCGGGATGGACATGCGGCTCTACGCGTCGCGCTATCCCGAGCAGGTGGCGGGCATGGTGCTGGTGGACCCGGCCAATCCGCATCAGGACAAGCGGTTCGCCGCGGTGTCTCCGACCGTGGCCGCCGTCACCCAGGGCGAAATCACCACCACCCGCCGCTGCGCCGACCTCGCCAAGGCGGGAACCCTGAAGCCGGGCGGGGCGGGGTGGGCGGCCTGCGGCGGCGATCCCCCCGCCGAGTGGCCCGACGACCTGCGCGCCCGCGTCATCGCCCAGCGCGCCGATCCCGCCGCGGCGGAACAGCGTCTCTCGGAGATCGAGAGCGTGGCCGAACCGGACTCCACCCAGGTCGAGTCCGCCAAGACCAGCCTGGGGGATATCCCCCTCATCGTGCTGACCGCCGAGGGCACGTCCAAGGATCCCTCGATCCCGGTCGCCGACCAGGCCGCCGTGGCCCGGCTATGGTCATGGATGCATGACGAGGCCGCCGCCCTGTCGGCCGGCGGATCTAATCGCCTGGTGCTGGGCAGCGGCCACAATATTCACAGCGAGAAGCCCGACGTGGTCATCGGGGCGATCTCCGAGGTGATCGTGAAGGCTCGGTCCAAGGCCTTGCCGAAAACGGGCGAAAAACCGCCGATTGCGCCCCTCCTGAATAACTAGGATTATCGCTGGTAAATCAGCTAGTTACGCCTTCACGTGGCCGATCTATCCACAGGCCTTCGCGCAAGGCCCGTGCTGGCATACGCATCGCCGCCCGCTGTGCGCCACAGAGCCGATTTTTGTTTGGCGGTTTTCGGACCTAGGCGCGGGTCAGGCGCCTGCAGACCTCGTCGAGCTGTTCGAGGCTGGCATACTTCACCCGCAGCTCACCGACCCCGCCCTTGTCGATCACCTCGACGGTCAGGCCGAGCGCTTCCGACAGGTCGACTTCCAGGGCCTGGGTGTCGGTATCCTTGGGGGGCTTCGGCGCCGAGACCTTGGGCGCCGCGCCACCGTTCGCCGACTTGCGGACCAGTGATTCGGTGTCGCGCACCGACAGACCCCTGGCGATCACCAGGTCGGCCAGGGCCAGGGGGTCATCGGCGCCGAGCAGGGCGCGCGCGTGACCCGCGGTGATCTGGCCCCCCATCAGGTAGTGCCGGACCGGATCAGGTAGGGCCAGCAGGCGGACCAGGTTGGCGACGTGGCTGCGGCTCTTGCCGACCGCGTCGGCCACCTCGGCGGCGCTGCGGCCGTGGATCTCCACCAGCTGCTGATAGGCGCTGGCCTCTTCGATGGGGTTGAGGGCCGAACGCTGGACGTTCTCGATGACCCCGATCTCCAGGACCTGGGCGTCGCCCAGCTCACGGACCAGGGCCGGCAGGACGTGCAGGCCCGCCTTCTGGCTGGCGCGCCAGCGGCGCTCGCCGGCGACGATCTCATAGTGGCCGTCCATGTCCGGCGCGGGCCGCACCAGGATCGGCTGCAGCACGCCCTTCTCACGGATCGAGGCGGCCAGTTCCTCGATCTCGTCCTCCGAGAACACCCAACGGGGCTGCTTCTCGTTGCGATGGATCAGCTCGATGGGAATGTCGCGCAGGCCGCCAGCGGCCCCCGCATCCACCGGGGTTTCCTCAACCTCGCCCAGCAGGGCCGACAGCCCCCGGCCCAGTCCGCGTTTCTCGACCATCATCGTTTTCCTCAGGCGGCCTTGGCGCGGCGATCGCGCTCACGCAGCACCACTTCGCGGGCCAGCTTCAGATAGGCCTGGCTGCCGGCGCATTTCAGGTCATAGACCAGCACCGGCTTGCCGAAGCTGGGCGCCTCGGACACCCGGACGTTCCTGGGGATCACCGTGGCGTAGACCGTGCCGCCGAAGTGGTGGCGCACGTCCTTGGCCACCTGTTCCGACAGGCTGTTGCGCCGGTCATACATGGTCAGCACCACCCCCTGGATCTCCAGGTTCGGATTGAGGCTGCCCCGCACCAGCTCGACGGTGCGCATCAGCTGGCTGAGGCCTTCCAGCGCGAAGAACTCGCACTGCAGGGGCACCAGCACCGCATCCGACGCCGCCATGGCGTTGACGGTCAGCAGGTTCAGGGACGGCGGGCAGTCGATCAGCACATAGGTGTAAGAGCCCGCCTGGCGGATCGGATCGATGGCGTCGCGCAGCTTGAACGAGCGGCGGGCCTGCTGGCCCAGCTCCAGCTCGACGCCGGAGAGGTCAGCGTGGGCCGGGACGATGTCCAGGCCGGGCAGGGCGGTGGCGACGATGGCGTCGGTGATGGGGGCGTCCCCCATCAGCACGTCATAGAGGGTGACCTTGCGCTTGGCGTGCGGAATGCCGAGGCCGGTCGAGGCGTTGCCCTGCGGATCGGAATCGATCAGCAGCACCCGCTCGCCGACCGCGGCCAGCGCTGTGCCCAGGTTGATGGCGGTCGTGGTCTTGCCCACGCCCCCCTTCTGGTTGGCGACCACCAGGACGCGGAGCGCCCGATGCGGTGTCTGATCAGCGGCCACGGCGCAACTTCCTAACCCGTACGATGCGCCCGCGCGCATCACTGAAACTGGGGAGCACTTCGGCCTCGAAGGTCCAGGATTTAGAGGCCTCTTCCATCTCAGCCGCCACATCTTGCCCCTTGAGGAACAGGGCGGTGGCGCCGCGCTTCAGGTAGGGCTGGGCATACCCAAGCAACCGGGTCATCGGCGCGCAAGCCCGGGCGGTGACGATATCCACAGTCAGGGACAAGTCCTCCGCACGTGAATTGTGAATCGTCGCCGGAAGGTTCAGGGCGGTCACCACCTCGGTCAGGAAGCGGCAGCGCTTGGCCATACTTTCCACGAGATGGATGTGGAAGCCGGGGCGGTTTTTCTGAAGGATCGCCAGCACAATACCCGGCAAACCTGCGCCCGCGCCGAGATCCGCCCAGGTCAGGGCCTGCGGCTCCAGGGGCAGGATCTGGGCCGAATCCCAGGCGTGCCGCGACCAGAAGATGTCGAGGGTGGAGGGGCCCACCAGGTTCATCTTCTGGTTCCAGTCCTCCAGGTATGACCGGTATTGCTGGAGGTCGGCGATGACGCTTTCGTCGGCGCCGGTGGCCATGGCGAAATCGGCGGCGGTCTCGACCTCGATGGGCACGACCTCGGTCGGAAGGGCGTCGGACATCAGGCGGCCCGCCGGCGGACATGGGCCAGCAGGGCGGTGAGCGCTCCGGGGGTCACGCCCTCGATCCGCGCGGCCTGGCCCAATGTCAGGGGCCGGATGGCGGTGAGCTTGTCGCGGACCTCGTTGGACAGCCCGCCGACCCTGGAATAGTCCAGCTCGGCCGGCAGCCGCAGGTTTTCGTCGCGGCGGAAGGCGGCGACGTCAGCCTCCTGGCGGCCCAGATAGCCGGAATAGGCGGCGTCGATCTCCACCTGCTCGCGCACCTGGGGGTCCCAGGCGGCGATCTCGGGCCAGATGGTCGTCAGGTCCTCGAAGGAGATCGTGGGGTAGGCCAGCAGCTGGGTCAGGTCGCGACGCTGGCCGTCGGCCTTCACCGGCAGGCCCGCCTTGGCGGCCTTGTCGGGGGTCAGGGTCAGCTCGGCGGCGCGGCCGCGGGCGGCGGCCAGGGCGGCGGACTTTGAATTGAAAGCCGTTTCACGTGAAACACCAACGCAACCTAGGGCCATGCCCTTTGCCGTCAGCCGCTGGTCGGCGTTGTCGGAGCGCAGGGTCAGGCGGAACTCGGCGCGGCTGGTGAACATCCGATAGGGCTCGGTGACGCCCCGGGTCACCAGGTCGTCGATCATCACCCCGATATAGGCCTCGTCGCGGCCGAAGATGGCGGGCTCGGCGCCCGAGGCGGCGCGGGCGGCGTTCAGCCCGGCCACCAGGCCTTGGGCCGCGGCCTCCTCATAGCCCGTGGTGCCGTTGATCTGGCCGGCCAGGTAAAGCCCCGGCAGGCGCTTGACCTCCAGGGTCGCCGACAGTTCGCGCGGATCGACATAGTCGTACTCGATCGCATAGCCGTGGCGGCGGACCTGGACGTTTTCCAGCCCGACGATCGTGCGCAGGAACAGGTCCTGAGTGTCCGGCGACACCGAGGTGGAGATGCCGTTGGGATAGACGGTGTCGTCGTCCAGGCCCTCGGGCTCCAGGAAGATCTGATGGGCGGTCTTGTCGGCGAAGCGGACCACCTTGTCCTCGATGGAGGGGCAGTAGCGGGGGCCGCGGCCGTTGATCCGCCCGCCATAGACCGCCGACTCGCTCAGTCGCTCGGCGATGATCTGGTGGGTCTGGGCATTGGTGTAGGTGACCCCGCAGGCGATCTGCGGCGTGGTGATCTTGTCGGTCAGGAACGAGAAGGGGGAGGCGACCTCGTCGGCGCCCTGCATCTCCAGCCTGTCCCAGGCGATGGTGGAGGCCACCAGCCGCGCCGGGGTGCCGGTCTTGAGGCGCCCCATGTCGAGGCCCAGCGCGTAGAGCCGGTCCGACAGCCCGATGGCCGGCGCCTCGCCGACCCGGCCGGCAGGAATGCGCTGTTCGCCCTGGTGGATCACGCCCTTCAGGAAGGTGCCGGTGGTCAGGACCACACGGCCGGCGGAATAGATTTCACCGCTTGCGCCGACGACGCCGGTCACTTGGCCGTCCACTACCAGCAGGTCCTCGACGGCCTCGGCCTTGACGGTGAGGTTCGGCGTGGCGGCCATCTCGGCCTGCATGGCCTCGCGATAGAGCCGGCGGTCGATCTGGGCCCGGGGGCCACGCACTGCGGCGCCCTTGGAGCGGTTCAGCAGCCGGAACTGGATGCCGGCCACGTCGGCCAGCCGACCCATCACCCCATCCAGGGCGTCGATCTCGCGCACCAAGTGGCCCTTGCCCAGGCCGCCGATGGCCGGATTGCAGGACATTTCGCCGATGGTCTCAAGCTTGTGAGTCAGCAGCAGGGTCCGGGCGCCGAACCGCGCAGACGCCGCCGCGGCCTCACAGCCCGCATGGCCGCCGCCGATGATGATCACGTCCCAGGAGGTCACGCGCAGGCTCCGCTTCCACCCCACATGGGCGGGGGGTTCCTATAGCGGAAGGCCGGGGGGGTTTCACGTGAAAGAGTCTTACTGGGAAGGGGGAGAGGCCCCAGCCCCTTCGGTCACGGGCATATTGCGCGCGCCACCTCCCCCGATATGCCTGCGGCCTGGGGGAGGAATTAGAAGCGCCAGTTCCTCCCCCAAGCGCGGAGCGCGAGTCGGGGGAGGTGGATCCGAGCGCAGCGAGGAGACGGAGGGGGCTAGGACCTCGCCGCCTGTTCCACGTGAAACACCTTATTTTCCAATGCAGAAGGTGGCGAACACGCGGTCCAGCACGTCCTCGGGGTCGATGCGCCCTGTGATGCGGTCCAGGGCGCGGCCGGCCAGGCGCACATCCTCGGCGGCCAGTTCGGGGGCGCCGTCCACGGCCAGGGCGTGCTCCAGTCGCACCAGGGCCTCGGCGAGCAAGTCTTTGTGACGCAGGCGGGTGGCGGTGGGGAGCTCGTGGCCCGAGAGCCGTTGCAGCACCTGGTCCGTCAGGGCCGCAAGGATCGCACCCACGTGGGTGGGCTCGCGCGCGCTGATCCGGTGCATCTCCAGCTCAAGGGCGCGGGACTCCACCAAGGCGCGGCTGGTGTCGTCGCCGGGGGGCTGATCGGATTTGTTGATCACGCAGAGATCGCCCGCGGTCAGCTCCTCCGGCGGCGGGTCGATGGCGGAGGAGGCTCCGTCCACCACCCAGATCCGCAGGTCGGCGGACGCCGCCCAGGCCCGGGCCCGGCGCACGCCCTCGGCCTCGATCTCGTCGGGAGTGTCGCGCAGGCCCGCGGTGTCGGCCAGCAGCACCTTGTAGCCGGCCAGCCGCATCGGGACCTCGATAACGTCCCGGGTCGTCCCCGGCGTGGCCGTTACGATGGCCGCCTCCCGACCGGCCAGCGCATTCAGCAGGGTAGACTTGCCGGCGTTGGGGGCGCCCACCAGGGCGATGCGGAAGCCCTCGCGGATCCGCTCGCCGCGATCCACATCGGCCACGGCCAGGCGCAGGTCGGCGATCAGTCGCTCCAGGTGCGGCCGGGCCCGGTCGGCCACCTCGGCGGGGACCTCTTCGTCGGGAAAGTCGACGGCGGCCTCAAAATTGGCCAGGGCCTCGATGAGGTCGCCGCGCCAGCGCTGGTGGGCGCGGCCAAGCGCGCCCTCCACCTGGGCCAGGGCCTGCCGGCGTTGCGCCTCGGTCTCGGCCTCGATCAGGTCGGCGACCCCCTCGGCCTGGGCCAGGTCCAGCTTGCCGTTCTCGAAGGCGCGGCGGGTGAACTCGCCCGGCTCGGCCAGGCGGAGGCCCTGGACAGCCAGCGCCTCGAGCAGGGCGGAGACCACGGCGGGGCCGCCGTGCACGTGAAACTCGGCGCTGTCCTCGCCGGTATAGCTGGCCGGGCCGGGGAACCACAGCACCAGGGCCTGGTCGATGGGGCCGCTGTCGGACCTCAGGGTGCGCAGGGCCGCCAGGCGGGGGCGGGGGACCTTGCCGGCCACGCCGGCCACGGCGGCGCGCGCCTGGGGCCCGGACACACGGACGACCGCCACGGCCGCGCGGCCGGCGGCGGTGGCGGCGGCATAGATGGTGTCGGTCATTTCGGGCGGTTAGCGCCGCCCATGCCCATGTCGACAGCGGTGGACATCAGCTTGCGGAACTGTTCCTGGGCGCCCACCCCGAAGGCGGTCCAGTTCTTCATCAGCTCATCGGGGGAGAGCATGTTGATGTTGCTCTCCATGCGCTTCTGCATCTCTTCCACCAGCTTGTCGTTCAAGGCGGTGACGTCGGGCAGGCCCATGAAGCTGCGGGCTTCGACGGGGGTGCAGTCGATCTCGATGGTCATCTTCATGGCGTGGCCCTTCCTTCAAGCAATAGTTATGGCCGGTTGCGGCCACTGCGCGCTAGTAGCGAACACTTAGCAAGACAAACGGAGCTTCCGCATGGCCGGCGAAACCATCACGATCACGACGCAGGACGGCGACTTCACCGCCTATGTGGCCCGCCCCTCCAAGCCCAAGGCGCCCGCCGTCGTGGTCATCCAGGAGATCTTCGGGGTCAACGCCGTCATGCGCGAGATCGCCGACGGCCTAGCCGATCAGGGCTATATCGCCATCTGTCCGGACCTGTTCTGGCGGATTGAGCCCGGCGTGGACATCACCGACAAGTCCGAAGCCGATTGGAAGAAGGCCTTCGAACTGTTCAACGCCTTCGACCCTGACGCCGGGGTGAAGGACATCGCCGCGGTGATCGATCACATCCGCGCCGATCCGGGCTGCTCGGGCAAGGTCGGCGCCGTCGGCTACTGCCTCGGCGGCCTGCTGGCCTTCCTCACCGCCACCAACACCGATGCGGACGCCAGCGTCGGCTATTACGGGGTTGGCATCGAGAACCGGCTGGGGGAGGCCGAGAAGCTGGAGCGGCCCTTGATGCTGCACATCGCCGAGGAGGACCAGTTCGTCCCCAAGGAGGCCCAGGCGATCATCCTCCAGACCCTGAAGAACCATCAGCACGTCACCGTCCATAGCTATGCGGGCTGCGACCACGCCTTCGCCCGCCATGGCGGCGAGCACTATGACGAGGCCGCCGCCAAGCTCGCCAACGGCCGCAGCCTGGCCTTCTTCCAGCAACATCTCGCCTAGGAAGCGGGACAGCCGAAAGTGGCCGCCGGTTTCGGCGCCCGTCCCGCGACAAAGAAAGAAAGCTCCAACGACATGCGCGCCATCCAGATCGACGCTACCGGCGGTCCCGACGTCCTGCAGCTGGTGGAGATCCCCGCCCCGGTGGCGGGGCCTGGCCAGATCCTGATCCGCAACCAGGCTATCGGGCTGAACTTCATCGACACCTATCACCGGTCCGGCCTCTACCCCCTGAAGCTGCCCTCGGGGTTGGGCATGGAGGGCGCCGGGATCGTCGAGGCGGTGGGGGAGGGGGTCACCCGCTTCTCCGTCGGGGATCTGGCCGCCTATGCTTCGGGACCCATCGGCGCCTATGCCGAGCTGCACGCGGTCAATGCCGAGCGGGCCGTCAAGCCGCCGGCCGGAATCGAGGCGGCGGTGGCGGCCGGCGCCCTGCTGAAGGGGATGACCGCGGAGTTCCTGCTGCGCCGCTGCTATCCGGTTCAGGCTGGCGACCACATCCTCGTTCATGCCGCCGCTGGCGGTGTGGGCTCCATTTTGGTGCAGTGGGGCAAGGCGCTGGGCGCCGTGGTGATCGCCACCGCCGGGTCTGAGGAGAAGGCGGCGCGCGCACGGTCCCTGGGGGCCGACCATGTCATCCTGTACCGCGACGCCGACGTCGCCGCCGAGGTGCGCCGCATCACCGGCGGCAAGGGCGTGCCGGTGGCCTATGACTCGGTCGGCGCCGCCACCTTCGAGGGGACGCTCGCCAGCCTGGCCAAGCGCGGCCTGTTCGTCAGCTTCGGCAATGCGTCCGGCCCGCCGCCGCCCCTGGCGCCCGCCCGCCTGATGCTGGCCGGCTCGGTCTTCCTCACCCGGCCCACCATGGGCGACTACCTGCTCACCACTGCCGAGCTGGACGCGAGCGCCGCGGCGCTGTTCGCGGTCATCAGGTCCGGTCAGGTGAAGATCGACATCGGCCAGACGTTTAAGCTGGAGGACGCCCGCAAGGCGCACGAGGCGATGGAGGCTCGCAACACGGTCGGGGCGAGTTTGCTGATTCCGTGAGGCCGTGGGGGCGGAGAGGTCCGAGCCCCCTCCGTCACGCATCTGCGGTGCGCGCCACCTCCCCCGAAACGGCCTGCGGCCTGGGGGAGGAATTCCCCAGTTCCTCCCCCAGCGCGAAGCGCGGTTCGGGGGAGGTGGATCGGCGAAGCCGAGACGGAGGGGGCTCGGCCCTCTCCGTCAGACCTCCCGCTTCCAGCCCCAGGCCTGGGTGACCCGTGGTAGGCTCATGAACACCGACGGATCATCCCGCGCCTTCACCAGGTCGGAAATGTAGTCCACCAGGGTTTCACGTGAAACACCCATGGATTCAACGGCTTCGGAGATTCCGGCCAAGGTCAGGGCCGCCATGGCCTTGGCGGGGCCGGTCAAGCCCGCCGGCTGCACGACCCGGGCCTCGATGCCGATGAAGCCGGCGCGGCCGAGGATGGCCGGCAGCTTGGGGCCAATCTCGGCGTCGGCGCCGCGCTTGTGGGCGCAGGCCACATACCACTGCACGAAGTGGCGGAAACTGGTCCGGGTGGGCTCGCAGAGGTGGGCGGAGAATTCCACGTCCTCCACCACCAGCAGACCGTCGGGGACCAGGGCGGCCTCGAACACCGCCACGGCGTCAGCCGGGTCGGTCAGGTGGGAGAGCAGGAAGCGGGCATAGATGACGTCGAAGGGGCCGAGCTCTTTGGCGCGCTGATAGCCGCCCACGTGGAACGTGGCGTTGACCGGCGCGTCCTGGCTGGCCATGGAGACCTTGATGTCGTCGAGATCGAGGCCGATGACCTGGCCCGAGGTGCGCCGCGCCAGGTCCCGGGTCACATCGCCGGCGCCGCAGCCGACGTCGAGAATGCGGGCGGCCTGCGGGATGCCCACCCGATCGAGCAGGCTCCCCGTCGCCTCGGCCATGGCCTCGGAAAGCACCGAGAGCCTCGCGGCCCCGGCCGTTCCGCCGGCGATGATGTAGCTCTCGCCCACAGCACCGCCTCCTTCTTCGTCGCGCGGATGCGCTGGATCAGGTGTTCATCGACTGGAAGAACTCGTCGTTGTTCTTGTTCTGGCGCAGCTTGTCCAACAGGAACTCGATGGCGTCCTGGGCCCCCATGGGGTTGAGGATGCGGCGCAGGACGTAGGTCTTCTGCAGCTGGTCCTTCGGGGTGATCAGCTCTTCCTTGCGGGTGCCGGACTTCAGCACGTCGATGGCCGGGAAGATACGCTTGTCGGCGACCTTGCGGTCCAGGATGATTTCCGAGTTACCGGTGCCCTTGAACTCTTCGAAGATGACTTCGTCCATCCGGCTGCCCGTATCGATCAGGGCCGTGGAGATGATGGTCAGCGAGCCGCCTTCCTCGATGTTCCGCGCCGCGCCGAAGAAGCGCTTGGGGCGCTGCAGGGCGTTGGCGTCCACACCGCCGGTCAGCACCTTGCCGGAGGATGGCACCACGGTGTTGTAGGCGCGGCCCAGGCGGGTGACCGAGTCCAGCAGGATGATGACGTCGCGCTTGTGCTCCACCAGGCGCTTGGCCTTCTCGATCACCATCTCGGCGACCTGGACGTGGCGGGTGGCGGGTTCGTCGAAGGTCGAGGAGATCACCTCACCCACCACGGTGCGCTGCATGTCGGTGACTTCTTCGGGCCGCTCATCGATCAGCAGCACGATCAGGTAGCACTCGGGGTGGTTCACCGCGATCGACTTGGCGATGTTCTGCAGCATGACCGTCTTACCCACCCGCGGCGGGGCGACGATCAGGCAGCGCTGGCCCTTGCCGAGCGGGGCGACGATATCGATCAGCCGGCCTGAGCGGTCCTTCAGGGTGGGGTCCTCGATCTCCATCTTCAGCCGCTCGTCGGGATAGAGCGGGGTCAGGTTGTCGAACAGCACCTTGTGGCGGACGTTCTCGGGGTTCTCGAAGTTGGTGAGATCCACCTTGATGAGGGCGAAGTAGCGCTCGCCCTCGCGGGGGGCGCGGATGGCGCCGTCGACGGTGTCGCCGGTGCGCAGGCCGAACTTCCGGATCTGCGAGGGGCTGACATAGATGTCGTCGGGGCCGGGAAGGTAGTTGGCCTCGGGGCTGCGCAGGAAGCCGAAGCCGTCGGACACCACTTCCAGGGTGCCGGAGCCGGAGATCTCGATGCCTTCCTCGGCCAGGGTCTTGAGGATCGCGAACATCATGTCCTGCTTGCGCATGGAGTTGGCGTTCTCGATCTCCAGCTTCTCGGCGAAGGCCAGCAGGTCGACGGGCGACTTGTCCTTCAGCTCCTGGAGGGACATCCGGGTGATGCCCAGGGCGGCGATGGCCGCGGAGAGTTCGTTGTCGTCATCGTCGTCGCCGGCTTCCTGCGGGGCTTCGACCTGGGCGTCCATAGCCTGGTCGAGGGCGGAGTCTTCGGCGTCGAGGGTGTCGGAGATGTTGTCTTCGGACATGGGGTATCGCCTTGATACGGCTCGGCGCGCCTTCGGACGGTGGGTCCTCGGGCGTCGAGCAAACTTGAAACGTCTAGGGCGGGCCTCAAGGACTCGCCGGGGTGTTCAGGGGCCGGGACGCCGCAGCTCTGGATCTTGGGGAGCGCGCGTCGCCGGAGGTAGGGCGGGGCATGACTTCGCGTTGCGCGACGCCATGTGGGGTCAGCGGAACCACATCGCGCGGTTCGGGTCAAGGATTGTGCTTTTTCACCGTCATCCCGGCCAAGGCCCGTGAGGGCCGCAGAGCCGGGACCCAGTGGCCGGTTCAGTGCGGTCGCCCCTGGGTCCCGGGTCTCCGCTACGCTCCGCCCGGGATGACGGTCTGGATCAGCTGCCGAATTCCGTCGTCACCGCGATGACCATGATGATGGCGGCGATGAAGGGCAGTTCGTTGGTCATCTTCCAGAAGCGGGCGGTGCGGGTGTTGGTCCCGGCCACGTACTTCTTGCGGGCGGCGCCCAGGAAATGGTGCCAGCCGGTCAGGAAGACAATCCCCGCCAGCTTGGTGATCATCCAGGGCTGGTGCAGGTACTCCCAGCCGCCGCGGATCACCGTGGCGTTCACATAGATCAGGGCCAGGCCGAACACCCAGGTCGCCACCATCGCCGGACCCATGATGATCCGGTAGAGCTTGAGCTCCATGGTCTGGAAGAGCTTGTCCATCTCCCCGCCAGGCACGGCGTCGGCGTGGTAGGCGAACAGCCGGGGCAGGTACATGATCCCGGCCATCCAGGCGATCATCGAGATGATGTGCAGGGCGCGCAGCAGGTTGTAGTCCACGCTCAAGCTCCTTTGGTGCTGCGGCCGCATTTGCCATAGCCGGACGGGCAAAGCCATGCCCCCTCCGGCGCCGCGCCGCTGTCGCGGGCCAGCGAACTGATGACCGTGGCGGCCAAGGTGTCGATGAAGCCCTGCTCGACCCCCAGAGCCGGGGCCCGCAGATAGGGGGCGACCCCCTGCTGCACCGCCAACTCGGCATATTCGTGGTCCAGCTCCACCAGGGTCTCGATGTGCTCGGAGACGAAGGCGATGGGGGTGATCAGCAGGCCGACCCCCTGTTCGCCGGCCACGTGGATCTCATCGACCGTCGAGGGGCCGATCCACTTCATCGGGCCGACCCGGCTCTGGTAGCAGACGCGCCAGTCGGTGAGCTCAGGCACCAGGGCGGCCACCGCCGCCGCCGTGGCCTCGATCTGGGCCTGGTAGGGGTCGCCGCCGGAGATCACCTTTTCCGGCAGGCCATGGGCGGAGAACAGCAGCCGGACCTTGGCCGGCCGGCCGGCGGCGATCCAGGTCTCGCGGATCTTCTCGGCGTGGGCCGCGATCAAGCCCTGGGCGGTGGGATAGCAGCAGACGGTGCGGGTGCGGCCTGGGCCCTTATAGGCCTTGGCCCAGTCGGCCAGGGACGAGGCGGTGGTGGTGGTCGAGAACTGCGGATAGAGCGGCAGCAGGACGATCTCGTCGGGGGCGAAGGCCGCCACCTCCTGGGCCGTCTGGTCGGCGAAGGGCTTCCAGTAGCGCATGGCGATGAAGGACTTCACCGTCAGGTCCGGCCGTGCGCTCGCCAGGGCCGCGTCGAGGGCGTCGGCCTGGGCCCGGGTTTCCGGCAGCAGGGGCGAGGCGCCGCCCATGATGTTGTAGTTGGCCTGGGCCGAGGCCTCGCGCCGGGAGGAGATCAGGGCGGCGAGCGGATAGCGCAGCAGGGCCGGGACGCTGATGATCGCCGGGTCCTTGAACAGGTTGTAGAGGAACGGCCGCACGGCCTCGGGCCCGTCCGGGCCCCCGAGATTGAAGAGGACGACCGCGACGCGGCTCACTTGCCGGTCACCCGGCGGATGGTGCGTTCGATGTGCTCGATGGGGGTGTCGGGCAGCACGCCGTGGCCGAGGTTGAAGATATAGGGGCCGGAGTTCCACTGCTCGATCAGGGCGTCGACCCGGGCGTCCAGCGCCGGGCCGCCGGCCCGCAGCAGCAGGTTGTCCAGGGCGCCCTGGATGGTCTTGCCGCTGTCCTGGATCTTCTGGCCCAGCACGGCGCTGGCCTGGGTGTCGAGGGCGACGCAGTTGACCGGAACCCGGGCGGCATAGTTCTCCACCAGGGCCCCGGCGCTGCGCGGGAAGCCAATGAAGGGGACGTCGACCCCGGCGGCGCGGACCTTCTCGATGATGGCGGTGTGCGGCTTGATGACGATGCGCTCGAAGACGTCCTCGGCCAGGCCCTCAGCCCAGCTTTCGAACAGCTTCAGCACCTGGGCGCCGGACCTGGCCTGCATCACCAGGTAGCGGGCGGTGCTTTCCACCAGGACGTCCAGCAGCCGGTCCAGCTTTTCCGGGTTCTGGTAGGCGTAGGTGCGGGCGCCGGAACGGTCGGAGCCGCGGCCCTCGATCATGTAGGTGGCCACGGTCCAGGGCGCTCCGGCGAAGCCGATCAGCGCCCGGTCCGGCTCCAGCTCGGCCCGCACGCGCGACAGGGTCTCGCCGATCGCCGACAGCCGGCCGGTGGAGGCCTCGATCTGGTCAGCCATGGACTCGATGGAGGGGAGTTCGCCCAGCCGCGGACCTTCGCCGGCCTCGAACCAGACCTCCTGGCCCAGCGCCTGGGGGATCAGCAGGATGTCTGCGAAGACGATGGCCGCATCCAGGGGGAAGCGGCGCATCGGCTGCATGGTGGCCTCCGCCGCCATCTCCGGATTGTGGCAGAAGGCGATGAAGTCCTTCGCCCGGGTCCGCAGCTCCCGGTACTCGGGCAGGGAGCGTCCCGCCTGGCGCATGAACCAGACCGGCGGGCGATCCAGGGTTTCTCCGGCGAGCGCCCGGAGCAGGCGGGGTTCTGAACTGTTGGCCATGCAGGGCCTTAAACCGGCTTCGAGGCTCCGGCTCAAGTCTGACTGTTCTTCCTGCCCGCCCTTCTACCTTTCTAAGAGTTAGAATCTTGAATGAAGAGGTAGCGGTAGGGCCTGTCGAAACCGGGGACAAAGCCCGGTGTCGCACCCCCTCCTGAACCGTCTTTCCCCAGGCGACGCCGGCTTCCTCCCGGGCGGCCAAGCCCGGCTGTGGATTGTGTTAATGAAGTCTTAACGTGCTGATCGGCCTTAACGATTCATTAACCTCACGGCCCCGCTCGGCGTGAACGAACGCGAGTCTTCCGCGCCCGGCCCCGGAATGGGGTCGCAACCGCCGCGCCGCAGGGACAGTCGGCGGACGCGCGCCACTCAAACCCGCCGATCGGCGCCCGCTATCCCCCGCCGGCCGCCAACCCCTGCGAATTTGCCGCGGCTATCCCCAAGCGCGCGCGGCTTCGCTAAGAAGGTATCGACTCCTCTATCCCCAGATATTTCGACGCACCCGCCAACGGCGCCCCGGACCACATGACCTCAGCCACGCGCTTCGCCACATTCTTCCATGTGCACCTGGTCTCCGACTCCACCGGCGAGACGCTGAACGCCATGGCCCGCGCGGTCTGCGCCCGGTTCGAGAACGTCCTGCCCATCGAGCACATCTACGCCCTGGTGCGATCGCCCCGGCAGCTGGAGCGGGCCCTCACCGACATCGAAGCCGCGCCCGGCGTGGTGATCCATACCATCGTCGATGATGAGCTCCGCGCCGCCCTGGAGGAGGGTTGCCGCAAGCTGGACATGGCCTGCATCCCGGCGCTGGATCCCCTGGTCTCGGCCCTGTCGCGCTATCTGGGGGCGGCCCTGACCCGGCGGGTCGGCGTGCAGCACGCCCTGGACAACGACTATTTCAACCGCATGGACGCGCTGAACTACGCTATCGGCCACGACGACGGCCAGGGCGGCCAGGACCTGGACCAGGCCGACGTAGTGCTGGTGGGGGTTTCGCGGACCTCCAAGACCCCGACCTGCATCTACCTGGCCCATCGCGGGGTGCGGGCCGCCAACGTGCCCCTGGTGCCGGGCCGGCCGCCGACCGAGAAGCTGCTGACCCTGAAGAACGCCCTGATCGTCGGCCTGACCATCTCGCCGGACCGGCTGATCCAGATCCGTCGCAACCGGCTTCTCAGCCTCAAGGAAGACCGCGACTCCACCTATATCGACATCGAGGCGGTCCGCGAGGAGACCGTGGCCGCGCGCCGGCTCTATGAGCGGATGGAATGGCCGGTGATCGACGTCACCCGCCGCAGCGTCGAGGAGACGGCCGCCGCCGTGCTGAATCTGCTGAATGGCGGCCACGGCCAGGTCGAGGTGCTGGGATGAGCGCCCCGATCATCCTGGCCTCGAAGAGCGCGGCGCGCACCGCGGTGCTGACCGGCGCGGGCGTGCCCTTCGAAATCCACGTCTCCGGCGTCGATGAGGACGCGGTGAAGACCGCGCTGCTGGGGCAGGGCGGCACGCCCCGCGACGTCGCCGACGCGCTCGCCGAACTGAAGGCGGTGAAGATCTCGCGCGCCCGCCCGGGCTTCGTGATCGGCGCCGACCAGACCCTGGAGTTCGAGGGCGGCCTCTACGACAAGGCCGAAACCCTCGAGGCGGCGCGGGCCCGGCTGAAGCTGCTGCGCGGCAAGCCGCACAGGCTGCACTCGGCGGTGGTGGTGGCCAGGGACGGCCAGCCGATCTGGCGCGAGATCGCCACCTGCACGCTCACCATGCGCGACTTCTCCGACGACTTCCTGGAGGCCTATCTGCTCGCCGAGGGCGAGGACGCCCTGGGCTCGGTGGGCTGCTACCGGTTGGAGAGCCACGGCGCGCAGCTGTTCTCGAAGATCGAGGGCGACTACTTCGCCATCCTGGGCCTGCCGCTGCTGGGCCTGCTGGATCTGTTGCGCAAGCACGGGGCGTTGTCGGCATGATCACCGGCGCCACCCGGCTCGCGGGCGTGGTGGGTCAGCCCATCAGCCATTCCATGAGCCCGATCCTGCACAATGCCTGGCTGGCCGCCGCCGGGATCGACGGAGTCTATGTGCCCTTCGCCGTCACGCCGGAGGCCTTCGCCGCCTTCGTGAACGGCCTTCGCGGGGGATCGGTGGCGGGTTTGAACGTCACCGTGCCCTTCAAGACGCAGGCCCTGGCCCTGGCCGACACGATCACCGATCGCGCCCGCCTGGCCCAGGCCGCCAATGTCTTGGTGTTCCAGGAGGACGGCGGAATCCTCGCCGACAACACCGATGGGCTGGGCCTGCTGGCCGCCTTCGCGCAGCAGGCGCCGGGCTTCGACCCCGCCGCGGCGCCGCTGGCGATCCTGGGGGCCGGCGGCGCGGCGCGCGGCGCGGCCGCGGCCTTCCTCAGCGCCGGGGCCACCGACATCCGGGTGATCAACCGCACCTTGGCCCGGGCCCAGGAGATCGCCGCCGATCTGGGTCCGGCCGTACGGGCCTATGGCCTCGACCAAGCCGCCCAGGCCTTCGAGGGCGTCGGCGCCCTGATCAACGCCACCTCGGCGGGCCTGTCGGGAAGCGCGGGCCTGGACGCGCCCCTTGCGGCGACGCCCTCGACCGCAGTGGTGATGGACATGGTCTACAAGCCGCTGATCACCCCGTTCCTGGCGCAGGCCCGTGCGCTCGGCCGCCCCACGGTCGACGGCCTGGCCATGTTGATCGGCCAGGCGGTCCCGTCCTTCGCCGCCTTCTACGGCCAGACGCCGCCGCCGGGCGTCGATGTCCGAACTCTCGCCAAGCAAGCCCTGGGACTCTGAAAAAATGCTGATGATCGGTCTCACCGGCTCCATCGGAATGGGCAAGTCCACCACCGCGGCCATGTTCCGCGAGGCCGGCGTGCCGGTCTATGACGCCGACGCCGTGGTGGCCGACCTCTACCTGAAGGGCGGGGCCGCGGTCGAACCCCTGGAGGCGGCCTTTCCGGGCGTCACCAGGGACGGCGCGGTGGACCGCGAGGCCCTGCGCCAACGGGTGCTGGGGGACGACGCGGCCATGGCCAAGCTGAATTCCGTGGTCCACCCGCTGATGGGCGCTGACCGCACGGCCTTCTTCGCCCGCGCCCAGGCGGCCAAGGCCGACATGGTGGTGATGGATATCCCGCTGCTGTACGAGACCGGCGGTGACGCCAACATGGACGCCGTGGTGGTGGCCTCCGCGCCGGAGGACCAGCAGCGCCAGCGGGTCCTGGCCCGACCCGGCTGGACGGCCGAGCGCCTGGACGACATCCTTAAGCGCCAGCTGCACGACAGCGAAAAGCGCAGGCGGGCCCACTTCATCGTCGAGACCGGCCACGGCCTGGATCACGCCCGCGCCCAGGTCCACGAGATCATCGCGACGCTGCGGGACCCGGAGCGTCGTCCCCAGAAAGCCGACCCTGCGACCTGAGGTGCTGTTGAATCGGCAATCGAACCGGGTCATCTAGAGCCATGGCCCGCGAAATCGTCATGGACACCGAGACGACCGGCTTCGAGCCGCACCTCGGCCACCGGCTGGTGGAAATCGCCTGCCTGGAGATCGACGACTTCCTGCCCACGGGCCGGCACTTCCACGTCTATATCGACCCCGAGCGCGACATGCCGCCGGACGCCGAGCGGGTGCATGGCCTGTCGTCGTCCTTCCTGCGCGGCAAACCGAAGTTCGCCCATCCCGAGGTCAGCCACGCCTTCCTGGAGTTCGTCGGCGACGCGCCGCTGATCGCCCATAACGCCACCTTCGACCGGGCCTTCATCAATCACGAGCTGGGGGTCTGCGGCCTCAACATCGTCGAGGACCATCGCTGGATCGACACCCTGGCCCTGGCGCGCAAGCGCTTTCCGGGCATGGCCAATTCCCTTGACGCGCTCTGCAAGCGCTTCAAGATTTCGCTGTCGGAACGGGAAAAGCACGGGGCGCTGATCGACGCCCGGCTGCTGGCGGCGGTCTATCTGGAACTGAAGGGCGGGCGTGAGCGGAGCCTGGAGTTGACCACCCAGGCCCAGGACACCGCCGCCTATGCGGTGGCCAACCCCTCGACCTATGGCGCGCGACCCCGGCCCCTGGCCTCGCGGTCCACCGAAACCGAGCGCCAAATCCACGCAGCCTTCATTCGCGACGTCCTGAAGAACGACGAACTCTGGGGACGCTTCGGGCTTTGAATTCGTGATCCTTCTCCCCTTGCGGGAGAAGGTGGCCGGTCGGAGACCGGTCGGATGAGGGGTTGATAGACCTACCCGCTAATTCTCAAACGTCATCCCGGCCGCAGCGCAGCGGAGAGCCGGGATCCAGGGGCGGTGCGCTGGGCCCTGGGTCCCGGATCGGCCTGGCGGCCGTCCGGGATGACGGGAGTGTTTGTTCCGAGAGGCGAGTGCGACCCCTCATCCGACCCTGCTCCGCAGGGCCACCTTCTCCCGCAAGGGGAGAAGGGCCTTTGTTTAAGCGTTGCCGACCTGGGTCGCGCCGTCGGCCTGGGCCTTGCGGGCGGCGTAGACGCCGGCGAAGTCGATGGGATCGAGCATGAAGGGCGGGAAGCCGCCGTCCGAGGTCACATCGGCGATCACCCGGCGGGCGAAGGGGAACAGGAAGCGCGGGCATTCCACCAGCAGCACCGGCTCGAGCTCTTCCTGCGGCACGCCGACGATCTCGAAGACGCCGCCGTAGAGCAGCTCGACGTGGAAGACCGGGCCGTCCTCGCGGGTCGCGCGGGCGGAAAGCTTGAGGTCCACCTCGAAGAAGCCGTCATCACGGCCGCGGGCGTTCATTTCCACACCCAGGTCGATGGAGGGCTGGGTGGCGCCGGCCCGCAGGCTGTCGGGCGCCCGCGGGTTCTCGAAGCTGAGGTCGCGGATGAATTGGGCGAGAATCCGGATTCCGGGCTCGGGCAGGCCGATATTGGCGCCGTTTTCCTGGCCGGCCGCGTCAGTGTCGCTCATGGTGGCGAAGATTCCGTGCTCTAAGGACGTCCATTCACGCCCTGTTTGGGACCGGCGCTGCTATCATGCGACTTTCGTCGATGCAACGTCGCCCCTGACGGGGGCGTTGCAACGTCCTATATTAGGCCTCACCCCCCGTCTCCAACGAAGCGATAGTGTTTTGCCGATCTTAGAGCTGATCATCTTTGCGGGCCTCGCCGTGGTCGTGCTGTACCAGCTCTATTCGGTGCTGGGCCGCAGGGTTGGGCGCCAGCCCGAGGACAATGCGGCAGACCCCGCCCTGGCGACGGTGAAGCCGGCGCGGCTGGAGGGCGAGGAGCCCCAGGCCGCCGAGGCCGCCGAGGGCGTGGCCCTTTCGGGCCTGGCCGCCGTGCGCGCCCGCGACTCAAGCTTCGACCTTTCGCGGTTCCTCGGCGGCGCCAAGGGCGCCTATGAGATGGTGGTCACCGCCTTCGCGGCCGGCGACCGCGACACCCTGCGCAACCTGCTGGCCCCCGGCATCCTGGCCAGTTTCGACGCCGAAATCGCCCGGCGTGAGGCCGAAGGCCGCACCGAGATCGTCGAGTTTTCCCACCCGCCCCGCGCCGACCTGGAAAAGGCCGACGTGGTGGGCGATACCGCCAGTGTCACAGTCCGCTTCCTGGCCGAGTTCCGCAGCCGCACCAAGGGTCCCGAGGGTGAGGGGGTCGATGACCGCCGCACCGCCGAGCTGTGGACCTTCGAACGCAATCTTAAGAGCAAAGACCCCAACTGGACTCTCGTCCGCGTCGACGCCGCCGAGGCGTAGGACCACCCGCTCATTCGGGCTATCGCCCGGCCAGCCTGGAGTCCGTCGTGGCACCTCTGAAGATTCTCCTGGCCAGCGCCTGCGCCCTGACGCTGGCGGCCTGCGCCACGGCCAAGCCCGGTCCAACCCCAGGCCCGCGACCGACCCCGGCCCCCGCGCCGGCTCCGGTTCTGGAACAGTTCAGCGACCTGCCGGGCTGGGGCTCGGAAGATCACGCCGGCGCCTTCGAGGCCTATCGCTCCACCTGCGGCGTGGCGCGCGACGCGGCCATGGGCGAGATCTGCCGCCGGGCGCGGTCGCGGTCCGCCTTGGACCCGCGCGAGGCCCGCGCCTTCTTCGAGGATAACTTCCGCCCCGAGCTGCTGCCCGGCGAGGGGATCCTGACGGCCTACTATGCGCCGGAATATGAGGCGCGGTCCCGCCCCGACGCCGAGTTCTCCGCGCCGGTCCGGCCCAAGCCGGCCGACCTGGTGTCCAGCGGCCAGGGTGGCCGCGACGCTCAGCAGCGCGGACCGGACGGCAGGCTCGGCCCCTATCCCGACCGCACCGCCATCGAAACCTCCGCCCCCGACCAGGTTCTGGCCTGGATGCGGCCCGAGGAGCTGTTCTTCCTGCAGGTCCAGGGCTCAGGGGTGGTCACCTATCCGGACGGCAAGCGGGTCAAGGTGCTGTTTTCGGCCACCAACGGCCGGACCTTCGCCGGCATCGCCAACCCCATGCGCGACCGGGGTCTGCTGGCGGCCAACAACACCTCCGGCGAGGCCATTCGACAATGGCTGGCCGACCACCGCGGCCGCGAGGCCGATGCGATCATGCGGCTGAACCCGCGCTATGTGTTCTTCACCACCGCCCCGGACGACG
Source organism: Phenylobacterium sp. (assembly GCF_030651185.1). Lineage (GTDB taxonomy): Bacteria > Pseudomonadota > Alphaproteobacteria > Caulobacterales > Caulobacteraceae > Phenylobacterium. Next base: position 119,043 of record NZ_JAUSCJ010000018.1, read on the forward strand.
GCCGCCCGCCGGTGGGCTCGGCCGGCATTCCCCTGCCCACCGGTCGCGCCATCGCCGTGGACCCCAGCCGGCATTCGAGCGGCGAGCTGTTCTGGATCGATGGGGTGGCGCCGATCCTGAACGGCGCCTTCCCCACCTACCGGCGTCTGGTGACGGCGCTGGACGTCGGCGGGGCGATCAAGGGGCCGGTGCGCGCCGATCTCTATCTTGGCCAGGGCCAGCGGGCCGGGACCGAGGCCGGCCGTGTGCGCCATACCCTGCGGATGCACCGCCTGGTCCCACGGGTCGGTCCTGGCCGGTGAAACGGCCGATCCGGCCCGACGAGGCGCGCCTGTGGTCGATGGTGGCGGCCACGGTCCACCCGATGCCGGGCCGCACCGTCACCAAGGCCGAACGTGACGCCTTGGCGGCCCAGATCGACCACAATGCGCCGGCCGCCCGCATCCCGATCCCCGAAAAGCCTGTTCCCAAGCGTCCGCCCCATCCCTGGCTGGGCCCCGACGACATCGAACCGCGCCGCAAGCACCGCATCGCCAAGGAACGCGAGGAGATCGGCGGCCGCATCGACCTGCACGGCATGGACCAGATGCAGGCCAAGTCCGCCCTGGAGGGCTTCGTGCTGGGCGCCTGGAACCGCGGCGACCGGGCGGTGCTGGTGATCACCGGCAAGGGCGCGCGGGGCGGCGGGGTCCTGCGGCGGATGACCCCAGAATGGCTGTCGAGCCCGGTCCTGCGCGACGTGGTGGCCGGCATCTCCGAAGCCCACCGCAACCACGGCGGCGAGGGCGCGCTCTATGTGGCCCTGAAGCGCAGGCCGCGGGCCTAACACCCCGGTGGTCAGGTCGCCTCGACCCGCGGCAGCTCTTCCTCCAGATCCTCCTCCAGACTCCACTCCGCCGCCACGGTGGTGACGGCCACATCGGCGGTGACATTGCCGATGGTGCGGGAGATGTCGGGCAGGGTCTCCACCGCCAGCAGCAGGGGCAGCAGCTCCATCGGCACCCCCATGGCCATGGAGATGGGGCCCAGCGTGGTGAAGAAGGTCACGGCGCTGGCGATGCCGACGGCGGCCAGGCTGACCGTGGCGGCCACCAGCACGCCCACCACCAGCACCAGGGGGGTCAGGTGCACCCCGTAGATGTGGGCCACATAGATCACCACGGCCATGTTGCCGGCCGGGCTGGTCATGCGGAACAGGGCCACGGCCATGGGCAGCACCATGCCGCGCACCTTGTCGGGAACCCCCAGCCTCTGGGCGGTGTCGAGCATGGCCGGCAGCGAGGCCAGCGACGACTGGGTCGAGATGGCCACGGCCTCCACCGGGATCATGGCGCGGACGAAGTCCATCAGGGGGACCTTGCCCAGCACCACGGCCAGGACCACGGCGATGGCCGCCATGCTCAGGCACATGATCGAGACGATGATCACATAGTGGCCAAGGATGCCGACGGCCCCCAGGCCCGTGCGGGCGCCGGTGACCAGGGCCAGCGCGAAGACCCCGAACGGCGCGGCCCACAGCACCCAGTGGACCAGGGTCATCATGGTGTCCTTCACGGCCTCGAAGAGGCCGAACAGGGAGGCGCGCTTCTCGGCGCTGATGCGGGTGGCGGCCAGGCCGAAAACCAGGGCGAAGACCACCAGGGGGGCCATGGCCCCGTCGGCGGCCACCTTCACCGGATTGGTGGGGATGAAGCTCTTCACCATCTCCTGGATGGTGGGGGTGGGCGGGATCTCGCCATTGGCGGCGGCCGCCGAGGCGCGCAGGGCCTGGGCGGCCTCCACCGGGGCGGGCCACAGGGCCAGCAAGGCCGGGGTGGCGATGGCCGCGAAGCTGGCCGACAGCACCAGCAGGACGGCGAACAGCCCCAGGGTCTTGGCCGCGTCACCACCGGCCCGGGCCGTATCGGCGGCCTGGGCCACCCCGGTCACCAGCAGGGCGAAGACCAGGGGGATGATGGTCATCCTCAGGGCGTCGAGCCAGACCCCGCCGGCCGGCTCGGCCACCGCGATGATCTGCGGCGCGGCGCCGGGAAGGTAGGCGGCGATGGCGGCGCCGGCGGCGAGGCCGGCCACCAGGCCGATGAGAACGCGGGTCGTCAGGGTCATGGGGTCAGGTTCACCGGGCCAGCGCGTCCGCGCCAGCGAAAAAACCGTTGCGGTCCCGGCGGTTCCCTAATCGGGCAGAGCAAAGGCGATGAGCTGGTCGCCGCGCTTGGTGTCGGACTTGGAATGGCCGCCGGCGGCGATCACAACATATTGCCGGCCCTTCCAGACATAGGTCATCGGCGTGGCCTGGCCTCCGGCCGGCAGCCGGCCCTTCCAGAGTTCCTTGCCCGAGCGGGCGTCGAAGGCCCGGAGATAGTTGTCCATGGCCGCCCCGATGAACACCAGGCCGCCGCCGGTGACGATGGGGCCGCCGAAATTGGGGGTTCCGGTCCCCCGCATGAACAGCTGCGAGCCGGGCGCCAGGTCCCGCGTGGTCCCCAGCGGCACGCGCCACAGCACCTTGCCGTCATGCATGTCGATGGCCGAGAGCTCGCCCCAGGGCGGCGGGTTGCAGGGCAGGCCGAGCGGCGAGCGCAGCAGCTCGCGCTTCATGCCGTAGCGGGCCCCGGCATTGGGGCTGATCTCCACGTCCGGCTGGGCGGCGCGGGCGGCCTTCACCGTGTCGGCGGGGATCAGGGTCACCTTGTGCAGGGCGCTGGAGGTGTTGGCGTAGACGATCTGCCGGGTGGGATCGAAGGCGATGCCGCCCCAGTTCGAGCCGCCGCCGGTGAAGGGATAGATGATCGTGCCCCGCGTGGTGGGCGGGGTGTAGAGCCCCTCGTTGCGGGCGCCCTCCAGCAATTTGCGGCAGGCGGCTCGGTCCCAGGGGGTCAGGCCGAAGGCGTCCTGCGCCGCGATCCTGTTGGGCGCCAGGGACTTGGGCGCGACCGGGAAGGGCTGGGTCGGGGACAGGGTCTCGCCGATGGCGCCGCCCTGGGGCACGGCGCGCTCCTCCACCGGTATGACCGGGACGCCGGTGTCGCGGTTCAGCGTGAAGAGCAGGCCCTGCTTGGTGGTCTGGATCACGGCGGGCGAGGTCACGCCCCGGTAGGTGACGGTGGCCAGGGTCGGCTGGGCCGGGACGTCATAGTCCCAGACGTCATGGTGCGTGGTCTGGAAGCCCCAGGCCAGCTCGCCGGTGGCCGCCTTGAGAGCCACGACGGAGTTGGCGTGGCCGCCATTGCCGGGCCGGGCGGCGCCATAGAAGTCGGGGCTGGCGCTGGAGGTGGGCAGGAAGACCAGCCCGCGGGCCTCGTCCACGGACATCGGCGCCCAGACATTGGCGGCGCCGGCCCGGACGGCGGGCCGCGCGCTGTCCAGGGGGTCGAACCGCCACTTGAGCTGGCCGGTCACCGCGTCGAAGGCGTGGACCGCGCCGGAGGTCTCCTCGACCTTCTGGTTGTCGTCGAGGGAGGAGCCGACGATCACCAGTCCCTTCGTCACCACCGGCGGCGAGGTGATCTGGGCGCCGCCGGGCCGGGTGAGCGTCACGCCGGGTATGGCCGCCACGAACCCCGCCTTGCCGAAGCCCGGACAGGCCCTACCGGTGGCGGCGTCCAGGGCGAACAGCCGCCGGTCGTTGGTGTTCATGAAGATTCGCTCGGCGCAGGGGGCATCGGCCGGCGCGGCGGGGTTCCTCCAGTAGGCCAGGCCGCGGCAGTTGAAGTCGTTGGGGTAGCGGACATCGGTGGCGATCTGCGGATCGAAGCGCCACAGGGCCTGGCCGGTGGCAGGATCGATGGCGCTGGCCGCGTTGAAGGGCGAGCACAGATAGAGCCGCCCCGCCGCCAGGATCGGGGTGACCTGGAATGAGGCGCGGTCCATGGCCGCGCCCTTGGCGGCCATGTCGCCGGTGGAAAACGACCAGACGGGCTTCAGGCGCCTGACGTTGTCCGGCGTGATCTGGTCGGCCTGCGAATAGCGCTGTCCACCGGCGTCGCCGCCATAGTGGGCCCAGCCGGCGTCGGGGGCCGGGGCAACGTGGGGCGCGGAACACGCCGCGAGGCTGGCGGTGGCGAACAGCAACAGGGCGTATCGGGTCATGCGCTCAGAGGCGCGTCAGAAACCTTGCCGGTAAAGACCGTTGGGACGAGCGGCGGACCCGCCGGGACGAACGGCTAGCGCCAGGCCTCGCCGGCGGTATAGGCGGCGGGTTCGCGGGTCAGGGCGCGGACCGACTGGTCGTCCAGCTGGCAGGCGGCGATCGGCAGGCCCTGGGCTATGTCGACGATCCTGCAGGTGACATTCTGGGCGAAGGCCACGGCCATCAGCGAGCCGCGGTTGGCCGGATGGGCCGAGGTCTTGCGCAGGGGTTCGGGGGCCAGGGCGACCTCCACCCATTGATCGGGGGTGGCGCCGAGCGCCACGCAGAGCCGCTCGGAGTCGAGAACCTGCAGCACCGGGCCATGGATCTCCGCGCCCACGGCGGGGGCCGACCCCTGGCAGACGGTGCCGGCCTCGGCGGCGCCGGCGACGCCCAACAGGGCCATCGCGCCGATCAGTGCGCAGAGATTTTGCAGTCTTGACGCCACGACGGCCCCGCCGGTTTAGGATTCTGTTAAAACAATCCACAGGGGCCAGCTTTGTTCCGGGTGGACCTGATGTCGCTCCCGGCCGTTACTGGGGCTAAGCCGAAGGATCAGAGATGAGCAAGCCGATCACCATCACCATCCCCCACGACCTGGGCGCGGCCGCCGCCCGCCAGCGGATCGAGGAGGGGTTCGGCAAGATCAGCCAACAGTTCGGCGAGGCCGCCGCCAAGGCGCTGACCAAGACCTGGACCGGCGACCGCATGGACTTTTCCGTCGCCGCCATGGGCCAGCAGGTCACCGGTCACCTGGATGTGCAGGAGGCCGCCGTACTGATGACCATCAACCTGCCCAACGTGCTCGCCCTGCTGGCCGGCAAGATCAAGGGCCGGGTCCAGAAGGAAGGCCAGCTGCTGCTCAAATAACCGGCGCTGGGACCGCCAGGGCCCGCCGCCGGTAGAGCCCCTCGACGCAGGCCAGGATCACCAGGGCCAGGACGATCTCGAAACCGAGCTCGCTCAACTTCACGGTAGCGGGCGCTGACGAGGGCAACAGCACCTCGCCAAACAGCGCCACGCCGAGATTCTGCGTGGCGTGGACCCCGATGCCGAACTCCAGGCCCCCCAGCCGCAGGGTCGCCCAGGCGAAGACCATGCCCAGCAGGGCCCGCGCCGCCAGCGCCCCGGGATCGAACTCCAGGTGGAAGAGGGCGAAGATCGCCCCGTTGATCAGCAGGACCAGCCACACCTGGCGGGTGAAGGCCCCCACCTGTTGCAGCAGGTAGCCGCGGAACACCACCTCCTCGGCCCAGGCGGCGATCAGGAAGCCCAGACTGGTGGCGGCCATATAGGCCAGGCGCTGACTCAGGGGCTCGCCGGCGTCGAGGATCGGCGCCTCGCCGGCCCCCTGCGGCACGAAGACCGAGATCAGGTTCAGCACCATGATGGCCAGGACGCCGGCGGCCGCCCCCCAGGCGAGCCCGCGCCAGCGGAAGCGCGGCGCCACCGTGATCCAGCTGCGGAGCGGCCGGCGGAAGATCAGCCGCGCGGCCAGCAGCAGCCCCGCCGCCGCCGCCGCCAGCCCGATCCCCACCTCCAGGATATAGACGCTGGACTTCAGCAGGCGGGGCAGGTCGGCCAGCTCCCCGCCGATGACGTTGAGCGGCAGGCCCAGATGGCCGCTGAAGATCAGCGCCACCACCACCAGCACGCTCATGGCGATGGCGGCCGCCGGTCCGGCCACCGCCATCAGCGCCACCCAGCGCGCCCGGCGGTCACGCGCCGTGGTCAGGGCGAGGAAGGGCGGGGTCGCGCGGCCGGCGAGCACGTCGAGGGCTGGGATCATGAGGCGGCAGGTTAGCGCGCGCCGGTCAGCTCGACTATGGTGGCGCCATGCGCGCCGCGGCTTTCGTCCTCACCGTCACTCTTTTGTCCGCGGCGACCGCCCAGGGTGCCGATCGGGGCGTCATGCAGGACAAGGACACCCTGCGCGACGCGGCCCTGGCCCCGCTGGAGGACCTGAACCTCAAGCAGAAGGGCATCCCCGATGTCCTGCTCCGGGCGCGGGCCGATCCCTACGACATGGAGGGGCTCTCCCGCTGCGAGCCGATCGCCGGCGAGATCGGCCGGCTGGACGGCGCGCTGGGTCCCGACCTCGACGAGGCGCCGGCGCCCGACACCCGGACGCGGGCCGAGAAGGTGGGCGGGGCGATCAAGGACGCGGGCATCTCGGAGCTGCGCAGTGAAAGCCGCGGCCTGCTGCCGTTCCGGGGCTGGGTGCGCAAGCTCACCGGCGCCGCGCGCCACGACAAGAAGGTCCAGGCCGCCATCCGTGCGGGCGAGGTTCGCCGGGGCTACCTCAAGGGGGTGGGCATGCGCATGAACTGCGCCCCGCCCGCCGCCCCCAGCTGGTTCGTGCCCACCCCGCCAAAGAACCCCGTGGAGAAGGTGGTCGGCCAGTCCTTCGACGGCCTCTGGGCGCGGATCGTCACCTGGTTCTGGAGCTGGTGGCCGTTCTAAATTCCTCCCCATAGGGGGAGGGGGACCGCGAAGCGGTGGAGGGGGTTAGGGCTGAGCCAATCCAACGGCCCAAGCCCCCTCCGTCTCGCGGCCTGCGGCCCCGATCCACCTCCCCCGAACCGCGCTGCGCGCTGGGGGAGGAATTCGGCCTCAGGTCTCCGACTTGTGCCGCCAGGCCTTTTCTTCCAGGCCCGAGCGGCCTTCGCGGCTTTCCAGCCAGGCGGCCACGTCGTCCAGGGTGACCCCGGACGCGGCCAGCACCACCAGGAAGTGGTACATCAGGTCGGCGCTTTCGGCGGCGAGGCCGTCCTTGTCCTTCTGGACCGCCGAGATCACCACCTCGACAGCCTCCTCGCCCAGCTTCTTGGCGGCGCGCTCGACGCCTTCCGAGAGCAGCTTGGCGGTATAGGAGCTTTCGGGGCTGGCGCCCTTGCGGTCTTCGATGGTGGCGGCGAGGCGGTCGAGGGTCTCGGAAAAGCGGCTCATGCGGCGGTCTCCGTCAGGCGGACAGGAATGTGGGCCTCGGCCATGGCGCGCTTGACCTCGCCGATGGAAACTTCCCCGAAGTGGAAGATCGAGGCGGCCAGGACGGCGTCGGCGCCGCCCTTGATCACGGCCTCGACCATGTGGGCCGCGCTGCCGGCGCCGCCCGAGGCGATCACCGGCACGTTCACCGCCGCGGTCATGGCCGCCAGCAGGTCGATGTCGTAGCCGGTCTTGGCGCCGTCGCGGTCCATGGAGGTCAGCAGGATCTCGCCGGCCCCGCGCTTCACCGCGTCGATCGCGTACTCCACCACGTCCAGGCCCGTCGCGGTGCGGCCGCCATAGGTATAGACCTCCCAGCCGTCGTTGCGGCCGCCGGAGCCCGCGCGCGCCGTGCCGTGCTTGGCGTCGATGGCCACCACCACGGCCTGGGAGCCGAAGGCGTCGGCGCAGGCGCTGATCAGGTCGCGGTTCTCCACCGCGGCGGTGTTGACGGAAATCTTGTCGGCCCCGGCCAGCAGCAGCCGCCGGGCGTCCTCCACCTGGCGTATGCCGCCGCCCACGCTCAAGGGCATGAAGCAGACATCGGCGGTGCGGGCGATGACGTCGAGGATGGCGCCGCGCCGCTCGTGGCTGGCGGTGATGTCCAGGAACATCAGCTCATCAGCGCCCGCCGCGTCATAGGCCCGCGCCTGTTCCACCGGATCGCCGGCGTCGCGCAGGGCCACGAAGTTCACGCCCTTCACCACGCGGCCGTCCTTGACGTCCAGGCAGGGGATGACGCGAACCTTCAGCATCAGGCGGCGACCTTGAGGGCCTCGGCCGGGCTGATGGCGCCGTTGTAGAGCGCGCGGCCGAGGACGGCGCCGGCGATCGGCACCCCCTTGCGGGCCCGCAGGCGGACGATGTCGTCGACGCTGGCCAGGCCGCCGGCGGCGATCACCGGGATGTTGACCGCGTCAGCGATGGCCCCGAAGGCCTCGACATTGAAGCCCATGACGGTGCCGTCGCGGTCGATGTCGGTGATGATCAGGGCGCCGACCCCGGCGTCCTCGAAGCGCTTGGAGACGGTGACGGCGTCCAGGTCGGAGCTTTCGGTCCAGCCCTGGGTCGCCACCTTCCCGGCCCGCACGTCGACGCTGACGGCGATCTGCTCGGGCCACTCGCGGGCCGCGGCCTTGACGATCTCGGGATCGGTGACGGCGATGGTGCCCAGGATGACGCGGGAGACCCCGGCCTCGATCCAGCGCTCGATGTCCTTCATGGAGCGGATGCCGCCCCCCAGCTGGACGGGGATGGAGACGCTTTCGAGGATGGCCTCGACGGCCTTCTCATTGATCGCCCGGCCCTGGACCGCGCCGTTCAGGTCCACGACGTGCACCCAGTGGAAACCGCTCTCCACGAACTGGCGGGCCTGGTCGGCGGGGGAGGTGTTGAAGACCGTGGCGGTGGTCAGGTCGCCGTGCAGCACACGCACGCACTGGCCGTCCTTCAGGTCGATCGCGGGATAGAGGATCAAGGTCGCCACTCCAGGAAGCGCGCCAGGAGGGCAAGCCCGGCGCTCTGCGACTTTTCAGGGTGAAACTGTACGCCCGCGATGTTGCCGTTGGCGACAGCCGCGGGGAATTGTCCCCCGTGATCGACCCAGGCGGCGACGTCCTTGTCGTCGTCCGGGTAGAAGGCGAAGGAGTGGGTGAAGTACATGGGCGCGTCGCCGATGCGGGCGATCATGTCCGGGCCATGGGGCGACACCAGGGTGTTCCAGCCCATGTGCGGGATCTTGGCCGCGGGATTGGTGGGCTCGACGCGGCGCACATCGCCGCCGATCCAGTCCAGGCCCGGCGTCTCGCCGAACTCCAGCCCGCGGGTGGCCAGCAGCTGCATGCCGACGCAGATGCCCAGGAAGGGGCGGCCCTTGGCCCGCGCGGCGTCCGTCATCGCCTCGATCAGGCCGGGGCGGTCGGAAAGCGCGGTCATGCAGGCCGAAAACGCCCCGACCCCGGGCAGGACGATGCGGTCGGCGGCGGCCACCACCTGCGGATCGCAGGTGACCACGATCTGGCTCGCGCCGTCGGCGGCCTTCACCAAGGCCTTCTCGGCCGAGCGAAGGTTGCCCGACCCGTAGTCGATCAGGGCGACAGTCTGCATGGATCAGATCCTACAGGACGCCCTTGGTCGACGGAGCGTGACCATGGGTTTTGGGGTCGAGCTCGACCGCGGTCCTCAGCGCACGCGCCAGGGCCTTGAAGCCGCTCTCGGCGATGTGGTGGCTGTTGTCGCCATAGAGGGTTTCCAGGTGCACGCAGGCGCCCAGGTTCATGGCGAAGGCGTGGTGGAATTCCTTGAACAGCTCGGTGTCGATCTCGCCGATCTTCTGGGTCTTGAAGGCGACCTTCCAGATCAGATAGGGCCGGTTGGAGAGATCGATGGCGCAGCGGGTCAGGGTCTCGTCCATCGGAATATAGGCGTGGCCGAAGCGGCGAATGCCCTTGAACCCGTCCAGGGCCTTGTTGATGGCCTGGCCGATGACGATGCCGGTGTCCTCCACCGTGTGGTGGAAGTCGATGTGCAGATCACCCTGGGTGCGAACCGTCAGATCGATGCCGCCGTGCCGGGCGAAGCTGTCGAGCATGTGGTCGAAGAAGCCGACGCCGGTCTGGACATCGGACACGCCGGAGCCGTCCAGATCGACGCTGACGCTGATCTGGGTTTCCTTGGTGTTGCGGACGACTTCGGCCGTGCGGGCCATGGGCTTAAAGTCCTTTCGACGCCGCCAGGTCTTTCAGATTGACCAGGGGACGCGGGCCGTAGTGCGAGATCACTTCCGAGGCCGCCAGCGAACCGAGCTGGCCGCAGACATTCAGCGGCCGGCCCTTGGCGAGACCGAACATGAAACCGGCTGCGTATTGGTCGCCCGCGCCGGTCGTGTCCACGACTTTTTCCACCGGATAGGCCGAAACGTCGAAGCTCTGCCCGGCCGCGACGATGGTTGAGCCGGCCGCGCCGCGGGTGACGGCGGCGATCTTCACCTTGCCGCGCATCTGCGCCATGGCGTCGTCGAAGTCGGTGGTCTCGAACAGCGCCATCAGTTCGGTGTCGTTGGCGAACACCAGGTCGACCTGGCTCTCGATGAAGCCGAGCAGGGCCTCGCGGTGACGTTCCACCACAAAGCCGTCCGAAAGCGTGATGGCCATCATCCGGCCGGCGCTCCGGGCCAGGCCCGCGGCCTTGGCGAAGGCGCGCCGGGCGGCCTCGGCGTCGAACAGATAGCCCTCGAGATAGACGATCTTGGCGCCCTCGATGATGGCGGCGTCGACGTCATCGGCGGTGAACTCGGTCGAGGCGCCCAGATAGGTGCACATGGTGCGCTCGCCATCGGGGGTGACATTGATCAGCGAGCGCGCCGTGGCCGGGCCGCCGATCAGGGGGGCGGTGTCGAAGTGGGCGCCGATGGCGCGCATGTCGTGGGCGAAGACGTCGCCCAGCTGGTCCTTGGCCACCTTGCCCAGATAGGCCGCCCGGCCGCCGAAGCTGGCGACGCCGGCGATGGTGTTGCCCGCCGAACCGCCCGAGGCCTCGATGCCGGACGCCATCTTGCCGTAGAGTTCCACGCCGCGCGCTTCGTCGATCAGCATCATGGCGCCCTTGTCCAGCGCGTTGGCGGACAGGAAGTCGTCGGTCGCCGGGGCGATCACGTCGACGATGGCGTTGCCGATGGCGGCGACGTCGTAGAGTTCGGTCATTGGGCTTTCCGGGAAACGTAGGCGGGCTGACTACAGGGAAAGACAAGCTTGAGCAACGCGGGGCGGGCTTTGGACAGGGTTGGGCATGCGGCTTTTTCACTTCAGCGACGATCCGGGCATCGAATGCTTTGTCCCCAGGCCCGTCCGGGTTCCCTCGGCGCGCCCGCCGGGGCGGGACTGGCTGAACGGGCCCCTGGTCTGGGCGATCGATGAGACCACCCAGCCGCTCTACTTCTTTCCCCGCGACTGCCCGCGCATCCTGCTGTGGGAAACCCCCGCGACGACGGCGCAGGATCGCGACCGGTGGTTCGGGGCCAGCGATGCCGCGATGATCGCCCATGTGGAACAGGCCTGGTTCGATCGGCTGAGCCGCGAGCCGATTTACCGCTACGAGCTGCCCATCGAGGGTTTTGAGGATCTGGCCGACGCCGGCATGTGGGTGTCGCGCCAGGCGGTGACGCCGCTGGCTGTCGAGGCCCTCAGCGACCTGCCGGCCTGGCTTGCGCGTCACGGCGTCGAATTGCGGCTGATGGAGAGCCTGGTCCCGCTGCGCGACGTCTGGTCCTCGAGCCTGCACGCCAGCGGGGTGCGCCTGCGGCATGCTCAAGGTTGGGCCGCAACCCCGGACGCGCCCACACGTTAGGTCGCCGAGGCGGACTATCCGCCAAGCGTTTGGAGGACCTGCACATGGGCATTCTCAATCAAGACAAGGCCAAGGACGCCAGTCGCGCGGCCAGCGACAAGCAGAGCGTCAAGGAAACCGAGGCGCCCCACGCCCGCAAGGTCGCGCCCTTGAAGGACGGCGAAAAGCCCGACCAGCTCGCCGACCGCGAGCACGAGGCCGAGGACCGGCAGGAAGCGCTGCTGGACGAAGGCCTGGAAGAAAGCTTCCCGGGCAGCGACCCGGTGAGCGTCAAGCGCATCACCTGATCGGCCCCAGTTAGGGCTGGTCTTCGCAAAAGATCGGCTTGGCGAGAGGCGGCGGAGAAGCTTCACTGGGTCACATGATCCGTAAGCTCTCCGCCGCCTTTTTCGCGCTTGGCCTCCTGGGCGCCGCTCCGGCCCCCGACTGGCGCGCCCTCGACCCTGAAAACCTGCTGGTGATCGACACCACCAAGGGCCGGATGATCGTCGAGATGGCGCCGGCCATGGCGCCGCTGGGCGTGGCCCGGGTGAAGCTGCTGGCCCGGGAAGGCGTCTATGACGGCCTGCAGTTCCACCGGGTGATCGACGGGTTCGTCAATCAGACCGGCAATCCCGACAACAAGGACGGCGGGGTTTCAAGACATCCCGACCTGCCCCTGGAGGCCAGCTTCAAGCTGAGGATGGCCGATTACCGCGCCGTCGCCGCGCCGTCGGACGCCACCCTGGGCTTCCTGGGGTCGGTTCCCATCGCCACGGTCTCGGGAAAGGAGGCGCTGCGCGCCACCGACGGGACGATCCGCGCCTGGGGCGCCTATTGTCCCGGGGTCGCCGGCCTGGGCCGGCAGGCGGCGCAGAACACCGGCAACAGCGAAATCTTCTTCATGCGAGGGTCGAGCCGACGGCTGGACCGCGACTACGCCGTCTGGGGCAAGATCGTCGTGGGCGCCGACGTCAACAGCCTGATCGCCATCGGCGAGCCGCCGGCCAAGCCCGACCTGATGCTGAAGGTCCGGGTGGCCGCCGATATCCCGGAGGCCCAGCGGCCCCGGCTCTCCATCCTGCGCGACGACAGCCCGGCCTTCCGGTCGCTGGTGCGGCAGGCTCGTGTGGCCAAGGGCGCGGACTTCTCGATCTGCGACCTGGAGGTTCCGGTCAGGGTCGAACCGTAGCGGCGGCTCCGACGAACAGGATCTTCGAGGGGCAGAGGTCGTCGAGGGGGCATTCCTCGCACTTGGGCCTGCGCGCCACGCAGGTGTAGCGGCCGTGCAGGATCAGCCAGTGGTGGGCCCGGGTCAGATAGGGCTCGGGCACGAGGGCCATCAGGTCGGCCTCCATCTGGTCTGGCGTCTTGCCCGCCGACAGCTTCAGCCGGTGGGAGACCCGGAAGACGTGGGTGTCCACGGCGATGGCCGGCTCGATGCGCAGCTCGTTGAGCACCACGCTGGCGGTCTTTCGGCCAACGCCGGGCAGGGCCATCAGGGCCTCGCGCTCCAGGGGCACCTCGCCGCCGTGCTGCTCCACCAGGATCTGGGCGGTGGCGATCACGTTCTTGGCCTTGGTGCGGAAGAGGCCGATGGAGGCGATGAAAGGGGTCAGCCCCTCTTCGCCGAGCGCCAGCATCTTCTGCGGGGTGTCGGCGACGGCGAACAGCCGGGTGGTGGCCTTGTTGACCGAGACGTCGGTGGCCTGGGCCGAGAGCGCCACGGCGGTCACCAGCTCATAGGGGCTGGCATAGTTCAGCTCGGTGCGGGGATCGTCGCTCAGCGCCAGGAAACGGTGAAAGATTTCCTCCACCCGGGCCTGTTCGGCGGGACTCACGCGTTTCCTTCTCGCCGGCGCTTGCTTGACCATGGCCGACCATCGCCCGGTGCGGGCTGCTTCGCCAAGGCCCCGCGCACGTCGCATCTGTTTGGAGGTCCGCAAATCGCTTAATGTCGGCGGGCGATGGACGATCTGGTCTTCATGGACGCCGAAATACGGCCCAACCGGTCGCTCTCTCAGCGCGGCTTCGTCGTGCTGATCACGGTGCTGACCCTGCTCAACTGCGCCTCGGCGGCGATCTTCATGTCCATGGGCGCGGTCTTCGTGCCGATGTTCCTGGGGTTGGACCTGGTAGCCATCATCGTGGCCTTCCTGGTCAGCTTCGCCGCCGCCAAGCAGATCGAGCGTGTGCTGGTGACGTCCCGCCGGGTGCAGGTGTTCCGCGAGACGCCGACCTGGAAGAAGCTGATGTGGGAAAGCCCCACCGCCTTCACCCGTGTCACCCTGCTCACCGAGGACGATCACGCCATCGACCTGCGCCTGGCGCTCTCGGGCAAGGAGGCCCCGGTGGCCCGGGCGCTCAGCCCCGCCGAACGCGCCGAATTCGCCAAGGCCCTGGAGGGCGCCATCTACTCGGCAAGGCGGGCAAGATTTTAGCGGATAGGCCCTAGCCCCCTCCGTCTCGGCTTCGCCGACCCACCTCCCCCGAACCGCGCTTCGCGCTGGGGGAGGAATTAGACGCTCTTCATTCCTCCCCCAGGCCGCAGGCCGTATCGGGGGAGGTGGCGCGCGCCGAGAGGCGCGTGACGGAGGGGGCTAGGCCCTCGCCATCACAGAATGAACCGCGAGAGGTCGGCGTCCTTGGCCAGGTCGCCGACGTGGGTCTTCACATAGTCCGCATCGATGCCGATGGTCTCGCCCGAGCGGTCCGAGGCGGTGAAGCTGATCTCCTCCAGCACCTTCTCCAGGATGGTCTGCAGCCGCCGCGCCCCGATGTTCTCCACCGAGCTGTTCACCGCCACCGCGGCGTCGGCGAGCGCATCGATGGCCTCGGCCGTGAAGGTCAGCGTCACGCCTTCGGTGGCCAGCAGCGCCTGGTGCTGGGCGATCAGGTTGGCCTCGGGTTCGGTGAGGATGCGGCGCATGTCGTCGCGGCTCAGCGGCTTCAGCTCCACCCGGATCGGCAGCCGGCCCTGCAGCTCGGGCAGCAGGTCCGACGGCTTGGCCACGTGGAAGGCGCCCGAGGCGATGAACAGCACGTGGTCGGTCTTCACCGGCCCGTGCTTGGTGGAGACCGTGGTCCCCTCGATCAGCGGCAGCAGGTCGCGCTGCACCCCTTCGCGGGAGATGTCGGCGCCGCCGGAGCGCTCCCGGCTGGTGGCCACCTTGTCGATCTCGTCGAGGAAGACGATCCCGTTGTTCTCGGCCAGCTCGATGGCCTCCTGGGTCAGGGCCTCCTGGTCCAGCAGCTTGTCGCTTTCCTCAGCGATGAGCGGGGCGTGGGCCGCCGCCACCGTCGTCCTGTGGGTCTTGGTCCGGCCGCCGAAGGCCTTGCCCATCATCTCGCCGAGATTGAGCATGCCCATATTGGGCTGGCCGGGAATCTCGAACATCCCTGCGCCACCGCCGGTGTCGGCCAGGGTCAGTTCGACCTCCTTGTCGTCCAGCTCGCCGGTCCGCAGTTTCTTGCGGAAGCTCTCGCGGGCGGCGGTGGAGCCGGGGCCGGTCAGGGCGTCGAGGATACGCTCTTCGGCGGCGGCCTCGGCCTTGGCGCGGACGGCGGCGCGGCGCTTGTCGCGCACCATGGACAGCGAGATCTCCACCAGGTCGCGCACGATCTGGTCGACGTCGCGGCCGACATAGCCGACCTCGGTGAACTTGGTGGCCTCCACCTTCAGGAACGGGGCCTGGGCCAGGCGGGCGAGCCGGCGTGCGATCTCGGTCTTGCCGACCCCGGTGGGGCCGATCAGCAGGATGTTCTTGGGCGTCACCTCGTCGCGCAGGGCCTCGGGCACCCGGCGGCGGCGCCAGCGGTTGCGCAGGGCCACGGCCACGGCCTTCTTGGCCTCGGGATGGCCGACGATGAAGCGGTCGAGTTCGGAGACGATTTCGCGCGGTGAGAATTCGGTCATAGCGCCGTTAGATAGGTACGATTTGCACGGTTCAAGCCGAAGCGGCGCGCCGGCGTCGGATTCCGCCCGCGCCCTTCGTCCCCTGGCCAGGACGACCCACCCGGAGACATGAGATGCCGGCGCCCACCGACACCGACGCCTACCTCGCCACCGTGCCCGAGCCGCAGCGCGCGGCGCTGCAGGTCCTGCGCCGCCAGATCCTGGCCGCCGCGCCGGGGGCTGTCGAATGTATCAGCTATGGCATGCCCGCCGTCCGTCGCCAGGGGGTGCTGGTCTGGTTCGCCGCGGGCAAGGCCCACTGCGCCCTCTATCCCAGCGGCCTGGTGGCGGAATTCGCCGACCGGCTGACGGGCTACCAGACCAGCAAGGGCGCGATCCGCTTCCAGCCGGAGAAACCTTTACCGCCGCAGCTGATCGCCGACATCGTCGCCCGCCGGATCGAACAGGACGAGGCCGCCGCGGCGGCGCGGGCGGCGAAGAAGACGCGCTAGAGCACTTCCACCGTCAGATTGCCGTTGGTGTAGACGCAGATCCTGGCGGCGATCGCCATGGCGTCCCGCGCCGCCTGTTCGGCGCTCTTGTCGGTCTCCATGAAGGCCAGGGCGGCGGCCAGCGCATAGTTGCCCCCCGAGCCGATGGCCGCGACACCGGTTTCCGGCTCCAGCACGTCGCCGACCCCGGTGACGGTGAAAATGTTATTCTTGTCGGCCACCAGCAGCATGGCCTCCAGCTTGCGCAGATAGCGGTCGGTGCGCCAGTCCTTGGCCAGGTCCACGCAGGCCCGCGCCAGCTGGTCGGGATACTGCTCCAGCTTGGCTTCCAGGCGTTCGATGAGGGTGAGCGCGTCGGCCGTGGCGCCCGCGAAGCCGGCGATCACCTTGCCGCCGGCCAGGGTGCGGACCTTGCGGGCGTTGCCCTTGACGATCGTCTGGCCCATCGACACCTGACCATCGCCGGCGATGACGGTGTGCCCGTCCTTGCGCACGGCCAGGATGGTGGTGCCGTGCCAGTCGGGAAAGTTGCTAGGATTGCTCATGTCCGCCGATGTGAGCAGGCGAAGGGTCCAGGTCAAGGTCGATGAGTTTTTCCGACGACGAGGTCGAACGCTATGCCCGCCACCTGGTGCTGCGCGAGGTGGGCGGGCCGGGCCAGCAACGGCTGAAGGCCGCCCGGGTGCTGATCGTCGGGGCCGGAGGCCTGGGCGCGCCCGCCGCCCTCTACCTGGCCGCCGCCGGGGTCGGGACCCTGGTTCTGGTGGACCCCGACAAGGTCGACGTCTCCAACCTGCAGCGCCAGGTGATCTACACGGGGGATGACGTGGGCCGCTGCAAGGTCGAGGCCGCCGCCGACCGGCTCAGCGCCCTGAATCCCCACGTGAACATCGAGCGGGTCCCAGTCCACCTGGAGGAGGCCAATGCGCGCGCCCTGGTGCGCGGCTGCGACCTGGTGCTGGACGGCACCGACGACTTCACCACCCGCTTTTCCGTCAACGCCGCCTGCGTGGCCGAGCATGTGACCCTGGTCTCGGGCGCCATCGGCCGCTGGACCGGCCAGGTGGGCGTCTTCCGCCGCGCCCCCTGCTACCGCTGCCTGGTTCCGGAGGTTCCACCCGAGGCCGAGACCTGCTCGGCGGTCGGCGTGGTGGGCGCCCTGGCCGGCGTGGTGGGCTCGATGATGGCGCTGGAGGCCATCAAGGTCCTGACCGGGGCCGGCGACCCGCTCACCGGCCGCCTGCTGATCTATGACGGGCTGTCTGGCGAGACCCGGACGGTGAAGATCGGCCCCGACCCTGAGTGCGAGGTCTGCGGCGGCCACCCCTGACCCGGTTGCGCCCCGTCACAGGGCGGGCCTAGCTGTGAGGCGGCGGCAGGAGCGACCCCATGAAATATAATCAGCTTGGCCGGACCGGCCTGTTCGTCTCGGAAATCTGCCTGGGGACCATGACCTAGCCCTACAGCATCGAGGTCAGCACCCGGTCCGGCGGCTTGTGCCCGTCCATCCAGGTCTTGATGTTGATGATCACCTTCTCGCCCATCTCGGTGCGGGCCTCCACCGTGGCCGAGCCCAGGTGGGGCAGGAGGACCGCGTTGGGCAGCTTGAGCAGCTTGGGATTGATCGCCGGCTCGAACTCGAAGACGTCCAGGCCCGCCCCGCCGATCTCGCCCTTGGCCAGCTGGTCGGCCAGGGCGCCCTCGTCGATGATCTCGCCGCGGGCGGTGTTCACCAGGATGGCGTGGGGCTGCATCAGCTTCAGGCGCCTGGCCGACAGCAGGTGATAGGTGGCCGGGGTGTGCGGGCAGTTGACCGAGATGATGTCCATCCGGGCCAGCATCTGGTCGAGGCTCTCCCAGTAGGTGGCCTCCAGGTCCTCGGCGATGCGGGGGCTGACCGGCTTGCGGTTGTGATAGTGGATCTGCATGCCGAAGGCCTTGGCCCGGCGCGCCACGGCCTGGCCGATGCGGCCCATGCCGATAATTCCCAGCCGCTTACCGGAAATCCGGCGGCCCATCATCCAGGTGGGCGCCCAGCCGGTGAAGCCCCCGGCCTGGGCCACATTGGCCCCCTCCACGATGCGCCGCGACACCGCCATCATCAGGGCCAGCGTCAGGTCGGCGGTGTCCTCGGTCAGGACGCCGGGCGTATTGGTGACGCTGATGCCCCGCGCATTGGCGGCGGCCACGTCGATATGGTCCACGCCGGCCCCGAAATTGGCGATCAGCTTCAACTGGTCGCCGGCCTGGCTGATCAGTTCGGCGTCGATCCTGTCGGTGATGGTGGGGACGATGACGTCGGCGCTCGCCACCGCCGCCGCCAGGGCCGCGCGATCCAGGGGCTCGTCGCTGAGGTTGAGCTGGGTGTCGAACAGCTCGCGCATCCGGGTCTCCACGGGATCGGGGAGCCTTCGGGTGACGATGACTTTGGGTTTTCGGGCGGGCATGGGCGGTTTGCGGAACTCGAAAAAGGGCATGCGGCGCGGGGGTGACTGGCGCGCCGTGAGATGAACCTCTAGCAAAGGGCATATGAGCGGCCAAGGCGAGGCGGAAACGGCGATGAGCGCACGGGCGTGGGCGCCGATCTTTGCGGCGGTGCTGTTCTGGAGCCTTGGGGTGGTCGAGATGGCCGTCGCGGCGGACCGCCCGACCCCCTCCGGATTGCCGGTTCCGCGCTATGTGGCGCTGAAATTCGGCGAGGTGAACGCCCGCGCCGGCCCCGGCGACGATCACAGGTTACTGTGGGTCTACCGGGTCAAGGGCCTGCCGGTGCAGGTGGTGGCGGAAAACACCGAGTGGCGGCGGATCTGCGATCCGGAGCGCGGCCTGGCCTGGGTCCACCGGCGCACCACCGACGGCCGCCGGATGGTGATGCGCACGCAAGCAACGCCCCTGGCCCTGCGCGGCGCGCCCAAGCCCACCGCCGCGGTACACGCCTTTTTGAACGCCCGCGCCCTGGCCGCGTTGGTTCGCTGCGACAGCAAGGCTTGGTGCAAGCTCCGGGTGGACGGCGTGTCGGGGTGGGCGCCGGCGTCTGAACTCTGGGGAACCGACGACAAGCCCCAATGCCGTTGAGCGACGCGGCCGGCTCTGATAGGCCCTGACCCTCTTTGAAAGCCGGAAGGCCACCTGCATGACCATGGGCGTGAAAGCCAAGGACAACTACAGCTACGAAGATCTCATGGCCTGTGCGCGCGGTGAGATGTTCGGGCCGGGCAACGCCCAGCTTCCGGCCCCGCCGATGCTGTTGTTCGACCGGATGACCAAGATCACCGACGAGGGCGGCGAGCACGGCAAGGGCTATATCGAGGCCGAGTTCGACATCAATCCGGACCTCTGGTTCTTCGATTGCCACTTCATCGGCGACCCCGTCATGCCGGGCAGCCTTGGCCTCGACGCGCTCTGGCAGCTCGTGGGCTTTTATCTGGGTTGGATCGGCGGCAAGGGCCGCGGCCGTGCGCTTGGCTGCGGTGAGGTGAAGTTCGGGGGCGAAGTGACCCAGAACATCAAGAAGGTCACATACAAGGTCCAGATGAAGCGGGTCATCAACCGTCGTCTGGTCATGGGCATCGGCGACGGTGTGCTGGAAGCCGACGGCGTTCCTATCTACTGGGCGCAGGATCTCCGCGTCGGTCTCTACCAACGGTAAAGCGGCAAAAAGCCGTCCGGATCTGGGAGCAAACATGCGCCGCGTCGTCATTACGGGTATCGGTATCGTCTCCTCCATTGGCGTGGACGCCAATGAGGTTCTCGTCTCGCTGCGCGAGGCCAGGTCGGGTGTCCGGGCCGCTCCGGAATATGCCGAACTGGGCTTCCGCAGCCAGGTGGAGGCCAAGCCGCAGCTGGACTGGGAAACCCTGGTGGACCGCCGCGCGGCCCGCTTCCTGGCCCAGGGCACCGGTTTCGCCCATATCGCCATGGAACAGGCGATCGCCGATTCCGGCCTCGAAGAAGCCGAGGTCTCCAATGTGCGAACCGGCCTGATCGTCGGCTCGGGCGGCCCCTCCACCCGGGCCATCATCGAGGCGGCGGAGACGGCCAAGACCCGCGGCCCCAAGCGCGTCGGCCCCTTCGCGGTGCCCAAGGCGATGAGCTCGGGCCCGTCGGCCACCCTGGCCACCTGGTTCAAGATCAAGGGCCTGAACTTCTCCATCTCCTCGGCCTGCGCCACCTCAACCCACTGCATCGGGGTCGGCTACGAGCAGATCCTGATGGGCAAGCAGGACGTGGTGTTCGCGGGCGGCACGGAAGAGCTCGACTGGACGCTGTCGGTGCTGTTCGACGCCATGGGCGCCATGAGCTCCAACTTCAACGCGACCCCGGCCGTGGCCAGCCGCGCCTATGACGCCGCCCGCGACGGCTTCGTCATCGCCGGCGGCGCCGGACTGGTGGTGCTGGAGGAGTACGAGCACGCCAAGGCGCGCGGGGCCAAGATCTACGGCGAGATCGTCGGCTACGCCGCCAATTCCGACGGCTTCGACATGGTCGCCCCCTCGGGCGAGGGCGCGGCCCGCTGCATGAACCTGGCCATGGCCGACCTCGGCGGCCGCCGAATAGACTACCTGAACCCGCACGGCACCTCGACGCCGGTCGGCGACATGAAGGAGATGGAGGCCGTGCGCGCGGTCTTCGGGGACAAGGCGCCCCACATCTCGTCGACCAAGTCCCTCACCGGCCACAGCCTGGGGGCCGCCGGCGCCCAGGAGGCGATCTATTCGCTGCTGATGCTGAACAACGGCTTCCTGGCCGAGAGCGCCCACATTGAGAACCTCGACCCCGCCTTCGCCGACCTGCCGATCCTGAGGAAGCGCCTCGACCAGCAGGTGGAGACGGTGATGTCCAACAGCTTCGGTTTCGGCGGCACCAACGGCTGCCTGGTGATGGCCAAGGTCTAGGCTGTCATCCCGGTTTCCGCGCAGCGGAAGACCGGGACCCAGACGCGCGGGGCTTGCCGGAGGAATCGGTGGGTCCCGCACTTCCGCGGCTTCGCCGCTGCATGCGGGATGACACGGTGGGAAAGACCGACGGCTCAGAAATCACCTTCCGCCCCGCCCGCCGGCAGGACGTGGCGCGGATCGTCGAACTGCTGGCCGACGATCCTCTCGGCTCCGGCCGCGAGCGGTTCGAAGACCCGCTGCCCGCCAGCTACGACGCCGCCTTCGACCGCATCGAGGCCAGCGACGGTAACATTCTTACCGTCGCCGAACTCGACGGCGCGGTGGTGGGCTGCCTGCAGATGACCTTCATCCCCGGCCTGTCGAACCAGGGCGCCGACCTGGCCCTCATCGAAGGGGTCCGCGTCGACACCGCCCTTCGCAGCCAGGGCCTTGGCCAGCAACTCATTGAATGGGCGCTGGAAACCGCCCGCGCGCGGGGCTGTCAGGCGGTGGAGCTGTTCACCCACAAGACCCGCGCCGACGCCCACCGCTTCTACGACCGGCTGGGCTTTGACCAGAGCCACGTGGGTTACCGTATCAAACTCTAGGAGAACCGCCGTGGCCGAGGACTACGACCTGCCCAGGGGCGAGCTGATGAAGGGCAAGAAGGGCGTCGTCATCGGCGTCGCCAACCACCAGTCCATCGCCTGGGGCATCTCCGCCCAGCTGGCGGCCCAGGGGGCCGAGCTGGCCTTCCTGCACCTGCCGGGCATGGAGCGCCGGGTGCAGCCCCTGGCCGACTCCATCGGCGTGAAGACCGTCGTCGCCGTGGACGCCACCGACGACGCCCAGATGGATGCGGCCTTCGCGAAGATCGAGGCCGACCTCGGGACGATCGACTTCTTCGTCCACTCCATCGCCTACGCCCCCAGGGATGAGATCAAGGGCTCCTTCGTGGAGAACACCACCCGGGCGGGCTTCCTGCAGGCCATGGACATCTCGGTGTTCAGTTTCGTCGATTGCGCCAGGCGCGCGGCGCGGCTGATGCCGAACGGGGGGTCGATCATCTGCATGACCTATCTGGGCTCGGAGCGGGTGATCCCCAACTACAACACCATGGGGGTGGCCAAGGCTGGCCTCGAGGCCGCGACGCGCTACGCCGCCCGCGACCTGGGGCCGGCGAAGATCCGCGTCAACGCCATCTCGGCCGGCGCCATGCGCACCCTGTCCCTGGCCGGTATCGCCGGCGGCCGGGAAAAGCTCTCCCAGGGCCGGGCCATGTCGGCGCTGAAGGAGGACACCTCCATGGAGGGCGTGGCCGGGACGGCGTTGTGGCTGCTGTCGGACCTCGGCCGCTCCACCACCGGCGAGGTGGTGCATGTGGACGCCGGCTTCCACATGATCGGCCTGCCCGACGATATCGGGTCGGAACCGTAGGCGCCGCGAAACCAGATGTGTCATCCCGGAAAGCCCGCAGGGCTTGTCCGGGACCCATATGCGCGGGGCATCCAGGAAGATTCTGTGCTTCTGGGTCCCGGTCTTTCGCGTGCCGCGAAAACCGGGATGACACTGGGGCCGCGGCCTAAACCGAATAGGCCCGCATGAAGCGGCGGGCGGCCTCCGCGGCGATGGCGTCGATCTGCGCCGGTGTCAGACCCCGGTCCACCCCCAGCAGGTCGGCCAGCTGGTAGGTGCCCACCACCATGCCGCCAAAGAACTCCGCGGCCATGGCCGGGTCGTCGACCGCCAGGCGCCCATCGGCGGTCTCGCGGGCCAGGAAGGCGGCCAGGCGGGCGCGGGAGGCCTTGGGCCCGGCCTCGAACACGGCGCGGGCGACATCTGGCGCCTCGCCGGCGCCCTGGATGTAGAGGCGCATCATCGCCGTCGACCGGGGACTGATGATCGCCTGCAGCATGGTGCGCGCGAAGCCGGCCAGGGTGGCCTCGGGGTGCTCGTCGGCGCCGGGCATCTCCAGCGGCGCGGTGATGTCGGCCACCCGGCGATCCACCAGGGCGCGGATCAGCTCGGCCTTGGAGCCGTAGTGATTATAAATTGTCTGTTTGGAGACCCCGGCCCGGCGCGCCACCTCCTCCATGGAGGCGGCCAGGCCCCGCTCGCCCAGCACCTCGACGGCCGCGTCGAGGATGGCCTCCCCCTTGGCGAGATCGATCTGTCCGGCCACCCGGGGCATCAGTGATCTCCGCCGGGCGGTGACGGTGGGGCGGCGGCGACGGGCCGGGCCAGCACGGCCAGGACCACGGCCACGGCGCAGCCGGCCGACAGGAACATGAAGACGTCGGCGAACGCCATCACCAGGGCCTGCCGGTGCAGCATCATCCCCATCATCTTGTACATGCCCCCCTGCGGATCCAGCGCCCCGGACGCCTCCATCATCCCGGCCAGCCGGGTCATCATCTCCTGAGCCTCCATGCTGCCGCTGTTGAGCGAGGCCGACAGGGCGCCGAGGTGGACGGCGCTCATCCGCGACAGGATGGTGGTCACCATGGCCAGCCCCACCGCCCCGCCAACATTGCGGATCAGGTTCAGCAGTCCAGAACCGTCCTTCATCATGCTGAGCGGCAGGGTGGAAATGCTCATCTGGGAGGCGGCGATCATGGCGATCATCGCCCCCAGGCCCCGGCAGACCTGCAGCACCAGGAACTCGTTGAAGCCCCAGTCGGACCCGACGTGGACCCCCTGGCCCAGGCCGATCCCCACCAGGGAGAAGCCCAGCACCATGCCGATGCGCAGGTCCATGGCGCGGATCACCCGCCCGGCGATGGGGGCGGCCAGGAACATGGCCAGGCCCGAGACCAGCATGGTGGTGCCAACCTGGCCCGGCGAATAGCCGCGCACCTGGGCCAGGTAGAGGGGCAGGACGAAGGTTCCGGAATAGAGGCTCATCCCGGACACGAAATTCATCACCGTGCCGATCAGGAAGTTGCGGTCGCTGAAGGGCGCCAGCGAGACGATGGGCTGGCGATAGGTGAGCTGACGCCAGACGAAGGCCGCGCCGGACAGCAAAGCCAGCAGGGCCAGGCCGAGGATCTTGTCATCCTTCAGCCAGCCGTCGCCGGAGCCCTCCTCCAGCACGTACTGCATGCTGAGCAGGAACACCGCCATGAAGACCAGGCCCGTCCAGTCGATGCCGCGGGCCAGGCGCGGGTCGCCCTTGTCGAAGTCGGCGTAGCGGGCCACCAGGAACAGGGACAACAGGCCCGGGATCACATTGATGTAGAACAGCCACCGCCAGCCGAAAGCGTCGGTGAGGTGGCCGCCGATGGTGGGACCGACCGTGGGCGCCAGGGTGACGATCAGGCCCACCACCACATTGGCGGTGATCCGCCGCTCCAGGGGGAAGACCGTCATCGCCGCGGCGAACACCTGGGGGATCATCGCGCCGCCGGCCAGGCCCTGCAGGGCGCGGGTGACGATCATCATCTCGAAGGTGGTGGAAAGGCCCGTCAGGATCGAGGCGACGATGAACACCACGGTGGCGGCCATGAAGAACGGCCGCGTCCCCCACATCTTCGAGAAATAGGCGGCCAGGGGGATCATCACCACCTCGGCCAGCAGGTAGATGGTCTGCACCCAGCTGATCTGGTCGGCGCTGGCGCCCACGCCGGCCTGGATCTGGGCCAGGGAGGAGGCGACGATCTGGACGTCGAGGACGGCCATGAACTGGCCGATGACCATGCCCCCGAACCCCAGGAACACCTTTATCCAGTCGATCTCGCCCGACTTGGTCAGGTGACCGCCAGGGGGTCCGGGCGCCGCGATGACAACGGTGTCGGCCACGGCGGGCTAGCGCGAGACGCCGCGGCGGGCGAGTTGCGCGGCGGGTGCGGCGTCGGCGAAGCCCAGACCCGTGTCCTTGCGGACATCGACCTTCACCTCCACCGACAGGCCGGGCCTTAAGGCGCCCGCCAGGGGCTCCTTGGGGTCGACGGCGATCTTCACCGGCAGGCGTTGGGCGATCTTGGTGAAGTTGCCCACGGCGTTCTCCACCGGGATCAGGGCGAATTCCGAGCCGGTGGCGGGGGCAAAGGAGTCGATATGGCCGCGAATGGTCTGCCGGCCGAAGGCGTCGGCGCGGATCTCCACCGGCTGGCCGATCCGCAGGCGCGAGACCTGGGTCTCCTTGAAGTTGGCCACCACATAGGCCTGGCCCAGGGGCACGATGCTCATCAGGTTGGTTCCGGGGCGGACGTATTGGCCGGGCCGCACGGCCTTGGCGCCCACCACGCCGGCGACGGGGGCTCGGATCTCGGTGCGGGAGACGTCGATGCGGGCGGAATCCACCGCCGCGTGGGCCGCCTGGGCCTGGGCGAAGGTCTGGGCGCGCGCCGAGCCCAGGGATTCCGCGGTCCGGCGTTCGGCCTCAAGGGCGGCCTGGGCCTGGGCCACCCCCGCCGTGGCGGTGCTGGCGGCGGCCTTTGCCGATTGGGCCCGTTGCGACGAGACCCAGCCCTGCCTAGCCAGGAGGCCATAACGGTTGAGTTCTGCCGTCGCCATCTGGGCCTGGGCGTGGGCGGAATCCACGCCCGCCGCCCGCTGGGCGATCATGGCGGTCTCCAGGGCCGACTTGTCGTCGACGCCGCGCACCGCCGCGTCGAGGGCGGCGGCGTTGGCGATGGCCTGGGCGAGCTTGGCCTGCAGGCTGGCGGCGTCCAGCCGCGCCACCACCTGGCCGGCGGCGACCCGCTGGTTGTCCTCCACCAGGACCTGCGCGACATAGCCGTCCACCTGCGGCGCCACGGCCACCTTGTCGGCGGCGATGAAGGCGTTGTCGGTGGACTCGTACCTCTGCTTGTTCGTCCACCAGAGGCCGCCGCCGACGATCAGGGCCAGGGCGACCACGCCCCCCACGAGGATCGGAACCCGTCTGTCGCCCGGTACGCCCGCCATCACCATTCCCCAATCGCCCGGCGCATAGACGAGACCGGCGAGTCCAGGAAACATTCGCGGTGGGGGCTCGGCAATGGATAAGTGGACGCAGGCGTCCAAAAATCACGTGATCCCGTCTGGGGCTGGACGCCCGCACCCGTTCGTCGGCATATCGGCCCATGAGCGAGACCTTCGACGCCGACGTGATCATCGCCGGGGCCGGCATGGCCGGGGCGACCCTGGCCCTTGCCCTGAAGCAGGGCGGCCTGACCCCGATCCTGATCGACCCCATCGTCTTCGACGCCCAGCTGGCGCCGACCTTCGATGGGCGGTCCTCGGCCATCGCCTTCGCCAGCTTCCGCCAGTGGCGCGCCCTGGGCCTGGCCGCCGACATCGAGCCCCACGCCCAGCGGATCGAGCAGATCCTGGTCACCGACGGCCGCAGTCCGGGGGCCTCGGCGGGAAATCCTTCACCGTTCTACCTGCGTTTCGACAGCGCTGAGATCGCCGACCGCTCCGACGGCGAGCCCCTGGGCTACCTGCTGGAAAACCGGCGCTCCCGCGCCGCCCTCGCCAAGGCGGTCACCAAGGCCGGGATCACGGTGCTCGCGCCGGCCCGCGTCGCATCAGTGGCCTTCGAGGCCTCCTGCGCCCGGGTGACCCTGGAGGATGGCCGGGTGCTGACCGCCCCGCTGGTGGTGGGCGCCGAGGGCCGAAGCTCGGTGGTTCGGGCCGCCGCGAAGATCAACGCCATCGGTTGGGCCTATTCGCAGACCGGCGTGGTGGCGACGGTGAAACTTTCACGGCCTCACCAGGGCGTGGCCCACGAATACTTCCTGCCCGGCGGGCCCTTTGCGATCCTGCCGCTGACCGACGACCGCGCCAGCCTGGTCTGGACCGAACCCACCGCCAAGGCGGCCGCCCTGAAGGCCGCCCGGCCCGAGGTTTTCCACGCCCACCTGCGGCGGCGGTTCGGGGCCTTCCTGGGGGAGGCGACCGTCGAGGGGCCGGTCTTCACCTATCCGCTCTCCCTGCAGCTCGCCGAGCGGCTCTGCGCCCCGCGCGCCGCCCTGCTGGGGGACGCCGCGCACGGAATCCACCCCATCGCCGGCCAGGGCCTGAACCTGGGGCTGAAAGGCGCCGCGGCCCTGGCCGAAGTCCTGGTGGACGCCGCCCGGCTTGGCGAGGACATCGGCTCGGAGCTGGTGCTGGAGCGCTACGCCCGCTGGCGCAGCTTCGACAACATCACCCTGGCGGTCGCCAGCGATCTCTTCGTGCGGCTCTTCTCCAC
Organism: Phenylobacterium sp.; assembly: GCF_030651185.1. GTDB lineage: Bacteria > Pseudomonadota > Alphaproteobacteria > Caulobacterales > Caulobacteraceae > Phenylobacterium. The sequence goes on from NZ_JAUSCJ010000018.1 coordinate 145,945, forward strand.
AGACAATCCCCTGCTGCGCCTGGTGCGTGGGGCCGGCCTGTCGCTGGTCAACCGCATCGGCCCCGCCCGCCGCTTCTTCATGCACGACGCGGGCGGAGCCTCCGGCGACCTGCCCCGGCTGCTGCGGGGCGAGGCGCTTTAAGAGGCCCTATGCGCGGCTATGACGACGGATCCAACGGCGACCGCAGCCTGGCCCGTCCTGGACGAACGCCCACCGTCGAGGCGAGCGCCGCGCGGGGGCTGGCGGCTAGCTGAGTTCGCGGGCCTCTTCCGGCAGCATGATCGGCACGCCGTCGCGGATCGGATAGGCCAGATTGGCGCCCTTGGAGATCAGCTCGCCCTTGTCGCGGTCATAGGTCAGCGGCCCGTGGGTCACCGGGCAGACCAGGATTTCCAGCAGGCGCGGATCGATCTCGACGGTGAGGGCGGGGAGGGGCTGGGTCATGGCCGCCATCCCTACTGCATCGAATGACCGGCGTCATCGTCGTCTTCCAGGGCGTCGATCTCCAGCAGAGTGGTCAGGGCGTCAACCCGCTCCACGAGGGTCGGGGCCTCCAGCAGGGCCTGTTTCTCCAGGGGCTCGAAGGGCAGTCCCATGGCCAGGCTGGTGACCAGGCTCTCCAGGGGCGCGGTCTCGGCGGTGTCCCAGTCGATGTCGAGTTCGCGTCGGTTCAGGTATTTCTTCAGCGCGACGGCGAAGCGCTTGCGGTCGAACTCGTCGGTGTCGACCTCCTCGTCGGCCAGATCGCCGAAGAAGGGCGCGAAGGTGGTGCGCACCTGGCGATAGGGGGTCTTCACCGCCAGCTCCTCGCCGGCCTCGAAGCGGCAGACCCCGGTGAGGGTGATCAGATAGGTTCCGTCGGAGGTCTCGTTGAAGCTGGTGACGCGGCCCGCGCAGCCCACATGGGCGAGGTTGGGGCGGGTGCGCTCGCCGCCCGCCCGGGTCTGGACCATGCCGATCATGCGGTCGCCGGCCATCACGTCGTCCACCAGGTTCAGGTAGCGCGGCTCGAAGATGCGCAGCGGCAGTTCGCCGCCCGGCAGCAGCAGGGCGCCGTCCAGCGGAAAGACCGGAATCACCTGCGGCAGGTCGCTCGGGCTCTGATAGCCGCCCGGTATGGCGCGCTCGCCCTTCATGAGAACAGGATCGCCGACAGCCGCCGCCGCCCGCTGCGGGCCACGTCGGAGCCCGGCCCTGCGGCCTCGAAGATGGTGATCAGCTGCTTGCGGGCCGCCTCGTCGTTCCAGGCCCGATCCACCTCGATGATCTTCAGCAGGTGATCCGAAGCCGCCTCCCAGGCGCCCCGGCCGGCGAGGGCCGCGGCCAGTTCGAACCGGGCCTCATGGTCGTTGGCGTCGGCGGCCAGGCGCTTTTCGAGGTCCGAGGTCTCCTCCGGCGCGGCGTCGGCCAGGGTCAGGGCCGCGCGCACGCTGTCGAGGTCAGGGTCCTTGCCGCCCTCCGGAGCCATGTCGGCGATCTCACGGGCCTTCTCGGCGTCACCGCCCTGCAGGTAGACGCGGGCCAGGCCGCCGATGGCCTTGAGGTTCTCAGGATCGCCCTGCAGCACCTGGGCGAAGGCCTGGGCCGCGCCGCCCAGGTCGCCCAGGCCCAGCGATTCCTTGGCCATGGCCAGCAACTCATCGGTCTCGTTGGCCGGCGCCTGGCCGGCGATGCGGTCGACGAACTGTTTCACCTGGCTGTCGGGCAGGGCGCCCATGAAGCCGTCGATGGGCTTGCCGCCGGAAAAGGCGAAGACTGCGGGGATCGATTGCACGCGCAGCTGGCCCGCGAATTGCGGGTGCTGGTCGATGTCGATCTTCACCAGCCTGACCTTGCCCTTGGCGGCCAGCACCGCCTTTTCGATGGAGGGTCCCAGCTGCTTGCAGGGGCCGCACCAGGGGGCCCAGAAATCGACAATCACCGGGACGGTGTTGGAGGCCTCGATCACGTCGGCCATGAAGCCGGCGTCGCTGCCGTCCTTGATGAGGTCGCCGCCGGCGTTGGGCGCTGTTTCGCCGATCAGGGTCATGGCTGTGGTCTTTCCCGTCTAAGCGGTTGAAACGTCTTGGCGGCTAAAATGGTCCCAAGCGGCGCGGTCTTCAACGGACGAAACCATCCTCCACCACCGACAGGGTGGTGAAATCCACCACGAGCGGCGCAATCCCCAGCGCTGCAAAGAATTTTCGAAGGCCCGCCTGGCTCACCGTGGTGGTGGCGGTGTTGGTCAGGGGATGAAAATTTACCTGTTCGGCGTCTGCCAGCGCCCGGTCGAGGACGAAGGTCACCCGATGCTGGCGGTCGTTGATCATCGCGAAGGCGGTGACCGAGCCAGGCGTCACCCCCAGGGTCTCGGCCATCAGCTCGGCGCTGCCGAAGGAGAGCCTGGCCGAGCCGATCACCGGATGCAGCCGTTTCAGATCAATGAGAGTGGTGTCCTGGGCGGAGATCAGCCACAGCCGGCCCTTGGCGTCCTTCAGGAACAGGTTCTTGGTGTGGGCGCCGGCGATGCCGTGTTTGATCGCCTCCCCCTCGCCGACCCGGAACACCGCCTCGTGCTCGGTGGTGGCGTGGTCGACGCCATGGGCGTCGAAAAAAGCGATCAGGTCGGGGCGCGTCTGCATCAGACTCAATTAGCGAACTGGACGCGGACGCGACAGGCTGGCTAGACCTGATGTCAGGTCCCGTCAGAGAGCCCGCCATGCTGCTTGAGTGCTACCCCACCGCCCTGCGCCCCCCCGAGATCGTGCCGGGCCGCCCGCAGCGCGCCTGGATGGACCATTTCGCCGAACGTCACCCCTATCGCTGCCTGCCGCTCTCCATGGCCAACACCACCGGCTGGGAGATCCTCTGCCCGATGGCCTTCACCGCCACCTGGAACGGCGGCCCGCGGCAGGAGGACATCAAGCTTCAGACCGACTACCCGCACCCGGACTTCCACCACTTCGCCAAGAGCCACTTCAGCCACGGCGTCGTGACCTTCCACCCCGGCTATCTGTTCCGGACCTCGCCCGGCTGGTCGATGATCGCCCAGGGCCCGCCAAACCACGTCAAGGACGGCATCCAGCCGCTGGCGGGGCTGGTGGAGACCGACTGGCTGCCCTTCCCCTTCACGATGAACTGGATCTTCACCCGGCCGGGGTCGGTGCGGTTCGAGAAGGGCGAGCCCTTCTGCTTCATCACCCTGACCCAGGACAAGGCGCTGAACGATGTCCAGCCGGTGATCAAATCGATGGATCGGAACCCGGAGCTGCGCGACCAGTACGACGTCTGGGAGAAGCACCGGGCGGAGTTCAACGCCAAGATCTTCCGCCTCGATCCCGAGGCCACCAAGGAGGCCTGGCAGCGCTACTACTTCAAGGGCGAGTTCCCGCCGGAGATCGAAAACGAGGCTCCCAAGGACCACGTCAACAAGCGCCGGCTCAAGGCGCCGCGCTTTATGGGGTGAGAAAGAACGCAAAGCGAGCCAGCCCCGCTTGCCAAGCCCCGGACCCTCTGCCATAAGCCCGCTCTCGAATTTCGGGGCCAATCCTCACGGGGATCGGTTTCACGGAGTGCGGGCGTAGCTCAGTGGTAGAGCACAACCTTGCCAAGGTTGGGGTCGAGAGTTCGAATCTCTTCGCCCGCTCCAGAAATTCGATCGACCCGCAGGCCCGGCGTACCTCCCCATCCGGGGGAAGGGACGGCGAACCGGAACCGGGCCCTGACTAGGAACTTTAAGACCGCATGTTCGAACCTAAAGGCATGAAGCACGCCGACCGCCAGGCGACCTCCGCCGCGGCCAAGAAGGCGCTGCTGGAACGCTTCAAGCCCAAGCCCACCGTCACCGATCCCAATATCGAAGCCCGCAAGGCCGCCGAGGCCGCCGAGCTGGAAAAGGTCCGCGCCGAGCGCAACGCCGAGCGTGAGACCAAGCGCGCCGCCGCCGCCGAGGCCGAGCGCCTGCGGCTGGAAGACGAGGCCATCACCCAGGAAGCCCGCGACCTGGATCTGCGCGCCAAGCAGAAAGAAGCCCGCGACCTGCGCTACGCCGCCCGCAAGCAGAAGCGGAAGTAGGCGAAAGCCTCACGGCCGAGACCACCAGACGCCCGCCTCCGCCAGGACGCGGGCGTTTCGCGTTCAGGCCTGGAGCTTGTTGTAGGGGTATTGGTCGCGGATCTCGTAGGCGAAGAACCGGCCCTTGGAGTCGGCGTCGACGAAGCTGCGGTGCACCTCGCCGGGCACGCCCACATAGACGTACTCGTCGCCGTCAAGGAACCGCACGAACAGTTTGGCGCGGTCTTCGTCGTAGCGGATATCGCTGATAGCGGCGGACTCGAGCTGCATCGGAACCTCCAGAAGTCTCCGTCGACGGACTCAAACACTGCGAGAGGGGCGGATGGTTCCCGCGGGCCTCGACGCGTGTCACCTTCACCAGGACCCGGCCGCGAACGGCGCCGGAGAAATGTCGGGGGAAATCATGCAACCGCACTACGAAGTCGCCATCGTCACCGTTGTCGCCCTGCTCGTCTACGTCTGGATGGGCCTGCGCGTGGGCAAGGCCCGTCAAGTTTCCGGCATCGCCGCGCCGGCCATGCACGGCGACGCTCACCTGGAGCGCAATATCCGGGTCCACTACAACACCCTGGAATGGCTGCCGATCTTCCTGGCCGGCCTGTGGTTGTTCGCCATCTACTGGGACGATCGCATCGCCGCGGCCCTGGGCGTGGTGTGGATCCTCGGGCGCGTCATCTATGCCCTGGGCTATGTGGCCGATCCCGGCAAGCGCGAGGCCGGCTTCGTGATCCAGATGCTGGCCGCGGCCCTCCTGTTGTTCGGGGCGCTGGGACGGGTCATCTGGGCCATGGTCCAGACCGGCACGGTCTAGCCGACGACCGGGCCGGGCGGCGCGCCCGGCCCGTCCTTTTCGCGACGTCGAATCACCTGCCGTTGAACCGCCGGGGGACACCGGCCCACCCCGCCGGGAGGGGATCTATCCCCGGATCGGGGATATTATCCACGAAATTCAGTGACTTAAGGCCCCGCAGCGCAGGCCTGCGCGGGGGGTGCGACACTGCGAACCTCTACAGTAAATTTGTACAAGCTCGACAGTTTCGAGCGTCGGTCCTACCGCGGTATGGCCAGTGCCGCGCCGAGTAGGAGCGCGCGCTTCGGCGAAAATTTCAGGCAAAACCAAATAATGTAAATCGCTCGCCACGGTGAAATCGAGTTCCCACTCAAATCGAGCACAAGTAGTGCCACCGACTGTGCCTAAAAGATGGCATATTATCTCAATAATACAGACCACCTCTATCCAATGAGCACCTTGAAGATAAAGGACACTTTGTCGCAACCACTATCCAGATAGCGCATTCTTGCTATCCCCTTCCGACATTCAGCCCACGAGGCGAGGGGGAACATTATGTCCAAGCGATACAAGAAACTGCTGTCGGCGGGGCCCCTGGCCCTGGCCCTGGCGATGCCGATGGTCGGCCATGCCGACCCGGCCAAGGACCTGGCGGTCGCCGGTCGAGCCCTGACCTTCCTGGAGAACGGCCCCACCGGCCGCGCGGTCCTGGGGGTCGTGTTTGATCCGGGCAAGCCCGGCTCCGTCGCCGAAAAGAACGCCATCATGGCCGCCCTCGGCGCCGGCTATGCGGCGGGCGCGGTCACCCTGACCGGCAAGCCCATCGAGGCCTCCGCCGTCGGCGGGGCCAGCGGCGTCGCGGCCCTGTATGTCACCACCGGTGTCAGCTACGGCCCGGTGGGCGCGGCGGCCAAGGCCAAGAAGATCGTCACCATCGGCTCCGATCCGGCCTGCGTGACCTCCGGCGCCTGCGTGATGGGCGTCTCCACCGACCCCAAGGTCGACATCACCGTCAACCGCGCCGCCGCCGCCGCCGTGGGCGCCACCTTCAAGGCCGCCTTCCGCATGATGATCAAGGAGGTCTGAGCCCGAGGGCCAGATAAGAAAATCCGATGAAGAAACATATTCTCCTGGCCGGCGCCGCCGCGGGCCTCGCCCTCGCCGCCACAACGGCCCAGGCGCAATCCATCGACTACGGCTCGCTGGAGCAGCTGTTCAACGAACCGGTCACCACCTCGGCCACCGGCTCGCCGCAGCGTTCCACCGAGGCCCCGGTGGACATGACCATCATCAGCGCCGAGGACATCAAGCGCTCGGGCGCCGCCGACATTCCCACCATCCTCAGCCGGGTGGCCGGGGTCGACATCCTGCCCTTCGCGGCCGGCGCCTCGGAAATCAGCGTGCGGGGCTACAACCAGTCGCGGTCACCGCGCATGCTGGTGCTGATCAATGGCCGCCAGGTCTATCTCGACCACTTCGGCTACACCGACTGGCACACCCTGCCGGTCGCCCTCGAGGAGATCCGCCAGATCGAACTGGTGCGTGGTCCCAACAGCGCGCTGTTCGGGTTCAACGCCGTCTCCGGCGTGGTCAACATCATCACCTTCAATCCGAAATTCGACGCCACCAACCTCGTCTCCGTCCAGGCCGGCACCCTCGGCTACAACGCGGCCACGGTGGTCAAGACCCTCAAGCTCGGCGAGATGATCTCCGTGCGCCTCTCGGCCGGCACCGACCGGCAGGATGAGTGGGCCAACACCAACCCGGCCATCACCCCGGCCATGCTCTCCGATCCCTGGGGCGTTCGCGCCTCCGTGGACGCCGTGGCTGAACTGTCGCCGAAGGCCGATCTGCGGGTCGAGGGCTCCTGGTCGAACTCGGGTCAGAGCGAGATGCTCTCCGGCTACACCTATGCCCGGCACCGGGTGCAGACCTCCTCGGGCAAGGTCTCCCTGGACGCCGACACCGCCTTTGGGACCATCCAGGCGCAGGCCTATGTGAACAACCTCGATTCCCGGGCCACACCCCTGCACTACCGGAACACCATCTCAGTGGCCAAGGTGCAGGATCTGCTCAAGATCGGAACCGCCCACACGCTGCGGCTGGGTCTCGAATACCGCGACAACAAGGTCAATACGACGCCCGTCGAGGGGGCCGAGGTCGGCTACTCCGTCTGGGCGCCGTCGGTCATGTGGAACTGGGTGGTCAATCCCAAGCTTTCGGTCACCTCCGCCGTGCGGCTCGACAGCCTGACCCTGAAACGCACGGGCGTCTTCCCCCGCGGGATGCCCCGCCAGAGCAACAGTGACTGGGACCGTTCGATCGAGGAGGTCAGCGTCAATCTGGGCGCCGTGTTCGCCGCCACCGACCGCGACACCTTCCGGGCAACCTACGCCAGGGGTGTCCAGGCGCCGACCCTGGTGGAGCTGGGCTCACGCCAGGTCTTCCCGACGACCGCCCCGCCGGTGGGAATCGCCACGGTCGGCAATCCGACCCTGCAGCCGGCGATCGTCACCAGCTACGGGCTGACCTATGAGCGCGCCCTGCCCGAGCTCAACGCAAGGCTCGGCGTCAAGCTGTTCCAGCAACTCACCGAGGACGTCAAGAGCGGGGTCAGCCGGCTGCAGATCGACGTGCCGGCCACGGCCACGACCTACGCCGCCCTGACCTATTTCAACATCGGCGAGTCGGAGATGAAGGGGGTGGAGCTCTCCGCCTCGGGCAAGCTCGGCGCCGGGTTCCGTTGGAGCGCCGACACCACCTATACCGACATCACCGACACTCCGATCGCGGGTTACAGCCCAGTGCGCCGCCAGGTGGCGTTCGGCGAGACCAGCCCGAAGTATCGCAGCAATCTGGCTGTGGGCTGGACCGGCGGACCTTGGACGGCCGACGCCAATGTGCATCACGTCTCCAAGTTCAACTCCTACACGTCCACCCAGACCCTGGAGCCGGTGAAGGCCTACGGGACCTTCGCCGGCCGGGTAGCCTACAACCGCGCAGACGGCGTCACCCTCGCCGTCAGCGGTCAGAACCTGCTGCGTGAACAGCAGGTCCAGGCCAAGACCACCGCCTTGAAGAGCGAGCGCCGCATCCTCTTCTCGGTCAGCAAGACCTGGTGATCTGACAGCCGCCGCCGCCCTCCCAGGCGGCTGACGATCCCGGACGGACGCGGCCTTCTCGCCGCGTCCTCAAGGCTCCAGGGTTCCCCAGCCCTGGAGCCGTTTTGCGTGTCGGAGCTAGAGCGCGCCAGGGTTAAGTGGAGGCCGGTTAACCCGTCCGGCGCGCTCTATCACTTTGAATTAGAGCCCTTTTGAACGGGTCAGATGATTCCATCTGACCCTAAAGGGCTCTAGCCGAACAGCATCCAGGCCTGCCAGGCGGCGAGGCCGGTCACCAGGGCGCCCACCAGCCAGGTGAGGGCGCGGTGCGGCAGCACCTTGGTGGCCCAGCCGGCGACGGGGGCGGCCACCACCCCGCCGGCGATCAGGCCCACCACTGACCAGAGATGGTCGGTGAGGCCCGTGGTCTGCCAGTGTCCGGTCACCAGGGCGGTGATGAAGGCCGCCGAGACGGCGACCGACATGAAGAATTCGGCGGTGTTGGTGGTGCCGATCGCCTGGCGCGGGTCGGCGCCGCTTCCCAGCAGGGTCGAGGTCACCACCGGACCCCAGCCGCCGCCGCCCACGGCGTCGAAGAAGCCGCCCGTGAGGCCCAGCGGGAAGGGCAGCCGCCAGGAGAACAGCTTGGGCCGCGTCTGGCGCCAGGCGCGGTAGAGGATCACCAGGCCCATGAGGCCGAGCCAGCCCACCACATAGGGCTTGATCACCGCGCCATCGATGGAGGTCAGCAGGTAGGTCCCGCCGATCCCGCCCAGCACCCCGCCCAGGGCCAGCAACAGCAGCAGCCGCCAGCCGACATTGCGGTGGTAGATGTGGCTGATCGCCGAGGCCGCGCCGGTGAACACCTTGGCGGCGTGCACGCTGGCCGAGGCGTTGGCCGGAGTCACCCCCAGGGCCAGCAGGACCGTGGAGCAGATCACCCCATAGGCCATGCCCAACGCCCCATCGACGAGCTGGGCGGCGAAGCCCACCGCCACGAACAGCCAGAATTCAGTGCTCATGGGTCCCCATTTCGGATTTCCGTGTCGCGGAACTTCCCCAGCGCTGCAATGGGCTTTACCTCGGGGCCACCGCAGCTTTTCTCTCCACGAGCGCCCCGGGCCCATGATCCTTCCCGTCGACCCCGCCCGCTACGCCACCTTCCTGGGGGTCATGGCGATCATGGCGGTGACGCCGGGACCGGCCAATGTCTTCGCCATCGCCATCGGGGCAGAGCGCGGCAAGCGGGCCGCCCTGATCGCCGTGGCCGGCATGAACAGCGCGACCCTGGTCTGGTTCGGCGTGGCGGCCCTGGGGCTGGGCGCCGCGGTCCTGGCCTTTCCCCAGGTCTTCCACCTGATCGCCTATGCCGGGGCCGCCTATGTGGCCTGGCTCGGGCTCAAGAGCCTGCTGGCGGCGCGGATCGAGACGATGGGCGAGCTCAAGCCCGCCTCCATCCAGCCCGGCGCCCACGCCTGGCGCGACGGCTTCACGGTGCAGATTTCCAATCCCAAGGCGATCCTGTTCTTCACCGCCGTCCTGCCGCCTTTCCTGGATCCGGACCGCCCCCTGCCCCTGCAGCTGGCCTTCTTCGCCTGCGGGACGATCGGCTTTGATGTGATCTCCATGAGCGCCTATGGCCTGGGCGGCGCGGCCTTGGCCCGGCGGATGACGGAGCCGCGCTTCCGGCGGGGATTCCAGGTCGTCGTGGGCCTGCTGCTGATCAGCGCCGCGGCCCTGATGGCGCTGCGCCACTAGGACGTGGGGCGACCCTGCGTGTGCAAGCCCTACCCTGCCGTGCGCGGCTATCCTCGTTTCGGGTATAAGCAAGGAAATTCAGCGCCTTAAAGGGTGCGACAAAGCACCGCCATGGGGGGTGCGACAAAAGGTTCCAAACCAGTAAGGTTAAGCTTCGCCGGCAGTTCTCACGGCCGGCCCTACCGCGGTAGGGCCAAGGCTAAGGGTGGGCGTGGAAGCTTAAGTTCAGAGTTCAGGGCATACGCCTCGCCGCTTATCGGCATGTATTCGCAGAATACACCCCTTAAAAACTCGATCTATTCTCGGGTATTGCCGAGACCTTCATCCAGCAAGATATTTGAGTAATACCAACATATACACAACAAGAGTGCGAATTTCCGCTTGAAATATCGCGTTATGACAATTCGCCTTAACCTCTATTTACCATTGAGGCGTCCAAACCTCCCCTCGTTCAGCCCGCGGTGGGCGAGGGAACAAAGATGTCCGAACGCACCAAACACCTGATCGCGACGGAGGCCGCAGCGCTTGTGCTGGCCACGCCGATGGTCGGTCACGCCGGCGTCACCCTGGCGCTCTCCCGCCAGACCCTTCTCACCGAGCGCCAGCAACAGACCCGCGGCCTGGAGGCCGAACGCCGGGTGGTCTTCTCCATCAACAAGCGCCGGGGAGCCTGAAACCGAAACCTGCCGAGTGATCGGCGACGCGCTCTCCGCGCCAGAGACTGAACCTAAGGCCGACGCCAGAACGGCGCGGACCAACACCAGAGGGGCTAAATGTCTATCTCAACGAAACAGTTGCTGTCGGCGGGGGCCATGGCCCTTGTGCTGGCGACACCGATGGTCGGTCACGCCGACCCGGCCAAGGACCTGGCCGTCGCCGGCCGGGCGCTGACCTTCCTGGAAAACGGCCCCACGGGCCGCGCCGTCCTGGGCGTCGTCTTCGATCCGGCGAAGCCAGGCTCGGTGGCGGAAAAGAACGCCCTCATGGCGGCTCTCGGCGCGGGCTACGCGGCCGGTGCGGTCACCCTGATCGGCAAGCCGGTTGAAGCCTCCGCCGTCGGCGGCGTCAGCGGTGTCGCGGCTCTCTACATCACCGAAGGCGTCAACTACGGCGCCGTCGGCGCCGCCGCCAAGGCCAAGAAGCTGGTGACCGTCGGATCCGATCCGGCCTGCGTGAAGTCCGGCGCCTGCGTCATGGGCGTCGCCACCGAACCCAAGGTCGACATCACCGTCAACCGCGCGGCCGCCGCCGCCGTGGGCGCCACGTTCAAGGCCGCCTTCCGCATGATGATCAAGGAGATCTGAGCCTGAACGGCTCGGAAGACAAATCGATGAAAAAGCAAATCCTCCTCGCCGGCGCCGCCGCCGGCCTCGCTCTGGCCGCCACGACGGCCCACGCGCAATCCATCGACTACGGCTCGATGGAGCAGCTGTTCAACGAACCGGTCACCACCTCGGCCACGGGCTCGCCGCAGCGCTCCACCGAAGTGCCGGTGGACATGACCATCATCTCCTCGGCCGACATCAAGCGCTCGGGCGCCACCGACCTGCCCACCATCCTGTCGCGCGTCGCCGGCGTGGACGTGCTGAACTTCGCCGCCGGCCAGTCCGACGTCGGCATCCGCGGCTACAACCAGGCCCGTTCGCCGCGCCTGCTGGTGCTGATCAACGGCCGCCAGGTCTATCTCGACCACTTCGGCTACACCGACTGGACCGCCCTGCCGATCTCGCTGAGCGAAATCCGCCAGATCGAAGTGGTGCGCGGACCCAACAGCGCCATCTTCGGCTTCAACGCCGTGTCCGGCGTGGTCAACATCATCACCTTCAACCCGAAGTTCGATGACACCAACGCCATCGACCTGCGCACCGGCACCGGCGAGAGCAACTTCGTCTCCGTCGTGAAGACCATGCGCCTTGGCGACAAGGTCTCGGTGCGGATCTCGGCCGGCGGCGAGCACCAGGACGAGTGGAAGGACAACAGCGCGGCCGTCACTGCCGCTATGATCCACAACCCCACCACCCTGCACGCCAACATCGACGCCGTCGCCGAACTCGGCTCCAAGACCCAGCTGCGGGTCGAGGGCTCCTACTCCAACGGCCAGGCCACCCAGGTCATCTCGACCTTCGCCTACGCCGCCCACCGCATCAAGACCAACTCCCTGAAGGCCACGGTCACCTCCGACACCAAGCTCGGCCTGATCCAGGTCCAGGGCTATCACAACGATCTGGACGCCCTGACCCCGGGCCGCCGCTACCTGAACGGCATTACGGTGTTCAGCGTCGAGGACCTGTTCAAGGTCGGCGCGAACCACACCGTCCGCCTGGGCCTGGAGTACCGCGACAACCAGCTCAACACCGCCTCCTACTCGGGCGCCAAGATCAGCTACAAGGTCCTGGCCCCCTCGGTGATGTGGAACTGGGCGGTCAATCCCAAGCTGTCCCTGACCGCCGCCGCGCGCCTGGACAATCTGTCGCTGGAACGCACCGGGTCCTTCCCGGTCGGCGTGCCCCAGACCAGCAACAAGCTCTGGGACCGCGACATCAAGGAAACCAGCGTCAATCTCGGCGCGGTGTTCAAGGCCACCGACGCCGACACGCTGCGCGCCACCTATGCCCGCGGCGTCCAGGCGCCGACCCTGCTTGAACTGGGCGGCCTGATCATCCCGCCGGCCACCCCCGCGCCCGTGGGCTTCCTGATCGAGGGCAACCCGTTCCTGGATCCGGCCATCGTCACCAACTACCAGCTGACCTATGACCGCGACCTGCCCTCGCTGAAGGCCAAGGCCAGCGTGAAGGTCTTCATGCAGAAGACCGAAAGCGTGAAGGGCCAGTTCTCGACGGCGGTCGTCAGCATCCCGGCGACCGCGACCACCTGGGCCGCCTACCAGTACGCCAACACCGGCGACTCCGAGATGAAGGGCGTCGAGCTCGCCGCCTCGGGCAAGTTCGGAACCGGCTTCCACTGGAGCGCCGACACCACCTACACCAAGATCGAAGACACGCCGGCCCTCACCGCGGCGGCCCTGATCCTGCGCAAGGTGGCCTTCGAGGCCACGACGCCGAAGTACCGCAGCAACCTGGCCCTCGGCTGGGCTGACGAGCAGTGGGCGGTGGACGGCTACGTCCGTCAGGTCAGCAAGTTCTCGTCCTACAACGGCAACCTGCTTGAGCCCGTCTCGGCCTACACCACCCTGGCCGGCCGGGTGTCCTACAAGCTGCAGAACGGCATCGTGATGGGTGTGGACGGGGTCAACCTGCTCCACGGCCGCCAATCGCAAGCCAAGGGCCCCAGCGGCCTGCAGGCCGAGCGCCGGGTGCAATTCACCCTCAGCAAGACCTGGTGAGCTAAGCCGACCCCGCCGCGCCGCGGCGGGGTCACGCTTTCCTTCGGAGATTTGAGATGAAGACCTTCCGCCTCGCCGACCTCTCACTCGTCGTGAAGATGGCGTTCGCTCCCGCCTTCGCCGTGCTCATGCTGGCCCTGGTGGCCGGCGGGGCTGTCTGGAGCCAGCAGCAGCAGTCCAAGGCCATCGATCGCATCGTCGCCGAGGACATGGCTGTCAGCCTGGACCTGGCGCGGATCGCCAAGCGCATCACCGCGGTGCACGGGGATCTGTACCTGCTGATGACCCATACCGCCGCGACGCCGGGTATGGACTCCACGGCCCAGCTGCAGAAGCTGATGGCCGACGTCGACTCCATCAAGGCCGAGCTGACCAAGGTGAAGGTCAAGCTGCCCAAGGCCGAACAGAAGCGCTTCGATGCGCTGATCAAGGACCTCACCGACTATCGCGGTGGGATCGAGGTGGTGGGCTCCATGCTCGGCATCGACTTCGCCACCGCCGCGGCCTTCGTCGAGCCCTTCGAAGTCCAGTACAACCGCATGACCGAGACCCTCGACGGGGCCACGGCCCTGGTTCAGCAGGAAGCCAAGGCCCACGCCAAGGCCAGCGCCGAGGAAGCCGCCTTCACCGGTAAGGTCGCCGTCGGCGGCGCGATCATCACCCTGCTGGCGGTCGCCGGGATTTCCATCGCCACCATCCTTGGCGTCAAGCGCGCCATCCAGGGCATCGCCGGCGCCACCGAGAAGCTGGCCGCCGGGGATAACCAGCAGGACCTCGACAAGATCGCCCGCGGCGACGAACTGGGCGCCATCGTCGGCTCCCTGGGCATCTTCCGCGACAATCAGTTGCGCCTCACCGCCATGCGCGAGGAGCAGGAAGCCGCGGCCGCGCGAGAAGAAGCGACCCGCACCCGGGTCGAGAAGGAACGGGCCGACGCCCAGGCCGAACAGGCCGCCGTCGTCAGCACGCTGGCCAACGGCCTGTCGCGCCTGTCCCAGGGCGACCTGACCCACGCCATCGACCAGGCCTTCCCCGAGGAATATGAAGCCCTGCGGGCCGACTTCAACGCCGCCGTGGCCAAGCTGCGGGACGCCATGCAGGTCATCGTCGCCACCAGCTCGCAGATCGGTTCCAGCGCCGAAGAGATCGCCGGCGCGTCCGACGACCTGTCGCGCCGCACCGAGCAACAGGCCGCCAGCCTGGAAGAGACCGCCGCCGCGCTCGACGAGATCACCGCCACGGTGAAGAAGTCCGCGGACGGGGCGAGCCACGCCCGGGCGGTGGTGCAGACCGCCAAGACCGGCGCGGCCGACGGCGGCGACATCGTCCGCCAGGCCGTCCTGGCCATGGGCGAGATCGAGAAGTCCTCCACCCAGATCAGCCAGATCATCGGGGTGATCGACGAGATCGCCTTCCAGACCAACCTGCTGGCCCTGAACGCGGGCGTTGAAGCCGCTCGCGCCGGGGAGGCCGGCAAGGGTTTCGCCGTCGTCGCCTCCGAGGTGCGGGCCCTGGCCCAGCGCTCCGCGGAAGCGGCCAAGGAAATCAAGGCCCTGATCAGCGCCTCGTCGACCCAGGTCGGCTCGGGCGTGCAACTGGTCGGCAAGACCGGTCAGGCCCTGGAGATGCTGGTGGCCCAGGTCGACGAGATCGACGGCCTGGTGGGTGAGATCGCGGCCTCGGCCAAGGAGCAGGCTGTCGGCCTCAACGAGGTCAACGCCGCCGTCAACAAGATGGACCAGGTGACCCAGCAGAACGCCGCCATGGTGGAGCAATCCACCGCCGCGGCCCACGCCCTGAACGGCGAGGCCACGGAACTGCGCCGTCTGATGGGCGACTTCCGCACCGGCGCCGACACCGCGCCGGCCCGCGCCTCCCGGCCCCAGGCGGCCGGACCGAGCTCGCGGCCCGCGGCCTCTCCCCCGCGCCGCATGGCCGAAAAGATCCGCGCCAACTTCGGTGGCGGCGCGGCCGCCCAGCCAAAGAGCCAGGAGTGGGAGGAATTCTGACCCTGGCCTGACGAGATCCTGACCGGCGCTCCCCAGCGTCGGGCGGGCTTCCTCCCCCGAGGACAAAACTGGCGCGCGCCTGATTCAAGACAGGCGCGCGCCGAATTTTCTGCATTTCGACTTTGACATCAAATGCTTGGCGGCAACCAAAATTAAGCCCATGTGTTCGGCTGGTATGTTCCAGACGCTTCACTTGGGTAGCCAGACATGACCCGCCGATACGCCGCCCTCGCCGCCAGCGCCCTGCTTCTGGCCACGCTCGGGGCCTGCGCCACCGCCACCCCCTACCAACCGAATATCCGCGGCCAGGCCACCTCCGGCGGCTTTTCCGAGGTCCGACTGGAGGCTGACCGCTTCCGGGTGAATTTCGCCGGCAACAGCCTGACATCCCGCGAGACCGTGGAGGGCTATCTGCTCTACCGCGCCGCCGAGTTGACCGTCGCCCAGGGCTACGACTGGTTCGCGGTGGTGGACCGCCAGACCGACCGCAACGCGCGGACCTATGTCGAGCCCGATCCCTTCTACCGGCCCTGGTACGGCCCCTCGTACAACTTCTGGCGGCCGTCCTGGCGCTACTACGGCGGCGGCTACGGCTGGCGCTCCTGGGATCCCTTCTTCGGCGACCCCTTCTGGGGCGACCGCATGGACGTCCGCACGGTGGAGAAGTTCGAGGCCAGCGCCGAGATCGTTATGCACCGGGGCGCCAAGCCGCAGGACGACACCCGCGCCTTCGATGCGCGCGCGGTGATGGACAACCTCGGGCCGCGGGTCCTGCGTCCGCCGCAGCCCTAGCCCGGTTCCCGAAAACAGAAACGCCCGCCTCCAGACCAGGAGGCGGGCGTTTGTCTGTCCGGCCGGGCGGGTCTCAGCCCTTGACGCGCTTGTCCCGCTTGGCGGCGACCCGCAGGCGCAGGGCGTTGAGCTTGATGAAACCCGACGCGTCGTTGTGGTCGTAGGCGACCTTGCCCTCCTCGAAGGTGACCAGGTCCTGGTCGTAGAGGGAGTAGGGGCTGGTGCGGCCGATGATGGTGGTGTTGCCCTTGTAGAGCTTCACCGTCACCTGGCCGGTGACCATGGCCTGGCTGTGGTCGATGGCGGCCTGCAGCATCTCGCGCTCGGGGGTGAACCAGAAGCCGTTGTAGATGAGCTCCGCATAGCGCGGCATCAGCTCGTCCTTCAGGTGCATGGAGCCGCGGTCCAGGGTGATGGACTCGATGCCCCGGTGGGCGGCCAGCAGGATGGTGCCGCCGGGCGTCTCGTAGACGCCGCGGGACTTCATGCCGACATAGCGGTTCTCCACCAGGTCCAGGCGGCCGACGCCGTTGGCGTAGCCCAACTCATTGAGCCTGGTGAGCAGGGTTGCGGGGCTCATCTTCTCGCCGTCGATGGCGACCGGGTCGCCCTTCTCGAAGTCGATGGTAAAGACCGTGGCCTTATCGGGCGCATCCTCGGGCGCGATGGTGCGCATATAGACGAACTCGGGCGCCTCGACCGCCGGATCCTCCAGCACCTTACCTTCGGAAGAGGAGTGCAGCAGGTTGGCGTCGACGCTGAAGGGGGCCTCGCCGCGCTTGTCCTTGGCGATCTGGATCTGGTGCTTCTCGGCGAAGTCCAGCAGGGCCTCGCGGCTCTTGAAGTCCCACTCGCGCCAGGGCGCGATGACGTGGATGTCCGGCTCCAGCGCGTAATAGGCCACCTCGTAGCGGACCTGGTCGTTGCCCTTGCCGGTGGAGCCGTGGCTGACCGCGTCGGCCCCCATCTTGCGGGCGATCTCGATCTGCTTCTGGGCGATCAGCGGCCGGGCGATGGAGGTGCCCAGGAGGTACTGGCCCTCATAGACGGTATTGGCGCGGAACATCGGGAAGACGAAGTCGCGGACGAACTCCTCGCGCACGTCCTCGATGAAGATGTTCTCGGGCTTCACGCCGGCGGCAAGCGCCTTGGCGCGGGCGGGCTCGAGCTCCTCGCCCTGGCCGAGGTCGGCGGTGAAGGTGATGACCTCCGCCCCGTACTCGGTCTGCAGCCACTTCAGGATGATCGAGGTGTCCAGCCCGCCGGAATAGGCCAGGACGACTTTCTTGATCGTGGGCTTGGACATGGGCGTGCGGACTTTCGGCAGGAAGGGAACGTCGCGGGCGTATAGGGGCCAATGGCCCGGCGTATCAAGGCTTGAGCGCGCCTTCGCTCTGCAGCTGGTCGAGGGCGGCCTTCAGCCAGCGCAGGTGGCCGACGGCGATCAGGGCCGCGGCGGTGGCGCGAACCCCGAACAGGATCACCGACTGCTCCACCGTCGCCCCGGCGTTGCGGTTGAAGGCCACCAGGGCCAGCCCCAGGAAAAAGGCCGCGGTCGGGATGGCCAGCAGGGCCAGGTTCCGCTTCACCCGGAAGGTCGGCTTGCCGCTCAGGGCGAACTGCAGCGGCACCTTGGTCTCCGGATCGATCCGTCCCCAGGCCGCTCGGGTGGTGGAGGCCATGATCGAGAGTGAGATGATCCACAGGGCGTCGCCCAGGAAAGACAACACCATCAGACGGTCACCTGGGTTCCGAGTTCGACCACGCGGCCGGGGGGGATCTTGTAGAAGTCGGTGGGGTTGGCGGCGTTGCGCATCAGGAAGATGAACAGTTTGTCCTGCCACAGGGGCATGCCCGACTGGGCCGACGCCACCACCGAGCGACGTCCCAGGAAGAAGCTGGTGGCCATGATGTCGAACTTCAGGCCGAGCTTGCGGCACAGGCCCAGCGCCTTGGGCAGGTTCGGGCTCTCCATGAAGCCGTATCTTATGGTGACTTTTTTGAAGTCGTCGTTGATCGGCTCGATCTGTACCCGGTTCTCCTCCTTCACCCGCGGGGTCTCGGCGGTGTGGACGGTGAGGATGATGTTATTATCGTGCAGCACCTTGTTGTGCTTGAGATTGTGCATCAGCGCCACGGGCGCCATGTCGGGGTCGGAGGTCAGGAAGATCGCCGTGCCGTGCGCCCGGTGCGGGGCGCGGGCCTTGAGGATTTCCGACAGCTCCAGCAGGGGCACGGAATCACGCCGGGTCTTCTCAGTGAGGATCTGGGCGCCGCGGGTCCAGGTCCACATGATCACCACCAGAGCCAGGCCCAGCACCAGCGGCAGCCAGGCGCCCTCCGGAATCTTCAGCAGGTTGGACGAGATGAAGGTGACGTCCAGAGCGCCGAAGCCGAGCGCCGCCAGCCAGGCCTGCCAGGTCGGTCGCTTCCACATATGCTTGACGATGACGAAGAACAGCAGGGTGTCGACGAACATGGCCCCGGTCACCGCGATGCCGTAGGCCGCCGCCAGGTTCGAGGAGCTGCGGAAGGTGAACAGCAGCACCAGCACCCCGATCATCAGGATGGTGTTGACCTGAGGCACATAGATCTGGCCGGCCTGGGTCTCGCTGGTGCGGCGGATGTCGATGCGCGGGAACAGGCCCAGTTGCACCGCCTGCTGGGTCATGGAGAAGGCGCCGGTGATCACCGCCTGGGAGGCGATGACCGTGGCCGCCGTGGCCAGCAGCAGCACCGGCCAGTAGATGACCTCCGGGATCATCTCGAAGAAGGGATTGGACCGCGCCGCCGGGTTGGACAGCACCAGGGCGCCCTGACCCAGATAGTTCAGCAGCAGGGACGGCAGCACCAGGATCACCCAGGCCGCCTGGATCGGCTTTTTCCCGAAGTGGCCCATGTCCGCGTAGAGAGCCTCGGCCCCGGTCACCGCCAGGAAGACGCTGCCCAGGATGATGAAGCCCAGCACGCCGTTGTCCCACAGGAAGATCACGCCGTAGTGGGGCAGCAGGGCGCGGATGATCGAAATGTCGTCGGCGATATGATAGATGCCCAGCCCCGCCAGGACCAGGAACCATAAGGCGGTGATGGGGCCGAAGAAGCGGGCGATGCTGGTGGTGCCCTTGGCCTGGACCATGAACAGGGCCACCAGGATGCCGGCCGAGATCGGCACCACGAAGGGGCCCATCCGGTGGCCGATCCCCGGCGCATCCTTCAGGCCTTCGATGGCCGAGAGCACCGAAACCGCCGGGGTGATGATGCCGTCGCCGTAGAACAGCGCCGCGCCGATCACCCCCAGGAAGAACACCGCCGTCGAGCGACGGCCGAGCGAGCGCTGGGCCAGGGCCATCAGGGCCAGGGTGCCGCCTTCGCCCTTGTTGTCGGCCCGCATCAGGAAGACGACATACTTGATGGTGACGATCAGGATCAGCGCCCAGGTCACCAGGGACACCACGCCGAGCACCGCGATCTCGTTGGAGACCGTGTCGCGGGTGTGATGCAGGGCCTCGCGCATGGCGTAGAGCGGGCTGGTGCCGATGTCGCCGAACACCACGCCGATGGCCCCCAGCGCCAGGGCGCGGAGGCTCTCGGTGGGGGGGGCGTGCAGCGACTCTTCCGCCGCCTCGGGGGCGCCGCTGGCCGGATCAGCCATCCAAAGTCTCCGGGACCAAAAAGGTGGTTCCCTTGTTCGGCCCGAATGCCGTGTGCGGCGGGCGCGATACACCCTTTCCAACCGCCGTTCAATCGCAGCATGGCCATGCCCGGGGGCGTCTGGTCGCAGGCGCAACGCTCAGGAGACCGCCCCGGTTCGCCAAACCTTGCGCATTGCCTGTTCTAGCGCCACATCTGGCCCATGTTCATCCAGACCGAACCCACCCCGAACCCCGAGGTCCTGAAGTTTTTGCCCGGACAAACTGTCCTGGCCGAAGGTTCGCGGGACTTCCGCAGTCCTTTGGAAGCCGAGGCCTCGCCGCTGGCCTCGGACCTGTTCGACATCGATGGCGTCGACCGGGTGTTCTTCGGCGCCGACTTCGTCACCGTTGGCAAGCATCCCGACCATGACTGGCCGCACCTGAAGGCGCCGGTCCTGGCCGCCATCATGGATCACTTCGCCTCGGGCCGGCCCCTGTTCGCCGCCGAGGCCGGCGCCGAGAGCGGCGGCCATGACGACGAAACGGTCTACGACGCCGACACCGCCCAGGTGGTGGCCGAGATCAAGGACCTGCTGGACACCCGCATCCGCCCGGCGGTGGCCCAGGACGGCGGCGACATCCTGTTCAACCGCTTCGAGCCCGACACCGGTGTCGTGTGGCTGCATATGCGCGGCGCCTGTTCCGGCTGCCCGTCCTCATCGGCGACCCTGAAGGCCGGCGTCGAGAACATGCTCAAGCACTATGTGCCCGAGGTCACCCGGGTCGAGCAGACCCTCTGATCCTGCTCGCGATAGACACCTGCCTGGGGGCCTGCTCGGCCGCCGTCCTCGACGGTGGGCGAGTTCTGGCGACCCGGGTCGAGCCCATGGCGCGGGGCCATCAGGAACGCCTCGCCCCCCTGGTCGCCGAGCTGATGGCGGAAGCCGGCGTGGAATTCTCTCAGCTGCAACGGGTCGGGGTCACCGTCGGGCCTGGCTCCTTCACGGGTCTGCGGGTGGGCCTGGCCTTCGCGAAGGGCCTGGGCGCCGCCCTGTCGATTCCGGTGATCGGGGTCGGCGTGCTGGAGGCCCTGGCCCAGCCGCTGTCCGGGACCGTCTTCGCCGTCCTCGACGCCAAGCGCGACCAGCTCTACCTGCAGGCCTTCGCGGACGGCGTGGCGGTCAGCGCCCCCGACGCTCTACCGCCCGGAACCGCCGCCGCGCGCCTGGCCGAACTGGCGGGGGCGGGCGAGGTGACCCTGGTGGGGTCGGGCGCGCCCCTGCTCGCCGACCTCCTGCCCGGCGCCACGGTGGTGATCGCCGACCATGCCGATCCTGTGGCGGTGGCGCAGATCGCGGCCATCCGCCCGCCGGTTCCGCCTCGCCCGCTCTATCTCCGCGCCCCCGACGCCAAGCTGCCGGGTGGCCGCGACCTGCCCGCATGACCCTGCGCCCCGCCGCCGAGGCTGATCTGGAAGCCCTGTCGGTGGTGCACCGCCGCGCCTTCACGCCCGGCTGGAGCGCTGACGAGATCGCCGACCTGGCCAGCGGACCCGGCGCCTTCGGCCTGATCGTGGAAACCGAAACCCCGCTTGGCATGATCCTCTGCCGGGCCCTGGCCGGCGAGGCCGAGGTCCTGACCCTGGCGGTCGATCCCGACGCCCGGCGGCAGGGCGTGGCCCGCGCCCTGGTGGTGGCCGCCGCCGCCGCCGCCAAGGCCGCGGGGGCGGACGCCATGTTCCTGGAGGTGGCCGTGGACAATGATCCGGCCCTGGCCCTGTATGAAGCCCAGGGCTTTGTTCGCGCCGGCCGCCGGCCCAGCTATTATGATCGCGGCGGCGGCATCTATGTGGACGCCGTCGTGATGCGCCTCGACCTCGGCGGCGGGTCCCTCTAAACCGTGTCCTCAAGGCATTTGGAAATCAGGAGTCGGTTCGTGGACCGGATCGAAAATCTCTGCGTCGAAAAGGGCATGCGCATGACCGAGCAGCGCCGCGTGATCGCGCGCGTGCTGTCAGCGGCCCATGACCATCCGGACGTGGAAGAACTGTACCGCCGCTCCCACCAGGTGGACCCGCACATCTCCATCGCCACGGTCTACCGCACGGTGCGACTTTTCGAGGAGGCCGGCATCATCGCCCGCCATGACTTCCGCGACGGCCGCTCGCGCTACGAGGAAGCCACCGAGGTCCACCACGACCACCTGATCGACATGAAGTCGGGCAAGGTCATCGAGTTCGTCGACGACGAGATCGAGGCCCTGCAGGAGGCCATCGCCCGCAAGCTCGGCTACAAGCTGGTGGATCACCGGCTGGAGCTCTACGGCGTCCCGGTCGAGGAGTAGGCGGACCTGGTCGGCTTGCCCCCATCGGTCGCCAGCCGCATAAACCCCGCCATGTCCGAGCCCGCGCCCACCCGGCGTCTCTACATCAAGACCCACGGCTGTCAGATGAACGTCTATGACAGCGAGCGGATGGCCGATGTGCTCCGTCCGCTGGGCTACGCCATGACCGAGCGTCCCGAGGACGCCGACCTGGTGGTGCTCAACACCTGCCATATCCGCGAGAAGGCTACCGAGAAGGTCTATTCCGAGCTCGGCTACATCAAGCAGATGAAGCTGGCCCGCCAGGCCGCGGGCCAGTCCATGACCATCGCCGTGGCCGGCTGCGTCGCCCAGGCCGAGGGCAAGGAAATCATGCATCGCCAGCCGGCGGTGGACCTGGTCATCGGGCCCCAGGCCTATCATCAGCTGCCTGAACTGATCGCCCGCACCCACCGCGCCAAGGGCGAACGGCTGTCGGCCGACTTCGCCCCGCAGGCCAAGTTTGATCGCCTGGGGTCTGACCGCAATCCGTCCGGCGTCACCGCCTTCCTGACCATCCAGGAGGGCTGCGACAAGTTCTGCACCTTCTGCGTGGTGCCCTATACCCGCGGCGCGGAGTTCTCGCGGCCCATGGACGCCGTCCTGGCCGAGGCCCGCAGCCTCGCCGGCCAGGGCGTGCGCGAGGTCACCCTGCTGGGCCAGAACGTCAACGCCTATGGCGGGGAGGGCGGCCTGGCCGGTCTTGTCCGCAAACTCGCCCAGATCGAGGGCCTGGATCGCATCCGCTACACCACCAGCCACCCCGCCGACATGGACGAGGCCCTGATCGAGGCCCACGGCGAGGTCGAGGCCCTGATGCCCTATCTGCACCTGCCGGTGCAGGCGGGCTCCGACAAGGTTCTGCGGGCCATGAACCGCGCCCATACGGCCGAAAGCTACCTGCGGCTGGTGGAGAAGATCCGCGCCGCCCGGCCCGACATGGCCATGGCCGGCGACTTCATCGTCGGCTTCCCCGGCGAGCGCGAGCAAGACTTCGAGGCCACCCTGCAGCTGGTGGCTGAGGTCGGCTATGCCGGAGCCTTTTCGTTCAAATATTCCCGTCGTCCCGGCACGCCCGCCGCCAACCTGCCCGATCAGGTGGCCGAAGAGGTGAAGGAAGAGCGGCTGGCCCGCCTCAACGCCCTGCTGGATGAACAGCAGAGCGCCTTCAACGCCAGCCAGGCGGGCCGGACCCTGCCGGTGCTGTTCGAGCGCGCGGGGCGCCATCCGGGTCAACTTTCCGGCCGCAGTCCCTATCTACAGGCGGTGCATGTGAGCGCACCGGATCATCTGATCGGCCAGATCGTTCCGGTGCGCATCGAGAGCGCGGCCAAGATGAGCCTCGCCGGAGCCCTGGCATTGGAGGTCGCGTGAGTAAGGCGCCTGAGTTCATTCCCCTGTCCGACATCGCCGTGCGCGCCGTGGGCGGGGCGACCGGCCGGCATGCGGCCCTCATCGAGGACGCCTTCGACGTGCTGATCGAAACCCCCGGGGGCGGGGTGTCGATCAATGGCGAGTCGAAGAACCGCGCCACCGCGCGCCGGGTGGTGGAGCAGATCGCCGAGCGCGCGGACTCGGGCCTCGAGATCACCGAGGCTGACGTCCGGGTGGCCATCGGCCAGGGGCGGGTGGGCCGCGGCAGCGCGCCGGGCAGCCTGCCCACCGGCAAGCGCGGCCAGGTGGCGCCCAAGACGCCGGGCCAGGCCCGCTACCTCCAGGCGCTGGCCGCCTGCGAGCTGGTCTTCGGCCTGGGTCCCGCCGGCACCGGCAAGACCTTCCTGGCCGTGGCCCATGG
This sequence comes from Phenylobacterium sp., assembly GCF_030651185.1. Lineage (GTDB taxonomy): Bacteria > Pseudomonadota > Alphaproteobacteria > Caulobacterales > Caulobacteraceae > Phenylobacterium. Next base: position 169,580 of record NZ_JAUSCJ010000018.1, read on the forward strand.
CGCTGGCATGCTGCTGCGCGGCGAGGTGGAGCGCCTGATCGTCAGCCGCCCGGCGGTGGAGGCGGGCGAACGCCTCGGCTTCCTGCCCGGCGACCTGTCGGAAAAGGTCGATCCCTACATGGCGCCGGTCTGGGAGGCGCTCACCGACATCCTGGGCGCCGACCAGTTCAAGCGCCGGCGTGAGAAGGGCGAGATCGAGGTGGCGCCCATCGCCTTCCTGCGCGGCCGCACGCTCAGCCACGCCTTTGTCATCGTCGACGAGGCCCAGAACACCACCCGCCTGCAGATGAAGATGGTCCTGACCCGCCTGGGTGAAGGCTCGCGCATGGCGGTGACCGGCGATCCCAGCCAGATCGACCTGGTCAATTCATCCGACTCGGGCCTGGCCCATGCCGTCGGCCTGCTGGAGGGCGTCAAGGGCGTGGGGGTCAACCGCTTCACGGTGGACGACGTGGTCCGCCACCCGATGGTGGAGCGGATCGTGCGCGCCTATGACGCCGACGCCGCCAAGCGCGGGCGCTCCATTTGATCGACGTCGAGATCGAGGACGAGGCCTGGGCGCGGGACCTTCCCGACGCGCAGGTCCTGGTGGTGGCCGCCGCCGAAGCCGCCCTGGCGGCCGCCCAGCGCGAGGGCGCGGTGGTGGTTCTGCTGACCGACGACGCGCGCGTCCAGGACCTCAACAGCCGTTTTCGGGGCAAGGACAGCGCCACCAATGTCCTGTCCTTCCCGGCCCCGCCGAACCCTGAGGATCATCTGGGGGACGTGGCGCTGGCCCATGGTGTCTGCGTCCGCGAGGCCGCGGAGCAGGGCAAGAGCCTCGCCCACCATCTGCAACACCTTGTGGCGCACGGGGTGCTGCATCTTGTAGGGTACGATCACGAAACCGACGACGATGCCGAGGACATGGAAGGTCTGGAGCGGGTGGTCATGGCTGGTCTGGGGGCGCCTGACCCCTACGGCGCCGAACAGGGAGACGATGGCTAGTTCTGAAGACCCGCCCGCAGCCGCGCGCAAGAGCCGCGGCATACGGGCCTTCCTGAGACGGTTGCGCGGCACGGGCGGGATGGAGCTCCCCCCGACCCCTGTGGACCTGGTGGGCGACCGCATGGTCGATCAGGCCCAGGCCTTCCAGACGCTCCGGGTCGAGGATGTCATGACGCCGCGCGCCGACATCGTCGCCGTGGAGCTCACCACCCCCTTCGCCGGCGTCATCGAACGGTTCGTCGAGGCCGAGCACAGTCGTATGCCGATCTATCGCGAGACCCTCGACGATCCCGTCGGCGTGGTCCACGTGAAGGACATCTTCAAGATGTTGGCGGGCCCCAAGCCCAAGGGCGGCAAGGCGCCAGGCCCGGAGGACGTGATCCTGCAGAAGGTGCGCCGCGACGCCCTCTACGTTCCAGCCTCGATGCGCGCCGCCGACCTGCTGCTGCGCATGCAGACCAGCCGCATCCACATGGCCCTGGTGATCGACGAGTTCGGCGGCACGGACGGCCTGGTCACCCTGGAGGACCTGGTGGAGGCCGTCGTCGGCGAGATCGACGACGAGCACGACGACGCCCAGGCGGCGGGCGTCGTCGCCCGGCCGGGTGGGGTTTTCGAGGTCGACGCCCGCGCGCCGCTGGAGGAGCTGGAGGCCGCCGTGGGCGCCGAACTGGCCCCGCCGGACCTGGAGGAAGAGATCGACACGGTGGCCGGCCTGGTCACCGCTCTGGCCGGCCGGGTGCCGCAGCGGGGCGAGGTGATCAGCCATCCCGGCGGCTTCGAGTTCCAGGTGACCGACGCCGATCCGCGCCGGGTGAAGCGGGTGCGGGTGCGCCGGCTGCCCGAGCCGGACATCATCATTTGACCGCGGCCCTGACGGCGGCCTGGCGGGCGCGCATCCTGGCGGTGGCCTCCGGCGTTGGCGCGGCCCTCGCCCATCCGCCCTTCGGCCTGATCGTCGGTATCGCGGCCTATGGCCTGCTGATGTGGTTGTCGGAGACGGACGGCCCGCGGCCCCTGCGCTCGGCCTTCTTCCGGGGCTGGCTGGCCGGGGTCGGCTATTTCGCGGTGAGCACCCACTGGATCACCGAACCCTTCCTGGTGGACGCCGCCAACCAAGGCTGGATGGCCCCGATCGCCCTGCTGGCCATGTCCGGCGGCCTGGCCCTGTTCTGGGGTCTCGCGGCTCTGCTCTATCGCGCGGCCGACGTGAAGGGCCCGTGGCGGGTGCTGGTCTTCGCCGGCCTCCTGGCCCTGTGTGAATGGCTGCGCGGCCACGTCCTCACCGGCTTCCCCTGGAACCTGCCTGGCGAGAGCTGGCGGGCAGGCTCGGCGCCGTCGCAGATGGCCTCGGTGGTGGGGACCTATGGCCTATCCTGGATCACCATCGCGCTGGGAGCCGGGGTCGCCCTGCTCTGGGAGACGGGCCGGACCCGGGTCATCGGAGGCGTGGCGATCGCCGCGACCCTGGCGGGCCTCTACGGTTTCGGCGCCCTGCGGGTGGCGGGCGCCAAGCCCCCCGGCCCCGACGCGCCGATGGTGCGACTGGTCCAGGGCAATATCGACCAGAAGGAAAAGTGGCGGCCGGAAAACCTCGACATGGTGTTCTCCACCTATGTCCGCCTGAGCACCCGGCAGGCCAAGGTTCGCCCGGACATCATCGTCTGGCCCGAGGGCGCGCTGCCGGCGGTTATCGATGACCTGCTGGCGCCCGGCAGCCCCTATGCCGCGCGGCTCTCCGACGCCCTGCAACCCGGCCAGACCCTGATGATGGGCGCCAACCGGGTCGGCCCCGGGGCGGCGGGCGGCGTCGACTATTTCAACAGCCTGGTGGTCCTGCGCCGTGAGGCGCCGGGCCTGCGGGTCACCGGGTTCTACGACAAGCACCGGCTGGTGCCGTTCGGCGAGTTCCTGCCGCTGGGGGACCTGGCCACCAAGCTCGGCATCCGCAGCCTGGTGCACATGCCCGAGGACTTCACGGCGGGACCGCCGCCGCGGCCGATCCAGCCGGAGGGCGTTCCGGCGCTCCAGCCGCTGATCTGCTACGAAGCCCTGTTCCCGGGCTTTGCGTCGGAGGGCGCCCGGCGCGGTGGCGGGCGGGCCCAGTGGCTGCTGAACGTGTCCAACGACGCCTGGTTCGGCGCCACCAGCGGCCCCTGGCAGCACCTCAACATCGCCGCCTACCGCGCCATCGAGGAGGGTCTGCCGATCGCGCGCGCCACCCCAACGGGCGTATCAACCATGATCGACGCCTATGGCCGCCCCATTTTGGGCGCCCGCCTAACCCTTGGCGAGGAAGGAAATATCGACGTTCGGCTGCCGCCGGCGCTCGCCCGTACGGTGTATTCGCGTTTCGGCGACGGGGGATTCGCCATCATGTTGCTCTTATCGGCGTCCATCGCGGTGGCGGGACGTAGGCGACGAGCACGTTGAGTTGACGCAGGCGTCATCTTTTTTGACGACGGCGATCAGCCTCGTCTATTGGGAAGCACATGGCTAAGGAATTCGACGTCGACCGATCCCCCAATCCGGTCGATCTGCACGTGGGACTGCGTATCCGGCTCCGACGCAAGGAACTGGGCGTCAGCCAGGAAAAGTTAGCGGACTCCATCGGCCTGACATTTCAGCAGGTCCAGAAGTATGAGCGCGCCGCCAATCGGGTGAGCGCCTCGAAGCTGTGGGACATGGCCCGCGCGCTTCAGACCTCGATTTCGTATTTCTTCGATGGCTTGCCGGACGCGGAATTGAACGCCCCGGTCTCCAGCGACGGCCCGTCTCCGGCCCACGCCTTCCTGATGACGCCCGAGGGCATGGAACTGGCGGCGGTCTTCCCCAAGGTGCGCCGCGCCCGCGTGCGTCGGCGCATCCTCGACCTGGTCCGCGCCATGGTCGACGAGGACGACGGCGAGCCGGAACCGGCCGCGCCACGCGAGCCCGCGAACGTCGCCTGACCGCGACGCCCCGCACCGCCGACCTGTTCTCTGATGTGATCACGGGCTTCGCGCCCGGGACGCCCTGCGCCACGACCTGTTCGCCGGGACCCGGCATTCGGGAAACGCCGTCTTCCGCGGCGTGTGGCCGCTTGCGGGATATAAAGATTTCTTTATAGGATTTCCGCGACGTTCCAGCTCGCCGCCTCTGCCTGCGGCGCCCGCGCTTATTCCGGAGCCTTCTCTTGAGCCGTTCCTCCTACATCTTCACCTCGGAAAGCGTTTCCGAAGGCCACCCGGACAAGGTCGCCGACCGCATCTCCGACACCGTCGTCGACGCCTTCCTGGCCGCCGAACCTGAGGCCCGGGTCGCCTGCGAGACCATGGTGACCACCAACCGCATCGTGCTGGCCGGTGAGGTCCGCGCCGGCAAGCCGGGCGCCTCCAAGGCGGAAAACAAGCAGATGACCAAGGATATCCTTGGCACGCTGGAGCCCCTGGTGCGCGCCGCGGTCAAGGACATCGGCTACGAGCAGAAGGGCTTCCACTGGCAGAAGGCGAAGTTCTCCAACTTCCTGCACGCCCAGTCGGCCGATATCGCCCAGGGCGTGGACTCGTCCAACAAGAAGGACGAGGGCGCCGGCGACCAGGGCATCATGTTCGGCTACGCCTGCGACGAGACGCCGGAACTGATGCCGGCCACCCTGCAGTACTCCCACAACATCCTCAGCAAGCTGGCCGCCGTGCGCCACGCCGGCGAGAAGGGCCTGGAGCCCGACGCCAAGAGCCAGGTGACCCTGCTGTACCAGGACGGCCGGCCGGTCGAGGTGATGCAGATCGTCGTCTCCACCCAGCACGCCAAGAAGATCGGCGAGAACAGCGCCTCGTCGAAGCGTATCCTTGAACTGATCAAGCCCTACGTCCTGGGGGTCTTCCCCGACGGCCTGGTGACCAAGAAGACCAAGTGGCACGTCAACCCGACCGGCAAGTTCCTGATCGGCGGGCCGGACGGCGACGCGGGCCTTACCGGCCGCAAGATCATCGTCGACACCTACGGCGGGGCGGCCCCGCACGGCGGCGGCGCCTTCTCCGGCAAGGACCCCACCAAGGTGGACCGTTCGGCGGCCTACCTCTGCCGGTATCTCGCCAAGAACGTGGTGGCCGCGGGCCTGGCCCGGAAGTGCACCATCCAGATCAGCTACGCCATCGGCGTCGCCCAGCCGCTGTCCTTCTATGTCGACCTGCACGGCACCGGCGAAGTCGATGCGGCCAAGCTGGAAAAGGTCCTGCCCGAACTGGTGAACGGCGCCACGCCGCGCGCCATCCGCGAGCACCTGGGCCTCAACAAGCCGATCTACGCTCGCACCGCCGCCTACGGCCACTTCGGCCGTACGCCGGACAAGGACGGCGGCTTCTCCTGGGAGAAGACCGACCTGGTGGAAAAGCTGCGGGCCGCGCTCTGATCGAGGCGCTCCGGCGCTGGGCGTTCTCGCTGCGGCGGGACGCCCACGCCGTCTGGCTGGCGGCGCGCGACCCGCGCACGCCGGTCGCCGCCAAGCTTCTGGGCCTTGCCGTCGCGGCCTACGCCCTGTCGCCTATCGACCTCATCCCGGACTTCATCCCGGTCCTGGGCTATCTCGACGACCTGATCCTGGTTCCGCTCGGCCTGTGGCTGGCGATCCGCTTGATCCCGCCCGAGGTGATGGTCGATCACCGCGCCGCCGCCGAGGCCGCTGCGCGCCGCCCGGTGAGCAAGGTAGCGGCCGGCGCCGTCATCCTCGTCTGGCTGGCCTTCGCGGTCGGAAGCGGGATGCTGCTGGCCCGCCACGTGCGGCTGGGCTAGAGCCGGGGCAAATGGAAAGTCACCCGCCCCTCCGGTCCTTCGGCCGCCTCAAGTCACGGCCGATCAAGCCGCGCCAGGCCGCCCTGATGGACAGCCTGCTGCCGCGTCTCCGCACCCCGCTGGAAGACTTCGATCCCAGGACGCTGATGCCGGCCGCCCGCGACGTCTGGCTGGAGGTCGGGTTCGGCGGCGGCGAGCACATGGCCGCCCAGGCGGCGCGCGCCCTCGACACCCTGATCATCGGCGCCGAACCGTTCCTGAACGGCGTGGCCAGCGCCCTGCGCCATGTGGACGAGGCGGGGCTGGAGAACGTCCGCATCCATGACGGCGACGTGCGCGAGCTGATGGCCCGCATGCCCGACGCCTGCCTCACCAGAGTCTTTGTGCTGTTCCCCGATCCCTGGCCCAAGGCGCGGCACAACAAGCGCCGCCTGATCCAGGCCGAGACGATCGCAGAGCTGGCGCGCCTGCTGAAGCCCGAGGGCCGCCTAAGGTTCGCCACCGACTGGGCCGACTATGCCGACTGGACCCTCGAGCGGGTGCTGGCCTCAGGCCAGTTCGCCTGGCCGGCGGAACGCGCCGATGACTGGCGCGTCCCGCCCGCCGACCACATCACCACGCGCTACGAGGAAAAGCGCCTGGGCGACTGTGCGCCGGTGTTCCTGGACTTCGTGAAGTCCTGACTATTTGAGGAGCTTGGCCGGCTTGGCCGCCTCGGTCGTGTTGTGCAGTTCGATGCCCTGGCGGATCAGTTCACCGGTTTCTTCCGGATCGGCCCAGCGGACGATCTCCACCGACTTGCCCTTTTCCAGGTCCTTGTAGTGCTGGAAGAAGTGGGCGATCTGCTCGGTGAGGATCGAGGGCAGGCCGCGCCACGAGTCCAGCCCCGCATAGAAGGGGTGCAGCTTGTCCACCGGGACGGCCAGGATCTTCTCGTCGTTGCCGGCCTCGTCCACCATCATCAGGCAACCGATCGGGCGGCAGCGGATGATCGCGCCGGGCACCACGGGCGTGGGGCCCACCACCAGGATGTCCATGGGATCGCCGTCACCCGACAGGGTGTGGGGAATGAACCCGTAGTTGCCGGGATAGAACATGGCGGTGTGCAGGAAGCGGTCGACATAGATCGCGCCGCTTTCCTTATCGAGCTCGTACTTCACCGGTTCTCCGCCCTGCGGAATCTCGATGATGGCGTTGACGTCGTACGGCGGATTGAAGCCCACCGAGATCTTGGAAATGTCCATGGGGAGATGGCCTTTTCACACACGGGAAGAGTAGGCGCGGTCTTTGGACCATTCGCCGGCGCGGATAAAGGCCCTGCTTGACGCGGGCCCCGGACGAGGCTCGGGTTTGCGGCCATGGCGCGCACCTTTCTCATCGGGCCCGGCGGGGTCGGCAAGACGACGGCGGGGGGCGAGCTGGCTCGTCTGCTGGACTGCGCCTTCCTGGATCTCGACCAGCAGTTCATGGCCCGCGTCGGCCCTATCGACGGGGTGATCCAGGGGCTGGGTTACGCACGCTATGTCGAGCTGAACGCCGAACTCTTCGCCACCCTGGCGGCGGAGCTGCCGGAAACCTGCGTGATGGCCCTGTCGTCGGGCTTCCTGGCCAGCGACACCCCCGCCGGGCTGCTGGCGGCGAACCAGGCGCGGGTGAAGGCGGCGGGAACCTCGATCCGGCTGCTTCCCTGTGAAGACCTCGCGGCCGCGAGCCGGATCGTCGTCGCCCGCCAGATGGGCCGGGGGCTCGCCCTGGACGAGGCTCGCGAGGCCGCCAAGTTCGCCCGCCGTTTCGCCGACTATCTCGACCAGGGCGACATCAGCGTCTTCAGCGCCGCGGCGCCCGCCCAGATCGCCGCGGAGATGGCGCGCGCCCTGGGGCTGACAAGCCCCTGACGGAGTGCTATAGAGGCGCTCACATCGTCCGTAAGCGCTGGATAGCGCCTATGAGCGGCAGGCTTCGGCCCGGCCGCTTTTTTGTTGCCGGAGAGCCGCCGAGCCTATGCGAGGCAAGACCGCAGAAGATAGATCGCTCCTGGAGCTGCTGGACCCGGTGGCGCAGGCCTCGGGCTACGAGATCGTCCGCCTGCGCCTGATGGGCGGCGAGCACGCTCGCAGGCTGCAGATCATGGCTGAGACCCCGGACGGCGAGATGATCGTCGAGGACTGCGCCAAGCTGTCGCGCGCCATCTCCGAGGTGATGGACGCCGCCGACCCGATCAGCGGCGAATACACCCTGGAAGTCTCGTCCCCCGGCGTCGACCGGCCCCTGACCCGGATGAAGGACTTCGCCAACTATGAGGGCCATGAGGCCCGCCTCGAACTCGACCGCGTCGCCGACGGCCGCAAACGCTTCCGCGGCATGCTGGCGGGCGTCGAGGGCGACAATGTCGCCATCGATCTTGAGGGGGAGGCCGAGACCGCCCTGGTCCCCTTCGCCTGGATCGTCGAGGCCAAACTGATCCTGACCGACCAGCTGATGAAGCGTGGCGCCGACGAGCGCGCCGCACGGCTGGCCGACACCCCACAACAGACGCCCGAGCAAGAGGACTAAGATCATGAGCCTGACCGGCATTTCAGCCAACCGGCTTGAACTCCTGCAGATCGCCGAGGCCGTGGCCCGCGAGAAGTCGATCGACAAGGAGATCGTCATCGAGGCGATCGAGGAAGCGATCCAGAAGGGCGCCCGCTCGCGCTATGGCGCCGAGCACGACATCCGGGTCCATATCGATCCCAAGACCGGTGAGACCATCATCAAGCGCGTGATCACCGTGATCCCCGACGATCTGGTCTATGAAGCCGAGGACAGCGAGGACGGCCCGAGCGAGCCCATGGGCTCGCGCCGCCTGAAGGAAGCCCTCAGCGTCGACAAGGAGGCCTTCGTCGGCAAGACCTACGAAGAGGTCCTGCCGCCCTTCGAGTTCGGCCGGGTGCAGACCCAGATGGCCCGCCAGGTGGTGACCGGCAAGGTCCGCGAGGCCGAGCGCGAGCGCCAGCACGAAGAATTCAAGGACCGCGTGGGCGAGATCGTCAACGGCGTGGTCAAGCGGGTCGAGTACGGCAACACCGTCGTCGACCTGGGCCGCGGCGAGGGAATCATGCGCCGCGACCAGTCGATCCCGCGCGAGAACTTCAACATCGGCGACCGCATCCGCTGCTACATCTACGACGTCCGCCGCGAGACCAAGGGCCCGCAGATCCTGCTGTCCCGCGCCCACGGCGGCTTCATGGCCAAGCTGTTCGCCCAGGAAGTTCCTGAAGTGTACGACGGCGTCATCGAGATCCGCGCCGTGGCCCGCGATCCGGGCAGCCGCGCCAAGATGGCGGTGGTCTCCAACGACAGCTCCATCGACCCGGTCGGCGCCTGCGTCGGCATGCGCGGCAGCCGCGTGCAGGCGGTCGTCGCCGAGCTGCAGGGCGAAAAGATCGACATCATCCAGTGGAGCCCGGACGAAGCGACCTTCATCGTTAACGCCCTGGCCCCCGCCGAGGTCTCCAAGGTCGTCATGGACGAGGAGGACGAGCGCGTCGAAGTCGTCGTTCCCGATGAGCAGCTCAGCCTGGCCATCGGCCGCCGTGGCCAGAACGTCCGCCTGGCCAGCCAGCTGACCGGCTGGCAGATCGACATCATGACCGAGAGCCAGGAGAGCGAGCGCCGTCAGCGGGAGTTCTCCGAGCGCACCACCCTGTTCCAGGAAGCCCTGGACGTCGACGAGGTCATCGCCCAGCTGCTGGTCACCGAGGGCTTCGCCACGGTGGAAGACGTCGCCTATGTCGAGAACGCCGAAGTCGCCGCCATCGAGGGCTTCGACGAGGACACCGCCGAGGAAATCCAGGCCCGCGCCCGCGACTTCCTGGAAAAGGAAGCCGCCGAGCTGGACGGCAAGCGCCGCGAGTACGGCGTCGAGGACGCCCTGCTGGAGATCGACGGCGTCACCCTGCCGGTCGCCGTGGCCCTGGGCGCCGGCGACGTGAAGAGCATCGAGGACCTGGCCGGACTGATCCCCGACGATCTGCGCGGCTGGTTCGAGAGCAAGGACGGCGAACGGGTTCGCGAGCCGGGCATTCTGGAAGCCTTCAACATGGACGCGGCCGACGCCGAGGCCCTGATCATGCGGGCTCGGGTGGCCATGGGCTGGGTCGAGGCCCCGCCCGAGCCGGAACCGCAAGAGGTCGCCGAGGTGGAGCTCTCGGAAGAAGAACAGGTGTTCGGTGTCCGGGGCGCCCAAGCCGCGGCTCCGGCTCCGGCTCCGGCCGAGACCGAGGTCGCCGCCGAGCAAGACGTCCCCGCCGCCGACAGCGAGGAGGCGTAAGCCTCAGCGTGACCGCCTCCACCGTCCCCACCACCCTGGCGCAGGTCGCGCGCGAACGGCGCGACATCGTCACGGGCGAGGTGATGGCCGAGGACCGCCTGATCCGCTTCGTGGCGGGTCCGGGCGGGGTCGTGGTCCCGGACCTGGCGCGCAAGCTGCCGGGCCGGGGGATGTGGGTCGCCGCCGACCGCGCCTCGGTGGACACCGCGGCGCGCAAGGGGCTGTTTTCCCGGTCCGCCAAGGCCAAGCTCAATGCCAGCCCCGATCTCGCCGATCAGGTGGATAGCCTGATGCGGCGCCGGGTCCTGGACGGCCTGGGTCTTGCCAAGCGGGCGGGCGATCTTATCTCCGGCTATGAAAAGGTCGCCTCGGCGTTGAACGCCGGTCGCGCGGCCTGGGTGATCGAGGCCGCCGACGGCGCGGCGGACGGTCGCCGCAAGATCCTCAATGTGGCCCGCAAGTCACCGCGGGCGCCCAAGCTTCTCGGACTCTATTCCAATGAGGAATTGGGTTTGGCCTTGGGCGGAGAGAATGTGATACACACCGCCTTCCTTGCGGGGCGCGGCGCCGATCAGTGGACATTCGATGTCCACCGACTCTCTGGCTTCCGCCCGCTCCTTCCCGAGAGTTGGCGCGAGGAGCCCTGAAGAGGCGGGTGGAACGAACTTCGTTCCGCGCGCCTAAAGCTATTGAACGTGGTCGGTACGCCCGGCCGGTATGTAAAGCGAGCGCATGAGCGACGAGAACGACAACGGCCGACCCCCCGCCCCTGGCGGACGCACACCTCTCACCCTGAAGCCGCGTGGCGTCGCAGGGTCGGTGAGCGCGGGTACGGTGAAGCAGAGCTTCAGCCACGGCCGGTCCAAGACCGTGGTCGTCGAGACCAAGCGCGCCCGCACCCACGCCGCGCCCCAGGGGAACCTGGCCGCGCCGTCCCCGGCCGAAAAGCGGGTCTTCACCCCGCCAGCGCCGTCCGCGCCGCGTCCGGCCGGCGGCCCCACCGCCGATGGCAACCTGTCGGCCGAGGAGCAACGCGCCCGTCAGCGCGCGATCGAACTCGCCCGCGAACATCAGGCCCGTCAGGCCGCTGAGCAGGCGGCCCGCGAGGCCAGCGCCCGCGCTGCGGCCGCCCAGGCCGCCGCGCCCAAGCCGGTAGAAGCCGCGCCGCCGCCGGCGCCGGTCGCCGCCCCCACCCCCACACCCGCTCCGGTGGCTGAAGCTCCGGCCGCCCCGGCTCCGGTGGCTCCGGCTCCCACGCCTGCCCCGGTGGCCGCGGCGCCTGTCGCCCCCGCCGCTCCCGTGGCGCCGACTCCGGCTCCGGCCGCCCCGGTCCCGCAGCAACCTGTGGCCTCCGCCCCCGCGCCGCGTCCGGCTGCGCCGCAGGCTCCGGCACAGCCCGGCCAGACTCGAACCTATGAGCCGTCCCGCGAACGCCGCGATGACCGCCCCTCGACCACCACCTATCGTCCCGAGCGGGCGCCAGGCCGGTTCGAGAACACCAGTTTCGGCCAGCGCGCCCCGCGTCCCGGTCAGGATCGTCCCCAGAACGACCGCCCTGCGGCTGGCGCGCGTCCGGGTGGCGAGCGCCCCGCGGCCGACCGCGCACCGCGTCCCGCGGCCCCGCCGGCTGCCGGCGGCGACACCGTCCGTTATTCGGCGCTCGCGCCGCGTCCGGCCGCGCC
>NZ_JAUSCJ010000024.1 GCF_030651185.1 Phenylobacterium sp.
GCCCAGATAGTCGTTGGAGCACCAGACGATCACCTCCGACGAGGCGCCGTCATCCCGCGTCCAGGTCGCACGCGGAAACGCTCCACGGTGACGCTTCAGGTCGGCGAAGACCCGGTAACGTCCCTCGGCATGGATCTGCTCGAGAGCGGTGCTGAACGCGGCCTTGTAATCCATCGACTTGAATTCCGGCCACGCGTTCGACGATCTCGCGCCGCGACCGGTCCCCTTGCTTCGCCGGGCTTATCGCGCCGCCCGGCTCCCTTGTCTACAATCCGTCATGTCACGACGGCGCACATTTCGTGACCCTCGGCGCAGGTTTCGTGAACGACGATCACCTGTTCGGGGGCCACTGGCCCCGGAACAGTTCGAGAATCGCCGAGAAATCCTTGTCCCCGCCGCCGAGGCGGTCGAACAATGCGTACATCCCTTCGGCCTGGGCGCCCAGCGGCGCGGCGGCGCCGGATTTGGCGGCGGCCTCCTGGGCCAGCTTCAGGTCCTTCAGCATCATGGCCGTGGCGAAGCCCCCTTCGTAGTCCCGGTTCGAGGGCGCGGCCGGCACCTGGCCCGGCCAAGGGCTGTAGTTCGACAACGACCAGCACTGGCCTGACGACTTGGTGGCGATCTCGAAGAATCGGTCGGGATCCAGGCCCAGCTTCTCGGCGAGCGCGAAGGCCTCGCACACCCCGATCATCGAGATGCCGAGCACCATGTTGTTGCAGATCTTGGCCGCCTGCCCCGCCCCGTGGTCGCCGGCCCGGATCACCGCGCGGGCCATGGGCTCCAGGGCCTGTTCGACAGCGGTGAAATCGGTCTCGTCACAGCCCACCATGAAGGCCAGCGTCCCGCTCTCGGCCGCCGCCGTGCCCCCGGACACAGGCGCGTCGGCGAAGCGAAACCCCCGCGCCTTGGCGTCGGCGGCCACGGCCCGGGCGCTTTCCACATCGATCGTGGAGCAGTCGATCAACAGGGCGCTCCGGGGCGCCCTGGCCAGCACGTCGTTCGCATAGACCGACCGCACATGGGGGCCGGCCGGCAACATGCTGATCACCACCTCGGCGTCGGAGACGGCCTCGGCGGCTGAGCCGGCCGCGCGGCAACCCGCCGCCACGGCCTTTTCCAGCGCCTGGGCCGACAGGTCGAAGGCCGCGACCGCGTGGCCCGCCTTCGCCTGGCTGGCGGCCATGCCGCCGCCCATGTTTCCCAGACCGATGAACGCGATCCTCGTCATGGGCGCGGCACTCCTTACTTGGGTTTACGGAACTTGTAGATGAACTGGTCGGTATGGCCGCGCAGGGTCGGGTCGAAGACGCCCTTGGTGTGGTCGTCGGTGGTGTTGCGCAGCAGGGTGCTCTCACCCTCGTACTTGAAGCCCGCCGCGGCCAGCTCGGCCTTCACGATGGCCGGGTCGATGCGGTGCAGCTTGTCGGCGGTGTCCAGCGGGGCGCCCGGCAGGGCGGCGTGGTCCAGCACGACGTAGACGCCGCCGGGCTTCAGGGCCGCATAGACAGCCTTGTTCACGGCCGCCACGTCCAGGTTGAAGCGGGCCAGGTGCAGGTCATGATAGTTCTGCGCGGTCCAGATCACGTCGGCCTGGGTCGGCAGGGCCAGGGTCTGGAAGCTGGCCTGCACCACCTTGATGTTGGGATAGCTGGCGGCCACCGCCACGATCGGGTTGGGCTTGGCGTCCGGCGCGGGGTTCGGCGGCGGGGCGTTGATCACCGCATAGACCACACCTTGAGGGCCGACCGCCTTGGCGAATATGCGGGTGAAGTAGCCACCGCCCGGCAGGAAATCCGCCACGGTCTGGCCGGCCTTCACGCCGGCGAACTCCAGCATCTCGGCGGGCTTGCGATCAGCGTCGCGTTTGGTGTCGGCTTCCGGACGGCCCGCGTCGGCGACGGCGGCGACAACCTCCTTGGCCGGCGCGGCCTGGGCCATTCCGCTCGAAAGCGCCAGCGTCGCCACGGCGGCCAGCATCAGATTGCGTGTCATCGGTTTCCTCCCAAGGATTATCTGTCGGGATACCATTCGGCGGCCCGACGCGTCTCGTTACAGTCCAGTTAGAGGCGACCAGGCTTGATCGGAAGGCAGGGGCGCGAAGATGTCATCCAGCATGGCCTCGGTGACTCCTTCCAGGGTCTCGGGGCGCCAATTCGGCGCATTGTCCTTCTCGACGATGACGGCGCGGACACCCTCGATGAAGTCGTGCCGTTGAACGACGCGCGATCCGATCCGGTATTCCATCTCCATGTTGTCGGCGAAGCTCGCGGCCTTGCCGCCCAGGGCCAGTTGCCGGAAGGCCACCTTCAGGGTCTGGGGCGACTTCGAGGCCAGGGCCTTGAGCTGGTCGTCGGACCAGTCGCTGTCGGCGTGCTGCAGGGCCTCGACGATCGCCTCGACGCTGGGAAGACCGAAGATCCGGTCGATCTCGTCCTGGTGCTCGGCCAGCCGCGGGCGCCCGGCGTCCCCCTCGAACTGGGTCAGCAGGGTCTCGACAGCCGCCGGATCGGCCAGCAGCGCCGCCTTGAACGCCGCGATCTGGTCGCTGGGGATGAAGTCGGTAGCGATCCCCACCAGTTCGCAGTCGGCCGCCTTCAGTCGGGCGCCGGTCAGGGCCAGCCACAGGCCGATATGGCCCGGCATGCGCGACAGGAACCAGCCGCCGCCCACATCGGGGAACAGGCCGATCCCGGTCTCGGGCATGGCGAAGGTGGTCCGCTCGGTGGCCACACGATACTGGGAGGGCGCCGCCAGCCCGACGCCGCCACCCATGGTGACGCCATCCATGATGGTCACGACCGGCTTGGCGTAGCCGAACAGCAGGTGGTTGAGGCGGTACTCCTTGAAGAAGAACTCACGGGCCGCCTTGCCGTCGCCTGCCCCGCTCTCGGCCAGCATGCGGATGTCGCCGCCGGCGCAGAAGCCCCGCTCGCCGGAGTGGTCCAGCAGCACCAGATCCACCGCCGGGTCGTCCTTCCAGGCCAGCAGGGCCGTGGTGAGGATTTCGCACATGTTGGTGGTCAGGGCGTGCAGCGCCTGTGGCCGGTTGAGCGTGAGGCGGCCGACGCGCCCCTCGATGCGGACCAGGACTTCATCATCGCTCATTGACGCAACAGCTCCCGGGCGATGATCACCCGCATGATCTCGTTGGTGCCTTCCAGGATCTGGTGGACCCGCAGGTCGCGCACGATCCGTTCCAGCGGATAGTCTTTCAGGTAGCCGTAGCCACCATGCAGTTGCAGGGCCTGGTTGGCGACCTCGAAACCCACGTCAGTGGCGAACCGCTTGGCCATGGCGCAGTACTGGGTGGCCTTGGGATCGCGCGCATCCAGCGCCGCGGCGGCCCGGCGCACCATCAGCCGGGCGGCGTCCAGCTCTGTGGCCATGTCCGCCAGGCGGAACTGCAGGGCCTGGAAATCGGCCAGGGCCTGGCCAAACTGCTTGCGGGTCAGCAGGTAGTCCCGGGCCGTATCCAGGGCGAGTTGCGCTCCGCCAAGCGAGCACGACGCGATATTGATCCGCCCGCCGTCCAGTCCCGCCATGGCGAAGCGGAAGCCCTCCCCCTCCCCGCCCAGCCGGTTGGCCTCGGGCACGCGGACGCCGTCCAGGTTCACCTGGGCCGTGGGTTGGGCGTTCCAGCCCATCTTGCGTTCCTGGGCGCCGAAGGAGACGCCGGGCTGATCCTTTTCCACGACAAAGGCCGAGACCCCCTTGGCGCCGGCCGGGCCCGTGCGCGCCATGACCAGATAGATGTCCGAGGTTCCAGCCCCGGAGATGAAGGCCTTGGAGCCGGTCAGGACGTAGTCGTCACCGTCCTTCTTCGCCGTGGTGGCCAGGGCCGCGGCGTCCGAGCCCGAACCGGGCTCGGTCAGGCAATAGGAGGCGATGAGCTCCATGCTGGTCAGCCTGGGCAGATAGTGGTGGCGCAGGTCCTCGGATCCGAACCGGTCGATCATCCACGAGACCATGTTGTGGATCGACAGGAAGGCCGCCGTGGGCACGTCCCCATAGCTGAGCTGCTCGAAGACGATCGAGGCGTCCAGCCGGGTCAGGGCCGAGCCGCCGACATCCTCCCGCACATAGAGGCCTGCGAAGCCGAGGCTGGCCGCCTTGCGCAGCACATCCACCGGAAAATACTTGTCTTCGTCCCAGCGGGCCGCGTGCGGCGCCAGTTCGGCGGCCGCGAAGACGCGGGCGACGTCCTCGATGGCGCGCTGGTCTTCGTCTAGGGTGAAATCCATGGTCTGGCTGGCCTCGAAGCGGTTGGCTTGAGGAGTTCGCTCCGCTGGCGCAACCTGTCAACGACGCGCACACGGCGCGGGGAGAGTCGCGGCATGACGGATCAGTTGATGGGACGCGGCCCGGAGGCCGCGAGAAACCTCGCCCTGGTGACCTATGGGCTGCTGTTCGCCGCCATCTTCTTCGCCGGCGTCCCGGCCCTGATCGCGGTGATCATCGCCTACTCGCAGCGGGACGAGGCGCCGGCCGCCATCCGCTCGCATCACGACTTCCAGATCAGAATCTTCTGGGTGGCCTTCGCCCTGACCATGGCCGCCGGCGCCTGCGGGCTCGGGGCCCTGATCAGCGGGGTGGGCGAGCTGCTGGAGTTCACCCGGGTCAATGGCTGGGACGGCTTCTCCACCATCAATATCGACCTTTCCCGGATGGTCATCGACGGCCGGATCGTCAGCCTGCTGGTGGCCGCGGTGGTGCTGTCGCTGCTGGCCGGACTGTGGCTGATCGCAGCGCCGGCGATCGGATTTATCCGCCTGGTCTCGGCGCGAGGGATTGGCCTGACCTCCCACCCGGCCTAGAGAACGGGCCATGAAAAACGCCCATCTCGCCGCCTACCCCGCCCTGCGCCTGCGCCGCCTGCGCCAGGCCGACTGGGTCCGCCGTCTGGTTCGCGAGAGCGTGCTGACCCCGGCCGACCTGATCTGGTCGATGGTGGTGCACGAGGGCGAGGGTGACATCCCGGTGGGCTCCATGCCCGGCGTCTCGCGCCTGTCGGTGAAGGGTTGCGCTGCGGCGGCCGTCGAGGCCCGCAAGCTGGGTATCCCGGCCATCGCCGTCTTCCCCCACATCGACGGCGCCAAGAAGGACGCCACGGGCAGCTTGGCCCACGATCCCAACGGCCTGGTGGCGACGGCGGTCAAGGCCATGAAGGACGCCGCCCCCGAGGTCGGCATCATGTGCGACGTGGCGCTCGACCCCTTCACTGATCACGGGCACGACGGCCTGATCGAGAATGGCCGCATTCTCAACGACCCCACCATCGAGACCCTGGTGCGCCAGGGGATCATGCAGGCGGAGGCCGGCGCCGACATCCTGGCGCCCTCCGACATGATGGACGGTCGCTGCGGCGCCTTAAGAGGAGCGCTGGAAAGCGCGGGACTTCAGGATGTTATGATCATGTCCTATGCCGCCAAGTACGCCTCGGCCTTCTACGGCCCCTACCGTGAGGCGATCGGCTCGGGCAAGCTCGGGACCGGATCGGTGGACAACCCCGGGGACAAGAAGACCTACCAGATGGACTTCGCCAATTCCGACGAGGCCCTGCGCGAGGTCGCCCTCGACATCGCCGAGGGCGCCGACATGGTCATGGTCAAGCCGGGGATGCCCTATCTCGATATCGTCCAGCGCGTGGTGGAGACCTTCGCCATGCCGACCTTCGCGTTCCAGGTTTCGGGCGAGTACGCGATGATCAAGGCGGCCACGCAGAACGGCTGGCTGGACGAGGAACGCGCCATCCTGGAGAGCCTCGGCGCCTTCAAGCGCGCGGGCGCGGCCGGGGTCATCACCTATTTCGCCCCCGTGGCCGCCCGCCTGATGGGCGCGTGACCAAGCCGGTGATCAGCATCGTCGCCGGCGTGATCCGGGACGCGCAGGGGCGGCTGCTCACCGTGCGCAAACAGGGAACGACCGCCTTCATGCTGCCGGGCGGCAAGCGCCACCCCGGCGAGGACGACGCCACGGCGCTGGCCCGTGAGTTGGCCGAGGAACTGGGGTGCGTGCTGGTGGACAGCCGCGCGCTCGGCATCTTCACCGCGCCCGCCGCCAACGAGCCCGACACCCAGGTTGAGGGCGCCATCTATCACGCCACGATAAACGGCCAGGTCTCGGCCCAGGCCGAAATCGCCGAACTGCTGTGGATCGACCCGGCCCTCCCGCCCGCCGTGCGCCTCGCGCCGCTCCTGGAAACCCAGGTCCTGCCTCGACTGTTCTAGAAAGCCCCTGTCACGGAGACGACCATGCCTCAGCCCCTCGTCCGCGCCGCGCTTGCCGGCAGCTTCCTGGCCCTCACCATGACCGCCTCGGCCTCCGCCAGTTCCGACGACGCCTGGGCCGATTTCCAGAAGGAGGTCGCCACCCGCTGCAAGGCGGCCGCGACCAAGGACTCCGGCGTGAAGACCTGGACGGTGTCGGTCTCGGCGTTCGGCAGCCCGAATTTCGGGATGGCGGTCCTCACCGGCAAGGCCCAGGGCGGCGTGCCGGTAAAGTACGCCTGCGCCATGAACAAGCAGACCAAGGTGGTGGAAGTCGCCGGCGGCGAGCCCTCCGGCTGGGTGGCCCGCTAGAGCCGGATGGCTTCTCTCGAAGCCTGAATCCGGCTCTATAACTTTGAAATTATATCACAACTCAACGCTCAGACGATTCCGTCTGAGCGCATCGTGATCTAGAGGTCGGAGACGAAGTAGCGGCTCTCGCCGCCGTGGTCCGGCAGTGTGACCATGCCGTCAGACTTCAGGCCGATCTTTTCCAGCACCCGGATTGAACCGTCGTTGTCCGGCTTGGTGATCGCGACGATACGCGCCAGGCCGAGCGCACTGCGGCCGTAGTCGAGCACCGCCGCGCCGGCCTCCGACGCGAACCCCCGGCCAGAGAACCGCGCCAGGAAGGCGTAGCCGATGTCCGGATGATCCAGCGCGTCCCGCTTGATCAGGCCGCAGATGCCGACCGGTTCGGCGGTGTCCTTGAGCCCCACCCACCAAAGGCCAAAGCCGTGCTGGACATAGCTGGCGGCCGGCCCATCGGCGACGTAGCGCCGGGCGCCCTCCAGGTCGCGCACCTGCCGGTCGCCGATGTTTTCCAGGAACCCCGGCTCGTTCAGCAGCTCCAGGATGAAGGCGTCGTCGTCGGGGGTCAGCTGCCGCAGGAACAGCCGCTCAGTCTCAAGCACCATCACCGACACCGCCCATCCTCCCTGCGCTGGCGTACCGTCCCGGCGCCGCCCGAACGCGGCGCGGCGACGAATCCTGAAGAGGTGATCAGCATGACCGACGAGGCCCGCCGATCCCAGCCCTCAGGCCGACGGCGCACGCCGACCCGTCGGGACGTGGCGCCACCGCGCCGTGTCAGACTGGCCGGCTCAAGAAAAGGGCGAACTCGCCCTCCGAGGGCGTGCCGTCATAGAGGGTCAGGTCCAGGCCACTCAGGGTGAACCCCAGGGCCTGATAGGCCGCGACGCCCAGCGGGTTCTGATTGCTGGTCTCCAGCCAGACGTGGCGGGCGTCCACAAGGTGGGCCTCCTCCAGCACCGCCGCCATCAGACGTCGCCCCAGACCCTGACCACGCCGGCCCGCATCGACATAGAAGTGCCAGAGCACCAGCCGCCGGTTCCAAGCCTGGAAGCCCACGGCGGCGAATCCGACGATCTGCGCGTCATCCACGGCCACCCAGCCGGTGGTCCAGGGACGGTCCGGCGCGGACAGATCGTCGATGGCGAAGCGCTTGGTCACGGTCTGCGGGGTCGCGCGCAGGATGATGCCCTGCGGCCCGGCGCTTGCGACCAGGACATTGGTGGTCCGCACGGCGGTGTCGATCGCGGCGATGCCCGCCGCATCCTGCGGCAGCGCCGCCCGGCGGATCTCCATCACGGCGTCTCGAGCCGCGCCACCAGGCTCGAAGTGTCCCAGCGTTGGCCTCCCATCTCCTGAACCTCACCATAGAAGCCGTCGATCAGGGCGGTGGCGTCGAGCCTGGCCCCGTTCCTTGCCGCCTCATCCAACACCAGGCCGAGGTCCTTGCGCATCCAGTCGACGGCGAAGCCGAAGTCGAATTTCCCCTCGGCCATGGTCTTCCAGCGATTGTCCATCTGCCAGGACTGGGCCGCGCCCTTGGAGATGGCCTCATAGACCTCCAGCGGGTCGAGCCCCGCGCGTTTGGCGAAGTGCATGCCCTCGGCCAGGCCCTGCACCAAGCCCGCGATAGCGATCTGGTTGACCATCTTGGTCAGCTGCCCGGCCCCTGGGCCGCCCATCAGGCGCACCGCCTTGGCGAAGGCCATGATCACCGGTTCGGCCCGGCCATAGGCCGCCGCGTCCCCACCGCACATGACGGTAAGCTGGCCGTTCTCGGCGCCCGCCTGGCCGCCCGAGACCGGCGCGTCGATGAAGAAGCGCCCGCCCTCGGCCGCAAGGTCGGCCATCTCCCGGGCCACCCTGGCCGAGGTGGTGGTGTGGTCGACGATGATCGCGCCCGCCGCCAGGGCCGGCAGGGCCTGGGACACGACGCCGCGGACGTCATCGTCGTCGCCGACGCACAGGAAGGCGATTTCGGCCCCCTGGCACGCCTCGGCGACGCTCGCCCCCGTCCGTCCGGCATGGGCCTGGCCCCAGCGCTGGGCCTTCTCCGGGCTGCGGTTGAAGACGGCCACGTCGTGGCCGGCCTTGGCCAGATGCCCGGCCATCGGGAACCCCATCACGCCCAAGCCTACGAATACGACCTTCATGCCCACGCCCTTCTCAACAAACTCAACGCCATCTTAACGAGCCTCACCGCACCCTGCCGTGAAATCATCGTTAACTGGATTTGAATCATGGCTGTCGGCGAAGCCCCTATCCTGATCAAGAAAATCAAGAAGGGCGGCGGCCATGGACACCATGGCGGCGCCTGGAAGGTGGCCTACGCCGACTTCGTGACCGCGATGATGGCCTTCTTCCTGCTGATGTGGCTGATCAACACCACCAGCCCGGAACAGAAGCGCGGCATCGCCGACTATTTCGCCCCAGCCAGCGTGTCGGAGACCACCTCCGGCTCCGGCGGCATCCTGGCGGGCACGGCCCTGGGGGAGGACGGCGCCAAGGGCGCGGGCTCGATGGCGATCATCGAGGAAATGTCCCCGGAATCGAAGAACCCCAGCGACGGCAAGGCCAGCGACTCGGCCAAGGCGATCGATTCCCAGGCCTCCAGCGAGGCCATGAAGGAAGCGCTGGAGAAGCGGGAGGAAGCCGCCTTCCAGTCTGCCGCCCAGTCCCTGCGCCAGTCGCTGCAGGACATGCCGGAACTCGCCGAGCTCTCGAAGAACATCATCATCGACCAGACGCCCGAGGGATTGCGCATCCAGTTGGTGGATCAGGAGGGCCGCTCGCTCTTCAATGAAGGCCAGGTCCAGCCCAACGACCGCGCCAAGCTGCTGCTGCGGGCCGTGGGCAAGATCGTCAACCAGCTCCCCAACCGGGTCAGCATCTCCGGCCACACCTCAGCCAGCATGAACGGGCGCAAGGCCGACAGCGACTGGGCGCTGTCCTCGGCTCGGGCCGACGCCTCGCGCCGGCTGCTGCAATCCACCGGGGTGGATCCGGACCGTGTCTATCAGGTGGCGGGCAAGGCCAATTCCGAACCGCTGTACCCGGACGATCCCACCCTGCCCGGCAACCGGCGCATCGCCATCGTGCTGCTGCGGGAAGCCCCGGTGCTGCCGCCGGATAATGGGTTCTAGGCTGTGACTCTCGGAACACTTGCGCAACCCACCGGCATGACGCCTAATCGGGACCGACGCAGTGGTTCGAGAGCGATCGCAAGTCCGTGACGCAACATTTTCCGACCCGACAACTCAGGTTTTTCCTGACGGCGCCGAGCCCCTGTCCCTATCTGCCGGAACGTCATGAGCGGAAGGTCTTCGCCCACCTGCCCCTGTCAGACGGCGCCACAGTCAACGACTCCCTGACCCAGGTCGGCTTCCGCCGCTCCCAGAACATCGCCTACCGCCCCGCCTGCGAGACCTGCTCGGCCTGCGTCTCGGCTCGGATTCCCGCCGCCGACTACATCTTCTCGCGCTCGGAGCGCAAGACGATGGCGCGCAACGACGACATCGAGCGCCACCTGGTGGAGGCCGAAGCCACGATGGAGCAGTTCGATCTGCTTCGGCGCTACCTCCTGACCCGCCACGCCGATGGCGGCATGGCCGAGATGACCTGGCCCGACTACGTCGCCATGGTCGAGGATACCGCGGTCCGCACCCACATCATCGAGTACCGGCTGCGTTCAAGGGACGGCGGCCCCGGCGATCTGATCGCCTGCGCCCTGGTCGACCTGATGAGCGACGGCCTGTCCCTGGTCTACAGCTTCTACGATCCGACCCAAGGGCGCCGCAGCCTGGGTTCCTTCGTGATCCTGGACCATCTGGTCCAGGCCAGCCTCACCGACATGCCCTACGTCTATCTGGGCTATTGGGTCCGGGGCTCGGAGAAGATGGACTACAAGGTCCGCTTCTCTCCCATCGAACTGCTCCGCCCCGAAGGCTGGTCCCTGATGTCGGCCCGTGATCGGGGCGCCGAGAAGGTCTGACCCCGCGCCGGCAGCGCTCTGTGGCGGCTCATCCCGGACCATGGGCGGTCATGGCCCGGGACAACCTCGCCGTAGGCTAGAACTCCGCCGAGATCGTGAACTGGATGGTGCGGCGCGGTCCTGGCCGGAAGCTCGCCGGGGTGTTGGTCGTGGCGTTGACCGTGCCCAGGTAGTCCTCGTCCAGGATGTTGTCGATATTCACCCGGGCCTTGATCTGCTCGAACGGCCCCGCGCCGAACCCGTCGCCCAGGTCCACATAGGCGTTGTAGATCGTGTAGCCGTCCGTCTGCTCTGTGTTCACGAAGTTGGTGAAGCGCGAGCTGATGTGGCGCGCCGAGACATTGATCACCGCGCCCTCGACGGGCTCAAGGGTCACGCCCCCGGTCCACAGCCATTCGGGGAAGTCAGGCACCCGCTTCCCGGCGATGGCGAAGCCCGGGAAGCTGTCCTGGAACTCGGCGATATTGTAGCTCAGGTTGGAGTTGAAATAGACCTTCCCGCCCAGGAACTCCGGCTTCCACTGGCCGCTGAATTCCGCCCCGTGGGCGTTCACGGCGCCGACATTCTGGGAGAAGGTCTCGGTCGTCGTGGAGCCCGGCACGATCGAGGCGAAGGCCTGCAGCCGGTTCTCGAAGGTGGTCTTGTAGGCCACGACTGAGGCGTTGAAGGTCGGCCGGTTGGCGCGATAGCCGATTTCCCAGTTGGTGGAGGTTTCCGCCTCAGGTCCGGGCGCCAGGGGGCTGGCGGCCGAGAAGATGTCGTCGGCGCCCCGCGGCAGGGCCATGTTCTCGGAGTAGGACGCGAAGATCTGGTCGCGGCCGTTGACGTCGAACACCGCGCCAACCTGCGGCAGGAAGCTGTCCTCCCAGGTCTTGGAGATCGAGGGTTGGCGGCGTGCGATGAAGTCGCCGGGATTGCGGTAGCCGGCGATGTTGTAGTCGACGCTCAGGCTCTTGAAGCCCAGGTCGATCTTCAGCCGGTCATCGAACAGGCTGACGGTGTCCTTCAGGAAGAACTCCACCGTGTCGCGGGTGGAGACGTAGTTGCGCTGCAGGTGGACCGGCTGGCTCAGCAGCGGCGCACCGTCGGGGCTGCCGCCCACCTGGTTGTAGCGCTGCTGGGTGCGGTGATACTCGTCGTTCTCCACCCAGACGCCCGCCGAGATGTCGTGGTTGGCGAAGCTCCAGGTCAGCTTTCCGGTCGCGCCCTGGCGCGTGCCGTCCACCGTCGACAGGCCGTACTGCAGGCCCAGCGGCGCGAACAGGCCCGGCACAATCAGGCGCTCGTTATTGTAGTTGGTGAGCGAGGTGGCATAGGCCTCCGGCGAAACGCCGTAGCCCTCCTTGGACTCATAGTAGGCGCCGACCGTCAGCTTCACCGCCTCGCCGATCGGGGTGTCGTAGGTCAGGCCATAGAGATGGTCCTGCCGGCTGTTCACGGCCTGCTTGTAGTACTGGTTGTAGCCGGTGTTGGAGTAGGTGATCCCGGCGGCCGTCACCGGCAGCACCGGCACATAGCCGAGATAGGCGAAACCGCGGCCCGATCGGCCGAAGACGTCGCCGGCGGTTCCGGCATACTGCGCCTTGGTGATCGACGGCGAGTCGTAGTCGAAATAGTCATTGTGGACCGTCTGGAAGGTGATCGCCCCTTCCCCGATCTCGTAGCGCAGTTTGGCCTCGTAGTGGGTGCGATCGATGTCGCCCGGGCCGCGCCAGAGATCGCCGTGGATCCAGGAGCCGCTGACATAGCCCGACAGGCCCGCGTGCTCGCCGAGGTCGATGCGGGCGAAGGTGCGGCGCAGGTTGTCGCTGCCCAGGCTCTGGCTCAGCACGCCGCCGAATTCCTCGTCCGGAACCTGGGTGAGGTAGCTGACGATCGGGCCGAGCGAGGCGTAACTCGGCAGGCTGACATCGCCGGAGCCGGCCGATGCGGTCACCCGCAGGAGGTTCTCGTTGTCCACATAGCGATAGATGGGGCTGCCGCCGAACTGGTCGCTGCGGCCCATGGGGATGTTGTCCAGCAGGAAGCCGATCTGCTGGAAATTGAAGGCCCGCACCGAGACCGAGTTGCCGAATTCGTACATGCCCAAGGCGTCGTTGGCCTGGACGTTGAAGCCCGGCAGGGACTCCAGCATCTTCAGGCCGGTCACCCCGGCGGGCGCGGACAAGAGGGCCTCCCGGGTGATGGCGACGGTGGCCGTGGCCTGGTCGGTGCCGATGGCCACCGAGGCCTCCGACACCCGGCTGCCGGTCACCACCAGTTCCTCCACCGTGCCCGACGCCTGGGCCAGCGCCCAGGTCGGCGCGCTCAGCACCGCGGCCATGGCCGCGCCGGACAACAGCGCCACGCGGCGCAGATTCAGAATGTTCATCGAGCTATCCCCAGCTCACCGTTCTTGGTGTGGGATTAGGCTCGCCTACTGTCCCGGCCGGAAACAGCGGCAAGTGGTCAAGCTGGTCTCTTCACTGAGGAATAGCTGGATCGCCGCACAGACAGGCGCCCGATTGCCCCGCCACGCGGCGCCCGGCCGTCAACAGGCCGGCGCCTTTGGTCCCCAGGCGCGACGCGCGCCTTCATCGACCTCAGGGGGCGAGGTTGGTAAACCCTGCCCCGTGACGTCCGCCGCCCCACGAGCCGCATAGTGCGACAGCTGCGCCTGAGCCTCAGGCGGCCCGTATCCTATGCGCGCCGCGACCTCTGCCTGGGCCCCTCGAACGCCCAGGCCATCGCGACCCTGGACGCCTGGCCCGCCTGGCATGGCGGTTGCCTGGTGCTGGTGGGCGCCGAGGGGATCGGCAAGACCCACCTGGCCCAAGGCTGGGCCGCCCTGGCCGGCGCCCTGGTCCTGGATCGGGGCGCAACCGATGTCTCGGCCGCCAACGGCCGCCCGGTGCTGGTGGAGGACGTCGACCAGGGGATGGACGCCGAGACCCTGTTCCACCTGATCAACATGGCCGGCCATGACGGGGGCAGCCTGCTGCTCACGGCCCGGCTGGCGCCGGCCGCTTGGCCCGCTGAGCTTCCCGACCTGCGGTCCCGCCTCAACGCCCTGCCCGTCGCCCTGATCGAGGAGCCGGACGACGAGGTGCTGGAAGGTGTGTTGAGAAAATTCTTCCGGGAACGGAGCATTCGCCCGCCCAAGGATGTTTTCCCCTATCTGCTGCGGCGGATGGAAAGGTCGATCCCGGCGGCCCGCGAAATCGTCAGGAAGCTGGACGAGGCGGCCGACGAGGAACAGCGGCCCATTTCCCGCGCCCTGGCGCGACAGATTCTTGAAGATGATACGGACAATCTTGATCTTTTCGACGGATGACTTGAAGCCTCAAGTCGGTTGGATCAGAACAGGTCCGATCGCCAACCTCGGAAAGCCTGCCCATGCCCTATGCCGCGCCCCTGCGATCCGACGGTGTCGAAATCGGGCGCGGCCCCCTGAGCGTTGACGCCGAGCTGCTGGCCTCGCCGGCCCGGTTCTTCAACCGGGAACTGTCCTGGCTGGCCTTCAACAGGCGGGTGCTGGGCGAGAGCCAGAACGCCCGCCACCCGCTGCTGGAACGCCTGCGTTTCCTGTCGATCTCGGCCAACAACCTCGACGAATTCTACATGGTCCGCGTGGCCGGCCTGAAGGCCCAGGTCCGCGAAGGCGTCCGGGTGGTCAGCCAGGATGGCCTGACTCCGGCCGAACAGCTGGAACGGGTCAATACCGAGGCCGCCGACCTGATGGGCGGCCAGCAGACCCGCTGGCGGGAGCTTTGCGAGGAACTGACCGGCGAGGGCCTGCACGTGGTCGGGCCCCAGGATGTCACGGCCGCCGAGAAGGCGGCTCTAGAGGACACCTTCGTCAGCCGCCTGTTCCCGGTTCTCACCCCGCTGGCCATCGACCCGGCCCACCCCTTCCCCTTCATTCCGAACCTGGCCTTCTCCCTGGCGCTGAAGCTGCGCCGCCAGTCCGACGGCCGCCTGCTTTACGCCCTGGTCCCCATCCCGGCCCAGGTCGCCCGGTTCTGGACCCTGCCCGCCACCCCGTCGCGCCGCCGCAAACCCGAGCGCCGCTTCATTTCGCTGGAGAACATGGTCTCCCTCTTCCTCGACCACCTGTTCCCCGACTGCGAGATCGAGGCCCAGGGCGTCTTCCGCCTGATCCGCGACAGCGACATCGAGATCGAGGAAGAGGCCGAGGACCTGATGCGGGAGTTCGAGGCCCGCCTCAAACAGCGCCGCCTGGGCTCGGTCGTGCGGGTCGAGATCGAACAGGCCATGCCCGAGGAGCTTCGGGTCTTCATCGTCAACAACCTCCACGCTCAGCAGGACGACATCCTGATGATCGACGGCCTGCTGGGCCTAGACGAACTTTCCCAGCTGATTCCGCCAGACCGTTCGGACCTGAAGTTCAAAGCCTTCGAGCCTCGCTTCCCCGAGCGCATCCGCGACCATGCCGGCGACTGCTTCGCCGCGATCCGCGAGAAGGACATTCTGGTTCACCACCCCTTCGAGAGCTTCGACGTGGTGGTGCAGTTCCTGCGTCAGGCGGCCCGCGACCCCAATGTGCTGGCCATCAAGCAGACCCTCTACCGGACATCCTCCGACAGCCCCATCGTCGCGGCCCTGATCGAGGCCGCAGAGAACGGCAAGAACGTCACCGCCCTGGTGGAAATCAAGGCCCGCTTTGACGAGGAGGCGAACCTGAAATGGGCGCGCGACCTGGAACGCGCCGGGGTCCACGTCGTCTTCGGCTTCGTGGAGTACAAGACCCACGCCAAGCTCTCGATGGTGGTCCGCAAGGAGGGCGACAACCTTCGCACCTACTGCCACTTCGGCACCGGCAACTACCACCCGGTCACCGCCCGCATCTATACCGACCTGTCGCTGTTCACCACCGACCCGGCCCTGGGCCGCGATAGCGCGCGGCTGTTCAACTACATCACCGGCTACGCCACGCCGGACCGACTGGAGAAGCTGTCCTTCTCGCCGATCACCATGAAGCATGACCTGCTGACCCTGATCGGTCGTGAGGTCGCCAACGCGCGCGCCGGCAAGCCCGCGGCCATCTGGGCCAAGCTCAACTCGGTGGTCGATCCCGTTCTGATCGACTGCCTGTATGAAGCCAGCCAGGCCGGGGTTTCCATCGACCTGGTGGTGCGCGGCATCTGCTGCCTGCGCCCCGGCGTGGCGGGCCTTTCGGAGAACATCCGGGTCAAGTCCATCGTCGGCCGCTTCCTGGAGCACTCCCGCATCGTGGCCTTCGCCAATGGCGCCCCCATGCCCTCGGCGGAGACCCGGGTCTTCATCTCCTCGGCCGACTGGATGCCGCGTAACCTGGACCGACGGGTGGAGTGCCTGACCCCGGTGGAGAACCCCACAGTGCACCAGCAGGTGCTGCAGCAGATCATGGTCGCCAACCTGAAAGACGAAGCGCAAAGCTGGACGCTGGACGGCGAGGGCCGCTATACCCGCGATCCGTCGTGGGACCACCCGGGCGCCTTCTCTGCGCACGAGTACTTCATGACCAATCCCAGCCTGTCAGGCCGGGGGCAGAAGGTGAAGGACATGCCGCGCGCGATCGATCATGTGGCCACGCACGGATAGCTCACCCGGTCGCCAGGCCGCCGTCATCGACCTGGGTTCGAACTCCGTAAGGCTCGTCATCTACCGGCTGGAAGGCCGGGCGATCTGGACCGTGTTCAACGAAAAGGCCCTGGCGGGTCTTGGCCGCGACCTGCCCGCCACCGGACGGCTGTCGCCCGAAGGCATCGAGACCGCCATAGCGGCCATGCGCCGCTTCCGCGCCGTGCTGGATGGGCTGAACGCCTCGGAAATCATGGTGGTCGCCACCGCCGCGGCCCGTGACGCCGTCGACGGCGGGGCGTTCCTGGCCCGCGTGCAGGCTGAGACCGGTCTGCGGGTCCGTATCCTCACCGGCGAGGAAGAGGCGCGGTATGCCGCCCTCGGCGTGATCGCCGGACAGCCCGACGCCCAGGGCGTGGTGGGCGATCTCGGCGGCTCCAGCCTGGAGCTGATCCGGCTCAAGGACGGTCAGTCCGGTGACGGCGTCACCCTGGCGCTCGGCCCCTTCTCGCTGGGCGCGCCGCGCCCGCTGGAGGTGGACAAGACCCGCAAGCGAATTGACACCGCGCTGGCGCCGATGGGCGAACGCTTCGCCACCCGCCAGTTTCAGGCCGTCGGCGGCGCGTGGCGGAACCTCGCCCTGCTGCACATGGTGATGGCCGACTACCCTCTGCGGGTGGCCCACCAGTACGAGATGACCCGCGCCGACGCTCAGGACGTCGCCCGCTTTGTGGCCAAGCAGTCGCGCGGCTCCCTGGAACGCATCCAGGGCCTGTCCAAGAAGCGGTTCGACACCCTGCCCTATTCCGCCCTGGTGCTGGACGCCCTGATCGAGCGGCTGAGCGTCGAAAAGGTGGTGATCTCCGCCTACGGCCTGCGCGAGGGCCTGCTGTTGGAGGCCATGTCGCCCGACGAGCGCGCCCGGGATCCCCTGATTGAGGGCTGCGAGGCGCTCACCGCGGTGCGGGGCCTCTCCCAGGACCTGGGCCTCGCCCTGGAAACCTGGCTGACCCGGGCCTTCGCCAAGCTGCCGCCGGTGTTTGGGGAGCGCGACCGGGTGCTGACCGCGGCGGCCTGCCGCCTGGCCGACCTCGGCGCACGCCTGCACCCCGACCATCGGGCCGACCTGGCCTTCGATCAGGTGCTGCGCGCACCGATCGCCGGCATGACCCATGCCGAGCGCGCCTTCCTGGCCTGCGTCGCCTTCGCCCGCCATTCAAGCGCGCCGACGACGCCGGAGCCGGACACCATCGCCAAGGTGCTGACCGTGGAACGCCGCCAGCGGGCCCGCGCCCTGGGCGCCGCCGTGCGCCTGGGCTGCGATCTCTCGGGCCGCAACGCCACCCTGCTGCCCCATGCCAGTCTGGTGATCGATGGCGGCCAGCTGACCTTGAGCGCCGAGCCCGCCTGGCGCGACATGCTGCTGGGAGAGCAGACCGCAAAACGCGCCGCCACCCTGGCTCAGGCGCTGAAACTCAAACTCGAATTGGCCTGATCATGCAGCTTCTGCTCTCCGCCGCCGCCTATGAGCGGGTGAAGGCCCGCATCGCGCCCTTCGCGGGCGATCTGGACATCATCACCCTGGCGGGCCCGGAGCGCTTCCAGCGCGGGGGGCAGGAGATCAGCGCCGAGGAGGTCGATCCCGAGATCGTCTGGACCACCCTGGACGCCTATGGCGGCGGCCTGCTGCCGGCCCTGATGGGCCGGATTCTCAAGGGCTCCAAGACCCAGTGGATGCAAACCTTCAACGCCGGCATCGACGCGCCGATCTTCAAGTCGGTGATGGCCAAGGGGGTGCGGCTCTCCAAGAGCAACGCCCAAGCCGTGGCCATCGCCGAATATGTCCTGGCCCACGCCCTCGCCCTCATCGCGCCGATCGCCGTCCAACGCGACTTGCAGGCGAAGAGGGAATGGAAGTCGACGCCGTATCGGGAGGTCAGCCAGACCCGCTGGACCCTGGTGGGAGCCGGCGCCATCGGCACGGAGATCGCGCGGCGGGCCAAGGCCTTCGGCGTGCACCTGACGGTGGTCCGCCACAGCGACAAGCCGGCGGAGATGGCCGACGCCACCATCACCCTGGCGGGCCTGACCCAGGCGCTGCCGCAGAGCGATGTCGTCGTCCTGGCCTGCGCCCTGAACGACGACACCCGTGACATGGCCAACGACGCCTTCTTCGCCGCCATGAAGCCGGGCGCCATCCTGATCAATATCGGTCGCGGCGGCCTGGTGGACGAGGACGCGCTCCAGCGCGGCCTGGACGCCGACAGGCCGGGCCATGCGGTTCTGGACGTCTTCAAGGCCGAGCCCCTGCCCGCCGACAGCTGGATGTGGGACCACCCCAAGGTGCGGATCAGCGCCCACACCTCCAACTCGGGCCAGGGCACCGCGGCCCGCGGCGACCAGCTGTTCGTCGACAACCTGAAGCGCTTCCTGGCCGGCGAGCCGCTGATCAACGAGGCCTCGCCCAGCGAAGTCGGGCTGTAGTCGCGGCTGCCCAGCCTGTGGATGGGTTGTGGATGGCCTGGGGATAAGCTGTGCGTCCGCTGGGGACATACTCTCGTGTCATCCCGGTTCTCGCGCGGCGGAAGACCGGGACCGATAGGCGCCGATTCATCCGGCGAGCCCCGCGCGCATGGGTCCCGGACAAGCGCTACGCGCTTTCCGGGATGACACCGTTGGAGGTCGGCGGCGCGTTAAACCTCGACGACCTGTTTGCCGACCGGCGCGAGCGAGATCAGGGCCAGTTTCACGTGCTGCAGGGCGAACGGGATGCCGATGATGGTCACGGCCAGACCAAGGGCCATGACCAGATGGCTCAGGGCCAGATACCAACCGCCCAGAACGAACCACACCACATTCATCACAAAGCCCAACGGCCCGGTGCCCAGATCCTCGCGGCCGGTGTGCAGATCACGCGACACCACCTGCCGCCCGAAGGGCCAGGCGCTGAACCCGGCGATGCGGAAGGCGGCGAAGGCCCAGGGCAGACCGACGATGGTGATGGCCAGCAACACCCCCGACAGCAGCCACAGCAGCCCTGAGACGAACCCGCCCAGCACGAACCAGAGGAGGTTGAGGAGCAGGCGCAGCATTATTCGGCCGCGCTGGCCTTGGGCGCGCGCCGCACCTCGACCACCCGCACCCGCGTGCCGTCCAGCACCAGGGCCAGTTCGCCGCGCTTCAGCTTCAGGGCGTCCTCGCCGAACGCCTCGCGACGCCAGCCCACCAGGGCTGGGGTCTTGGCGTTGTCGTCATTGGCGATCTGTTCGAGGTCCGAGACCGTAGCGATCAGCTTTGACGCCACGCCGGAGTCTTCGGCGCGGGCCTTCAGCAGCACCTTGAGCAGTTCCACCACGGCGCCGGCGGCGGGCGAGGCGGAGATCTTGCTGCGCTCGATGACCGGGGCGTAGGCGTCGGGGTCCTTGAGCGCTTCCTTGATGGCGTCCAGCAGATCTGGCCCGAACCGCGAGCCCGAGAAGCCCTTGGGCACCGAACGCATCCGATCGATGGAGGCCGCATCGGTCGGCGCCTGGGTCGCCAGCTCGTCGATGGCCTCGTCCTTCAGGATGCGGCCGCGCGGCTGGTCGCGCTGCTGCGCTGTGCGCTCGCGCCAGGCGGCGACGGCCTTGTAGACCGCCAAGTATTTCGAGGTGTGGCGGCGCGGCTTGAGCCGCTTCCAGGCGTTCTCAGGCTCCACGTCGTAGACGGCGGGATCGCAGAGATTCTGCATCTCGTCGTGCACCCAGGCCAGCCGGCCTTCTTTTTCCAGCCGCGCCTTGAGCATGGGATAGAGCGCCGCCAGGTGCGTCACGTCGGCCAAGGCATAGGTCAGCTGGGCCTCGGAAAGCGGCCGCCGCGCCCAGTCAGTGAAGCGGCTGGACTTGTCCAACTCGATCTTCAGCATCTGGCGCACCAGGGCGTCATAGGCGATCTGCTCGCCATAACCCGCCGCCATGCCCGCCACCTGGGTGTCGAACAGAGGCTTGGGCATCGCTTTGAGATTGTTGAAGATTTCAACATCCTGGCGGGCGGCGTGGAACACCTTCTCGATGCTCTCGTCCCGGAGGATTTCCAGGAACGGCTCCAGGTCCAGGCCCTCGGCCAGGGGGTCAATAACGCACTCGGCGTTGGGGGCGGCGGCCTGGATCAGACAGAGCTTGGGCCAGTAGGTGGTCTCGCGCATGAACTCGGTGTCCACGGCGACGAAAGGCTGGCCTTTGATTTTGTCACAGTACGCCGCCAGTTCGGCGGTGGTTGTAATCGGCGTCATCAATTAGCTATAGCCCCGCGCACGCCCGAGTCTGCAACCCCGGCGGCGAATTTCTTGAGGCCTATTTCTCCATGACCGACCGCCCGAACGGCCTCACCTATGCTCAAGCCGGTGTCGACATCGACGCGGGCAATGCCCTGATCGAGGCCATCAAGCCCCTGGCCAAGGCCACGCGCCGCCCCGGTGCGGACGCCGCGCTGGGCGGGTTCGGCGCCTTGTTCGATCTGAAGGCGGCCGGCTACGCCGATCCCCTGCTGGTCTCCACTACCGATGGCGTCGGCACCAAGCTGAAGGTGGCCATCGACACCGGCATGCACGACACAGTCGGCATCGACCTGGTGGCCATGTGCGTCAACGACCTGCTGGCCCAGGGCGCCGAGCCCCTGCTGTTCCTGGACTACTTCGCCACCGGCAAGCTGAACGTCGAGGAAGCCACCCGCGTGGTGGGCGGCATCGCCGAGGGCTGCCGCCAGGCCGGCGCGGCCCTGGTGGGCGGCGAGACCGCAGAAATGCCAGGCATGTACGGCGAAGGCGACTATGACCTGGCCGGATTCTCGGTGGGCGCCGTCGAGCGCGGCGCGGTGCTGCCGCGCCTGGACGACCAGCAGGCCGGCGACCTGATCATTGGCCTGGCCTCCAGCGGCCCGCATTCCAACGGCTATTCCCTGGTGCGCCGTATCGTCGAGCGCTCAGGCCTGGCCTGGGACGCCCCGGCCCCCTTCGAGCAGGGCAAGACCCTGGCGCAGGCGCTGATGGCCCCCACCCGCATCTACATCAAGAGCGTCCTGCCGCAGATCAAGGCCGGCCATATCAAGGGCTGCGCCCACATCACCGGCGGCGGCCTGATCGAGAACCCGCCCCGCGCCATCGCGCCCGGCCTGGAAGCGAAGTTCGACTGGAACGCCTGGGCCCTGCCCCCGGTGTTCGCCTGGATGCAGGAGGTGGGCGGCGTCTCCGACCATGAACTGCGCCGCACGTTCAACTGCGGCGTCGGCCTGATCCTGATCGTGGCGCCCGATGACGCGCCCGCGGTGCTGGAGGGCCTGCTGGCGGCCGGCGAGGACGCCTTCGTTTGCGGGGAACTGGCCGCAGCCTGAGGCCAACATCTGGCCACACAATCGCCAAGTTAACGTCAAGTTACGGTAAAGATAGGAATTTTTTCGGAACCGCCTTCAATCCCACGGCTTACCCTCACCTGAGATTGAGGACGAAATGACCCGCGAACAACATATCGACCAGGAGGCGCGCGACCTCTGGCAGGCCATGAAGGGCGGTTCGCCACCCTGCGGACTGAGCGGGTCGGCGCTGATTGACGCCCTGGTCAGCGGGTCGGACATTCCCGGCTACGAACGGCTCCACTCGCCCTTCCTGAGGGACAGCCAGATCCACCGCCCCGGGGCGCGCTAGACGCCCCGGAAGGTCGGCGGCCGCTTCTGGTTGAAGGCCGCCACACCCTCTCGCCGATCTTCAGTCGTGAACAGATGGTTGTAGGCGTCGAGCTCAAGGGCCATCGCCTCGTCCAGTGGCAGCACCGCCCCACCCCGCACCACCCGCTTCAGGGCCCGCACCGACAGCGGGGCCTTCGAGGCGATCAGGGCGGCGCGCTCCAGCACCTTCGGCAGCAGCTCTTCTGGCGCGCAGACCCGGTTGACGATCCCGACGGCCAGAGCCTCGGCCGCATCGATGGGCGCGCCAGACATCAGCAGTTCGGAGGCGCGCCGCTCGCCGACGGCCCGGGTCAGCAGCTGAGTGCCGCCAAGACCCGGAATGATCCCCAGCCCCGCCTCCGGCAGGCCGATCCTTGCCGTCTCCGACGCCCAGGCGAAGTCGCAGGCCAAGGCCATCTCCGCCCCGCCCCCCATGGCTGCGCCGTTCACCGCCGCGATCACCGGGAAGGGACAGGCCAGCTGGGCGCGGATCATGTCCTCAAACATCCGATGCTGCTCGCCCCAGGCCGCATCGGACATGCCGTCACGTTCCTTCAGGTCGGCGCCGGCGCAGAAGAACCGTCCCGCCCCGGTCAGGATCACGGCGCGCACATTCTCGTCGTCGGCGATGCGCATCCATAGGGCCAGCAGCTCGCGGCCCATGGCGGTGTTCAGCGAATTGGCCGCCTCGGGCCGCGACAGGGTGACCACCAACAGGCCCGGCCCGGTTTCCTCGACAGCGATGGTCTGGTTCATTTGCCCTCCGGTCCGGCGACGATCTTCGCATCATGCAGCCGGGCGATCTCGCCGTCCGACATCTTCAGAACCTCGGCCAGCACCTCGTCGGTATGCTGGCCCAGTTTCGGCGCCGGCCGCACGTCGCCACGCGGGTCCTGCGGGATGGTGGCCATGGCGCCGGGCGCCGGATAGCTCAGCCCGCTGGGGTGCGCCACATCCTGGAATACCGGATTGGCCTTGAAGAGGCGCGGATCCTCCAGCGCCGCCTCGAGGGTCTGATAGGCCCCCCAGGTCACCCCGCCGGCGTCGAAGGCGGGCGTAAGCTCGGCCGCCGTCCGGGCGGCGAAGGCGCGCTCGAACAGCGGATAGAGCCGGGCGCGATGGGTGAACCTCAAGCCCTCGTCGGTGGCGAAGGAGACCCCGAGTTCGGCCTCCACGGCGGCGGCCTCGGCCACGATCCCCAGGGTCTCCAGGGCCTTGCTCCACTGCTTGGGGGTGATGGCCAGCAGCATCAGCTTCTGACCGTCCTTGGTGGTGAAGTCGCGGCCGAAGGCGCCGTAGATGTCGTTGCCCATGCGCGGCCGCTGGTGGCCGGCCAGCAGGGTCTCGGCGGTGAAGCCCAGATTGGCCATGGTGGCGGCCCCGATGTCCGACAGCGGCGCGCGGATCTCGCGGCCACCCTGCCCGCGCATCCGGGCCAGCAGGGCCGAGACCAGGGAAAAGGCGCAATAGGCCCCGGTCAGCAGGTCCCAGGCCGCCAGTACGTGGTTCACCGGCCGCTCGTCCCCCACCGGCCCGGTCATCAGCGGCAGGCCCAGGGCCGAGTTGATCGTGTAGTCCATGCCCTGCGACCCGTCGGCCCAGCCCATGACCCTCACGCAGATCAGGTCGGGCCGGATCGCGCTGAGCTTCTCGTAGGAGAGAAAGCCGTCCACCGGGAAGTTGGTGACGAACAGCCCCCCGTCCTCGCCGGGCGCGGCGGCCAGGCGCTGGGCCAGCTCGCGGCCCTCGGGACGGGCCAGGTCCAGGGCGACGGACATCTTTCCCTTGTTCAGCCCCTCCCAGTAGAGGCTGTCGCCGCCGGGCGAGAGCGGCCAGCGCCGGAAGTCCGGCCCGCCGCCGATATTGTCGAACCGGATCACCTGGGCGCCCATCTGGGCCAGGTACAGCCCGCAGGTCGGCCCCGCCACGAAGGCCGAGCCCTCCACCACCCTCAGGCCCTTGAGCAGATCGTACATCAGAATGACTTCGGCATGCCGAGCACGTGGGTGCCCACGTGGCTCAGGATCAGGTTCGTGGAGATCGGCGCCACCTGATACAGCCGCGTCTCGCGGAACTTGCGCTCGATGTCGTACTCCTCGGCGAAGCCGAAGCCACCGTGGGTCTGCAGGCAGGTGTCGGCGGCGAACCATGAGGCTTCGGAGGCGACCATCTTGGCCATGTTGGCCTCGGTCCCGCAGGGCTCGCCCGAGTCGAACATCGTTGCGGCCTTGTCCACCATCAGCGAGGCCGCGGTCATCTGGACATAGGCCCGGGCGATGGGGAACTGCACCCCCTGGTTCTGGCCGATGGGCCGGCCGAACACTTCCCGCTCGGTGGCGTAGGCGCTGGCCCGGTCGATGAAGAACTTGGCGTCGCCGATGCACTCCGCAGCGATCAGGATCCGCTCGGCGTTCATGCCGTCCAGGATGTAGCCGAAGCCCTTGCCTTCCTCGCCGATCAGATTGGCCACCGGCACCTCCAGATTGTCGAAGAACAGCTCCGTGGTGGCGTGGTTCAGCATGGTGCGGACCGGATTGATGGTCAGGCCGCGCCCCACCGCCTGCCGCATGTCCACCAGCAGCACGCTCATCCCGGCGGTCGGCTTGGCGGCGTCCTCGCGGGCCGTGGTCCGGCACAGCAGGATCATCAGGTCGGAGTGCTCGGCGCGGCTGATCCACAGCTTCTGACCGTTGACGACGTACTTGTCCCCTTCGCGCCGGGCGAAGGTGGAGATTCGGGTGGTGTCGGTGCCGGCCGTGGGCTCGGTGACGCCGAAGGCCTGCAGCCGCAGGTCACCGCTGGCGATCTTCGGGAGATAGGCCTGCTTCTGGGCCTCGCTGCCGTGCCGCAGCAGGGCGCCCATGGTGTACATCTGGGCGTGACAGGCGCCGCCGTTGCAGCCCGAGCGGTGGATCTCCTCCAGCACCGCCGTGGCCGCCGCCAGGCCCAGGCCCGACCCGCCATAGGCCTCGGGGATCAGCACCGACAGGAACCCGGCCTCCGTCAGCGCCGTGACGAACTCGGTGGGATAGATGCGGTCGCGGTCCAGGGTGCGCCAATAGGCGCCGGGGAACTGCGCGCAGAGCCGGCGCACCGCCTCGCGGATTTCTGGGAAGGTTTCACCCGCTGCTGCGCCCACGAAAAAGCCCTCCCTGCGACCAGCCTCAGCTAGCGCATGGAGGGCTCCTTGGAAACGGTGACGCGAGGTCCGCTAGCGGACCGTTCGCTTAGCCAACGATGTCTTCGTCCTTGAAGAACTGGGCGATCTCGATCGCGGCGTTCTCGACGCTGTCGGAACCGTGCACCGAGTTCTCGCCGACGTTCAGGGCGAACAGCTTGCGGATGGTGCCCTCGGCGGCCTGCTCGGGGTTGGTGGCGCCCATGACTTCGCGATAGCGGGCCATGGCGTTGTCGCCTTCCAGGACCTGCACGACCACGGGGGCCGAGATCATGGTCTCGACGAGTTCACCGTAGAAGGGACGCTCGGCGTGGACTTCGTAGAACTTCTTGGCTTGGTCTTGCGTCATCTTGATCCGGCGCTGGGCGACGATGCGCAGGCCCGCGTCTTCGATCACCGCGTTGATCTTGCCAGTCAGGTTGCGCTTGGTGGCGTCCGGCTTGATGATCGAGAAGGTGCGTTCAGTCATGGTCTTTGGCTTGTTCTTTGTATCTGTGGCGCGGCCGTCCGCGCTCAAGGGTGCGGGCTTATAGCCGCCCGACGTGACAGCGCCAAGGCAGGTTACGCGCGACTGCGGCGGCGAGCTCTGTTATGGAGCCCGCGTCATCGAGAGACGGTTGATCAGATCCTAGTCAACGCCGCGAGCGACGACATCCGCGGCGGCCGTACGGCGCCGCTTTTCTCTCAACCTGCTTTGTAAGTTCGCCTCCCATGCTTCAGATCCACGAACTCGTCTTCGACTCCTGGGGCCGTCGTTTCTTCGACGAGGCCACCATCAGCCTGCCCGTGGGCTCAAAGGTGGGGCTGGTGGGCCGCAACGGGGTGGGCAAGTCCACCCTGTTCAAGCTGATCCTGGGGCAATTGCATCAGGGCTCCGGCGAGATCGGCTATCCCAAAGCCGCCCGCATCGCCTCGGTGGACCAGGAACACCCGGCCACCCCGGTGTCGCTGATGGACACCGTGCTGGCTGCCGACGTCGAGCGCGAGACCCTGATGGCCTCCCTGGACACCGCCGAGCCCGAGCACCTTGGGGAGATCTACGCCCGGCTCAGCGACATCGGCGCCGACCGCGCCCCCAGCCGGGCGGCGGAAATCCTCTCGGGCCTGGGCTTCTCCCACGCCGACCTGGCCCGCCCGATGGCCGAGTTCTCCGGCGGCTGGCGGATGCGCGTGGCCCTGGCCGCGGCCCTGTTCGCCGAGCCCGACCTGCTGTTGCTGGACGAACCGACCAACTATCTCGACCTGGAAGGCGCGCT
>NZ_JAUSCJ010000027.1 GCF_030651185.1 Phenylobacterium sp.
CGTGGAAATGATCATGCCGGGCGACAACGCTGAACTGGACGTGGAGCTGATCACCCCGATCGCCATGGACCAGGGCCTGCGCTTCGCCATCCGCGAAGGCGGCCGCACCGTCGGCGCCGGCGTCGTGGCCAAGATCGTCGAGTAGGCCTCACCGCCTAAACGAACGACCCAAGATCAGGGCCGTCCGGGGGAACCCGGGCGGCCCTTTTCTTATGGGCTATCGAACCTGCCGCATGGAGGTGATGGCGTAGGCCATGCCGACCTGGTTGAGGTCCGACACGTCCTTGCGGAAGGTCTGGCAGCGGCCGCCGAAGTCCTTGTCCGTGCAGACTTCCCACTCGCCGCGCTCGATCTTCAGGCTCAGGCCGCGGTCGTTGTACTGTTTGGGCAGGTTGGTGATTTCGCTGGTGGCCCGGAAGCCGGCGCCGGCGTACCCGATCCCGTCAAAGAGGGTGATCACGCCGCCGGTGGGCCGGGGGCGTTCATAGCCGCCGTTGTTGTTCCCATAGCCGCCGCTGTTGTAACCGCCGCCCTGGTAGCCGCCGTTGCCGTAGCCGCCGCCCTGATAGCCGCCGCCCTGGTATCCACCACCCTGGTATCCGCCGCCTTGATAGCCGCCACCCTGGTATCCGCCGCCTTGATAGCCGCCGTAGCCGCCACCCTGCCAGCCGCCATTCCGACCGCCCTTCAGGCAGGCGAGTTGCCCGTCCTGGTTGGTGATCTCGCTGCGGCAATCCTCGAACTCGAGGCTGGAGCTGCGGTAGCGGCCGCTGCGGTCACGGCATTCGGCGAGCAGTATCGGCTCGACCGTGCCCACGACGCGCACCTTCTGGCAGCTCTGCCAGTAGCTGCCTGGCGGCGGCGCATTGTAACCCTGCGCCTGGGCTCCGCCCAGCGCCGCAATGCCCAAGGCGGCCGCGCCAACGCCGGCGGCCGACCCCGCAATCCATGCCCCGATTTTCATTCTGCGCTCTCGATTGTGAAACGTCCCTGACGCCACCCTAGGGCGGGGTGGGCGAGACGAAAAGTCCAAGGTGTCGCCTACGCCGGAGGCGCCCTTGACTTGCGCGCCCGGCTCGGGCCGCTTGCGGCAAAGGAGCGGGGCGAATGATCCGGAGATTCTGGGCTGCGGCGGCGACCGCCCTGGCCCTCGTGGCCCACGGCGCGCAGGCCGCGCCGGATGTGGCGAAGATGACGGGCGGCGAGCTGACCGCCTTCACCCGGGCCATGCCCAAGGGCGGCGAACTGCACAACCACGTCTCAGGGGCGATCTTTGCCGAAACCTTGCTGGCCTGGTCCGTTGAGGACGGCCTGTGCATCAATGTGAAGACGCTCTCGGTCACGCCGCCCTGCCAGGCTGGCGAGGACCTGAAGCCCGCCAGCGCGATCAAGACCGACGAGATCCTGCGCGCCGCGATGATCGACAGCTTCTCGGTGCGCCGCCCAGACTTCCTGGACCGCTCGGGGCACGACCAGTTCTTCGGCGCCTTTGGCCGCTTCGGCGCGGCGGGCGCCCGGCGTGACGGGGACATGCTGGCCAATGTGGCCGACAACCTGGCGCGGCAGAACACCTTCTATCTGGAGGCCATGGTGACGCCGCAGGGCTTCGCCAGCCGCGCCAAGGGCGCTCAGGTGGGCTGGAAGGGCGGGGACCTCGCCGCCCAGAAGGCCGCCAACAGCGCGGCGGGCCTGGAGGCCCTGGTCACGGCCGCCATCGCCGAGACTGACGCCATGGAGACCCGCGCCCGCAGCCTGATGAAGTGCGACACGCAAGCCGCCCTGCCGGGGTGCCAGGTGACGGTGCGCTACCTGGTGCAGACCAGCCGCGTCGCCCCACCGGAACAGACCTTCGCCCAGTTGCAGCTGGGGGTCGCCCTGGTGGCCGCCGACAAGCGATGGGTCGGCCTGCAGATGGTGGCGCCGGAGGATCATCCGCTGGCGATC
The DNA here is from genome assembly GCF_030651185.1 of Phenylobacterium sp. Classification (GTDB taxonomy): domain Bacteria; phylum Pseudomonadota; class Alphaproteobacteria; order Caulobacterales; family Caulobacteraceae; genus Phenylobacterium. Next base: position 1,945 of record NZ_JAUSCJ010000027.1, read on the forward strand.
ACCCACTACAGTCTGCACATGCGGATGGTGGACTTCCTGACCGACCATGGTCGGACGGCCAAGGCCGCCCTGCACGCCGGGGAGCTCACGATGGCCTATGCCACGCCCGAGGAGCTGCGCTACCACATCGCCGAGGCGGTGCGGGTGGCGGGCGCCCGGCGCATCGGCCACGGCGTCGATCTGCCGCTGGAAACCGATGCCGAGGGTCTGGCCGCCGAGATGGCCGCCAAGGGTATCCTGGTGGAGGTCAATCTCTCCTCCAACCACGCGATCCTGGGGGTCTCGGGCAAGGCCCACCCCTATGCCTGGCTGCGGCGGCGCGGGGTGCCGGTGAGCCTGTCGACCGACGACGCGGGGATCCTGCGGATCGACCTGTCGCATGAGTATGCCCGCGCCGCCGACGAGGGGGCGAGCTATGCCGACCTCAAGGCCTCGGCGCGCAACGCCATCGCCTTCTCCTTCCTGACCGGGGAGGGGCTCTGGGCCGATCCGGGCGCCTATCGCCGTCCGGCCAAGGCCTGCGCCGGGCAGATTGGCAAGGCCGAGCCGAAGCCTGGCCGCTGCGCCGACCTGATCGGCGCCAGCGACAAGGCCCGCGAGCAGTGGCGGCATGAGCGGTTGCTGGCGGCCTTCGAGGCGGCCGCAAGATGACCTCGGTGTCATGACCCCGAATTAAGCTGATCGGGCCCGCGCCGGCGTCTAGGTTCACCTCAAGACTGCTCAACAAGAGGAGGAGACCGACATGCGTCTTCTGACCGTTCTGACCGCCGCGTCCGCCCTGGCCCTGGTCGCCGGCGCCGCCAATGCCGCGACTGTGGAGGTGAAGGACGCCGTGGCCCGGGTAGTGGTGATCCCGGAGGACCGGCAGGACATCAAGGTGGAGTTCCTGACCACCAATCCCAGCCTGCCGCTTGAGGTCCGCAGCATGGGCGCCAAGACCATCGTCGACGGGAACCTCGATCGGAAGATCAAGAGCTGCCACGGCGGGGGCGGCAAGGCGCGGGTCTATGTCGCCGGGATCGGCGACATCGCCTATGACGACATGCCCCAGATCGTGGTCCGGATGCCGAGGGACGCCAAGGTCGAGGCCGGCGGCGCGGTGTTCGGGTCGGTGGGCAAGACCGCCAGCCTGGAGCTGTCCAACGCCGGCTGCGGTGACTGGACGGTCGGCAATGTGGCGGGGAAGATGAACATCAATGTCGCCGGCTCGGGCGACACCCACACCGGGGACTCGGGCGAGGCGGTGCTGCGGGTGGCGGGTTCGGGCGACGTGGGGACCCAGGCGATCAGCGGCGGGCTGGAGATCTCGGTGGCCGGTTCGGGCGACGTCAGCGTCACCTCGATCTCCGGGCCGCTGACCGTGAAGATCGCCGGCTCCGGCGACGTCAGCATCCGCAGCGGGAGGGCCACCGAGGTGAACGCCTCGGTCGCGGGATCTGGCAATGTCGACTTCGGCGGCGTGGCCGGGAGCCTGAAGGCCAAGATCGCCGGCTCCGGCGATGTGCATGTGAAGTCCGTCACCGGCGAGGTTTCCAAGGCGGTCGTCGGCTCGGGCAATGTCAGCGTCGGCTAGTTTGGGCGCCGCGTGAAGTGGTTCATCGAGGCGATGGGATTTACAGTTGTAAACTTATGTGACCTGATCGGGCCATGAAGTTTCTCCTCAGTCTCACGATCGCCCTGGCCCTGCCGACCCTGGCCGCCGCAAGGCCGGTTCTCACCATCGAGGCGCCGGCCGCCCGGGTCATTGTTATCCCCGAGGCGCGCCAGGACATGGCCCTGGAGGCCGACGCGCGCCTGGCCATCCATCCGGTGGCCGGCGGCAGCGCCCGGGTGACCGGCGCCAGCTCCTGGTTCGAACAGAACATCCCGTGGCTGTTCGGCTATTCGTGCCAGGCCACCGGGGTAAGCCGCTGGGGCCAGACCATCGCCCTCAAGGATCTTCCCATGCTCACCGTCCGGGTTCCCCTGGACGCCGAGATCGTCTCCAAGGGCGCCATCTATGGTCAGACGGGCGCGGGCAGGGCGTTGAAGCTCTCGGCCTCCGGCTGCGGGACCTGGCGGCTGGGGTCGCTCTCCAGCAGCCTGAGCGCCACCCAGGCCGGGCCGGGGCAGGTGATCGCCAGCCATGTGGACGGCCGGCTGACCGCCACGGTGGAGGACGCCGGGCGCGTGGTGGTGGGGCAGGGGGTGGTCACCAGCGCCACCCTGGTGATGAACGGTTCGGGCCGCATCGACGACCGCGGAACCGCCGGCGTCCTGAACGCCAAGATGAACGGATCGGGCCGCATCAACGTGCGTCTGCTGGCCGGACAGGCCAATGTCTCCTATGACGGGGACGGCGACGTGACGTGGGGCCGACCCAAGGGCAAAAAGTTCTGCAGCGGCCTGTCCTGCTACTGAGGCCGCCCTCCAAAACTTCCTGAACCGGGGCTGTTGCTGGCCTTGACGAGGCCGAGTCGCACACGTATAGACGCGCCTCCTGTTGGATCGGCTGTGCGCTTCGAAGTGATTTGAAGCGCAGACGCGGTTCGCGGAACGACCCAGCCGACCGAGAAATCGGGAAGCTGGGCGGGGCCCTCGCGGAAGTCTTTCGCGCGGGCCTATCTCGTTTTTAGCGGACTTACGCGTACGAGCGTCTCTCTTGAGGGGCGTTTGGGTTGGTCTTTGAAATGGTCAAAGTCACGCGGACGGACCTCGTCTGTAGGGGAAATTGAAGAGCGATATGGATCGTCAGAACATCCGCATCCGGCTCAAGGCCTTCGATCACCGCGTGCTGGATCATTCCACGCGCGAGATCGTCAATACGGCTAAGCGCACCGGCGCGACCGTGCGGGGGCCTATCCCCCTGCCGACGCACATCGAAAAATTCACCGTCAACCGTTCGCCGCACATCGACAAGAAGTCGCGCGAGCAGTTCGAAATCCGCACGCACAAGCGCGTGCTCGATATCGTCGACCCCACCCCGCAGACCGTGGACGCGCTCATGAAGCTCGACCTGTCCGCCGGCGTGGACGTCGAGATCAAGCTCTAGAGGGGATCGGTCGATGCGTACCGGCGTGATCGCCAAGAAACTGGGCATGGCGCGCTTCTTCGATGAAGCGGGAACCCATGTGCCGGTGACCGTCCTCAGCCTCGAAGGCTGTCAGGTCACCGCTCATCGGACCCAGGATAAAGACGGCTATGTCGCCCTCCAACTCGGAGCCGGCGTCAAGAAAGCCAAGAACACTTCCAAGGCCATGCGTGGTCACTTCGCCAAGGGCGAAGTTGAGCCCAAGCACGAGCTGGCCGAGTTCCGCGTCACTGAGGACAACCTCATCGACGTCGGCGCCGAGTTCACCGCTGACCACTTCGTCCCCGGCCAAAAGGTCGATGTGACGGCCAAGACGGTCGGTAAGGGCTTCGCCGGCGCCATGAAGCGCTGGAACTTCGGCGGCATGCGCGCCACCCACGGGGTGTCGGTGTCTCACCGTGCGCACGGCTCCACCGGTCAACGTCAGGACCCGGGCAAGACCTTCAAGGGCAAGAAGATGGCTGGCCACCTCGGCCAGGAAACCGTCACCACCCTGAACGTCTCGGTCTGGCGCATCGACGTCGAACGCGGCCTGATCCTGATCAAGGGCGCGGTTCCCGGCACCGAGGGAACCTACGTAAAGATCCGCGACGCCATCAAGTCGGCCCGTCCGGCTGAAGCCCCGGTTCCCGGCGGCTTCCGCAAGGCTGGCCAGGTCGCTCCCGCCGCTGACGCGGCGCCGGTGGAAGAGGCCTCGGCCGAAGCCCCCGCAGCCGAGGGCGCAGAATAATGAAACTCGACGTCATCAAACTTGACGGCGCCAAGGGCGGTTCGATCGAACTGTCCGACGCCGTGTTCGGCATCGACGAGATCCGTGGGGACATCCTCCAGCGCATGGTCACTTGGCAGCTCGCCAAGCGCCGCGCCGGCACCCACAAGATCCAGGTCCGCAACGAGGTCTCTCGTACGGGCAAGAAGATGTACAAGCAGAAGGGCTCCGGCGGCGCTCGTCACGGTTCGCGCCGTGCCGCTCAGTTCGTCGGCGGCGCCAAGGCCCACGGTCCCGTGGTCCGCAGCCACGCCTTCGACCTGCCCAAGAAGTTCCGCGCCCTGGCCCTGCGCCATGCGCTGTCGTCCAAGGTGAAGACCGGCTCGCTGGTCGTCCTGGACGCCGCGGTGCTGACCGATCCGAAGACCGCCGCGCTTCGCGCCCAGTTCGACACCATGGGCCTGAAGAACGCGCTGATCATCGCCGGCGCCGAAGTGGACAACAACTTCGCCCTGGCCGCCCGCAACATTCCCAACGTGGATGTGCTGCCGAACGCCGGTCTGAATGTCTACGACGTGCTGCGTCGCCATACGCTGGTCCTTACCAAGGACGCGGTGGATGCGATCAACGCCCGCTTCGCCGAGAAGGAGGCCGCGTGATGGCTAATCCCGTCGCCCGCCACTACGACGCGATCCTGTCGCCCGTGATCACCGAGAAGGCCACCCTGCTCTCCGAGCAGAACAAGGTCGTCTTCCGCGTGGCCATGGACACGACCAAGGACGAAATCGCCGCCGCCGTCGAAGCGCTGTTCAAAGTCACGGTCACCAAGGTCAACACCTTGGTGGTCAAGGGCAAGACCAAGCGCTTCCGGGGCCGTCCGGGCCGTCGCTCGGACGTCAAGAAAGCTGTCGTGACCCTGGCCGAAGGCCAGTCGATCGACATCACCACGGGGCTCTAAGCAGATGGCTCTGAAGCATTACAATCCGACTTCGCCGGGCCGTCGTAGCCTGGTGCTGGTCGACAAGTCCGAGCTCCACAAGGGCGGCCCGGTCAAGTCCCTGGTTCAGGGCCTGACCAAGTCCGGCGGTCGTGGCGGCGGTGGCCGTATCGCTGTCCGCTTCCGCGGCGGCGGCGCCAAGCGCCTCTATCGGACCATCGATTTCAAGCGCCGCAAGTGGGACGTGCCCGCGACCGTCGAGCGCCTGGAGTACGACCCCAACCGCACCGCCTGGATTGCGCTGATCAAGTATGAGGACGGCGAGCTGTCCTACATCCTGGCGCCGCAACGCCTGAAGGTGGGCGACCAGGTGATCGCCTCCGAGAAGGCCGACGTGAAGCCGGGCAACGCCATGCCGCTTCGTGGCATGCCCATCGGCACGATCATCCACAACATCGAGCTGAAGCCCCTCAAGGGTGGCCAGGTCGCCCGGTCCGCCGGCGCCTACGCCCAGCTGGTCGGCCGCGACGCCGGCTACGCCCAGGTCCGCCTGGGTTCCGGTGAACTTCGGATGGTCCAGGACACCTGCATGGCCACGGTCGGCGCGGTGTCCAACCAGGATCACATGAACCAGGTGCTGGGTAAGGCCGGTCGCACGCGTCACATGGGCTTCCGCCCGCACGTCCGCGGCGTCGTCATGAACCCCGTCGATCACCCCCACGGCGGCGGCGAAGGCCGCACCTCGGGCGGTCGTCACCCGGTTACCCCGTGGGGCAAGCCGACCAAGGGCGCCCGGACCCGCACCAACAAGACGACGGATAAGTACATCATCCGCTCGCGCCACGCTCGGAAGGCTCGTTAATCCATGACCCGTTCCGTCTGGAAAGGTCCGTTTGTCGACGGATACCTGATCAAAAAGGCCGAAACCGCTCAGGGTTCGGGCCGCAAGGACGTGATCAAGACCTGGTCGCGCCGCTCCACCATCATGCCGCAGTTCGTCGGCCTGACGTTTGGGGTTCACAACGGCCAGAAGCACGTTCCCGTGCTGATCAGCGAAGACATGGTTGGGATGAAGCTCGGTGAGTTCGCCCCCACCCGGTACTTCCCCGGCCACGCCGCCGATAAGAAGGCGAAGAGGAAGTAGCATGTCCAAGCAAGCGAAACCCCGCCGCCTCGAAGGCACCGAAGCGATGGCCAAGGTCCGCACCCTGCGCACCTCGGCCCAGAAGCTGAACCTGGTCGCTCAGTCGATCCGCGGCCTCAAGGTGCAGCGGGCCCTGAACGAACTCGAGTTCAGCCCCAAGCGCATCGCTCAGGATGTCCGCAAGGCGCTCGCCTCGGCCATCTCGAACGCCGAGAACAACCACAACCTCGACATCGACTCCTTGATCGTCGCCGAGGCCTTCGTGGGCAAGAACCTGGTCATGAAGCGTTTCGCCGCCCGCGCCCGCGGTCGTGCGTCGCGCATTGAGAAGCCGTTCAGCGAGATCACCATCGTGGTCCGCGAACTGGGTGAGGCTGCCTGATGGGTCAGAAAGTAAATCCGGTCGGGCTTCGCCTCGGCATCAACCGTACCTGGGACAGCCGCTGGTTCGCCGACGGTCCGGAATACGGCAAGCTGCTGCACGAAGACATCAAGGTCCGTAAGATGCTGAAGAAGCGTCTCTATCAGGCCGGCGTCTCGCGCATCATCATCGAGCGTCCCCACAAGAAGTGCCGCATCACCATCTATGCCGCGCGCCCTGGCGTGATCATCGGCAAGAAGGGTGCGGACATCGACAAGCTCCGCAAGGACGTCAACACGATCACTGACGGCGAGGTTCACCTGAACATCGTCGAGATCCGCAAGCCCGAAACCGACGCTCAACTGGTGGCCGAGAACATCGCCCAGCAGCTGGAACGCCGGATCGCCTTCCGCCGCGCCATGAAGCGTTCGCTGCAAAGCGCACTGCGTCTGGGCGCCAAGGGGATGCGCGTTGAAGTGGCCGGCCGCCTCGGCGGCGCGGAAATCGCGCGGACGGAAAGCTATCACGAAGGTCGCGTGCCGCGTCACACCCTGCGCGCGGACATCGACTACGGCGTCACCGAAGCCAAGACCACCTACGGCATCATCGGCGTGAAGGTCTGGGTCTTCAAAGGTGAAGTCCTCGATCATGACCCGATGGCCCTGGACAAGCGCCTGGCCACTGAATCCGGCCCGGCCGGCGAAGGTGGCGGACGTGATCGTTCGGGCGACCGTCCTGACCGTGGCCCGCGCCGTGACCGTCGCGACCAGGCCGGAGCGTAGGATCCAGAGCTATGCTGTCACCTAAGAAAACCAAGTACCGCAAGCAGTTCAAGGGCAAGATCCACGGGAACTCGAAGGGCGGCTTCACGCTGAACTTCGGCTCCTACGGTCTGAAGACCATTGAACCCGAGCGGATCACCGCGCGTCAGATCGAAGCGGCCCGCCGCGCGATCACCCGTCAGATGAAGCGTCAGGGCCGGGTCTGGATCCGGATCTTCCCGGACGTTCCCGTCACCGACAAGCCCGCCGAAGTCCGGATGGGTAAGGGTAAGGGCGCTGTTGAGTACTGGGCCGCGCGCGTCGCGCCGGGCCGGATCATGTTTGAAATCGACGGCGTGCCCGACGATGTGGCTCGTGAAGCCCTGCGCCTCGGCGCGGCCAAGCTTCCCGTGAAGACCCGCATCGTCACGCGCATCGAAGCCCCCGTGGCGGAGGCCGCGTGATGAAGATTGATGACGTCCGGGGCATGACGCCCGACCAGCTCGCCGAGTCCCTGCTGAACCTGAAGAAAGAGCAGTTCAACCTGCGCTTCCAGGCCGCCACGGGTCAGGTCGAGAAGACCCACCGCTCCAACGAGGTCCGCAAGGACATCGCGCGGATCAAGACCATCCTGCGCGCCAAGCAGGCTGCGGCTTAAGGAGAACGACACATGCCTAAGCGAATTCTCGAAGGCGTCGTCGTCTCCGACAAGGGTGACAAGACGCTCGTGGTGAAGGTCGAACGGACCTTCCTGCATCCGGTGCTGAAGAAGACCGTCCGCCGGTCGAAGAAGTACCACGCCCATGACGAAGCCAACGTCTACAAGGCCGGCGAAATCGTCCGCATCATCGAATGCGCGCCGAAATCGAAAACCAAGACCTGGGAAGCGCTGCCTAAGGCCGCCGCTGTCCAGGGCTCGTAAGGAAGGTCTGATCCCATGATCCAGATGCAGACTAACCTCGAAGTCGCCGACAACTCCGGCGCGCGTCGTGTGATGTGCATCAAGGTGCTCGGCGGCGCTGGCCGTCGTTACGCCGGCGTGGGCGACAAGATCGTCGTCTCCGTCAAGGAAGCCATTCCGCGCGGCCGGGTGAAGAAGGGCGACGTCCTTCAAGCCATCGTCGTGCGCACGTCCTCGGCCATCAAGCGCAAGGACGGCTCGGTGATCCGGTTCGACAAGAACGCGGCCGTGATCGTGAACAAGCAAAGCGAGCCGATCGGCACGCGGATCTTCGGCCCGGTTCCCCGTGAACTGCGCGCCAAGAACCACATGAAGATCATCTCCCTCGCGCCTGAGGTGCTGTAATGGCCGCGAAGATCAAGAAGGGGGATCGCGTCGTGATCCTCGCCGGGAAGGACAAGGGCCGCCAAGGCGCCGTCCTGAAGGTGATGCCCAAGGAAGAGCGCGTCGTCGTGGAAGGCCTGAACCTGGTTCAGCGTCACACCCGTCCGACCCAAGCCGATCCCCAGGGCGGTATCAAGAGCAAGGAAGCCGCGCTGCACGTCTCGAACGTCGCCATCGTGGACTCCAAGGGCAAGCCGACCCGCGTCGGTTTCCGTGTCGATGGCGACAAGAAGGTCCGCGTCGCCAAGACGACCGGTGAGGTGATCAATGGCTGAGCAAGCTTACGAGCCGCGGCTGAAGTCCGATTATCGCCAGCGCATCCGCGCGGCGATGAAGGAACAGTTCGGCTATACCAACGAGATGCAGATCCCCAAGCTGGACAAGATCGTCCTGAACATGGGTATCGGCGAGGCTGTGGCCGACTCCAAGAAGGTCAACTCGGCCATCGCGGACCTGGCGGCGATCGCCGGCCAGAAGCCGCTGCCGACCAAGGCTCGCAACTCCATCGCCGGCTTCAAGCTGCGTGAAGGCATGGTTGTCGGCGCGAAGGTCACCCTTCGTGCGGACCGCATGTACGAGTTCCTGGACCGTCTGATCACCATCGCTCTGCCGCGGGTGAAGGACTTCCGGGGCCTGAAGCCGACCTCGTTCGACGGTCGTGGCAACTACGCCATGGGTCTGAAGGAGCACATCGTGTTCCCGGAGATCAACTACGACCAGATCGATCAAATGTGGGGCATGGACATCATCGTCGCCACGACAGCGAAGACCGACGACGAAGCGCGCGCGCTTCTCAAGGAATTCCAATTCCCGTTCGTTCAAGCGTAACCGGCGGGAAGGAAAGAACAGATGGCTAAGAAAAGCGCCGTAAACCGCAACGAGATGGTCAAGAAGCTGGTGAAGCAATTCGCCGGCAAGCGCGACGCGCTGAAGGCGATCGCGAACAATGAGAGCCTGCCCCTCGAAGAACGCTTCGAAGCTCGCCTCAAGCTTGCCGAACTGCCGCGCAACTCGTCCAAGACCCGCATCCGTAACCGGTGCGAGATCACGGGGCGTCCGCGGGCCTATTACCGCAAGCTGCGTATGAGCCGGATCGCCCTGCGCGATCTGGGATCGAATGGCCAGATTCCTGGCCTCGTGAAGTCGAGCTGGTGAGGAGGGTCTCATGGTGAACGACCCCGTTGGCGATATGATCGCCCGCATCAAGAACGCCGCGACCCGCGGCCGTTCGAAAGTCATGTGCCCGGCCTCGAAGATGCGCGCGCGCGTCCTCGATGTGCTGGCCGACGAAGGCTACATCCGCGGCTACCACCTGGTGCAGCAGCCCGGCGCCTTCCCGGAATTCGAAATCGAGCTGAAGTACTTCGACGGCCAGCCGGTCATCGTGGAAATCCGCCGCGTTTCGAAGCCTGGCCGTCGCGTCTATTCGTCGATCTCTGATCTGAAGCCCGTGAAGAACGGCCTTGGGATCTCGATCCTGTCGACGCCCAAGGGCGTCATGTCCGACACCGCCGCGCGTGACGCGAACGTGGGCGGCGAAGTCCTCTGCAGGGTCTACTAGAATGTCCCGTATCGGAAAGAAGGCGGTCGCCGTCCCCTCTGGGGTGACGGTCACCATCTCCGGTCAGACGGTTGAGGTGAAGGGGCCCAAGGGCCAACTCTCCTGGACCCTGCCCGAAGAAATCCTGGTCAAGCAGGAGGGCGCTGAGCTCAACCTGACCAAGGCGGTCGAGAGCACCCGGGCCCAGGCCATGTGGGGCCTCTCGCGCACCCTGGTCAGCAACATGGTCGAAGGTGTCACCACCGGTTTCGAGAAGACTCTCGAACTGGTGGGCGTCGGTTATCGCGCCGCGATGAAGGGCGACGCCCTTTCGATGCAGCTCGGCTTCAGCCACGACGTGGATGTGCCTCCGCCGGCCGGGATCACCTTCGTGGTGCCCAAGCAAACCGAAATCAAGATCAGCGGCATCGACAAGCAGGTCGTTGGCGAGATCGCCTCGCAGATCCGTGGGCTCCGGCCCCCCGAGCCCTACAAGGGCAAGGGCGTCCGCTATGCGGGCGAAGTGGTCCGTCGCAAGGAAGGCAAGAAGAAGTAGGTCATGGCTCTTACTCCTCGTGACACCGCCAAGCGCCGCGCCGAACGCACGCGCATCCGCCTGCGCTCGCTGGCCAATGGCCGCCCGCGTCTTTCGGTCTTCCGCTCGTCCAAGCAAATCTACGCCCAGATCATCGATGATGCTCGCGGCGTGACCCTGGCCGCCGCGTCCTCGCTGGAAGGCGACGACAAGAAGGTCAAGGGCTCGGACAAGGACGCCGCCGCCCGCGTCGGCGCCCTGGTCGCCCAGCGCGCCATTGAAAAAGGCGTCAAGGACGTCGTCTTCGATCGCGGCGGCTACATTTACCACGGCCGGGTCAAGGCCCTCGCCGACGCCGCGCGCGAAGCCGGCCTGAACTTCTAGGGGTACGCAGATGGCTCGTGGAAACTCACAAGGCGGCGGCGACGGCAACCGTCGCGACCGCAACCGCGGCAACCCCGCTGAAGAACGCGCCGATTCCGACATCGTCGAGAAACTGGTGCACATCAACCGCGTCGCCGCGACCGTGAAGGGGGGCCGTCGTTTCTCGTTCGCCGCCCTGATGATCGTCGGCGACCAGAAGGGCCGCGTCGGCTTCGGTCACGGTAAGGCCCGTGAAGTGCCGGAAGCGATCCGCAAGGCGACTGAAGAAGCCAAGAAGACGATGATCCGTGTGCCGCTCCGCGAGAGCCGCACCCTGCACCACGACGGCAATGGCCGTTGGGGCGCCGGCAAGGTCATGGTCCGCTCGGCGCCTCCGGGCACCGGCGTCATCGCCGGCGGTCCGATGCGCGCGGTTCTGGAAACCCTGGGCGTCCAGGACGTGGTCGGCAAGTCGGTCGGTTCGTCCAACCCCTACAACATGGTGCGCGCGACCTTCGAGGCGCTGAAGGCTCAGTCTTCGCCCCGCCAGGTCGCCGCCAAGCGCGGCAAGAAGGTCGCTGACGTGATCGGCCGCCGCGCCGACGGCGCCAGCGCCGCCGGCGACGGAGAATAGATCCCATGGCTACTGTCACTGTTCGTCAGACCGGCAGTCCGCTGCGGCGGACCAAGGACCAGCGCGCCACCCTGGTGGGCCTGGGCCTGAACAAGATGGGCCGTGTCTCCACCCTGGAAGACACCCCTTCGGTGCGCGGCATGATCGCCAAGGTCGCCCACATGCTTGAAGTGGTCGAGACCAAGGCCTAATAGCCTTAGGCAACAAGACTTCGAAGGGCGGCGCTTGCGCCGCCCTTCTGACATTTCCATCAGCCGAGTCGGGCGAGCGCCCGGCGATTGATCTCCAAGGAGAGGCGTCACATGACCAAGCTCAATGAACTGAAGCCGCGCGAAGGCTCCACCAAGAACCGCATGCGCGTTGGCCGCGGTGAAGGCTCCGGCAAGGGCAAGACCGGCGGCCGCGGCGTCAAGGGCCAGAAGGCGCGCTCCGGCGTCGCCATCGCCGGCTTCGAAGGCGGCCAGATGCCGCTGCACATGCGCATGCCCAAGCGCGGGTTCAACAATCCGAATGCGCTGAAGTTCGCCGAGGTGAACTTCTGGCGTCTCGAGCAGGCGATCGCCGCCGGCAAGCTCGACGCCGGCAAGCCCATCGACGCGGCCGTGCTGATCGCCTCGGGCATCGTGCGCCGTGAACTCGACGGCGTCCGCCTGCTGGGCAAGGGCGAACTGACCTCCAAGCTCGACATCACCGTCCATTCGGCTTCCGCCGCGGCCAAGGCCGCGGTCGAAAAGGCCGGCGGCAAGATCACGACGACGGCCCCGGCCGCCGCCGAATCGGCCGAAGCCTAAAGGCTCGCCTGGATCCGTCCCTCCCCAGCCGGGGAGGGGACGGCCACGCCAGATGACACCGCCGGTCGGACGCCCTATGTACGACCGGTCTTAAAGCTTCGGGGTACCCTATGGCTTCGGCCGCCGAACAGCTCGCCGCCAATATGAACTTCGGCGCCTTCGCCAAGGCGACGGAGCTCCACAAGCGCATCACCTTCACCATCATGGCGATGGTGGTGTACCGGCTGGGGACCTACATCCCGATCCCGGGCATCGACATCAACGCCTTCTCCAGCGCCTTCCAGGGCCAGTCCCAGGGCATCCTGGGCATGTTCAACATGTTCTCCGGCGGCGCCGTGGAGCGGATGGCGATCTTCGCCCTGAACGTCGGCCCCTACATCTCGGCCTCGATCATCGTGCAGCTGCTGGGGACGGTCTATCCGCCCTGGGAAAAGCTGCGCAAGGAAGGCGGGGAGGCGGGCCGCAAGACCCTGAACCAGTACACCCGCTACCTGACCGTGCTGCTGGCGCTGCTGCAGTCCTTCGGGATCGCGGTCGGGCTGCAGAACAGCCCGGGCCTGGTGAACAATCCCGGCGTCTTCTTCCTGGTGTCCACGGTCGTGACGCTGACCGGCGGCACCCTGTTCCTGATGTGGCTGGGCGAGCAGATCACCAGCCGCGGGGTCGGCAATGGCGTCTCGCTGATCATCTTCGCGGGGATCGTGGCGGTGCTGCCGCGCGGCATCTTCCAGATGTTCTCCATGACCCGCACCGGCGCCCTGCCGGGCATCGCGCTGTTCCTGATCGCCTTCCTGGCCGTCGCCGTGGTGCTGGTCATCGTCTTCATGGAACGCTCCCAGCGGCGGCTGCTGGTGCAGTATCCAAAGCGCCAGCAGGGTAACCGCATGTTCGGCGGCGACACCTCGTTCCTGCCGCTGAAGATCAACACCGCGGGCGTGATCCCGCCGATCTTCGCCTCGTCCCTGCTGCTGCTGCCGGCGACGGCCATGAGCTTCCTGGCCAATGCCGACCTGCCGGCCTACCTGCAGTGGATGCCCACCGTGGTGGGCCAGCTCCAGCATGGCCGCCCGGCCTTCATGGTGCTGTACGGCGCCCTGATCGTGTTCTTCTGCTTCTTCTACACCTCGGTCGTGTTCAATCCGGACGACACCGCGGAGAACCTGCGCAAGTACGGCGGCTTCCTGCCCGGCATTCGGCCCGGCAAGCGCACGGCGGAGTATCTGGACTTTGTCCTGACCCGCCTGACCGTCGTCGGCGCGGCCTATATCACCGTCGTCTGCCTGCTGCCGGAGGCGCTGATCGCCTTCTACAACGCGCCCTTCTATCTGGGCGGCACCTCGATCCTCATCGTGGTGAGCGTGACGATGGACACCGTGACCCAAATCCAGTCGCATCTTCTGGCCCACCAATATGAGGGCCTCATCAAGAAGTCGAAGCTGCGAGGCGGACGCGGGCGCTAAAGCTCGCGCCACCGAATTTGACGCAGGTCATGGGGATGGCCTGCGGGGAGGGGACATTTAAGTCATGAATTTGATTCTGTTCGGACCGCCGGCCGCCGGCAAGGGCACCCAGGCCAAGCGCTTGATGGATGGCCGCAATATGGTCCAGCTTTCCACCGGCGACATGCTGCGCGCCGCCATCGCCTCGGGCTCGGAGCTCGGCAAACGGGTGTCCGGCGTGATGGAGCGTGGTGAGCTGGTGACCGATGACATCGTCATCGCGCTGATCGAGGAGCGGCTGCCCGAGACCGAGGCCGCCGGCGGCGCGATCTTCGACGGCTTCCCGCGCACCATCGCCCAGGCCAAGGCCCTGGACGCAATGCTGGCCAAGCGCGGCAAGAAGATCGACCTTGTGATCCGCCTGAAGGTGGATGACGCGGCCCTGACCCAACGGATCGCCGGCCGCTTCGCCGAGTCAGGCCGCCCCGACGACAATCCTGAAAGCTTCAAGGTCCGCCTGGCGGCCTATAACGACAACACCGCGCCGCTGCTGCCCTATTACCAGGCGCAGGAGAAGCTGGTGGAGGTGGACGGCATGGGGGCCATCGATGTGGTCGCCGACGCGATCGACAAGGCCCTGGACGCCCCGCGCTAGGGGGCCGCTCAGGCTAACCCAACATTCGTCACCCTCGGGCTTGTCCCCAGGATCCATAGACGCCGCCCCGCCAGACTTGGCGCGGGCGGCGTTATGCGTTCTCGCCCTGCACGTCCGAGATCGTGGATCCTGGGGACAAGCCCGAGGATGACGGTCAGAGGGCAGGGGGAGGGCGAATCCCCCGAACTCCGCGCCGAATCGATTCGAAAACGCCGTATTCGCCGGCCGATCACGCATCGGCGACTTGTTTTGGCCGCGAAAATCAACTGAACATCAGGTCATTCCCCCATATGGGCCTTGGGGGCGGGCCCGGTCGGCGCGCGAGAGCCGAAAGAAGGGCATTTTCCCGCGCTTCCGGCATTGACGGAAACGCAACTGTCCCTATAACGGGCCGCTTCCGCGAAACGCGCGAGGGACGTGCCGTATCCCATCTTGGGTCGGGGCGTTGTTCGCGCTTCTCTGCGTGACCAGGAGAATACCCCAAGTGGCCCGCATCGCCGGCGTAAACATCCCGACTAACAAGCGCGTCGTTATCGCGCTTCAGTACATCCACGGCATCGGCCAGGCGAAAGCCGCCGAGATTGTCCAGAAGGTTGGCATCGAAGACGCTCGTCGCGTCAACCAGCTGACGGACGCCGAGGTGCTGCAAATCCGTGAAGCCATCGACCGTGACTACACGGTGGAAGGCGACCTGCGTCGCGAGACGGCGGTCAACATCAAGCGTCTTATGGACCTGGCCTGCTATCGCGGCCTGCGTCACCGTAAGGGCCTGCCGGTCCGCGGCCAGCGCACCCACACGAACGCTCGGACCCGCAAGGGCCCGGCCAAGCCGATCGCCGGCAAGAAGAAGTAAGAAAGCTAGTCGATGGCCAAGGAACCGGCGCGCGTTAAACGTCGCGAACGCAAGAACATCACCTCGGGCGTGGCGCACGTGAACGCCTCGTTCAACAACACCATGATCACCATCACCGACGCCCAGGGGAACACCATCTCGTGGTCCTCCGCCGGTACGATGGGGTTCAAGGGTTCCCGGAAGTCCACTCCCTATGCCGCCCAGATGGCGGCTGAGGACGCGGGCAAGAAGGCCGCCGAGCACGGCGTGAAGACCCTTGAAGTGAACGTTTCCGGTCCGGGTTCCGGCCGTGAATCGGCGCTTCGCGCGCTGCAGTCGGTGGGTATGACGATCACCACCATCCGCGACGTGACCCCGATTCCGCACAACGGTTGCCGCCCGCCCAAGCGTCGGCGCGTCTGAGTACCGAAGTACTGCTATCCCCCTTCGCCGGACCGCGTAAGCCGCGTCCGGCGATCCTGCGTTCGAGGGACACCTATCCGTGATCGAAAGAAACTGGAACGAGCTCATCCGTCCCGAGAAGCCGCTGATCGAGACCGGCGCCGACGCGAACCGCAAGGCGCGTCTGGTGGCCGAACCTCTCGAGCGTGGCTTTGGCGTGACCCTGGGCAACAGCCTGCGCCGCGTACTTCTATCCTCGCTGCAAGGCGCTGCTGTGACAGCCGTGCAGATCGACGGCGTCGTGCATGAATTCTCCTCGCTGGAAGGCGTGCGGGAAGACGTGGTCGACATCGTTCTGAACATCAAGCAACTGGCCCTGCGCATGCACGCGGAAGGCCCCAAGCGCATGACCCTGCGCGCCACCGGCCCCGGCACGGTGACCGCGGGCCAGATCGATGCCGGCTCCGACATCGAGATCCTGAACCCCGACCACATCCTGTGCACCCTGGACGACGGCGCCCAGGTGCGCATGGAGTTCACCGTGCAGAACGGCAAGGGCTACGTCCCGGCCGAGCAGAACCGTCCGGAAGACGCCCCCATCGGCCTGATCGCCGTGGACAGCCTCTATTCGCCCGTCAAGCGCGTCGCCTATCGCGTCGAGCCGACCCGTCAGGGCCAGAGCCTCGACTACGACAAGCTGATCATGGAAGTCGAAACCAACGGCGCCATCTCGCCGGTTGACGCGGTGGCCTATGCCGCCCGCATCCTGCAAGACCAGCTGCAGATCTTCATCACCTTCGAAGAGCCGAAGAAGAAGGTCGAAGGCGAGGCCAAGCCGGAACTGCCGTTCAACCCGGCGCTGCTGAAGAAGGTCGACGAGCTGGAACTCTCGGTCCGCTCGGCCAACTGCCTGAAGAACGACAACATCGTCTACATCGGCGACCTGATCCAGAAGACGGAAGCGGAAATGCTCCGCACCCCGAACTTCGGGCGCAAGTCGCTGAACGAGATCAAGGAAGTGCTCGCGGGCATGAACCTGCATCTCGGCATGGACGTGCCGAACTGGCCGCCGGAAAACATCGAAGAGCTGGCGAAGAAGTTCGAGGACCAGATGTAGGAAGATTTGAGCGGTTGGGCCCTTCGCCCGCCGCTCGTCGCGCTGACTTCGGGCCGCTTTCAGCGGCACGGGCCTGGTGAAGCCGCAACCGCGGTGGAGGGCCCCGGCGCTTCGTGTTGACCCAGGCGGGAGCAGGCTGGGACTTGATCAGGTAGGGCGGCTTTCCGGAGACCGGAAGCGTCCAACGGGCCAGACGGTCCAGGAGATATGAGATGCGCCACGGTAAAGCCCACCGCAAACTGGGTCGGACCTCCGCCCACCGGACCGCGATGTTCGCCAACATGGCGGCGAGCCTGATCAAGCACGAGCAGATCGTGACCACCCTGCCGAAGGCCAAGGAGCTTCGCCCCGTGGTCGAGAAGCTGGTGACGCTGGCCAAGCGCGGCGACCTGCATGCGCGCCGTCAGGCCATCAGCAAGGTCCGCGACGTCGAACAGGTCGGCAAGCTCTTCGCCGTCATCGGCCCGCGCTACAAGGCCCGCAACGGCGGCTATATCCGCGTGCTCAAGGCCGGCTTCCGCTACGGCGACAACGCGGCCCTGGCCGTGATCGAGTTCGTCGACCGCGATCCGTCCGAAAAGGGCAAGGACTCGGGCCCGGTGCAGGAAAATTCCTTCACCGAGGACTGAGCCTAACGGCCATCCAAGTTCAGAAACCCCGGACAGCAATGTCCGGGGTTTTTGCGTTCTGAGCGCCCACGCTCGCGGCTAAGATTCCCCGAGCAAAAGGAGGGCTCATGCGGGCTTGGATTGTGGTGGCTGCGATGGTTTTCGCGGCCAGCGGGGCGTTCGCCGCGCAGGCGCCGGTGGCGTATCGGCTGACACCGGTTGTCGATCATGGGGCGCTCAGCGCGCTTTCCGTCGAGATGCGGTTCGCCGGCGACGCCGATGGCGTCACCGACCTGGAACTGCCCAGCCAGTGGGCCGAGGGGGAGAAGCTCTGGCGCCTGGTCTCGGGCCTGAGGGTGGAGGGCGCCCAGCTCGATCCGGGCGGCGAGGCGGTGGCGGGCAATCGGCCACGGGCACGGGAAGGAGCGACGCCTTCGCCATCGAGGCGACGACCAATGTGGACCTGACCAAGGACCCCCACTTCCTGGCCCATGAGTACATGCACAGCTGGATCCCCAACCAGGTAGGCGGCCTGCCGCTGCAGGATGAGGCCCGCGACTACTGGTTCAGCGAGGGGTTCACGGAGTTCTATGCCAGCCGGGCGCTGCTGGCCTCGGGGATCTGGTCGCTGGAGGATTTCGTCGCTCGCTACAACGAGGTCCTGACCCGCTATGCCGGCTCGCCGGCCCGCAACTTCACCGCCGATCAGGTGATGGCGGAGTTCTGGACAAACCCGGACGCCCAGCAGTCGCCCTACGACCGGGGTCGCCTGCTGGCCCTGCGCTGGGACCGGGCGGTGCGGGTGGCCAGTGCAGGCAAGCTCTCCCTGGACGACGTCCTGCGCCGGCAGAGGGACGCGGTGCGGGCGGGGCCCAAGGCCGCCGGGGCGCGCCTGGAGCCTGGCGTGTTCGGCGCCTGTTTGACCCTGGGCTCCAAGAGCGTGCCGCGGCGGACGGGGCGAGGGGGGCGGTGCGGCCGTCGTTTCCGTCCAAGACCTATACGAACCACTACACCCTGGTGACCGGGCTGCGGCCCGACCGCCACGGCCTGGTGGACAATGTGATGGTCGACCCCCTGATCCCGGGGGTGACCTTCAGGCTGTCCGACCGGACCACGGTGAAGGACCCGCGCTGGTGGAATGACGCCACGCCGCTGTGGGTGACTGCGGAGCGGCAGGGGGTGATCGCCGCCAGCGTCTTCTGGCCGGGGTCGGAGACAGCCATCCAGGGCGCGCAGCCGACCTACTGGCTGACCTTCGACCAGGAGGTGAGCGCCGAGGCCCGGGTGGACCAGGTGCTGGCCTGGCTGGACCTGCCGGTCGAAAGGCGGCCCGGCTTCATCAGCCTCTATTTCGACGAGACCGATACGGCGGGACACCATGACGGGCCCGACAGTAACGGCCTGGTGATCACCGCCGATCACGGCATGGCGCCGGTTTCGCCCGAACGGGCCATCTATGTCGAGGACATGCTGGCCGAGAGCGCGGCGCGGCGCGTCGCCATGGGCGCCTTCATGACCGTGGTTCCGGCGCCGGGCCGCGAGGCGGAGGTGGAGGCGGCGCTGTTGCGGCGGCACGACAACATGACCTGCTGGCGCAAGGGCGAGATCCCGGCCCGCCACCACTTCGGGAGCCATCGCCGCATTCCGCCGATCTTCTGCCTGCCGCGGACGGGGTGGATGATCATCACGCGGGCCGCGGTCGCCAAGGCGCCGATCAAGGGTGGGGCGCACGGCTTCGATCCCTATGCGCCTGAGATGGCCGCGGTGTTCGTCGCCCATGGTCCCAATATCCGCCACGGGGTGAAGCTGCGCACCACGGACAATGTCGATGTCTATCCGTTGGTGGCGCGGTTGCTGAACTTGACGGTGGAGAAGACCGACGGGAGGCTGTCGGGCCTGAAGCGGGCGCTTGACAGGTAATTGTCAAAATATAGAAATATTCTGGAACTGAGAATTTAATTCCGGAGACCTGCCATGACCCGTCCCGCCATCAGTCCGGTGATCTGGTACCGCGATCCCCGCACGGCGCTGGCCTGGCTGGAAACGGCCTTCGGTTTCGAGACCGCCCTGGTGGTGGACGACGGGCAGGGCGGGGTGATGCACGCCGAGACCATGATCGAGGGCGGGGTGGTGATGGTGGTGGGCCCGCCCCGCGAGAAGGCCACCGCTCCCGTCGCCTTCGGCGGCCGGGCCACCCAGTCGGTGCATGTGCAATTGCGCGAGGGGATCGACGCCCACTGCGAGCGGGCGCGGGCGGCGGGCGCCAGGATCGACCGGGAACCCGAGACCCAAGCCTATGGCGACCGGGTCTATACCTGCCGGGATCTGGAGGATCATCCCTGGTCCTTCGGCCAGACCGTGACCGTGCTCAGCCCCGACGAGCAGGCCAGGGCCACGGGCCACGACATCGCAACCTCACTTTAAGGAGCACGACCATGGCGCGGATGAGTTCGGCCCTGTTTTATCAGGACCCCAGGGCGGCCATCGACTGGCTACAGAAAGCCTTCGGCTTCGAGCTGACCATGCTGCTGGAGGACACCGAGGGCGGTGTCGCCCACTCCCAGCTCAGCTTCGGCGACAGCATGGTGATGGTCGGTGCGGAATGGACCGAGGATCACAAGAGCCCCAAGTCGATCGGCGGCAAGAACACCCAGACTGTGAACCTCCAGATCGACGATGACATCGACGCCCATTGCGCCCGGGCCCGGGCCGCCGGGGCCGAAATCCATGCGGAGCCGGAGACCCAGTTCTATGGCGACCGCACCTATCGTTGCCGCGATCCAGAGGGCCACATCTGGAACGTGTCGCAGACCGTCGCCGTGGTGAGCCGCGAGGCGGCCGAGGCCGCCAGCGGGCTGAAGATCACGGGCTGGGTCTGACTTGGCCGCGAACGCCGCGCTGGACCGTACCCTGGCGGCCCTGGCAGACCCCTACCGCCGCCAGGTGGTGGACCTGCTGAGCCAGAGGCCGCGCCAGGCCGGGGAGCTGGCCCGCGAGGTCGGCCTGCCAGGCCCCGCCATGAGCCGCCACCTGCGCACCCTGCGGGAAAGCGGCCTGGTGGAGGAGTCCCATCCGCCCTTCGATGCGCGGGTGCGCATCTATGCCCTGAGGCCTGAACCCATGGTGCATCTGCTGCGCTGGCTGGAGGAGAGCGAGCGGCTGTGGAGCGAGCAGCTGGTCGCCTTCAAGGCCCATGTCGAGAAAGCGCCGTGACCTCCAAGGTCTTCGTGGCCCTGCGGGTGAAGGCGGCGCCGGAGCGGGCGTTCGCGGCCTTCGTCGGCGAGATCGGGATATGGTGGAAGCCAAATCCGCTCTTTCAGACCACGCCGCGTGCGCCGGGCGTCCTGGCCTTCGAGCCCGGAGTGGGCGGCCGGCTGACCGAGACCCTGGCGGGGGGCAAGATGTTCGAGATCGGCCGGATCACCGTCTGGGAGCCGCCGCACCGACTGGAATTCTCCTGGCGACAGGCCAACTTCCCGGTGGAGCTCAAGACAGAGGTGGAGGTGCGGTTCGAGGCCGTGGGCGACGAGACCCGGGTCAGTATCGAGCATCGCGGGTTCGATCAGGTCCCCAAGGCGAGCGCGGCGCGGCACGGCTTCCCCGACCAGGCGCTGCTTATGCGGCTGGCGGAATACTGGCAGGCGCAGCTGGCGGCCCTGCGGGACGCGGCGACCTAACCCGGTTGTGCGAGTTCCGGTTTTGTTTCAAAATGCGCGGCAGGGGGATAGGACATCATGACCGACGGGACACCCACGGCCACGGGCCGCAAGGCGGCGTTCAGCTTCGTCTTCGCCTGCGCCCTGATGAACGCGGTGTCGTTCGGGATCATGATCCCGGTCCTGCCCAACCTGATCAAGAGCTTCACCGGCGGCGACACCGCCGAGGCGGCGCAGTGGAACGTGGTGTTCGGCTGCGTCTGGGGGATCATGCAGCTGTTTTGCGGGCCGATCCTTGGGATGCTGAGCGACCGGATCGGGCGCAGGCCGGTGCTGCTGATCTCGCTGTTTGGCCTGGCGGTGGACTTCATGTTCATGGCCTTCGCCCCCAACCTGGCCTGGCTGTTCGTGGGCCGGGTGCTGAACGGCCTGACCGCGGCCAGCTTCTCCACCGCCAACGCCTATGTGGCCGACGTCACCGCGCCGCAGGACCGGGCCAAGGCCTTTGGCTGGATGGGCTCGGCCTTTTCCTTCGGCTTCCTGGTGGGGCCGGCGCTTGGCGGGTTCCTGGCGGAGTTCGACCTGCGGCTGCCGTTCCTGGTGGCCGGCGGCCTGACGGCGATCAACTGGCTGTACGGCTATTTCGTGCTGCCGGAGTCACTGCCGGTGGAGAAGCGCACCACCCGCTTCGACTGGAAGCGGGCCAATCCCGTGGGGTCCCTGACCTTCCTGCGCGCGCACGGGGACCTGCTGGGGCTGGCCGGGGTCGGCTTCCTGTTCCAGCTGGCCCACACCGTGCTGCCCTCGATCTTCGTGCTCTATTCCGGCTACCGCTATGGCTGGAGCCCCGGGATCATCGGCCTGACCATGATGGCCACCGGCCTGCTGGGGGTGGGGGTCCAGACCCTGCTGGTGGGGCCCGTGGTGGCGAAGATCGGCGAGCGCGGCGCCCTGCTGCTCGGCGCGGCCGGCGGGGCGGCGGGCTTCGCCCTCTACGGTTTCGCCCCCAACGGCTGGATCTATATCGCCTCGGCCCCGGTCTTCGCCCTGCTGAACTTCATGCAGCCGGGCCTGCAGGGGCTGATGACGCGACGCGTCGGGCCGAGCCAGCAGGGCCAGCTCCAGGGCGCCAACCAGAGCCTGCAGGGTATCGCCTCGGTGATCGGGCCGATCATGTTCGGCCTGATCTTCGCCTGGTCGATCCGCCACGACGCGACCCTGCACGCGCCGGGCCTGGCCATCTATCTCGCGGCCTTCCTGCTGCTGCTCGCCCTGGCTCTTGGCGTCCGGGTGGCCCACGCCCCGGCGGTGGCGCCCGCGGCGGCTTGACGGAACGCGTTACGTCTCTACCGTAAGGCGATCATGACGACGACGCAGACAGAGACGATGAGGGCCTAGGCAGCGGCGACCGGCCGTGCGCCGGAGCCTGTTCGCCTCGCGACCGTCTTTCCCCGACCGCTCCGGCGGCCGGCGCTTCGAGATATCTCATGACCCTGCCAGCCGACCCCAGCCCCCCTTCGGGGGCCTCCGCGTCATCCGCCGTCCGCAAGGCCGGATTGCCGTTCATCGCCATCACCATCTGCCTGGACGTGGTCAGCCACACCATGGTGTTCCCGGTCCTGCCTCGGCTGGTGGAGGAGATGGTCGGCGGCCAGGTGTCGTCGGCCGCCCGCTGGGTGGGGGTGCTGGTGGCCGCCTGGTCGGTGGCGCAGTTCTTCGCCGCGCCAGTGATCGGCATGCTGAGCGACAGGTTCGGCCGCCGGCCGGTGATCCTGATCTCGATCTTCGGCCTGTCCATCGACCTGGCCATCATGGCGCTGGCGCCGACCCTGGCCTGGCTGCTGCTGGGGCGGGTGCTCTGCGGGCTGACCGCCGGGGCCCAGGGGGCGGCCATGGCCTATGTGGCCGACATCACCCCGCAGGAGGAGCGGGCCAAGAGCTATGGCTGGCTGAACGCCGCGGCCTGGACCGGGGTGATCCTGGGGCCGGCCCTGGGCGGGCTGATGGGCGCCTGGGACCCGCGGGCGCCGTTCTGGGCGGCGGCCGCCGTGGCCCTGGCCAACGGCGTCTACGGCCTGATCGTGCTGCCGGAGTCCCTGCCCAAGGAACGCCGGGCGCCGATGCGCTGGGCCAACGCCAATCCGGTGGGCTCGCTGAGCCTGGTGTTTTCCCGGCCGGGCCTGCCGATGCTGGCGCTCATACTGCTGCTGCTGTGGTTCGCCATGCACGCCATGAACAGCGTCTTCGTCCTCTACACGGCCTATCGCTACCAGTGGGATCCGATGGCGCTGGGGATCTTCTGCAGCGCGCTTGGGGCGGTGAACATCGTGGTCACCAGCCAGCTCACCGGGCGGTCGGTGAAGTGGCTGGGGGAGCGCAAGGTGCTGATCGGCGGCCTGGCCCTGCAGGTCATCGGCTTCACCGCCGTGGGGCTGTCGCCGACCGGGTTCTGGTTCTGGATCGCCAACCTGCCCATGGCGCTCTCCAACGTCGCCGGACCCGCCCTGCAGGCCATGATGACCGCCAAGGTCGACCCGGACGAGCAGGGCCGGCTGCAGGGCGCGATGATGGGGGTGGGCAGCCTGACCGGGCTGTTCGGGCCCATCGCCTTCACCCAGATCTTCGCCCTCGCCGTGGCGGCGGGCCGGGACCCGGGGTGGTCGGGCCTGACCATCCTGACGGGCGCGGCCCTGACCCTGGTGGCCTGGAGCCTGGCCCTGGCCTTCGCCCGCGACGTGCCGCCGGAGGCCAAGACCGAAGGCGGCTTGCCAAGTCACCCATGACCGCTAGGCTCGGGTTCATGAGCGTATTCGAGAAGACCAGGGCCTAGGACCCGCGCGGAGGCTCTCGCAGCCTCAGGCGCCGCAGTCCTCGCAACCGGCTTACGGCCGGGCCCTTCGCCGTGCCGGCAGGCGCCGGAACCTCGAGACCCCCATGCCCCCTCCCACCCGCCGCGCGGCGCTGATCTTCGTCGCGATCACCATCTTCCTCGACTATTCCGCCCAATCCATCTCCTTCCCGGTCCTGCCCCGGCTGGCCCAGGAGCTGGTGGGGGGCGACCCCGCCACCGCCGCCCGCTGGGTCGGGTTCCTGGAGGTCGGCTGGGCGATCCCGCAGTTCCTGGCCGCGCCGTTCCTGGGGATGCTGAGCGACCGCTTCGGACGCCGGCCGGTGATCCTGATCTCAGTGTTCGGGGTGGGCGCCGAGCTGGTGATGGGCGCGCTCGCGCCCACCGTCGGCTGGCTGATGGCCGCACGCATTCTCTGCGGCCTGACCTGCGGGGCCCAGGCCGCGGCCATGGCCTATGTGGCCGACGTCACGCCGCCCGAGGACCGCACCAAGGCCTATGGCTGGATGACCGCGGCCCTGTGGAGCGGGATCATCCTGGGGCCGGCGCTGGGTGGCCTGCTGGCCATGAACGACATCCGCGCGCCCTTCTGGGCCGCCGCCGCCGTCGCCGTCCTCGGCGGCATCTACGGGATCTTCGTCCTGCCGGAGTCCCTGCCCAAGGCCAAGCGCGCGCCGATCCGCTGGGCCAAGGCCAACCCCTGGGGGGCCGTGGACCTGCTGGTCCAGCGCAAGGGCCTGCTGGTGCTCGCGATCGCGCTGCTGCTGGTGTGGCTGGCCTTCCAGGCCAAGGACAACCTGCTGGTGCTCTATACGGCCCACCGTTACGGCTGGAGCCCGCTGGACTTCGGGATCTTCTGCAGCGCCCTGGCGGTGGCCAGCATCGCGGTGCAGACCGGCCTGACGGGACGGATCGCCAAGGCCCTGGGCGACAAGCACACGGTGCTGCTGGGCCTGGCCTTGGAGGTCGTCGGCTTCTTCGCCGTGGGGCTGGCGCCGACCGGGGTCTGGTTCTGGATCGCCAACCTGCCCATCGTGCTGGGCAGCATGTCGACGCCGGCCCTGCAGTCGCTGATGAGCGCCAAGGTCGGGGATGAGGAGCAGGGGCGGCTGCAGGGGGCGATGGGATCCATCGTCAGCCTGACCAGCATCACCGCTCCAATCGCGGTCACCCAGGTGTTCGCCGCGACCCTGACCTGGGGGCCGTCCTGGTCGGGCCTGACCATCCTGATCGGCGGCGCCTTGAGCCTGATGGCCTGGATACTTGTCCTCGTCTTCGCGAGGCTTGTTTCCCCCGAATAGAAGTCAGCCTAGATGCGTGCCATCAATGCGCCTGAAACCTCGTCAAAGTCCGGCGACGTTTCCCCGCTCGGAGAGCCCATGCGAGCCCATCGCGTCCTGATCCCCATCCTGGCCCTGCTGGCCGCCTGTTCTGATCCCTCGGCCAAGTCCAAGGCCCAGATACCGCCCCTGGTGCAGCCGACCCGGGCGGCGCCCGGCGACTCCATGACCATGAAGATGTCCTTTGCCCCGGTGGTGAAGCGCGCGGCGCCGGCGGTGGTGAACATCTCGTCCAAGCGCCTGGTCCGCCAGCAGTCCGATCCGTTCTGGCAGATGTTCGGCATGGGGGCGCCGCGCGAGCGGATCGAGGGCTCCCTGGGGTCGGGGGTCATCGTGCGCAGCGACGGGGTGATCATCACCAACAACCACGTGGTGCAGGGCGGCCAGGAAATCATCGTGGCCCTGGCCGACCGCCGCGAGTTCCCCGCCAAGCTGCTGCTGGCCGACCCGCGCACCGACCTGGCGGTGCTGAAGATCGACGTGGGGTCAGAGCGCCTGCCGGTGCTGCCCATCGACGACACCGGCGAGGCCCAGGTCGGCGACCTGGTGCTGGCCATCGGCGACCCCTTCGGCGTCGGCCAGACGGTGACCAACGGCATCATCTCGGCCCTGAACCGCAGCACTGACCCCAATGGCGATACCGCCAACGCCTATATCCAGACCGACGCGGCGATCAATCCGGGCAATTCCGGCGGCGCCCTGGTGGACATGGACGGCGACCTGATCGGGGTGAACAGCTTCATCCTCTCGCGCTCGGGCACCTCGTCGGGGGTCGGCTTCGCCATCCCCGGCGCGATGGTCAAGCGGATCGTCGAGACGGCGGCCGGTGGCGGCCAGGTGGTGGTGCGGCCCTGGCTGGGGGCGCGGACCCAGCCGGTGACCGGCGACATCGCCCACAGCCTGGGCATGACCATTCCCTCGGGCGCCCTGGTGGCCGACATCTGGCCGGGCGGTCCCGCCGCCCGCGCGGGCCTCAAGCCGCAGGATGTGATCCTGTCGGTGGACGGCAAGCCCGTGGCCGACCCCGCGGGGGTGAGCTACGCGCTCGGCTCCAGCCGTCCGGGCGAGATCCTGAAGCTGGGGGTGCTGCGCGACGGCGCCAACCTGACCCTGAACCTGAAGGCCGAGGCGCCGCCCGCGACGCCCGCCAAGGACGAACGGGTGATCGCCGGCCGCAATCCCTTCGACGGGGCGACGGTGGTGAACCTGTCGCCGGCGGTGGCCGATGAGCTGGGTCTCGATCCCTTCTCCGGCAAGGGCGTGCTGGTGACCAAGCTGGGCCGGGGGTTCGCGATGAACGCCGGCCTGCGTCCGGGCGACATCGTCCGCCGGGTTAACGGCCGCGACATCAACTCGGTGCGCGACCTGGTGGGCATCGTCAGCAGCAATGGCGGCCAGTGGCAGGTGACCATCGTGCGGGCCGGCCAGGAGATCACGGCCAACTTCCGGACGTAGCGCTTCCTGTTTCGGCCTGGGACCGGCAACATGCCCCAGGGCTGTCAGGGAGGCTGGGCGTGACGGGCGCGCAACCGGCGTTGCCGGTGTTCTTCGAGCAGGTGTTCGCCTGCTCGCCAGAGGTGGCCGCGGTGATCGCCGGGCGCGCCGCCGAGCGACGCTATGAGCCGCGGGCCCTGATCCTCCGCCAGGGCGACCGCACGGGCGAGACCTTCATCCTGGTGTTCGGGACGGCGCACGCCCTGCTCTACGGCCGGGACGGGCAGATGGCCCTGCTGCGGGAGTTCGCGGCCGGTGATATCTTCGGCTCGATCGCCGAGGCCCGGCCTGCGCCCGAGGAGGCTGACATCGTGGCAGCGGAGGCTGCTGGGGCCGCGGCGTTCCTGGCTCTGGATTTCCTGGGGCTCATCGAGGCCCATAGCTGCGTGGGGCTGGCGGTCTCGCGCATGCTGCTGAAGCAACTTCGGGCGGCGACCGGCAAGTTCGCGGAGCGGGCGACCCTTTCGGCCCAGGGCCGAGTCTATGCGGAACTGCTGAGGCTGGCGCGGCAGGGGGATGGGCAGACGCTCTCGCCCGCGCCGGTGCTGTCAGCCCTGGCGGTCCGGGTCCAGACGACGCGGGAGACGGCGTCGCGGGCGGTGGGGGCGCTGGAGCGGCGGGGCATCCTGCGCCGGGATGACGGAGGCTGGATCATCGCCGCGCCGCACCGGCTGGAAGACCTAGTGGTCTGAGGCCGTCCGGCTCAGGGCGAAGATGCCGGTCGCCTGATGCGGGTCCGCAGCGTCCAGGTCGCCGACATACTGCGTCCGCAGGCCGGGAAGGGCGCCGGCCGCATGGAGGGCGGCGGCGAAGTCGTCGCTGACCTGGATGGATCCGGCTGGGGTCGCCGCCAGGATTTGCGAAGGTATCGTCACGACCTCGCCCAGCAACAGGCCGGGGCCGCCGAACGGATCGGCCGCCTGCCGCGTCAGGCCGTAGGCCCCCGCGACGCGGGCGCCTACGGCGGCGACATCCAGAGCGAACGCGGCCGCCTCGGCGGGACCGGTAAAGGCCGCGGTGAACCGCTGTCCCTCCCAGGTCGGGGGTGCGAGCGGGGGTGGGCCGCCGATCGCCGCCAATCGGGGCAGGACGGTCTCGACCAGCTCGGTGCGAGGCGTTTCGGCGAAGTCCACGAGCAGCAAGGCCACGAGACGCGCCGTCCCGGCGTCGGGTGGCGCGGCGGCCCCGGGGGTCCGCGGAATCGCCAGGGCGTGCTGGCGGCGTCCGCTGCCCGCCCACTTCACGACGCTCCAGCCGCTGGAGCCCATCTGGTCGGCCGACGCGTCCACCACCACCATCTGCACCGCTTCGGTCTCCAGGGCCTGGGCGCGCATGGCCGCGCAGCCCATCGCCACCTCGGCCGCCAGCCGGATGGCCAGGGGATGGCCGGCGTCGTCCGCAGACCCGACGATACGCAGGCTCTCGGCCGCCGCGATCAGGGCGTCGAACCGGGCCGCCCAATCGCCGCCGGCCGGAACCACGGACGCCGCGCGGAACAGGTCCATCGCGGCGGGCAGAACCACGTGCAACTCGGCGCCGCGGGCCAGCAGGGCCTCGGCGATGACGATGTCCGTCCCCGCCGCCAGGGCACCGTAACCGAAGCCGACCCGCTCGGCCTCCAGCAACTCCGCCGCCTGCCGCGCCACGGCCTGGCTCTCCGCGCCCAGGGCCATGTGACCGGCGAAGTGCAGGGTGCGCGGCGGCCGCAGGGCGGCGAGCCAGCCGGCTTCCTCCCCCAGGGCGGCCAGGATCAGGGCGAACTGACGAAGGGTCGAGGCGTGGTCCTCCCAGGCGCGCGGGGCCAGCGCCATGGCCTGGACCAGGGCGGCGCGGGCGGCCTCGGCGTCCCCCAGGACCAGCAGGGCCTCGGCCCGGGTGGCGGCGCGCCAGTAGGGGGTCTCGGCCTGGTCGGGGGCGGCGTCCAGGACCTCCAGCACCCGGCGCGCGCCGGCCCCGGCGCCGGCCTCATCGCCCCCCAGCAGGGCCAGGGTGGCGGCATTGATCAGGGGATAGGTGTCGCCGCTGAGGGCACCCGCCTGCCGATAGGCCAGGGCGGCCTGGGCGTAGAAGCCGCGCCGCGCCGCGCCGGCAGCCGCCAGGGCGCGGTCCTTCAGCAGGCGACCCCGCACGCTGAGTACGGCGGGGTCGTCGTCGATGTCTTCCAGCCCAGCCTCGCGGAACAACCGCCACGCGTGGTCCAGGGCTCCGGACCGCGCGTGGGCGATGATGGTGAGCAGGGACGGCTGCATGCTTAGGCTCACCTGGGATCAGCTGTCGTTCTGGACCTTGGGATCGTAGATGACAGGGAGCTCATATTCATGATCGTTTGCGTCTCGAACGACCAACCCCAGATTAAACGGAAGTGGTTGGTTTCCGACGTGTTCCGTAATCTCGCACAAGAACGAAGCCGATTTGGCGAGCTTTCTGTCAGGATCAATTTTCGATAGAAGTATTCGTGACAATATCTTCATCGCATATACGCTTCCAGCGGTCACGGCGTACTGATTTGTACTTCCATCTAGAACGGTTTCATCATCACCTGGCATGAAGAATAAGTCATCATTTTCGAGATTAACCACTATTTCAACATAACTACCTGCAGGAAGCAAAAATTTCCTTAGATCAAGGTCCAATTTCGTACTTTTGTAGGTCCCATTAGATCCAAGGACATGGTTGGGCGTGACAAGCACCTTCATGTCGTGTGGATTTGCGTCGGAAATAGTGATCGTAATTGTTTCGGATTTCGCGACGCCTGGATCTTCAGAAAGCTGATAGAGGCCATTGGGGACAACCAGCATTTTCATGTTCAGTGTTCCTTTCGATTCGCTTTGGTGAACTCAAGTTCCAAGTTGAAATCGATCCCCCACCGGGGTGACCGATGGATGGCCCGGAGGCGGGGCTCGTTGCGGCGGAGGTAATCGAGAGACGGGTCGATCACGCCTCGCGCGGTCGCCACTCGGGCGGCGATGATCGCGCAGAAGTCCCGGGTCTCCTCGTCCTCAAGGGCGAGCTTGGAGCCGCAGTCGGCCAGGTAGGGCGTGACCGCGCCGGGGCTGCCGCCGTCCGCCAGGATGGCCTTCGCCAGGAAGAGCCCCGTGGCCAGTTTCTGCTTGGCGCGCCAGGCGTTCTCCGGATCGGCGGCGGCCAGTTTGGCGGCCTCGGCATAGGTCCGGACCAGGCGCGCGCGGGCGGCGGTCGGCTTGCCGTCGTCGAGATCGATCAACCCCAGGCCCAGGTCGTTGCCCAGGTGGTCGCGGATATAGACGCTGTTCTTGGGATCGGCGGCGGCCAGGGCGGCGATGATGGCGGCCTCCTGCCGCCGGCTGGCGCGGGCGTCGCCGAAGTGGCGCAGGGCGCGCTGGCTGTCGGCCAGCCAGCCATAGCCGTCGGCGAGTTCACGCTTGAGGTCGGCGTCGGCCGGCTTGGCGCGGACAGCCGCCTGGAAGTGGACCAGGGCGCGCTTGAAGCGGGCCTCCGCGGCGGCCGGATCGTCCCGGTCGCGCAGGGCCACCATGCCGAGATTGTTCTCGGCGTATCCCGCCTCCATCCGCCAGTCGGGGTTGTTGGCGTCGATGGCCAGCAGGCGCTGGGCCAGGTCCGCATAGCGCTGGAAGCCGGCCTCGGCCTGTGCGAACCGGTGTCGCCGCCAGTCGATGAAGGCGACCCAGTATTCGCTCTGGGCGTGGTTGAAGATCCGCTCCGGATCGCCGGGCAGGTCGGCCAGGAGGGCCCCGGTGGTGCGGCGGGCCTCGCGGAATTCGGTGGAGGCCGCGGCCATGTCGCCGCGCGCCTCGTCGTCCTCGCCCATGGCGTGGAGCGCTCGGGCGCGGCGCTCCAGGGAGTCGGCGGGCAAGCGCTGCAGATCCTGGTCGGCATAGTAGCCGAGCGCGCGGGCGTTGACGGCGGTGAGGACGTCGAGCCGTCCTACCCCCTTCAGCCTGTCGCGCAGATCGGTCAGCATGAATTCCACCAGGGCCTCCGCCTCGGCGCGCTGTCTCTGGGCTTCCGCCCGGGAGGCCAGCGCGAAGATCGTCAATGTCCCCATGGCTAGCACCGCGATCAGGGCCGCCACCGTGACGGCCATCACGCCGCGCAGCCGCCGTTGGGCGTCGCGCTGGATCAGCTCGTCCAGCCCCAGCCCCACCACGCCCGCCACCAGTTTCAGCAGTCCCAGGCGCGGACCGTCGCCCTCGGGGCGGAAGTCGGCGGCCAGGGGTTCGACGGGTGCGCCCTCGGCGTCCCGCGTCCGGAGAGCGTCGGGGAAGGCCAGGGCCGGATCGCCCGCGGCCACCACGGCCAGGACCGGCCGGTCCGGGTGCAGGCCGCGGAACAGCTCCACCTCGCGCGCGACCCAGGGGGAGGCGGCGGCGGCAGGGGAGCAGACGACGATCAGGGCGTCCGAGGCGGCCAGGGCCGCCCGCACCTCCGCGGTCAAGTCACCGGCGGCCGAAAGCTCCTCGCGGTCTCGGAAGATGGGCGCGAGCCGGCGCGGAACCGCGCCCCGCGCTGTTGTTCGCCCGACCAGCCTGGCCGGCAAGCCATAGCGCTCGAGCCTTCTGTGCAGGCGCCGACCGAAGGCCGCGTCGCGATGGCTGTAGCTGATGAAGGCGCGATACCGCACCAAGTCCCCGTCCATCGCCGCCCCCTAACGATGTTCCACGAACACCGTGCCAGAGCAGGGCAGGCGGCACAACGATATCGAGTGGCGGGGTGGTTTGCGCGCGGAGCGTGACGGCGGTCACGGACCGGCCGCTCCGGCGCGGCTAGTCCAGCGTCGACCGAGCCATGAGGGTCTCGGGACGGCTGACGGGAGATCGCTATGATTTCGGTGAAGTTCGAGCGCGAACAGAAGGACGGGCTGCTGTTCAGCGCGGTGTACGTCGCGGGGGACCGACTTGAGTTCCACAACGACATCGCATGGAAGCTGCTGGAGCGCGGACGGGAGTATGACATCCACTGGCGGACCCTCGGTCCGACCGGGTCGTCCCTGGTCATTTCGAAAACCGCGGGCGGCGCCGCCGATAAGATCGTCAACTCCGTGATCCGGGACGAAGATCAAGGCCGCGTCTCCGACTTCACGCTCTTCACGGTCTGAGGGAGGTCGGCATGAGAATTCTGCTCAATCTCGCCCTTGTCGTCGCCATGGCGGGCGCCGGTCCGGCGTTCGCTGAGGAACTGTCGAAGGGCAAAGCCGAAGCGCTGATCAAGGCCTCGGGTCCCGACGCCGACGCCCGCGCCGGCATGGCCGCGTCGGCCTTCGCGGTCACCGCCGATGGAGACAAGACCGCCGTCTCCGTGACGGTGACACGCAGTTGGGAGGCCACCGGAGACGCGCTCGCGGTGAAGAACCTTGCCGTGAAATTCTCCGCGCCCTTCGACAAGAACAACGGCGAGGGAAACTTCCTGACCGGTAGCGGTCTGAACGCGAGCACAGCGCTCGAAGTCACCTACGGCGGGCTGATCGTCCGAGGCGGTGCCCTGCCCACCAGCGAACGCTCGCTCTCGACCTACAAGACGGCGGAAGAGAACTGTCACAAGGCCGAGGCGCCGGCCCTGTGGGGCGATCTCTGCGACAAGAAGACGTTCAACGAGATCAAGAAGTATCTCTCCGAGAGCCAGCGGGCTGACTTCGCCGACGAAGCCTTCCTGAACAGCCCGCTCTGGCTTTGGGGAATCTCCGCCAGTCTTGGCCACGATGAGTTCGAACATCGCGACCTGGCGACGTTCGCCAAGGCTTCCACCACACGCACCCCGTATGGAGCTTCAATTCAGGGTGGGGTCGTTCCGAACCACAGCCTAGTCTACCTGGGCGGGGGCCTGGAGTTCAAACAGGAGTACGCCGATGCGAAGGCTCGCACCCTTTGCAGGCCCCTGCCGGCCGGAAGCCCCTTGGAATGCTTCACCGCCTCGTATGCAGGGCCCCAGAGTCAGCGAACCCTCGACGTCTTCGGGGTGATCCGCGCCGAAACCCGGCAATTTTACGTGCCGCTGGGGCTGGAGGTGAAGGCCGCATACGATTTCGAGCGGCAGATCCCCGGAGCGGTGGCGTCGCTCTACGCGGTGTCGGACAAGGACAAGAGGCTGCGGGGCGGTCTGCGTTTCGCCTGGCAGGCCGACGACGACGATCCGGTGACCGACGACGACAACTTCACGGTCGGAGTGTTCATCGGCGCGGCCTTCTCCGCCTTCCCGACCTTCTGACGCCTTCAGGCGGGCTGTCGGGGCAGACCGTGATCCGCCCTGACGGCTCGTTCTGCATTTGCTAGAACCCTGACATGGCCGACCTTTTTGAAGCCGCGGGTCTGACGCCGCATGCACCCTCGCCCCTGGCGGACCGTCTGCGGCCGCAGAAGCTGGACGAGGTGGTGGGGCAGGATCACCTGCTGGGGCCCGAGGGGCCGATCCGGCGGATGGCGGAGGCCAAGCGGCTGTCGTCGATGATCCTCTGGGGCCCGCCCGGCACCGGCAAGACCACCATCGCCCGGCTGCTCGCCAAGGAGGCGGGCTACGAGTTCCAGCAGCTCTCGGCGGTGTTCTCGGGCGTCGCCGACCTGAAGAAGGCCTTCGAACAGGCCAAGATGCGCCGTGCGGCCGGGCAATCGACCCTGTTGTTCGTCGACGAGATTCACCGCTTCAACCGCGCGCAGCAGGACGGTTTCCTGCCCTTCGTGGAGGAGGGGATCGTCACCCTCGTGGGGGCGACGACGGAGAACCCGTCCTTTGAGCTGAACGGGGCGCTGCTGTCGCGGTCCCAGGTCTATGTGCTGAGGCGGCTCGATGACGAGGCGCTCGGCACACTTCTGGAAAAGGCCGAGGCTCACGAAGGCAAGGTCCTGCCGCTGGAGGCCGACGCGCGGGACGCCCTGACCGCCATGGCCGACGGGGACGGCCGCTACCTGCTGACCCTGGCCGAGACCCTGTTCAATATCGGCACGCCGAAGCCCTTGTCCATCAAGGCCTTGGGGGAGATTCTTCAGAAGCGAAGCCCGGCCTACGACAAGGACCGGGAGGAGCACTACAACCTCATCTCGGCGCTGCATAAGTCGATCCGGGGCTCCGATCCGGACGCGGCGCTGTACTGGCTGGCCCGCATGCTGACCGGAGGCGAGGACCCGCTGTTCATCGCGCGGCGGCTGATCCGGGCGGCGATGGAGGACATCGGCGAGGCCGACCCCATGTCGCTGGTGCTCGCCAATGCCGCCAAGGACACCTACGACTTCCTGGGCTCGCCGGAGGGGGACCTGGCCCTGGCGCAACTGGTGGTCCACCTGGCCGCCGCGCCCAAGTCCAACGCGGTCTATGTGGCCTACAAGGCCGCCATGCGCTCGGCCAAGGAAACCGGCTCGCTGATGCCGCCGGCCCATATCCGCAACGCCCCCACCAAGCTGATGAAGGACCTCGGCTACGGCAAGGGCTACGCCTATGACCACGACGCCGAGGAAGGCTTCTCCGGCCAGAACTACTTCCCCGAGGGGATGCCGCGTCAGAGCTTCTACCAGCCGAAGGCGCAAGGGTCGGAGGCGCGGATCAAGGAGCGGCTGGAACGCTGGGCGGCCATCCGGGCCGAGCGAGAGGGCCGGTGAGGCCGCCGCCGAAGTCCAAGGCCGAGCCGAAGCCGGTCACCCTGACGCCTGACGAGATCGCCCTGGTGCGCAGCCTGGTGATCTATGAGGACCCGCACATCCTGGCGCTCAACAAACCCGCCGGGCTGTCGAGCCAGGGCGGGCGCGGGCAGGTGCATACGCTGGACGAGATGCTGTGGGCCTTCGCCAAGCCCGGCAAGGCGCGGCCCCGGTTGATCCACCGGCTGGACCGCGACACCTCGGGCGTGATCCTGACCGCCAAGACCAAGCCCGCCGCCGGTTTCCTCGGCAAGGCGATGATGGGGCGCCGGTTCTCCAAGACCTATCGGGCCATCGTCACGCCGGGCGCGCCCGATCCGACCGGCGGGACCATCGAGGTCCCGCTGCGCCGGGACGAGACGGGACGGGAGGCCTTCATGCGGGTCTGCCCGCCCGACCACCCCGACGCCGAGACCGCCAGGACGCGGTACAAGACCCTGTCGTCCAACGCCTTCGCGGCCCTGCTGGAGCTGTCACCGGACACCGGGCGGATGCACCAACTGCGGGTCCACCTGGCCTCCATCGGGCGGCCGATCTCCGGGGACGCGCGCTATGGCGGCGCGCTCGCGGTGGGGGGGCAGCCCGTGCCGCGGCTGATGCTGCACGCCGGCGCCCTGTCGTTCCCGCATCCCGAGGGCGGGACCAAACGGATCGAGGCGCCGACGCCCGGGGACATGGCCAGGCTGCTGGCCGCCATCGGCCTCGACGAACCGACGTCGGAACGGGCGCTCGACTAGGCCGTTGTCTCGCCAAGCCTCGGAAGTCCTTCGACTTTCGCAAAGAGACCGCGAGACCGCCCGATGAAACGCCTGCTGCTTACCGTCGCCCTCTGCGCCGGGCTGTCCGCCTGCGCCAGCGCGCCCACTGTCTATACCGCCGCCAATGGTCCGGAGGCCGTGGGCTTCTCCTCCTATCGCATCGAGCCCGGCCGCTACCGGGTCACCTTCCGGGGCGGCCCCGGCGGGTCGCCCGAGCAGGTGGCCGACTACGCCCTGCTGCGGGCCGCCGACATCGCCCTGGCCGATGGCTATGACTGGTTCCGGGTGTCCGACAGGGCGATGCGCCAGGCGGGATCAAACAGCGGCCCGCGCCTGTCGCTGGGCGGCGGCGGCGGCGACTATGGCCGGGGCGGCGGAGTCGGGATCGGTCTCGGGACCAGCTTCAATCTCGGCGGCGGACCGTCGCTCACCCAGACCCTCGAGGTGGTGATGGGCAAGGGCGAGAAGCCGCCGGGCGCGGACGTCTATGACGCCCGGGGCCTGCGCAGCGCGATCGGGCCGCGGGTTTAGGCCGCGGGCTGTTCCAGCGCTTGGGTTGGCCGCGCCACCTTCAGCGAGGCGTGGGTGAAGCCGGCGACCTCTGCGACGTCCAGATAGCCGTCGGACAGCAGGCCGTGGATCATCAGGACCGAGGCGCGACCCCGCGCCTGGGCGGCCAGGTTCAGCATCTGGCCGGCGACCTGGCTGTCGGCGGCGCCAAGATCGGCGGCGGCGACGGTCAGGCCCTGGAGCCGAGCGCCCTTCACCGGCCCCACGGCGTCGCGGCCGGGCTGCAGGCGGACCAAGACGCCCTTGCACAGCTGCCCCACCAGGCCGGTCACCTCCAGCAGCCGCGCCTCCGGCGTGCCGCGATCCACGTCGATCAGCTCCACCATGACTCCGGTCTTCACCCTTTGCGGCGGCAGGCCCTCCGCGCCGATCAGGGCCTGGCGACCCTTGCGGGTGGACAGGGTGCGGAACGAGAGCGGCAGGATCAGCGCCGGCTGTGGTCGCTCTTCTGCGCCCGCGAACAGGGCGGCGTAGTCCAGGGAGGCGCGGTCGATGAAGGCGATGTCGTCATCCGACAGCTTGGCGAAGGCGCGCGCGGGGATCGTCCGGCCGCTGGCGATGTGGGTCACGGTGGGCTCGATCCGCAGGGCGGCGGTCACCTTGTGACGTAGGCTGACGGTTTCCTCGAGGCTGAAGTCGATCCGCAGGTTCTGGCCCGAGGCGGTGACAAAGGAGATCGGATTGCGGCGGCGCTCTTCGGCCGGATCCACCGGCTGATAGGCCGTGACGATGATTTCCTCGGGCGGGGCGGGCTTGTGACCGGCCACGCGGGCCGGGTCGATATCGGAACAGGCCAGTTCCTCGCCGTGGATGGCGCTGACGGCGCGGACCTTCATGTCGGCGGGGTCGGCCACCCCGAGGAAGAACAGCAGAGCCTCTTCCAGGATCTTCAGGCTGAGCGCCTGGGCGGCGACGCCGTCCTCGGAGGTCACCGCCACCAGGAAGTCGGTCTCGCCGATGCGGTGGCGGATGTCCTGGTAGGCCAGGTGCTCGTCGAACTTCCTGCCGAGATAGGCCCAGACGGCGTCGCGCTTGCGCGGCCAGCGGTCGCCCGAGCGTTTGCGGATGGCGTCGACGCTGATGATGGTGACGCAGCCGCGCTCCACCAGGTCTGTCCCGGCGAGGCGCTCAAGCGCCGCCGCCGCGCCGCCGGCGGTGATGCGCTCGATACTGTTGGGCTCGCCGGAGAACACGCAAGGAGACCCGTAAAACCAGTCTGGTGCGACACTATCGCCGCCGCCGCTTAACCAGGCGTTGCAGTGAAGCTTTCCTCGTCTCGACGCCGTCCGCGGGCCACTGCATAAGGGGCCGATGGACAAGGTGCTTCTCGTGGCCCTGGGCGGGGCGACCGGCGCGGTGGCGCGCTATGGGTTGGGGGTTCAGGCCCTGCGGCTGCTGGGGCCTGGCTGGCCCTATGGCACCTTCATCGCCAACATCCTGGGCGGCCTGCTGATGGGGCTGCTGGCAGGGTTCCTGGCCTTCAAGGGCGGGGCCGACCAGGAGAGGCTGCGGCTGTTGCTTGGCGTTGGTGTGCTGGGGGGCTTCACCACCTTCTCCGCCTTCTCGCTGGAGACCGCGCTGATGATCGAGCGGCGGGCCTACGGCGCGGCGGCGGGCTATGCAGCGGCCTCGGTGCTGCTCTGCGTCTCCGCGCTGTTCGTGGGACTGATCGTGGCGCGACGGGTGTTCGCGTGAAGGAGGTCCTGATCCTGGCGGTGGACGCCGGCGAGGATGGCGTGCGCCTGGACCGCTGGTTCAAGCGCCGTTGGCCGCACCTCAACCACATCCAGATCCAGAAGCTGACCCGCTCGGGCCAGATCCGCGTGGACGGCGGGCGGGCCAAGCCGGACACCCGGCTGGCGGGGGGCGCGCAGGTGCGCGTGCCGCCGCTGCCCGACGCGCCGGAGCCCGGCGAGCGCGCCGACCGGGGCATCGACGCCCGAGAGGCGGCCTATGCCAAGAGCCTGGTGCTCTATGAGGACGACGAGGTGCTGGTGCTCAACAAGCCCGCTGGCCTGGCGGTGCAGGGCGGCACCAAGACCCACAAGCATGTCGACCGGCTGTTGAGCGCCTGGGGGGAGGGGCTGGCGCGGCCCCGCCTGGTCCATCGCCTGGACCGGGACACCTCCGGGGTGCTGGTGCTGGGCAAGAGCCCGGGCGCGGCGGCCAAGCTGGCCGGGGCGTTCGCGCGGCGCAAGGCGCAGAAGACCTATTGGGCCCTGGTCATCGGCTTCCCCAAGCCTGGAGAGGGCGTGCTGGAGTTGCCGCTGGTGAAGAAGGGGGTCGGCGACCGCGAGATGGTGGTCCCGGCCCAGCCCAAGGAGCCAGGCTCCGAGCCCGCCGAAACCGAGTTCGTCACCATCAGCCGCGCAGGGCCGCGGGCCGCTTGGATGGCGCTTCGGCCGCACACCGGCCGGACCCACCAGCTTCGCGCCCACATGCTGGCCATGGGGCACCCGATCCTGGGGGACCCGAAGTACAACACGCCGGAGTCCAAGGTGCTGTCGGGACCGCTGAAGCTGCAACTGCACGCGCGGCGTCTGACCCTGCCGCATCCGTCCGGCGGCGCCCTGGTGCTGGAGGCGCCCCTGAGCCCGGAGATGAAGGAGGGCTTCGCCCGCTTCGGCTTCGACGAGCACGAGGCCGATCCCGAGCCGTTCCGCCGGAGCCGGAAGTAAACCGAGCGACGGGCGATCCGCGCCTCGCCGCCGCCGCATTCCCGGCACACTCAAGCCTGGAACTGACCCGGAGAGTCTTCATGAACCACCCCGCCCTCACATCGGGCCGCGCCGCCGTCGTGGTGGGGGCGGCCAGCGGTATCGGACTGGCCGCCGCCAAGCGGTTCGCCGGCCTGGGGATGAAGGTCTGCCTGGCCGACCAGAACGCCGAAGCGCTGGAGGCGGCGGTAAAGGCGGTGGCGGCGGTTTCGAAGGCGCCCGCCGACGTGTTCGGCGTCCCCACCGACGTCGCCGACGCTCACGCGGTGAACTGCCTGCGAGACGCCGCCTACGAGCGGTTCGGCGAGGTGGCGGTGCTGATGAACAATGCCGGGATTGGCGGCGGCGGCGGGGCCTGGGAGCACCCGGACCGCTGGCGGCGTCTGCTGGAGGTCAACCTGTGGGGCGTGATCAACGGCCTGCAGGCCTTCGCCAGCCTGATGATCGACCAGGGCGCGCCCTGCGCCATCGTCAACACCGGGTCCAAGCAGGGGATCACCAATCCGCCCGGCGACGTGGCGTACAACACCAGCAAGGCGGCGGTGAAGGCGCTGACCGAGGGCCTGGCCCACCAGCTGCGCAACCTCGAGGGCGGGCAGGTCAGCGCCCACCTGCTGATTCCCGGCTACACCTTCACGGGCATGACGGCGCGCTCGGCCGAGAAGCCCGCGGGCGCCTGGGCCGCCGAACAGGTGGTGGATTTCATGGTCGAAGCGATGGGCAAGGGGGAATTCTACATCCTCTGCCCCGACAACGACGTGTCCCGTGAGATGGACGAGAGGCGCATCGCCTGGGCCGCCGACGATCTGATCCTCAATCGTCCGGCGCTCTCGCGGTGGCATCCCGACTACAAAGCCGCCTTCGAGACTTTCATGGCGTCGGGACGCGGCGCAGGGTAAGCCCCGACGCCGAACCGTTGCGATGGCCACGCTGCCGCTATAGGTTCCGCCGCTCTATTCCCCTTGCGCCTTTCGTGCGGAGTTTCCCTACGTGGTTGATGTCTTTGAAGAGGTCGAGGAGCAACTCCGCACCGACCGCTACAAGGCGCTTGCGCTGAAAGCCCTGCCCTGGGTCGGCGCCGTCCTGGCCGCCGCCCTGGTGATCGCCCTGGCGGTCTGGGGTTACGACGCCTACCAGACCAAGACGACCTCCAAGGCTTCGGAGCAATATGCCCAGGCGCTGGAAGCCTTCGGCGCGGGCCGTCCCGACGAGGCCGACCGGCTGTTCGGGGAGGTCGCGAAGTCGGGCTCCAAGGCCTACAAGGCGCTGGCCCTGCAGCACCAGGGCGGGATCAAGATCGCGGCCGGCAAGATTCCCGAGGCGGTGACCTATTTCGACCAGGCCGCCGAGGCCGCGCCGAACGACATCATCGGTGACACCGCCCGCCTCAAATCCGCCTTCGCCTTGCTCGACACGGCTCCCTACAAGGACCTGGAGACGCGCCTGACGCCGATGACCAAGGAAGGCCGCCCCTATCGCACCGAGGCGCGCGAGGCCCTGGCCTTCGCCAAGATCATGCACGGCGACCTGGCCGGCGCGCGGGGCGATTTCGTCGTCATCTCGCTGATCGCCGACGCCTCGGAAGCGGCCCGCAACCGCGCCAAGGCGGCCATGGACCTGATCGACTCCGGCTCGGCCAAGAGTGTCGCCGCCGCCGCGCGCGCCGCGGCGACCCTGTCGCCCACGCTTCTCCAACCGGGGGCCGCCGCCGGCCCTTCCGCTCCGACGCAACAAACCCCGGACGCCCAATGACGCTTCGCAGCCGCACCGGTCTCGCCCTGCTCCTGACGGCCGCCCTGGCCGCGAGCGGGTGCTCGACCATGAGCCGCCTCAATCCGTTCCCGAAGAAGGAGGCCCCCGGCGAGGTCGCCAGCGAGGGCGAACGTATCCCCATCATCGCCTTCGATCAGAAGGTGGAGGCCGCCGAGGGCCTGAAGGGCGCCGACTTCTTCCTGCCCGATCCCGTTGCGGTCAGTGAATGGACCCTGCCCGGCGGCAGGCTGGAGAACGCCGTCGGCCACGTCGCCGCCGGGGGGAACCTCTCGATCGCCTGGAAGCGCGGCTTTGGCCAGGGGTCTGGCCGGGGCGCCCACGTCACCGCCCCGCCGGTGGCCGCCAACGGCAAGATCTATGTGATGGATGGCGAGGCCACGGTCTCGGCCCTGGACGGCCAGACCGGCGCTGAAGTGTGGAAGGTCAATCTGCGGCCCGACTCCAAGCGCGACAAGGAAGCCTTCGGCGGCGGAATCGCCATCGCCGACGGCAAGCTCTATGTCGCCTCGGGCTATCGCTTCATCGCCCAGCTGAACGCCGACACCGGCGCCGTCGGCTGGAAGGTCGCCACCGAGCAACCCATCCACGCGGCCCCCACCGTCGCGGGCGGTCGCCTCTTTGTGGTGGCGGTGGACAACACCCTGCTGAGCTACAACACCGCCGATGGGACCGCGAGCTGGACCTATCAGGCCCTCTCGGAATCCTCGCGCATCCTGGGCGCCTCCAGCCCCGCCGTCTCCGGCGACACCGTGGTGGCGGCCTTCGGCTCGGGTGAGCTGGTGGCCCTGCGCGCCGCCAATGGCAACGACCTGTGGAACGAGGCCCTGTCGCGGGCCAGCCGCAACAACGCCCTGTCAGAGATTCGCGACATTCCCGGCCGCCCGGTGATCTTCCAGGGCGACGTCTTCGCGGTCAGCCACTCCGGCGTGTTCGCCGCCACGGACCTGCGCACCGGCCAGGCCCGCTGGAGCCTGCCCATCACCGGCATCACCACCCCCTGGCCCTCCGGCGACGTGGTCTATGTGGTGGACAAGTCCGGCCAGGTGATCTGCGTGGCCCGCGAGAGTGGCCAGATCTACTGGATCCGCGACCTGGGCGAGGGCCGCGGCAAGGCCAAGGGCGGCCTGATGGGCCTGAGCCTGGGCAAGAAGAAGTATGTCTCCAAGCCGATCTGGTCGAGCCCGATCCTGGCCTCCGGCAAGCTGATCACCGCCTCCAACCAGGGCGAGCTGGTGGCGTTGAACGCCAAGACCGGCGCGGTGGAAAAGACCATGAACCTCGGCTCCGGCGTGCTGCTCGGCCCGATCTCCATCAACAACACGATCTACATCGCGACCGATGAGGCCCAACTCATCGCGCTGCGATAGACGAAGAGAAAAGACCAGGACCCCATGCCGCTCAGGCTTGCGATCGTAGGGCGTCCTAACGTCGGCAAATCCACCCTGTTCAACCGGTTGGCGGGGAAGAAGCTCGCCATCGTCGATGACCGGCCGGGCGTCACCCGCGACCGACGCTTCGGCGCGGGGCGGATCGGCGACATCGAGCTGGAGCTGATCGACACCGCCGGCTTCGAGGACGTCACCGACGAGAGCCTCGAGGCGCGGATGCGCGCTCAAACCGAACTGGCCATCGACGAGGCCGACGTGGCGCTGTTCGTGGTGGATTCCCGCGACGGCATCACGCCGATGGACCGGGTGTTCGGCGAGATTCTGCGCCGCCGGGACAAGCCCGTGCTGCTGTTGGCCAACAAGGCCGAGGGCAAGCGCGGCGACGACGGCATCAACGACGCCTTCAGCCTGGGCCTCGGGGAGCCGATCCCGATCTCCGCCGAGCACGGCGAGGGCATGGCCGACCTGTATCAGGCCATCGCCCCCTATGCGGTGGAGTACGAGTTCGAGGACGGCGACGCCGCCCTGAAACCCGTGCAGATCGCCATCGTCGGCCGTCCCAATGCCGGCAAGTCGACCCTGGTGAACAAGCTGATCGGCGAGGATCGCCTGCTGACCGGCCCCGAGGCCGGGATCACCCGCGACGCTATTCCCGTCGACTGGACCTGGGACGACCGGGCCATCCGCCTGGTGGACACCGCCGGACTTCGTCGGAAGGCGAGGGTCGAGGAGAAGCTGGAGAAGCTGTCGGGCCAGGATTCCATCCGCGCCATCACCTATGCCGAGGTGGTGATCCTGGTGATGGACGCCACCCACCCCTTCGAGGTCCAGGACCTGCAGATCGCCGACCTTGTCGAGCGAGAGGGCCGTGGGCTGGTTTTCTGCCTGGCCAAGTGGGACCTCGTGGAGGACCAGCGCGCGACCCTGGCGATGTTCAACGAAGAAGCCGGCCGTCTGCTGCCGCAGCTGCGGGGCACGCCGGTGATCGCGCTGTCGGCCGAGACCGGCCGCGGCCTCGACAAGCTGATGCCCGCCGTCTTCAAGGTGCATGGCGACTGGTCCACCAAGGTCAAGACGCGGGATCTGAACGACTGGCTGTCGATGGCCACCCAGCGCCATCCGCCCCCCTCGGTGGGGGGGCGGCGGATCAAGCCGAAGTACATGGCCCAGACCAAGGCGCGGCCGCCGACCTTCGTGCTGTTCGCCAGCCGGGCCGACCAGCTGCCCGACCACTATCGCCGCTACCTGATCAACTCCCTGCGCGAGAGCTTCGACCTGCCGGGCGTGCCCATGCGGCTGACAGTGAAGTCCAA
Organism: Phenylobacterium sp.; assembly: GCF_030651185.1. Taxonomy (GTDB): domain Bacteria; phylum Pseudomonadota; class Alphaproteobacteria; order Caulobacterales; family Caulobacteraceae; genus Phenylobacterium. The sequence goes on from NZ_JAUSCJ010000027.1 coordinate 44,667, forward strand.
CAAGAACCCCTTTGCCGAGGGGGAGGCCAAGAGCGGCCCGACCGGCGGCTTCGCGGCCAGGGCGGCGGCCAAGGCCGTGGGCGGCCCGACGACGGGCATGCGGGCGAAATCGAAGGCGGCGGCCTCGGCCAAGGCCAAGGCGGGCGCCGAGGCCAAGCCCAAGCGCGCCTATGTCTCCAAGCCCAAGCTCGTGGGCAACCCCAAGGGGCGCACCCAGAAGCTGGCCCGTCCCGGCGTCAAGCCGAAGCGGGCGAGCCGGACCTCAGCTTCCAGTCCGAAAACAAAACGCTAGATTTCGGCTGGCCCAGGTCGGCCTGGGCCAGTTCGACGATCATCGGCCCGATCTCCGACGGATGCGGCAGGTCCAGCGGATCCTCGCCCGGCATGGCCTCGGCGCGCATCTTGGTGCGCATGGCGCCCGGATCGATCAGGGCGGCGCGCACGGTGGTGTTCTCCAGCTCGTCGGCCCAGGTCTGCACCAGGTGCTCCATGGCCGCCTTGGACACGCCGTAAGCTCCCCAGAAGGCCTTCGGACGCTGCACGCGGCCGGTGCTGATGAAGAGGGCCCGACCGGCCTCGGAGGCGCGCAGCAGCCGCTCTGTGGAGCGGATCAGGCGGAAGGTGGCCGTCAGGTTGGTGGTCATCACCTTGTCGAACAGGGCCGGCTCGATGTGGCTGACCGGGGTGATGGCGCCCAGGATGGCGGCGGCGTGGACCAGGATGTCCAGGCGCCCGTGTCGTTCGTGGATCGCCAGGCCCAACTGATCCAGGCCCTCGACCTGGGAGATGTCCATGGGGACCAGGGTGGCCGGCTGGCCGGTGGCGGCGCGGATCTCGTCGTCCAGCTCTTCCAGGCCGCCGGTGGTGCGGGCCACGGCGATCACATGGGCGCCCGCCTTGGCGAGGGCGAGAGCCGAGGCCCGGCCGATGCCGCGCGACGCGCCGGTGACGAGGGCGATCTTGCCGGCGAGGGGGAGGTTCGTATCAGTCATGGCGGGGCTTCTAGCTGGTCTGGGGTTCTGTGTCCGCCCGCTTTGCGTAGGCGTTGGCGATGACCGCGCAGGCCATCAGCTGGATCTGGTGGAAGACCATGATCGGCAGCAGGATCAGGCCGAGTTGCGCGCCGGGGAACAGGACGCCGGCCATGGGCACGCCGCTGGCCAGGCTCTTCTTGGAGCCGCAGAAGACGATGGTGATCTCATCCTCCGTGTTGAATTTCAGCGACCGCGCCGCAAACAGCGTGATCAGCAGGACGGCGGCCAGCAGGACGCAGCAGAGGATCAGCAGGCGGGCCAGGTCCAGGGCGCTGACCTTGGTCCAGATGCCCTCCACCACGGCCTCGGAGAAGGCCGAATAGACCACCAGCAGGATGGAGCCGCGATCCACATAGCCGACCATCTTCGAGCGCCGGGCGATCCACGGCCCGACCCAGGGCCGCAGGAGTTGGCCGGCGATGAAGGGCAGCAGCAGCTGCAGGATGATGGATTGGGCCGAGTGCAGGGAGAAGCCGCCCTGGGTCTGCATCAGGACCGCGGCCAGGATCGGCGTCACCGCGATGCCCAGCAGGTTCGAGGCGGTGGCCGAGGCGACGGTGGCGGCCACATTGCCCCGGGCGATGGCGGTGAAGCCGATGGAGGACTGGATGGTGGACGGCAGGCAGCCCAGGAAGATCAGGCCGGGCGCGAGGGCCGCCGGCGTGATGGCGCCGGGCAGGGCGGCCAGGCCCAGGCAGAGGACCGGGAACATCACGAAGGTGGCGGCCAGGACCAGCAGGTGCAGCCGCCAGTGGGTGACCCCCTTGATCACCGCCTCGCGCGACAGCTTGGCGCCGTGCAGGAAGAACACCAGGGCGATGGCGATCTGGGTGGCGAGGCCGAAGGCCGGGGCCGCCGCGCCGCGCGCGGGCAGCAGCGAGGCCAGCACCACCATGCTGATGATCAGGATGATGTACCAGTCGGGCTTCAGGCGGCTGAACCAGCCGCCGGCCGTCTTTCCGCTCACGCGTCGACCAGGAACGACAGTTGGCGCTCGGAGCTCTCGTTCCGGCCCTCGGCGATCTCGCGGTCCAGCAGGCGGGTCGGGTAGTCACCGGTGAAGTAGTGGTCGGTGAACTGCGGCTCGTCCGGATTGCGCGGCGCCGATTCCATCGCCCAATAGAGGCCATCGACGGAGAGGTAGCCCATGGAGTCGACCTCCAGGATCTTGGCGATCTCTTCCACCGAATGGTTGGCGGCCAGCAGCTTGTCGCGGTCGGGCATGTCGATGCCGTAGTAGTCGGGCCACATGATCGGCGGCGAGGCCGAGCGCAGGTGGACCTCGGCGGCGCCGGCCTCGCGCACCATGCGGGCGACGCGGACGGAATTGGTGCCGCGCACGATGGAGTCGTCGATCAGCATCACCCGCTTGCCGGCCAGGACCGAGCGGTTGGGGGAGAGTTTCATGCGCACCCCCATTTCGCGGGCGCCCTGGGTCGGCTGGATGAAGGTGCGGCCGACATAGTGGTTGCGGATGATGCCCATCTCGAAGGGCACGCCCACTTCCTGTGCGTAGCCGAGGGCGGCCGGGACGCCGGAGTCGGGGACGGGGACGATCACATCGACGTCGACGTGGCTCTCCATGGCCAGCTTGCGGCCCATGCGCTTGCGCACTTCATAGACAGAGCGGCCGTTCACGACGGAGTCGGGACGGGCGAAGTAGACATATTCGAAGATGCAGGGACGGGCCTTGGCCGCCGGGAAGGGACGCAGGGACTCGATGCCGTCGTGGTCGATGATCACCATCTCGCCGTGCTCGATGTCGCGGACGAAGGTGGCGCCGATCATGTCTAGAGCACAGGTCTCGGACGCGAGTACGGCCTTGCCGTCCAGGTCACCGAGCACCAGGGGGCGGATGCCCAGCGGGTCCCGGACCCCGATCAGCTTCTTGTTGGAGAGCGCCACCAGGGCGTAGCCGCCCTCGATCCGCGACAGGGCGTCGATGAACTTGTCCACCAGCCGGGCGCGGCGCGAGCGGGCGATGAGATGGAGGATGACCTCTGAGTCCGAGGTGGACTGGAAGATCGCGCCCTCGGCCACCAATTGCTGGCGCAGGGTCAGGAAGTTGGTGAGGTTGCCGTTGTGGGCGATGGCCAGGCCGCCGGCCTCGAGGTCGGCGAACATCGGCTGGACGTTGCGGATGAAGGATCCGCCGGCGGTGGAGTAGCGGGTGTGGCCGATGGCCGACTGGCCGGGCAGGCGGTCCATGAGGTCGCTGCCGGCGAAGGCGTCGCCCACGTGGCCCATATGGCGTTCGGTATGGAAGCCCAGGCCGTCGAAGCTGGCGATGCCGCAGGCTTCCTGGCCGCGATGCTGGAGGGCGTGGAGGCCGAGGGCCGTGATGGCCGAGGCGTCGTCGGTGTCGAAGACCCCGAACACGCCGCACTCCAGGCGGGGCGTATCGTCATCGGGATCGCGGGGAGCCTGTCGCCATCGATCCGGTGACTGGGTCATCGGGATTTCTCCACTAGATCATCGATACTGCCGCGATCGCGGGCGTCATAGCCGCGACCGTCGTCAAAGTCACGCGGGGCGTTCGCGGAACCTTCACGGACCGCGTCGGAAACCGCCGGCTTCAGCCTGTTGGCCATGTCCAGACCGCGCGGCGCGAAGGCCTTCAGGATCTGTCCCGCCGCCGTGGTCATCGGATAGAAGACCGCGCCGGTCATCCACCTGGGCCTCAGTTCCACCGGGGTTGCGGCGTTGAAGGCCAGGTTGAAGGCCCCGAGGACCACGAAGGCGCGGATCAGGCCAAAGCCCAGGCCGACCGTGCGGTCCAGCAGACCCAGAATCTCGGTCTCCTGGATGCGCCGCGCAAGCCCTGCGCCCGTAAGCCGCAGGGCGCCGTAGATCAGGATGAAGGTGGCCAGGACCGCCCCGGCCGTGCCGGCCCAGTCCGGATCGACTATCGCCCGGCCGACGGGGCCGGTGAATTTCAGCGACATCACCGCCACGATGGCGGCGATCAGGAAGGAGAGGACGGCCACCATCTCGCGGGCCGCGCCCTGATAGAACCCCACCCCGGCCGAGGCCAGGAGGATGGAGAGCACGACGATATCGAACCAGGGCAAACCGTCTAATCCCAATCGCCGTCGCCGATCCGGCGGATGGCGTCACCCAGGCGGGCCACGCCGGTCATCTTCAGTGGGCCGCCGTCAACGTCGGCGGGTCCGAAAGCCCTTTTAAATCCGAGCTTTGCGGCTTCTTTCAGACGTGAATCCATCCGGCTGACATGACGCACGTCGCCGGACAGGCTGACCTCGCCGAACACCACGCAGTCCTGGGGGAGGGCGACGTCGAGGGCCGAGGAGGCCAGCGCCGCCGCCGCCGCGAGGTCGGCCGCCGGCTCGCTGATGCGCAGGCCGCCGGCCACGTTCAGATAGACGTCACGATTGCCGAGGCCGAGGCCGCAACGGGCCTCCAGCACCGCCAGGACCATGGCCAGGCGGCCGGTGTCCCAGCCCACGACGGCGCGGCGCGGCGTGCCGTAGGCCGAGGGCGCCACCAGGGCCTGGAACTCCACCAGGACGGGGCGGGAGCCTTCGATGCCGGCGAACACCGCCGCGCCTGCGGCCCGCTCGCCGGAGGTGTCGAGGAACAGGGCCGAGGGGTTCTTCACCTCCGCCAGGCCTGCGTCACCCATCTCGAAGACGCCGATCTCGTCGGTGGCGCCGAAGCGGTTCTTCACCCCGCGCAGGATGCGGAACGGGTAGCCGCGCTCGCCCTCGAAGGCGAGGACGGCGTCCACCATGTGCTCGATCACCCGGGGACCGGCGATGGTCCCCTCCTTGGTGACGTGGCCCACCAGGATGATGGCGACCCCCTGCTTCTTGGCCAGGCGCACCAGCTCGCCGGTGGCCGCCCGGACCTGGGTGACGGAGCCGGGGCCGGCCTCGTGGGCGTCGCTCCACATGGTCTGGATGGAATCGATGACGACGAGATCGAACTTCTCGCGCTTCAAGCCCTCGACGATCTCGCGCAGGGAGGTTTCGGCGGCCAGGCGCACCGGCGCGTCGGCCAGGCCCATGCGCTGGGCGCGGCTGCGGACCTGTTCCACGGCCTCTTCGCCGGAAATGTAGGCGCACTTGGCGCCTCGCCGGGCCGCGAAGGCCGCCACCTGCAGCAGCAGGGTGGACTTGCCCACACCGGGGTCGCCCCCCAGCAGGAGGGCCGAGCCCGGCACCACGCCACCACCGCAGACACGGTCGAACTCGGCGACGCCGGTCTGGATGCGGGGCGGGGCGGGGGTGTGTTCCTCGAGCCCCTGGAAAGGCAGGCCCTTGCCGCGCACGCTGGAGCGGGTGGGGGCCAGGGCGCCGGGCGGACGGCTCTGCACCTCCTCCACCAGCGAGTTCCACGCCAGGCAGGCCGGGCACTGGCCCGCCCACTTGGTCTGGGTGGCGCCGCAGGTCTGGCAAACATAGACGGCGCCGTCGCGGGCCATGAGGTCTCCTGATTCGGGGTCGAGCCTGAGACTACTCCGAAACGCCTTGCGGGGGCGGCGGAACGGGCGCTGGCTGGGAGCGTTGGGCCTGCTCATATGGGAGCGGGCGCGGGATGTTGAAGGCCGGGAGCTGGGCATGAGCATCGTGGAGCCGGGACAGCTGGGCGCGCGGCTCACCGCGCGAGTGCGGGCGATTCTCACCGCGCCGTCGGCGACCTGGGACGAGATCGAGCGTGAGCCCGCCAGCCCGGCGAGCCTGTATCTGACCTATGTCATGCCGCTGGCCGCGATCGGCCCGGTGGCCGGGTTCATCGGCGCGGTGGTGTTTGGCAATCCCAAGGACGGGGTGTCGTTCCGGCCGCCGGTGCTCAACGCGCTCGGGGCTGGGATCGCGGCCTATCTGACGACCCTGGTGGGGGTCTTCCTGTTGGCGGTGGTGATCAATACCTTCGCGCCGTCGTTCGGGGCCAAGCGGGACCAGGTCCAGGCTCTGAAGGTGGCGGCCTATTCCGGCACCGCGGCGTGGCTGGCCGGCATCTTCCTGATCTTCCCGCCCTTCGGCCCCCTGGCGTACCTGGCCGGCATCTACAGCCTCTATCTGCTCTATCTGGGCCTGCCCAAGCTGATGAAGTCGACGCCCGGCAAGACGGCGGCCTATGTGGTGCTGGCCGTGGTGGCCGCGATCCTCATCAACCTGGTGGTGACGGCGGTGATCCAGCCCATCAAGCGGATGGGCGAGGAGTTCGGCGCCGCCGCGGCGGTGACCTCGCCTGGCCGCGCGGTCGACATGGGCAGGCTGGAGGCGGCCGGGGCGCAGGTCGCCGCCGCCGCCGAGCGCGCGCGGGTCACCGAACCCACCGACCCCGAGGTGCTCAAGACCTTCCTGCCGGCCAGCGCGGCTGGCTACCCGCGCACCGCCATGCGAGCCGGCAGCGTGGGAACCAGCGGGGGCGCTGGCGCCTCCGCGGAGGCCAGCTACGCCAAGGGCGATGGGACCTTCATGCTCACCATCACCGACCTGGGGGAGGCCGGCGCCCTGGCCGGGATCGCCACGGCCTTCAACGTCCAGTCCTCGACCGAGAGCGGGCGACGCTATGACCGGATCGGCCAGACGCCGGAGGGGCGGATGAGCACCGAGTCCTTCGACAGCGCCTCGAAGCACGGCAGCTACAGCCTGCTGGTGGCCGAGCGGTTCATGGTCCAGGCGGAGGGGGACGCGGTTCCCATGGCCAGCCTGAAGGCGGCGGTCTCAGGGATCGACATGGCGCGATTGCAGGTGCTGGCGAAGCCTAGACCTGCCCCAGATAGACCCGCTCCGCCCGCGGGCTGAGCCGGACCAGGCATTCGTGGGCCACGGTGCCGGCGGCGGCGGCGAGGTCGTCGATGTGGGCGTTGGGGCCCATCAGCTCGACCATCTCGCCCAGGCTGGCGGGCGTGTCGCCGATATCCAGCAGGATCAGGTCCATGGTGACGATCAGGAACGGCCGCAGGGCGCCGGCGAACCAGCCCTGGCCGGTCTGCTTGGCGGCGCGGACCAGGCCATCGGCATAGCCGGCGGCCACCACGGCGACGCGGGTCGGGCGCGAGACGATGCGGCTGGAGCCGTAGCCGACGGTCTCGCCGGCCTGGATGTTGCGGATGTCGAGGATGGGAGCCTCGAAGGTCGCCACCGCCTTCAGCCGGGGATCGGGGCGCTCTTCGGGCCCGCCGCCATAGAGGCTGACACCCGGGCGGACCATGTCGAAGCGGTAGTCCTCGCCGAGGAAGATGCCCGCCGAGGCCGCGAAGCTGGCCCGCGCGTCGGGGAACAGCTTGCGCGCGGCGACGAAGCGTTCGAGCTGGCGGCCGTTGCGGGGGTCGCGGGGCTCGGGCGCGGAGCCCAGGTGGCTCATCACCAGGCCGATATCGAGATGGGCCAGGCGGTCACCGGACTGGGCCAGGGCCGCGGCCTGGTCGGGGGTGACGCCCTGCCGGTTCATGCCGGTGTCGATGTGCAGGGCGACGGGCAGGGCGCGGCCGAGAGTCGAGGCGTAGCTGCTGGCGGCCTCCACCTGGGGCACGCTGGTGAGAGACGGCGTGAGACCCGCGGCGACCAGGCGCGGGCCCGTGCCGCCGGTCATGCCGTCCAGGACATAGATGGTCGCCGGCCGCTCAGGCCCGAGGGCCTCGCGCAGGGCCTCGCCCTCGGACAGGCGCGCGACGAAGAAGCTGCGGGCGCCCTCGGCCCACAGGCGGCGGCAGATCGGTCCGGCGCCCAGGCCATAGCCGTCGCCCTTCACCACCGGCGCGGACTCCGCGCCCGGAGCCTGAGCGCGCAGGACGCCGTAGTTGTGGGCCAACGCGTCGAGATCGACGGTCAGGCGCGCGGAGGAGGGGAGAGCCATTGGCGCTCCCTTAGAGGCTAGGCGCGGCGAGGGAAAGCCGGTTCAAGCGCCGGGGTCAGTCGCGGCTGTGCTGGTCGTAGCGGTTGGGGTCGCGGGCCAGGTTTCCGAACTTGGTCAGGTCGGAGTTGAAGGCCAGTTTGACGGTGCCGATGGGGCCGTGACGCTGCTTGCCGATGATCACCTCGGCCTGGCCGGCCACCTGGTCCATCTGGTCCTGCCAGGTGAGATGTTCGGGGGTGCCTTCGCGGGGCTCGGTGCGGGAGAGGTAGTATTCCTCGCGGTAGATGAACATCACGCAGTCGGCGTCCTGCTCGATCGAGCCGGATTCGCGGAGGTCGGAGAGCTGGGGCTTCTTGTCCTCGCGGTTTTCCACCTGGCGGGAGAGCTGGGCCAGGGCGATGACCGGGACGGAGAGCTCCTTGGCCAGGGTCTTGAGGCCCTGGGTGATGGCGCTGACCTCCTGCACCCGGTTGTCCAGCTTGCCGCCGCCACCGATGGTGACCAGCTGCAGGTAGTCCACCACGATCAGGTCCAGGCCCACCATGCGCTTCAGGCGGCGCGCACGGGCGGCCAGCTTGGCCATGGTGATGCCGCCGGTGTCGTCGATATAGAGCGGCGCGTCCTGGATCTCGAGGGCGGCGTCACGCACCCGGCCGAACTCCACGGCGTCGATCTCGCCCTTGCGCAGGCGGTCGCCGGAGACGCCGGAAACCTCGGCCAGCATACGCATGGCCAGCTGGTCGGCGGACATTTCGAGCTGGAAGAAGGCCACCACGCCACCGGAGACGGTCTTCTTGGTGCCGTCCGGCTGGGGCTCCCAGGCGTAGTTGCGGGCGACGTGGAAGGCGATGTTCACGGCGAGCGCGCTCTTGCCCATGGAGGGGCGGGCGGCCAGGATCAGAAGGTCGGAGGGGTGCAGGCCGCCCAGCTTGGCGTCCAGGTCGATGAGGCCGGTGGAGAGGCCGGCCAGGCCGCCGTCACGGCTGTGGGCCTCTGCGGCCATGGTGACGGCGCCGTGCAGGGCCTGGGACAGGGGCACGAAGCCCTGGCTGGCGCCGCCGCTCTCGGCCAGCTGGTAGAGTTGCTGTTCGGCCGCCTCGATCTGGTCGCGGGCCGAGGTTTCTTCGTCAGGCGCGGTGGCGGTGGTGGCGATGTCGCCGCCGATGCGGATCAGGTCGCGGCGCAGGGCCAGGTCGTAGATGGCCCGCGAGTAGTCCGGGGCGTTGGCGGCCGGCGGGGCGCGGTCCACCAGATCGGCCAGATAGCGGATGCCGCCCAACTCCTCGAAGGCCGGGTCGCGGCCGAACTGCTCGGCCAGCAGGATCGGCTCGGCCAGCTGGCCCTTGCGGACATGGGTCTCGATGGCGGCGTAGAGGCGGGCATGGAACGGTTCGTAGAAGTGCCGGGCCTGGAGGTAGTCGCCGATCCGTTCGAAGGTGGCGTTGTCATAGAGGACGGCGCCCAGCAGGGCCTGCTCGGCCTCGATATTGGCCGGGGCGTGGGGGATCGCCGTGTCGTTGTGGGCGGGGCGGAGATCGAGAGCGGGAACGAGGGCCATGGGTTACCGATAGCTTAACGACGGGGCCCCGACAGTGTGGCGAGATGGCCTACGCACAGGAAATCCGGCGCCTGTGGATGACCTCAGTCTGGGTAGGGTCAGCGGCCGGAATCTAACGCATCGGGACGCCGGATTCAGCCCCCGCTCTGAAGGGCTGCGACCGGATTTGTCGGAGACAAAAGGAAACGGCGCGGAACCTCAGGTTCCGCGCCGTCGCCAGATCGGTAGAGGTCGGGAGCCTTAGCTCTCGACGTAGTCGCCTTCGTGCGAACCGGCGCCGCCGGCCAGCATGTCCTGGGCGGCTTCCTCGGCCGCGACGCGATCTTCCTCGAACTGCGAGTTGACCACGTCCTCGCCGCGGGCTTGGCGCTCGGCCTCGTCCTGGCTGCGGGCGATGTTGAGGGTCACCGAGACGATGACCTCGGCGTGCAGGACGACCTTCACCGGGTGGAGACCCAGGGTCTTGATCGGCTTGTCGAGGGCCACCATCGAGCGTTCCAGCTTGCCGCCGGCCGCATTGACGATGTCGGCGACGTCACGGCCGGACACCGAACCGTAGAGCTGGCCGCTTTCGCCCGCCTGACGGATCAGGATGTAGGACGTGCCGTCCAGGCCATCACCGGTCTTGCCGGCTTGTTCCTTGGCCTTCTGGTTGCGGGCCTCGATGTCGGCGCGCTGGCCTTCGAAGACCTTCAGATTGGCGGCGTTGGCGCGGAGCGCCTTTTGACGGGGCAGGAGGAAGTTGCGCGCGTAGCCGTCCTTGACGGTGACCACATCGCCCAGAAGACCCTTGCCTTCGACGCGTTCGAGCAGAATGACTTTCATGTGCCTGTCTCCCTACTTCACGACGTAGGGGAGGAGGGCCAGGAAGCGGGCGCGCTTGATGGCCTTGGCCAGTTCGCGTTGCTTCTTGGCCGACACCGCGGTGATGCGCGAGGGCACGATCTTGCCGCGTTCGGAGACGTAGCGCTGCAGCAGCTTCACGTCCTTGTAGTCGATCTTCGGCGCGCCGGCGCCCGAGAACGGGCAGACCTTGCGGCGACGGAAGAAGGGGCGGCGCTGGCCACCGGCGGCGGGCGCGCCGGCGGTGGTGGCTTCGGAGGTTTCGTCGGTCATGTGATGATCCTCCCTTTCTTAAGCTTGGAAGCTGTCTTCGCGGCGCGGTTCGCGCTCACGATCACGGTCGCGACGGGCCAGGACCGGCGAGAGCTCGAGGTCGAGCTCCTCGACGCGGACCGTCAGGTGGCGCAGCACATCTTCGTTGAGAGACAGCTGGCGCTCCATTTCCTTCACCGCCGGCGCCGGGGCGTCGATGGAGATCAGGGAATAGTGGCCCTTGCGGTTCTTCTTGATGCGATAGGTCAGGTTGCGAAGGCCCCAGTACTCGATCTTCGCGACCACGCCGCCACCCTCTTCGATGAGGGCCTTGATCTGGTCATTGAGGGCTTCGGCCTGTTGCGGCGAGATATCCTGCCGCGAGATAACGACGTGCTCGTAGAGCGCCATGTTTTCCTTCTTCCGTTGTGGAGGCGGCGCTTTCGTCGGCGGAAGCCCGGCGAAAACGATGGATCTCAATGCGGCGCGCGGGAGGTTCCCGCGCCTTTTACGTTCCGACTTGAGACCGCCGTCCGTGAAGAGGCGGGCAGATACGGGAAAACTGCTTGTTTCGCAAGCCTTTCCCCGCCGCGCCTACTTCTTCTGCTTGGCCTTCCAGGCTTTCAGCGCGGCCAGGGTCTGGTTCACGTGATCGTCGGCCTTGAGGTTGTCGTAGGCCAGCAGGACCGTGCCGTCGGGCGCGATCACGTAGGAGGTGCGGGCCGAGAGGTCCACCGGGGCCTTGATGCCGGCCATCTTCATCGGCGAGTCGTAGGACTTGGCGATCTTGGCGCCCGGATCGGCGGCGACGGGGAACTTGCCGCCGCAGGTCGCGGTGTCGGCGGAGAATTCGGCCAGGCGTTCGACCTTGCCGGCGGTGATCCCGATCAGGGTCGCGCCCTGAGCCTTGAAGTCGTCGGCCGCCTCGGAGAACAGGTGGGCCTCAAGGTTGCAGCCGCCGGTATAGGCCGAGGGGAAGAAGTACATCACCACGGGCCCCTTCTTGCGGGCCGCGGCCATGTCGAAGGTGAAGGGCTTGCCCGCCAGATAGGCCGGGGCGGTGAAGTCGGGCGCCTTGGAGCCGACGGCCAGGTCGGCGAGCGCCGGGGTCGCGGCAGCGGTGGCGGCCAGGAGGGCGAGGGCGATCAGGCGTTTCATGGGTCGTTTCTCCAGGGTTCGGTGATCATACGAACTGGACGGCGCTTTGTCTTCGCAGCATAGCGGACCAATGAAACCGATGCTGCCCGCGCGCGCCGACCAGATCCTGGCCGACGCCATCCTTCCCGAGCTGCCCAACCATTACCGGGGCAAGGTGCGCGACACCTACGACCTGGGCGACGGACGACTGGTGATCATTTCCAGCGACCGGCTCTCGGCCTTCGACGCCATCCTGGCGGTGATCCCCTACAAGGGGCAGGTTCTGACCCAGACGGCGCGGTTCTGGTTCGACGCCACCGCCGACATCTGCCCCAACCACGTCCTGGCCTATCCCGACCCCAATGTGGTGGTGGGGACGCGACTGGACATCCTGCCGGTGGAAATTGTGGTGCGCGGCTATCTGGCCGGGACCACGGGCACCTCGATCCTGACGCTCTATAAGAAGGGCGAGCGGGAGATGTATGGTCACAGGCTGCCCGACGGCATGGCCGACAATCAGAAGCTGTTCACCCCGATCATCACGCCCACCTCCAAGGCCTATGACGGCGAGCACGACGCGCCGCTGACCCCGGCCGAGATCGTCGAGCAGGGGCTGCTGAGCGCCCTGCAGTGGGAGACGCTCTCCAGGTACGCCTTGGCCCTCTTCGCCCGCGGTCAGGAGATGGCGGCGGCGCGCGGCCTGATCCTCGTGGACACCAAGTACGAGTTCGGCGTCGACACCAACGGCCAGATCATCCTGGCCGACGAGATTCACACGCCTGACTCCAGCCGCTACTGGTTCGCGGAGACCTATCCCGAGAAGTTCGCCAAGGGTGAGCGGCCCGACAGCTTCGACAAGGATTTCGTGCGGTCCTGGGTCGCGGCGCGCTGCGACCCGTACAAGGACCCGATCCCGGAAATCCCGGCGCAGATGATCGACGAGACGGCGCGGGTCTATATCCAGGCGTTCGAGACCATCACCGGCCAGACCTTCGAGGTCGATGCGGGGGACGAGCCGATCCTGGCGCGCATCCGCAGGAACCTAGCGGTCTACACCCCGGCCTAGAAAATCTGGGAGAGCGTGGGGTCGCGTGGCCGGAAGGAATCCGTCATGGTCCCGCTCCATGCAAAACGAACCTTTTTTCAAAAGGGACGGTCAATTTTACGTCCCGCTTCCGTCCTGCCGTGGTCCCTGGAATCCTCAGTCCCTGCACGGCCGCGTCATCGTCGGCCTGCTTGGTTTCGAGATCGAGGCCAAGCACGGCAGCCCTGATTTCATGCCGGCCCGCCTGACGGTGGACATGTACCGGCTGCCCGGCTTCGATCCGATTGAGGTCAAGACCACGGTGGTCCGTGACGGCAACCGCATCCGGGTGGTGGACGCTGAGTTCATCTCCGGCGGGGTCAGCATGGCGCGCGCCTCGGTGCAATTCCTGAAGCGCACCGAGAATTCGCCGGGCGAGTCCTGGCATCGCCCCGACTGGGACGCCCCCAAGCCCGCCGACATCGAGCCCCCCACCGACGGACGCCAGGGTATGGGCGGCATGTGGGCCATGCGCCCGATCACCGGCGGCTTTGGCCAACCCGGTCCGCGCAAGACCTGGATGAGCGAGGTTCGCGAGATGGTGGAGGGGGTTCCCCTGACGCCGTTCCAGCGGGTCTCCCTGGCGGCGGATTTCTCCAGCCCCTTCGCCAATTCCAGCACCGAGGGACTCGGCTACATCAACTCCGACGTGACGGTCTATCTGCACCGTTTGCCGGTCACCGAGTGGATCGGGTTCGAGGTCGCCGACCACCACGCCACCGACGGCGTGGCGATCGGCGAATGCTGGATGTACGACGAGCAGGGGCCGATCGGTCAGGCCTCCTGCGCGGCCCTGGCCCAGCGCCGGCTCACCCCTGGGGCGCCACCGCCGGCGAAGGCGTAGCCGGGACTGCGGGCGCCGGTGTCACAGCCGGCGCGGCAGGCGCGGCCTGAATCGGCGCGGCCTCTACCGGCGGGGTCTCGACCTTCGGGACGGGCGCCGTCGTCCGGCGCGCGCTGAGGATCTTGACCGGGGGCTTCAGCATCTCGCCCTTCATGACACCGACCCCGGCGTTGGGGTCGCGCGGCTTGACGAGGATCTTGCGGACCACGTCCATGCCCTCGACCACGTAGCCGAAGGCCGCGAAGCCCAGATTGTCGCCCTTGGCCTTGGGGCTGGCGTCCAGATAGGTGTTGTCGCCGACGCAGATGAAGAAGTCCGAGGTGGCGCTGCCCGGCGCGAAACGGCCCATGGAGATGGCGCCGTCGGTGTGGGACAGGCCGGTCCGGGTGGTCGGCTCGTGGCCGATGGGCTTCATCACCTTGGCGGGATCGTTCTGCAGGCCGCCCTGGATGGAGCCGTAGTCGTCGGCGGTGTAGCCCTTGGGCCGGGAGGCCCGGTAGAAGGTCGCCCCGTCATAACGCTTGCTGTCGGTGTAGCGCAGGAAGTTGGCCACCGTGACCGGCGCCTTGGCCTGCTCCAAGGCCAGCACGATCGCGCCCACCGGGGTGGTGAGCTTCACATAGACCACGCCCGGCGCGGCGAGCGCCGGGGAGGCGGCCAGCGCCGCGGCCCCGGTCAGGAAGGTTCTGCGTTGCAGGATCATCCGATCCGGCTCCCCATGCCGCCGTCCACGGGCAGGATCGCCCCGGTGATGAAGCCCGCCTCGTCAGAGGCCAGGAAAAGCGCCGCATAGGCGGTGTCCCAGGCGTTCCCCATCTTGCCCCCCAGCGGAACCCGAGCGTTGCGGGCGGCGCGGACCGCCTCCTGCTCCTGGCCGCTGGCCTGGGCGATGCCGGCCACGGCCATCGGAGTGTCCATCAGGCCCGGCATGATGGCGTTGCAGCGGACGCCCTTGGCCGCATTGGACTGGGCGACGCTGGTGGTCAGGCGGTTTACCGCCGCCTTGGAGACCTCGTAGGCCACCTGATTGCCGCCAGCGATCCCGGCCAGGGACGAGATGTTGACGATAGCCCCGCCGCCCTGCTCACGCATCGTCGGGATGGCGGCCTTGATGGTCAGCCACATGCCCTTGAGGTTGACCGACAGGATGCGGTCGAAGGCGGCCTCCTCGACCCGATGGGCCGGACCGTCGCCGCCGCCGATCCCGACATTGTTGACCAGGATGTCTATGCGGCCCAGGCGCGCCTTGGCGGCCTCGATCATGGCCTCGACGTCGCTGGCCTTGGTGACGTTGGCGGTGAAGGCGGTGGCCTTGCCGCCCTCGGCCACGATCATGGCGGCGGTCTCCTCGGCGCGCTCGGCGACGCGGTCGACGCAGAGCACCTCCGCGCCCTCGCGGGCGAACAGGATCGACATCGCCCGCCCATTGCCGATGGTCTCGCCCGGCGTCTGGCCGGCGCCGACAACGATGGCGGTCTTGCCCTTCAGGCGGCCCGTCATGCTCAGAACCCCTTCAGGTCGGGGTCGAGGGTCTGGCCCTCATCGAGCTGCACGCCGAAGGAGTTGAGGATCATCGAGACCTGGGTGTACTGGCCGGCGGTGAACACCACGTCCATGCACTGCTTGTCGCTGAAGTGGGCCTTCAGGGCCGCCCAGGTGGGGTTGGTGATGAACTGGTCATGGTGAAGTTCGTCCGAGGCCCTCAGCAGGGCCTGGTCGGCGGCGCTCCAGCCCGGAGCGTCGGCGCCGACCTTGATGGCCTCGCACTCCTGCGCGGTCAGGCCCTCGCGCTTGCCGATCGGCACGTGCTGGGTCCACTCGTAGCCCGCCTTGCAGAGATAGCCGATGCGCAGGACGACGATCTCGCGCTCGCGACCGGGCAGATCATTGCGGCGCGACAGCACGTAGTTGCCCCAGGCCAGGAAGCCCTTGGCCGCCTTGGGGGCGTTGACCATGGTGCGGAAGATGTTGAGCACGCGTCCCGTGGCCACCATGGGGGCCAGGACCTCGGTCTGGGCTTCATCGAGCTTGCCGAGGTCGACCGGAGCGATCCGGGGTTGGGTCAGGCGCATGCAGGTTCCTCCGCAACGCCTTACGTGGCGTCATTGCGGGCATCTTACCGGAGCGCCCGCGCGGCCTGTCAAACGAATGTTCGGCGAAGGTTCAGCCGAAGTCGCCGGACCGGATCACGAAGGGGATCATCTGCGCCAGCAGCAGGATGCCAAAGCCGATCAGCAGGATGCGGCCGAACCATTTGCGGCGGTTGGCGGCCTTGAGGTCCTCGGGCGTGGGCTCAGGTTGGTCGGTCATGTGGCGCGGCCTATCACGCCCATGTCATCGCCCGCAACGGAGCTGTCGGCGGATTGTCTGGTCTATGCCTCGGGAAAGGCGCATGATGCCTGCGTCGATCTCTGCCGCGCAACGCTCTTAAGCCCTCTCGCTCAGCGCGCGGAACTTTCGAAGCCGACCCTCTCAGACCTCGATGGCCCGCCGGGCTCTTCCGGCGAGCCTACGCATCTCTCGGAGGCTGTCATGGCGACCGGTACTGTCAAATGGTTCAATTCCACCAAGGGCTTCGGCTTCATCCAGCCGGCTGACGGCGGCAAGGACGTCTTCGTCCACATCTCCGCCGTCGAGCGTTCGGACCTCAACGGTCTGAACGAAGGCGACACGGTTTCCTACGACATGGAGCGCGACCAGCGCTCCGGTAAGGAAAGCGCCGTCAATCTGAAGTCGGCCTAAGACGATAAGGGGCCGGCGCGATCCTCGCGCCGGCCCCGGTCTTTTACGCGGCGTTCGCGCTGACGGGAGCTGCCCATGTCCATGGCCGATCTGATCCCCACGCTCGACGACGAAGGCCTCGCCAACCTGCGCGCCAACGCCCAACGCCTTGAAAGTTCCGACGTCGCCCGCCAGGCTGAGCAAGCTTCCGCCCTGCTGCCGCTGATCGACGCCGAACTGGCCGAACGCCTGTCACGCGTTCCGCCCAAAGCCCCGCCTAAGCCCCGCGCCAAGAAGGTCGTCGCCCTAGCTGAAGCGGATGACGACGATGAGTCCTGAGCGCATCTCTAGATAGCGCGTTGATCTAAAAAGCAATTTCCCGTGGAATTGGGGCGCACTTTGTCGCACCCACCTGGGGAATTAAGCTTTCGGAAAGCACGTGGCCGGCAATCAGATAACATGGTTTGCCCTCCGGAATCTGAGCGCCTGTCGCCCTCGAGCCTGATCTTCATTGGGCTGATCTCCCTAGCGAGCGTGATTGTCGCCACTCTGCTCGGCGCGCGCCCTCTCGATCCCCATGAAGCGGCGGGCGTTTTCCCGCCGTGGTGGGGCGGTGAGGCAAGCCTGGTGGCGGCCTCCGACGCTGGCGCGGTGCTGGCGGTCGGAACCCTTCCCTTCATCATCATTGTGCGCACCCCCGGCGCCGACGCGGCCGCGCGTCTGCGGGCCGCCGGCGCGCTGTTTTCCATTCACCCCGGTCCGGTCGCCCCCTGCGCCGTCTAGGAGTCACCATGTTCGAGTCGATTGAAGATCAGCGCCGGTTCGCAGATCGCCTTGTGGTGATCATGCTGTGGATGATGGTTCCGCTCACCGCGATGATCAGTTTCCTTGAAAAGGCGCCCTGGTTCGGCCTTGTCCTCGCCTCCGCGGGCCTAGCCGGCGCGGTCACCCTCTTCTGGCGCTTGAGCCCGAAGGGCCCCGGCGTGCGAATGGCCGCCGCCGCCGCCCTGATGGGCTCGGTCTCCGTGCTGGTGGCGGCCTTCGCCGGCAAGCCTTGGCAGGTCGATATGCACATGGCCTATTTCGCCGCCCTGGCGGTGCTGATCGTCTCCTGCGACTGGCGGGCGATCGCCGTCGGCGCCTCGGTTGTGGCTGTCCACCACCTGTTGCTGAGCTTTGTGGCGCCGGCCCTGGTGTTCCCTGGCGGCGGGGACCTGGGCCGCGTCATCGTCCATGCCGCGATCCTGGTCATCGAGGCCGCCGTGCTGATGTCGGCCGCCTTCAATATCTCTGGGATGTTCGCCCGCTCGAGCGCCGCCCTGGCCGCGGCCGCCCAGGCTCGGCAGGTGGCGGAGGACTCCGTCAAGCAGGTTGAGGCCGCCCGCCTGGCCGAGGGAGCCGCGGCGCGGGACCGCGAAGTCTTCCAGAAGACCGTCGAGGAGGATGCCGTGGTGGTGGTGGACGGCCTGGCTCGGGGCTTGAAGCAGCTGTCCGAAGGGGATCTGACGGTTCGCATTCCCCAAGCCTTCCCGGCGAAGTACGAAACCCTGCGCGTGGACTTCAACGCCGCCTCCGAGCGGCTGGAACAGGCCCTGGCCGGCATGGTCGCCTCGGCGCAGATCATCCGCAACGGCTCGGCCGAAATCTCCACGGCGGCCGACGACCTTTCGCGTCGC
This sequence comes from Phenylobacterium sp., assembly GCF_030651185.1. Taxonomy (GTDB): domain Bacteria; phylum Pseudomonadota; class Alphaproteobacteria; order Caulobacterales; family Caulobacteraceae; genus Phenylobacterium. The sequence continues at coordinate 62,644 of NZ_JAUSCJ010000027.1, forward strand.
ACCGAACAGCAGGCGGCCGGGCTCGAGGAAACCGCCGCGGCCTTGGACGAGATCACGGTAACCGTGCGCAAGACCGCCAGTGGCGCCAAGTCGGCCGCCGATGTGGTCCTGGCGGCGCGAGGAGACGCTCAGAACAGCGGCGACGTCGTGCAGCAAGCCGTCCTGGCCATGGGCGAGATCGAGAACTCTGCGCAGCAGATCAGCCAGATCATCGGGGTGATCGACGAGATCGCGTTCCAGACCAACCTGCTGGCGCTCAACGCCGGGGTCGAGGCGGCCCGAGCCGGTGAAGCCGGCCGCGGCTTCGCCGTGGTCGCTTCCGAGGTGCGGGCGCTCGCCCAACGCTCAGCCGAGGCGGCCAAGGAGATCAAGGCCTTGATCAGCACCTCCACCGCCCAGGTGAGTTCCGGCGTCCAACTCGTCGCCCAGACCGGTGAGGCGCTGCAACGTATCGTCGGACGTGTGGCCGAGATCGACGGCTTGGTCACCGAAATCGCGGCCAGCGCCCAGGAGCAGGCCGTGGGCCTCGCCGAGGTCAACACCGCGGTCAATCAGATGGATCAGATGACTCAGCAGAACGCGGCCATGGTCGAGCAGTCCACGGCGGCGAGCCACGGGATGTCTTCGGAGGCCCAGAACCTGGCCGCCTCGGCCGCGCGCTTCCGGGTGGGCGACGGCGCCGTCGAGGGCCGGCCGCGCCGTCGCGCAGCCTGACGGTCAGGCAGCGAATATCCAGTCTCCGGTGAGCCCGCTCGCCAGGACCCCCACCAAGACGATCTGACCCCCGCCGACCATGGAGATAATCGCGTCGGGGCCGGCCTGGCCCAGAGTCCAGCCCGTGCCGGCGTCCAACTGAATGCGGTCGCCCTCGGCGCGGCTGAAGTCGACAATCCGGTCGAGGCCGGCCGCACCCCAGGCGTGGAAGACGTCCGCGCCAGCGCCGCCGCTGACAGTGTCGTCGCCGAGATCGCCGGACATCCAATCGTCGCCGGCCCCCCCGGAGATGCTGTCGGCGCCCTGACCGCCGCGCACCCAGTCTCGGCCATCGCCGCCATCCTGGGTGTCATTCCCCAGGTTGCCGTAGACCACGTCGTCGCCGGCGTCGCCGAACAGGCGGTCATTGGCCTGGCCGCCGACCACCCAGTCGGGGCCATCGCCGCCGCGGGCGGTGTCGTCGCCCTGGTTGCCGTTGATGTCGTCGAAGCCCGCGCCGCCGATCAGGCTGTCGTCGCCGGAATCGCCGCGCAGGTAGTCGTCCGCCGCGCCGCCATCCAGGGTGTCGGCGCCGAGGCCGCCGGCGATGTTGTTGGCGACGCTGTTGCCGTTGATCTGGTCGGACCCTGAGCCGCCGATGGCGTTCTCGATCACCGCGCCCACGGCCACGGCCACATTGCCGGTCAGGCCCCCGACATTGGAGAAATAGCCCGCGCGCAGGTCGATGATCTGGTTCTGGTTGAAGCCGGAGAAGTCGAAGGTGTCGCGGCCGCCGGCGTCCCAGACGGCGAAGACCACCCGACTGCTGCTCGACGCCGCCTCGAACCAGGGCCGCGCGGCGTTGGCATTGAAGCCGTAGGTGGTGTCCCCCAGGCGGGTGCTGGTGTTGGGGCCATATTCCAGCTGGGCGGCGGCGATGTCGTCCAGCATGGGGGCCGCGGAATAGACTCCTCCGAAGTAGCCTCCGGTGTTGCTCTCGCTGAAGTAGCTCATCACCGTGTATTGCCGGCTGTCCTCGGCGTAGTCGGCGCTGGAACTGTAGGTGGGAGAGGTGTTGTCGCTGGCGTCATAGTCGCTGGGGTGAGACAGGCCGATGGCGTGGCCAAGCTCGTGCACCAGCACCGACCCACCGTAGTTTCCGATGGTGGGATTCACGTTGTAGCCCGAGCCGCTGTAGACCCAGACATCACCGGCATTTGACGAGGCGCTGGTCTGGCCGGGATAGAAGCTGAAGGCCGACGCCCCCTCGATCCCGCCGGAATAGTTGGAGAACAGGATGCTGGCGGAATTGCTGTAGGCGGCCTCGCCGCTGGCGCCTGAGCCCACGCGCACGAAGGTGATGTTCGCCGCGTCCGACCAGCCCTTCAGGATCAGTTCGGCGGTGGTGATCTGGTTGGTGTTGAACCGGCTGAACCCCGTGGCGTCCTCGGGCATGCTGCTCGGTCCATCGGCGCGGAACCCGTAGGTGACCGTGAAGCCGACGCCGAGCGCGCTGGACCACCCGGGCTCGCCCCCCACCAGGCGGTTCGCGGCCTCGGCGACGGTAAAGCTCTCCTTGCCCCCGGCGGACCCGCCACGGGCGTCCGCGGACTGGAAAGCTTGGGGCGCGGTGTCGGTGTCGATCGCGAAGGCGAGAGGGGGCGGATCACCAGATAGGGTCAGGGTCATCGAGAGGTCACCACACTACAAGCTCCCCAACTTGCGACTCCCGTACGAGGCCGGCAGAGTGCTCGCAACATAGAACGCCGGGTTGCGACGTTTTCCCGCAGGTTTCAAAGGCTTAGCTGTAAGACCTTGTTATCTTAGGTTCATCTTCACGCGGCCGTTGGATCGAGTATCCGCGTCAATCGTTTCGCCAGTTCTAACCGGATCGGAGGCGGCCATGGCCACGGCGAAACTCACCCGCTACCAGCAGATGCGGGACTTCGGACAGACGGCGGAGCCCTCCGGACGCGACGCCAAGGTGGTGGCCTCGGACCGTCTGCGCTTCGTCATCCAGAAGCACGCCGCCACCCGCCTGCACTTCGACCTGCGCCTTGAGCATGACGGAGTGTTCAAGTCCTGGGCGGTGACCCGTGGCCCGTCCCTGGACCCCGCCGACAAGCGGCTGGCCGTGGAGGTGGAGGATCATCCGCTGGACTATGGCGACTTCGAGGGGACCATCCCCAAGGGGCAGTACGGCGGGGGCACGGTGCAGCTCTGGGATCGCGGCTACTGGGCGCCGGAGCCCGGCATGGAGGATGTCGACAAGGCCCTGAAGAAGGGCGAGCTGAAGTTCGTCATGGAGGGCGGGCGGCTGCACGGCTCGTGGGTGCTGGTCCGCCTGCGCGATGACGCCAAGTCCAAGCGCCACAATTGGCTGCTCATCAAACACCGCGATGATGCCGCCGTGGAAGGCGAGGGCGGGGCGCTGGCCGCCGAGGACCGCTCGATCGCCTCAGATCGCACCATGGCCCAGATCGCGGCGGGGGAGGGTCGGTCCGCGCCGCCGTTCATGACCGCATCCAGGACCGCGGCCGACGCCGTCTGGCAGAGCCGCCGCAACGCCAATTCCAACGCCGCAGCCTCGCCCAAGGTCGCGAAGGCCAAGTCAAAGGCCGCCGTGGCCCTGCCCGCCTTCGTGGAGCCGCAGCTCTGCAAGTCGCTGGAAAAGCCCCCGCAGGCTGCGGGGTGGGCGCATGAGATCAAGTTCGACGGCTACCGCATGCAACTGCGCACTGTGGGCGGAAAGGCCACCCTGAAGACCCGCAAGGGGCTCGACTGGTCGGCCAAGTTCAAGGCGATCGTGAAGGCTGGAACCAGCTTCCCCGACAGCATCATCGACGGCGAGGTGGTGGCGCTGGACCACACCGGCGCGCCGGACTTCGCGGCCCTTCAGGCGGCGATGTCCGAGGCGAAGACCGACGACCTGATCTTCTTCGCCTTCGACCTGCTGTTCGTGGAGGGCGAGGACCTGCGCGCCTTGCCGCTGTCGGCGCGCAAGGACCGGCTGAAGGCCGTGCTGGCCAAGGCGCCGGCCAACATCCGCTATGTCGACCACTTCATCACCGCGGGCGATGCGGTCCTGCAGTCGGCCTGCCGGATGGACCTGGAGGGGATCATCTCCAAGCGGATCGATGCGCCGTACCGCTCGGGACGCAGCGACACCTGGGCCAAGTCCAAGTGCCGCCAGGGCCATGAGGTGGTGATCGGCGGCTGGACCACCACCGGCGACGCCTTTCGCTCGCTGATCGCGGGGGTCTATCGTGACGGTCACCTGGCCCATGTCGGCCGGATCGGCACCGGCTTCGGTCGCGACAAGGTCGAGCGCCTGATGCCCAAGCTCAAGGCCCTGGAGACCGGCAAGAGCCCGTTCAGCGGCAAGGGCGCGCCGAAGACCGCCGCCGGGGTTCACTGGGTGAAGCCCGAACTGGTGGCCGAGATCGAATATGCCGGCTTCACCGGCGACGGCTCGATCCGGCAGGCGGTCTTCAAGGGCCTGCGCGCCGACAAGCCCGCCCAGGAGGTGGAGGCCGAGGTTCCCGCGCCCGCGGAGAGCGCCGACCTGACCGAGCCGACGCCGAAGGCCGTGGTCTCCAGGACATTGACCCCCAAGGGCTCGGCGGTCGTGATGGGGGTCACCATCTCCAGCGCCGACAAGGCGTTGTGGCCGGACGCACGCGACGGAAAGCCGGTCACAAAGCTTGATCTGGCCAACTATTACGCGGCGATGGCCGATGTGATCTTGCCCCACATCAAGGGGCGGCCTTGCTCGATCATCCGCATGCCCGACGGCATCACCGGCGGCGAAACCTTCTTCCAGCGCCACGCCTCGCGCGGCTCGTCGTCCCTGTTCACTGAGGTGGAGGTGACCGGCGACCACAAGCCCTACCTGGAGATCGACCGGCCTGAGGCCCTGGTCGCCGCGGCCCAGATCGGGGCGGTGGAACTGCATCCGTGGAACTGCGAGCCCTTCAAGCCGGAGGTTCCGGGGCGGTTGGTGTTCGACCTGGATCCCGCGCCGGACGTCGACTTCGACGCGGTGATCGAGGCGGCGCGGGAGGTGCGCGACCGGTTGGAGGACCTGGGCCTGGTCAGCTTCTGCAAGACCACCGGCGGCAAGGGATTGCACGTGGTCACGCCCCTCAAGGCGGGGAAGATCGACTGGCCCACCGCCAAGGCCTTCGCCCGCGACGTCTGCAAGGCCATGGCCCTGGAGGCGCCGGACAAGTTCCTGATCACCATGGCCAAGAAGGACCGGGGCGGCCGCATCTTCCTCGACTATCTGCGCAACGACCGGATGGCGACGGCGGTGGCGCCATTCTCGCCGCGCGGCCGCGAGGGTGCGCCCGTCTCCATGCCACTGACCTGGGGCCAGGTGAAGAAGGGCCTCGACGCGGCCAAATATACGATCCGGACTGTGCCCGGCTTGATGAAGAAGCTCACGGCCTGGGAGGACTACTTTGAGAGCGAGCGGCCTCTGGCGACGGCGATCAAGCGGTTGGGGAAGGTTTGAACAACCCCGTCATCCCGGACGGCCGACAGGCCGATCCGGGACCCAGAGGCTCAGCGCACCGCCCCTGGGTCCCGGCTCTCCGCTGCGCTGCGGCCGGGATGACGTGTGGTTAGGCTCGCTTCTTCGCGGGAGAGTGCTTAGCCGCCGCCTTCTTGGCGGGGGGCTTCACCGCCTTCGCCGGAGCCTTCTTGTCGCCGGCCAGACTGCGGCGCAGGGCCTCCATGAGGTCAATGACCTCGGCGCCCTTGGGCTCCTCGACGGTCACCTTGCGGCCGGCGCCCTTTTCCTGGATCAGGGCGCGCAGGGCTTCCTCGTAGTGGTCTTTGAACTCCGAGGGATCGAAGTCGCCCTCCTGCTGCTCGATGATCTTGGCGGCGATCTCGATCATGTTCTTGTCGGCCTTCACCTCGGGGATGTCGTCGAAGAAGCTCTCGGGCGTCTTGACCTCATCGAAGGTGCGCAGGGTGTAGGCCACCAGGCCCTTGCCGCGCGGCTCCATGGCCAGCATCCGCTCGCGCTGGTGCATGACCAGGCGGCCGAGCGCGATCTTGCCGGCCTTCTCCATGGCCTCGCGGATGACGGTGAAGGCCTCCACCGCCACCTTGCCGTCCGGGACCAGGAAATAGGGGTCGTTCCAATAGAGGCGGTCGATCTCCGCGGCGTCGACGAACTTGTCGATGTCGATGGTCCGGGTGCTCTCCAGCCGGACGCTGTCGATCTCCTCGGGGGTGACCACGACATAGTGGTCCTTCTCGATCTCGTAGCCCTTGACGATATCGGCGCGGTCCACCGGCCCGGTCTCCGGATCGGTGGGGATCATCCGGATACGGTTGTGGGTGGTCTTGTGCAGCATGTTGAAGGACACATCGCCGGTCCGGCTGGTGGCCGTGTAGAGGGCCACCGGACAGGAGACGAGCGAGAGACGCAGGTGTCCCTGCCAGGTTGGACGCGCCGCCATGGAACCCTCCGAGAAATTCGAAGGATGAACGCGGCAGGCGGCGCTGTGTTGCCTAGAGCGCGGCCGTAAAGAAGCTCACCACCTCACCGCGGGCGGCCTCTGCCGCTGTCTTGTTGAATTCCATCAGCACCGGACCGCCTGCGCCGTTGTGGGCGAAGGGGTCGTTGATGGTCTGGGGCGGCAGGTCGCGGTCGAAGCCGTGGGTGGCGCCGGGATAGGTGACGTTGCGGACCCGGGCCGTGCCCTGGGCCGCCAGGGTGGCGGCCAGTTTCGCCCCGGCGTCCGGGTGGTCGTAGGTGTCGATGTCGCCGGTCTGGATCAAGATCGGCGCGCCGGTGAGTTCGGTCAGCGCCATCCTGGGATCGGCAGTGTAGGCGTAGCAGACAGGATAGTGGGCGGCGTGGGCCTTGAAGCCCTCCAGCTCACCGCGTAGCGGGTCGGCCCGGCCCTTCGTGGCGCTGAGCAGGGTGACAACCCCGCCCCAGGAGAAGCCGAGGATGCCGATGCGGGCCGCGTCGATCTCCGGCTGTTCGCCCAGGAACTCCAGGGCGGCGAAGGCGTCCGGAAGGGTCTCCATCGGCGAGCGCGGACGCCCGGCCGCGCCGCGATTGGTGCTCCGTGCCGCCCACATGTCGATCTCCAGGGTGGCGAGGCCGGCGGCGTTGAGGGCGCCGGCATAGTACTCGCCGCGCCCGTCCACGCCGTCGGAGCCGTGGCAGATCAGAACCGCGCCGACGGGAGCGCCTGGGTCACGCGGAGTCCGCAACAGGCCGGCGACGTTGAGGCCGGCGGGGGTGGGAAAGCTGACGAAGGAGGTTCTCAACGGCCGGGCTCCACCAGGATCTTCACGTGGGATTCAGGATCGCCGAGGGTGACAAAGGCTTGCGCCACTTCGGAAAGGCCGACCTTGCCGGTGACCACTCGGCTGACGTCAATCACCCCCTCGGAGATCTGGTGCAGGGTGTGGGCGAACTCCTCGGGGGAGTAGCCGAACACGAAGGTGAGTTCGATCTCCTTGGTGATGGCGATGGCCGGTTCGATCTTGTCGGTCTCCATGCAGACGCCGGCCACCACGATCTGGCTGCCGGCGGGGCTGGCCTCGATCAGGTGCTGCAGGATGCCCGGCGAGCCGACGCACTCGAAGACCACGGGCTGGCCGAAGGTCTTGCCCATCATGCGGGCCATGTTCTGGGCGGCGCGGGCTGTGGGCACGCCAAAGGCCTCCCAGCGGGCGTGGGGGCTCTCGGTCGCCGGATCGATCACCAGGTCGGCGCCCAGCATCTCCGCGGCGGCCCGGCGGCGGGGGGAGTAGTCGGCGGCGATGACCGGACCGTGGCCCTTGGCCTTCAGCCCGGCGATCACCGCCAGACCGACGGGGCCGCAGCCGATCACCAGGCTGACGCTGTCCTTGTCCAGCCGCGCCTTGGCCACGGCGTGGGCGCCCACGGCGAAGGGCTCGGTGAGGGCGGCCTGGTCGGTGGGCAGGCCGTTCTTGACCTCCAGCAGCATCATTTCCGACAGGATCATCCGCTCGGCGAAGCCGCCGGGCAGGTTGTTGGAATAGCCCAGCAGCTCGACGCCGGTCCCGGTGATGGTGGCCGGCACGCTGACCACGCGGGTTCCGGGCTTCAGCAGGCCGGTGGTTCCGGGACCGTGCTCCAGGATCTCGGCGCAGAACTCGTGGCCGAAGACCGTGTCGGCGGTGGGGTCGAAGCCGCCGCCCATCGCCCCGCCGTCCCCGCCACCGCTGGCGCGGCGCGAGGTTTCGATCATGTGTTCCATGTGGTGAAGGGCGTGCAGGTCCGACCCGCAGATGCCGCAGGCCAGGGTCTTGACCAGCACCTGGCCAGCGCCGGGGGTCAGTTCCTCGATCTCATCGCAGACCAGTTGCTTGTTGCGGCGGATGACGGCGCGCATGGCGTTCCCTCCCAGGGTTTGGGACAGCTTGCGGGGCGGACGCGTCGATTTCCAGCCTGTCGTGGCGGAATGCGGGCCGCCTTGCCCGCCGGGGCGCAATCCCCTAACCCTCCGCCCTTGAATCAAGTGGCGCCAACGCGCGCCGAAGGGAGCCCCAGATGAGCCTCGCCTTTCTCTTTCCCGGTCAGGGCAGCCAGGCCGTGGGCATGGGCGCCGATCTCGCCGAAGCCTTCGCCAGTGCGCGCGAAGTGTTCCAGGAAGTCGACGACGCCCTTGGCCAGAAGCTGTTCAAGCTTATGAAGGAGGGGCCGGAGGACCAGCTCACCCTCACCGAGAACGCCCAGCCGGCCCTGATGGCCGTCAGTCTGGCGGTCAGCCGGACCCTGGAGAAGGAATTCAAGATCGGCATCGACAAGGCCGCCTTCGTGGCCGGCCATTCGCTGGGGGAATACTCGGCCCTGGCCGCCGCCGGCGCCATCAGCCTGGCCGACACCGCGCGCCTGCTGAAGCTGCGCGGCCAGGCCATGCAGCGGGCCGTGCCGGTGGGTGAGGGGGCCATGGCCTCCCTGATCGGTCCCAAGAGCGACGTGGCCCTGGCCGAGGAAGCCGCGAAGGCGGGTTCGGCCTTCGGCGTCTGTGTCGTGGCCAACGACAACAACAACGGCAATGTGGTGATCTCCGGCGCCAAGGCCGCCGTGGACGCGGCCATTGAGAAGGCCAAGGAGCTGGGCGCCCGCGCCATTCCGCTGAACGTCTCGGCGCCCTTCCACTGCCCGCTGATGCAGCCGGCCGCCGACGAGATGGCCAAGGCGCTGGGGGCCGCGACGATCCTGGCCCCCCGCGCGCCGCTGGTGGCCAACATCACCGCCCGTCCGACCCTCGACCCCGAAGAGATCCGCCGCCTGTTGGTGGACCAGGTTACCGGCCGGGTCCGCTGGCGCGAGAGCATGCTCTGGCTGGTGGAGGCGGGCGGGGTGACGCGCTTCGCCGAGGCGGGCGCGGGCAAGGTGCTGTCGGGCATGGCCAAGCGCATCGCGCCGGACGCCGAGGCCACGCCGCTGAATACCCCTGCCGACCTTGAAGCCTTCGCGAGCAGCCTCTGATGTTCGACCTCACCGGAAAGACCGCCCTCGTCACCGGCGCCACCGGCGGCATCGGCGCCCATATCGCCCGCGCCCTGCACGCCCAGGGCGCCCATGTGGTGCTGTCGGGGACCCGCGAGCCCGTCCTGGCCGAGTTGGCCAAGGAACTGGGGGAGCGCACCTCCATCGCGCCGGCCAACCTGGCTGACGCCGAATCAGTGGACGGCCTGATCGCCAAGGCCGAGGCGGCCGCCGGCAATCCGCTGGACATCCTGGTCGCCAACGCCGGCATCACCAAGGATGGCCTGCTGATGCGCATGAAGGACGAGGACTGGGAGTCCGTCCTGAAGGTGAACCTGGAGAGTTACTTCCGACTCAGCCGGGCCGCCATGCGGGGGATGATGAAACGCCGGGCCGGGCGGATCATCGGCATCACCTCGGTGGTGGGCGTGATGGGCAACCCAGGCCAGGCCAATTACGCGGCCTCCAAGGCCGGCATGATCGGGTTTTCCAAGGCCCTGGCGCAGGAGGTCGCGACCCGCGGGATCACGGTCAATTGCGTCGCCCCGGGCTTCATCGAGAGCCCGATGACCGACGCCCTGAACGAGGCCCAGAAGGCCCAGATCCTGTCGACAATCCCCGCCGGCCGGCTTGGCCTGGGGAGCGATGTGGCCGCGGCGTGCGTTTACCTGGCCAGCGATGAAGCCGCCTACATGACGGGGCAGACCCTGCATGTGAACGGCGGCATGGCGATGATCTAACCTGTTGGCCTCCGCCAACTGAACATGCTACGGCCACGCCCGAAGCGGTTGGGCCAAGGCCGAAATCGAAGCTCCGTACCGGTTGACAACATGTCGGCGGTCACGGATGGATCAAGTGACTAATTGAGGAACTAAACCTGATGTCCGACATCCTCGAGCGCGTGCGTAAGATCGTCATCGAACACCTCGACGCCGATCCGGAGAAGGTCACCGAGAAGGCGAGCTTCATCGACGATCTGGGCGCCGACAGCCTCGACAACGTCGAACTGGTGATGGCCTTCGAAGAAGAATTCGATATCGAAATCCCCGACGACGCGGCGGAGCACATCCAGACCGTTGGCGACGCGGTGAAGTTCATCGGAGAACGTCTGGGCGCCTAAGGCCCAGAGTTCGTTCAAGATTTGACCGCCGCGACGCTCATATGAGCCGCGGCGGTCTGCGTTTTGGAGCTTCCCCATGCGTCGAGTCGTGGTCACCGGCATCGGTCTGCTGACCCCCTTGGGGCAGGGGACCGAACATTCCTGGCAAGCGTTGCTGGCGGGCAAGTCCGGCGCGGGTCGGGTCACGACCTTCGATCCCACCGACTATGGCTGTCAGGTGGCCTTCGAGGTCCCGCGCGTTGACGGACGTGGCGGCGGTGGGCCCGACATCGCGGGCTCCTTCGACCCCGACCAGACCATGAGCACCCGCGACCAGCGCCGGGTGGACGACTTCATCCTCTACGCCATGGCCGCGGCCGACGAGGCGGTGAAGGATTCCGGCTGGGTTCCGGAGACCGACGAGGACAAGGAACGCACCGGGGTCATCATCGGCTCGGGGATCGGCGGCCTGGCCACCATCGAGAAGAACGCCATCGAACTGCACGAGAAGGGACCGCGCCGCATCGGCCCATTCTTCATCCCCTCGGCGCTGATCAACCTGGCCTCGGGCCAGGTCTCCATCCGCTACGGCTTCAAGGGTCCCAACCACTCGGTGGTGACGGCCTGCGCCACCGGCGCCCACGCCATCGGTGACGGCGCCCGGCTGATCAAGTACGGCGACGCCGACATCATGATCGCCGGCGGAGCCGAGGCGGCGATCTGCCCGGTGGGAATGGCCGGCTTCATCGCCGCGCGCGCCATGTCGACCAACTTCAACGACCAACCCACCAAGGCCAGCCGTCCCTATGACAAGGACCGCGACGGCTTCGTCATGGGCGAGGGCGCGGGGGTGGTCGTTCTCGAAGAGTACGAGCACGCCAAGGCGCGCGGCGCCAAGATCTACGCCGAGGTCGTGGGCTACGGCCTGGCCGGCGACGCCTACCACATCACCTCGCCGGCCGAGGACGGCGACGGCGGCTTCCGCGCCATGAAGATGGCGCTGAAGGACGCGGGGATCTCCCCCAACCAGATCCAGTACGTCAACGCCCACGGCACCTCGACACCGATGGGCGACGAGATCGAGCTGGGCGCCGTCACCCGGCTGATGGGCGACCATGCCAAGGACATCTCGATGTCGTCGACCAAGTCGGCCACCGGCCACCTGCTGGGGGCCGCCGGCGCCATCGAGGCGGCCTTCGCCTGCCTGGCGATCCGCGACCAGATCGCGCCCCCGACCCTGAACCTGGACAATCCCTCGGTGGAAACGGTCATCGACCTGATCCCGCACAAGGCGAAACCGATGGCGATTGAATACGCCCTGTCCAACAGCTTCGGCTTTGGCGGCACCAACGCCTCGGTCGTGTTCAAGAAGGTCACGTGAGCCAGAGGCCCCGAGCTCCCAAACGGAACGGAGGCCTCTCCCCCATGCGCAGGCTGATGATCATGCTGCTGAGCGCGGCGGCGACCCTGGCCGTGGCGGCGATGCTGGTGGCCGTGTGGGTGGCCTGGTCCTTCCAGGGTCCCGGCCCCGCGGCCAAGAGCGGCGAGATGACCACGGTGATGCTGCGCCACGGCTCCAGCCTGCCCGAGATCGCCTCGACTCTCGCCCATGAGGGGGTGATCCGCTCGGCCCCGATCTTCGTGGCCGCCGCCCAGGTCACCGGCGCGGCGCGGCGGCTGAAGGCCGGCGAGTACGAGTTCGCCAGCCGGACCTCGATGGCCAGCGTCCTGGCCGACGTGCGCGACGGCAAGATCATCCGTCACCAGATCACCATTCCCGAGGGCCGGACCAGCGAGATGGTGGTGGAGGCCCTGGCCGCCAAGACCGACCTGACCGGGGTGGCCGCCGCCCCGCCGGAGGGCTCGATCCTGCCGGAGACCTATCAGTACGAGCGCGGCGAGGACCGGTCGGCGGTGCTGCGCCGGATGATGGACGCCCGCGACCAGCTGATCGCCTCGCTCTGGGCCAAGCGCCAGCCGGACCTGCCCTTCACCACCCCGGAGGAGGCGATCACCCTGGCCTCCATCGTGGAGAAGGAGACCGGCAAGGCCAGTGAACGGCCCCGCGTCGCGGCGGTGTTCATCAACCGCCTGCGCCAGGGCATGCGCCTGCAGAGCGACCCGACAATCATCTACGGCATCACCCAGGGCCGGCCGCTGGGCCGCGGCATCCGCGCCTCGGAGCTGGCGGCGGAGACGCCCTACAACACCTACGCCATCAACGGCCTGCCGCCGACCCCGATCGCCAATCCCGGCCGGGCGGCGATCGCCGCGGTGCTGGACCCGCCCAAGACCACCGAGCTCTTTTTCGTGGCTGACGGCACGGGCGGACACGTCTTCGCCTCGACGCTCGCCGAGCACAACGCCAACGTCGCCAAGTGGCGCGCCATCGAGCGCACCCGCGGCGCGGCGGCCTCCAACGAAACCTCGACCCTGGCCGGCGAGGCGCCGGTGGACGCCCCGGCCGTGACGGTGGAGCCGTGATCCAGCGTCCCCGGGTCCCTTCTCCCCTTGCGGGAGAAGGTGGCCCTGCGGAGCAGGGTCGGATGAGGGGTCGCGCCGGCCTGTCCGGCCTGTGTGTCGCCGCGGTGTTCGTCGGGGGGAGCGCGACCCCTCATCCGTCGGGCCTTCGCCCGACACCTTCTCCCGCAAGGGGAGAAGGACGGCCGTTCGAGGTTTCATAATGCCCCTCTCCGGCATGACGGGGTTCGGCCGTTCCGAAGGCGCGCACGGCGACTGGAGCTGGTCGGTGGAGGCGCGGTCGGTGAACGGGCGCAATCTGGAGATCCGCTATCGCGGGGTTCCCGGGTTCGACGCCCTGGACCGGGTGGCGCGCGAGGCGGCGCAGGCGCGGTTCCAGCGGGGCAATGTGACCATCGGGGTGACCGGCAAGCGCAGCGACAGCGGCGGCAAGGTCACCATCAATCTCGACCAGATCGAGCGCTACCTGGCGGCCGGCGCGCCGCTGGTGGCCGACGGGCGGGCGACGACGCCCTCCCTGGATGGCCTGCTGGCCCTGCGCGGCGTCATCGAGGCCGGTGAGGCCACCGACGATCCCGAGACCCTGGCCGCGGTCGAGGCGGCCATGACGGTGAGCCTGAACGCCGCCCTCGACGCCCTGCTGGCCAACCGGCGGGAGGAGGGCGCGTCGCTGGCGCCGGTGCTGGCGGGCCAGATCGACCGGGTCGCGGCCCTGGTCAGCCAGGCCGAGACCGAGGCCGCCGGACAGTCGACCGCCATCAAGGAACGCTTCGAGCGCCGGATGAAGGAACTGGCCCCCGACACGCCGGGCCTGGCCGACCGCATCGTGGTGGAGGCCGCCGCCCTGGCCGTGAAGGCCGACGTCCGCGAGGAACTGGACCGGCTGGCCGGCCATGTGGACGCCGCGCGGTCGCTGATGGCCGGCGAGGGGCCGGCGGGACGTCGCCTGGACTTCCTGACCCAGGAGTTCATGCGTGAGGCCAACACCCTGTGCTCCAAATCGGCCCTGCCGGGCTTGACGACCGTGGGGCTGGACCTGAAAGCCACCATCGAGCAGTTCCGCGAGCAGGTGCAGAATGTGGAATAGGCCGCGATGACCGACGACCACGCCAAACCCTGGGAAACCACCCGCCGCGGCCTGCTGCTGCTGGTGTCGAGCCCGGCCGGGGCGGGCAAGACCTCGCTGTCGCGCCGGCTGGTGGCCGACCATGCCGACATGACGCTGTCCATTTCCGCCACCACGCGGGATGCGCGGCCGGGCGAGGAGGAGGGGCGCGAGTACTTCTTCGTCGACCGCGCGCGGTTCGAGACGATGATCGGCGAGGGCCATTTCCTGGAGTGGGCCGAGGTGAACGGCAACCTCTACGGCACCCCCAAGGCGCCGGTGATGGCCGCCCTGGAAGAGGGCAAGGACGTCCTGTTCGACATCGACTGGCAGGGCGCCAAGCAGATCGCCGAGGCCGCGGCCGAGGACAGCGTGCGGGTGTTCATCCTGCCGCCGTCCTGGGAAGACCTGTCGCGCCGCCTGCACGCGCGCGCCCAGGACTCAGAGACGGTGATCCAGCAGCGCCTGGACCTGGGCAAGGACGAGATCGCCCACTGGGGCGCCTATGACTATGTGATCGTGAACAAGAACTTCGACCGGGCCTACTCGGATTTGATCCACATCTACCGGGCCGAGCGGCTGAAGCCGGGGCGGAACATCTGGCTGCCGGGGTTCGTCGAGGGGTTGCTGGCGGAGGGGTAGGGGCGCGGGCTCCGCTCTTGGGCTTTGGGCTTTGGGCTGTGGAGCGGACCTATGCGAGGTCTGCTAAGGGTGGGAAGCAGTCGTTGGCTTGTCACGACTTCAGGATCGGCTGCGCAAAGACGACCTTGGGGTTCGAGCCTTTCGGAACGCTGACAAATGACAGGTTGCCACCACCCCCGCCAACCAGTGTCACCTCGTCCCCAGCCATTTCAAAACTAACGTTCCAGCTCTCATAGCCAGCGGAATATGTGAACACATCGAGCCGCACGCCGGCCTCGAACTCGACGCGCAAATCGGCTGTGATGCGGTCTACGATGAATGATCTTACCCGTTTGCCTTCAAGCAATTCATTGGTTTTCGTTTCTCCGTCCACGGGCTCGGGAAGACCGAACCGTTGACCGTCGTCGTCCACGGCATGAGCAATCTGATTTCCGCTGACGATCCGCCATGGGGCGGAGACGAAAATCCCACCGCCCTCCGTATCGTCGTCACTGAAGGCAAACGACCATCCGTTTTCAAGTCGGGTGGCATGGCAGAAACAGCCGCGCATTGCGCCTTCGACGGCTTCAATCAGATCGACACCCATCCCGGGATGCTTTCACTGCTTCCGGTTGTCGGCAACCCCACATAATCGTTTGTCCAAAACCCGCCGCCTTGGCCTAGCTCAACCGGAAAGCAGCCCTTAGGAAGGTCCGCAACGGGTCGCGAGCGGTCTCGAACAAGGCCGCCGAAAGCGGACGTTCCCTAGGTCGCCGGCAACCGGACTCTGTCGACGGCAGCGAAGGGTGGTGAGCGGACATTCTGGCAGTTCCACCCAGATGGCTCAGCAGGGCGAGGCCGGAGCCAACAAAGCGCTTTCAATACTGAGGAAGTATGTCGCCCCGATGATCCATGGCCAAGTTGCGAGAAAGCAGATTGCCGCCAATTTCGCCTTACCTCGTAGCATCGCTGGGAGGCCAATTGCTAATCCGAGGATGGAAGCGAAGGGCATTACGTTAGTAAAAATCACTGCCAACTTACCGAGGGCATAGGTTTTACAGATTAGCGCCCCAAAGGTCATCAAGAACGTGTGTTCCCATCCTCCACATGCTTCCCAAATCAGCGCAAATATTGGCGGCAATGAAAGCGTGATGACCAGCCCAGGTCTAAGGTGTGGCGCTGCTACCAAAAGGACCCCCATGTGCGAAAGGCGAGCACACAGCGATGAAGCACGCTCGCGCGAGGTCCGCCAAGGGTCGCCTTCGGTCCTTCGCTCCCAGACGGATAACCGACGTTGGCCCCAACGCTGGGGAGCGGACGTTCTGGACTTCCGACAAGGGTGGCTAACCCCAAAAACGATTAGAGCCTTGCCGCTAGGACGCCCAGAAGGCCGATGAAGGCTGTCGCCAGCACGACCACGGCGGTCAGCAGCTTCACGAACTCAGTGTTGTGGGGCATGGGTGTCGTCCTTGGGGAGGGGGCGACATGCGAAATAGAGCGGTTAAGACGTGGAGACCAAACGGTTTCAGTGCCCCGTCACGTCGATGTGATCGAAGGGGCGCCCTACTCGGGTAGGTTCGTGATCGTCACGAGGCCAGGAATGGGCTCCAGAGGGTCGAGGTCGTAGAACGCGCGGGCCAGGATACCCAAAAGCGGACCTGCCCAAGGTCCGCCAAGGGTCGGATGCAGAAGTCGGACGCGAGCCCGACAGCGGACCGTCGACCTGACCGCCGGGAGCGGACCCTCCGAACTTCCGAGAAGGGTGGACAGGGAGCCTAGAGCTCAGTCGGTTTTTGGCGGAACCCGTGCGCCAGTGTTCCAAAGAAAAACGCCGCCGCTCACCACTACGAAGACAATCAGGTGGGCAAGCGCAAAGCGAAGCATGTAGGCCTCACCCCGATTGACGTAAAAGTCCGGCGACCGTCCCGGACCCTCTACCTGGTACACTTTGCCGGAGGGAGGATCAGGCGCGGTGGGCCGGACAAAGCTAAGAGCCAGCCAAAGCGCAGTCCCAACGCCGAAGACCAGGAAGACATAGATTGCGAGCCACTGAAGTGGCCCAGACCTTGGCCACTTGAACTCTCGTTCCCAGATGGTCTTCCCACTCATCGCCACAGTTTAGCTCCGTCTAGCGTCTCAGCTCAATTCTTGAGCACGACGCTCCATCCTACCGCGTAGAAGCGAGCAGCGCGGTAGGTCCGCTAAGGGTCGTGAGCCGCCTTTGAACGGTCGACCGGAAACGGACGCTGCCGCCCCGGCTCACAATCTCCGTTCGTCATGGCCGGGCTTGTCCCGGCCATCCATGATCTCCGAGGTTCAGCAAGGATCTGCGGTCGGCGCCGCGCGACCTGAGGCAAGGCGGAGACCATGGATCCCCGGGACAAGCCCGGGGATGACGAATGTTTGTTGGGTCGTTGGCTGAAGGGGCTCCGTCGTGGCCCTGCAACGTCCCGGAGCCTGAGATTGGCGCGTCTTCCGGTGGTGGAGGGGCCTTGCCCGTCGCGCGTCAGGACCTCATCCTTCCCTCAGCCTTGAGGATGGAAGCCATGAGCGAAGCGATCGGGCCTGGCGATCTGGTGATCTGCGTCAATGTCGCCCCCAACCATGGCTCGGGGCGGCCGGTGCCGCTGGTCGCCGGGGAGACCTATCGCATCATCGGCGTTATGGAGTTCGCCTGCCCCTGCGGGCGGTCGGACGCCCTGCTGGACATCGGGATTGATTTCGCCTGGTGCCAGACGCGCTTCCGGCTGCTGCCCAAGCCCAAGGCGCAGGTGCGGACGCGGCGGGTTTCGGCGCCGAAGGACCTGGAGCCGGTGGGGTGACGGGCTGGCGGCGCTCGCGCTCGATTGCGGAACGGGCAACAGAGCGTTTCCGAACGACGCCTTATCTGCGGCGTTCGAAGGCTTAGGTGAGGGGCTTCGATCGCCCCCTGGAGTCCACACCTTGCGAAACATTCTCGTCGTCGCGGCCGCCGCCGCCGCCCTGCTTGCCTCCCCCGTATCGGCCCAGGCGCCCACCGCGCCCGCCGCCGCCGCCAAGGCTGTGGTGGCCGGAACCTACAAGGTGGACCCGAACCACACCCAGGTGGTCTGGTCGGTGGATCACCTGGGCTTCTCGCGCCTGTACGGCATGGTCGGACAGGTCACCGGTCAACTGACCCTCGACCCGGCCAAGCCGCAGGCCGCGACCCTGGCGGTGGATATCCCGCTGTCGGGCCTGAGCGTCACCTCGCCGGGGTTCGCCAAGCATCTGGCCAGCGCAGACCTGTTCGACACCGCCAAGTTCCCCACCGCGCGCTTCGTGTCGAGGACGGTGACCGTGAACGGCCAGAGCGCCACCATCACCGGTGACCTCACCCTGCATGGCGTGACCAAGCCGGTTGTGCTCGACGCCCGCTTCTACGGTGCGGGCGTGAACGGCATGAGCAAGGCCCAGACGGTCGGGTTCTCGGCCACCGCCAAGCTGAAGCGCAGTGACTTCGGTCTGGGCTATGCCGCGCCGGCGGTCTCCGATGAGGTGAGCCTCGACATCGCGGCGGCGTTCGAGAAGGTTCCGGGCTGACGGGTCGTTGTCCTCTCCCCCCGTCTTTCGGGGGAGAGGGTCGGGTGAGGGGGGCGGTTCGGCTGAGTGGTGAGTGTCGGCCCGGTCCCCTCCCCCTAACCCTCTCACCACAATCGCGGAGACGGCGCGCGGTGTCGGCGTCCTAAAGCGCCGCGCGCAGGCCCCAGGTGGCGGCGCCGGCGGCCAGGGCCAGGGTGGTGACGAGGATGTAGCGGCGGGCGAAGGGACGGGCGCCGAAGCCGGCCGCGAAGACGGCGCGCTGCACGGCGTTGGCGGCGAAGGCGGCGAGGATGGCGTTGGCCGCGAAGGCCAGGGGCAGGGCCTGACCCGCCTGGCGGGCGGTGGAAAGGGTGATGGCGTCGACGTCGGCCAGGCCCGAGATGGCGGCGAAGAGATAGCCCCCGGCGGCCCCGGCCTCCCGCGCCACCCAGGCGCCGACGAAGGTCACGGCGGTGAGCAGCAGCCCGAAGGCCAGGACGGTGGCGAGTTCGAAGGGGATGCCGATCTCCACCTGGGCCCTGGGCCCGGGGGCGGGGCGCAGCAGGGGGAGAACCCCGGCGCCGGCGAAGACCAGGGCGGCGGCGGCGGCCGGGGGCGCCAGCAGGGGCAGGAGCGGCGGGTGAAGGGCGATGGCCAGCAGGCTGGCGCGGACCAGGGAGACGGTGGCCGCCAGGGCGGCGCCGGAGCCCAGGCTGACGGGGTTCTCCACCAGGCGGCTCTGGCGGGCCAGGGCCAGGGTGGCGGCGGTGGAGGAGGCCAGGCCCCCCAGCAGGCCGGCCAGCGGCGGCCCGCGATCGGGCCCGGCCACCTTCAGGGCGACATAGCCGCAATAGGAGACCGCGGCGATCAGGATGGTGAGTAGCCACAGCTCGTAGGGATTGACCGCGTCCAGGACGTCGATGGTGCGGTTCGGCAGCAGGGGCAGGACCACCACGGTCATGGCCAGCAGCAGCAGGCCGGCGCGCAGCTCCGTCCAGGTGAGACGGGCCACGGCGCGGTGCAGTTGTTCGCGGCCGGCCAGCAGGCCCGCGGTCACCACCCCGGCGGCGGCGGCGCTGCGCAGATCGCCCAGCACCGCCAGCACCCCCAGGACGAAGACGGTCATGGCGGTCACCAGATTGGTGACGCTGAAGTCCCGTTCGGCGCGGCTCTCGCGGTAGCTGAAGATTCCGAAGCCGATGGTCACCAGGACCAGGCCCGAGAGCCACGGACCATAGGCGTCCGCCAGGCCGGAGAGGGCGCCCATCAGCCCGCCGAGCAAGCCGATCAGGGCGAAGGTGCGCACCCCGGCGGTGCGGGCGCCGTCGGGCTCGTCGCGGCGCCGCCAGCCGCGCTCGATGCCGATCACGAGACCGATGGCCAGGGCCAGGCCCAGGCGGAGCAGAAGATCGTCGCCGGTGTTCATCGGCGGCAGTCAGGCGGCAAGGGCCGGCGCCGGTCAAGGGCCCCGTCGGCTTGATCTGAATCAGGTCGTGGCGCGTGATGCGGGGCCAAGCTGGCGCACACCTGGGGTGAGACCATGACCGCCATGAGCAAGATCCGATCCCGCGCCCTCGTCGCGCCCATCCTGGCCCTGAGCCTGGCGGTGGGGGGCTGCGCCTCGACACGCGACGGCCCGCCACCTGAGACATCGGCCGCAAGCCAGAGGTCGGGCGCCATGGCGCGGGGCGGGGAGAGCGGGCTGGGGATTTCCGGGGCGGTGACGCCGCCGGAGCTGAAGGCGGTGGCCGCGGCCCCCTATGCCCTGCCAAGTCCCCCCGACTGCGCCGCCATGGCCCGGGAGATCGTGCAGCTCGACGATCTGCTAGGCCCCGATGTCGACGTGCTGGCGGTGGTGTTGACCCAGTCGCAGACGATGGGGCGGGCGGCCGACCGGGCGATCATCGGGGCGGTGCGCGGGGCCATCCCCTATCGCTGGGTGCTGCGCTGGATGACCCAGGCGGGCAAGCTGGACCGCGAGCTGCGGCTGGCGATCCTGGCGGGCACCGCGCGGCGGGGTTATCTGAAGGGGGTTCGTCTGGGCCTGGCCTGCCCGGCGGCCTGACGGGGCTTGCCCTGGTCCGGCGGCGGTGACACTCCAGGGGGCCGGACTCAAGGAGCTGACATGGCCGAACCCAAGGGCAAGCGGGACTTCCGCGACTCGCCGCGGCTGGATCCCAAGGAGCGGCACCAGGTGGAATACTGGGCCAAGCGCTGGGGGGTGACCCACGACCAGATCATCAGCGCCTATCGCAAGGTGGGCATGATGGTGAAGGACATCGCCGTCGAGCTGGGCAAGAAGCGCTGAGCATGGCGGGGTACGCCTTCGCCTATCGGCTGGAGCCGAGCGACCTGGCGGCCGGGCGGCGGCTGGCGGCCCGGGATCCGACGCGCGCCGTCTGGTTCTGGCCCGGGGTGACCGGGGCCGCCTTGCTGGGGATCTGGGCCGTGGGCTCGGGCTCGGGCTGGGGCATCGCCGGCGCCATTGGCGGCGCGGCGGCCTTCTGGCTGGGGACCTGGGCCCTGCAGGCCTGGCGGCTGAGCCGTCCGGTGGGCGCCGGGCGGGACATGCGGCTGAGCGTGGACGCCAGCGGGGTCTCCATCGACGGCGCGGCCCCCATCGCCTGGAACCGGGTGAGCCACATCCACGACTCAGACCGCCACGTCGCCATGATCGTGCACGGCGCGCCGGCGGTGATCGCGCCCAAGAGCGTGATCGGCGATGTCGGGCAGGTCGATGACTTCCTCGCCGCCTGTCAGGCCTGGAGCCGGGGCGGGGGCTAGGAGCGAGAGCATGCATCTCATTCGGACCCAGGCGATGATCGCCGCCTCGCCGGAGGCTGTGTGGGCGGTGCTGGCCGATTTCGCGCGGTATCCCGAGTGGAACCCGCTGAACCTGGAGGCGCGCGGCGCCGCGGTGCTGGGGGCGAAGATCCCCATGGTGTTCCGCAACCTGGCCTCGGCCAAGCCCGGCGCGACGATCTCCCAGACCGTGACCCTGGTGGCGTGCGAGCCGGGCAAGAGTCTGGCCTGGGCGGGCCATGTGCCGCTGCTGTTCCGGGGGCGGCACCACTTTACCCTGGAGGCGGCAGCCGGTGGGACGCGGGTGCTGCACGGCGAGGACCTGGCGGGGCTGATCGCGCTGACCTTCAGCAAGGCGCAGATCGCCCGCGACTTCACGCCGGCCTATGAGGCGGTGAATGTCGCGCTGGCCGCGCGGGTGGCGGCGCTGGGATGATGAGCATCCGCGACCTGGTGGACCTGGCCATTGACGAGGATCCGCGCTCGCCCTGCCTGTGGGTCCCCAGCGAACATTGGGACGACTTCTGCGCGGCCATCCGCCGGACGCCGAACCTGATCGGGGCGGTGATCTATCGCGACAAGACCATCCGCGACGGCGGGGAGGGGACGGACGTCGTGACCGGCTCCGACCAGAGCGGCCGGCGGCGATGATCACCGACCCGTGGTTCTATGCGCTGGCCGTGCCGGCGGTGATCCTGCTGGGGTTGGCCAAGGGCGGCTTCGCGGGGATCGGGGTGATCGCCGTGCCCTTGATGGCGCTGGCGGTGTCGCCGGTGCTGGCCGCCTCCATCACCTTGCCGATCCTGATCGTGCAGGACGTGGTCAGCGTCTGGGCGTTCCGGAAGACCTGGGACAAGGCCATCCTGATCCTGATGCTGCCCAGCGCGGCGGTGGGGATTTTCCTGGGCTTCGCGCTGGCGGCCTTCGTGCAGCCCGGCGCGGTGGAGATGGCGGTGGGGGCGGTCTCTGTGGTGTTCGCCGTGCAGCGGCTGTGGCTGGAGCGGGCGGGCGCGCCGGCGCGCGCGGCGCGGGCTGAAGGCCTGCCCTGGCGCGGGGTGCTGGCGGGGATCGCGGCGGGGTTCACCAGCCAGATCAGCCATGCCGGCGGGCCCCCGTTCCAGATGTATGTGCTGCCCAAGCAGCTGGCGCGCGACGTGTTCATCGGCACCAGCGCGATCTTCTTCGCCGTGGTGAACTGGATGAAGGTTCCGGCCTATCTGGCCCTGGGGCAGTTCACGCAGGGAAGCCTGGCCACCTCGGCGGTTCTGCTGCCGCTGGCGATCGCCTCCACCTGGGCCGGGGTGTGGCTGGTGCGGCGGGTTCCGGGGCAGGCCTTCTACCGGATCATCTACGTCCTGCTGATCCTGGTGGGGGGCAAGCTGGCCTGGGATGGCGCGGCCCGGCTTTTGGGATAGGGATTGAAACACCCGCGCCCTCTGCGCGCCGCAATCAGCGGCGAGCTTGGGGACGAAGGAGTGCCGCCGATGACCCGCGTGAAGTTCTGGATGGTGGGCGTGGCCCTGGCGGCCTTCGCCGGTTCAGCCCAGGCGCAGGAGGCGGTGTCGACCGCCTCGGCGACACCGGCGCCCGTGGCCGACACCTCGACGGCGGCGCAGATCGACCGGTTCATCAAGTCTGGCCCCATGCCCAGCCTCGACGAGGCGGGCGTGGACGGGATCACGCCGGGGGATCGCAAGATCCATGGCGAGGTCAGTGTCGGGATCGGCACCGGCGGCTATCGCAGCTTCTCAGGCCTCAGCGTCATACCGGTCGGCGAGACCGGGACTCTGGCCATCGCGGTCAGCAAGAGCCGCAACAGCCCCTACACCAACTACGGCGAGTATGACGGCTATGGCGGCTATGGCCAGGGAGACCGGCAGTCGATCGGACTGCAGTTCTCCTCCCAGGGGGCCGGGCCGCGCTGTTCCGCGCGGATGGATCGCGGGCCCGATTGGCATCGTCTCGGCGACGGGCCGGGCGCGCGGGCCTGCGCCAACGACGCGATGGACCTGGCCCGCTAACGCGCGCGGGCCAAGGCCAGGAACTCTTCCATATCCAGGGTCTCGGCGCGGCGGGCCGGGTCGATGCCGGCGGCCTCGCACAGCGCCTCGCCGCCCAGCGGCTTGAGGCTGGAGCGCAGCATCTTGCGGCGTTGGCCGAAGGCGGCCGCGGTGATCGTCTGCAGGCGGTCCAGCAGGGCCTGGTCCAGGCGCTGGGCGTGCGGCGTCAGGTGGACCACGGCCGAGGTGACCTTGGGCGGCGGGGTGAAGGCGCGCGGCGAGACCTCCATCACCAGCTTGGCCTCGGTGGTGGCGCGGGCGATGACCGCCAGCCGGCCATAGGCCTCGGAGCCCGGCTCGGCGACGATCCGCTCGGCGACTTCCTTCTGGAACATCAGGGTCAGGGAGGTCGGCTGGAAGGGGCCGGTCAGCCACTTGATCAGCAGGGGGGTGCCGACATTGTAGGGCAGGTTGGAGACGATGGCCGTGGGTCGGCCAGCGGCCAGGGCGGTGTCGTCGGCGGTGAGGGCGTCGTCGAGATGGACGGTCAGGGCGCCGCCCGCGGCGTCGCTGAGCTCGGCCAGCAACGGCAGGAAGCGGGGGTCCTTTTCGACCGCCGTCACCTGGGCGCCGGTCTCCAGCAGGGCGCGGGTGAGGCCGCCGGGGCCGGGGCCGACCTCGATGACATGGTCGCCCGCGCCGACGCCCGCGAGACGGGCGATCTTGCGGGTGATGTTGAGGTCAAACAGGAAGTGCTGGCCAAAGCTCTTCTTGGCCGCGAGGCCGTGAGCGTCGAGGACGTCGCGCAGGGGTGGAAGGTGGTCGAGATCCATCAGGCGGCGCGGCGGGTGGCGATCTCGTCAGCCATGCGGATGGCCGCGACCAGGCTGTCGGCGCGGGCGAGGCCGCGTCCGGCGATGTCGAAGGCGGTGCCGTGGTCAGGCGAGGTGCGGACGATAGGCAGGCCCAGAGTCACATTAACGCCGCCCCAGAAGTCCAGCATTTTCACAGGGATGAGCGCCTGATCATGATACATGCAGAGCGCGGCGTCGTAACGGGCGCGCATCTCTTCCGGGAACAGGCTGTCGGCGGGGATGGGGCCGGTCGCGTCGACGCCGATGTCGCGCAGGGCGCGGATGGCGGGCGCGATGATCTCGTGCTCCTCGCGGCCGATTGTCCCGCTCTCGCCGGCGTGGGGGTTGAGGCCGGCCACGGCCAGACGGGGAACCTCGACGCCGAAGTCGCGGCGCAGGGCCTGGGCGGTCACCAGGCCGGCATTGACCACCTTCTCGATGGTCAGCGCCGAGGCCACCTTGGAAAGCGGCTCATGGACGGTGACGAGGGTGGTGCGCAGGCCGGGCACGGCCAGCATCATGACCGGCCCGCGAGCGCCGTCGAAGCGGGTGGCCTGGGTCAGCTCCCCCAGGAACTCGGTATGGCCCGGGAAGGCGAAGCCGGCCTCGTATAGCGGGGCCTTGGCGATGGGGGCGGTGACGACGCCGCTGACCTGGCCGGAGAGGGCCAGGCCCACCGCGGTCTCGATCCAGGCGATCACTGACTTGGCGGCCGCCGAGGTGGGCTGGCCGGAAACCACGGGCGCGCGCAGGGGAATATCGAGGACGGGGATGGCGTCGGGGAAGACCTTGGCCGCCTCGTCGGGCGAGATCACCCGGCGCACGATGGTCGCGCCGGACCCTGATGCGGAGGCCAGGGACTGGCTGTCGCCCACCACCAGGAAGGCGGGACCGGTCTGGCGGAGTTGAGCCCACGCCTTGACGATGATCTCCGGACCGATGCCGGCGGGATCACCAAGGGTGAGCGCTAGCGGTCCGGTTTTCACTTGGTCTCGATTGTCGCCGAGTTCCTGAGGTCACGCATGTAACGCCGGGCGATCATGGACAGTTGCTGTCCAAACAGACGGTTCTCGATCTGCTCCTTGGACTGACCGTCCTGGCCGCTGGCCCGCTTGGCGCAGACGGCCAGCAGGTGCAGGCCCGCCGAGGTGCGGATCGGCTGGGAGACCTGACCGGCCTCCAGGCTCTCGGCGGCGTCGCGGAAGGCGGGCGCCAGGTCCTTGATCTCGGCTTCACCGAGGTCGCCGGCGATGACGCCGGTGGTCTTGGCCGCCTGGGCCTCCAAATCGCCACAGCCGGTGACCGTGGCGCGCAGGGCGGTGAGCTTGGCGCTGGCGGCGTCAACGGCGGCCTGGTCGGCGGTCGGGGGCAGGCCGATGGCGGCCTGCTTGAGGTTGACCATCATGCCGCCGGCGCCGGCGCGTTTGTCGCGGAGATAGATGATGTAGACGCCGTCCTTGACCTGGATGGGGCGCGACAGCTGGCCGGGGCGCATCTGGTCCAGGGCGGAGTCGATTTCCGGAGCCATCTCGCCGGCGGTGATCCAGCCGGCGTCGCCGCCGGCCGCCGCGGTGGCGGCGGCAGAGAACTGACGGGCCACGGCGGGGAAGGGCGCGCCCTGCTGCATCTGGGTGATGAGCTGGCCGGCGCCGGTCATGGCTGTGTCCATGCCGCCGACCCGGTTGGCGTCGATGAAGACTTCGCTGATCTGGTACTGGGGTTTGGAGGCGGCCGCGGCCAGGCGTTGCTGCACGGCCTTGACCTGATCGTCGCCGATGCGGAGACGCGAGCCGTAGCGGCCGCGGATCCAGCGCTGCCAGCTGGTGTTGGAGCGGACCTCCTGGCGAAGGGTCTCCTCGCCGATGCCCTGGGCCTTCAGATTGCCCAGGAACTGCTCGAGGGACATGTTGTTGCCCTTGGCCATCTCGGCGAGCTCTTCGGAGACCTCGTCGTCGGTGGCGATGATCTCCATCTTCTGGTCGCGCTCGACGCGGCGCAGTTCCTGGAGTTGCAGGCGTTCGTCCACCAGGCCGACGAGAGCCTCACGCTGGAACTGGGCGAGGTTCTGCTGGGTCGGCTGGACGCCCGAGGTGGCGATCAGCAGACGCATGCGCTGGGCCAGGTCGTAGGTCGAGATGATGTCGTCATTGACCACCGCGGCCACCGACTCGTTGATCCCGGCTGGGGCGATGGGCGCGGCCGGCGCTTGCGCCGGCGCGGCTTCCTGAGCCCATAGGACCTGGGGCAGCGCCGTGGTGGCCAGGGCGATCGCCAGGGCGGCGCCGCGCGCCGAGAGGCCCGTGACATTACGCGCACGCATCATGGGTGGAGGGTTTCCTTGGAGGCGATGGCCATGGGCAGGTCTATGCGAAGGGCCAATTCGGTGGCGATTTTCAGTTCGCATACAACGGTCCGCCCAATGTGGCGAGGGTGAGGCGTATGGCCAGAGACTCCGTCGGACCTAGTCGTCCGACGACAGTGTCTTCGCGCCGATAGATGACGTCCACGCGGGTGCAGTCGTCGCGATAGGTGATGCCCAGGTCGCGGATCACCCAGGCGTCCTGCACCAGGTCGCGGTTGCCGTAGGCGGTGATGCCCCAATGCTCGGTGAGATAGAGGTCGCCGCCCAGGTCCAGGTTCTCGACCTTGGTCCCGTTGGCGTCGGCGCGGTCGCGCAGATAGCGGAAATAGCCGTTGGCCCGCTTGATCGACAGGTTGGCGCCGGCCTCCGCGCGCTGAACCGTAAAGTCGTCTGAATCCAAGCGCGTACGGGCAAAGAATGAGAGGCCCTTGATGGGCTGAGCGTCGGCGGCGACGATCCAGTCGGACTTGGTCTGGCGCAGACCGCTCTGCGGGGAGAAGACGTCGTTGCTCTCATTGCGGAAGCTGCGCCCCACCAGCAGGCTGGCGCGGCGGCCGTCGTCCCAGAACACCGAGGCCCGGCCGCCGGCGTTCACCCGCAGGCCGTCCTCATAGAGGTCGTAGCCGGGGAATTTGTTGGCCCGGAACAGGTTGGTCTCGTCGAACTCGAAGGCGACGGAATCTTCGTTGAGATAGATCGGCGCGCCCGCGGCCGACGTTCCCACGATCACCTGCTTGGCGTCGGGAGAGGCCGCGACCTGGAGGATGGGCTCCAGAATCACCGTGGAGTCGGCGAACCGGCGCACGAAGGGCCAGGTGATGTCCGCCCCGGCCACCAGCAAGCCGCGCGACAGGGTCCTGGAGGTCCCCTTGACCCCGTTCAGGTCATCGAGGCTGTAGGCGTCCCCTCGGACGTTCAGGAAGGGCGAAACCCGAATGCCGACAGGGGCGGTGTAGGTGGCGCGCCAGTCGGCCTCGCCGGTGACGCGGCGGCTGTCGAGGCCGGGCAGGCGTAGAGGCGGGGCGCCGGTCGGCGCCTGGTCGCGGGTCAGCGCCACGGCCGATCCCAGCAGGCGCAGGCGGCCCCCGGCGATATTGGCTTCGGGCTCCCAGCGGGCCTCGATCAGCGGGCCGACGATGGGGAAGGTGCGATCGTTGTCGCCGGGCCGCAAACCCTGGATGGAGAAGGCCGCGGCGGAGAAATAGGACCTCTGATCCTGACGGGTCGCATAGAGCTGGGAGATCAGCCGGCGGTCGTCGGCCAGATAGGCCCCGCGGGCGGCGTAGACATCTCCGACCTCGTACTTGTCGAACAGCAGATCGTCGGAGGTGCGCTCAGCGGTGAAGCCCCAGTCCCACGACTCGTTGATGGCGAACTGGCCGGCGGCCAGGATGTAGCTGCGGCTGGTGCTGTCGCCGAAGCCGTTACCCTTGCCATCGAAGTCGGTGTCATAGGTGTAGCCGAACCGCGCATCGACCGCGCCGGAATAGAACCGCTTGCGGTAGCGACCGTTGAAGAACGGATTAACTTTCGTGTTAATCTGGGGGCTTAGCGTCACATCCGAAGACGGCGAGAGAACCTGCAGATAGGGCTGTTCGTAGCTCAGGCCGCGTCGGTTGGAGATGCCCAGTTCAGGCGGCAGGAAGCCGGACTTGCGGACCGCCTGGGGATCGGGGTGCCAGAACAGCGGCAGGTACAGCACCGGGGCGCCGAACACGCGGATCACGGCGTTGCGGTAGTAGACGAGCTGGCGGTCGCGGTCCTGCACCACCTTGTCGGCCTTGATCGACCAGGTGGGGGTCTTGGGCGAGCCCTCCGGCGTACAGATCTCGCAGGGGGTGTAGATCGCCCGGTTCAGTTCGTTGACGCGGTCGCTGCGTTTGACCGCCGTGGCCGCCGCCATCTTGATGCTGGGCGCCATGCGCGCGGCGAAGCCGGTGGCCACCCCGGCCTTCATCTGGTCGTCGAGGGTCAGCTCGTCGGCATACTCGACGCTGCCGTCCTCGTTGATGATCTGGACATGGCCCTTGGCGGTGACGACCCCACGGGTCTCGTCATAGACCAGTTCGTCGGCGCGCAGGGTGCGGCCCTCATAGCGGACCTCGGCCTCGCCCCGGGCGGTGGTGATCTTGTTCTTGTCGTCACGGATGACGAGGTCGGCTTCCATGTAGAGCTGACCCGCCTCCAGCCCATCGGCCGACGGCTTGGCCGGCGACTGGGCATGGGCCTGCGCCGCCATCGAAACGACGATGACCGCCACGCTGGCCAGCAGGCCGCGCTTAACGGAGACGGGAAGGCGACCGCGACTCATGAAGCTAGGAAACCCCCTCCGGGCGACTGTTGGCGGATGGATAGCGGGGAACGCCAACGATTCAACCGTCTTCGGTGTAGCAGAGCAAGGTCAGCCCGGACAGCAGGGCGACCAAGGGCGGCGCCCAGGCCGCCGCGTAGAGCGGAATGATCTCCGCATCGGCCAGGGCGCCAGAGAATTCGTTGAAGAAAAAGAAGATGAAGCCGATGGCCACCCCGGCCCCGGCCAGGCTGGCGAGGCCGCCCAGGCGGGCCAACCGAAGCGAAAAGGCCGCGGCCAGCACCGACATGGCGGCAAACAGCAGGGGGGTGGCCAGCAGTTGCTGGAAGCGCAGACGATACCCATCGGCGGAGAAGCCGGCCTGCTCGGTCTGATGGATGGCGGCGGGCAGGCGCCAGAAGGCGATGGCGTCGGGCGACGCAAACCGCTCCATGGCCGATTCGGAATCCAGGGTGGAGCGGATCGACAGGGAATCAGAGCGAACCGAGCTCTCGCCGGCGGTGGCCTCGCGGACGTCGGTGAGTTTCCAGAAGCCCGGTAGGAGTTCAGCCTCGGCGGCCTCCAGCCGGCGCTTGAACTCGGGCAGGCCGGCCTTGTTCTTCTGGTAGACAAACAGCGAGACGCCCTTCAGGCGGACCCGCCCGGCGACGGCCTCGCGGGCCTTGGCGTGGATGACGATCTGGTTCCGATCGTCGCCCTGGCGCAGCCAGACCTCCTTGGGCGCGTCGGTGAGATAGTTCTCCATCAGGCCGGCGCGATCGGCCTCGAAGCGAGCGCTGAGCGCCGAGGCCAAGGGGTTGAAGGCGGTGACCGCCAGGACGCCGACGAGGAAGGCCGCCGCCGCCGAGGGCAGGATGAAGCGCCAGGCCGAGATGCCCGCCGCGCGCATGGCCACCAGCTCGCTGGAGCGGTTGAGGCCGACATAGGCGCTGATGCCGCCGGCCAGGAAGACGAAGGGCAGCAGCAGCAGGATGAGGGCCGGGGCCTTCAGCAGGGTCAGGCCGAAGAGCTGAGCCACGCCCACGTCGGCGCGCACCCCCACCGACCGGGACAGGTCGACGAACTGCACCAGCAGGATCACCGCGGCGATGACGGCGAGCGCCGCGCCGACCCCGGTGAAGGTGCGGAGCAGGACGTAGCGTTCGAGGCGGCCGATCCCGATCATGCGGCCTGGACCCCGGCGATCCGGGGGGGCCGTTTGCGCATGTCGATGAAGCGGCTGACCCGCTGCTTGAAGATGCCGCGCAGGGCCAGGCCCATGGCGCCCAGGGGCACGACGTACTGCAGGACGTTGACCCAGGGCTCGGACTCGCTGGCGGCCTGGATGACGAAGCCAAGGATGCGGACGCCCACCGCCATGGCGCCGATGACGGCGATCCGTCGGCCGTAGCCCAGGCGCGAGAAGCCGCCGCCGATAATGGCCAGCAAGGCGAAGCTCATGAAGGTCAGGTTGTAGAGCGGCGTGGTCAGGCGGGCGTTGCCCTCCGCCAGCATCTTATCGCGGTTCTGCTTTTCCCAGACCTGCTGCAGGTCGGGGAAGAACAGTTCGTGCAGGTAACGGTCGGAGGGCTTGTAGTGGATCAGCTCATCGCTCTCCAGGAAGGTGGAGAGGTCGAAGACGTACTCGTCGAAGGACAGGAAGTTCAGCACCCCGGTGCGGCTGAACTCCTGGTTGGAGCCCTTGCGCATCAACAGGACCGGCTTGTCGCCACGCTTGACCACCCGGCCCTCGTCGGCGGTGTAGGTGGTGGCCCCGCCGTCGTCCTTGGTCTGGTGGATGAAGAGGTTGTGGATCAGGCCGCCATTGTCCACCGACTGCGCGTAGACGGTGAGACCGGGGGCGGGCTCGGTGAACTCGCCCTCGCGCACCAGGGTCGAGGCGAGGTCGGTGCGCACCTGGAACAGGGTCTCGCGCATCTGCCGCGACGCGGCCGGCTGGACCCAGAGGTTCATGAACAGGGCGATGAGGGTGACGACGGCGGCCAGCCGCAGGGCGGGCGCGATGACCCGCCAGCGGCTCATGCCGCCCGCGAAGCAGACCACGATCTCCTGCTCCACATGCAGCCGGTTGAGCGCCACCAAGGCGGCCACCAGCACGGCGATGGGCAGGACCATGTTGATGAGCTGCGGCATGGCCAGCAGCGTCACCTGCAGGAAGACCAGCGCGCTCTGGCGCTGGCTGACGATGATGTCGAGCTGGGACAGGCTGGTGGACAGCAAGGCGACCGCCGTCAACGCCGCCGTCGCCAGGACGGTCGGCCCCAAGAGCTGACGGAGCAGGTATCGATCGATCAGGCGCATCGGCAAGAAATATAGGGCGGGCCAAGAAATTTGCCGCGCCCGTGACGGGAAGCTGCTCTAAACCATGCGTCGCCCCGCCACACAACCGCCGCACGAACGGTCAGGCTGGGTGAGGTTCAGGGCGCTTGCCGCGCCGGGTCGAGAAGTTTGAGAGAAATCCATGGATATCCAGTTCGTCGCGGCCGACGCCGCGCTTGGTGAAAAGAGCGCCCTGGCGATCGTCGTGTTCGAAGGCGAGGCCGCCGGCCTTCAGGGCGGCGCCTTTGCGAAGGCGCTCGCCGGCAGCCGGTTCACCGGCGCCAAGGGCCAGACCCTGGACCTGCTGGCCCCAGCCGGTTCGGACGCCGTCCGCGTGGTGCTGGTGGGCGCCGGCAAGGCCGATGGGTTCGACGGCCTGGGCGCCGAGACTGCCGCCGCGAGCGCCTATAACGCGGTGAAGACCTCGGGCCTCACCACCCTGCGGGTGCAGATCGCCGGCGATGCGAGCCTTGCCGCCAAGGCCGCCTTCGGGGTGCGCCTGGCCGCCTACCGCTTCGACAAGTACCGGACGAAGGAAGCGGCGGAGAAGAAGCCCTCGATCACCAAGGCCGAGATCGTCACCGGCGATGTGGACGGCGCCATCGGCGCCTTCGCCGACCTCGCGGCCCTGGCCGACGCCATCGCGTTTTCCCGCGACCTTGTCTCCGAGCCGCCGAACGTCCTCTATCCCGCCGAGTTCGCCAAGCGGGTGAAGCAGCTGGAGGAGCTGGGCCTGGAGGTCGAGATCCTCGGCGAGGCCGAGATGATGCAGCTGGGCATGGGCTCGCTGCTGGGGGTGGGGCAGGGCAGCCTGCGCGAGAGCCAGCTCGCCATCCTCAAGTGGAATGGCGCCGACGACAAGAAAGCCCAGCCCATCGCCTTCGTCGGCAAGGGCGTCACCTTCGACACCGGCGGCATCAGCATCAAGCCCGCCGACAACATGGAGCACATGAAGACCGACATGGGCGGCGCCGCCGCCGTCTCGGGCCTCATGCACGTGCTGGCCGCCCGCAAGGCCAAGGTCAACGCGGTCGGCATCCTGGGCCTGGTGGAGAACATGCCCGACGGCAACGCCCAGCGCCCGGGCGACGTGGTCACCTCCATGTCCGGCCAGACCATCGAGATCATCAACACCGACGCCGAAGGCCGCCTCGTGCTGGCCGACGCCATCTGGTACTGCCAGCAGCGGTTCAAGCCGAAGTTCATGGTGGATCTCGCCACCCTGACCGGGGCCATCATCGTCGCACTCGGAGATGATGTGGGCGGCCTGTTCAGCAACAACGACGAACTGTCGACCAACCTGCTGGCGGCCTCCAAGGCCGAGGACGAGCCGTTGTGGCGGATGCCGATGCCGGCTCACTACGACAAGAAGATCGACTCCGTGATCGCCGACGTGAAGAACACCGGCGGCCGCGCCGGCGGATCGATCACCGCGGCCCTGTTCATCCAGCGCTTCGTCAACGACGTGCCGTGGGCCCACCTGGACATCGCCGGCGCCGCCTGGAAGTCGCCGTCGCCTGTCCCCACCATTCCCGAGGGCGCCACCGGCTTCGGCGTGCGGCTGCTGAACCGCATGGTGGCCGACAAGTACGAAGGCTGATCGCCGGCCTTGCGCTTCGCCCTGCTGCATAGCCCGCTGGTGGGCGCGAGCTGCTGGCGCGCGGTGGTGGGCGACTTCGCCGAGCGCGGGATCTGGGCCGCGGCGCCGACGCTGCCGGCCTGGGACAGGCTTGAGGCGCCCTACTATCCCGCCCTGGCGGCCAGCGTGGCCGAGCAGATCGCCCTGATGCATCCGGTGGTGCTGGGGGTCCATTCGGGCGCGGGGTCACTGGCGGCGTCCATCGTGGCGGCGGCGAACGGCGGGGTGAGCCAGGTGATCTTCGTTGACGCCATCCTGCCCCACCCGGGCCGCACCTGGTTCGAGACCGCCTCTCCGGTCCTGGGGGACTCCTTGCGAGCCAAGGCGGTGGACGGTGTGGTTCCGTCCTGGGACGCGTGGTTCCCGGAGGGCGCGCTGGCGGCCACCCTGCCGGAGGGGGCGACGCGGGAGACCTTCGTGTCCGAACTGACCCCGACGCCCCTGGCCTATCTGGAAGAGACCGCGCCGGCGCTCGATCTCCCCGATGACATAGGCTGGGCCTATCTGCGGCTCTCCAAGGCCTATGAGGACGAGGCCAAGGTCGCCCGCGGTCAGGCTATTCCCACCCTGCGCCTGGCGCGGCATCATCTGGCCATGATGACCCATGCCGACGAGGTGGCGAGCGCCCTGGTGAACCTGGTGCGGGGCGACCATGGCTGACGCCTGCGAAGTCTGGTTCTACCACCTGGAGCGCACGGGGCTCGACCAGGCCCTGCCCGAACTGCTGGAGAAGACCCTGGCGCGGGGCTGGAAGGCCATCGTGCGGGCGACGGGACCGCAGCGGGTGGAGCATCTGGACGGCTGGCTATGGGCCTATCGTGACGAAAGTTTCCTGCCCCATGCGCCCGCCGACGAGCCGGGCGCCGCGCGGCAGCCGATCCTGCTCACCACCAGCGACGGGAACCCGAACGGGGCCGACGCCCTGTTCCTGGTGGACGGCGCCGAGCCGGGCGAGCTTGGCGACTACACCCGGTGCGTGGTCTTGTTCGACGGCGGCGACGAGGAGGCCCTGGCCACGGCGCGCCGCCAATGGAAGTCGGTGAAGGCCAAGGGCCTGCCGGCGTCGTATTGGAAGCAGCAGGGTCGCGGTTGGGAGAAGCAGGCATGAAGATCAAGATCGCGGCGGGCCTGGGCCTGCTCCTGCTGATGAGCGCCTGCGCCAGTGACGCGCCGGCCCCGCCGCCGCCGCCGGTGGCGCATCGGCCGCCGCCGCCGCCGTCCACCCCCGCCGACCAGTGCGGCGCGGCCGAGGCGCAGAGATATGTCGGGCGGCCCCGCAGCGAGATTCCGATCCCGGTGCTGCCGGCCCTGCAGCGGGTGGCCTGCACCACCTGCCCGGTGACCATGGATTACAGCGCCCGGCGGCTGAACTTCTTCTACGACGCCCAGACCGGCAGAGTGAAAGAGGTGAAGTGCGGTTGACCTGACCAAGGGTCAGTCTGGCCTGTTACCGGAAACGGGGGAACGGGCATGAAGTGGGTGATCGGACTGTTGGCGGTGCTAGGCGCGGGCATGGTCCTGGCCGGATGCGCCCTGACCGCCAAGGACATTCCCTATGCGACGCTGGAGGCCAAGTATGGCGGGCCGGCCTCGCACTACATGGATCTGCCGGGGGACCTGCGCGTCCACTACCGCGACCAGGGCAAGGCCGACGGGCCCGCCGTGGTGCTGGTGCATGGGTTCGCCGCCTCGCTGCACACCTGGGAGCCCTGGGTGGCGCGGTTGGCGCCCGACTATCGGGTCATCAGCCTGGACCTGCCCGGCCACGGCCTGACGCGCGCGCCCGAGGGCTATACCGCCGCCCAGGCGACCAATGTGGCGGTGGTGGACGAACTGACCCGCCGTCTGAAGGCCGACCGGTTCGTCATCGTCGGCAACTCGATGGGCGGCGGGGTCTCCTGGGCCTACGCCCTGGCCCATCCGCAGCGGCTGAACGGCCTGGTCCTGGTGGACGCCGCCGGCTGGCCCCGCGAGGACAAGGGCAATGAGAAGCCGCCGGTGGTGTTCAAGCTGCTGGGCAACTCGGCCGGCCGCGCCCTGCTGCGCAACATCAACCCCCGGCCCCTGGCGACCCGGGGGCTGAAGTCGGCCTATGTCGATGAGAGCGTGGTCACCCCGGCCGTGGTGGACCGCTATGTGGAGCTGGCGCTCGCGCCCGGGCACCGCGCCATTCTGACCTCGGGCCGCGACGGCCCGCAGAGGCGTATCGACCGGTCGGTGTTCGGCACGATCAAGACTCCGACCCTGGTGATGCACGGCGAGGCCGACACGGTGATCGACGTCGCCGCCGGGCGCGGGCTGGCCAGCGCCATCCCCGGCGCCAAGCTGATCACCTATCCCGGCGTCGGCCACGTGCCGATGGAGCAGATTCCTGATCGATCGGCCAAGGACCTGCGCGCCTTCCTCGCCGGGCTCCCCGCTACTTAGCGGCGAAGCAGTAGAAGAGGCC
Source organism: Phenylobacterium sp. (assembly GCF_030651185.1). GTDB lineage: Bacteria > Pseudomonadota > Alphaproteobacteria > Caulobacterales > Caulobacteraceae > Phenylobacterium. The sequence goes on from NZ_JAUSCJ010000027.1 coordinate 97,413, forward strand.
CGCGCCGCCGGTGGCCACCAGGTCGGGCTGCGAGCAGCTGCGGGTCTGGTGGGCGGCGTTCCAGGAGGTGGGGTTCTGGCCGCCGCCGATGCGGTCGTGATGGCCGACCATGGTCCGGCTCTCGCCCGACGACGTCCAGTTGTTGCAGGTCAGGTTCGGCGGCGCGACGGGAGCCGGGGTTCCGGCTGGCGCATTGGCGGGCAGGGGCATGGCCACCGGCGGCGCCAGGCGGCCGTCGGTGAGCGAGCCGGTCATGATGTCGTGCTGGTTGGGGCTGTCGCCGCGGCCTTTGACGGGGCTTCCCTTCTCGTCGAGGGAATTGGCCTTGCTGGTCAGCGCCCCTTCGCTGTGCAGGTCATCCAGGCTGGAGGCGATCTGCACGCCCTTGGCGTTGACCCAGGGCCCCTTGCCGATGCGGTCGCGGGCGTTGAGCGCCTTGCCCTTGGCGTCGGTGGCCGAGAGGTAGGCGCGCCAGGCGTGGTCGCCGATACCGGCCTCGACCGCCAGCTTCTTGCACCAGGCGTCGGCGCCCTTCAACCCGCCCAGGTCGCCGCCCTTGCCGGGGCCGACGCTGGTGATGAAGAAGGTGGTCTTGGACCTTTCCTTGGCGACGACCGCCGTGGTGGTCAGTGCGCCGATGGCGATGAGCGCCGCGGCGCCGCAGATGATCAGCCTGTTCATGCTTGCCTCCCTGGATTTGAGGCCGATGCTAACAGCAAAGAGGGAGAACACGATGACGCAGTTCGCAGCCGAGATCGCCGCCGCCCAAGGCGTGCTGGACGAGTTCATGGCAGGGTTCAATGCGCGGGATGTGGCGCGCTGGGACGCCACCTTCAACTTCCCCAGCGTGCGGCTGGCCTCCGGAACCCTGGTGATCCTGCAGGCGGGCGACCACAAGCCGGGCATGTTCGACAAGGGCGCGCTGGCCGACTGGGACCATTCGGCCTGGGAACGGCGCGAGGTGATCCATGCGGGCGCCGACAAGGTCCACATCGACACCCGCTTCAGCCGCTTCCGCAAGGACGGCAGCGTGATCGGCGGGTTCGATTCCATCTATGTGATCACGCGGGAGGACGGCCACTGGGGCGTCAAGGCGCGCTCCAGCTACGCGCCGTAGAGCCCGCGCCTATTTGGTGACGCTGAACGACCCCGCCGCGCCGGGGAAGACCACCGGGCTCTCATAGCCGTCGGCGGAGATGGCCGAGACGCCGAAGAACCAGTCGTCGATGACGACGCTCTTGAGCAGGTCGGTGGTGGCCGCGGTGTCCCTGGAATGCTGCCAGCGCGGCGCGGTGGTCTCGCGCCAGTGGATGCGGTAGCTCGCCGCACCGGGGCTGGGGTCCCAGGAGACCTTGGTGTCGGGGGAGACCGCCCCCTCGATCTTCACGCCCTCCGGGGGCGCGGGGGCGCGGGCGAGGGCCGCCATCATCATGACGTTGAGCTGGGTGACCTTGGTCAGGTAGGGGAAGTCGACACCGTCAATCGTGTCGCCATAGACCCGGCCGTTCTCGCTGCGCAGGTCCTGGTGCTGGCGGTCATAGTGCTCGGCGGCCTCGGTGACACGGATGGCGGGGAAGCCGGCGTTGAGCATCTCCACCTGGTCGCCGCCGCGACCGTAGCGGTCGGTGCGATAGACCATCACCACGTCGAGATCCTTCAGATAGGTGTCGGCTAGGCCGTCGGCGAAGCGGGCCAGGTTGCGCGAGGGGCTGTCGACCTCGCCGCCATTGTAGCGGCGGCTGTTGGCCTGTTCCGGTGTCTCGACGGCCTTGGTGCCCTCGGAGAACACCCGGACCTGGCGGTCATTGTGGACGCCGCTGGCGCCGTGGGTGTTGCCGATGATGTCGTTGTTGAGATCAGCCTCGACCCGCCAGCCCTGCTGCTTGGCGTAGGCGGCCAGCACCTTGCCGCCGTAGAGGCCCTGTTCCTCCCCCTCCAGCACGGCGAATACCAAGGTCGCTGGGAACCTATGTTTCGACAGCACGCGGGCGGCCTCGATCACGGCGGCGGTGCCCGAGCCGTCGTCATTGGCGCCCGGCGCGTCGGAGGTGAAGTCCATCACGTCGGTCACGCGACTGTCGATGTGGCCGGAGATGATGATCACCCGGTCCGGATCGGTGGTCCCCTTCTGGATGGCCAGGATGGCGCCGATCTCGGTGGGATTGGGCACGCGGCGGCCGGTAAAGGTCTCTTTCGGGACAGCGACGGTGAGGCAACCGCCGCAGGCCTTTGAAATCGCTTCGAACTCGGCGGCGGTCCAGCGCTCGGCGGCCCCGATGCCACGGGTCTCGGAGTTGCGGTCCGACAGGGTGTGGCGGGTGCCGAAGCTCACCAGCTTGGTGACGGTGGCGTGCAGCCTGGACTGCTGAACGTCCTTGGCGATCTGGACCAGCTCGGGCTGCGGCTTGGCGGCGGCGGTGAGCAGGGGGAAGGCGAGCAGGGCGGTCAGCAGGATGGGGCGCATGGGGACCTTCCAAAAGCGATGTCGATTGTTACGCCAGGGCGTCGCGCTCTGCTAGGACACCGCCATGAAACTCCCCATCGATATCGACAGCGTCAAAGGCTTCATGGACCCCGCCGAGGGGGCGGCGCTTTATGAGGCGGCGCTTGCCTGCGCCCCGCGCGGCCCGTGCCTGGAGATCGGGGCCTATTGCGGCAAGTCAGCGGTCTATCTGGGGACCGCCTGCCAGGCGGCCGGCGGCGTGCTGTTCTCCGTCGACCACCATCGCGGCTCGGAGGAGAACCAGCCGGGCTGGGAATATCACGACGCTGAGCTGTGGGACGACGCGGCGAACGCCATGGACACCCTGCCGTTCCTGCGCACGACCCTGCGCCGCGCGGGTCTGGAGGACGTGGTGTTTCCGGTGGTGGGCCGCTCGGCCCTGATCGCCAAGGCCTGGGCCACGCCGCTGAGCTTCCTGTTCATCGACGGCGGCCACACCATGGAGCACGCGCTCGGGGACTGGCGCCACTGGACGCCGCACCTGATGGCGGGCGGGACGCTAGCGATCCACGACGTGTTCCCCGACCCGGCGGACGGCGGCCGGCCGCCCTTCGAGATCTACCAGCGGGCCCTGGCCTCGGACCTCTACGAAGAGGTGGCGGCGGTGAAGAGTTTGCGGGTGTTGCGGCGGGTTTGAACTCGGCTCGCGGAGTTCGGGCATCTTTCGCGCCGAAACCGGACATTCCCAACGGCCGAGAAGGGTGGAAAGGAGACAGTAATGGCTCGGCCTGCGGCGCCGCTTGGTGAAACTCTATTGCGAAGCCGAGTTCCGCCTGTCTGAAGGGCAGGGTTCTACCTCCGGGAACCCTCGCCCTCCCGATTGTCGCAGGGTATTGTCCTACCTTAGGGTCGCTACGTCCGCCTGCACCCTCACCCTCAAGGACGAGGCACCAGCTTGCACCGTGAGGACAAACCGGCCGTTCGCGTCGGCGGTAAGACTGCGCCCGTCGATGGAGACCGAGGCGAGTCGGCAGGGTGCGCGCGCCAGGCATGCGGCAGTGACCTCGTACGCCCCGGGTTCCACCCGAAGCGTGGTCGAGACCCAGCCCTCTCTGTCGGTGGTTCCGATCTGCAGGGGGGGCGCGCCGGAGTTCCTCCGAAGGGCCACACGGCTTCCAGCGGCGGGGATGAATGTGTTCTGGCCCGTATTGATGAGATCATCCTTTCCGACCTGGATGTTTATGCTCTGGCCCGTAGTGAGGAGATCATCCCTTCCGACCTGGATATTTCCGCCACCTTGACCGCCGGCGCCGTTGACGGGCGTTGCGCCGGGACCGACCCGGGGAGACTCTCCGACCTGCGCAGTGTCAGTTTCGCGGTTGTTGATTACGCGGAGTCGATTTGCCGGGGGCGACGTCCTCTCGGTGGCGACTGTCGCACCCGATTGGCTGGTGGTCGCGCTTTGAGCGAAAGCTGATCCGGCGGATAGGGCAGCGCCTAGCGCGATGAGAATTCCTGCAGAGGCCTTCATGGCGCGTCTCCTTGTGCCTCGGTCCGGCGGCGGGCCTCCCGCTGACTCGTAGCAAGGCCCAGTCTGAGCCATCAGATCGACCAAGCTGTAGAGCCAGAACAGCGTTATGTCTCTGTGTAAAGGTCCGCTTTGGGTCGCGAGCGGCCTCGAGCAAGGCCGCGGCAAGCAGACGTTCCTGACACCGCCCGAAACCAGACCCGGTCGACGCCTGCAAAGGGTGGTCAGCGGACGCCGAGCTTACCTGGCTGATCCTCTACCGATGGCGATCACGTCTGCTCGCGTCTTGGGGCCGCTCTGCAGATAGAGCATAGCGCTTGGCAGGAACATCATCTCCCACTCGCGCGCCCATGCACCGACAGCTCTTTCCAACGCCGCCGAGAGCGTAGTCCCCGGGTCACTCTCGACCCACACTCTCATATCGTAGAGAGGCGCCAGATCGGGGTGCAGGGCCGAAACGCCCTCCACCACCGCAAGGCGTTCGGCCGACACAACCTTGAGCTCGCTGGACACGGAGCCGGTGCTCCAATCGTAAGGGTGGTAGGAACAGCGGCCAAAGCGCGCCAACGCATGTATGGCTGCCATGAACGCATCATAGCGGACATAGTCGAAGGGGAATGAAGGCGTGTTCCTCGAGGGCCACTCCACTTCTGGCTTCACGAAATCATCGAGCGAGAGGCACTCCGCGCCGAGTTCTCTGACTAGCCGCTCAGCCAGCGTCGACTTGCCAGCTAGTGGTAGGCCATCGACCGCCACCAGGAGCGGCTTAGGTTTGGACGCAACCGTCTCAACGATCTCATCGAAGTTCAGCCGCATTGGCCATGCTGAACAGACATTCTGAACTTCGGCAACGGGTCGAATGGGGAAATTGGATCGGTTCCGGAGAGTGGACTTCGACCCGCGACTTGTCGGCCACGGTGACGTCCGTCCAGGCATGGCGAACCTGTTGAGCTAGGCCCGCGAGATCAGCACATCCGACGCCGCCGACGCGCCGAGCCGCGCATCGAAGGCCAGGATGGCGGCGGCTTGGGTCCAGGTGGGGCGTTCGCGGGGCCAGACGATCTGCTCCTCGAACTGCCAGCCCATCCAGAAGGCGCCGTCGCCGTCGCGGTGGTTGAGCTGGGCGTCCAGCAGGGCGCCGGCGGCCGCCCGTGCGCCGAGGCTGAGCAGGGCCATGGCCAGTTCGCAGGACTCCGCCACCGTCACCCAGGGCTGGCTGGCCACGCAACGGCAGCCACGGCCGAGGACGGCGAAGCGTGGGGCGCGGGACTCGAGGCGGGCGAAGGAGGCGCCGGGCGACAGCACGCCGGCCAGGGCCGGATAGTACCAGTCCATGGCGAAGTCCGAGCGGTCCTGCAGGCGGTCGAAGCGGTGGGCCGCGTGGCGAATGGCGCAGCTGAGACGATCCTTGGCCTGGCGCCAGGCCGGCTGGGGTTCCCCTAGCAGGTCGGCCAGCTTCAGGGCGCAGTCAAGGCTCTTGAAGATCGAGGCGTTGCCCGCGAGCACGGCGTCATCGGCGCCGGTCCCGAAGGCTTCTTGGCTCCAGGAGATGTCGCCTTCCGGGTGCTGCAGGGTGAGTACGAAGTCGATGGCGGACTTCACCATCGGCCAGTAACGGCGGGTGAAGGTCAGGTCGTTGTCCAGGCGGTAGCGGTGCCAGAGCGCCACGGCGGGATAGGCGGCGAAGTTGCTGTCTCGGAACGCCGCGGCCGGTGTGCGGGCCATGTGCAGGCGGTCGGCCATCGGCAGGGTGTTGCCGTACTCGCCGAGCCAGGCGCCGGACTGCTCCTGCGACCAGGCGAGATACCCGAAGCCCCGATCGGCCGCCTCGAACTCGCCCATGGCGCCCAGGGCCATCAGGCATTCGGCGTGGTTCCAGGGGTCCCAAGGGCCCTTGTCGAACCATGGGATGGCGCCATTGGCCTGTTGCTGCGCCAGGATGACGTCCAGGGCGCCGGCATAGGGGGCGAGCGGGCCGCCGACGCGGTCGAAGGCCAGGCTCATGCGGGCGCCTTGCGGAAATAGAGCGCCACGCTCTTGCCTGCGAAGGGATTGGCGATGGCCTCCAGCACCCGTGTAAGGGCCGGCCGGTCCATCAGGTCCCAGACCAGGAAGCGGTGGTAGAGCTTCACCAGCGGATGGTCGTCGCGGCGGTCCCAGAAGGCGCACTTCAGCCACCAGTAGGGGCTGTGCAGGGCGTGGGCATAGTGCTTGCCACGATAGGTGAAGCCGAGGTCGCTGATGGACTTGCGCAGGTCCGGCTCGTGGAAGATGCGGACGTGGCCGCCGGGCTGGTCGGCATAGCCGTCCTTGCCGGGCGCCAGGGCCCAGCAGATGCGCTCGGGCCAGGCGCGGGGCACGGTGGGGACGAAGCGGCCCCCGGGCTTCAGCACGCGGCGGATCTCGGCCAGCGCCTTGTCGTATTCGTGCAGGTGCTCCAGCACCTCCGAGCAGATCACCACGTCGAAGGCGGCGTCGGCGAAGGGCAGGCGGTAGGCGTCGCCGGAGAGGAAACCGGTCGCCGCGCCGTCCGTGACCGGTGGCAGGTGGTCCAGGCCCTCGCGGGCCTTCACCAGGCTGGGGATGTCGAGGTCCAGGCCCACGACATTGACCCCGGGGATCATGTGCACGCCGTGGACGTGGCGGCCTTCGCCGCAGCCCAGGTCCAGCACCCAGTCGCCGGCCTTCAGGCCCAGGGTTTCAAGTCTGACGGTCAGCATTGGCGGGCGATGGCGCGGCGCAGGACAGCCTCATAGGCCTCGGCGGCCCGGTCCCAGGAGAAGGCCTTGCGGGCGCGCTGGCGGGCGGCGGCGCCCAGGTCGGCGCGGCGGGCCGGATCGTTCAGCAGGGCGCCGATGGCGCGGGCCAGGGCTGCGCTATCGCCCTTGGGCACGATGACGCCGGCGTCGCCGACCACCTCGGGTAGGGAGCCGCCGTCGGTGACCACCACGGGGGCGCCGCAGCTCATGGCCTCGGCGGCGGGCAGGCCGAAGCCTTCGTAGAGGGAGGGGGTCACGCAGATGGTGGCCCGCGCATACTGCTCGGCCATCTCGTCATTGCTGAGGTCGTGGATGAAGCTGACCCGGTCCAGCAGGTTGAGGTCGTCCAGCAGCTCGGTGGTGGGGCCTTCGCGCAGCTTGCCGATGACGACGAGCTCAAGGCGCGGATAGGTCTCCAGCAGGGCGGAATAGGCTTCGATCAGGTGCTTCAGGCCCTTCAGCGGCACGTCGGCGCTGGCGGTGGTGAGCAGCCGATTGTCGCGCCGCCGGATGTCGGGCTGAGGTTTGAAAGTGTCCTGGTCGATGCCCAGGTGGATGACGCTCATCGCCCGGCGGTCGACCTTGAGGCAGGCGGCCACGTCGGCGGCGGCCGCCTCTGAGACCGCGATCACCTCGGCGAGGCGCGGGGCGACCTTCTCCTGCATCTTCAGGAACGAATACCACTGGCGGGTCAGCAGGCGCATGCCCCACTGGGGTTCGGCGGCGAGCGCCAGCTCCAGGTCACGGCGGATCGGGTGGTGGATGACGCCGACCACGGGCAGGCCGGCGCGCTCGATGTCCAGCAGGCCTTGGCTCAGAGACTGGTTGTCCAGCACCACGTCGTAGTCGCCGCGGTGGGCGCGCAGGTATTTCGCGGCGCGGCGGCCGAAGGTCCACGGCTCCATGAACTTGCCGAGCCAGTGGCCGAAATACTCGGCGGTGTCAGTCCAGCTCAGCAGGTGGCGCCAGCGAAGGGCGCGGTGGCCATTGTGCGGCTGATTGTAGAGGTCCAGCGACGGCAGGGTGATCAGGCGCACGCCGTCGGGCACGTCGGGGTAGGGCGGACCTGAGAGGATGTCGACCTGGTGGCCCCGGCGGGCCAGGGCCGCGGCGGCCTGGCTGAGATAGACGCCCTGTCCCCCAACGCGAGGATCAGATCGATAGGAAAGAAATGCGATGCGCAGCGGCGGAGCGCCGACGACCCCGGACGGGGCGCGCGTCTCCGAGACGCCGACAGGGGGAGAGGGTGTTTGCAGCATCGCCGCTGTCCTTAACGCGTCAGCGGCGGAAAGGACTAGAACCAAACCCCGCGATCACACGGTAATGTTGTTTCAGCTCGGATATGTGGCGGGGCGCTAAACCCGCTCCACCACCAGGGGCATGCCGCCCTTCGGCCGGATGGCGATGTCGCCGGTGGGCTCGACGGTGTGGCCGGCGACGGGGCGAAAGCGGAAGCGGGCCAGCCAGTGGGAGAGCACCAGCAGGCCCTCGGCCTGGGCGAAGGCCGCTCCGATACAGACCCGTGGGCCGGCGCCGAAGGGGATGTACTGGAAGCGATGATGGCCGGCCTTGGCCTCCGGGTCGAAGTTCTCCGGGTTGAAGATGTCGGGCTCGCTCCACAGCCGGCGGTGGCGGTGGACGATCCAGGGCCAGATAGAGATCTGGTCGCCCTTGCGGATGGCGTGGCCGCAGAGCTCGTCGTCGGCCATGGCCTCGCGGTCGATGCGCAGGGCCGGCGGATAGAGCCGCAGGGTCTCGTCCCAGACCATCTTCAGATAGGGCAGGCGGGCGAGGATTTCCTCCGGGGTTCCGCCGGCGTCCCAGGCGGCGCGGGCCTCCTCGCCGGCCCAGGCCTGGGCCTGGCGGTCGCGGCTCAGCAGGTACAACGCCCAGGTGAGCGCATTGGCTGTGGTCTCGTGACCGGCGCCCAGGAAGGTGACGGCGTTGTCGAGGGCTAGCTTGGCGGCCGTCCTGGGCGGGTGGGTCTGGCTGAAGGCGTCGATGACCCGGGTCATGAAGTCCTGGGGCGGGTTCGGGTCGGCCTGGCGTCGGGCGATGAAGTCGGCCAGCTTGCCGATGATGAAGCGACGGCCCGCCGCCCCGCGCCACTGGACCGGGTTCTGATCCAGCCAGGGCATGCCGAAGATCGGGCCCAGGCGGTACTGGGTCATGGCCTTCATGACGGCGGCCAAGTGGCCCGAGGCCTCCTCCACCGTGAAGCCCGCGGCCGAGGAGAACAGGGTGGCGTTGATGATGTCGAAGGTGGTGCGCAGGCTCTCGGCGGCCACGTCGATCACGTCGCTGTCGCCGGTGGCCCAGCGGTCTGCGGTCTGCTCGGCGACGGCGGCGAAGGTGGGGGTGAACTCGGTCACCATGGCGGGCGTGAAGACCGGGGCCATCATCCGCCGCTGCTCGCGCCAGGCTTCGCCGTTGGTGGTCAGCAGGCCCTCGCCCAGCGCGACGCTGAGCATCTTATTGACCAGGGCCGGCTTCTGATAATTGCCGAGCTTGTCCATCAGCACCTGCTGGATGGCGGCGGGGTCGCTGATGAAATGGTAGGTCAGGTTGAAGACCCTGCGGGTCTTGTGATGGGTCTCGAAAGCCACGGTCGGCCAGCCGTTCAGCGGGTTCTGAGCCGCCTTGTCGACGAAGATCCGCCAGACCGGCAGCCAGTCGTCAGGACGCTCCGGCGCCGCGGGTCTGAAATGGTGCGCAAAGGCGGCGGCGTCGGTCATGACCTATCCCCTTGGGTCGTGAACGGGTGAAGTGCGACGTCAGGATGAGAGAAATTGATGCATCGCAACAAACGATATAACGGTGTTGTTCTTGTGAGCTGAGATCACAAAGCAGGCGATGACGAGACGTTCGCTACCCCCCTTGACGGCCCTGCGCGCCTTCGAGGCCTTCGCGCGGCTGGGCAAGATGACCACGGCGGCGGAAGAACTGTTCGTGACCCACGGGGCCGTCAGCCGGCAGATCCGCAGCCTGGAGGAGGCGGTGGGCCTCGCCCTGACCGAGGGGCCACGGCACCGGCTGAAGCTGACCGATGCGGGAGAGCGGTTGGCGGCGTCGCTGTCGGGGGCCTTCGACCGGGTGGAGCGGACACTGGCGGATCTGAAGTCGGCCGACGACACCGAGCTGCACCTGTCGTGCCTGGGCACCTTCGCCATGCGCTGGCTGATCCCCCGGCTGGGGTCGTTCCACGATCAGCATCCGGGCCTGAGGGTGCGGGTGACCGAGAGTTTCGCCCCGGCCGACTTCGCCCGCGAACGCTATGACGCGGCCATCCGCCTGACCGAGCACGTGCCGGCCCATGGCGGGGAGGCGATCGCCTTCCTGGACAATTTCCACGGCCCGGTCGCCGCGCCGCAGTTGACCGGGGCGACGCCGGGGGTGAAGGCCTTCGCCAGCCTGCCCCGTCTGCACACCCGACCGCATCTGCAGGCCTGGTCGGAGTGGGAGCGCCACACCGGGATTTCGCTCCCCGAGGCGGCGCAGAACCGCGAGTTCGAGCACCTGTTCTACATGCTGGAGGCCGCGGTGGCGGGGCAGGGCGTGGGCCTGAGCCCCTTCGTCTATGTGGCGGCCGACATCGAGGCCGGACGGCTGGCGGCGCCGATGGGGTTCGTGCGCACCCCGGCCCAGTTCTACCTGATCCTCCCGCCCGGCCCCGCCAGGCCGGCGGCCTTCGCCTTCCGCAACTGGCTGCTGGACGAGGCGGCGAAAGTCCCGACGCCTAGTTGAACACCTGCGTCAGGCGGAACACGGCTGGGAGCAGCAGGACCCCCAGCAGGCAGGGGAAGATGAACAAGATCAGGGGCACGGTGAGCTTCACCGGCAGGGCCAGCGCCTTTTCCTCGGCCCGCAGCATCCGCTTCTGGCGCATGTCCTGGGAGAAGACCGAGAGGGTTTCCCCAAGACTGGTGCCCATGTCCTCGGCTTGACGAAGCATGGTGGCGAAGGACCGCGCGTCGTCGATGCCCAGGCGGTCGGCGAAGGCGGTCCAGGCCTCCTTGCGCGACTTGCCGGCGCGAAGCTCCAGGGTCAGCATCCGCAGGTGGATGGTCAGGCGCGGATAGCGGCGGACCAGTTCCTCGGTGACCCGGCCGACGGCGGCGTCCAGCGACAGGCCCGCCTCAACCGAGGCCACCAGCAGGTCCAGCAGGTCGGGGAAGCCGTCGGCATATTCCCGCTCACGGTCCTTCTGGCGCGCCGACAGCACCTGGTCGGGGCCGAGCAGGGCGATGAGCGCCAGGGTCGCGGCCAGCAGCACCGGGGCCATGCCCTGGCCGGGCTTCAGGGCGAAGGGCAGCAGGACGATGGTGCCCAGGGTGGCCGCCGCCAGGGCCGCGGCCCGCGCGCCGAGATAGTAGATCGCCGCCTCCCGGCCGAAGAAGCCGGCGCGGACCAGACGCATGCGGACGTCGGAGACCTTGGACGGGTCCCGCACGGCGGCCTGCTGGCCCAGGCGGCGCACGCTGGCGGTGACCTGGCCGAGGATGCGGACCTCGCCGCGCCCGGTGTCGATGGGAGACGCGGGGTCCTGGAATCTGGCCTTGCGCAGGGCGCGCACCCGCAACTCGCCGAACACCAGGGCGCCGCCGCCCGCGACGCCCACGCCAACCATGGCCAGGCCGAACCAGAGGATGAGGGTCTGCAGGTCCATGGCGCTAGATCCGCATATCGACCATGCGGCGCATGATCAGGTTGCCGATGGCGATCCAGACGCCCATGGCGATCAGCCCGGTCTGGATGAAGGGCTCGCCCAACACCTCGCCGTAGAAGTCGGGCGACATCAGGTGGATGGCGCCTCCGGCGATGAACGGCGCGAGGGTGAGGATGAGGGCGGAGATTCGCCCCTCGGCCGAGGCGGCCTTGATCTTCAGGCGCATGCGGTGGCGTTCGCGCACGGTGGCGGCGTTGAGCTTCAGCAGGCCCGTCAGGTTGCCGCCGGCCCGCTCCTGCAGGCGCACGGTGGCGGCGAACAGGTCGACGTCTGGGTGCTGGCAGCGCTGGGACATGCGGCCGATGGCCTGTTCCAGGGTGGCGCCATAGGCGATCTCGTCGGCGGCCATGCCGAATTCCGAGCCGATGGGATCGGCCATCTCGCGGCCCACCAGCTGGATGGCGGTGGGGACCGGGTGGCCGGCCTCCAGGCTGCGGACGATGATCTCCAGGCCCTGGGGCAGCTGGTGGCCCAGCGCCTTGGAGCGGCGGGCGGCCATGAACTTCAGGAAGAAGATGGGGCCCGCGCCGCCGAACAGGATCGCGCCGACCGGGGCCATCAGCAGGCTGTGGGTGAAGACCACGATGAGGATCGCGCCGGCGACGGCCGCGGCGATCACCGCCATCAGCCACTTCTTCGGGTCATAGGGCACGCCGGAGCGGACGATCAGTTCGGCCAGCCACTTCACGCCGGCCCGCAGGTCGCCGGCGGCGGTGAGGCCGCGCTGCTTGCGCAGCTCCACCACCAGCTCCTGGATGCCGCCGATGCGCTCGGAGACCTTGAGCCGCTGGTTGACGCGGCGCTTGACCTTGGCGGTTCCGAGCAGTCCGAAACAGGCTTGGCCCGCGGCGAAGACGGCCGCGAAGACCAGGACGAGATAGGCGCTCTTGGCGTCGAAGCCCATCAGCCCAGCACCCGCGAGGGATCGAAGTTGGCGGTGTCGTAGGCGATGCCGCGGCGGGTCATCTCGTCCAGGCAGCGGGCGCGCAGGCCGCTGGCGCGGAACTCGCCGTGGACCACGCCGTCGGCCGTCGTGTGCAGGCGGTTGAAGAAGAAGATCTCCTGCATCTGCACCACCTGGCCCTCCATGCCGGTGATCTCGGTGACGCTCATCAGCTTCCGCTTGCCGTCCGACAGACGCATGATCTGGATGATCAGCCCCACCGCCGAGGCGATCTGGCCGCGCACCGCTTCAGGGCTGAGCTTCATGCCCGACATGGCCACCATCTGCTCCAGGCGGGTGATGGCGTCGCGCGGCGTGTTGGCGTGGATGGTGGCCATGGAGCCCTCGTGGCCGGTGTTCATGGCCTGGAGCATGTCGAAGGCTTCCTCGCCCCGGACTTCCCCCAGGATCACCCGGTCGGGCCGCATCCGCAGGGCGTTCTTCACCAGTTCCCGCTGACGGATCTCGCCCTTGCCCTCGATATTGGGCGGGCGGGTTTCCAGACGCACGATGTGCGGCTGCTGCATCTGCAGCTCGGCGGCGTCCTCGATGGTGATCAGCCGCTCCTTGTGGCTGATGGCGGCCGACAGCGCGTTGAGCAGGGTGGTCTTGCCCGAGCCGGTGCCGCCGGAGATCACGGTGGAGACCCGGGCCTTGATGGCCCCGTGCAGGAAGTCGGCGACGCACTGGGGCATGGCGCCCACGTCCACCAGCTTTTCCAGGGTGTAGGGCTTCTTGGAGAACTTGCGGATCGAGACGCAGGCCCCGTCGATGGCGATGGGGGCGATGGCGGCGTTGACCCGGCTGCCGTCGGGCAGGCGGGCGTCCACCATGGGCTGGCTCTCGTCGATGCGGCGGCCAACCCCGGCGACGATGCGGTTGACGATGCGCAGCAGGTGGTCGTTGTCGCGGAAGCGGACGGCGGTGGGCTCCAGTTCGCCGCGTCGCTCGACATAGACCTGGAAGGGGCCGTTGATCAGGATGTCGTTGATGCTGTCATCCTTGAGCAGGGGCTCAAGGGGGCCTAGCCCCATCATCTCGTCATAGACCGACGAGCCCAGGTCCTCGAGTTCGGCGGTGTTGAGCACCAGCCGTTCGGCGCGGGCGAAGTCGCCCACAAGCGCCATGACCTGCCGGCGCAGTTCCTTTTCGCCGACGGACTCCAGCTTCGAGAGATCAAGTTCTTCAATAAGTTGTGCGTGTAACTTAAGCTTGATGTCGAGCATCTGGCTCTCGGCCAGCGCGGTCGACGCCGAAGCGCTGGGGGGCGGGACGCTGTCGGGCGCCGGCGCGGGGGTTTGTGTCTCGACCACCTCGAGAGCGACGGGTTTGGCGAGGCTGAAGCGTCCCATCAGGCGGCTCGCGACGGGGCGGCGACCGCCGGGACGAAGGGCGCGCGGCGGCCACGTTCAGCCAGCAGGCGGTCCACCAGCGCCCCGACATCGCGGACGATCTTGGACTTCGGCCGGTGCTGGCTGATGGCGCCGCCCAGGTTCACCGACGCCGCGGCGGCTTCCCAGTCCGACGAGATGCCGCCGTCGGCCTTGCGTTGCAGGGCCTTCTCAGCCTCGGCGGTGGAGGGGGCGGGACCGAACATGCGGTTGGCCAGGCGGTTGAGCACGATCCGGGGCCGCAGGGACGCGGCGGCCTCCACCTCGTCGGAGAGGGCGCGGGCGGCCAGCAGGGCCGGCACGGTCAACTCGGAGACCACCACCACCTCGTCGGAGCCGGACAGCGCGTCCAGGCTCCAGGAATGGCGATGACGGGGCATGTCGAGGACGACATGGTCGTAGGCCTCGCAGGCGATCTCCAGGATGCGCAGGACCGCCTCGCGGGAGATGGAGGTGAAGGCGCCTGGATCGCGGGGGCAGGCCAGCAGATCCAGGCCCTTGCCCACCGGCGTGGCGAAGGCGGCCAGGAGCGCGGCGTCCATGCGTTCGGCGGCGGGCCCGAACTCGGCCAGGCCCATGGAAGGTGTCGCGCCGAGATAGGGGGCGCAGGCGCCGTCGGCCAGGTGCAGGTCGATCAGGCAGACGCTGTTGGCGCGGCTGGAACGGGCGGCGAGCGCGTTGGCGATCTCGATGGCCACCATGGTGGCGCCCGCGCCGCCGACCGCGCCCATCACCGACCAGCAGCGGGAGTGGTGGCCCTGGGCGCTGGGCGTCTGGGCGGCGGCCTGGTCCAGCAAGGCGTAGATGGCGTTCTGCAGCTGGTCGTGGGTGAATGGCGTCTCCACCACGTCGGCATGGGGCAGGCGCATTAGGGCGCGGACCAGGCCGACCGGCAGGTGTCCGCCGAGGAACAGGGTCGGCGGCAGGTCGGGAATGTCCGACAGGGTGGCCACGGCCGCGGCCAGGGCGGCGGGCTCGGCATGGTCGGCGTCGATCAGGATGAGGTCGGTCATCCCGGGGCGAAGGTCGGAGAGACGCTCAAGGCCCGCCACCTCCATGGCCGCCCCGAACAGCGGGCCGCGCGCCAGGGGGGCCAGGCTGTCGCCAATGGCCAGGACCCGGCGGCCCAGCAGGCTCCAGTTGCTCATGTGGGCGCCCCCGTGCGGGCCGAGCCCTCGACCCTGGCCAGGGGCTTGTCCAGCGCCAGGCCGTTGAGGATCAGGTCGATGGCGGTGGCCTCATTGCCGGCCATGATGGTGGAGGTGGCGTGATAGTCGTCGCCGCCGGCCATGCGCGGGGTGACGATGATCACCAGTTCGGTCTCGGACTTTTTCCAGCGCGAGGAGCGGAACAGGCTGCCCAGGACCGGCACGTCGCCTACGCCCGGAAGCTGGCGCACCGCGTTGGAATAGTCCTGCTGGAAGAGGCCCGCGATGGCGAAGCTCTCGCCCGAGCGCAGTTCGACGGTGGTGTTGGCGCGGCGGACCACCAGGCTGGGAATCTCGATGCCGTTCAGCTTCAACGGGGTGCGGCTGTCGAGCTGGCTGACCTCAGGGGCCACCTGCAGGCGGATCAGGCCGTTGTCCTGGACGGTGGGCTGGAAGTCGAGGGTCACGCCGAACGGGCGGAACTCGATGGTGACCGAGTCGCGGCCATTGGGAACCGGGAAGGGGAACTCCCCGCCGGCCAGGAAGCTGGCCTTCTCGCCGGACAGGGCCACCAGGTTGGGCTTGGCCAGGGTACGGATCACGCCCTTTTCCTCCAGGGCGCGGAGGACCACGTCGATGGTGGCGGTCCCCAGCGTGCCACGCAGGGACAGGCCGCCCTGCGGGGCGGTATTGCCGATCAGGCCCGTGCCCGTCTGCAGGGCGAAGGTGGAGCCGTTGCTGGCGTTGATGTTGAAGCCGATGTCCTTCAGCGAAGACCGGCTCGCCTCCAGGACGCGGACCTCCAGGATCACCTGCTGAGAAGCGCGGACGGTCAGGGCCGAGGTGACGGAACCGGGCGCGAACTTCTCGGCCAGCCCCTTGGCCTTGGCGGCCGCGGCGGTGGTGGAGACGTCGCCGGCCAGCAGCAGGCCTTCGCCGAGGTTGCGGACCTGGATCAGCTCGCCCGGCAGGGCGGCGGCCAGGTCTTCCTGCAGGGCGTCGGCGTCATAGCCGACGCGGACGTCCACCACTTCCTGCAAGGCGCCGCCCGAGCCGTAGATCAGCAGGTTGGTAGAGCCCAGCGCCTTGCCGCGCACATAAAAGCTGCGGTCGGTGGTGGCGACGATCTGCGCGGTCTCGGGCTGGGCCACCACGATCTTGCTGGCGGGGCTGTCGAGCCGGAACGAGGCCGACTTGTTGCGCGGCACGGTGATGACCCGGGAGCGGGCGGCCTCGCTGGAGAACTGTTCGGCGGCGGCGGGCAGGCCGGCGCCGAGGACCAGGGCGGCGGCGAGCGCGCCGAGGAGAGGGGGGTGGAGCATGGCTGGGGTGTCCTTAGGCCGCGGGCTTGGCGCTGGCGGCCGGGGCGGAATTCTCGCCTTCGACGATGGTGATGCGGCCGCCGGACGGGGCGCCGGACGCCCGCGCGCGGCGCGGGGCGCGGGGCGTGGCCGAGGCGACCTCCGCGACCGGTTCGACGTCCGAGGCGCCGAGCGGGCGCAGGGCCAACGAGAGCGAGCCGAGCTCGGCGGCGATGGCGAGTTTCTGGGCGTCCTTGACGCTGACCTCCAGGGTGGTGGTCGACGGCTTCTCGGCCTTGGTGGAGGTCGGGTCGGCATTGAGGTCGACGCCCAGGACGCGGACGTTCTGCACCACAAGCTGCGAGGTCAGCATCTTGTGCGGGCCTTCCGGGGTCATGTTGCGCATCATCACCACGTCCACCCGGTCGCCGGGCAGAGCGTGGCCGCCGACGCCCGAGATGTCGTTCACCCCGATGGCGTAGGCGCGCATGCCGGGCTCCAGCTCGGCGGCCACCGAGGGCCGGGCGCCGGGGCCCGACAGCTTGGCGGGCAGCAGGGGTTCGCGGGCGGCGATCAGGGTCAGGGCGACGGGGGCGCCGCCGTGATCCTGGGCCAGGACCTGGGCGACCGAGGCGAAGGCGTTGGCCGGGGCGGCGTCCTTGGGCACGCGGATCAGCTTCAGGTGACCGGCGTCCAGGCGCTCGCCATAGGCGATGTCGCGGGCGGCCACCACCACCGAGACGGCGTTGGCCATGGGGGAGACCACGACCTGCGCGGCCTGCACCTTTCCGGTGTCGGGCAAGGCGACCCGGGCCACGATGATGGCGCCCAGGCCCAGGGCGACGGACGCTCCCAGACTGCCGATTGTCACGAGCCGCATGCCCACCCCTGGTGCTAATAGCGTCAAACTATCAGCCAGTTATCGGTGGGCCCCCTTGCGATAGGCCGAAGAAAGACGGTGAGTGAGTGTAAACCCTAATCACGCAGGTTGCGTTGACGGCCGACCCTAGGCCGCCTTCAGCGTGACGTCGGCCGTGAAGCCATTGGCGATGCAGGCGATCACATGGGCGGCGGCTTCGGCTCGCGACTTCGCCACCCCTGAGCGGCAGGGCTGGCCGGACTCGTCAAAGGTCGCCCAGAGCCACCGGCCATCCCGCGGCCGGATTTTGAAGGTGTAACGCCTGTCGTGCGGCATGCCGACGTCTCCATTCCTTGGGAACAGGGAACGCTAGTGATTTCAGACGGTTCCGTCGGATCTCCGACCCAACCGAGCCGGCGTTGTTCGGTCAGGCCTCGGTCTTCAGGGCCTCATAGGCTTCCACGGCCGCCATCCACTCCTGTTCGGCCGCGTCGAGGGCGGCCTGGGCCTTGGCGCGGTCGGCGCCCAGGCGGGCGGCCTTGCCAGGGTCCTTGGTGAAGATGTTGGGGTCGGTAAGCGCCTTGTCGAGCTCGGCGACGGCGGTGGTGGCGCGGGCCAGGGCCGCCTCGGCCTGTTCGGCGCGCCGGCGCGCGGTGCCGGTAGGGACCTTGGCCTTGGGGGCCGCCTTGACCGACGGCGGGGCGGCGGCGGCCTGCGGAACCTGGGACGGACCCTTGGCGGCCTGGCGGGCGCGGTCGATCACCAGCTTGGCGTAGTCGTCCATGTCGCCGTTGAAGGGGGCGATGGTGCCGTCGGCGGCGAGCCACAGGCGGTCGGCCACCAGCTCCATCAGCGACCGGTCGTGGGTGATCAGGATGACGGCGCCGGCATACTCGTTCAGCGCGTCCAGCAGGGCGCGGCGGCTGTCGATATCCAGGTGGTTGGTGGGTTCATCGAGGATCAGGAGGTGAGGGGCCTCCATGGCCACCATGTTCAGCAGCAGGCGCGCGCGCTCGCCGCCCGACAGGTTGGCGACCGTGGTCTCCACCTTCTGCACGCCCATGCCGAACTGGGCCAGGCGCGAGCGGCGGGCCGCGTCGCTGGCCTCGGGCATGGCCCGCCGGATGATCTCCAGCGGGGTGTCGGAGGGATCGAGCGCCTCGATCTGGTGCTGGTGGAACCAGCCCACCTTCAGGCGGCGGTCGCGGCGCAGGTCGCCGTGCATGACCTGCAGGGCCCCGGCGATCAGCTTGGCGAAGGTCGACTTGCCGGCCCCGTTGACGCCCAGCAGGCCGATGCGGTCGTCCAGGTCCAGGCGCAGGTCCATGTTGCGCAGGATCGGCGAGCCGTCATAGCCCGCCGAGGCGCCCTCCAGGCGGATCAGGGGCGGGGGCACCGGACGTTCCGGCGAGGGCAGGATGAAGGGGGCGGTGCGTTCGGCCGCGACGACGGAGACCGGCGGCAGCTTGGCCAACTGCTTCAGGCGTGACTGGGCCTGGGTGGCCTTGGACGCCGTGGCGCGGAAGCGGTCGACGAAGGCCTGCAGGTGTGCGCGCTGGGCGTCGATCTTGGACTTGTTGGATTCCAGCAGGCGCGCCCGCTCGGCGCGCTGGGTTTCGAAGTTGTCGTAGTTGCCCGGATACAGGTCGAGCTTGCCCGAATGCAGGTGGAGGATGTGGTCCACCGAGTTGTTCAGGATTTCGCGGTCGTGGCTGATGATGATGGCGCTGTTGGGATACTTCTTCAGCCGAGCTTCCAGCCAGAGCGCGCCTTCCAGGTCGAGATAGTTGGTCGGTTCGTCCAGTAGCAGCAGGTCGGGCTCGGCGAACAGGGCCGCGGCCAGGGCCACGCGCATCCGCCAGCCGCCGGAGAACTCGGCCATCGGCCGCGACAGATCGGCGTGGGAGAAGCCAAGGCCCGAGAGGATTTCCGCCGCCCGGCTGGGCGCGCGATCGGCGCCGATGTCGCTGAGCCGGGCGTAGATCTCGCCCAGGTGCTCGGGCTCGGCGGTGTCCAGCGAGGCCATCAGGGTCTCGCGTTCGACGTCGGCGGCCAGCACGGTGTCCATCAGGGTCACCGGGGTGGCCGGGTGCTCCTGGTCGACCGAGGCGATGCGGGCGGCCTTCGGATAGCCGATCTCGCCCGAACCCTGGTGAAGCTGACCCAGGATCAGCTTGAACAGGGT
>NZ_JAUSCJ010000028.1 GCF_030651185.1 Phenylobacterium sp.
CGTGGAAATGATCATGCCGGGCGACAACGCTGAACTGGACGTGGAGCTGATCACCCCGATCGCCATGGACCAGGGCCTGCGCTTCGCCATCCGCGAAGGCGGCCGCACCGTCGGCGCCGGCGTCGTGGCCAAGATCGTCGAATAGTCTCTAGAGACTGTCATCCCGGCCGACGGAGGGCGTAAGCCCGAAGGCCGAGCCGGGACGAACGAAGAGGCCTCCGGAGTGATCCGGAGGCCTTTTTGCTGCGCAGCGTTTGGAGAACACGTTCTTTACCGGTCACGCTTAACGTCCGCGCCGAACGAGTGGGGGATCGATAGGGCGATGGCGCCGGACCTGAGCGTGCAGACCTGCCGGCCGACGGACCTGAGCCTGGCGGCGCGCAGCCTCTGGTCGGCGTTCCGTGCGGCGGATCCGGCGTTCCACAGCCCCTATTTCGATCTCCGCTATGTGATGGCGGCCGGGGAGGTGGCGCCGGAAGCGCAGGTGGCGGTGATCCGCAGGCGCGGCGAAATCGTGGGCTTTCTGCCTTTCCAACGCCGGGGCCGGTTGATCCAGCCCATCGCGGCGCCGCTCACCGACTATCATGGCCTGCTGGGCGCCCCGGGGGTCGCCGTCGATCTGACCGCCGTGGTGGCGCTGCTCGGCGCCCGGCGATTCCGGTTCAACGGCCTGGTGGGCGGCGGCGTCGCGGGTGTGCGGCTCTCATCGCGGCCGGCCATGGTCGCCGATCTCTCGGACGGCTTCCAGGCCTATGCGGCCCGCCGTCCGGCCGACTTCTTCAAGGACAAACGCCGTCGGGCGCGGCGCCTCGCCGAGGCCCTCGGGCCCCTCGACTTCACCTTCGACGCCGACGGCGAAGGGGTGCTGGACCTGATCTTCCGCCTGAAACGCGACCAGATGCGGCGCACCGGCCAGCACGACATCTTCGCCAGCCCTTGGACCACGCCGTTTCTGCGGCGACTGTCCACCCTGGCCACGGAGGACTTCGGCCTGCGGTTCGCCACCCTGCGCGCCGGCTCGCGGATCGTGGCCGCCGAGGTGGGTTTGAGGTCGGGCAGTGCGTACCACCTCTGGTTCCCGGTCTATGATCCGGAATTCGCGCGCTATTCCCCCGGCGCGCTGATGACCCTGGAGACCTTGAGGGCCGCGCCGGAACAGGGAATCGCCACCGTCGATTTCGGGCCGGCGGGAGAGGACTACAAGCGCGACTTCGCCGAACCCGGCCTCGCGGTGCGGGAGGGCGACGTCACCGTGGGCGGGCTGGTTGAGTCCGCGCGCGCCACGGCCGACGTCATTCTTGCCGGCGCGCCAGGCCTGCGCCGGGCGTTGAGCGAGGCCGGACAGCGTCTCGACCGGCGTTGGGACAGGATCACCGCCTGCGAACCGCGGATGGAGGGTCGCGCCATCGCCGCCTCCCAGACCCTGGGCAATCTTGGCCGCCGCCATCCGAAGACCTCCATCGGCCTGGGAGTCGGTCTGGGCCTTGGCCTGGGGCTGATGGGCCTCGTCGCCGACTAGGATGGGCGAGGCGGTCCCGGCTCCGGTTCGCCGGTCGAGGGATTGGTCAGGGTCTTGGCGTTGCGGCTCGAATCCTTTCCGCCCGCCGGCTCGGTGGCCGGACGGGGCGGGGAGGCCGGCTTCATGTCCTCGTCACGGGTCTTGGCGGCGTTGGGGTCGCGGTCCGGCATCGGGCTTCCTTGGGTGGCGGGTCATGGCCGAAACGCAGGTGACGACCGGTTCGATCCGCGCGCCGCGACTATTGCTTGGGGGGGCGGCCACTGCTAAACGACCCGGCTCTAGCAATGAGCACGCGCCGGGAGCCTTTCCGGCGCGCTGTTCATTGTCCGGAGGCTGCCCTTGCCAGGGGGTGGTTCGTAGGAGTGTAGCTCAGCTGGTAGAGCATCGGTCTCCAAAACCGAGGGTCGTGGGTTCGAGTCCCTCCGCTCCTGCCAACCAACGTATGTACGTCCAAGGGCGCGGAGGTCCGCCGCCCGTATGAGAGAGTGTCGAGCGCCTATATGGCCAAGAAACCAGGTTCAACGCCGCAAGCGATGAAGAACCGCGCGGCCAAGACGGCCGCGGCGATCGCGCCTGCCTCGGCCCTGGCGCAGGCCGCGCCGAAGAAGAAGACCAGTCCGGGCCAGTTCTTCCGGGAAGTCCGCGCCGAGGCGCGCAAGATCACCTGGACGACCCGCAAGGAGACCTGGATCACCTCGGTGATGGTCGGGATCATGGTGGTGCTGGCCGCCGCCTTCTTCTCGCTGGTGGATTTCATCCTGACCAACGGCATGGCCGCCCTCCTCAAGCTCGCCAACGCGGGATAGTCGAAATGAACGCTGAAGCCCCCGAAGCCGCCGTCGCCGCCAACCCCCGCCACAAGTGGTACATCGTCCACGCCTACTCGAACTTCGAGGGCAAGGTGAAGGACTCGATCCTGGAGCAGGCCAAGTCCCAGGGGCTTGAGGAGAACTTCTCCGAGGTCCTGGTGCCGACCGAGGCCGCCACCGAGATCCGCCGGGGCCGCAAGATCGACGTCCAGCGCAAGTTCTTCCCGGGTTACGTCCTGGTGAAGATGGAGCTGACCGACGAGGCCTATCACCTCATCAAGAACACCCCGAAGGTCACCGGCTTCCTGGGTAGCCAGAACAAGCCGCAGCCGGTCTCGGAAAAGGAAGTCGCCCGGATCATCGGCGCCATCGAAGAAGGCGTCGAGCGGCCCAAGCCCACGATCCAGTTCGAGATCGGCGAACAGGTTCGCGTCACCGACGGTCCGTTCGCCAGCTTCAACGGCTCGGTCGAGCAGGTTGACGAAGAACGCGCCCGACTGCGCGTGACGGTGTCCATCTTCGGACGCGCCACGCCGGTCGAGCTCGAATACAGCCAGGTTGAAAAGACGACCTGACTGCGCACTGCCGCTCTCCGCATTCGCGGGGAGGGGCGCTTAAAACCGTGGGAGGCCCAGCCAGGGCCGGACCACGGCTCAACAGACCGGACGTCCGGTCAAAGAGGAGAACATGGCCAAGAAAATTCTGGGCTATATCAAGCTGCAGGTGCCCGCGGGCTCCGCAACGCCTTCGCCGCCCATCGGGCCGGCGCTGGGTCAGCGCGGCGTCAACATCATGGGCTTCTGCAAGGAGTTCAACGCCCGTACCGAGAAGGAAGTCAAAGGCACGCCCCTGCCGACGGTGATCACCGTCTATCAGGACAAGTCGTTCACCTTCGTCACCAAGACCCCGCCCGCGACCCACTTCATCAAGGAAGCGCTCGGCTTGAAGTCCGGCTCCAAGGCGCCGGGCCGCGACACGGCCGGCTCGATCAGCCGCACCCAGCTGCGCGACATCGCCGAGAAGAAGATGAAGGACCTCAACGCCAACGACGTTGAGGCCGCCGCCAAGATCATCGAGGGCTCCGCCCGCTCGATGGGTCTTTCGATCGTGGAGGCCTAAGTCATGGCTAAGCAAGCCAAGCGCATCCAGGCCTGGACCGGCGACCGTCTCGCCAACCACGCCGTCACCGACGCCGTCAAACTGGTGAAGGCCAACGCCACCGCCAAGTTCGACGAAAGCATCGAAATCGCCGTCAACCTGGGCGTCGACCCGCGCCACGCCGACCAACAGGTCCGCGGCGTGGTCAACCTGCCCTCCGGCACCGGACGCGACGTCCGCGTCGCCGTCATCGCCAAGGACGCCAAGGCCGCTGAGGCCACCGCGGCCGGCGCCGACATCGTCGGCGGCGAAGAGTTGGTGGAACGCATCCAGGGCGGCTTCATGGAGTTCGACCGCGTGATCGCCACGCCCGACATGATGGCCCTCGTCGGCCGTCTGGGTAAGGTGCTGGGCCCCCGCGGCCTGATGCCGAACCCGCGTGTCGGCACGGTGACCCCCAACGTCGGTCAGGCCGTGAAGGACGCCAAGGGCGGCGCCATCGAGTTCCGCACCGAGAAGACCGGGATCATCCACGCCGGCATCGGCAAGGCGAGCTTCACCGAAGACGCCCTGCTGGCCAACGTGCGCGCCCTGGTCGACGCTCTTAACAAGGCCAAGCCCTCCGGCGCCAAGGGCATCTACATCAAGCGCATCAGCCTCTCGTCCACCATGGGCCCGGGCTTCAAGGTCGATACGAACTCCGTCGGCGTCTGAACCCACAGAGCTGACTGAACTTCGGCGGGCGGGTCCTTCACGGGACCCGCCCGTTTCTGTTTGGCGTAGACGTTCTGTCGCGATCGACGCCTAGTAGCTTTCCCGGTAGTCACGGGGGAGGGCGCTGTATGAGCCTCTACATTCCATCCATCGCGCGTCGTCAGCTCCTGCGCGGGGCCGCCAGCCTGGCGGGGTTGGCCCTGGCGCCCGCCGCCATCGGCGGGGTGGTGCTGGCCGCGCCGTCCCTGGCGGACAATCCCTTCAGCCTCGGGGTGGCCTCGGGCGAGCCTACCGACGACGGCGTGGTGCTCTGGACCCGTCTCGCGCCTAAGCCCCTGGAGCCCGACGGCGGGATGCCGCCGGAGCGCGTCGCCGTGCGCTGGGA
This sequence comes from Phenylobacterium sp., assembly GCF_030651185.1. GTDB lineage: Bacteria > Pseudomonadota > Alphaproteobacteria > Caulobacterales > Caulobacteraceae > Phenylobacterium. The sequence continues at coordinate 4,526 of NZ_JAUSCJ010000028.1, forward strand.
GGTGGCCGAGGACCCGGCCATGCGGAAGGTGGTTCGCGCCGGCAAGGCGATGGCCGCCCCCAATGCGGGTCATTCCGTCCACGTCGAGGTGGCGGGCCTGAAGCCCAACCGCGAGTACTGGTACCGCTTCACCGCCGCCGGCGCACAGAGCCCGGTGGGCCGCACCGTTACGGCTCCGGCCAAAGGCGCGGCGGTCGACCGCCTGCGCCTCTGCTACGCCTCCTGTCAGAAGTTCGAAGCCGGCTTCTATTCGGCCCACGCCCACATGGCCCAGGAGGCGCCGGACCTGGTCCTGTTCCTGGGCGACTACATCTATGAGGGCGCCCCGAGGAGCAAAGACGCGGTGCGGCTGCACGCCAACCCCGAGCCCAAGGACGTCGCCGGCTACCGGGTGCGATACGCCAGCTACAAGACCGATCCCCTGCTGCAGGCCGCCCACGCCGTGGCCCCGTGGATGGTGACCTGGGACGACCACGAGGTGGCCAACGACTACGGCGCCGACCGTGACCAGGACAGTTTCGATCCGCAGGGGTTCCTGCGCCGCCGGGCTGCGGCCTACCAAGTCTACTATGAGCACATGCCGCTGCGCCGGCGTACGATGCCGGTCGGTCCCGACATGCTGCTCTACCGCACCCTGGACTGGGGGAGCCTGGCCCAGATCCAGATGGTGGATGATCGCCAGTATCGCGATGGCAAGCCGTGCCAGCCGGCCGGGCCGCCCAAGCGCGGCAAGCTGATCGGCGACTGCGAGGAGCGCCGCGACCCAGGCCGCTCGATCCTGGGCAAGCCACAGGAGGCCTGGCTGTTGGACGCCCTGGCCAGTTCCAAGGCGCAGTGGAATCTGCTGGCCCAGCAGACCCTGATGGCGGAGCTGCAACTGGGCGATCCGGCCAAGCAGGCGACGCGCTTCTATTCCAGCGACGGTTGGGACGGCTATCCCGCCAACCGCGACCGCATCCTGCAGCGTTGGCGCGAGGCCAAGGTCTCCAATCCCCTGGCCTTGGGAGGCGACATCCACGCCTTTGCCGCCGCCGACCTGACCGGGACGCCGGACGGCCCGCCGGTGGCCGCGACCTTCGTCGGCGGCTCCATCAGTTCCACGGGGGGGGAGAGCGACGCCTTCGCGGCGAAGAACCCGCACATCAAGCAGTTCGACGGCAAGGTTCGCGGCTATGGCCGGGTCGACCTGACGCCCAAGGGCGGGCGCGTCACCTTCCGGACTGTGGAAAACGCCCTGGTCCCGATGTCGCCCGTCCGCGACCTGGCGAGCTTCGCCCTGGAAAACGGCCGGCCGGGCGTCCACCGGGTCTGACCCCAAGGTTTGACGCGGAGGCGCGGGTCGTGTAGAGCCCCCCCCTCTAAAGTTTCGCCTCTCCGACAGGGGAGGTGGGCTCGAGGCCTTCGGGTCTCGATCCTGTCCATGAACTGCGGGGTCGCCGGGGTCACCGGTGACCGTAACGCGAGGAAGAGCCCTTCCTCAGCCGCGGGGAGACGGGAAGATGACGGCCTCATCGACCATTCACTTCGAATGGGCGCGCAGGCTGCGGCTTCTCTCGGACAGGCTGATCGGCCGCGTGGGGTTTCCCGCGCAACGATCATCTATGCGGCCGCCGGAATCGTCCGGTGGCTGGACCTGAGTATGGAGACCGCAATGGACCGCGCTCAAAAGCAGGTGACGATCGAGACGCTCAAGGGCGTCTTCGCCGACGCCGGCGCCGTGGTCGTGACCCACAATCTGGGTCTGACCGTTGCGGAAATGACCGATCTGCGTGGCCGCCTCCGCAAGGAAGGCGCTCACCTGAGAGTGGTGAAGAACACCCTGGCTCAAAAGGCTCTGGACGGTTCGGTTGGCGAGGCGGGCGACGCCCTCTTCACCGGCCCTGTCGCCATCGCCTATGCGCCGGACCCTGTCTCCGCCGCCAAGGTCGCGACCCAGTACGCCAAGGAGAACGACAAGTTCACCATCATTGGCGGCCTCATGGGTGAAGAGGTGCTGGACAAGGCGGCTGTGGCCAATCTCGCCACCCTGCCGTCCCTCGACCAGCTCCGCGGCAAGATCATCGGCCTTCTGCAAGCCCCCGCGACCAAGATCGCCGGCGTTCTGCAGGCCCCGGCCGCTCAGCTTGCTCGCGTCATGTCGGCTTACGCCGCCAAAGACGCCGCCTGATCGTCATTTTCCCCGACAACACCCTCTCTCTAAGGATCTACCCAAATGTCGAAGCTTGAAAAACTGGTCGATGACCTGTCCGCCCTGACCGTCCTGGAAGCCTCCGAGCTGTCCAAGCTGCTGGAAGAAAAGTGGGGCGTCTCCGCCGCCGCTCCGGTGGCCGTCGCCGCCGCCGCCGGCGCCGCTGCTCCGGTTGAAGCCGCTGAAGAGCAAACCGAGTTCACCGTTGTTCTGACCGCCGGTGGCGACAAGAAGATCAACGTGATCAAGGAAGTCCGCGGCGTCCGTCCGGACCTCGGTCTGAAGGAAGCCAAGGACCTGGTCGAAGGCGCTCCGCAGAACGTCGTCGAGAACGTGTCCAAGCAAGTCGCCGACGAAGTCGCCAAGAAGCTGACCGAAGCCGGCGCGACCGTCTCGGTGAAGTAAGACTGACGCGCGGTTCGCCGCGTATCTGCGACGGGCCCCGGAGAGCGATCTCCGGGGCCCGTTTGCGTTTGCGGCCTGCCCGGCCGAAGGGCTGTGCTCCAACTAATTTACGCAGGGGGCTTCACATCCTTTGCGAGAAGGCCTATCTCGGCTGCTTCGCAAAATACGATTCGTGTCACACGCGAATCTTACGCGCGCCTATGTTCCGAGGCATGGCCCTACGCCCTCCGGCCATGCGAGGGAACGCCCCTGGCGATACAGGGGCTCCAGCGTCCGGCGTCCGCAAGGACGTTCGAGGGTGGACGCGGGATAAACGACCTGACGCCTGGAAACCGTTCCGGACGTCGCTCAAGGGAATAAAATGGCGCAATCCTTCACCGGTAAAAAGCGGATCCGACACTCTTTCGGCCGTATTCCTGAAGCCGTGCAGATGCCGAACCTCATCGAGGTTCAACGCTCCTCCTACGAACAGTTCCTGCAGCGCGAGACCCGCGCCGGTGAGCGTCGTGACGAGGGCGTGGAGGCGGTCTTCAAGTCCGTCTTCCCGATCAAGGACTTCAACGAACGTGCGGTGCTCGAATACGTCACCTACGAGTTCGAAGAGCCGAAGTACGACGTCGAAGAGTGCGTCCAGCGCGACATGACCTATGCGGCCCCGCTGAAGGTCAAGCTTCGCCTGATCGTCTTCGAGACTGACGAAGAGACCGGCGCCCGCTCCGTGAAGGACATCAAGGAGCAGGACGTCTACATGGGCGATATCCCGCTCATGACCGAGAAGGGCACCTTCATCGTCAACGGCACGCAGCGAGTCATCGTCTCGCAGATGCACCGTTCGCCGGGCGTGTTCTTCGACCACGACAAGGGCAAGACGCACTCCTCGGGCAAGCTGCTGTTCGCCGCCCGGGTGATCCCGTATCGCGGCTCGTGGCTCGACTTCGAGTTCGACGCCAAGGACGTGGTGTTCGTCCGTATCGACCGTCGCCGCAAGCTTCCAGCCACCACCTTCCTGATGGCGCTGGGCATGGACGGTGAGGAGATCCTCTCCACCTTCTACGACACCGTGCCCTACGAGAAGCGTCTGGAGTCCAAGAAGGGCGCGGCCGGCTGGGCCACCCCCTACAAGCCCGAGCGCTGGCGCGGGACCAAGCCGGAATACCCGCTGGTTGACGGCGAGACCGGCGAGGAGATCGCGCCTGCCGGTCAGAAGATCTCGGCCCGCAACGCCAAGAAGTTCGCCGACGCGGGTCTGACGACCCTTCTGCTGCCGCCGGAAGCCCTGGTGGGCCGCTACCTGGCGCGCGACCTGGTGAACTACGAGACCGGTGAAATCTACGCCGAAGCCGGCGACGAGCTCGACCAGCCCCTGATCACGGCGCTGGAAGAGCAGGGCTTCACCACCCTGGACACCCTCGACATCGACGAGGTGACCATGGGCGCCTACATGCGCAACACTCTGCGGGTGGACAAGAACTCGGCCCGCGAGGACGCCCTGTTCGATATCTACCGCGTGATGCGTCCGGGTGAGCCGCCGACGGTGGAAGCCGCCGAGGCCATGTTCAAGTCGCTGTTCTTCGACGGCGAGCGCTACGACCTCTCGTCGGTCGGCCGCGTGAAGATGAACATCCGTCTGGAGCTCGACTGCCCCGACGACGTGCGCATCCTTCGCAAGGAAGACGTGCTGGCGGTCCTCAAGACCCTGGTGGGCCTGCGCGACGGCCGTGGCGAAATCGACGACATCGACAACCTTGGCAACCGTCGGGTGCGCTCGGTCGGCGAACTGCTGGAAAACCAGTACCGCGTCGGCCTGCTGCGCATGGAGCGCGCCATCAAGGAGCGCATGTCCAGCGTCGATATCGACACGGTCATGCCGCACGACCTGATCAATGCGAAGCCGGCCGCCGCGGCCGTGCGCGAGTTCTTCGGATCGTCGCAGCTCTCGCAGTTCATGGACCAGACCAACCCGCTGTCGGAAATCACCCACAAGCGCCGCCTCTCGGCGCTTGGCCCGGGCGGTCTGACCCGTGAGCGCGCGGGCTTCGAAGTCCGCGACGTGCACCCGACCCACTACGGCCGCATCTGCCCCATTGAAACGCCGGAAGGCCCGAACATCGGCCTGATCAACTCGCTCGCCACCCACGCGGTGGTGAACAAGTACGGCTTCATCGAGAGCCCCTACCGCCGGATCAAGGACGGCAAGACGACCGACGAGGTCGTCTACATGTCGGCGATGGAAGAGGCCAAGCACGTCATCGCCCAGGCCAACATCACCCTGAAGGACGGCGTGATCGTCGAGGAACTGGTGGCCGGACGGGTCAATGGCGAGCCGGGCCTGCTGCCCCGCGACACCGTCGACCTGATGGACGTGTCTCCGAAGCAGGTCGTCTCGGTGGCCGCCTCGCTGATCCCGTTCCTGGAAAACGATGACGCCAACCGCGCCCTCATGGGCTCGAACATGCAGAAGCAGGCCGTGCCGCTCATCCAGTCGGACGCGCCCCTGGTCGGCACCGGCATGGAAGCCATCGTGGCCGTCGACTCCGGCGCCGTTCTGGTCGCCCGCCGCGCCGGCGTGATCGAGCAGATGGACGGCACCCGGATCGTCATCCGGGCGACGGAAGAGAACGACCCGACCAAGGCCGGCGTCGACATCTACCGCCTGCAGAAGTTCCAGCGTTCCAACACCTCGACCTGTATCAACCAGCGTCCGCTGGTGCGCGTGGGCGACCGGGTCAACACCGGCGACGTCATCGCCGACGGCCCGTCGACGGACCTCGGTGAACTGGCCCTGGGCCGGAACACCCTCGTCGCGTTCATGCCCTGGAATGGCTACAACTTCGAAGACTCCATCCTGATCTCCGAGCGCATCGTGCGCGATGACGTCTTCACCTCTATCCACCTCGAGGAATTCGAGGTCATGGCCCGCGACACCAAGCTGGGTCCGGAAGAGATCACCCGCGACATTCCGAACGTCGGCGAGGAGGCCCTGCGCAATCTCGACGAAGCCGGCATCGTGGCGATCGGCGCCGAGGTCCTGCCGGGCGACATCCTGGTGGGCAAGGTCACGCCCAAGGGTGAGAGCCCGATGACGCCGGAAGAAAAGCTCCTGCGCGCCATCTTCGGTGAAAAGGCTTCCGACGTCCGCGATACCTCCCTGCGCCTTCCCCCGGGCGTCGCCGGGACCATCGTGGAAGTCCGCGTCTTCAACCGTCACGGCGTCGACAAGGACGAACGCGCCATGGCCATCGAGCGCGCTGAAATCGACCGCCTGGGCAAGGACCGCGACGACGAATTCGGCATCCTGAACCGCAACATGACCTCGCGTCTTCGCGACCTGATCACCGGCAAGGTCGCCGTCTCGGGTCCCAAGGGCCTGGGCCGCGGCGAAGTCACCGCCGAGAAGTTGGGCGAGATCGCGCCGGGCCTCTGGTGGCAGATCGCCCTGGACGACGAAAAGGCCATGGGTGAACTGGAGGCCATGCGCCGCCAGTTCGACGAGGCCCGCAAGCGTCTCGACCGCCGCTTCGAAGACAAGGTCGACAAGCTGCAGCGCGGGGACGAACTGCCCCCCGGCGTGATGAAGATGGTCAAGGTCTTCGTGGCTGTGAAGCGCAAGCTTCAGCCCGGCGACAAGATGGCCGGCCGTCACGGCAACAAGGGGGTTATCTCCAAGATCCTGCCGATCGAGGACATGCCCTACCTGGCCAACGGCCAGAACGTCGACATCGTGCTAAACCCGCTGGGCGTGCCCTCGCGCATGAACGTCGGTCAGATCTTCGAGACCCACCTGGGTTGGGCCGCGGCCGGCCTCGGCCGTCAGATCGCTGAACTGCTGGAAGCCTGGCAGAATGGCGGCCAAAAGAAGGCCCTGGTCGATCATCTCGTCAGCATCTACGGCAAGGATCAGGAACTCCCCGACACCGAGGAGGAACTGATCGAGCTGTGTAAGAACCTTTCCAAGGGCGTGCCCTTCGCGACCCCGGTGTTCGACGGCGCTCACATCGACGACATCGAGAACCTGTTGGAAAAGGCGGGCCTGGCCCGTTCCGGCCAGTCCATCCTGTACGATGGCCAGACCGGCGAGCAGTTCAAGCGCCCGGTCACGGTCGGCTACATCTACATGCTGAAGCTGCACCACCTGGTGGACGACAAGATCCACGCCCGTTCCATCGGCCCCTACAGCCTCGTCACGCAGCAACCGCTGGGCGGCAAGGCCCAGTTCGGTGGCCAGCGGTTCGGGGAGATGGAGGTCTGGGCTCTGGAAGCCTACGGCGCGGCCTACACCCTGCAGGAAATGCTGACGGTGAAGTCCGACGACGTGGCCGGCCGGACCAAGGTCTACGAGTCCATCGTCCGCGGTGATGACACCTTCGAGGCCGGGATCCCGGAAAGCTTCAACGTGCTGGTCAAGGAAATGCGTTCCCTGGGCCTGAACGTTGAGCTCGAGAACGGCTAGGTCGGCTTTACGCCGCCATCGTCAATGCGAGGGGAGGGGCCCGTCAGCTCCTCCCACTTCGCCACTGAAACTGCTGACGAACTGGAATTCAAATGAACCAGGAAGTCCTGAATATCTTCAACCCGGTCCAGGCCGTTCCGACCTTCGACCGTATCCGCATCGCCCTGGCCTCGCCTGAGAAGATCCGCTCGTGGTCGTTCGGCGAGATCAAGAAGCCCGAGACCATCAACTACCGCACGTTCAAGCCGGAACGTGACGGCCTGTTCTGCGCGCGGATCTTTGGCCCGACCAAGGACTACGAGTGCCTGTGCGGCAAGTACAAGCGCATGAAGTACAAGGGCATCATCTGCGAGAAGTGCGGCGTCGAGGTCACCCTGGCCCGCGTCCGGCGCGAGCGGATGGGCCACATCGAACTGGCCAGCCCGGTCGCCCACATCTGGTTCCTGAAGTCCCTGCCCAGCCGCATCTCGATGATGCTGGACATGGCCCTGAAGGACATCGAGCGCGTCCTCTACTTCGAGCACTACATCGTCACCGAGCCGGGCCTGACCCCGCTGAAGCAGCACCAGCTGCTCTCGGAAGACGAGTACATGCGCTACCAGGAGGAGTTCGGGGACGACAGCTTCACCGCCGAGATCGGCGCCGAAGCCGTCCAGGGCCTGCTGCGCGCCATCGACCTGCCCAAGGAAGCCGACCGGCTGCGTGAGGACCTGCTCACCACCACCTCGGAAATGAAGCTGAAGAAGACGTCCAAGCGTCTGAAGCTGATCGAGAGCTTCATCGAGAGCGGCAACAAGCCGGAATGGATGATCCTGTCGGTGGTCCCGGTGATCCCGCCGGAACTGCGCCCGCTGGTGCCGCTGGACGGAGGCCGCTTCGCCACCTCCGACCTGAACGACCTCTATCGCCGGGTCATCAACCGTAACAACCGCCTGAAGCGCCTGATCGAGCTGCGGGCGCCCGACATCATCATCCGCAACGAAAAGCGGATGCTGCAGGAAGCCGTCGACGCCCTGTTCGACAACGGCCGTCGCGGTCGGGTCATCACCGGCGCCAACAAGCGTCCGCTGAAGTCCCTCGCCGACATGCTGAAGGGCAAGCAGGGCCGGTTCCGTCAGAACCTGCTCGGCAAGCGCGTCGACTATTCCGGCCGTTCGGTCATCGTCGTGGGCCCGGAACTGAAGCTGCACGAGTGCGGCCTGCCCAAGAAGATGGCGCTCGAACTCTTCAAGCCCTTCATCTACGCGCGTCTCGACGCCAAGGGCCTGTCGGGCACCGTCAAGCAGTCCAAGCGCATGGTGGAACGCGAACAGCCCGCCGTCTGGGACATCCTGGACGAGGTGATCCGCGAGCACCCGGTTCTGCTGAACCGCGCGCCCACCCTGCACCGTCTGGGCATCCAGGCCTTCGAACCCAAGCTGATCGAGGGCAAGGCCATCCAGCTTCACCCGCTGGTCTGCGCCGCCTTCAACGCCGACTTCGACGGCGACCAGATGGCCGTCCACGTGCCGCTCTCGCTGGAAGCCCAGCTGGAAGCGCGCGTGCTGATGATGAGCACGAACAACATCCTGTCGCCGGCCAATGGCCGTCCGATCATCGTGCCGTCGCAGGACATCGTGCTGGGGCTCTACTACCTGTCGCTGGCCCGTGAAGGCGAGCCGGGCGAAGGCAAGATCTTCTCCGACCTCGGCGAGATCGAAGCCGCGCTCGACCACGGCGTCGTGTCGCTGCACTCCAAGATCAAGGCCCGCCACAGCGAGATGAATGCTGAGGGCGTGCTGGAGCGTAAGCTGATCGATACGACGCCCGGCCGGATGAAGATCTCGGCCCTGTTCCCGCACCACCCGGCGGTCGGCCACCGGCTTCTTGAGAAGAACCTCACCAAGAAGGAAATCGGCAATCTGATCGACATCGTCTACCGCCACTGCGGTCAGAAGGCGACGGTCATCTTCGCCGACCAGATCATGGGGCTGGGCTTCAAGGAAGCGGCCAAGGCCGGCATCTCCTTCGGCAAGGATGACATCATCATCCCCGAGCGGAAGAAGCCGATCGTCTCCCAGACGCGCAAGCTGGTGGAAGAGTACGAGCAACAATACGCCGACGGCCTGATCACCAAGGGCGAGAAGTACAACAAGGTCGTCGACGCCTGGGCGAAAGCCACCGACCGCGTCGCCGATGAGATGATGGCCGAGATTTCGACCCAGCCGAAGGACGAGAACGGCCGCGAGCTGGAGATCAACTCGATCTTCATGATGGCCAACTCCGGCGCCCGCGGTTCGCAGGCCCAGATGAAGCAGCTCGGCGGGATGCGTGGCCTGATGGCCAAGCCCTCCGGCGAGATCATCGAGACGCCGATCATCTCGAACTTCAAGGAAGGCCTGACCGTCCAGGAGTACTTCAACTCCACCCACGGCGCCCGTAAGGGCCTGGCCGACACCGCCCTGAAGACCGCCAACTCCGGCTACCTGACCCGCCGTCTGGTGGACGTGGCGCAGGACTGCATCATCAACGAGGAAGACTGCGGCACCACGCGGGGCATCACCCTGCGCGCCGTGATCGAGGGCGGTGACGTCCTGGTCTCGCTGGGTCTGCGCATCCTGGGCCGCTCCACGGCCGAGGACATCAAGGATCCGGGCACCGGTGAGGTCATCGTTCCGGCCGACACCTACATGGACGAGAACATCTGCGACCTGATCGACGCCGCCGGCGTTCCTTCGGTGAAGGTGCGCTCGGTCCTGACCTGCGAAGCCGGCAACGGCGTCTGCGCGACCTGCTACGGCCGCGACCTGGCGCGCGGCACCCCGGTGAACATCGGTGAAGCGGTCGGCGTCATCGCCGCCCAGTCCATCGGCGAACCCGGCACCCAGCTGACGATGCGGACCTTCCACATTGGCGGCACGGCCCAGGTGGCCGAGCAGTCCTTCTACGAGAGCACCAACACCGGCACCGTGAAGCTGGCCGGCGGCAACACCGTCATCGCCCCCGATGGCGAGCTGATCTGCCTGTCGCGGAACCTGCAGATGAGCGTGCAGGTCGATGGCAAGGATCGCGAAACCTACAAGCCGCCGTACGGCGCGCGTCTGAAGGTCCGCGACGGTGAGAAGGTCAAGCGCGGCCAGCGCCTGGCCGAATGGGACCCCTATTCGGTTCCGATCATCACCGAGGTCGGCGGCAGGATCCGCTTCGAAGACCTGGTGGAGAACTTCTCGGTCCGTGAAGAAGCCGACGAAGCCACCGGCATTTCCAACCGAGTGGTCATCGACTGGCGCACCTCGACCAAGGGTTCGGACCTGCGTCCGGCCATGGCGGTCCTGGACGCCGACGGCGGCTATATGCGCATCTCCAACGGCGGCGAGGCCCGTTACCTCCTGCCGGTTGGCGCGATTCTGTCCGTCGGAGACGGCGACGAGATCAAGCCGGGGGAAGTGATCGCGCGGATGTCGACCGAAGGCGCCAAGACCCGGGACATCACCGGGGGTCTGCCGCGCGTCGCCGAACTCTTCGAAGCCCGCCGTCCCAAGGATTGCGCGGTCATCGCCGAGATGGACGGCCGCGTCGAATTCGGTCGCGACTACAAGAACAAGCGCCGCATCAAGATCACCCCGGAAGATGGTGGCGAGGCGGTCGAGTTCCTGATCCCCAAGGGCAAGCACATCGCCGTCCACGACGGTGACGTGATCCGCCGCGGTGAATACCTGATCGACGGCAACCCGGATCCGCACGACATCCTGCGCATCCTGGGCATCGAGGCCCTGGCCGAGTTCCTCGTGGACGAAATCCAGGAAGTCTACCGTCTGCAGGGCGTGCCGATTAACGACAAGCACATCGAAACCATCGTTCGTCAGATGCTGCAGAAGGGCGAGATTCTCGAGCCCGGCGACACCGGCCTGCTCAAGGGCGATCACCTCGACATGACGGACGTCAACGAGGAGAACGCCAAGGCGCAAGCCCGCGGCGGTCGTCCGGCGATCACCCAGCCGGTTCTGCTGGGCATCACCAAGGCCTCCCTGCAGACCCGCAGCTTCATCTCTGCGGCGTCGTTCCAGGAAACGACCCGCGTGCTGACCGAGGCGTCGGTGCAAGGCAAGACCGACACGCTCGAAGGCCTGAAGGAAAACGTCATCGTGGGCCGCCTGATCCCGGCGGGCACGGGCTCGTACCTGCGCAACCTGCAGCGCATCGCCACCAAGCGCGACGAGGCCCTCTCGGCCAGCCGCGAAGAGGCGATGGAGCCGCTGCCGGAAATCATCGCGGTGGACGCCGAGGCCGAGAAGGTCGACGGCTAGACCCGCAAACAGTCCAGTCTGAGTGCGTAAGCGCGGCCCGGGAGCAATCCCGGGCCGTTTGCTGTTGGGGCTAGCAGGTTCCGCCGCGCAGGGCCGGACCGGAGCCGAGGCCGGCGGGCATCCCCACCGCGCTAGGCGCCGACAGGCCGGGCGGCATGCCCTCCCGGTATTTTCGGCAGGCCTCCTTGTGGGCGGCGGCCGTATCGAACCCCTTTTGCTTGCCGGCGGGCGTGCCCAGCGGCAGGGGCGCAAGGTCGCCGGCGCCGGCGCCCAGGCGCTCCAGGCAGCGATCCCGTTCGTCCGGCGACAGAGCGGCGATGTTGGCGCAGCCAAGGCCCCGGCGCAGGGCGGCGCTGAGCTGTGGCGTGAGGCTGGGCGGGGTCGGCGCCGGCAGGGCAGGGGCCTGCGCCTGGGGGACCACCAGGGGCGCCACCGACAGGTCGTCGGGTCGGGAGCGTGACGGACGGGGCCGAAGCAGCTCACGGGGCCGGGTGACCTCCTGCGGCGTGGTGATGACCCGCGGGGCGACGGTCACCTCGAAGACCTCAGGCGGCTCATACAGCCGGGGCTGGGGGCGGGTGGCGGTGAGGATGGCCAGCACGCCGAGATGGGCCACGACCGACCCGGCCACCAGGGCTCCCGACCGCCACCGCCTCGCCTTCGACATGTCCCGCCCCGTCTTCGCAACCTTGGCCATAGACGGCTGCCCCACGCGGCGGATTCATGTCCAAATGCGGGCAGGGCCTGCCGCGAAGGGCGCCGCGCGCGCAAACGTTGACGCCGGGGGGCTTGGCGAGTATGAACCGCGCTCCTTTCGAGGCCGGGGATTCGTCCCTCGCCCCGTTGAACGGCAAGTCCCGAAACGGACAGCCTGGCCCGCCGGAACGCGAACCAATGCGCGCCGGCGAGTTTTTGCGTTCAACGAGCCGGTTTCGAAACCTTTGAATACGGACCCCAACTGAGGCGCCACGGCCCAACGGCACACGCCTCCAGAGCAGAGAATAGATGCCAACAGTCAATCAGCTCATCCGCAAGCCTCGGCAGAACAAGCCGGTGCGCAACAAGGTGCCCGCCCTCAAGGGCTGCCCCCAGCGCCGCGGCGTTTGCACCCGCGTCTACACGACGACCCCGAAGAAGCCGAACTCCGCGCTTCGTAAGGTCGCCAAGGTGCGTCTGACCACCGGCATCGAAGCGGTGTGCTACATCCCGGGCGAAGGCCACAACCTGCAGGAGCACTCCGTCGTGCTCATCCGCGGCGGCCGTGTGAAGGACCTTCCGGGCGTCCGTTACCACATCCTGCGCGGCGTGCTCGACACCCAAGGGGTCAAGGACCGCAAGCAGCGTCGTTCGCTCTACGGCGCCAAGCGTCCTAAGTAAGGAAAAGAAGAATGTCCCGCCGCCGTCGCGCCGAGAAACGTCAAGTTCTGCCGGACCCGAAGTTCGGAGACCTGACGGTCACCAAATTCATGAACTACGTCATGTACGAAGGCAAAAAAGCCGTCGCCGAGAACATCCTCTACGGCGCCTTCGACATCCTCGAAGCCAAGCGCAAGGACCAGGGCCCCCTGGAAACCTTCCTGTCCGCGTTGGAAAACGTGGCTCCTGGCATCGAAGTCCGCTCTCGCCGGGTCGGCGGCGCCACCTATCAGGTGCCCGTCGAAGTGCGTCCCGACCGTCGGAAGGCTCTCGCCATCCGTTGGCTGGTGACGGCCGCCCGCAAGCGCGGTGAGAACACCATGACCGAGAAGCTGGCCGGCGAGTTGCTGGACGCCTCCTCGAACCGGGGTTCCGCCGTCAAGAAGCGGGAAGACACCCACAAGATGGCCGAAGCCAACCGGGCCTTCTCGCACTACCGCTGGTAAGACAGCGCGAACCATCCCTTTTCGGCGCGGGCGGTTTGAGTTAAACCGCCCGCGCTGTTCGTTCAGCCTATCCCGAACGCTTATTCCAGCAGAGCTTCCGCTATGGCCCGCGCGCACCAAATCTCCGACTACCGTAACTTCGGCATCATGGCCCACATCGATGCGGGCAAGACGACGACTACGGAGCGGATTCTCTATTACACCGGCAAGAGCCACAAGATCGGTGAAGTCCACGATGGCGCGGCCACCATGGACTGGATGGAGCAGGAGCAGGAACGCGGCATCACGATCACGTCCGCCGCGACGACCGCCATCTGGAACGGTCACCGCCTGAACATCATCGACACCCCCGGCCACGTGGACTTCACCATTGAAGTCGAACGCTCGCTGCGCGTGCTCGACGGCGCCGTCGCGGTGCTGGACGGCAACCAGGGCGTCGAACCCCAGACCGAAACCGTCTGGCGCCAGGCCGACCGTTACAACGTTCCGCGCATCGTGTTCGTCAACAAGATGGACAAGATCGGCGCCGACTTCGAGATGTGCCTGAAGACGATCCGCGACCGCCTCGGCGTCAAGGCGGTTCCGATCCAGCTGCCGATCGGTTCAGAAGCTTCCCTGAAGGGCATCGTCGACCTAGTCCGCATGAAGGCCGTGGTCTGGGACAATGACGGCCTGGGCGCCACCTATCGCGACGAAGAAATCCCGGCCGACATGCAGGCCAAGGCTGAAGAAGCCCGCCACTACCTGATCGAGAACGCCGTCGAACTCGATGACGAGGCGATGGAAGCCTATCTGGGCGGCGAAGAGCCCTCCATCGACGTCATCAAGAAGTGCCTTCGCAAGGCCGTTCTGACCGGCGCCTTCTATCCGATCCTCGCCGGCTCGGCCTTCAAGAACAAGGGCGTCCAGCCCCTGCTCGACGCCGTGGTCGACTACCTGCCCTCGCCGGTGGACATCCCCCCGACCCCGGGCATCGACTTCAAGACCGAAGAGCCGGTGGTCCGCCGGGCCTCCGACGAAGAGCCCCTCTCGGTCCTGGCCTTCAAGATCATGGACGACCCCTTCGTGGGCTCGCTGACCTTCTGCCGCATCTATTCGGGCAAGCTCGAAACCGGCATGGGCCTGCTGAACTCCTCGCGCGACAAGAAGGAACGCGTCGGCCGCATGCTGCTGATGCACTCCAACAACCGCGAGGACATCAAGGAAGCCTTCGCCGGCGACATCGTCGCCCTGGCCGGCCTGAAGGACACCCGCACCGGGGACACCCTGTGCGACCCCCTGAAGTCGCCCGTCATCCTTGAAAAGATGGACTTCCCGGCGCCGGTCATCGAGATCGCCATTGAGCCGAAGTCCAAGGCCGACCAGGAAAAGCTGGGCGTCGCCCTGGCCAAGATGGTCGCCGAAGATCCGTCCTTCACAGTCCAAACCGACCAGGAGTCGGGCCAGACGATCATGAAGGGCATGGGTGAGCTTCACCTCGACATTAAGGTCGACATCCTGAAGCGCACCTACAAGGTGGAAGCCAACATCGGCGCGCCGCAGGTGGCCTATCGCGAGAGCCTCGGCCGCGCGGCGGACATCGACTACACCCACAAGAAGCAGACTGGCGGTACGGGCCAGTTCGCCCGCGTGAAGATCAAGTTCGAGCCGGGCGAGCCGGGTTCGGGCTTCGTCTTCGAGACCAGCATCGCTGGCGGCGCGATCCCCAAGGAATTCATCCCTGGCGTTCAGAAGGGGATCGAAACCTCCAAGGAAAACGGCCTGTTGGCTGGCTTCCCGCTGATCGACTTCAAGGCCACGCTGTATGACGGCAACTACCACGACGTCGACTCCTCGGTCCTGGCCTTCGAAATCGCCGCCCGCGCCGCCTTCCGCGAACTTCGCGAGAAGGGTTCGCCCAAGCTGCTCGAGCCGGTGATGAAGGTCGAGGTGGTGACGCCTGATGAGTACATGGGCGACGTCATCGGCGATCTGAACAGCCGCCGTGGCCAGATTCAGGGCACAGAAACCCGCGGCAACGCCCAGGTGGTCACCGCCTTCGTGCCGCTGGCCAACATGTTCGGCTATATCAATACGCTGCGCTCGTTCTCCCAAGGACGCGCCAACTTCTCCATGACCTACGACCACTACGAAACGGTGCCGCAAGCCGTCGCCGACGAAGTGATCAAGAAGTACGCCTAACCCCAACCCTAGTTTAGAGGACGAGCCCGGACAGGGCTGGAGCTTGAAATGGCTAAAGAAAAGTTCGAACGCAATAAGCCGCACTGCAACATCGGCACGATTGGTCACGTTGACCATGGCAAGACGACGCTGACGGCTGCGATCACGATTACGCTGGCCAAGGCCGGTGGCGCGAAGGCGATGAACTACGCTGATATT
>NZ_JAUSCJ010000031.1 GCF_030651185.1 Phenylobacterium sp.
GGCCAGCAGGTGGGCCACGTTGCGCCGGGAGCCGGTGTAGTAGTTGTCGACGCACAGGACCTCGTGGCCCGCCTCGATCAGGCGTTCGCAGAGGTGCGAGCCGACAAAGCCGGCGCCGCCGGTCACAAGTATGCGCTTCATATCAGTTCGATCCCGCAATTGTCTGCAATCCGTGCCTGTGCTTCCTGCGCCGGCCTGCCACCGGAACCGGCCTCCTGCTCGCGCAGGTGCAAAGTGATCTGCTCTTCTGTAAACCCTGACCGCTTCATCCGTAAGCCCTTAGGGAGAACCCCAATTAATCTTGGGGGAGATAAAGAGGATCACGTTGCAGCAAGCTTGCTCTGCTGATTATTCATAAACGACCAACCATGACTGATCATATCGTCTAGGCTCGAAAAACGTGGCGCCCAGCCGAGTTTGACGCGGGCGGCCGTCGCATCAGCCACCAGTAACGGTGGGTCCCCGAGCCGACGCGGTGCCGCTTGCCAAACCACTTTACGTCCAGTGACAGCCTCCACCCGGTCAATTACTTGCCGCACAGAAAACCCATTACCATTACCCAAATTGAAAGCCTTAAAGGCTCCGGTCTCCAGGACATTGAGGGCTGCAACGTGCGCATCAGCTAGATCGCACACATGGATATAGTCGCGGATGCAAGTTCCGTCCGGCGTAGGATAGTCAGTTCCAAATACATCTAGTTGAGATCTGGTGCCCGCCGCGACCTGCAACGCTATGGGCAATAGATGGGTCTCAGGATCATGGACCTCGCCTAACTCACCGCTAGGGTCGCAGCCTGCTGCGTTAAAATAGCGTAGTGCCACAGAGCCAATGCCATAGGCCGCCGCATAGTCTCGCAGGATCCGTTCCACCATGAGTTTCGATGCGCCATAGGGATTGATCGGGTTTTGCGCTTCGTTATCACCAATCTTGCGGTCAACATTGCCAAATGTCGCGCACGTAGATGAAAAGACAATACGAGACACACCCGCCAACCGCATGGCATTCAAAAGTGAGAGAGAACCGATCACATTGGTTCGGTAGTAGATATCCGGCTCGCTAATGGACTCGCCCACATAAGCGAGCGCGGCAAAATGCATGACTATGTCGACTCGATGGGTCTTTAGTGCCTCGGCTACTCGCTCAATCTCCAAAATATCGCCATGCACAAACGGACCGAAGCGCGCCGCCCAAAGATGTCCAGTTCGCAGATTGTCCAGCACGACCGGCTCATGCCCCGCCTCGGCAAGGGCTTTGCATACATGCGATCCGATGAAGCCCGCTCCGCCAGTGACAAGGACCTTCAAACCACTTTCTCCGATGCGCCGCAGGTTAACTCGCGCCTCGCCGTGTAACTGTGCCCTGACATGCAATATCTACGCACAACGAACCCCCTAATATTGCCCTTAAATAAAATTCCCAGGCCTTCGCATACACGCCAAATCCCAAATCCCGCCGGTTCTTGTAATTGATCCTGCGCAATAATTAGCGACTATCAAGAATATTACGGGCCCGCTGCACGCCGCTCAGCGATCTGCAAACGAATTTGGTGGAAGTAGTTCATCTTTAGTAGGGCGTAGTCGAGGCCAGCAATACCGTCGAGGAAGCCCAGTTTCAAAAGATAGGTACCAAAGAAATACATTGGCGCGAACCACCAACGTTCTAGTAAGTGATATTTCCATTTCTGTCGTGCGGTGAGCGCACTCCGACCCTCAGGGGTTGCAGACAATGAGAGATAGCGGCGGGTCTCCCAGTTTGCGTAGGCATTGTGACGAGCAATGAAATGCTCGACTCCGCGAAAATCAAGATGGTCGATTTGCGCGGAAATCGCGCCGGTCGACCCTCCGAGTTGGGGATGCTCATGCACTTCCATGTCGAGGTGGCTCCAACCGGGGTCCTCGATACGCTCATACAGACCAGCGCCGACGCGGATGAGAGCAAGTTTGCGTTGCGCGACCCCGTACGAGAGCACCTTACCCATAAAATGTGTTCGATAGTTGAGCCAGAAGCCGGCGTGGACGGTAAGAGCAAGGGCCTCCCGAGCTTCGGCGACGAACTCAGGCGTAACCAGTTCGTCGGCGTCGAGGAAAAGCACCCAGGGCGTCTCGAAGCGATGGTTGAGCAGTACCCAGTTGCGTTTTTTCGGAAAGCCTCCGCCCCAATCGAATTCAAGTACCTCATGGCCATAGCTCGCTGCGATCGCCACAGTTGCGTCAGTGCTACCCGAGTCAACGATAATAACCGTCTCGAATTCACTGAGCCGGTCAAGACAGCCAGGCAGATTGCGCTCCTCGTTCTTCGTCGGAATGACGACCGAGATCGGCAGCTTTTCTCGCGCCATCACGCGTCCGTAACGCCGCCGAGATGACGCTGGGCGACCGAGCGAGCCGGATTGCCGGCAACGATTTCCCCCGCGTGAACGTCCTTCGTTACTACCGCGCAGGCGCCTGCCACGGCACCCTCGTGCATCGTCACGCCCGGGCCAACATAGGCTGCAGCCGCCACCCAAGCGCGCGAGTGAATATTGATCGGCGCGGTCACCAGATCGAAGCCTTCCCGATCCATGGCGTGACTCGCTGTGCACAAATAAGCCTTTTGGCTTATTACAGCGTAGCGACCGAGGTAAACAGGTGCGACGTTGTAACAGTCAGAATGGTTAGCCAAGCAGGCTCCCTCCTCCATTACCAAGTTCCAAGGCGCCCAGATGCGCGCCGCCGGGTATGGATGGGCACGCCGCGCAACCTGCGCTCCGAACGCCCTCAAAATAACCCTACGCCATCCGTGAAGCACGGTGGGGGACGGGCGGTAGAGCAGTGCCCACGCGACGCTCCATAATGCACGGCGCAGCTTGTTCGCAGAACTCGGCAAGGCCGTTGGCGTTGGCTTCATTGCTAGCCCCCTAATTCTCTATCACTCGTACTACTAAAGCAAAATGCCCTCTCGGGGTCAGTCAAGCCGAACGAAAGATGGCCGTTCGCCTCGCCCGACTACCCATCGATAGAGATCGGCGAAGTCTGTCGCGAGATCGGCCCAATCGAAGCGCTTCTCGACTAGCTTTCGGCCACGCGCGCCCATCTCGCGCAGCGCTTCGGGCGACCGGCGAAGCCATGCCGCCAGTTCCCCAGCGAACCGTTGGTCTAGATGAAGTTCGCTAGCGGCACCCTCGACAAAACCTTCGCGCAGATTGCATTCGGCAGTCATCAGGACTGGAAGTCGATAGGCCCACGCTTCAAGGACCGAGATCGGAAGCCCCTCACCAAAGGAAGGGAGGATAAAGCCGGATGCGTTGGAAAGCGCCTCCTCCTTTGCATCACCATGGAGAACGCCCAGAAACTGGATATCGGCCTCCACACCGGCTTCGGCGATTTGGCGTTCCAAGGTCTTGCGATGGTTGCCGTCATCCCAGCCGGCGATATCGATCCGCCATGCGCGCTGTAGGTCAGGATCTTCTCTTACTACAGCGGCCCAAGAGGCGATCAACTCCGCAAGCCCCTTCTTCGGGTGAACGCGGCCCAGGAAAAGTAGTGTTTTACGCTCAGTTGGAATTTTCGGAAGGTGATGCAGCATTTCCAAATCAACACCGTTCGGAATCACCGCGATCGGCCCTGCATATCCGTAACTCCGAATGTCCTCCGCCTCAGATTGGTTGAGCGCATGTATCACAGCCGCACCATGTAGGTTCCCGGCTTCGAATAGCCAGGCCGCCATCCGCTTCTTGGCAGCCGACCGCTGGAGCGCCCATGGGTGCAGCATTCCTTCGGGTGAGACAATCAACGGCTTGCCCGAGCGGCGCAACCTACTCGCCACAAATGAAGGGAACGCCCACAGCCCGCGCAGGTGCACTAGATCGGCATCATGTCGCACAGAGAGTAGCATATCTGGCGAAAAGCCGATGCGCTGCGGCCCTATCACTTGATGAGCCGCAATCGACGAGACGTGCCAATGCCCGTTTGCAGCCGACCACTCGGCATCGATCAGACCATGCACATCCACTCGAAATCCCTGCTCTACCAATTTGTTCGCGGGGATTCGCGCCGAGTAAAACATGCCGCCGCTTAGCGGCGACAGCGAACCTGTGACAAGTGTAGCGGCGATGCCGGTCGAGCAGGCGGCTTGATCTGCAGGCACCAGCCTGCGCATGTTCTTGTGCATAAAACCTCGACTAGGACCTAAGGACATATGGACTCATCAGAACGACTGTCAGTTATCCGGTTCCCGATGATTCTATTAATCCTCTACATCCATTCATTCGTTGCGCCGGTTTATCTTGCCGGCCAGTCGATCACTGTGGAGCCCACAGCTGGTATCCGAGCGCTGGTGATGTTTTGGTCCGACGGCATTGCGCGCATCGCCGTGCCAAGCTTTTACCTTATGTCGGGATATCTCTACTTCAACAACTTTGACGGATCTTGGAACCAGTATCTCGAAAAGTCCAAACGACGTGTTTTTACTCTACTGATCCCCTACATTCTCTGGAACGGGCTAGTACTCGCTCTATTCATGATCGGCCAATCATTGCCGCTAACCGCCACGCTGTTCAATTCAGCCAATGAACAGATGACCGGTCAATCAACTTGGCGGATGATCGATATCTGGCTTGGGATCACCCAATACCCGATCGCCTATCCCTTTTGGTTCATTCGCGATCTGATGCTGATGGTCGCTGTTGCCCCGCTGCTACACTGGACACTCCGCCGGACGCACGGCGTGCTCGAAATCGTGCTGCTGTTCGCTTGGCTTAGCACCCTCATCAAATTGCCAATCCCTTCGATCGAAGGCTTAACTTTCTTTGTACTGGGCGCATCATTCGGAATGCACAATCGACCGCTGTTCGTCGGGGATGGGCATCTTAAATTGTTAATTCCGGTATTCCTAGTGGGGGAACTCGCCAACATTTGGTTGCGCCTTGAGCTCAACGTCTATTGGCTCCAACGGCCAGTAATCCTTCTCGGGGTGGTCGTCTTGTTCGCAATGACCAAGTGCGTGGTTAGTCATCCGCAGTTGAGGGGCGTCCTGCTCGCGCTCGCGCCCATGAGCTTTTTCGTCTTCGCCGCGCACGAACCCTTAATGACGATGCTTCGTAAGCTTATATATCGTGCCATAGAGGTTAACCAGGCAAGCATCCTCGCAACATATACATTGCTGCCCCTGCTAGTTGCGATAATCACGTTAGTCGCCTATCGGTTGCTAGTGCGCGTTTTCCCGACTGCTGCGTCGATTTTGAACGGTAACAGGGCTGGTTAGTTAGATTTATTTGCGAGATTGTTGACCGGTAATCCTTAGGGCCCCAACCCTACCTACTCTGTCGATTGAAGGGATCAGCGTGTGCGGGAGAGACGCCCAGACGCGCCGAGCAAAGAAGAAGGCCGTGAGTTCGAAGAGCAATCCCACTCCGCGTGGCGTGTTGGCAGACGCCCCCGTCGGGAGTCTTTTTGCGGGCCCTGACGAACTGTTTGCCGGAGATCGTCTCTCGACCCGAATGGTGCTGCTCGACGGATTGCGAGGCATTGCCGCCTCGTCGGTAGTGCTTTGGCACCGCTCCAATTTCTACAAACTGGTCGCGTTGTTTTCGCCCGTGGCTTCCTCCTGCTCGTTGGGGCCGTTGCAAGGCTGAGCTTCGTCTATATCGAGACGCCCGGCCGACAGTGTTTTGGCCGCAGTGGACAACCCCCAAGGCATTCGTTTCCCTGAGTGGTCCGAAAGGAGGATGGGAGGGATGAGCCGTGATCTATGTGTTTGCCGGTATGCTGGGAGCCCTGGTGGCATCGAGACCTATATCGATGCCTTGGTGCGCACGCTCCGTGCTGAGCAACGGCAGTTAAGATCTGCGGCCTCGCTCGGCGGGCGTGTCCCCCTCTTCAATCATTGGCTCGAACTTTCACCGCAACCGCGCTGCAGCTGGGGCGCGTCCTACCCGCACGGCCCTACCTCCTCAGGACCCCTCCGGTGAGGGCCACCTTGTTAGCTGAGGGTTGACCGAGATGCCGCGCGAGCAAGCACGTTCTTAAGCGAGAAGCAGATGTCGACGAGTTTTCGCAGGGCGTAGAGACAGCTGTCGATGACGAGTTGGGCCTTGCGGTTCCGTTTGAGCGGTATGATAGCCGCGATGCCGCGGTGTTCCACATTGGCGAAGATGGCGCCGGCGTCGTGGCCACTGTCTCCGGGTAGGAAGCGCTAGCCGCAGGGTCAGATACGGCCCTGACCGGCGCGTAGCCTTTGATGTCGGAGAACTCGTCGCTGGTGAGGACCACGGCCGCCGACAAGCCCGCCCGCGCTCCATTCAAAGAACCGCCTTGAACTAGCGATCCACCTGAGACAATTGGCCGTTTAGGATGCAAATTTTGTGCGCATGGCAAGTAAAGTTATTAGACTGTCGAGATGGCTGGCCTGCCTTCGTGAGCGGATGGATAGGTTCACAGCGTTTTCAATTGCGCGACCAAAGCGATCTGGGCCGAAATCGGCGATTGTCCTGCGAGCCTCTAGAGCCCAGTCTTGACGACCGGGATCGCTGGCAATCTGATTCAGCGTCTGAAGTATCGCCACCTCGTCAAATGGATTGAAAACGAGGCCGGTGACACCGTGCTCAATCAGCATTTCTGCGCAGCCGCAGCGCGACGAAACTGCGACCGGCAACCCGCTTGCCATTGCTTCATTGACAACTAGGCCCCATTGCTCGCTTACGCTAGGAAGCAATATTGCGCCAGCAGTGGCATAGAAAAGCGGCAGCTCATCATATTGCCGGAAGCCTGGAAACCTGACGTGCGAAGCGATGCTAAGCTCTGCGGCAAGCAACTCTAGCTGTCCGCGTAACTCACCATCGCCGACCAGCACCAGTGGCCAGTCAGTAGGATCTTGGGGCCGCCCCTCGCGGAACCGCGCATAGGCGCGAATCAGTCGATCGAGATTCTTTTTCTCGATAAACCGGCAAGCAACTAAGAAATAACGCTCGCGAGACTGTTCGTTCAACGGCCTGCCGTCAATGTCCGGCATAGTCCCACTTGCACGAGCAGATTTGGCTGCAGCCTCGAAATAGGCATTGTCGACGACGTTGTAACCGCTGAAAAGCGCTTCCTTCGGCAATCCCAGTTCACGGAGATAACTAAGCTGCGAGGAACTTGTGCCGATCCCCGCGGCGAAGTGTGAAACGATCCGGCGCTTTATGAATTCAGGGAAGGCGTGGCGCGGTGCATCGAACCGATTTGACGCACTCAGACAGATAAGCGGAACACCGTGCATTGAACTCGCGCGAATCAATGCGAGCGCTTCGAGCGAGGACCAACCCGGAACTGCCACGCAATCCGGTCTCGAATTTAGCACAAGCTCGACTACGCGCGCCGCTCGCCCGCGACTGGAATATTCGGCTCCGTCCGCAATACTAACAACGGGGATATGCTCGATGGTTTTGTCGATGTGAACATTGCGCCAAGCATATTCGGAACTGTGGGGCGAAGCTTCGATTGCGATAACCTCCACACGCTCGGAGGCGGCGCGCAGCCGAGCTACATGGTAGGGCCCGAGACGATCGAACAAAATGGCGACGCGCGGTCGGCTCACAATTTCCCTCGGCTCCAGGTTCTACGAAGCGCCGCAGTCCGGGTTACTGCAATATTCGAGCGCCTCATGCCGTTGGCCTGAGTTTGTTCGAGCAACTTAACCGCAGTGTATGCAAAAATCATTGGCCATAGCACCAGCAGCGAGACATCACGCCCCAAGTTAAAAGTTAAACCAAGTCCGATCAAAAACAGGAGAAAACGAGTTGGCGTTCCCTGTCGCCAAAAGCGGGTCAGAGTAGCGACCCAAGCGGAAAAGAGCGCTGCTGCCACCAAAGGGCCGAAGAAAGGTCCAAACGCCAGCACACCTTGCCCGATGATACCCGTCGAAACCGTAGCTGTTACGCCAATATCCTGGAACGTCGGGTCGCCGAACCCGCGCGCAATTGAATATTCAACACTCCCCAACGGCTTGCCAGCCCAGATAGCGCGCGGGATCACATTAACGGCCTGGGTGAGGTACCCCATTCCGAAATCGATCTTTAGTGTCCCTTCCCTGAGGAACGAGACTGCATGGACGAGCTCAGAGCTCATATTAAGTCCATAATGTATGGCGCCTTCGGGTTTGGAGATGCTCGCCGTCCCAAAACCAATGTTCCGATAGCTAATGATCAGCAACAATATCAGGTTAATCACTCCGCCAGCGCCCGCGACGACAATGGTTTTCAGCCAAATCGGGTGCCGGGCGAACAGCGCGTAAGACAGCACCGCAGGTAGGCACACGGCGATAAAGGTGCTGCGCGCGCCGAGAAGTACGAAGTAGGGCCAAGAGATGGCAATAAGCATGAGCAAGATCGCGCGCATCCGCACACCCTTGACCATAAAGAACAGGAGGCCAAACGCAGCAGTGCACAGGGTGTACAGATAGGCTGCAGCGGAGACGATAAAGCCCGTTGGGCCCGCGCCCGCACCGGCCTGGCGAGACCACATCTGCACACCAGTGCGGCTGTTGACGGGAAAGAGCGCCGCCATCAGGTCGCCCGAAAGGCGAAAGGTGCCATAGGCGAGGATGAGCGCCCAGGCTGCGATAGCCCAAATCGCCAGCTGGTTGGCATCGCCCCCCCCGAACCGAGCTGCTGCTTCCACATGAGGAGGAGCTATCGTTCTGACCATTACTGGCGTAAACAGAGCAAATCCACACAAGAAAACAATGACCAACAGATAGGCCTCACTGATATCCCCCCGGACGAAGAAAGCAAACTGCTCGGGCGTGTAGATCGGCTCGACGAAGTACCAAGCAGCAATTGTTGCGAGAGCCGCGCCATACGGGATGCACCAATCAGCTTTGATCCGGACTACGCCGATAAGCAGCAACGCCCCGCACAACATTACAGCGATATAATAGGTCAGCGGCATGATAGGATTCCTAGGGGCAGCGCGCCGACGGCGGCTGAAGGCGCTGCAATCATTCCTTGTCTTCGATGCGACGAAGCACCACAACTAGGTTAGGATCGAACGGGACGTTGACCCGGTACATTCGGCGAATCGCGAATTCAAACCCGAGGCGCAGCAAATCGCGGCCGGCTCGCCCGACGCGGCTTAGCAGCGATCCTTCCGTTGGTCTCACCGGATCGCCGTAGCGCAGCATCTCAAAGGGGAGCCCTCGGATAAGCTGCCCGATCAACGGCCCGGACAGGGTTGAGAGATGGGTGACGTCGCCATGTTGGTACGCCCGCCCAAACGGACTTTGCCCGTTTGGGAAGCGCGCGACGAACCAGCCGCCAGGCTTTAGTAGCCTCCCCACCCGCTCAAGAAGATCAAGCGCCTGCTCGCGTGTGAGGTGCTCGAGCAGATCGAAAGCCGACACCAGGACGAACTGCCCGTCGAGCACTGCGGGCCAGGAAGCCGGATCAAGCGGCAACGTCTGGATGCCGCGCTCGGCCGCCGCGGATAGCGCGGCATCATCTATCTCCGTGCCATAGATCGATGGGGCGCCGGCAAGCTGAGCCCAGGCAAGCATTTCACCGTTGCCGAACCCTATATCCAACACGGCGCCTGCGGTTACGTCCAGCCCGTGAAGCTCAGCATCGAAGTAGTTCAGATCCCCGATCGTTGGCCGCATGAATCGATCATGGCCCCAGCCCTTCCACTCCTGATAGCTGAGATAGGCAGTGACGTCTGTGGTCATCGTTGCTTTCATTTCCGCAGGTGCCCTATCCGGCATTTGAAGCAATTTCAGCCACCCCTGTGCGGAATTTCGCCCAGTCAAACCGCGCCGCTGTGGCCCGCGCGGCGATACGAATGGCCGGATCGGCGTCTATCAAATGAGACTGCCTGCCAAGCATCTCGGCAAGCGCCGTCGGGTTTCCGGCTGGCACGATAAACACTCCGTCCTCCTCGCTCCCTAGATCGGGCAAAGCGGTGTTGGGAGTGCCAAGCACAGGTAGCCCGCTTGCCAGCGCCTCGAGGTAGACTTGACCAAAGCCTTCGACGAGCGACGGCATTACAAATAGGCTAGCGCTGGCGTAGAGCGTCGCCAACTCGGCGCTAGAAACGCCGGCCCGATACTCGGTCGCTGGAGTTTGGCGGACCATTTCAAGCAGGTCAGGCTCAATCACCCGCGCGACGACAGTCAGCGTCGAGCCAGGGGCTAGGTCGGCAGCGCGCCAAGCAGCGAGCAAGTGATGTAACCCCTTACGACGGAAGCCGGATCCCACAAACAGGGCCTGGAAGTGACCAGGCCGGACAATCTTGATCGGCGTCGGCAGTTCGACTCCATATGAGATAACGCTAATGCGATCGGCATCGGCGCCAGCCTCGACCAAGCTGCGCTGGGTGAAACTGCTCGCGCAGACGATGTGATCTGCGAGCCGCCAAGCATCATCGGATGCCAGCCGCGAGCGATGGGTAGCAAACCCCGAGACGGGTTTCGCGGTATTGATCGCCTGCCCACCCTGTTCCGCAGCATGCGCATCTTCGACCAGAATGCGATCCTCAAGCACGTAATGCGGATGGTACTGGAACAAGATTTTGCGGGGTCGGTGGTCGTATTTCGCCGAAAACGCGCTGGGCGCATAGGCCGAGTAGCAGAGCAGATCACTGCGATGCCGCCGCGCTGCTCGTGCCATCGCATGCCCATAAGCTGGATCGAAGCGCGCGTAGAGTTCGTCTGGTGCGATCCCACCGAGCGTGGCCAACTTCTCGCACAGCGCGAGACCACGCATCGGTAAGACAGGTTGACCGTCAAGCCGACCGTCATGACGTGCCAGCAGTTGCTCGGCTCGGCGCGCCGGCAGGGCCCGCCCTAGGACCCTTTCGGGCCATCCTACGTAGAGATCGGTCACGAAGCCATCAAGCATCCCCGCCTCGGCAAGGGCAATCGGCACTTGAAATCCATCGCGGAGGCCGCGAAACCCCGTTACAAAGCCCATCAATACGCTCCGCTGATCCCTGGTTCAGCCGCGATTGGCCGCGTTGGTCATCGCGATCAAGGTGTCCGCCCGGTGCGCCCAACTGTGCCCGCGCGCGAAATCAACTTGCGATGCCACATCGTGGCTCGCCGATTTTGCGGCAAGCTCTCGCAGCTTCGCGGCGGCTTCTTCGGCGCTCGTGGCGAGTGCGATGTAGTTTGGATAGAGTCGGCTCTCCGGAAGATCCGTGCTCAGGAACGGGCGGCCGCTGCCAATCGCATCCATAATCTTAGTAGGGCAGGCGGCGACGTTGAACCCGTGACTCACATCGTATGGCATCCAGTTCACTGCGTACCGATGATAGTGATTTGGAACCGCCGCCTGCGGGACGGAGCCTAGGAAATCGACATTGTCGAGGGCCAGTGTCTCCGCGCGCCGGGCGCGCCAGACGCCGTTATCATCTCCAACTGCAAGCGCGTCGAGTTTGCCGACCACGGCATATCGGAGTTCCGGCGTGCGACGTGCCACCGCGTGAAAGAAATCCCAGTCGACCCGATTGGTAAGGTTTCCAACATACCCAATGCTATTGACGATTGGAAGGTCATCGGGTGCCTCATTCAGAAAGCTCTCAACCATACCAAGGGGAAAATGCTGGATGCGAGCGGCCCGATCAGGATGCCTTTCGCGCAGCCGACGGACCATTTCGACCGATAGGCACAGGGTTAGCGCCGACCGCTCGACCAACTCGCGCTCTAGGCTGCGGATCAAGTGGGACCGATGGGGTTCGTAAAAGGTATATTCGTCGAGGTTGTAATAGATCAAACGTTCGCCAGGAACGTGGCGCGTCCAGCGGGCGAGATAGGGGTAGCAGGCGATGACCCAAGGTTCGCCCCCCCCGGTCGCGCGCCGCAGCCGCCTCCTCTCACCCGCGAAAACCAGCGGCATTGGTATACCAAACAAGGTCTCAAGCCGACCGGCATAGCCGGGTGGCATCACTATCATCCGGCGGCGCGTGAGGCTGTCTGTCTCGGGCCATTGCGGCTTCAGGCGGCGATAGTTTGGCCAGTCGTAAAGCCTGAGTGCGGTCGTCGATCGGTGCGCCGAAAGCGCTTGGGCGAGCGCATAGACCCAAGGCGTGTTGGCGTTGAGGAACAAGAAGCCCGGAGCCTCCGCCATGCTCAACTCATGCCCCGCATCGCAGTGGTCAGCGCCTCAGCTGCCTTGTCCCAAGTGAACGAAGCAGCACGCGCGCGGCCGGCCTTGCGCCAGCGGGCTCGCTCGGCCTCGTTCGTCAGCAGCGTGTCGATCGCCTCTACGTGCGCCAAAGGGTCATCTATATTGACCAACATTGCCGCTCCGCCAGCGACTTCGGGTAGTGAGGTGGCGTTACTCGCTACCACTGCAGTACCGCTGGCCATAGCCTCTAGCACCGGGATACCGAAACCTTCATAGCGCGAGGGGAACCAGACAAGCCGCGCCTGACGATAGAGCGCCGCAAGGACTTGGTCCGACACGAAACCTGGCGTGATTAAGTCGGGATCGCTGCCGCGAGCGCGATCGACATAACCGGACGAATTATGGCTCGTTACGACAAGCCGCAAATCGGGATGACGCCTGCGAAGGATCGGCCATGCGGCAAGCACCAACTCGGCATTTTTCCGAAACGAAAGCCCGCGCGGAAGTAGGATGAAGTTGTTGCCGTGCAACCCCGCACTGGCGATCAGCGCTGCATCATCGGCAGTCTCACTATCGAAAAAACGCTCAGTAACGCCGTTGTGCACTACGCGAATTCGATCTCGCAAGCCCGGGAAGTGGTGCGCTATTCGTTCTGCAGAGAAAGCTGAAACTGTGTGAATCATGTCTGCGTTGCGGTCGAGCCGCGCGAAAAGTAACCGCCACTTCATCTGCTGCAGAAAGTAGCGCCGGTCATGGACAAGAGCGGTGTCGTCGAAATATGCGGCGTCGTGCATCACCACTGCAGAACGCATCTTGCGGGTCGGCACGTAGGATTCCCCAGTGCAGTAGAGCCAGTCCGCCTCGGGCCAAAACTCCTCCGCAACAGGCCCCATTCCGAGCAGCCAGCGTCGCTGTTGCGCAGAGGTGTCTCGGCCGAATAGATGATACTCATACCCAGTCCACGGCTCGCCGACCTTTTCGACGATTTGGCGATGATCGTTCGCGTCGCCGAGGATGCGTTGCTCGACATCGTTCCGACGCCCCAGCGCCTCTACGATGTTGCGTGCCACCCGCCCCCCCCCCGTTGAACCGTATATATTGCGCAGATGCACATAAGAGAGCAGGTTCATCGTCTCTTTCCCGAGGCTGTCGGCCAGTGCTTGAAAGTCATACTCGCACCACTCACCTAAGCGGGTGCCGGGTGCCCAGCATAATTACTTGAGCCTGGTAGGCAGCCTACCAATTCTC
Organism: Phenylobacterium sp.; assembly: GCF_030651185.1. Taxonomy (GTDB): domain Bacteria; phylum Pseudomonadota; class Alphaproteobacteria; order Caulobacterales; family Caulobacteraceae; genus Phenylobacterium. Next base: position 13,322 of record NZ_JAUSCJ010000031.1, read on the forward strand.
GGTGTGTCGATTCGATACAGCGCCATGGCTTCTCTTTTTAGAGGTCGGAGTGTATAACGCGCCAGCAGATACGGCAGAATGAAGTCACTCCACAGGCCTCTGATTTAGGTCGAGTGCCTCGCACCACTGCGCGTGGGCGATCTCTCCATGGAAATTCTCAATATATACACGGCGGATCGCCGCCGGCTCGATCATTTCCGCCTCAAGCCGGGCGAGCGCCACCGCCATTGCCTCGGCGATCGGGGCTTCGCGATCGGGTGCGACTAGCGTGCCTGCCTCCGGACGGTCGACATAAATGTCCGGAATGCCGCCCACTGGCGACGCGATGACGAATCGCCCCGCTTGGAGCAGCTCGATAAGCGAAAAGCAGGGCCCCCCCTCGAAGTTCGACGCATAAAGGAAGACATGATTGGCAGCGAGGATGCGAGGCAGGTCGCTTCGATGATCGTAACGGCCGTACAGTGTCACCGCGTCGCCGATGCCGAGGGCATCGGCCTGTGCTTGCAGCCGCTCGATGTCGGGCCCGCCGCCGTAGATGTTGAAGCGTGTATCTGGCCGGCGACGGTTCACGGAAGCGAAGGCGTCCAAGATGGTGTCGAGATTTTTCTGCTCAATCTCTACCCGGCCAAGAAAGGCAAAATTCCAAGGCGGGCCGTCCGGCAGCGGGAGCGCGTCAGCCAAGAACTCCCGGTTGTGATAGCGGATGACGGCGACAGGGCCTTCATAGCCGTAGACCTTTAGAAACTGTTCGCGCCCGCATTCGGAAACCGAGACGACTAGATCCGTTTCTGCCACGGCACGACGGAAATCTTCGCCGACAGGGCCTGGAGGTGGGGGGAGGTATTCAGGCGAGAACATCCAACTCGCAGCGATCCTGCCGCGACGCCGGTGCACTGCACGCACTAACGGCAAATAGAGTTCGGGCATTGGCTGGCGGACGCAGAACACCCAGTCCCCGGGCCGTAGGCTCTTGGTGACGTAGTGAATCAACAGGCGATGGCGGATGAAAAACCGATCCCCTAGTACCGGCTTCTGGTCATAGACTGGGATACCTATCGACTTTAGTTCGTCGAGGAATGGTGCCGGGCCATTCCGGGCGACTGCAACGCGCACATCCAACCCGTCTGCGTAGGCGCGGCGAGCGAGCGCATCAAGATAGGTCTCGATTCCACCGAACCCGCCTAATACATCGGCGAATAGCCAGATGCGTGGTGACGCCATCAGCCGCGTACGACTTCGATCGTCCAAGGATCAGTGCCGGCCTTGTCAGCATCGCTGTTGCATGCACGGTTGAACAACTCAATGCCGTCGGTTGAGGCCCAGGCCGGGGAATAGACCGCTAGCCACGAACCGTTGACGTTAGCGATCGGGATGTTTCTGGAACATTCGTGCAGATATTCTGGAACACCGTTTTTCCTGCTGAAGCGACCCCAATTCGCATAATCGTGCCAGATGAAAAGGCCGTCCTTTGCAATCAGTGGCAACAGAATTTCAGTATCGCGCTTAACTGCGTCATAGCTGTGATCGGCGTCGAGGAATATCAGGTCGTAGCTGCCTGGCATATCTTGGACGAACGCTTCCTCGCACATGTCGCCCACGCGGCGTTCGATCTTCGCTTCCCAAGCCGTGCCACGATATGCCTCGCCGTGTCGCGGATCGCGATCGAATGCAACGATTCTGGCGTCCTCGGCGGTGTGGCGGGCAAGCATCTTAGTTGTGAAGCCGCGGTAGCTGCCTACCTCCAGGACCCGCTTCGGTTTAGCGCACATAGCGAACTTGGCGAGCATCACCGTATCGGCAACCGGCGATGACCAGGGGCCCTGCGACAGTTCAACGAGCGTGACCGGCTGACTTTCGAAATCGTCAAACAAGGCACGCGGGTTGAGTACCGGCAGTTTCAACCGCGATTTGTCGAGTGCGGACAGCGCCTGCTCGATAGTGGGCCGAGTATACAGGATGTTTGCTAGCATCATATGCCCAATTGATTAGGAGGTACGGGCGCTGCGCCGCAGTCGCAACGAGCGCCTCCAGTTAATAACGGGCTTTTCTACCATCATCCATGACATCGTTGCCAGAATGATTGTGGAGATCGCGCACAGTATAAAGAATATCGGGCCATTTTGTACAGCATCTGGCGCGGCGAATGTACGCAGCGCGGAGCCAACAACGCGCGGCATGAACATGTGGTAGATATAGATCCCGTAGCTCACGAGCCCGATCCACAGAAGTGGTGGGAACGACAGGACGCGCCCAGCCAATCCCCTGATCCCCGTAGATGCGCCCATGACGATCCACGCGAATGCCACAGCGTATAGGGTCTGTTCGAAGATTTCCAACGACGGGCCCGTGGCACGGATCAACACCAAGATTACAGCCGCAGCGACTGCTGCCCCTGACAGCAATTTGTAACGAACTTCTGCAGAGTTGGGGTCGAAACGGTGCCATTGTGCGATCAGCGCACCCATGCACAGCGAATCGGTGTTGGCGAACGGCAGCGTGTTGAACTCCGCGAAATTGTGCAGTCCAGAGAGGTAGAGCGCCCAACGCAGAAGCGGCGCGAGCAGTACCAGCAGCACGGTTATCGGTTCGAGCCGGCGCGGAGGAACGAATAGAACTACCAGTGGCCAAAACAGATAGAATTGCTGCTCAACCGCCAGCGTCCAAAAATGAGACAGGTCGCCTCCGAATTCGCCTTTAGTCAGGAAGAGAAAGTTCGACGCAAATAGCGCATGCCAAAAGAGGTCCTGAGGTGGAGCAAATCGAGTGCCCGCCAGCGCGACGGCCGCCAATGTCAAGAAATAGATCGGCCAGAGCCGCGCGACACGATTGAAATGGAAATTCTTGAGCGCCCTTCCCAGCCTTTGTTGCCCCTCCGACAACCTCACCCGTTCATCGAGCAGGATGCCAGTAATGAGAAAGCCGCTGATTACGAAGAAGAGTTGCACACCTAAGTTTCCGAGGCCCGCATTGAATCCCCAACTAGTCCAGTGGTGGAATAAAACCAACGTCACCGCGATACCACGCAGCCCGTCCAGCTGAACCATCCGAGTGCGGCCCTCAGTGGTCACAACCGCGACAACCTACGGGTCAGGCCCCATGCTTCCTCACGGAGCTGGCGGTAGCTTTGGCGCCAAAAAAAGAAAGGAGCGAGGACGATCGCGTAGCATCCAAGCGTCACGATGGTGCGAAGCGTAACATCGAAGATCAGCCATGGAGTAGAAACCAGTATTGCTCGGCCGATAACTCCCGCTAACACTGCGGCAAGCCAGACCGGCATCAGTTCGCCAAGTACGGTGAACGCCTTCAGCCCCGATCCTTTCAGAGCCATCACAAAGCAGACCGGGGTGAGAAGGAAGACCATACCTGAGTAGGCTTGAGCTACCCTCACAGCACCGAATGGCGCTGCGGCTGCAAAGGCGATTACCAGCGCGCCGGTCGACAATAGGCCCCAATGAAAGAATGCCTTCGTTCGCCCAAGTGAGGTGAATGCCCAGCTGGCGGCTCCCATGGGGAAGGTGACGATCATAGATAGTGATAGCCAGGCGAAGAGCCGGCCCGTCTCGTCCCACCCGGGCCCCAATACAATACGAATGATCGGATCAGCCGAAGCAAATAGGGCGGCAGCGGCGGCGCAGCCCAGCAATGACGTCATCAAAGTCGCGCGTACAAAGGCCCGGCCCCAGCGCGGCGGATCGCCCTGCAACCGACTCAGGGCAGGCAGGAACACGCTTCCGAGCGGACCGCTGACGGCGTTTAGCGGCAAGGCCATCAGTTGATAGGCGCGGTTGTAGTAGCCGGTCTCACGGACGCCCCAGTAATTTCCTATCAGGAATACGTCGGCCTGCTTGTGTAGGAAGTTGCATAGTGTGAAGCCCGTATAGTACGCCCCGAAACGCACCGCTCCCCAGCACGCGTTCCAGTTGGTCACCAAGCTTGGCCGCCAATGTGACAGCCACACAGCCAGTACGAGCTTGACTAGAATCTGGACGTTAGCCGCGATCACAAGCGACATATAGCCAGCGCCGTATCGGGCGCTCACCGCTCCACTGGCGAAGCCGGCTAATTGTGAGACAATCAATACAATTTGGATTTCGCGCCAGCGCATGCCGCGCGATAGCAGTGCGTTGTACTGCACTGTCGCGGCCGAAAATGGGATGGCGATCGCCAACGCCACAATCGCCCAGAACACCGCGGGCTGGTCGAAATACCAGCCGAAAATTGGCGCGCCTATCAGGCAGACGATCATGGCCCCGGTGCCTAACGCCACGTTCATGAAGAAAAGGCCGCTGGCGACATTCTGGTCAAGCTTCTCCATCTGGATCGCCGCGACCGACAAGCCGAAGTCCGTGAAGATTCCTGTGAAGCCGACAATGATCATCGCCAGGGCGTAAATCCCGTAATCGTCGGGCACTAGCAGGCGGGCAAGCACATAGACGTTTGCGAGTTGGATTAGGATCCCGGCACCTTGGCCGCCGAACGCAAACAGAGCGCCCCCCACACTCCGCGTGCCGAGATCGAGCGACAGATGGTCGTTGTCAAGCAGATCGCGCCGGGTTCCATGCGCGAATATCGAAGGGCGCGCCATCAGCGCGCTCCCTGCCCGGAACGAAGGGCTAAAGCGGCGGCCACATAGGAAATCATGCAATAGCCATGGCGAACGAATTCAGTGCTCGCTGCACTTTTATCGACCTGGATTCTTGGACGTCATGGTCGGAATGCTTTTTCATCATTTTCGATGAAGCAGAGATGATATGGCGATCCTGATCGTTGTTGAATTTCGCTCAAACGACCACCAAAGAACACTTGATGAGGCCAGCGTTACCAATGTTAGAACGAGAACGATGAGAAATCCTTCTAGATTGGGTTGAAATTGCGTAGGGGCAATCAACACAAAATATAGAAAAGCTAATATGGGAAAGTGCGTTGCATACATTGTGTACGAGATCTCAGAGAGGCCAAATGCAACCTGTCGATAGGCGTTGCTTTTACTGCGACGAACCGCAAGTGCGGGCAAAAGAAAGGACCAGGCGAGGCCCGCAATAATTGATATCCAAATGGCTGAATTTCTTGAGCCCACGATTATACAAACGACCGTCGCGATGGTGGCGATCGTCATGTACATCGAACTTGCAATTGTTTTTCGAAATTTTTCGGTACGAGAGACAACTGCTATCGCGGCGGCTCCGCACCAGATGGATCCGAGCATCAATAATTCTGCCGGGAGGGATGATAATAATACACAAACCACAATTACTGCAATAATATTGTATAGAAGCGATTTTCTCAACAAGACTGTGGATGCCGCAATTGGGAACAGTACATAGTACCAAAACTCGTTAGCGAGGCTCCATAGTGGGCCATTGCTCCCGTACACAGGCGCCGTGATTGTCTGTAGAAACAGTAGATTTGCCAATAGCGTGGCAATAGAATGGTCGGCCGGCGCAGCAAGGAGCGGTCCACTCGCCAAAGCAACTCCGTACTTACCTGCGTAAGCGGCACCACCGCCTAACGTCGCGCCAGCCTTATCCAAGACAAACGTTATGATAAGCGCTGGAAGAACCACGGTCCACAAGCGCGAGAGGCGTGCTATGGCGTAGTCTATAGATGACCATTTTCCATCGATCATCGACTGAAATGCCCGCCCACCAACCAAATACCCACTGAGTGCAAAAAATGCGATAACAGCTTGATGTCCTAAGCTTGTAAGAAAATAGAATGCGTAGACTGCAATTCCAGGCTGGATACATTCATGAAAGTCCACAAAAACAAACGCGCGAATATGGTTCAACACGACTAAAAGCGCGCAGACTCCGCGGAGCATGTCTAGGTGCTCATTCCGGTCTGAAGTTCTTACAACCTGTATTGCCTTTCCTCCCCCACGCCCGATAACCCCGACTGTCGCGCCAAGCCGCGCCAGCCTGCCGCCCCACGGCTACCGCACCCAGGGTGAAAACACCGCGGGCGCAGGCCTTGTCTCAGACACCAGATCTGTAGCCCAGCAAGTGTGAAGACCTTAAGTCAATTCTGCGGAATTGAGGACAGGTTCTTCGTATCGGTGAATACAGGAAGCACCCCGGTGGCCAGTTCTAGCAGCAGGCGAACCCGGTTTCCGCTGTCGAGACGGTCAATGGTTCCCACCAGATCAACTAACGGACCATTAACTATACTGACGCGCTCCCCCACCTGAAACGGCGCCAGCGGCGGAAGTCGACCGTCCTGATCGAGGTGGCCGCGCAGGATCTCGACGAAGGAGGTGGGCACGGCGGCGGGTCTCGCGCCGACCATCACCAGGGAGCGGACGCCGAAGGTGTTGTTGACCCGGGTCCAGGGCTCCCGCGTCAGGTCCAGCGATACGAAGATGTAGCCGGGAAAGTAGCTCGCCTCCCGCTCCAGCACCCGGCGGGCATGGCGCACCGTGATCAGGCGCCTGGGGAAGAACACCTCATAGCCCTGGTTGTTCAGCTGCTGGACCGCGTAGGCTTCGCGCTTCGGCTGGGTCTGTACCGGGTACCAGCGGCGGCCATCCTCGATCATCGGCTCGAACCTTCCACCTGCTGAGTCTTGCTGCAATGCGGGATGGAGGTCAACCGGCCTCCGGGCCCGCGACCCGGCGGACCTGAGGACTGCAAGTCACGGGCCGCCCGCCTCAGGCCTTATCGAGAACCTCGCCCCATCGCCTCAGGGTCTGCTCGCAGGCGAAGCCCGCCTCCAGCATGGCCAGCGATCGCCGCCCCAGGTCCGTGGCCGCCCCCGCCTCATCGGCCATGCGGAGGATCACCGAGGCCAGGGCCTCGCCGTCCCCCACCGGGGTCGCCTCGCCGCTGCCGTGGGCCAGCACCAGATCGGCCAGGTCGGAGGGCTGGTCGACGATGGCGATCATGCCGCGGCCGGCCGCGGCGATGCCGAACACCTTGGAGGGGAACATCAGGCCGCGAAACTCCGGCAGCAGCGACACCAGGTGCACCTGGGGCAGGCTGAGGGAGCAGGCCAGCAAGGCGTGGGGCTGGTAGGGCTCAAACCGGAAGCTCGCCTGCAGACCCAGCCTCTCGACCTCGGCGCGCAAGGGCCCCTGCCCCGCGCCGCCGCCGATCATCAGGAACAGGACGTCGGACCGATCTCGCAGATGATCCGCTGCGGCGACGATGGTGCGCCAGTCGTGGGCGCGCCCCAGGTTGCCGGAATAACCTACTACGAAGCGGTCCTGCAGGCCCCAGGCCGCCACCAGGGGATTGTCCTGCGGCGCCACGGGTCGAACAATCGTGTCGTCGCTCCAATTGTGCACCACCTCGACCCGCGAGGTCCCGGCCAGGGGCGTCACGATCCTGGCCATGTCCTCGCAGATCACCACATTGACGCTCGCGCCGCGCAGGGAGGTGTTGCGCAGAGACTTCAGGATGGCGCCGAGCGGACCGCGGGCGGCGCGGACCCCATAGGCCACGGCGATCTCCGGATAGAGATCCTGCAGCCAGTTGACGAGGCGAGCGCCTTTCAAGGCCGCCGCCCAGCCGGCGAAGACCGAGATCAAAGGCGGGTCGGTCTTGGCCACCACGACGTCGCCCCGCTTCAGAGTGGTCAGCAGGGCCAGGAAGGCGGTCAGGTAGAAAGAGAGATAGTCCAGCGCCCGCCCGGCCAGGCCGGCATTGCCGAACCGCGTGGTCAGTACGCGGCGGACCTCGACCCCGGCGATGGTCTCGCGCGCGGGCAGCGTTCCGGTCGCGCCATAGAGCTGGCGGCTGGTGATGACGCTCACCTTCCAGCCGAGGGTCGCCAGGTGCTCGGCGAGCCGGGTCAGGATCTGGCTGGTGGCCGACATGTCCGGCGCATAGAAGCGGTTCACGAACACCACCCGCCGGCCTCGGGTCGAAGGCTCTCCCACCCTAGGCCTGATGCGCCAGGAACCAGGTGTAGACGTCCTCGACGCCCTGCTTCAGGTCGATCCGGGGCGTCCAGCCGAGCGCGGCGAGCTTGCTGGCGTCCATCAGCTTGCGCGGCGTGCCGTCCGGCTTCGATCGGTCCCAGGCGATGTCGCCCTTGAACCCCACGGCGTCGGCCACCAGCTGCGCCAAATCGGCGATCGCGATGTCGTCGCCATATCCGACGTTCACATGTTGGTCGCCAGAATAGCTGGTCATCAGATGGACCAGCGCGTCGGCGCAGTCATCGACGTGCAGGAACTCCCGCCGGGGTGTTCCTGTGCCCCAGACACCGAACGATACGGCCCCGCGCACCTTGGCCTCGTGGGCCTTGCGGATCAGGGCCGGCAGAACATGACTGTTCTCCAGGTCGAAATTGTCGCCCGGGCCGTAGAGATTGGTGGGCATGGCCGAGATGAAGTCGTCGCCGTGCTGCTGGCGATAGGCCAGGGCCAGCTTCAGGCCTGCGATCTTGGCGATCGCATACCATTCGTTGGTGGGCTCCAGGGGCCCGGTCAGCAGGGCGTCCTCTGTGATCGGCTGGGGCGCCATCTTGGGATAGATACAGCTCGACCCAAGGAACAGCAGCTTGCCCACCCCTTCCCGGTGCGCGGCCTCGATGACATTGGCCTCGATCATCAGGTTGTCGAACAGGAAGTCGGCCGGATAGGCCGCATTGGCCCCGATGCCACCCACCTTCGCCGCGGCCAGGAAGATGGCGTCAGGCTTGGCCTTGGCGATCCAGGCCGAGGTCTCGGCCTGCTGCCGCAGATCCACCTCGTCGCGGCCGCAGGTGAGAACCTCGCAGTCCTCGGCCGCCAGGCGGCGAACGATGGCCGCCCCGACCATGCCGCGGTGACCGGCCACCCAGACCCGCTTGCCGGCCAGGGGGTAGATCACCTCATTCGCCATGACGGCGCTGCTCCCGGGCCACCACGATCAGGTCTTCGCGGACCATTTCTTCGCACAGCGCCTGCCAGGGGGTGTCGTGGCTCCAGCCCAGCTTGGCCTTGGCCTTGGAGGCGTCACCCAGCAGGATGTCGACCTCGGTGGGTCGGAAGTAGCGGGGATCGACCTCCACCAGAACGCGGCCGCTCTCGGCGCAGACGCCCTGCTCGGCGAGGCCCGCGCCGCGCCAGTCGAGCTTGATATCCACCTGCGCGAAGGCATGGGTGACGAAATCTCGAACCGTCGTGGTCTCGCCCGTGGCAAGGACATAGTCGTCGGGCTCGTCCTGCTGCAGCATCAGCCACATGCCGCGGACATATTCCCGCGCATGGCCCCAGTCGCGTTTGGCGTCCATGTTCCCGAGATAGAGCCGGTCCTGGAAGCCCAGCTTGATGCCCGACACCGCACGCGTGATCTTCCGTGTCACGAAGGTTTCGCCGCGCAACGGGCTTTCATGATTAAACAGGATGCCGTTCGAGGCGTGAAGGCCGTAGGCCTCGCGATAGTTCACCACCATCCAGTAGGCGTAGAGCTTGGCCACGGCATAGGGGCTGCGGGGGTAGAAGGGGGTGGTCTCGCTTTGCGGGACCTCCTGAGCCTTGCCATAGAGCTCGGAGGTGGAGGCCTGATAGTAACGGCTCTTCTTTTCCAGGCCGAGGATACGGATGGCCTCCAGCAAGCGCAGCGCGCCAACCGCATCGGCGTTGGCGGTATATTCCGGGGTCTCGAAGCTGACCGCCACATGCGACTGGGCGGCCAGATTGTAGATCTCGTCGGGCTGCACCTGCTGGACGATGCGGATCAGATTGGTGCTGTCAGTCAGGTCGCCATAGTGAAGGATGAACCGCTGATCGGTTTCGTGCGGGTCCTGGTAGAGATGCTCGATCCGGCCGGTGTTGAACGATGACGAGCGGCGTTTGACGCCATGCACCACATAGCCCTCGGCTAGCAGCAATTCTGAGAGATAGGCGCCGTCCTGCCCTGTCGCCCCAGTAATGAGAGCGACCTTGCCTGCCCCAGTTTTAGCCACGCATCACGCTCCTTGGTTTACTTGCGCCGAGTATCGCGCAGGTTTGAACTTGCGCGCATGACCTCGGATTACCGAAAACGGTATCCGCTCAGCGGCTAATAGGTCGTATCCAAATTTCAGCGCTCGAGGGCAAGACAAAGTGAAGGCTGAACGAAGTTAGAGCCCTACAGCCTCGAATTTAGATCTGACCGCGTCCCGACAGCACGATCATCGCCGTACGCCAGAAGATGAACAAATCCACCCTCAGCGATACTGTCCGCGCATAGAGGGCGTCGAGACGCGCCTTGCGGCGCGGCGTCACCTCATTGCGTCCCACGACCTGGGCGAGTCCGCTCAGACCCGGCCGCGCGAGCATGGCGTGCGGGAAACTGTGGCGCTCGAAGATCGCGGGATCATCGGGCAGCAGCGGGCGCGGACCGATGAGGCTCATCTGACCGACGAACACGCAGAACAGTTGCGGCAGTTCATCCAGGCTCGACCTGCGCAGAAAGGCGCCCAGAGGTGTGATGTGACCGTTCGCACCCTGCAGGGTCTCTCGCGGCGACAGGGGCGCGTTGGCGTCCATGGTGCGGTACTTGGGCATCCAGAAGGTGCGCCCATGGCGGCCGATACGCTCCGACCAGAACAGGCCCGGTCCGCCATTGAACAGCAGGACGAGAAGCCAGAGCCCGATCATCAGCGGCGCAAGGGCCACAAGAGCCGCGCCGGCCACGCAGACATCGATGATCCGTTTGGCGGGATAGAGGCCGAGGGGCGCTACGGATGACTTCAAGACGGGTTCTGAACGCTCCGCGAGAGGTCGGGCCCGCAAATAGGCGACAAGCTCCGCACCCGCCGGCGGCGCGACTTCGACGCGTGCGTCTGAGTGCGTGATTTGCGTCAAGGAAGTCATGCAGCCCGCCATCAAGCCCTGGTTGCAACCTACAAAGGCCGGCCGGCCGTGGCAACGATTTGCAGCACCCACCGCAATTTAGGCGCCATATCAGAAGGTTTCGCGAAGTTCAGTGACAATCAGACCTAAAATTGCCCGGCCGTTCGCCTGACGAGCGAACGAGCATGTGGCCGCAAGGCCCGCTGAGCGGGGCGTGGTTGCTTTAATGGGGTTGTTCAGAAAGGTCCATGACGGTGTCCCGGCAGACGATCGCGGCCATGCCCACAGTGATCGCGCTCAGTGGGAACGTCTCGGAATCCGGGCCGCCTCGGGTCGAGCTTCACGCTTTGGTTGAGAAATTGCGCCAAACTGGGACGCGCAACGGATCGGTTGGCCCCAACTCGGTCACGCCGGGACGGTTAGCTCCGCCACATTCGCCACTCCGGCGGCCAGCAACGCCGCAATCAACTCCGCCACCGTCGCCTCCAGTTCCACCGCGTCCCGCCCACGCAGCACCAAGTTTGAGCCATAGCCGCCGTCCCCGTAGAACGGATAACTCCCCAGGCTCATGCCCGGATGCGCCTTGGCCACCGCCTCCAGCGGGGCTGCGATCACGCCCTCCCCTGAACCCTCGACCCGCACCGTCCGGCTCAGCACCACCGCGCCGCCCTTCAGCCGATGCCCCACGTCCTCCAGCATGCCGCGCATGATCTGCGGCACGCCGGCCAGGACGAAGACATTGCCGATGGTGAAGCCAGGCGGGCCCTGGACCGGGTTCTTCACCAGGTCGCCGCCCACCGGAACCCGCGCCATCCGCCGGCGCGCAGCGTTGGGTTCGGCGCCCCAGCGAGCGGTCATCATGGCGATGATGTCGGGGTGTTCGTAGAGCTCGAAGCCGAAGGCCGCGGCCACCGCGTCGGCGGTGATGTCGTCGTGGGTGGGGCCGATGCCGCCGGTGGTGATGACGTAGTCGTAGCGAGTGCGCAGGGCGTCGAGGGCCGCGATGATGTCCTCATGCACGTCGGAAACCGTGCGCGCCTCCATCAGGTCCACGCCGTGGACGCCGAGATAGAGCGCGATGTCACGCAGGTTGGTGTCCTGGGTGCGGCCCGAGAGGATCTCGTCACCGATGATCAGCACCGCGGCGGTCACCGCCTGACCTTCCTTGCCCGCCGGACTACCCATCGCTGCGCTCCTCACCTAGATCAGGCTTCCGCATAGCTGATCGGACGCGCCCCGCCCATGGACTTCGACCAACCGCTCGTTCGTGGCCGCCTGGTCAGCCGCTACAAGCGCTTCTTCGCCGACGTGGTGCTGGAGGACGGGACGGAGCTCACCACCCACTGCCCCAATCCCGGCGCGATGCTGGGGCTGAACACACCCGGCTTCCCGGTCTGGATCTCCAAGTCCGACAACCCAAAGCGCAAGCTCGCCCACACCCTGGAGATCGTCGAGGTCGACGGCGGCCTGGTGGGGATTAACACCATGCATCCCAACCGCCTGGTGGCCGAGGCCCTGGACCAGGGCCTCATCCCGGAGCTCTCAGGCTACGCCTCGATCCGGCGCGAGGTGAACTACGGCGTCGCCAGCCGGATCGATTTCCTGTTGGAGGCGCCGGATCGCCCGCCCTGTTGGCTAGAAGTGAAGAACAGTCACCTGAAGCGCGCGGGCACGCTTGCCGAATTCCCCGACTGCGTGGCGGCCCGCTCGCTGAAGCACCTGGGCGAGCTGAAGGCCATGGCGGCTCAGGGCCACCGCGCGGTGATGCTGTTTGTCATCCAGCGCACCGACTGCGACGTCTTCGCCGCCTGCGCCGAGCTCGATCCCAAATACGCCGCAGGCCTGATCGACGCGGCGCAGGCGGGGGTTGAGGTTTTGTGCTATGCTTGCCACATCGGTGCGGACGCCATTCGCATCACCCATCGCATCCCCTGGCGCGACGCCCCCGTCGTCGCGGAGTAACGAGCATGACCCTCAACGACGTCCTCGAGGCCGAAACCCGCACCGGCGAGATCCGCGTCCATGGTCCCGAAGGGTTCGAGGGCATGCGTATCGCCGGCAAGCTGGCGGCCGAGTGCCTGGACATGCTGACCCCGCATGTGGTTCCCGGCGCGGTCACCGATGAGCTGGACCGCCTGGCGCGCGAGTTCATCCTCGACCACCAGGCCCTGCCCGCCTGCCTCGGCTATCGTGGCTACACCAAGACGGTCTGCATCTCGGTCAACCACGTGGTCTGCCACGGGATCCCCAGTGAGCGGGCCCTGCGCGAGGGCGACATCGCCAATATCGATGTCACCGTCATCGTCGACGGCTGGCATGGCGATCACAGCCGCATGTACGGCGTCGGCCCCATCGCCCCGCGCGCCAAGCGGCTGATCGACGTGACCTATGAGGCCATGCAGCGGGGGCTGGACGCGGTGAAGCCCGGCGCCCGCACGGGCGACATCGGCTTTGCGATCCAACAATATGTCGAGGCTCAGCGCTGCTCGGTGGTGCGCGACTTCTGCGGCCACGGCCTGGGCAGGGTGTTCCACGATGCGCCCAACATCCTGCATTTCGGCCACAAGGGCACGGGCGAGCTGCTGCGGCCGGGCATGTTCTTCACCATCGAGCCCATGGTGAACCTGGGCAAGCACCCGGTGAAGGTCCTGGCGGACGGCTGGACGGCGGTGACGCGCGACAAGTCGCTGTCGGCCCAGTGCGAGCATTCGGTGGGGGTGACGGAGACCGGCTACGAGGTCTTCAGCCTGTCGCCGCAGGGTCTGTTCAAGCCGCCGGTTCAGGGCGACTGAGGCCGAGATCTAGAAGAACATCACCCGAGCCACAGCGATCAGCGCAGCCCATCCGGCCAAGCTTCCCACAGTGATGAAGGCCAAAGATCGACGCGGCGACCAACGGCGGCCGTCGTCATGGTGTTGCGCGAGGCTGGCGGCCAGATCCGCCTGCAGGGCGCGAGCGGGACTGTCGACGGGATCGAAGGCCCCGTCCGCCAAACGCACCGGCGACGGGGCGAGAACCCAGGCCTCGGCGGGGACCGGCGGGATGTCGAGGGCCTCGTGGGCCTGTTCGACGCGTTTCTGGGGGCGGGCCATCGCTTGGAGATCTCCACGAACGACTCAACCTTGACCTCTGCAAGTCTAACAAATCATCTCCCTGCGTAGTTACTGAGCGCTTACCTGTGACGATCGGTCCCTCGCTGGACTTGCAAAACTGGAACGTTTCAGGAACATTGCCGCGACCAAACATCGCGGAGCGGTTCCATGGCGGACGGTGGCGAACTTCAGGAGGCCTGGAGCGGCGAGCTGTTCTCCGCCAAATCCGCTCCCAGGCCGCACTACCACGGCCACCGCGACCGGTTGCGGGATCGCACGCGGGCCGGCGGGTTCGGCGGCCTGCCGGACTATGAGTTCCTGGAGCTCTACCTCTTCCGCACCATCCCGCGCGGCGACGTCAAACCCCTGGCCAAGGCGTTGATCGCCCGGTTCGGATCCCTGCCCGGCGTGCTGGGCGCGTCCCTCGACGAGCTGAAGACCGTGGGCGGGGTGGGCGACGCCGTGGCGCTCGACCTGAAGCTGCTGCAGGAGGCGGCGCTGCGGGTGGGCAAGGCCGCGGTGGTGAAGCGCACGGTGATCTCGTCCTCCAGCGCGCTCTCGGCCTATGTGCGGACCGCTCTCGCCCACGAGCCGCGCGAGCAGTTCCGGGTGCTGTTCCTGGACAAGAAGAACCAGCTGATCGCCGACGAGGTGATGAACCACGGCACGGTGGACCACGCGCCGGTCTATCCGCGCGAAGTCATGCGCCGGGCCCTGGAGCTGTCGGCCAGCGCGCTGATCCTGGTGCACAACCATCCCAGCGGCGATCCGACGCCTTCAGGCGCCGACGTCCAGATGACCCGCGAGATCGTCGAGGCCGGCCGCGCCCTGCGCATCGCCATCCACGATCACCTGGTGGTGGGCCGCGACGGCGTGGCCAGCTTCAAGGCGCTGGGGCTGTTCTAGCGGTCGTTGCTCACCAGCAGGTCGCCCAGCCGGGCCCAGTTCATCGCCGAATGCATCTGGGCGTAGATGGCGCTTATCCAGCCCTGGCGACGCAGCAACAGGAAGACCTCGTCAGGCAGGGCGCGCAGCTTGGCCTCGTCGATGGTGGCGAAGCCGGCCATCTTCAAGTCGCCGCCGGTGGGCAGCTGAACGGTCGCGGCCCGGCCCTCCAGCACGCCGCAGGCCACCAGGGCTTCGACGAAGGGCGCGGTGGCGAGGTCGGCGGCGCGCAGCGACTTGCAGAAATCGAAGGCCGAGGTCACCAGCCGCGACGGCTCGCCATCGGCGAACAGGGGCTGTCCGGCGCCCTGCACCAGGATCTCGGGATGGTCCTCGATACAGAGCTGGACCCCCAGATCGTCGCCCTCGCCATACTCGGCCAGGATGAAGGGATAGCGGCGCACATAGGCCGGGACATATGCCCCAGGCCGCCAGGCGCCCTCGGCATCGACGAACAGGTTCTCATCGTCCCTCAGGCCCACCACCGCCACGGGCCGTGCGCCGCCCTCGATGGTGAATGCGATGGGATAGGAGAGCGCCGCGATCGGAATCTCCGCCAGGCTGACGGGAATGGCGTTGGTCTTGCGCGCAAAGCCGTAATCCAACGCCTCCGCCAGCCCCGCCGCGCCATGCGCGGCCGGATGAAGGGCGACCGGATTCTGATAGAAAAGTGGCCTCATCACGTAACGAACAGCTCCCCCAAGCTATTCCGCCCGCAAACCTCAGGCGGCGGACGATTGCCCCTTTAATCATGGGTTAACGACTGACGCCATCCCGCATGCCACAACCGGCCATACTGCCGGCCGCCGCGCCTTGGTAGGGACACCGGGGGTCGAACCCGGACGGGCGATGCCCAACAGATTTTAAGTCTGGCGCGTCTACCAGTTCCGCCATGTCCCCGCGCGGCGCGACGGTAGGGCATCGGCGGACAATAGCCTAGAGCGCCGCCTGTCCCTCAGGCCGAGGTGGTGATCTGCAGCGGCGCCCGGCGTCGCGCGATGGCCGCGACGACGTCCTTGAAGGCGAGCGGCAGCAGGGCCCATGGCTCCAGACAGTAGCGGGCGAACATCCGCCGCGGCTCCTGGGCCAGGCGGAAGGCCCAGACCAGGCCCGCATCGCTCATCCAGGGCGGCGGGGCGACCTGGACGTCGGCCTCGTAGTCGAAGGCCGCGCCAACCGGCATGATCACGCAGTTGGGCAGGGCCTCGAGATTGGCCTCGATCCACAGTTCCTGCCGGGGCATGCCCATGCCGACGAACAGGATGTCAGGCTTGAAAGCCGCGATCTCCCCCAGAGCCTCTGTATTGCCGGCGGAGCCAGGCGTGGCGTCGAAATAGCCGTCGCGGCCGCCGATCACCGCGCCGGGGTGCTTGGCCATCAGGCGTTCGGACGCGGTCTCCACCACGCCGGGCGCGCCGCCGATGTAGAAGACGCGGTAGCCCTTGGCCGCCACCATGCTCCAGAACAGCGGGCGGAAATCGACATAGCTGCAGCGGTGGAAGGTGCGGCTGGGCATCCCCAGCAGCCGGGCGAAGAAGATCACCGGGGTGGAGTCCATCTCGATGAGGTCGGCCTTGGCGAAGAAGCTGGCCAACTCGGGGCGCGTCTTCAGCAGATAGAGGCTGTGGCTGTTGTGGTTGGCGATGATCGCCTTCTTGCCGGCGCTGATGAACCGGCCGATGTGATGCATCACCTCTTCAGGGCGCACCAGGTCAATGTCGCCCCCCAGGATGTGGATGCGTTCGCTGGTCCGGCGGGCGGAGCGGAATTGGGCAGGCTGGGCGCCGTCCATCGCGATTGGGCTTCCGTCAGTGGCGGTCAGGGGCCAGAGACTAGGGCGCCGGCGCTTAACAAAGGGCTGAAGCTCCACCCTACGCCGCCAAGTCCCCATCGGTCCGATGATGAAGACGAAGCCGTCAGATCGGGCCGCGCTAGGCGCCGGCTTCGGCCCCGGACCTTGCGCCCGCCAAGCCGGCGAGGGCGCAGAGGGTCAGGAGCGCGAAGAGAACAAGGCCAAACAGCACCTGTCCCGCCGGGTGCAGCCAGTAGAGCAAGGCCATCAGGACCGTCGTCATCACGTTTGACGCCAGCGCGAGACCCCGACCAAGTCCAGTTGGCGTCCGAAGGGCCAGCAGGTTGAGTAGACCCACGGCAAACACCCCCAGCCCTGTGCCCGCGAACCACAGCGCAGGGACACTCAGGTCTGCATACATGCGGGTTGTCATGAAGATGTGGCCGACGGCCAGCAGAAGCGCCGCCCAGGTTCCGATCCAATGTATGCGTGCGAGCACCGCGTCACCCCTATGCCTTAGCCATCCACCGCGCCAAGTCCCATGGGCGGGTCGGAGTCATGGATTGTCTTGGACACGACTTGCGCACCGGCGCAATCACCGCGCATTCCGCGCCGCCGGAAGATGAGCGACGCAGAAGGCTCGCGAGCGGGACGCAACCATCCGCAGGCCGGCGCCGTACGTCTGCTGCGGACCCGCCTCGCCGAACTGGATGACGCCCGCCTCGACCTCTACCCGTTCCTCGACGAGTTCTTCTCATGCCCGCACCCACCATCGTTTGGTTCCGCCGGGACCTGCGCCTGGCCGACAACCCGGCGCTGGAGGCGGCGGCGCGCGCCGGTGGCGCGGTGATCCCCCTCTATGTGCTGGACAAGACGCCGGGTCTGCGCGCGCCCGGCGCGGCCTCGCTCTGGTGGCTGGACAAGTCCCTGGCCTCGCTTGGCGCGGGACTGGACGCCATGGGCTCGCGCCTGATCCTGCGCCGCGGCGTCGCCGCTCACATCGTCGCGCAGCTGGCCCGCGAGACCGGGGCGGCGACCGTGCACTGGAACGCCCTCTTCGATCCCGGTTACCCCGAGCGCGACAAGGCCCTGGCCGCGGTCCTCATGGCGCTGGACGTCGAGCCCCGCCGCTTCAATGGCGGCCACCTGGTCAAGCTGGATGAGGTGAAGACCAAGGCCGGCGGCGCGTTCAGCGTCTTCACGCCGTTCTGGCGCACGGCGCGACAGGCGGTCAACGACAGCGGGCAGGTCGCCGCGCCAGACACCCTGTCCGCCCCCGTCACCTGGCCCATCTCCGACCGGCTCGCCGATTGGCGGCTGCACCCCAGGGCGCCCGATTGGTCGACGGGGTTCAAGAACTGGGAGCCTGGCGAGGCCGGCGCCGACGCGGCGCTGGAAACCTTCACCGATCAGGCCCTGAGAACCTACTCCACCGACCGCGACCGCCCCGCCGTCGAAGGCACGTCGCGCCTCTCTCCCCACCTGCACTTCGGCGAGATCAGCCCCAAGGCCTGCTGGCGCGCCGCCCTGGCCGCCGCCCACCACGGCAAGGCCAGCGATGGCGAGGCGGAGAAGTTCCTGGCCGAGCTCGGCTGGCGCGAGTTCAACGCCGCCATCGTCCGGGGCGCGGACCTGGCCACCACCAACTTCGACCGCAAGTTCGACGCCTTTCCCTGGCGCGACGATCCCGAAGGCCTGGAGGCCTGGAAACGCGGCGCCACCGGCTATCCCATCGTCGACGCCGGTATGCGCCAGCTCTGGACCACCGGCTGGATGCACAATCGCGTCCGCATGATCGTGGCCTCCTTCCTCACCAAGCACCTGCTGATCGACTGGCGGCTGGGCGAGCAATGGTTCTGGGACACGCTGGTGGACGCCGATCACGCGTCGAACGCGGGCAACTGGCAATGGGTGGCGGGGTCCGGCGCCGACGCCTCGCCCTATTTCCGCATCTTCAACCCCATGCTGCAGAGCGAGAAGTTCGATCCTCCTGGGGACTACATCCGCCGCTGGGTCCCGGAGCTCGCCCGCCTGCCCGCCAAGGTCATCCACGCGCCGTGGACGGCGCCGGCCCCGCTCCTGGCTGGATCGGGGGTAAGATTGGGGACGACCTATCCCAAGCCCATCGTCGAACATGCCTTCGCCCGCCAGCGCGCCCTGGAGGCCTATGCAACGATGCGGAGCGCGGTCCAGCCCTCGGCGCAATGAACCTGCGGCGGGACGCCACGAATTGAGCGGTGCGCCCCCGTCGGTGCGACTTCGGTCACCTTGCGGGTTGCGGATCTAGGTCGGGATGGGACGGATCAAGGCGATAGAGGTGAGTCGACATGAACATATGCCCCGATGTCACCTGGAGCGCCGCCTCGGTCCCGTCCCGTACAATCGTACGAGCACCCGCTTCCCCTCGACTGCGGTCATCCCCGCGGCGCAACACCCGACCGCGGGCCACGGAGCACCTGGAATGTCTTGGACACGACCCGCCAGCTGACGCAATGACGGCGGACCCTGAACCCCCGATGGAAGTGGAAGACGCAAAATGGCGCCCAAGCCGGCCAAGGACCTTGGTCTCACCTGCCGATGCTGGGGCTTGGCGTGGCGGGTGTCCGGCCCGCCAGTTCTTGTCGGCGGTTGCCACTGTGACGACTGTTGGGGAGCAGCGGTTGAGCTTGGAGGCCTCGGCGGCGGTCTCACCATGGGCATAGGCCGGTGAGAACGAGGGCGCATCGACCATGCGACTGACCGTCTACACCGACTTCTCGCTGCGGGTTCTGATGTATGTGGCCCTGCCCCGCGAGCGCCTGCCCACCATTGCCCAGATCGCCGCCAGCTACGGAATCTCCAAGAACCACCTCATGAAGGTGGCCTATGACCTCGGCCTGGCGGGTTACATCGAGACGGTGAGAGGCAAGAACGGCGGCCTGCGGCTGGGACGGGCGCCTGAGGACATCAACCTGGGGGAAGTGGTCCGCCGCACCGAGCCGGACATGGCCCTCGTCCCGTGCTTCGATCCGGTGAACGGCGCCTGCGTCATCACGCCGGCCTGCAAGCTCCGCCGCGCCCTGCACGAGGCGCGCGCCGCCTTCCTGCAGGTCCTGGACGGCTACAGCCTGGCCGACCTGGTGGAGAACCAGGGCGCCCTGCAGGCCCTGCTGGCCCGAGGCCCGCCCGCCGAGTCCTCCGACCTCTAGGCGCCTTTGGGCGTGATCGGCCGGCCCTGGTGGCTGAAGGCCGTGCGCGCCGGCGGTCCCGGGCGGCCGTCGAGGCGGGCCGCCCAGGCCTTCAAGCGCTCGCCGACCGAGACCGCCGCCGACGGTTCGGCGGCCACCTCCTCCACCCGGGTCACCTCGGGCACATAGTACTGAACGATCCGCTCCACACCGCCCTTCAGGGTCAGGCGTGCCGACGGGCAACCGCCGCAGGCGCCACGCATGTGAATCCACAGGACGCCCTTCTGAGCGTCGAACCGATCGAACACGATGTCTCCACCGTCGCGCGCCACGCCCGGCCGCACATGCCGCTCCAGAACGCCAAGAATCTCGGCCTCCAGGTCGGTGTCGCAGGAGGTCGCCGCCGCAGCGGCCGGCGCGACGCCCGGCGGCGAGGCGGGGACCTGCCGCTCCAGGACGGCGCTGAGGGCCGCTGCGACCTTCGCGCCCAGCCGAGTCCAGGGCCGCCCCTGGGTCCGGGTCACTGTCACGAAGCCTGGCGCGACAAAGACCCCACCGACACCGGGCAGCGCCATGAGCGCGGCGGTCAGGACGCTTTCCAGCGCCTGGAGCCCCTCCCCGCCCCCGGCGCCAGCCGGGGGCGAGAACTTGACGGCGTCCGGATTGGGCGTCGGTTCGATGGTGATGAACACGGCCGCTCCTGCCCGGTGGCGCGCGCGGCCGATCCGCGCAGGGCCTAGCCAGACTTAAACTAATATTGTAAATACATCTTCAAATCGCAACCGCATAGAACCCCGCCATGAGCTTCCCCGCCACCTCGGCCCCTCCGGCCCACCTCGGCCCCGGCGCGCCCGTGGGCGTGACCGAAGCGATGATCCGCGACTTGGTCCATGACTTCTACGCCACCGTCCGGACCGACCCGACCCTCGGTCCGATGTTCAACCGGATCATCGGCGACGACTGGGACGCCCACCTGGCCAAGCTCTGCGATTTCTGGTCGTCGGTGATGCTGATGACGGGCCGATTCCGGGGCTCGCCCATGGTCGCCCACACCAAGATCGCGGAGATCTCGCCGACCCACTTCGCCCGCTGGCTGCATCTGTTCCGCCAGAGCGCCGAGCGGCTGTGTCCGCCCCCGGCCGCAGCCCTCTTCGTCGTCAGGTCGGAGATGATCGCCCAGAGCCTGCAGTACGGGATCGCCGCCAGCCGCGGCGAGTTGCCGTCACTCACCGGCGCGAACTCATGACCCCCGGCGCCGCGCCCGCCCTATGGAAGGACCGACCATGTTCCATCTCCTGATGCTGCCAGCCAACGCGGTCTGTGATGCGCTTGGCGTCGTGGACGAACATGAGCGCGGCATGATCCGCATGCTGGTCAACATGCTGCTCTGGACCACCCTGGGCGCCGTGGCCTTCATGGTGGCCTGGGTTCTGGTGGTCTGATCCCCGCGATCGCCGACGGCGTCACCTTCATCACCCACCAGGGCGAGGCCTACCGCCTCCCCCTGCGCCTGGGGTGGTCGCTGATGAGCCTGGCGCGGCGGGGCAAGGTCCCCGGCATCGACGGGCTCTGTGGCGGCAATTGCTGCTGCGTCACCTGCCACGTCCATGTCGATCCGGCCTGGCTGGCCCGCGCGGGCCAGCCCTCGGCCATGGAGGAGTCCATGCTGGACTTCGCCGGCGACGTCGACGCCGGGTCGCGGCTGGCCTGCCAGATCCGGCTCACCGAGGACCTGGTTGGCCTCGTGGTCCGCCTGCCGCGCCAGCAGCTGGTCCTGGGCCTCTGAGCCTCAGGCCTGGATGATGTGGGGCACGAAACGGGCGAGGTTCTTGGTCACCACGCTGTCGTCCTCGCGGATACCGATCCCGGCGGGCTCGGCGCCCACCACCCAGGCCCCGATCACCGGCCGCTTGCCGTCGAAGTCCGGCGGCGGGTGATAGGCCTGCAGGATCGCGCCCTCCGCCCCATAGCCCTGGTCCAGCACCGGCTCGTCGCCGCCAATGACCTCGACATTGGCCCCCTCGCGGGAAAATAGCGGCTTGCGCACATGACGGGGTCCCAGGTTGGCCGCGCCGGCGTCGCCCTCGAAATAGGCCTCCAGCAGGTTGGGGTGGCCAGGGTGGCGTTCCCAGAGCAGCGGTAGGATCCCCTTGTTGGACAGGATCGCCTTCCACGGCGGCTCCAGCCAGCCGACCTTGGCGGTCGCCAGGTGCGCGGCGTACGGCTCGCGCAGCATATGTTCCCAGGGATACAGCTTGAACGCCGCCTGCAGCAGCAGGCCCTCGCGGTCGGCGAACTGTCCCTCGGCGTTCACCCCGATGTCGAGCATGGCGACGAACTTCGGATCCAGTCCCGCCTGGCTCGCCAGGTCCTCGAAGAACCGAACCGTCTGCCGATCCTCGATCGACTCGGCGTCGCTGGCGAAGTGCACGAACCCGCCGCTGGGAAACAGGGTCGCGAACCGGTCGCGCAGGGCTTCGAACAGGCTGTTGAATTGGTCCGTGCCCGGGGGCAGCGCGCCTGAGGCGAGCAGCTCCTCCAGCCACAGCCACTGGAAGGTGGCCGCCTCGAACACGCTGGTGGGGGTGTCGGCGTTATACTCGTAGAGCTTGGGCTTGGCGGTTCCATCATAGCCGAAGTCGAAGCGGCCATAGAGGGACGGCTCCTTGGCGCGCCAGGAGGCGGCGACGAAGTCCCGGTGTTCGGCGGGGATCGCCAGGCGGGCCATCAGCTCGTCACTGCGCGAGACCTCGTCCACCAGGTCGAGACACAGCTCGTGCAGCTCGGCCGCAGCCGGCTCAAGGTCGTCCTCGACCTCCGCCAGGGTGAAGGCATAGGCCGCGCTCTCGTCCCAATAGGCCTGGCCCTCGGTGTGGTGGTAGACGAACCCCACCGCGTCGGCCTTCTCTCGCCAGTCGGGGCGGGGCTCCAGGGTGAGGCGTCTCACCCCTGGTCGTCACCGGACTTGGCGGCGCTCTTCTGCTCGATCTGCAGGACGGGCGCCGGCGCGGACAGACGGGCCAGGACGTCGTCGGCCGAGGATTGACCGGGTCCGATGCCCGCCAGCCGCAGCTTCTCGTCCAGGTCGGCGCCGGTGCGCATGTCCTCCAGCTCGCCGGCGGCCTTGATGCGTTCGCCCCGGACGGCCTGGCGTTCCTTGATGCGGGCCAGGCTGTCGGCCGCCGAACCCAGGGACGAGCCGGCGCCCGCGCCGCGGGCGGCCACAGAGGCCTGGGCGCGCTGCACGGACTCGTTGACCTTCACCACCTCCACCTCGCGCCGCAGGGTCTCGATCCGGCGATCGGTGGCGGCGATGGCGGTGTGCAGCTGCTCCTCGGCGCCGCGCATGTCGGCGATCTGCGGCTCCTTCTGAGCCACCTGCTGCTCCAGGTCGGCGATCCGCTGGGCCACCTGGCGGGCCAGGTCCATGTCGCCCTTGGCGACGGCGGCGCGGGCCGAGTTCTCGTACTTGATGGCCTGCTCGCGGAAGCTGACCACCTCCTTCTCCAGGATGCGCCGACGGGCGACCAGGGTCGCCATGTCGTCCCGGGCCTTGCCCTGGGCGGTGTCGGCGTCGCGGATTTCCTGATCCAGGATCTTGATGGCGTTGGCGTCGACGACGCCGGCCGCGGCGTCATGCGCGCCCGCGCGGCCCAGGGTGAATAGCTTGCGCCAGATGGTCATCGGAAGGGCTCCAGAGGCTAGGTTAGGCGGCGGGGGTGAAGGAGGAGCGCAGGTCCGAGGCCGCCTCGATGGCGTTCTCGGCCAGGGCCCTCAGCTCGATCAGGATGTCTTCGATAGACGACGTCGTGGCCAGTTCGCCGAACAGCTCATAGAAGTCCCGGTCGGCCACCGTGGTGATCCCGAAGTTCGACAGCGGCACCAGTTTCTGGGCCTTGAGCAGGAATTCGTTGAAGGCGTGGCGGTCGGCCTGTTCGTCCACCGGCCAAAGCAGCACCGAGGCGGCGATCTGCTGGTCGCTGACGCTGACGAAGATCTCCAGGTCGCCGGCGTCCCGCATGGTCACCAGCAGGACGGGGTCGGCGCCTTCCACCACACGGGCGGCGAGGGCTTCCCCCTCCCCGGCCGCGCCGTCGAGGGCGGTCTTCAGGGAGCGAACAGTCCAGGCGGTCTGCGTCATCAGGCGATCCTTTGGTGGTGACGGGTTCATACAAGATGGGGGGCCGAGCGCCAGCCGTCGAGGGCGCGTTACACCCTTTTGCGTCGCCGCCGGCTGTCCTAGATAGAGGCTTAAGGTCTCCCACGTGGTCAGCGTCATGTTCAGCAAGCTCTTCGGTCGCAAGGAGGCCGCGCCAGCGTCCGCCCTGCCCGCGATCCGCAATGTCACCCTGGGCCGCACCGTCTGGCTCGACACCCTGGCCTGGCGCAGGCTGGGCGACGAACGCAAGTTCCCCCTCGACCGCGACACCCTGGAGATCACCGCCCAGGGCCTGGTGGACCTCAAGGACGGCGGCTTCGTGCACCGGTTCTACACCGACGACCACGCCATGTTTCAGGCCGTCTCCGACGACCGCGAGGGCCAGAGGGTCAACGACATCACCGTCTTCGTGCCCTGGGAAAGCGCCTATCCGGGCGGCCGCGCCGACCGCGACGCCTGGGCCAGCCGCCTGCGGGCCAGGACCTTCACCGCCTCGGGCCTGCCCGACTACACCCGCTTCTGGTTCGGCGACGAGGCCGAGAGCCAGGACCCGGTGACCTTCTGGGAAGACCTGCACGACGACCGGGACGGGGTCGCCGACCGTCGGATCTTCCAGACCTGCATGCTGTTTTCGCGAGAATTGCCGGGCGACGCGCGTGAGCTTCTGCTAGCCATCGAGATGGAGACTGAGGACGGCGAGGTGTCGTTCGAGGTCATGCTCGGCGTCCCTCTCGAGGTCGGCGAGTTCAAGGCCTGACCTTACGGAGCACTGCTGAGATGTTCGACCTCTATGGCTTCGCCGCCAGCGCCGTGGCCTTCCTGGTGGCCTTCATCGCCGCCGGCCTGTTCACCGTGGCCTTCAAGGTCATCTACCAGTGGGCCACGCCCTACCACGAGGCCAAGCTGATCCGGGAGGGCAACACCTCTGCGGCCATCGCGCTGGGCGGCGCACTCCTGGGCTATGTCATTCCGCTGGCCTCGGCGCTCTCCCACACCATCAGCCTGATCGAGTTCTGCGCCTGGGCGGCCCTCGCCGGCGTCATCCAGATCGCGGCGTTCACCCTCATCCGGATGATCGTGATGAAGGATGTCAGCGCACGCATCGAGCGCGGCGAGGTCGCGGCCGGGGTCTATCTGGCCAGTATTTCCCTGGCGGTCGGCATGCTCAACGCCGCCTGCATGACCTCCTGAGCCGCCGATGTCCGCCCCCCGCCCGCGCAAGCGCTCCAGCGCCGTCACCCTCACCAGCCTGATGGCCGGCTCGGCCCTGTCCATCTCCGCCTGCGACTCCCCGCCGGCAGCCACCCAGTGGGGCGATCCCCCGGCCGCCAGCTCGGGACGAAATGTCGAGGCCTCGAGCTTCACTTCGCTCCAGGACTGCACGGCCTCAGGCAGCTTCACCGCCGAGCAATGCTCCACAGCCCTGTCCCAGGCCCAGAAGGACAGCGCTGAGAACGCGCCCAAGTTCGGCGATCAGCAGAGCTGCGAGGAACGCTACGGCGTCGACCAGTGCGTGCCCCGCTCCGGCCAGGGGGGCGGCAGCTTCTTCACGCCCCTGCTCACCGGCTTCATCATCGGCCAGGCCATGAACAACCTCGGCGGCTACCGCGGCGCGCCGATGTATCGCGATCGCGACGGCGGCTATACGGGCGGTTCCGGCTATCCGGTGTCGCGTGACTATCTGACCGGCCGCACGCGGGTGAATTCCGATAGCTTCGACGCGCCCCGGGCCAACGCCCCCACTCGCGTCCAGAGCCGCAGCTCGATCATCTCTCGCGGCGGCTTCGGCGGCGGATCAAGATCCTTCGGCGGCTAGGCCTGGTGCTTGATCAGCCCCAGGGGTTGAGCAGCGCCACCCCCATCGGGATGAAGTCGGCCTGATTTCGGGTCACCACCGTCATGCCGTGAACCAGGGCCGTCGCGCCGATCAGGGCGTCACGCTCCGACCGGAGATCAGGCACATGCAGGGTCGCACACCGAAGCGCGACGGCGGTGTCCACGGGCAACACCCTGTCTGCGAAGGTGGGGAGAACCTGGCTGTCTATCCAAGTCCTCAACACGGCGCCTTGGCGGGCGTCCCGCCGCGCGATGCGCAGGGCGCCCATCTCAATCTCCAGCAAGGTGATCGCCGAGAGGAAGAGGATCGATGCCGGGGTATCGGCCGCCCAGGCTAGAAGCCTCGGGTCGGCGCGCTCCGGCCGCCGCAACTCCGACAAAGCATTGGTGTCCAGGAGGAACATCAGTCCAGGTCGGCGGGTCGCAGCCCCAGATCGCCCAGCCTTGGGGCTTCGAAATCGAAGTCGGTGGTCTGGGCCAAGGCTTCGGCAAGGCTCAGTTGGCGCCCGGAGAGCGCCTCATAGTCTTCGATCGTCAGCAGCACATGTGCGGGCCGCCCACGATCGGTGATGAAGACCGGCCCGCGGCGCGCGGCCTTCTTCGCGCCACTGGCGTCCTGATTGAACTCTCGACTGGAGAGCGTGGTGATCACCATGCCTCACCCCAAATGTAGATACATATCTACAATATGACGTCGCGCCTCATCCGGTCAAGTTTGGGCGGCGTCCGGCAGGTCGTAGCTCACCACCTTGAAGCCGCTGAGGATGGCCGTCCCGAAGGTGTTGGCGATGGCCACGTCGGTGGCGTCACGCCCACGGGCGATCAGCACCCGACCGATGCGCGGCCGGTTATTGCGGGCGTCGAAGGCGTGCCACTGGCCGCCCAGATAGACCTCGAACCAGGCGCTGAAATCCATCTCGCCGACGATGGGCACGCCGATGTCGCCCAGATAGCCCGTGCAGTACCGCGCCGGGATGTTCATACAGCGGCAGAAGGCGACGGCGAGGTGCGCGTAGTCGCGGCAGACGCCCCGGCCTTCGCAATAGGCCTCGAAGGCGGTCATGGTCGGCCGGGCGTGCTCGTAGCCGAACTGGATGTGGTTATGCACCCAGTCGACAATGGCCTGGACGCGCGGCCAGCCCGGCTCGGTCTGCTGGAACATCGACCAGGCGATGTCGCTGAGCCGGTCGGTCTCGCAGTAGCGGCTGCCGAGCAGGAAGATCAGCACCTCCTCGGGCAGGTCCTGCACCAGGGCCTGGGTCGCGAAGGGGGAGATCACGTCGGGCTTGCCGTCGTCGGCGATGATGAAGTCGGCCGACAGCGTCAGGCGGCCGGCCGGCGCCAGGATGCGGCTGCAGATGTTACCCCAGCCGTCCAGGTACTGGCGCACCTCCAGCATCGGATCCGTGCGCAGCCAGTCGGGGGTTTCCAGGTCGTGCCGGCGGCTGGGGTGAACGCTCAGCATCAGCAGCATCGGAACCGGCGCCGGGCAGTCGTAGATAATCTCGAAGCCCGTTTGAATGCGCATCAGGTCCCTGGTCTACAGCTATCCGCCTCCGCCAATGGCTCGGGCCGGCATAGGTTGCACATCGAGCTCGCCTTCATCGCGAACATCAACCTCCACCTCCATGCCGAGGTAGTCGGCCGACAGACCTGACCAGCTTCCGTGCAGCGGCACGGCCTGGCGCGGGTCGCGGGCTATGGCGACGCGCACCAGATCGGCGTTGCCGACGATGCCGTTGGTGGGATCGAACTCCACCCAGCCGCAGGCCGGCAGATAGACCCGCACCCAGGCGTGGGTGTGGCCGGCGCTGGCGCGGCCCAGCCCCGCCCCCACCATCGGGCTGTAGATGTAGCCAGAGACGAAACGGGCCGCGAGGCCGAGGCTGCGGGCGGCCTCCATCATCAGGACCGCGTAGTCGCGGCAGGCGCCGCTGCGCAGGGCCAGGGTCTCCAGGGGATTCTGCACGCCCCGATCGGTCCGGGTTCCGTACTTGAACTCGGCATAGATGGCCTGGGTCATGTCGCTGAGCAGGGTCTGCAGGCTGGTCTTGCCCACCGGCTTCACGAACCGCCGGGCCCAGGCGTCGATCAGGCCCTCGGGGTCCGGATAGTGCCGCTGCATCGAGAGCTCGAGGTCCGGCAGGTCCTCGGGGCTGTAGTCGAAGGGCATGGCTCCGGTATAGACCTCCACCTCCCCCTCGACGTCGGCGAAAGCCGGCAGGGGGGTGTGGTCGAGGCGGACGCGGCTGTCGAAGATCAGTTCATCGGTGCGGCCGGTGAAGCCCGCCACGCCGACGCAGTTGCCGAATACATCATGCACGGAGCGCAGGCGCTCAGGGGTCGGCGAGATGATCAGGTCGCAGGACAGGATGCGCTGATCATAGCTCTCGCGCGGCCGCAGCATCATCCGATGCTCGCCCAGCGCCACAGGATTGCGGTAGCGGTAGCGGGTGACGTGGCGGATCGACAGGATCGGCATTGAGCGAGCGTGAGGCCAATTTGTCGCCAAGGTCTAAACGAATCTTGCACCGCGACGATCCGTCCCCGGTTTATGTCACCAAACCAGGCGGCGGCTGTCGCCTGCTGCTCATCGGCGACCATGCCGGGCGCGCGGTCCCGAGCGGCCTCGATGGCCTGGGCCTGACGCCGGCCGACATGGACACCCACATCGCCTGGGACATCGGGGTGGCGGGCCTCGGCGAGCGGCTGGCGGCCCGGCTCGACGCCTGCTTCATCCGCCAGACCTATTCGCGCCTGGTGATCGACTGCAATCGCCGGCCCGGCGCGCCGGCCGCCATGCCCGAGGTCAGCGACGGGGTGACCATCCCCGGCAATCTGGGTCTGGACGCCCAGACCCAGGCCGCGCGGCGGGCGGAGATCTACCAGCCCTACCAGGACGCCATCGCCGCCGAGCTGGACCGGCGCGCCGGCCGGCCGACCATCCTGGTGTCGCTGCACAGCTTCACGCCGGTGATGCAGGGCTTCGTGCGGCCCTGGCGGATGGGGGTCCTGCACCGCAACGACTCGGCGTTTTCGAACCGGGTCCTGGCCCTGCTCCAACGCGAACTCGGCGCCGCCGCCGGCGACAACCAGCCCTACAGGATGGACGAGACCGACAACACGGTCCCCCTGCACGCCGACCCGCGCGGCCTGGACTATCTGGAACTGGAGGTGCGCCAGGACCTGATCGCCGAGGCGAGCGGGCAGGACCAGATGGCCGACCTCGTCGCGCGCCTGCTGATCGAGGCGGTCAGGCCTGGTTGATGGTGTTGCGCTTGACCTGGGCCGCGCCGGCGGCGTCGAGGTCGACCCGCGTCTCGGTCAGGCTGACCGGCCCCTGCAGCGTCGCGTTGACCTCGTCCATCCCGGCCCGCGCCGGCCCCTGGGCCAGCAGATAGCGCAGCGAGATCCGCTCGTGGTCGGCGGCGTCCGGCTGGGTGCCGTGCAGGGTGCAGGCGTGCCACATGCCGGTGAAGCCCGCCCCGCCGGTGAGGATCAGCTGGTCGGTCTCCACCTCGCCGCCCCGGCCGTCGCGATAGGTCCAGGAGGCCTCGGAGGTGGCGGTCAGGTCGTGCGGGAACACCGTGCCGCCCAGCCGATGCGTCCCCTTCAGCAGGAACAGCGGCGCGTCCTGGCGGCTCACCGGGTGCAGGTAGACATAGAGCGTCAGGAAGTCGGCCGGACGCTCCTTGTAGTCGATCAGGTCCTGGTGGAAATCGATGCCGTAGAAATAGGTCACGTCGCGATACTCCGGCCGCACATAGGCGCCCAGGTTGTTCACCGGATTGCCCAGGATGCGCGCGCGGATCCAGGCCGGGACCGAGGTCTGGGAGACCCCGCAGACCACCTTCTTGTTGAGGATCGTATAGTTAGGCCCCAGCAGGGCGCTGACGGCGTCCACCACATTGGCGTCCTGCTCGACGAAGGCCAGCCTGTCCTCGAAGCGCTCCAGCAGGTTGCGGCCGGGCCTGGGGTTCACACCGGTATACTGCGGGTCGGCGTCGAACTCGGCCTCGGTGAGGAATAGCCGGTGGTCGAAGTGGCGATCGGCGCGGATCTGCGCCAGCAAGGCGGCGCAGGCGTCGGGATCGACAGGCTGATCGAACAGATGCGCGCCGGCCTCGATGAAGGCCTCGACGGCGGGATGGTGGCCGCGGGCGGCCCTATGGGCGTTCATCAGGCGATCCCCGGCGTGGCCCTCAGGGCCCGGACAACCCGGTCCACGTCGTCGCGGGCCAAGTCGATGGCGAAGGGCAGGCCGATCACCGACCGGGCCAGCCGCTCGGTGACCGGCAGTTCGGTGCGGGGATAGGCCGCGAAGGCCGCGTCCTGATGGCAGCCGCGCCCCCACCAGCGCCGCGTCTCGACCCCATGGGCCATCAAGGTCTCGGTGGCGGCCTGCGCGGCGCCGTCCGGCAGGCGCACGACGCAGACGCTGGTGACCCAGTCGGAGCCCCAGCCCGGCTGCAGGACGACCGACGGGGTCATGGCCAGGCCGATGCGGGTGTGCTGGGCGGCGAGGAAAAAGCGCAGGCGGTCGGCGGGCCACTTGTCGAGGGCGGCCTGGCCCACGGCGGCGGTGTACTCGCTGAGCTTGGCGTTGGTGCCGGCGATCTGCGCCTCGCGGGTGCCGTTGAAGCCATAGGTGGTCATCCGCCGAACACGGAACGCCAGGGCCGCGTCGTCGGTGACCAGGAACCCGCCTTCGCCAATGCCCAGGACCTTGGTGGCGTGCAGGCTGACCACGGTGGGCAGGCGCGCGTCGCGGGCGGCGTCGAAGGCGGCCGCGGCGTCCAGCAGAACCGCCAGACCTGTCTCCTCCCGGAAGCCGAGCCAGGCCTCGATATCGGGCATGGCGCCGTGGGCGGCCACTGGCAGGACCGCGCTGACCTGGCCCGGCGCGCGGGCCAGCTGGTCGCGCACCTGGGCCGGGTCCAGCATCTGGCTGCCGTGATCGACGTCGAGGAACCAGGGGACGAGGCCCGCCTGGGCGATGGCGTGGGCGGTGGCGACGAAGGTCCAGGAGGGCGCGGCCACCAGGCTGCCGGCCGGCAGGTCCATGGCCTGGAGCGTCAGGGTCAGGGCCTGGGTGGCGTTGACCACCGTGGCGGCCACGGCGCCGTCGGTGAAACGGCTGGCCAGACGAAGCTCAAGCTCGGTCAGCAGCGGCCCGAAATTCGAGTACCAGCGGGCGTCATCGATGCGGCGCAGATAGGGCAGGATGTCGTCGGCGCGGGGCAGGCGCGGGCGGGCGACCGGCAGGGCGCCGGGGTCCGTGGTCGGAAGCTTGACGGTCACGGCGCTGCGCAAGGGGGCCCACCTTGAAAGAGCCCGCACGTGACCATGGTCGTGGTTAACGAACGCTTAGGCCAGGTAGGTCGCAAGGTCGCAGCGCGCCACGTCCTCCAGAACCGCCTGGCGAACCCCGTCCGGCAGATCGGGCGCGGCGCGGCGCGAGAGATCGCGGAACACGCCGTAGGTGTCCCCGTCGTCGCGGCTTGTGGAGCGCCGCAGGAAGGTCGCGGTCTGGTCGCTCATGCCCACGCCCAGGAAACCGAACAGCTCGCCGACCACGCCAAGCGGATCGGCGGTCAGGTCGCCATAGCGAAGGATACGGAACCGGTCGGGGTGTTTGGCCGCCAGGTCCCGGAAGATCAGGGCCGCCCGCTTCCAGCCCTCGTAACCGAAGAATTCCTCGATGCGCCCGGCGTTCTTGAGGCCCGCGTCGCGCCACTCCGCCCCGAAGTCCCAGGCCGGATCGAACTCGCGCGGCGCATGCCTCCAGGAGCTCAGCGCCTCCAGGGGATCGCGGATGATGCCGACACCCTTGAAGCGCGGGATCGCCATCAGGGTCGGCAGCAGGTGATGGTAGCGCGCCTCCTTGTAGACGAGCCGGGTGGCCGCTGACTTGGCGAAGGCCAGATCCCCGTCGGCCTGCGTCCGGCCCCGCTGCAGGATGAAGTCGTCGTCGGTGGCCGCAATGTCCTTCAGGATCAGGTCCAGATCGTCCGCCGCGGTCGCTGCGTCGACGCGGGCCCGGAAGGCATGGGCGAAGAAGGGCTGGAATCGGAAGGCGACCTCCGGGGCGCTGTTGAAGATCTGTCCGATCCAGGTGGTGCCCGAACGCGGCGCCCCGTGCAGGCCGATGACCGGCAGGTCGCTCATGGCGCCACCAGGCTATGGGCGGCCACCTGCTGCGCCAGCTGGTCAGGCTCGCAGAACATCAGCACATCGGCGATCGAGAGGTTGGCCACGAAGGGCGCGGCGAACTGGCGATAGGGCGGCGCCTGCGAGGCGATGAAGCTCAGCCTCACCCCCTGCTCGGCGAAAGCCTGCGCCTGATAGAGGTCCACCCCACCAGCAGCGTTGAGATAGTGGTCGGCGCCCAGGGTGCGGCAGATGTCGAGCACCGCGTCCTGGCCGGTCAACGCCGTGTCGCGGCCGATCGCCGAGGACCGCACGATCCTTGTACCGATACCCAAGGCGTCGCAGACGGTCCGGATGGCCGCCTCGTTGAAAAGCGCCACGTTGGGCTCGGGGGTCGCCAGGATCGCGTCCAGCAAGGGCTTCACCGCCGCGGCCCTGGGCGCCTTGCGGTAGGCGGCGTCCAGCTGGCCGGAGAGCTTCTTCAAGGCGGCGTCGCTGAGCTGATAGCGCGTGTCGCGGATCTGGGTCCGGACCTCTCCGGAATGCGCCACCGGCAGGGTCAGCCAGTGCGGGGCGCCGTTCAGCAGGATGCGGTTGCGGTTGATCCAGCCGCCGCGCATGTACTGGACGTCGTCATAGACCACGAAGACATCGGCCGCGGCGATGAGCTGGAAATAGCCGATATAGGGCAGCAGGTAGGGCTGCATGATCGCCGCGATCATGGGCGACGCCTGGCCAGATGTCGCACCGCGGTTCTCAACCTTTTGCCTCGCCCGAGATCAGTGGATGATCCTAGAGCCGGATGGCTTCTCTCGACGCCTGAATCCGGCTCTATAACTTTGAAATTAGATCACGATGCGGACTTAACCGCGATTTGCCCGCCGATGCATTCCCGCCGAGGACCTGATGGACATTCCTGGCGACGAGCCTGACCTGGACGCCGAGATCGCCCGGGCGCAGTCGGACATTGCGGCGGGCCGGGTCATCGCGGCGGTCGATCGCCTGCAGACCCTGATCGAGGTCCCGATCTACGATCACCGGCTGCACTACGCCATGGCCGCGGCCCTGGGCGCGGTGGGCGACCCGGAGGGCCAGCAATCGTGGCTGCTGGACGCCCAGACCTTCCACGCCCTGCAGGCCATCAGCGAGCAGGCGGACATGGCCCGCTTCGTCTCCGAGCCCAACTACGCGCTGCAGATCGGCGAGCAGGCCTATTCGGACGGCAAGATGGGCCTGGCCTCGGCCGCCTTCGGCCAGGTGGCGCCCCTGCCGGGCGCGCCCTTCAATGTGATCATGCGCTGGGGCCTGTCCCTGCTGCACCAGGGTCGCATCCCGGAGGCCATCACCGCCTTCAACCTGGCGGCCGACACCTTCCAGAGCTCGATGGCCCACGAATTCCTGCTCTATGCCTGCTTCTTCGCGCAGGACGGGGTGCGCCTCCACGCCGCCGAGGCCAGGCGTTGGGCCCAGCTCTACGCGCCGGCCCCGGCCGACCGTCCCTTCGCCAATCCCGACCTCGCCGGCCGCAAGCTGCGGATCGGCTATGTCGCCCCCACCCTGCTGCGCAGCCAGCTTCGCCAGTTCATCGTCCCGGTGCTGGAGCACCACGACCTGGCGAGCGTCGATGTCTTCATCTACTGCGCCGACCCCGCCACCGAGACCGGCATCCGGGCCACGGCCGTCCGCGGCATCGGGGCGCTCAGCGACGTCGACGCCGCCAGCCTGATCGCGGGCGACGGCCTCGACGTGCTGGTGGACCTCTGGGGCCACACCTCCGGCGGGCGGCTCGGGGTCTTTGCGCTGAAGCCCGCCCCGGTCCAGGCCGCCTGGATCAACTATGTCCAGACCACCGGCCTGGCGGCTATCGACTATGTCCTGCACGCCGACGGCACCCAGGCGGCCGACGACGACGAGCTGTTCGTCGAAGAGATCTGGCGGCTCGGTCCGATCGCCGTCCCCTTCCGGCCGGGAGAACGCCTGGACCCGACGCCCACCCCCGCCCTGGCGAACGGCTATGTCACCTTCGCCAGCTTCAACCATCCCGCCCGGCTGAACGACGCCACGGTGGCCGCCTGGGCGGCGATCCTGAAGGGGCGGCCAGGCTCCAGGCTGCTGCTGAAGTATCGGTACTTCGTCGACCCGGTGCTGCAAGCCGCGGTGCTGGCCCGCTTCCTCGGCCAGGGCGTCACCGCCGAGCGGATCGTGTTCGAAGGCCACTCCACCGGTCCCGACTACCTGAAGAGCTTCGGCCGCATCGACCTGGCGCTCGACCCCTCCCCGGCCCCTGGCGGCACCACCTCCTCGGAGGCCGTGTCCAACGGCGTGCCGCTGCTGACCCTGCGCGGGCCCGACTTCTACAGCCGCATCGGCACCCTGCGCCTGGAGCCTCTGGGCCTGCATCAGCTGGTGGCCGAGAGCTGGGACGACTATGTCGCCAAGGCCCTGGACCTGACCGAAGACCTCGCCGCCCTCGACGCCCTGCGCGCCGAGATCCGGCCCCGCTTCGAGGCCTCGCCGCTCCGGGATGAGGCGGGGTTCACGGCCATCCTGGAGGTCGCCTTCCGCCAGATGTTCGAGCGCTGGAAGACCGGCGCCTAGGCCGCGCACATGTCGGTCGTCGTGGAGGGAAGACGAGGGCCTCTGGCGCTGCGGAGGCGGTCGTTGGCGGGGTAGAAACCTTGTCGGCGAAGGCGGCGCGCGCGCGCCGACATTGACCAACAAGTGACCGTCTAGGTCCCACCAGGTGGCCCTACCGGTCGATGGTCTCGGCGAAGAGGGCCAGCATTTCCCGCCACGACCGGCGGTCGGCGCCGGCGTCGTAGAGGATGCCGGGCATGCGGGCGCCGTCGGCCTCCGGGTTGGTGAAGCTGTGGGCGACGCCGCCGTAGAGGTGCATCTGCCAGTCGACCTTGGCGGCGCTCATCTCGGCCTCGAAGGCCACGCGCTGCTCGGGGGGGATGAGGGGGTCGGCCGTGCCGATCAGGGTCAGGACCTTGCCCTTGATGTTGGCGGCGTCCTGCGGACGGGCCGTGCCCAGGCCCGAGTGGAAGCCCACCACCGCGGCAAGGGCGGCGCCGGAACGCGCCAGCTCCAGCACCGTCGTGCCGCCGAAGCAGTAGCCGATGCCGGCGACGCGGTTAGGGTCGACGCCGGGCTGCGAAGTCAGGACGGCGAGCGCCGCCGTGGCCCGGGCGCGGATGCCGCTGGGATCGGCCAGCCAGGCGCCGATGCGACCCCGGGCCACGTCCATCTCCACCGCCTGGCCGCCGCCGTGATAGTCGAGGGCGAAGGCGTTGTAGCCGAGGTCCGCCAGCCGGCCAGCGATCGTATAGGTGTGGTCCGACAGGCCGGGGCCCTCGTGGGCCACCAGCACGGTGCCGCCATTGGCCTTGCCGTCCGGGGCGAACAAACGCCCGACCAGGGTCACGCCGTCGGCGGTGTATTCGATGTCCTGGGTGGGCACGGGCGATCCTCCTGTTGGCGCGAGCCTGTCCATTAAACGGTCGCCTTACAACCGTGAGCCGCGCGCGTGGGATTGGCCCTTGCTGGCGGCGGCGCGGCCGCGCTTGTTGGCGGGGCAACCGGATAGACCCCATGCCGCCCAGCCGCCGCCAAGTCCTCGCCGTCGCCGGCGCCCCTGCCCTGCTCGCCGCCGCGCCCGCGATGGCCGCGGCCAAGCCGGAGCCCGTGACCCTGCGTCCGAATTCGATCCCGGTGGCCGACCTGCCCAAGCAGTTCGACGTGGAGCCCGGCTACCACAATCTGGAGAACGGCTACTGGAGCCTGATGCCCCGGGTGGTGGCCCAGGCCTTCGACGCCCACAACGCCCATGTGAACCGCGCCAACGCCATCTGGGCGCGCAACGTGTTGCCGGGCGGCGTGGGCGCGGCGGCGGCGCAGCGGGAGGCCTCGGCCGCCATCGCCCGGCAGGTGGGCTGCCAAGCCGACGAGATCGCCGTCACCCGCAGCGGGGCTGACGCCCTGCAGATGCTGATCGTGAACTATCGCGCCCTGAAGCCCGGCGACGCGGTGATCCACTGCGACCTCGACTACGACGCCATGATCGCCGCCATGTCGTGGCTGGGCGCCCACCGGGGCGCCCGGGTGGTGCGGTTCGCCATGCCGGAGCCGGCCACCACCGCCAACATCCTGGCCGCCTATGAGGCGGTGCTGAAGGCCAATCCCGACGCCAAGCTGCTGCTGGTGACCCAGGTTTCCAACCGCACCGGCCTCGTCACCCCGGTCAAGGAGATCGTCGCCATGGCCCGCGCCCGGGGCGTGGACACCATCGTCGACGCCGCCCACGGGATCGCCTGCCTCGATTTCCAGTTGGCCGACCTGGGCGCCGATTTCGTCGGCTGGTCGGTGCACAAATGGACCTCGGCGCCGCTGGGCACCGGGGCGATGTACATCGACAAGAGCCGGCTGGCCGACATCGACATCGCCTATGGCCACCACGGTCTCGCAGCCGACGACATCAACGCCCGCGCCCCGTCCGGCACCGTCAACTTCGCCGCCCTGCTGACCATTCCCACGGCGGTGGACTTCCATTTCGCCGTCGGCGCGGCCGCCAAGGAGACGCACCTGCGGGGCCTGCGCGACCGCTGGGTCAACGCCGTGCGCGACGTGGCCAACGTCGAGATCTGCGTCCCCGACGACCCGGCGCGCTACTGCGCCATCACCAGCTTCCGCCTGAAGGGCATGACCACCGCCGCCGCCGCCCAGCGCGTGCAGAAGCGCCTGTTCGACAAATACCGCGTCCACACCATCTGGCGGGCGGGGGTCGAGAAAGGGCCGGTGATCCGCGTCACGCCGGGCCTCTACACCACGAACGCCGATGTCGACGCCCTGGCGGCCGCCCTGCGGGCCGAGCAGGCGATGTTGCTCTGAGCTAGGGCATGTCCTCTCGAGTTCGGGCAGGGTCAGCCTTCGGGGCCGAAGCCAAGGCCGGCTTTCGACCGATTGTGTTGAAAAAGGCGGTCGCTGGATCAGGCCACCTTCTCCAACGGCGGCTTCCAGACGTCTGGGCGTGCTTGAGCGCCGGACCTATCTCAGCTCAGCCAGTCCCACCCAGAGCCGGGTCAGGAGTCGAGAACTGTGCCCGCTTTCGGCTTGAGACCGGTAGGCACGCCCCAGAGGTCAGGGGCGCCTGGGACGGGAGCGCCCTGCGCAGGGTTGGGCTTCGATCTGACGACCAGGCGAGCCACGCGATTGAGGAACAGCCGGTCCTGGAATGGCTTTGAGAGGTAGTCCCGAGCGCCCAGGGCGACCGCCGGATATCGTCAGGCTGGTTGCGGGCGGTCAGCATCATGGTGGGAAGGGACTTCAACCTTCCCTGACCGCGGAGTGATCGAGAACACCAAATCCATCCAACTCAGGCATGCTGATGTCCAGGACCATCGCCGCGAGACGCATCTGCGAATTGCGCTCCAGGGCGTCGCGGCCGTTTCTCGCATAGCAGGCGTGATAGCCCGCCAGTTCGCCGCGTGGTGAGGAGTTCGACCATCATCGGATCCTCGTCCACCACCAACACGCTAGCTCGCATCGAGTGAAAGGGCGCGGTCGACGGGCTCCCTGGATGTCTCGAAAGAGGCGAGCCCCCGCTGAAGGGCGTCGAATAATTCCGTGGCCCCGATCGGCTTGCGAACCAATCCGTCAAAGCCGTGGTCAGGACCAAGCCGCGCCAGATCGTCATCGGCCGTAAAAGCCAGGATCGGAATATTCTGGTTGGGTCCGTCGGTCTGACGGATGCGGGCCAAGGTCTCGGGACCGCTCATGCCGGGCATGCGGAGATCGAGCAGGATAATGTCGACGGGGGTGATTGAAGCCGCCTCGATGGCGCTTGGCCCGTCAGCCGCCTCCAGCACCTCGACGCCAAGTCGGCTCACCAAGGCGTTGACGAGCTCCCGGTTGACCGCATTGTCGTCCACCACCAGAACGCGAAGCCCCTCCGCCGCCTCCGCCGCGTTGGTCTCCGCAACGCAGGGCTCCACGATCGCGGCTTCCGGCGCAGCGATCTTGAAGTGGAACGTCGAGCCCTGACCAGGCCTGCTGTCGACGCCGATCTCACCGCCCATCGCCTCGATCAGACCCTTGCAGATCGCTAATCCGAGGCCGGTGCCGCCGTGCTGGCGTGTCGATGAGCCGTCCACCTGCGAGAACCGTTTGAACAGGCGCTCACATTGCTCGTCGCTCATTCCTGCGCCGGTGTCCTCTACGGCGACGGCAAGCTGCTCACTGGCCTGATCATAGGTCGCAACCAGACGCACGCCGCCCGTGCTGGTGAACTTGACGGCGTTGCCGATCAGGTTGAGCAGCACCTGCCGAATCCGATCGGGATCCAGTCGCACCGTGTCGGGTAGGCCATCGGCGGAGAAGCTCAGGCTCAACCCCTTCGAATTGGCCAGCGGCGAGAACATCGTCAGGGCGTCGTGCAGGACGCCGCGAGGTGAAACAGGACGAGGCTTGATCTCGGTGTGACCGGCCTCGAGCTTCGAGAAGTCGAGTACGTCGTTGACGATGGACAGCAAAGCGTCGCTTGCCGTTGCGACCCGGCCGAGTTGCGCGCTGGCCTCGGGGGCGAGATCCTTGCGTGCGGTGAGCAGGCGCGTGAATCCCAGAATGGCGGTGAGTGGGGTGCGGATCTCGTGGCTCATGTTCGCCATGAAGTCCGACTTGATCCGGGCTGCGCCCTCAGCCGCGTCGCGCGCCGACAGCAGGTCGGCCTCGATCTGGCGTTGCGCGCTGACGTCGCGGATCACATCTAGAATTTCTGAAGGTTTGCCCTCTGCGTCACGCACGAGGGTGGGATTGCATTCGAGCCAGATCCACTCCCCGTCCTTGCGCTGGAAGCGGTATGAAAGCCGCCCAGAACAAATTTCACCCGATATGACTCGCCTTACGTGGGCAAGGCTCGGCTCCAGGTCGTCGGGGTGAATCTGCTGCAGGAATGCAGGCTTGTGCTGGCTTAACTCCTGCGCCGTGAAGCCTGTGACCTGCGTGATTGACGGTGAGGCGTAAAGAAGCCGACCCGACAGGCTGCTCCGTGAAATGATGTCGGTGGCGTACTCGCCGATCACGCTGTGGCGCATCTCGCTTTCCGCAAGGGCGGACTCCACAGTCTTGCGCTTAGTAACGTCGCGCAACGTGTCCTGGAACTCGATCAGGCGCCCCGTGTCTGCGTCATAGATTGCGCGCGCGTGCGCCTCCATCCAGATCGTGGCGCCGTCTTTCCGGATCGCGCGGTAGCCGTATTGCAGCGGGGGGGCGTCCGGACCGGCGGCAAGATAGGCTGTGAAGGCCTTGCGAACCTGGCGCGCGTCGTCCTGGTGGATGAGTTCAGTCGCCGCACGGCCGAGCAGTTCCTCCGGCGTATAGCCCAGCACCTTTTCGATAGCCGGAGACAGGAAGGTGAACTTCTCGTCGACGCCATAGCAGGCGATGATGTCAGAAGCTCGGGTGGCCATGAGCCGGTAGCGCGCCTCGCTGGCCGCCAGAGCTATTTCCATTTCCATGCGGTCGGTGATGTCGCGCATGACGCTGACCACCTCGACGGCGCGGCCGTTCACGTCCCGGATGACGGTCGGACTGGTCTCCATCCAGGTCCACCCACCGTCCTTGCGGCGGACACGATAGCGATAGTCGGCGCCCTCGGGGTCCGGCAGGCCGGCGAGCCGGGCCGCGGTCACCATCTGCACGCTCGGCAAGTCGTCAGGGTGCACCAATTCCGCCGCCCGGAGGCCGATCAGGTCGTCGGGCTGGTAGCCGTAGCGGGCGCAATTT
This sequence comes from Phenylobacterium sp., assembly GCF_030651185.1. GTDB lineage: Bacteria > Pseudomonadota > Alphaproteobacteria > Caulobacterales > Caulobacteraceae > Phenylobacterium. Next base: position 53,007 of record NZ_JAUSCJ010000031.1, read on the forward strand.
GGCGAGACCCATAGAATTCCCCGACCCGGCTCGACGCGGAAAATGAGGTCGGCAGCGTGGTCCGTGAGAAATTGAAGCCGGGCCTCATTCTGCCGCAGGCGTTGATCCGCAAGCTTGAGGTCGGTGACGTCCACAAAGGTCCCGAAGAGCGCGGCGACGGACCCGTCGGCATTCATCGCCGGGGCGCCCCGAGCAGACACCAGGCGCTCACGACCGTCAGGTCGCAGGATGCGGGCTTGCAGAGCATAGGACTCGCCCGTCGCGACGGCGCGTTCCACCAGCGCCGCCAGCTTCGCCGCGTCTTCGGGAGCATAGAGGGCCAGGACGCCCTCGAGACCTGGAGGCGGCTCGGCTGGATCGCAGCCGTGAATCTCATAGAGGGCGCGAGACCAGGTCGTGACGTCGGAAGCGGCGTCCCACGACCAGTGGCCAACGCCGGCCATCTCCTCGGCTTGGTTCAGCAACTGCTGCTGGTTGCTCCGTTCACGCTCCAGCCGCTGAAACGTGGAGATGTCCCGCCGCATCAGGAGAGCTTGAGTGACAGAGGCGGCCATGGCCTCAAGCTGAGCACGGGCGGCCTGGCTGAAGCTCCGCCTCGGCGCGAAATCAATCACGCACAGTGTGCCGAGGCGATGGCCGTCCGGCAGGATCAACGGGGCGCCGGCATAGAATCGTATGGACGGCGCGCCGGTGACCAGGGGATTGTCGCGAAATCTTTGATCCTGGCTCGCGTCCAACACGACCATGGCCTGATCCTGCCGAATGGCATGGTCACAGAACGCCACGTCTCGGCCCGTCTCTGAGACGTCCAGACCGATACAGGACTTGAACCACTGGCGATCGGTGTCCACCAGAGACACCAGCGCGACAGGGGCGTTGAAGGTCAGGGCCGCAAGTTGGGTGAGGCTGTCGAAGACCGCCTCAGGCGCGGTATCCAGAACTCTGAGGTTCTGCAGCGCCGCGATCCGCTCTAGCTCCTCGGACGTGTCCACAGCGGGCTCCAGAAGTTTGCAATCCGCGACCAAGGCGGTGCGGGGCTTTCGGTCGGGTTAATTCGGAGGCGCTCGGGACCAACTGCGACAAATCGACCCGAAAAGACGGACAGAGCTGCTCCGCCATTCGGGAGGCCATTGGCTCTCACTGCGGATCCATGGGGCCGCCTAACCTCGTGGATCTCTATCAAGGTGTCAGGGTGCGTGCCCGGAAGATGGTCGCGACGGCGCCGGTTGAAACTTGGGAAGACCAGCGGCGTCCTAACTTCGGCTTCTGGCTCAGACAGACATTGACCGAGGTCAGTTCGGACCTCCGTTCCCCACCCATCTCTGACCTTCCCAGGGTCAGCTTGGCGGTCGCCGCCGCCATCTCCGCGGCGTCGCTCGCCTGCAGTTTGGCAGTACAGGTCCTAGCCGGCCAGCAGGGCCCTGGCCTTCGCCGCCGCCCGAACCTTATCCCTGGCGGCCCGTTCTCAACGGTTCACGCCTCCAGGACCGCCATGATCCCCCTTCTCGCCGACACCACCGCCCAGCTCCTCAACCCCATCAGTTCGGCCCTCTCGGGGGACCCGGTGGTGCTGCGGGGCATGGCCGCGACGCTGGCGGCCTTCTCGGTGCGGATCGTGGTGGCGATCCTCATCCTGATCCTGACCCTCTGGGCGGCCAACCGCCTGGCCGGCCTGGCGGAGCGGGCCGTACAGCGGGTGCGCCGCAAGTCGCCGCCCGACCGCACCCTGGGCGCCTTCGTCTCGGGCCTGGTGAAATACCTGGTGGTGGCGATCGGCCTGATCGCGGCTCTGCAGCAGCTGGGGGTGCAGACCACCTCGGTCATCGCCGTGCTTGGCGCGGCCTCGCTGGCCGTCGGCCTGGCCCTGCAAGGCACGCTCAGCAACGTCGCGGCCGGGGTGATGATCCTGCTGCAGCGTCCCTATCGCGCCGGCGACCGGGTCGAGCTCAACGGTCGCCAGGGGGTCGTCACCGGCATGGACCTGTTCAACACCAAGCTGGAGGATTTCGACGGCCTCACCCTCTACCTGCCCAACGGCAAGGTGTTCGGGGACATGATCGTCAACCTCTCCCAGGCCGGGCGGCGGCGCATCTCCCTGACCTTCGGGATCAGCTACGACGATGACCTGGACTTGGCCCTGGCCCTGCTCGTCGAGATCGCCCGGGCCGATCCCCGCGTGCTGGCCGATCCCCCGCCCTGGTCCAGGGTCACCGAGCTCGCCGACAGCGCCGTCAAGGTCACCTTGAGGTGCTGGAGCACGCCGGACGACTGGATGAACCTCGGATACGACCTGGTGAAACAGGTCAAGGAGGCCTTCGAGGCCAAGGGGCTCAGCTTCCCCTATCCGCATCAGGTCCAGGTCGAGCGCGAGCCGCGGGTCGATCCTGCGAGCTAGGTCTCGGCCTTGGCGGCGGCTTCCCATTCCCGGAAGTCCGGGGTGGCCAGGATCGTGTCGACATAGGCGCCCGCCGCGCCCACCGGCCTGATCCCATAGGTGCGGAAGCGGCTGGCGACCGGCGCGTAGAAGGCGTCGGCGATCGACCAGTCCCCCAGCAGGAAGGGGCCACCAAACCTTCCCAGCAGCTCGTTCCACAGCTCGGTGATGCGGGCGACGTTCTTGAGCGCCGCCTCGGAGAGCTCGGCCTGGTGCGGCGGAATCTCCAGCGACATGCTGCATTCCTGGCGCAGGGCCTGGAAGCCTGCGTGCATCTCGGCGGCCGCCGAGCGGCCTAGGGCGCGGGCGATCGCGTCGTCGGGCCACAGCTTGGCGGCGGGGAATTTCTCGGCCAGGTACTCGCAGATGGCCAGCGAGTCCCAGACCACCAGGTCGCCGTCCTTCAGGGCCGGCACCAGGCCTGACCTGGAGACCGGGCGGATCGCCTCATAGGTCGCGTTGTTTTCCTGGCGCAGCGGAATCAGGGTCTCGGTGAAGGGGGCGCCGGTGCGCTTGATCGCCAGCCAGGGCCGCAGCGACCAGCTTGACCAATTCCGCGTTCCAATCAGCAGTTCCATCGCTCAAAATCCTTCGCCCAAATCGCGCAGCAGCTATTGGCTTGGGAGGGCGGGCGCCGTCTAGTGTCTCCAAACTTTAGAAAATTTGAGGAAACCCCATCATGACCGAGGCATCCGCCCCGGCCCCCCTCGGCGCCAGCATTTCCGACGGCACGAGCCCCGCCGTCCCCCTGGTCTCCGACGCCTACCGCCGCTACGCCCTGGTGATCCTGCTGGCGGTCTACACCCTGAATTTCCTGGACCGGCAGATCGTCACGATCCTCGCCGAGCCGATCAAGAACGACCTGGGGCTCGCCGACTGGCAGCTGGGCCTGATGACCGGCCTGGCCTTCGCGCTGTTCTATACGGTGCTCGGTCTGCCCATCGCCCGCCTGGCGGAAAGCTTCAACCGGGTCTGGATCATCGGCGGCTCGTTGGCCGTCTGGTCGGGCTTCACCGTGCTGTGCGGCCAGGCGTCAAGCTTCGGCCAACTGATCGGCGCCCGCATCGGGGTCGGGATCGGCGAGGCGGGCTGCACGCCGACCGCCCACTCCCTGATCGCCGACTACGCGCCCAAGGAAAAGCGCGCCTCGGCCCTGGCCTTCTTCTCCATCGGCACGCCGCTGGGGGGCCTGCTGGGCCTGGCCATGGGCGGGCTGATCGCCGACGCCTACGGCTGGCGCACCGCCTTCCTGCTGGCCGGCGTTCCCGGCCTGCTGTTCACCGTGGTGGTCTTCCTGACCCTCAAGGAGCCCCGCAAGGCCATGAGCGCGGCCGCCGCCGCGGCCCACGCGCCGGGCAAGGGCCACTTCGCCGCCACCCTGAAGTACCTGCGCGGCAAGCCGGTCTTCTGGTTCATCGCCTTCGGCGCCGCCGTGAAGGCCTTCATCGGCTACGGCCACGCCCCCTTCACCGCCTCCTTCTTCCTGCGCAACCACGCTGAGGAAGTGGCCCAGATGGCCGACCGGTTCGGCCTGGGTTCGGTGGGCTTCCTGGGCCTGGCGCTGGGCCTGATGGGCGGCACGGCGGGGATCATCTCCTCCTGGGCCGGCGGCGCGATCGCCGACTGGGCCGCCAAGCGTGACATCCGCGCCTATATGAGCGTCCCGGCCGTCGCCTCACTGATCTCGCCCTTCATCTACGCCACCGCCATCCTGCTGCCCTCGGCCTTCTGGGCCCTCTGGCTGCTGATCCTGCCGGGCCTGCTGGGCTCGCTCTGGTACGGGCCGGTCTATTCCAGCGCCCAGAGCCTGGTGCCGCCGCAGATGCGCGCCACCTCGGCCTCGATCCTGCTGTTCATCATCAACCTGGTGGGCCTGGGCCTGGGACCGCTGTTCGTCGGCATCCTCTCCGACGTCCTGGCCAACGGGCCGATGCAGCTCGGCTCGGCCGAGGGCGTGCGTTGGGCGCTGATCTTCTCGGCCTTCCTCGGCGTCGTGGCCACGGCCCTGTTCTGGATCGCGCGCCGCACCATCCGCGAGGAAATCGTTTCCTGAAGCGGATCGCCTATCTGGCCTGCGCCGAGTGCCTCACCACGGCGCAGACGCGCAGGCCGGACGCCTATGAGCACGACCGCGAGTTGGCCGCCCTGACGCCGGCCTTCCAGGCGCGGGGCTGGTCGCTGTCGGAGGCCGACTGGCGGGTCTGTGATCCCGCCCAGTTCGACCTGCTGCTGATCCGCACCACCTGGGACTATGTGGATCACCAGGCGGAGTTCCTGGCCTTCCTGGACCGGGCCAGCCGCCTCGCGCCCGTGGCCAACGATCCGGCCCTGGTCCGCTGGAACCTGTCGAAGAGGTACCTGGAGGAGCTCGGGTTCAAAGGCCTGCGAGTGATCCCGAGCCTGTTCGTGGAGTCACCGGTCTCCGCAGCCGACGCCTTCACCGCGCTCGCCGCCGATGAGATCGTCGTAAAGCCCGTGGTGGGCGGCGGCGGGTTTGGCCAGACGCGCCTGACCCGCGCGCAGGCCGCTGACGTCGTCCTCCAGCCCGGCCAGTTCGTCCAGCCGTTGATCCCTGAGATCATGACCGAGGGCGAGATCTCCCTCATCTTCGTGGACGGCGAATTCTCGCACGCGGTGCGCAAGCTGCCCCGGGGCGGCGAGTATCGCATCCAGGTCATCCATGGCGGCAGTGAGCACGCCTATGCGCCAAGCTCCGCCGAGATTGAGGTGGCCCAGGCCTTCGTGGCCGCCCTGCCCGTTCCGGCCCTGGCCTGCCGCGTCGACCTCCTGACAACCGCCCATGGCCCGCTGCTGATGGAGCTGGAAGCCATCGAGCCGCACCTGTTCCCGACCTATGGCGCGCAGCTGGGTGAGCGGATGGCGGAGGCTTGCGGGCGCCTGTTGGCCTAGGTCCCGGCGCGTGGTCTAGTCGGGCATGTTCAAATCCATCCTCGCCGCCGCCCTCGCCCTGGTCATGGTCTCCTGCGCGCCCACGCCGCCGCCGCCGGTGACCGCCGCCGCAGGCCCCGATGTCGCGCGATGCACGGCCAAGGGCGGCACGGTGCGCCCCGTCTGCCGCATGCAGAAGCCCGCCTGCGTCATCGCCTATGCCGACGCCGGCAAGACCTGCTCCGATAAGTCCGACTGCCAGGGCCGCTGCCTTTATCAGGGCGAGCCGCCCGCCGATCCGGCCGCCGCCGTCACCGGCCAGTGCCAGGCCACCTCAGACCCCTGCGGCTGTTTCACCACCGTGGTGAAGGGTCAGGTCGGCCCCGGAATGTGCGTCGACTGATGTGCAACGAGTACGCGCGCAAGACGTCCCTGGACGAACTGCTCGCCACGTTCGCGAACGTCTTCGACGACCCGCCGCTGTTTGCCTGGGAGAACGACCACACCCCCAACGACCTGTCGGGCAAGGCCAGCGTGAAGATCCGCGACACCGCCCCGATCTTCCGGCTGACCGACGGCAAGCTGACAGCCTCGATGACCCCCTGGGCGTGGCCCGGACCGGGCGGCAAGCCGGTGTTCAACTTCAAGTCCGAGGGCCGCGACTTTTCCCACAACGACCGGGTGCTGATCTTCGCCGACGCCTTCTTCGAGTACACCGCGCCGCAAGCTCCGAAGGTGAAGCTGAAGGACAAGCACCAGTTCACGATGGCCGGGCAGGACTGGTTCTGGATCGCCGGGATCGTCAAGGAGGGCTGCTTCTCGATGCTGACCGCCCGCCCGGGCCCCGACGTCGCCCCCTATCATGATCGCGGGATCATCCCGCTGGCCCCCCAGGCCGGCCTCGACTGGCTGACCCTGGCCCACCCGCAGATGGAGATCCTCGCGCCGCCCCCCGCCGGGGCGCTCAAGGTCGAGACCCTGCGCAAGGACGGGATCGAACGCGGCGGCGGGGACCTGTTCGCGCCGTAGGGGCAATCCTGAACTCGCGCCCCACGGCGCTTCGCTGTACATTTTTGGAATGACCGCGCGCGAGCTCAAGAAGGAGAGTATCCAATTGCGGGTCACCGAATCCGCCAAGGATTTGATCCAGCGCGCCATGGCCGTGAGTGGTCTGACGGCCGGGGACCTGACCTATGAGGGCGCACGCAGGGTGTTAGACGAGCATGAACGGATGGTGCTGACCGGCGCCGATCGGAATGCTTTCCTCGACGCTGTGATGAGTCCGGCGCCGCCGACTGAGGAGCTGGTGGTGGCGCTCAAGCGCCATCGTGATCAATTGGGCTGACGCTTTGCGTTTGCGATCCAGCCTCTCGGTCTGATGTACAATCGAGCAGACTTCCCAGGCGCTCAACTGTAGCGACCCGCTCAACAACGCCTATCTAAGGCCTTGCGTGTTTCGCACCGAAGGAGACCGCCATGTCCGTTCAGATCGTCTGTCCCCAATGCGACGCCACCAACCGCCTGCCGGCGGGGCGCGATCCCAGGGCCGGCAAGTGCGGGAAGTGTCATCAGGCCCTGTTCGACGGCCATCCCGTGGCCCTGACCACCGCGCGCTTCAAGAAGCATGTGGCGGGCAGCGGCATCCCGATCATCGTGGATTTCTGGGCGGCCTGGTGCGGCCCCTGCAAGGCCATGGCCCCCATCTTCGAGCGCGCCGCGGCCGAACTGGAGCCTCGCGCCCGTTTCGTGAAGATCGACGTGGACGCCGAACCGCAGCTCTCGGCGCAGTATGGCATCAAGGGCATCCCGGCCCTGTTCGTCTTCCAGGACGGCAAGATCGTCGCCAACCAGGCGGGTCCCGCCGACATCAACCTGCTGCGCCGCTGGGTGGAAACCTACGGGGCGAAGGCGGCGGCCTAGAGCATGTCAGGCGCAAGTGGGAAGCGGTTCGCCGCCCGGACATGCTCTAGATTCAAGAAGATAGACCCATTTTATCCGATCAGGTTGTTTCAACCTGATCCGGAAAGGGTCTAGGGCGTCAGGCCCTTTCCATCAACTGCCGGAGATCGCCCTCCAGCTGGGCCACCAGCTTGCGGCCGAACGCGTCCGCCTGACTTCTGACCTTCTTGCTGGCCAGGGTGCGGATCGCGTCGATGTGGTCGTCGATCAGCGGCAGGCGCGATTCGAAGGGCAGGTTGTCGTCGTCGATCAGCACGCAGAGGCCTGCGGCCAGCTGGTGGATCAGGGGATAGCCAAAGGTGGGGGCCAGGCCCTTCATGTCGTGGGCGCGCATATAGAGGACGCTGACGGCCTCGATGCCGTAGCCGTCGCGGGGCAAGGCTTCACGGGCGGCGTCCAGCTTGACCACTTCCTCGTGCATCCAGCCGTCGAAATTGTCGGACAGCGCCTGAACGGCCGCCTGCGCCTTGGCCACGCTTCCCAGGGCCAGGGACAGTGATTTCCGTGATGAGGCCGCGTTTCCCGCCATTATTTCCTCCGCTGCGTGATCACCTTGTAACCAGCGAGAGACGAACAAACGGTTATGCACATTCTGGGTTTAGGGGCTCGGCGTCGCGGTCCCCGACTGGATGCGGCTGAGATAGTCGATCACGGCGGTGACGTCGTCGGTATCGAACCTGAACTCCGGCATCTGGGGGTGCCCCACCATGATGCCTTCGGCCAAGGCCTCTCCCAGGCTCTCGACGGGATACCTCTTGTGCAGCTCGCGGAACGGCGGCGCGGCGGGCTCGGAACTGGCGCCGACCGGCTCCAGCGAGTGGCACCGGCTGCAATGCTTCAGCGCCAGGTCCCGCCCCCGGTCGGCCGAGGCGTCGGTGGCCGCGTCCTGCGCCGAGGCCTGGGCGGCGATCAGGCCACCGCCCAGCAGGGCTGCGAAGATCAGGAGGGTTCGGGCCATGTGGTCTCCAGCCCGGCGGTGGCTATTGGGTGGCGGTCGCCCGGGCGCTCCACTGTACCCCGATGAAGGCGCCTTTCACCACCGGCAGCAGCGCCAGCGTCGCGGCGGTCACCAGGGACAGGGTGAAGGGCAGGACGAAGGCCAGGGGCGCCTGCCAGATGAACGGGAAGCAGAGCAGCGGGGCGACCACCAGGTGCCCCACCAGGACGATGGTGAGATAGGCCGGCCCGTCGTCGGCCCGGTAGGTTCCGTTGTCGTGACCGCAGGCCTCGCAGGTCGACTGCACCTTCAGATATCCTTGGAAGAGCGCGCCCTCCCCACAGTTGGGACAACGGCGTCGCAGGCCCCGCTTGAAGCCTTCGCTGGCGGACCGCTTGGCGTCCATGTCGCTTGATCCCTCAAACCTCGCGTCCGTTCGGGGCGCATGAGGGATATAGGGCGCCAGCAATCTACACTCAATGACAATTGCATGCATGATTAGCGACGCTCGGTCACAGAGGAGATCGACAAGATCCTTCTCTTGCGAGCCCCCTCGATGACCCATACAATATTCAAATGTATGGAGATGAACATGAGCGATGATTGGCGCCCCGGCCTGGCGCGCGCCACGGGTCCGGTCTACCTGGCCATCGCCGACGCCATCGCCGCCGATCTCGACTCGGGACGGTTGGCGGCCGGCGCCCGGCTGCCGCCGCAGCGCACCCTGGCCCAGCGCCTGGGCATCGACTTCACCACCGTCAGCCGCGCCTATGCCGAGGCGCGGCGCCGGGGCCTGGTGGAGGGCCGGGTCGGCCAGGGCACCTATGTGCGGTCCGCCGAGCCCCCGGCCCCGCGCGCCGGTCCCGTCGACCTCAGCATGAACCTGCCCCCGCACTTCGAGGACGCCGCCCTCACCGCGCGCCTGTGGCGCGAGGCGGGCGAACTCCAGGCCACGGGTCTGGACCTGCTGCTGCGCTATCAGGAGGCGGGCGGCGCCCTGGCCGACCGGGAGGCCGGCGCCCTGTGGCTGAAGGACCGGCTACCGGACCTCGACCCCGAGCGCGTCACTGTCTGCCCCGGCGCCCAGAGCGCCCTGCTGGCGGTGATCGGAACCCTGGCGGCGCCGGGCGACGTCATCTGCGCCGAAACCCTGACCTATCCCGGCTTGAAGGCCCTGGCCGCCCAGCTTCGTGTGACCCTCATCGGTCTGGCCATGGACGCCGAGGGCATCCTGCCCGAGGCCTTCGATGCCGCCTGCCGCGAGCACCCGGTCAAGGCGCTGTGCTGCACGCCGACCCTGCAGAACCCCACCACCGCCACCATGTCCCTGGCCCGCCGCCAGGCCCTGGCGGCCATCGCCCGCGCCCACGCCGTCCCGATTGTCGAGGACGACGCCTATGGCCTGCTGCCTCAGGACTCTCCGCCGCCCCTGGCCGCGCTCGCTCCCGATCTCACCTTCCACATCGCGGGCCTGGCCAAGCACGTCTCCCCGGCCCTGCGGATCGCCTACCTCGTGGCGCCCGACAGCCGGTCCGGGGGTAAGGTCCGCGCCGCGATCCGGGCGACCGCGGCCATGGCCTCGCCGCTCACCGCCGCCGTCGCCACGCGCTGGATCACCGGCGGGGCCGCCCATCAGGTCCGCGACGCCATCCGCGCCGAGGCCCGCGCCCGCCAGCGCCTGGCCGCCCGCCTTCTCCCGGCCCGGAGCTTCGCGGCCCATCCCGACGGCTTCCATCTGTGGCTGACCCTGCCCGCCGGCTGGACCCGGGGGGAGTTTGCGCTCCAGCTGCGCGCCAGCGGCCTGGGGGTGGTGGTCTCCGACGCCTTCGCCACCGCGCCCGGCCCGCCGGAAGCCGTCCGCGTCGGTCTCGGCGGCCCGGCCTCGCGGGCCCAGATCGAACGCGCGCTCACCGCCATCGCCGACACCCTGGACGGCGCCCCGCTGATGACCTCGGCGGCGGTTTAGACCAGCCGCGTCACCACGGTGGAACTCTCGATGGGCAGGCCGCCGCCATAGGAGGCCAGACTGCGGCGTTCGACGCCGTAGCCCGCCCCCAGCACATCCTCCACGAAGGGCAGGGCCGGGGCATAGGCGAAGCGGCCGCCCACCTTCAGCGAGGCCAGGATGCGCCGGTAGGCCCGCGCATAGTCGTAGGCCAGGTCGTGGCCCGACAGGTGGTGGTGCAGGAAGTGCAGCGAGAACCCCAGGTGCGAGGTCACGGTCCCCCAGACGCTCCGCCCGAAGTCCTGGATGAGCCAGTCCCCCATCACCGTTCCCGGCGCCTGGGCGTCACGGTCCAGGCCCATGGCCTCGATGCCGGCGGCGCGCAGGTGCGCCACCAGGGCGCCGGTGGCGCCGCAGCCGACGTCCAGCACGGGGGTCTCGACCCGGTCCAGGCCCAGCATGGCCAGTTGCAGGCCCGGCGAATACTCCGACTGCACCGTGTCGCGCAGGCGCGTCCCGAAGGCCACCCGCAGGGCCAGGGCGAGCCGCTTGTGATGCTCGGCGAACAGGTGCGGCATGCCGGCCTCGACCTCCGGCAGGGTGCGCGCCTCCGCCAGCAGCTCGGCGGTGTCGGCCATGGCCTGCACATAGACCTGCGCCAGCTCCGCCCGGGTCTGGGCGGTGGCATAGAGGAACTGGTTGTGGCGATGCAGCCAGCGCACCAGCTGGTCGGCCAGGTCGCCCGCCGCCGCGGCCTCCGCGAGCCAGGGCCCCAGCACCTCGCGGTACGCCCAGAGATAGGCCGGCAGATCGGCCTCGAGGGCGGTCAGCTGCGCCTCGGCGTCGGCCACCGTGTCGAGGCTGAGCCCCGTGCCGGCGATCCGCCGCCGGATGCGCCGCCACAGGCCAAGGGCTGGGTTGAAGATCATGCCGCTCGCCTCTCACCTCCAGGGGGGCGATGCAAGCCCAACTGAACCTTGGCCGCCTATCCGCGTTTCCACCCCGTCAGGAAATCAGAGAGGGCTAACAACATGAGCGGCGTAGGAATTATCGGCGCGATCATCATCGGCATCTTGGCCGGCTGGATCGCGGAAAAGGTCATGGGCCGCAGCCACGGCCTGCTGACCAACCTCATAGTCGGCGTGGTCGGCGCCCTGCTGGGCGGCTTCCTCGCCGGCGTCCTGGGCATCAGCTTCGGCGGCCTCATCGGCAGCCTGGTGATCGCCACCCTCGGCGCGATCCTGCTGCTCTTCCTGCTGGGCCTCGTCCGGAAGCGCTAAGTCGGACCGGGGCTTCCTCCGTCTGGAAGGAAGCCCCGACCGTTCTAAACCTTCGACAGCCGACGCCGGTTGGCCCGCACCTTGCGGCGATAGTGCGCCACCGTCCTGGAAGCCGCCCCGTGCGGCGTCATTCCCAGCCCGCCCGTCATGGCCCGCATCTGCAGGTCCAGGGTCGAGGCGATCTTCTCATTGATCATCAGCGCCGCCTCGGTCTGGGCGCCCGGTCCGCCAGCCGCCATCTTCAGGGTGCGCAGGCCGATCACCGAGGACGCCTCCACGCCTAACGACCAGGCGTCCATCGTCAGCTTCATCCAGGGGTTCGCACGCATGGCGTTCAGTCCTTCTTCAGGACGGCGGGCCGCGCCGTGCGGTCTTCGATGTCAAAGGGCATCGTAGCGGCGCCGGCGGGTTTGCCCATGGCTCGCGGTCCGGCGTCGCGCCGATCCGCGACGGATGACCAATCCCAACGCAGGTCTTCCGGCGGGTCAGGGCGCCACCGGCTTCAGACCGCTGGTCTGGATATGCCACCTGCGCTGCTCGGGCGTGGAGCCCGGCACATCGTTGACGCGCTTGAGGGTGATCGGGCCCTTCAGGTTGAACGCAGCGCCGGTCTTCAGCCGCCCGAAGGCGATCGCCGGAACCTCGACATAGGACGAACCCGCCGCCCCCTCCATCTGCCCCGGCGCGCCGACATTGCCGTGGTACTGGGAATACTGGTCGAAGCTGGCGGCGAACTGCTCGGCCGTCATGCCGCTGGCCTTGCCGCCGTCGCCCCAGAGCGCCCAGGCCTGGGCGTACTTCTTCTCGCCGATCAGGGCGAAATAGGTCTGCACCACATCGGCCGCGCCCTGGGCGCTCTGCGGCGTGAAGGGCGCCTCGGAGATCGGGGTCCGGTCATCAGGCAAGCCCGCCGGCGAGCCCGGCGCGGGCGCCTCCACCGGCGCATTGGGGTCTTCGGTGGGAACCGGGACCGGCGCGGGCGCCTCGGGGACGCTGGCCGGGAACTGGGCCGGGGGCGTCGAGGCGGTTTGCGGGTTGCACGCGGCCAGCGCCAGGGCGCTGGCGCCGGCGGCGAGCAGGAGACGGGAAGCGGCCATGGGAGTCCTTGTGATCAGTCACAGGCTCAACGCGCAAGGCGGCGAAGAGGTGCGTCACGTTGAGGCGGCCCGCGCCGGCGTGCAAGCGGCGGTGGCGCCCCGCCCCCAACTGAGCCAATCTGACGCCAACGATAAAAAAGTCAGGGAGTTCGAGACCATGGTCGACGCCGTCGCGCCCGCCGCGCTTGCCGACGAGGAACCAACCCCCTTCAACGCCCGCTACCGGGCCTTCGCGCTCTCCATCCTGCTGGGGGCCTACATCCTGTCCTTCCTGGACCGGCAGGTGGTCTCGATCCTGGCCGAGCCGATCAAGCAGGACCTGGGCCTCGCCGACTGGCAGCTGGGCATGCTGACGGGCCTGGCCTTCGCGCTCTTCTACACGACGCTGGGCATCCCCATCGCCCGGCTGGCCGAGCGGTTCTCCCGGCCCTGGATCATCGCGGCCTCCATGGCCCTGTGGAGCGGCTTCACCGTGCTCAGCGGCCGGGCCCAGACCTTTCCGCAGATGCTGATCGCCCGCATGGGGGTCGGTTTCGGCGAAGCCGGCTGCAACCCCTGCGCCCACTCGCTGATCGCCGACTATACCCCCAAGGAGAAGCGCGCCTCGGCGCTGGCCACCTACTCCCTCGGCATCCCCATCGGCACCCTGCTGGGGCTGGTCATGGGCGGGCTGATCGCCGACGCCTATGGCTGGCGCACCGCCTTCTTCGTGGCCGGCGCGCCGGGCCTGGTCCTGGCCCTGGTGGCCGGCCTCTGCCTCAAGGAGCCGCGCAAATACATGTCGGCGCTGGCCACCAGCCAGGCCGAGGCCGCCCCGCCGCTGTCGGCCGCCTTCAAGGTCCTCGGGAGCAAGCCCACCTTCTGGCTGATGGCGGTGGCCGCCGGGCTGATGGCCTTCGTCGGCTATGGCCAGGGCGCCTTCAACGCCGCCTTCTTCATGCGCCTGCACGGCGACCAGCTGGCCCTGCTGGCCGCGCCCTACGGCCTGAAGTCGGCCGGGTTCCTGGGCCTGGCCCTGGGTCTGATCGGCGGAGCCGCCGGCATCGTCGGCACCCTGCTGGGGGGATGGTTCGCCGATATCGCCGCCCGCAAGGACGCCCGTGGCTACGCCGTGGTTCCGGCGGCGGCCGCGGTCCTGGCCCTGCCCTCCTATTACTTCATCTACACCGTCGCCAACCCGATGACGGCCCTGTGGCTGACCATCATCCCCAGCATCCTGGGCTCGCTCTGGTACGGTCCGGTCTTCGCCACCGCCCAGAGCGTGGTGCCCGCCCACACCCGGGCCACGGCGGCGGCCCTTCTGCTGCTGGTGCTGAACCTCATCGGCCTGGGTCTCGGCCCGCTGTTCGTCGGCCTGCTCAGCGACGCCCTGGCCACCGCGGGCGGGCTCGGCGCCGCCGAGGGCCTGCGCTGGTCCATGGTCCTGACCTCGTTCTTCACCCTCATCGCCGCCGCCATCTTCTGGATGGCCCGCAAGTCCATGGTGCGCGACCTGGTGAGCTGAAGCCTGGTCTTTTCCTCCCCCGTTCCGCTCCGCTTCACAGGGGAGGAAAACCACCCCACATCGCCCCCCCGCGAAAAATCGCCCGGCGGTTGATCATCGCTTAAGCGTGACCGGCTAAGGCTGGCGTCATGCCGATCTCGTATCTCTCGGCTGCGCAGATCTCCGCCCTCTCGGCGACGGTCTTGCAGTCGCTCTCGACCACGAAGACGCAGCAGCTCACCTCGACCCAGGTGGGCGCGCTCAGCGTGACGGGAATCGAGTCCCTGTCGGTGACCCAGGTCGCCGCCCTGTCGGCCAGCCAGGTTAAGGGCCTGAAGGCCACCCAGATCGCCCACTTCTCCAGTGCGGTGGTGTTCAACACCGCCCAGCTCACGGCGCTGAACGCCTCCCAGCTCGGGGGCCTCAGTTCCAGCCAGCTCGGCGCCCTGGACACCACCCGCCTCGCCGCCCTGGCCGGAACCCAGCTGGCGGGGCTGTCGGCGACGAACCTCTCAGGGCTCAACGCCACCCAGATCGGCGCCCTGTCGGCCACCCAGGTGAAGGGCCTGACCACCAGCCAGATCAAGGGCCTCACCACCGGCGACATCGACGAGTTCAACCTCACCCAGATCGGCGGCTTCACCGCCAGCCAGATCGGCGCCCTGGCCACCACCCACCTGGCCCAGTTCGACGCCACCGAGGTGGCCGCGCTCACCACCACCCAGGTCAAGGGCCTCAGCACCCTGCAGCTGCGCGACCTGGACTCCGCGACCCTGGGCCGGCTGACCGCCACCCAGGTCGGCGCCCTGTCGGCCAGCCAGGTCGGCGCCATCGCCGCCACCAATTTCGCCGCCCTCGCGCCGGGCGCCATCGCGGCCCTGTCGGCGACCCAGATCTCGGGCCTGAGTTCGACAGGCCTCTCGGCCCTGGACGCCACCCAGGTGGCCGCGCTGACCACCACCCAGGTCAAGGGCCTCACCGCCACCCAGGTGCGCGGCCTGGAGAGCGCCGACTTCGACAAATTCACCTCTGGCCAGATCGGCGCCCTGAGCGGCGGCCAACTCGGCGCGCTGTCGGCCACCAACCTGGCCAGCCTGGACGAGACCGAG
This sequence comes from Phenylobacterium sp., assembly GCF_030651185.1. GTDB lineage: Bacteria > Pseudomonadota > Alphaproteobacteria > Caulobacterales > Caulobacteraceae > Phenylobacterium. Next base: position 68,140 of record NZ_JAUSCJ010000031.1, read on the forward strand.
GTCCGCGGCCTGACCACCACCCAGACGGCCGGCTTCACCGCCACCCAGATGGCCAGCCTGTCGGAAACCGACTTCGCCGAACTGGCCACGACCCAGATCGCCGCCCTGACCGCCAGCCAGCTTGGCGGCCTGTCGCTGACCAATCTGCGATCGCTGTCGGACACCCAGTTCCAGGCGCTCGATCCCGACCGGATCAAGGGCCTCGCCGCCAGCCAGCTCAGCGCCCTGGACGCCACCGACTTCGCACGCTTCACCCCCACCCAGGTCGTGTCCCTCTCCGCGACCCAGATCGGCGCCCTGTCGGCCAGCCATATCGGCTCGCTGAACGCCACGGTGATCCAGCAGCTCAGCAACACCCAGCTCAAGGGCCTCACCGCCTTCCAGGTCCGCGCGCTCACCGCCACCGACGTGCGCGAGTTCACCGCCACCCAGATCCAGGGCTTCACGGCGGGCCAGTTCGGCGCCCTCTCAGCCAGCGCCCTGCCGGCCCTGTTCGACACCCAGTTCGACGGGCTCAGCGCTCTGCAGTTCGGCGGTCTGTCGGCCTCGGGCGTCGCGGCGCTCAACGACACCCAGTTCGGCTGGCTCACCCCCACCCAGCTTCGCGGCATCAGCGCCACGGCGCTGGGCGAGCTGTCGGCCACCGATTTCGGCCGCTTCCGCCCCGATCAGATCGGCAGCCTGACCGCCGCCCAGTTCGCCGGCCTGTCCTCGACCAACCTGGCGTCCCTCGACGCCACCCAGGTGACGGGCCTCACCACCAGCCAGGTCCGGGCGATCACCGCCACCCAGCTGGCGGCCTTGTCGGCCACCGACCTGGGCGAGTTCGACCTCACCCAGCTCTCCGCCATGACGGCGGCCCAGATCAACGCCTTCGGGACCGACAACCTGGCCGCCCTGGACGAGACCCGGCTGTCGGCCCTGGCCGCCAGCCAGATCGCCGGCCTGACCGCCACCAACTTCTCGGCCCTGACGGAGACCCAGGTGGCCGGCCTGTCGGCCACCCAGATTCAGGGCGTCAGCGCCGCCAATATCCGTAGCCTCAGCGCCACCGACTTCGGCGAGCTGACCGCCACCCAGCTCGTGCGCCTGACCGCCGGCCAGGTGGGGGCGCTCTCCACCACCAACCTGTTCGGGCTTTCGGCCACCCAGTTCGCGACCCTGGCGGCGACCCAGATCACCGGCCTCACCGCCACCCAGGTCTCGGCCATCGACACCCCCCAACTGGAGCGCTTCACGGCCAGCCAGATCGGCGCCCTGCCCGGCGCCCAGATCGGCGCGCTCACCACCACCCTGATCGGCGCCCTGACCACCACCCAGGTGACCGCCTTCACCGCCACCCAGATCCCCAAGCTGACCGTGACCCAGGTGCGCCAGCTCACCTCGACCCTGGTGGCCGCCATGACCCCGGCCCAGGTGAACGCCTTCACCACCCTGCAAATCCAGAACCTGCCGCCGGCCTAACTGCGGGGATGGCCGTGATTGAGGCTTGTGGATCGCCCGCTCCTATGTCTGAATTGAATTCAGTTCACTCCAAGGTCCAGCCATGACCATCCCGAAGATCGGTGCCCCCGAACGTCTGATCCGCGCCGCGCAGGAGGAGCTGATCGCCAGCCATGGCCTGTTGGAGATGCAGGCGGTGGCCAAGCGGGCCAAGGTCTCGGTGGGGCTGGCCTATCACCACTTCGGCTCCAAGGCGGGCCTGATCGCCGCGGTCGTGGAGGCCTTCTACAACCGGCTCGAGGCGGCCGCCTTCAGCCCCTCCAAGCTGGTGTCGCCGGACTGGGCGGGCCGCGAGAAGGAGCGGATCGCCGCCTATATCGCCTTCCACTACGACCATCCCTTCGCACCGCTGGTGGTCGGACCCCTGAGCCGCGCCGCAGAGGTTCTCGACGTCGAGCAGGCCTTCACGCGGCGCCAGTTGACGGCCGGCGCCTACAATCTGCGCGCCGGCCAGCGGGACGGCATGATCCCCGCCGACCTCGATCCGCGTCTGACGATCGCCCTGCTGATCGGCGGCATCCGCCAGGCGCTGATCGGCGCGCTGACCGGCGGCCATCGGCCCGACCGCGCCGAGCTGACCGAGAAGATCTGGGTCTTCGTCTCCGGCGGCCTGCGGCTGCCGATCTCCAATCGCAGCACGATCCAGAAAGGAACCGCACGCCATGGCCAGTCCGCATGACTTCCACCAGCCGAAATCCAGCTACAGCAAGGCCGACCTGATCGCGTCGGGCCAGGGCGGCTATTTCGGGCCTGGCAATGCGCAGTTGCCCGCGCCGCCCATGCTGATGATGGACCGGATCACCGAGCTCAGCCTCGACGGTGGCGAGTTCGGCAAGGGCCACATCGTCGCCGAGCTGGATATTACCCCCGACCTCTGGTTCTTCGCGTGTCACTTTCCCGGCGACCCGGTGATGCCAGGCTGCCTGGGGCTGGACGCCATGTGGCAACTGGTGGGCTACTGGCTGGGCTGGTCGGGATCGCCGGGCAAGGGCCGCGCGCTGGGCGGCGAGGTCAGGTTCAAGGGTGACGTCACCCCCCAGACTCTGCTGGTGCGCTATGAGGTGAGCATACGCCAGGCCCGCCGCGGTCAACTGGGGCTCGCGGTGGCCCACGGCCGGTTGTTCGCCGACGATGCACTGGCCTATGTCGCCACCGACCTGCGGGTGGGCATGATCCAGCCGGCGGCCTGAAGATAAGCACCGCCTGTTCCTCCCCCGTTCCGCTGCGCTCCACAGGGGAGGAAAACCATTGCTTGCCCCAACGACAGACGGATCTGATCTGCGCAAAGGGAGCCCGCCATGTCCGACCTCGACTTCACTGGCCAGACCGTCCTCGTGGTGGGCGGGTCCAGCGGGATCGGCAACGGGATCGCTCACGGTTTCAGGACGCGCGGCGCGGCGGTCCATGTCTGGGGGACGCGGGCGAAGGCGGCCGACTATGACGGCGTCGAAGGCTCCGATCTCGCCGGCCTGACCTATGCGAGCGTGGACGTCTCCGACCGCGCCGCCATCGCAGCCGAGGCCCCCAGGCTCCCGGCCCTCGACGTTCTGGTGCTGTGCCAGGGCACGGTGATCTACAGGCGTGGGGAGTTCGCGCCCGCCGGCTGGGACCATGTCATGGCCGTCAATCTCGACAGCCTGATGGACTGCTCCAACGCCTTCCACGACCGGCTGGCCGCCGCCAAGGGCTCGATCATCATCGTCAGCTCCGTCTCGGGCTTCCAGTCCAACCGCGGCAACCCCGCCTACGCCGCCTCAAAGGCCGGCGCCATCAGCCTGACCAAGACGCTCGGCGAAGCCTGGGCCCGGGACGGCATCCGTGTGAACGGCCTGGCGCCGGGCCTGGTGGCCACCAAGCTCACCGCCGTCACCACCGAAAACCCCGACCGCCTGGCCGGCGCCCTGCGGGCCATCCCCGCCGGCCGCATGGGCACGCCCGACGACATGGCCGGCGCGGCCCTGTTCCTGGCCTCGCCCCTGGCCTCCTATGTTAACGGCCAGACCCTGATCGTCGACGGCGGCCTGTCGCTCTCCTGAAGGATCACTCCATGTCGCTCAGCCGCTCGGTCCAGGGTTCCGTCGTCCTCGTCACCGGGGCGGGCGGCGGCATGGGGGCGGCCACCGCCCGGGTCTTCGCCGGCGAGGGCGCTCATGTCGCCGTCACCGACCGCGATACCGAGGCCGCCATGGCCGTGGCCGAGACCATCGTGGCCGCTGGCGGCTCGGCCCATCCCTGGTCTTTGGACGTCGCCGACCCCGATCAGATCATCGCCGTGGTGGGTGAGGTCGCCGTCCGCTTCGGCGGCCTGGACTGCGTGATCAACAACGCCGGGATTTCCGGCTTCGCGGCCATCGACGATGAGGGCTACGAGGCGGTCTGGGACCGTTCGATCGCCGTCCTGCTGACCTCGCACCACCGGGTGATCCGCGCGGCCCTGCCCCATCTGCGCAAGTCCGCCGCCCCGCGCATCGTCAACATCGCCTCCACCGAGGCCCTGGGCGCCACGGCCCGCGACAGCGCCTATGCCGCCGCCAAGGCCGGGGTCACCGGCCTGACCCGCGCCCTGGCCGTCGAACTCGGCCGCGAGGGGATCACCGTCAACTGCATCTGCCCGGGGCCGATCCTCACCGGCATGACCGACGCCATCCCCGACGAGGCCCGCCAGACCTATGCCAAACGCCGCACGGCGCTCGGCCGCTACGGCGCCCCCGAAGAAGTCGCCCACATCACGCTGAGCCTCTGCCTGCCCGCCGCCAGCTACCTGACCGGCGTCACCATCCCGGTCGACGGCGGGCTGATGGCGCGGAACGCCTGAGCCGCTCGGAACCCGATTCAAAGCTGCGTGATTGTGTCGGCCTGCAACTGACAGCGCCACGCTTTGGGCGCTTGATGGGGGCAGAGGAGAGACATGCCCATGCAATCGACTCCCGGCGCTCCGGCGCCCCGCGACCCCATCGCCGATGACGATATCTCCGTGGTCCCGGTTTCCGGCGGCTGGCGTGTGCTGTCGCCCCTCGACGACACCCCCCTGATGTTCCTCTCCGGCGCCAAGGCCGAGGAGAAGGCCAAGGCTCTGGCCGCGCGGCTCGCCGCCGCCGGTCGCGACGCCCGCGTGCTGATCCATGACCGCACAAGGGCCCTGATCGGGACCTGGCGGTTTTTCGCCGCCGACGCCCCACTGTCGGAACTGCCGGTGCGCAAGGACTAGCGCCACAGGCCCCCGGGGTTTTTGCGACCGTCTCGCAAGCGCTGCAATTCTCGCACTTCTGTCGGATATCCGCCGGAACTGGCGGCGAAAAAGCGTGTTTCCGGAGTCTGGGCGACCCCGCCCGCAGATTCAGGAACTGAGGGACCTCATGGCGACCACCGCGAAAGCCGACACGAGCAAAAAAACCACGTCGAAGAAGACCGCGCCGCGCCGCACGCGCCGCACCAACCGCCGCGACCCGCTGGCCATCAGCCTGCTGAAGAAGGATCACCGCGAGGTCGACGCCATGTTCGACGAGTACGAACAGCTGGAGAAGGACGCCGAGAAGCTGGCCCTCTTCAACAAGATCGCCCTGGCGCTCAAGGTCCACATCCAGATCGAGGAAGAGATCTTCTATCCGGAGGAGCGCGGCGACGTTGAAGACGACCTCATGGACGAGGCCTATGTCGAGCACGACAGCGCCAAGAAGATGATCGCCGAGATCGAGGCGATGAAGCCGTCCGACCAGTTCTATGACGCCAAGGTCAAGGTGCTGGGCGAATACATCAAACACCATGTCAAGGAAGAGGAAGAGCCCGGCGGCATGTTCTCGCAAGCCAAGAAGGGCGACGAAGACCTCGACGCCATGGGCGAGCGCATGGCCGCCCGCAAGGAAGAACTGATGGCTGAGCTGGCTCCGGCCCAAGCCAACTGATCAGGTCGCCGCGCGCGCTTTCCTGCGCGCGGCGCGCCTGCCCTTCACAAGACTGACGAGATCGCGCCGCCCCAGCATCGTCTGGGGCGGTTTGCTGTGTGACGCGCCACAGTCGCCGGGCCGCCCCCCATAGGCGCCACGTTCCTTCACAGATGGATCGACCGCCCCCGCGTAACTTCGACGGACGCCACAAAACAGGCGTCTAGACTCAAAGTCGGCAATCTATCATTTAGTGTATCTCACAACACATAGGCCGTATTCGACAATACTTACCGCCAACCTCATCGCAGATTTCTGTTTTTTGAAATACACCTCATAAATACGATCAAACAATTATATGACCACTTGCGACGATATCTGTGACATACTCGACTTGTTGCATCGCAGTTATTTGACCGATTGGTCTGGACCTCAGTGAATTTTAGAAATTATCTGCTGTCGGCCCTAGAGCCCGACGACATGGCCTCGCTCGGCCCCTTTCTGACTGAAACCGCCCTGTCCGCGGGCGACGTGCTGCACGAGGTCGATCAGCCCATCGAGGCGATTTTCTTTCCCTCCAGCGCCGTGGTCTCGGTGGTCACCCCCACCCGGGACGGACGCAGCGTGGAGAGCGCCACCATCGGGTTTGAGAGCGTCAGCGGCCTGCCCTCGGCCCTCAGCGGCGAGCCCAGCTCGAGCCGCGTCTTCGCCCAGGTCGCCGGCGGCGCCATCCGCCTGCCGGTCGCCCAACTGCGCGACCGGGCGTTCAAGAGCACGCCGCTCCTGCACCTGCTGCTGCGGCACATCGAGGCCAATATCAGCCAGGCCCAGCAGTCGGTGGCCTGCAACGCCCTGCATGAGGCCGGTCAACGCCTGGCGCGCTGGCTGTTGATGACCCAGGACCGGGTGTCGGGCCCCGTCGTGCCCCTGACCCAGGAATATCTGGCGATCATGCTCGGCGTGCAGCGCACCACCGTCACCCTGGTGGCCAGCGCCTTCAAGCGCGCGGGCCTCATCGACTACCGGCGCGGCGCCATCACCATCCTCGACCGGGCCGGGCTCGAGCGGGAGGCCTGCGAATGCTACGGCCTGGGCAAGATGCGCTTCGACCGCCTGCTGAAAGTCGCGGCCTGAGGCCTGGGCTCAGGTCGCCAGGGACCCGCAGCCGGCATCGCGCCGTTCGCGATGAATCAACTCATCGTCGCGCCAGATCTCGACCTCGGCGGCGCTGCCGTGCTCGGCCAGGACCTTCAACGCCTGCGCCATCGCCGCCTCGTCGTCCGTGAGCTCAACGGCTTCGAACGTCAGGCCGGAGCCTCCGGCGAGATAGGGATAGAAGATGTAGGCGGGCACGGGGGTATGTCTCTGCGGGAAGCGACACCACACCACCAACCTTGACCGCCCGTCTGTCCAGTAGTCGACTTATCGCCATGCGGAGCATCAGCCGCCGCGCGCCCCTTCCCCTCGACCACCGGCTCCGCCTAAAGTCCCGCCAAGAAAGTGCATAGGGGGATGTGCGTATGACTGCGGCGGCGGACGCCGGCGGCAAGCCGGTCTATTCAGACAGCTACAAGGGCGTGGTGCTGGGCCTGCTGGTCACCGCCTACACGCTCAACTTCATCGACCGGACGATCATCTCCACCATCGGCCAGGCCATCAAGGATGACCTGAAGATCACCGACACCCAGCTTGGCCTGCTGGGCGGGCTGTATTTCGCCCTGCTCTACACCCTGCTGGGCATCCCGATCGCCCGCATGGCCGAGCGGTTCAACCGCGTCTCCATCATCTCCGCCGCCATCCTGATCTGGTCAGGTTTCACCGCGCTGTGCGGGACGGCCACCAGCTTCGCCCAGCTGGCCGCCTACCGCTTCGGCGTCGGGTTCGGCGAGGCGGGCCTCTCCCCGCCCGCCCACTCCCTGATCAGCGACTATTACGAACCCAAGCGTCGGGCCAGCGCGCTGTCGATCTATTCCTTCGGCATCCCGCTGGGCACCATGCTGGGGGCCGTGGCCGGCGGCTGGCTGGCCCAGAACTTCTCCTGGCGCGTCGCCTTCCTGATCGTCGGCGCGCCTGGCATCCTCATCGCCATCGTCATGAAGCTGGTGATCAAGGAGCCGCCGCGCGGCCATTCCGAGCCCGACCAGGCGCCCGCCTCGCCTGAGGACATCGCCCCCCCGGCCCCCAAGTTCTCCCTGGCCGGCGAGTTCAAGGAGCTGGCCGCCGTCGCCGGCACCCTGTTTGGCAAGTGGCCGGTCCTGCACATGGTGCTGGGCGTCACCATCGCCTCCTTCGGCTCCTATGGCTCAGGCCAGTTCGTGCCGCCCTACTTCACCCGCGCCTTTGGCCTGGACTACGCCCAGGTCGGCCTGATCACCGGCCTGGTGGGGGGCTTCTCGGCCGGCATCGGAACCCTGCTGGGGGGCTTCATCACCGACCGGCTCAGCAAGCGCTCGCCGCGCTGGTACGCCCTGACGCCGGCCATCGGCCTGGCCATCGCCACGCCGATCTACATCGCCGCCTATCTGCAGCCCTCATGGCAGACCGCGGCCCTGATCCTGCTGATCCCGGGCATCTTCCACTACACCTATCTGGGCCCCACCTTCGGGGTGGTGCAGAACATGGTGCCGACCCACCGCCGCGCCACCGCCACGGCCCTGCTGTTCTTCTTCCTGAACCTGCTGGCGCTCGGCGGCGGCCCGCCCTTCACCGGCTGGATCATCGACCAGTTCGCCCAGTTCAACTTCAACCACGTCGGCGCAGGCGGCACCCTGGCGGGCCTCGGCGGCCTGTTCGGCGGCGACCTGGGCGCCGCCAGCTTCGCCACCGCCTGCCCGGGCGGCAAGGCGCCGGAGGGGGCCAGCCTCGCCCTCGTCGGACAGTGCAAGGCCAGCCTGGTGGAGGCGACGCGCTCGGGCGTCATCGTCTCCATCTGCTTCTACCTGTGGGCCGCCTTCCACTACCTGCTGGGCTCCATCGGCCTCACCAAGGCCCTCTCCAAGGCCCGCACCGACCGCGGCGAAGCGGCGTAGGGCTACATCCGGGGTGGCGAAATCGGCCCGGTGGAGCTATCCACCGGGCCGTAAGGAGCCCTCGACATGATCCCCCGCTACGCCCGCAAGGAAGCCGCCGACATCTGGTCGCCCCAGACCCGCTTCAAGATCATGTTCGAGATCGAGGCCCACGCCGCCGACAAGATGGCCGAGCTGGGGGTCATCCCCAAGCTGGCCGCCCAGACCATCTGGGAAAAGGGCCGCGACGCGGTCTGGGACGCTGACCGCATCGACGAGATCGAGCGCGAGGTGAAGCACGACGTCATCGCCTTCCTCACCCACGTCACCGAGATCGTCGGCCCCGAGGCCCGCTTCCTGCACCAGGGCATGACCTCCTCCGACGTCAACGACACCGCGCTCGCCGTCCAGCTCAGCCGCGCCACCGACCTCTTGATCGAGGACGTCGACATGGTGCTGGCCGCGCTCAAGCGCCGCGCCTTCGAGCACCGCCTGACGCCCACCGTCGGCCGCAGCCACGCCATCCACGCCGAGCCCACCACCTTCGGCCTCAAGCTGGCCGGCCACTACGCTGAGTTCCAGAGGGCGAAAGAACGCCTGGCGATGGCCAAGTTCGAGATCGCCACCTGCGCCATCTCCGGCGCCGTCGGCACCTTCGCCAATGTGGCCCCCGAGGTTGAGGCCTATGTCGCCGAGCAGCTGGGCCTGGCCGTCGAACCCGTCTCCACCCAGGTGATCCCCCGCGACCGCCACGCCGCCTATTTCGCGGCGCTCGGCGTCGTGGCCTCCTCCATCGAGCGCCTGGCCACCGAGATCCGCCATCTGCAGCGCACCGAGGTGCTGGAGGCCGAGGAGCCCTTCGAGGTCGGCCAGAAGGGGTCCAGCGCCATGCCGCACAAGCGCAACCCGATCCTCACCGAGAACCTCACCGGCCTGGCCCGCCTGATCCGTTCGGCCGTGGTGCCGGCCATGGAGAACGTCACCCTCTGGCACGAGCGCGACATCAGCCACTCGTCCGTCGAGCGCGGCATCGCGCCCGACGCCACCGTCCACCTGGACTTCGCCCTGCGCCGCCTGGCCGGCGTCGTCGAGCGGCTGGTGATCTATCCGGAGAACATGCTCAAGAACATGGACCGCCTGGGCGGCCTGGTTCACTCCCAGCGCGTCATGCTGGCCCTCACCCAGAAGGGCGTGGCCCGCGAGACCGCCTACGCCTCGGTCCAGGGCGCGGCCATGAAGGTCTGGCGCGGCGAGGGCCTGTTCATCGACCTGCTGCTGGCCGATCCCACCGTCACCCTCTCCGAAGCCGAGATCCGCGACCTCTTCGACCTCGGCTACCACTTCAAAAACGTCGACGTGATCTTCGCCCGGGTGTTCGGCCAGGACGCGATGGCCAAGGCCGCGGAATAGGCTACCGGCCCACAAAGGACCGGACATGGGGGTTGCTCGTCTGGTCGAGCTCGCCTGGCGCGCCCTGCCAGACGATCTGGCCCTCGTGCAGCATGGCGATCTGATCGCCGATCCTGCGGGCCGAGGCGAGATCATGGGTGATCGAGATCGCCGTGCCCCCCAGCCGCCTCACCTGGTCGACGATCAGCTCGTTGATCACCGCGGCGGTGACCGGGTCCAGGCCGGTGGTCGGCTCATCGAAGAACAGCACCTGCGGATCGGCGGCGATGGCGCGCGCCAGCCCGACCCGCTTCTGCATCCCCCCCGACAGGGCCGAGGGGAAGACATCGGCGACCGCCTCATCGAGGCGCACCCTGGCCAGGGCGTCGAGCGCCCGGCGCCGGGCGGCCTTGCGCGGCACGCCGTCGGCGTTGATCAGCCGGAAGGCGACATTCTCCCAGACCGTCAGGCTGTCGAACAGCGCCGCGCTCTGGAACAGCACGCCTGAGCGGGCCAGCAGCCGCCGCTGCACGTGGCCGCCAAACCCCGGAAGCCCCCGGCCGTCCAGGAGCACCTTGCCCCTGTCGGGGGCCACGAGGCCGAGCGCCAGCTTGATCATCACCGACTTGCCCTGCCCCGATCCGCCGATGATCACCATCGAGCGCCCGGTCTCGACGCTCAGGTTCAGCCGGTCCAGGACGGTGACGTCGCCGAACCGCTTGGTGACGTCGCGCCACTCCAGCTTGGGCCGCGAACGGGTCATCGCTGGGTGAACAGGGTGGTGAGCAGGTAGTCGGAGGCGAAGATCAGGATGGCGGCCGAGACCACAGCGTTGGTGGTGGCCCGCCCGACGCCGCGCGCGCCGCCGGTGGCGCGGTAGCCGTGATAACAGCCCATCAGGGCGACGATGAGCCCGAACACCATGGCCTTCAGCAGGCCGGTCCCGACGTCCCCGGCCTGCACGAAGTCGACGGTGGCGCGGATATAGACGGTGGGATTGAAGTCCAGGAACCCGACAGCGACCGCCCATCCGCCGGCGATCCCGATGATGTCGGCCACCACGGTGAGGATCGGCAGGGCGATCACCGCGGCCACCAGCCTTGGCGCCACCAGGTAGCCGAAGGGGTCGGTGGACAGGGTCTTCATCGCGTCGATCTGCTCGGTGGCGCGCATGGCGCCGATCTCCGCGGCGATGGTGGCCGAGACCCGGCCGGCCAGCATCAGGGCGGCCAGCACCGGGCCAAGTTCGCGGGTGATCCCCAGGGCGACGATCTGCGGCATGATCTGCTCGGCGTTGAACCGTCCGCCGCCGGTATAGATGTTCAGCGCCAGGGCCGCGCCGGTGAACACCGCCGTCAGGCCGACCACCGGCAGGGAGAAGAAGCCGATCGCCGCCAGCTGACGCAGGATCTGGCCGGGAAACCACGGCCCCAGCACGATGGCCTGCAGGCTGCGCAGGGTGAACAGGCTCACCGCCCCCACCGTCTGCAGCGACAGCAGCGCCAGGCGTCCGACGGCCCGGACGGGGGTCAAGGCCGCGGCCGGCGCCATGTCACTCGGGCTCCGGCGCCGGGGCGGGGGGCCGCACCACCTGACCGATCAGGCCAAACAGGTCCACCGCCCCCTGGGTGTTCTCGATCTCCCCGCCCGGCTTGAGGTCCTCGGCCGCGCCGCCGGCCCCGATGGCGACATGCACGCCCCCCAGCAGGCTGTCGCTGGTGATCTTGGCGGTGGAATCGGCCGGCAGCCGCACCTCCGGGTCAATGGCCAGGCCGACCTTGGCCAGGTAGGTGTCGGGCTCCAGGGTGACCCTCGAGACCGTGCCGATCTTGACCCCGGCCACGCTGACCGCGGCGCCCGGCGTCAGGGACCCGACCTCACCGAACTTGGCGGTGACCTCGTATCCCCGCTGGCTCAGGCCGCCGCCGCCGGTCCACAGGCCATAGACCAGGAAGGCGGCGGCCAGGCCCAGCACCAGGACGCCCATGATGGTCTCTGCCCATTGTCCCCGCACGGTGGCCTTCAAGTCCTGGAGTTGCGCTGAAGCTGGGCGATGAGCACGCCGATGTCGCCGCCGGCGTTGTCGATGGTGGAGACGAAGTCCTGCTGCTGGGTGATGGCCAGCCAGACCCCGCGGATCTGGACGTCCACCACCTTCCAGGCCGCGCCGGCCCCCAGCACCCGCCAGGACACCGGGATCGGGTCGCGCCCGCCCCCCAGGACCAGGCTGGCCACCACCACATCCCCCGGCGTCCGGGCCACCGAGCCCGTGACCTTCAGGGTCTCGCCCCGGAATTCGGAGATCCGGGTCTGATAGACGGTCTCGGCATAGGTCCGGAACACCGTGTTGAACCGCGCCCGCTGCGTGGGCTCGATGCTGCGCGCGTACTTGCCCAGCACGAAATTGGTGATCTTCGGCACGTCGGCGATCTGGTCGATCAGCCGCCGGAAGGCCTGCTGCTTCTGCCCCAGGCTCAGGCTGCGGTCGGCCAGCACCGACAGCACCTTCTGGGCCTGGACCGCGACGAAGGCCTCGGCTTCCGGACTGCGGGCGCTGCGCCGGGCGGCCGGCTGGGCCCTGGCGGCGGCGGCCAGCCCGGCGAGCGCCAGGACGCCCCCCAGGCGGGTGAGGAGGTGGCGGCGGGCTGGAGCGGGCGGCATCGTGGCTTTCCTCGCGGGGCGGACGGGCGCCATGGCTAGTAGATGGGCTCTGAGAGGGCCGCCAGGGCCACCGTCTCGGCGGGCGCCGGGAGCTCCGGCGGATCCTCGAAGTCAGGCAGGACCTCCGGCGCGCCGGTGGCCTCGCGCACCACCGATTCCCGGTTCTGAAGATAGGCCGACTGGATCGTCGCATAGGGGTCGGTGGCCTCCTGGGCGATCGCCTCCAGGGTGGCGTCGGCGCTCGCCCGGTAGTCCAGGGCGGTGACCCCCAGCCGGCCGGCCCCGAAGTCGCTGCCCAGTCCGCCCGTCGCCAGGGATATGGGATCGGTCAGGGCGTCCACCACCTGCCCCACCCCGTCGCGCAGGTTCAGCGGCCCGACCAGCGGCAGATAGAGATAGGGTCCGGTGTCCACGCCGTAGCGGCCCAGGGTCTGACCAAAGTCGGCGCGGCTGCGCTCCAGCCCCGCCCGGCTGGCGACGTCGAACACCCCCAGGACGCCGACCGTGGAATTGATGACGAAGCGGGCGCCGGCCCGCACCGCCTGCTTGGGGCGGCCCTGCAGGCTCGAATTGAGCACCGTCGAGGGTTCCCGCAGGTTGTCGACCACCCGCCCCAGGCCCCTGCGGATCGGCGAGGGTGTGATCTTCATATAGGCCCGCGCGATCGGCCGCACGAGCGCCCGGTCCAGGAACCCGTTGAAGGCGTAGGAACCGCGGTTGAACCCCCGCCAGGGGTCCTTCTGCGCCGCCGTCGGCGGGGTCGGCATGGTCGGCGGGATCGCCGCCGCCGCCGCCAGGGGCGCGGGCGCGGCCTGGAGCGCCGGGCTGGCCTCCGGGGCGGGGCTCGGCTCCACCGCGTCGGTCCAGGCCGCTCCGCCCAGGGCCACCGAAAGCGTCAGGCCGAGCGCCACGATCAGCGGCGTCCCCGCCCGTGGACGGTCCGCGCCGGGTCTTGTCTCGACGATGTCGCGTCTGGTGATCATGGAGGTGGTCCCCCCAGACCACGGCGAAGCTTAGGTCGCCCGCCCCGCGCCTGGAAACCTCCTTCGCGTGAAGGAAGAAGTCACTCAACCCAGGACCTGATCTCCGCAATCCTGAGGGTGTCCCGGCGCCTCCCTCAATCCTTTCCCCGCGGGATCCGCACCAGCTTGTTGGGCACGCCGGGGGTGTAGCTGACGAGGGTGATATTCATCATCTCCTCTTCCTCCGGCGGCGGCTCGGGCGGGGTCGGCTCGACCGCCCGCTCATAGGCCTCGGCCAGCTCGGCCTTCAGCCCATAGCGCTTGGGCGCCAGGCGCGAGGCCTGCCAGCGGGCCGCGTCGATCCGCACCTTGGCCAGGAAGGCGCCCTCCTTGTCGGCGGCCTCGGCGATCTCCCACACCTGGTCGAACCGCCGGTGGGCCTGCAGAACCCGCGCCCGCGCATAGGCGTCCAGGAAGTCCTGATGGCGCCGCAGCCAGCCATAGACCGTGGTCTCGCCCGGCATCCCCTCCAGGGCGCAGGCCTGGCGCAGGCTCATCCCCAGGGCCAGGCGGTCGCAGATCAGCCCGGCCACGTGGGGACAGTAACCGCCCCCCCGCCCGGCCAGGTGGCGCCCGTCGAACTGGGCCTGGGTCAGCCGCGCCGCGAACCCCGCCCGGTCGCGCCGCCAGATCCGCACCGTGTCGCGGGTGGGCATGCCCGGGTCCCGGCAGATCGCCGACAGGCTCTCCCCGGCCGCCACCCGCTGACAGATCACCGTCGCCAGCACCTCGGTGTACCGCCGCCACGGCCGCGCTGTCCGCGCCGCCGCCGGAGCCTGCGCCGCGTCCGCCGCGTCCGGCTCATCACCCGGCATGTTCCAGCTGGAATGATGCCGCCTCAGGATCGGCGGTGCCTTCTCCTCATCACCCATGCCAAATTCCCCGCGCGCTCCCGCGCCCGAGCCTCTGATTATGAAGGAAAACACCGGCCCCCGCGCCTCAGGGCGCAGACGTGACCAATGCCGGGAATATGCCAAAACCGCGCGAGGTTGGGCAATTATATACGTGACAAAGCAGGCTTGAATCTGTAGGGTTTTGCTACTGAAGGACGCCCGCCATGAACCTCACCGATCCGATCTTCCAAGACGCCGACAAGGCCCGCGCCCATCTTGAGGCGACCCGTTGGCCGCAAGGTCCGATCTGCCCGAAGTGCGGGGTCGTGAACGAAGCCACCTACGTCGGCGGCAAGGCCGCTCGCGCGGGCTGCTACCAGTGCAACGCCTGCCGCTCGCAGTTCACCGTCACTGTCGGGACCGTGTTCGAGCGCTCCAAGGTCGAGCTGAACAAGTGGCTGCTCGCCACCTACCTGCTCTCGTCCTCCAAGAAGGGGATGAGCGCCCTGCAACTGAGCCGCACCATCGGCGTCACCTACAAGACGGCCTGGTTCATGTTCCATCGCATCCGCGAAGCGATGCGCGTTGATGCGCCCGCGCCGCTGGGTGGGTCGGGCAAGGTCGTGGAGGTCGATGAGACCTACGTCGGCGGCAAGGAGGCCAACAAGCACAAGTCCAAGCGCGCCGCGAAGGGCGACGTTTTCGGCGCCAAGCAAGCCGTCGTCACCCTCGTTGAGCGCAATGGTGAGGCCCGTTCCTTCCACGTCGCCAACGTAACCGCCAAGACCCTGCGCCCGGTGATCGTGAAGAACGCCAGCCGCAAGTCGCACCTGATGACCGATGGCGCTCGCATGTACCCCGCCGTGGGTCGCGAGTTCGACCGTCACAGCGCCGTGGATCACTCCGCTGGCGAGTACGTTCGCGAGGGCTTCCACCATTCCAACACGGTCGAGAACTACTTCTCGATCCTCAAGCGCGGCGTGATCGGCACCTATCACCACATCAGCGAAGCGCACCTCTCGCGCTACCTCGCGGAGTTCGATTTCCGCTACTCCAACCGCTCAGGTCTGGGCGTGGAAGACACCGAGCGCACCAACCGCGCCTTGGTCGGCATCGGCGGCAAGCGCCTCACCTATCGGCGGCCTAGTGAAGGCGCGAACGCGTAAGCAGAAGGCGCGGAAGCTCCAAGCGAAGCGTCGCCTTAAGACTCGGAACGGATCGTGAATCACCCTAAACGGGTAGTGCCCGGCGACGCGCCAACGTCGTCCGGGCTTTTCCGAAACCGCCGGGACGGGCGGGCCAGAGCAAAGAAGTAGTCCCCCGAATCAGGGGCTGCGGTCAACCCGTTCCGGCGCCCGACATAAGGGTTCCGTTATATGGCGTTGTACCTAATCTCCTACGACCTGCACAAACGACGGGTCTACACCAAACTCTACGAGCTACTCGCGACCTGGAGGGCTCAGCGCCTCCTGGACTCCCTCTGGCTCGCACAGCTGACTGGCCCATCGGGCACGATCCGACAGATGATCATCGGCACTCTCGACGCAGACGACGCCGTTGCCGTGATAGAACTCAAGCCCGGCAGCCAGTGGTCCACCGCCCACGGTCAAGACGGTGGGGTCGCGTGGCTCAAGCGACATATCCCGTAGGTCGGTCATTTTGACTTCGGCGCGGGCTTCGGCTCGCGCCCCTTCTTCAAAGGCTCATGCGGCGTCGGTGGCGTGCTCACCAGATTGCGGAGCGTCCGCTCAAAGGCTGCGTCGTCGGGCTTGTCGTCTTCAAGGGACTTATCGGTCATGTCAGCAAACATAACCTCAATCGTGACCGCCTTCGAGGTGCCACTAACCGAGAAGCAGTTGATTGCGCTCGGCAGGATCTCGGCGATATGGGCTCAGGTCGATTTCTTCGCCGACCAACTCCTGATGCGGGTTCACGATCTCGCCCCCCACCAAATGGACCTCTTGCTGGGCGACAAAATGGTCGGGTCTAAACTCGCACTTCTCGAACAGTCGCTGGACTTCATCTCCGACGATACGCGCCATTCTACCGTCCGCGACTTCATCGCGAGCGCCAACGCAGCGAAGGTCCAGCGGAATCACGCGGCCCACGGCGTCTGGGGGCGGCGCGTGTCTGAAAAAGGAGAATTCATCGCCGCCCGACACGCCCGAACTCCGGGGGTGCCGCTAAGGGCGGAACGCTTGAAGCGTCTTGAGCGCGATGTGGCCGAAGCGTCGCTCGCCGGGCAGCGCGCGTTCAACGCGTGGACAGGCGCAAACGTCTCTACGAACGCCAGCTTCCTATGGGGGACTACGCCCGAGCCCCCAAAGCGGCTCGGACGAGCTGGGCTACCACTTCCCTCGGGTCGTCCGCCTCAACGTCGAAGCGCAGCAACCAAGGCACGCCCGCGTCAATCATAGCGGGGGTTAGCTCAATCGAAGCGCCGGCCTGTCGGTTCGAATCATCGTCGGTGGGCATTGCTTTGTCACGTATATAATTGCCCGAGGTTGTCAAGAACAAAGAGGGAACATTATCGCGACCCTCCTACAACCCCCTCCCCCGTCATCCTAGGCCTTGTGCCCGTCATCCTAGGCCTTGTGCCTAGGACCCCTCTCTCGGCGCGCACTGACAGGCCGGTCGAGGCGCCAACCGCCCCGCCTCACCCGGCGGCGCTCGCGCATCGGAAACAGGGGTCCTAGGCACAAGGCCTAGGATGACGAGGGAGCGGCATCTTGCCACCCCGCCCACAACGTCTAGGTTGAACCGCGCTCCAGTTCAGCGTGCGGGGGAAGATCAGCTTGGACGTCGAGGCCTTCATTCGGCGCTGGTCGAACCTTGAGGGCGGCGCGGAGCGCGCCAACCACGGCATGTTCCTCACCGAGCTCTGCGCGGTGCTGGGTGTCGATCAGCCGAACCCAGCCGGCAGCGACCGCGCCGCCAACGGCTACGTCTTCGAACGCGCTGTGAAGCCGCGCCTGAGCGAGGCCTCCACCGCCCCCAAGCGCATCGACCTCTACAAGAGGAACGCCTTCATCCTGGAGGCCAAGCAGTCGCGCCTGCCCGGCAAGAAAAACGCCATCGCCGGCCAGGCCAGCCTGTTCGCGGAAGCCGAGGGAGAATTTAGATGCCAATGCAATAATATCATCGGAAACTGAAAGCTAGCACATCAATTGAAAGCACTGTCACCGGAATACTGGCACCGGAATACCCATTCGAGGGAATGGCGCTCCTGGCCCCGTACTCAGTCCCTTTTCGACTCCACCCGACAACCCATAGCGGCACTTTGCATCTAGCCCCTTGCAAAATCCGGACGGTCCAGTGAATCGTGCTAAGCAAGAATGTTCCCCCTACGTTCCGCGAGTTTGACCCGCCATGAATCGCAAATCTGGCCTCCCCATTGTGGATTTGTTTGCTGGCGCTGGGGGTCTCAGCATCGGCGCGACCGCAGCGGGATGCGACGTGCGCGCTGCTTTTGAACTTGATGCGTTCGCCTGCGAAACTATGCGCCTCAATGAAGGGTATCATGGGGAGGTTGTGCGCGCCGATGTGGCCAGACTGACCGGTGACGATTTGCGTAAAGTTGCTAGGCTCAACGCAAGAGATCCGCTGATTGTCGTGGGTGGCGCGCCCTGTCAGCCGTTTTCCAAGGCGGCCTACTGGACCGAGGAAGGCGATGAATCACGCTATCGTCGCGCGAGAGCCGCCGGAGAGATGGTAACTCGTCCTGCTGCGCCAACGGAGGCCCGGCCTGATGAACGGCGCACGCTAGTGGAAGAGTTCTGGCGATTGATCTTTGAATCGAATGCCGACGGCTTCGTTTTCGAGAATGTGCCGTCGATCAGACATCCGCGCAATCGACCGGTACTTGAGGGATTTCGCACGGCCGCGCTTGCCGCCGGCTACGAAGTCACCGAGACAACCGGCAATGCTGCCCAGTTCGGCGTTGCCCAGACGCGAGAACGCGTATTCCTCCTAGGCGCACGTAAGCGTAAGCCTTTAGCCCCTTTGCCAACCCACGCGATGGGCGCAGAGATTGCGCCGCATCTTGATCAAGCAGCGACTGCGGGCGACGCACTCGATGGCTTGGGGGGGGCTGACTATTTCGAACCAGAAGAGGTTGTTACGGGGCGCTGGGCTGAGCATCTAAGAACCGTGCCGCCCGGGTCGAATTATAAGGCCCACACCTCTTGGGCAGGACATCCCAACCCGAGCTTTGTTACCGAAACACGGTTTTGGAACTTCCTCCTGAAGCTTGCTCCCGAACGGCCGTCTTGGACCATTGCCGCGTCGCCGGGGCCTTGGACCGGCCCATTCCATTGGGACACCCGGCGGCTGCGCACCGTTGAGATGGCGGCGCTACAAGGGTTTCCGCGCGGCTATCAGATGGCCGGATCACGCCGGGAGCGTGTTCGGCAGATCGGTAATGCGGTACCGCCACCGATGGCGGCGGCGATGGCGAGAGCCGTCGCCGAAGCAGTAGCATGAGCGGTCCCGGCCAAGCGCTGCGCAGCATAAGCCTGTTCAGCGGCTGCGGCGGCCTTGATCTTGGTCTGCACGCCGCAGGCTTTCAGACAGTCTTAGCAACCGACAACGAACCGCTGTGCGCCAATTCCTTTGAGCGCAACTTTCCGAGCACGCCGTTCCTCACGGGGCGCATCGGCAGCTTCACGCGCAAAGACTTCATCGAAGCTCTGGGGTCACGAGTCGGCGAGATTGATCTTGTCGCTGGAGGCCCGCCCTGCCCGCCCTTTTCCAAGAGCCGGTTTTACCGCCAAGACATGCCTAGAGCCCTTGACGACCCAAACGGTTGGGAGACCGTGGACGGGTTTTTGAAGGTCTTGGATTGGTTTCGGCCGCGAACTTTCTTGATGGAGAACGTCAAGGGCCTTGCTTACACTGTCCACCGCGACGCCTTGGAGACGATCATCTCCCGCGCGGAAGCGCTGGGTTACACGGTCACTTGGGGGGTCTTGAACGCGGCTGACTTTGGCGTTCCGCAAATCCGCGAGCGGTGCTTCGTCTTGGGATCTCTGGACGGCGTTCTGAACCTCCCCGCTACGACCCACTCAAAAGACCCGACCGCGACCGGGCTGCTTCCTTGGGTTCCGGCCGGCAAGGTGATGGCCGACTTGGACACCGAGGAAGCCGCGTCCGACAAGGGGCACTACGCAGGTGGACAGCACAATGACTTGCTGAAGCTTGTTCCCCCAGGCGACAATTACCTTTATTTTACTGAGAAGAGGGGTCACCCGGAGCCTCGATTCAAGTGGCGAGGCCGGTACTGGTCCTTCCTGTTGAAACTGAGCCCAGACATGCCCTCCTGGACGATCCAAGCCCGACGTTCGAACAACATGGGCCCATTCCATTGGCGGAGCCGTATTCTACGGATCGAAGAGATCAAGCGGCTGCAGACCTTCCCAGATCACTTCGATTTGGCCGGCACCGTTGAGCAACAATGGCGTCAGATCGGGAACGCCGTGCCACCGGTGTTGGCTGAGGCCGTCGGTCGGCAGCTTTCCGCTCACCTCCAAGGGCGTTTCGAGGCAGCCGCTTGAGGCTGCCGTCCTTCAATGATTTCTCGCCCGGGATTATCGGCGATGTCCGCCAACCTCTGTTGACGCTCAAGCGGCTGACACCGGATTTCGACGCCGTAGTCGCCGCTTGGGCAAGCGACTTCTTCAACGGCGCCGACAACAAGCGGGCCAGTACGAATATCCCCGCCAGTCTCACAAGCCTTGGGCTGTTTGACCGTAAGACTAGGCGACTGACGCCCGAGGGCGAACTGATTGCATCGGCCGGAACGCCGCTCGCGGGCGCTGAAGCGTTGAGCGCCCATGTTGTCGCGACGCGTAACGGCATGATGATCATCGAAGCGGTTCGGGCTCTAAACAGACGGGCCGAGCCGGTCAGCAAAGTCAGCTTGAAACGCGAACTGCAGTTGCTCGGTGTCGAAGGTCTGTCGGCAGCCACCACCGATCACACGACACTCTTGAACTGGATGGCGGCTGCCGGGCTCCTGGACAAGTCCGCGAACTACATGCCGATCGACAGCGCCCTGAAGCGGGTCTTGGGTGTGTCATCAGAAGAGCGCGCCGAGATAGCAGCCCTGCCCCTGGAGCAGCAGATCTTCCTGAAGATCCTGCGCCGCCTTGCAGAGGCGGAAACAACTCACACCGTGCCGGCCAAGTTCGTGACTGACGAGTGCCTGCGGGACTATTCAGTGCATTTCGACGAAGACCAGCTGAGCAAGAAGGTACTCCGGCCGCTCGAAATGGCCGGCTGGATTGCGCTCACGGCGCGGACCGAGGGCCGCGGAGCCAAAAGCGGTATGGTGACGGCAACCGCCAAACTCCTAGAGGTGCCGTTCAGCGCGGTCGTTCCCGACTTTGACGAGGTGGTGCCTGCGGATTTGCGCGACAAGATCGACCTGCCACGTTCGGAAATTCAGCGGCTTTTGACGAGCGAAGCCACTTACGATCGGGGCCTCGGGCTCGAACTACTTGCGCTGCGAATGCTGATCGATTTGGGGCTTCAGCCGCGCTCGTTCCGGCAGCGCAGCAAAGACACCGCGTACGCCGAAGTGGACCTCACGGCTGAAGGCACTCAACTTCTGTTTTCGAGATGGAACGTCCAATGCAAATGCGTAAAGACCAACGTCGGCCTTGGGGACGTGGCTAAGGAAGTCGGCTTGGCGATCTATGGAAGATCTCATGTCGTCGCCGTAGTCACCACATCTGATTTTTCGCGCGAAGCAATCAACTATGCGCGCGAGATTACCGTGTCCACACATCTCCAATTCTTGTTGATCAATGGCGCTGTCGTCAAAGCTTACCTCGAGAACGGGCCCGCAAGCCTCCACGCTTTCGTCGCCCGCAACGCTGGGCGTGTAATGACCGAAAAGCGTCAACAGCCCATCAATCCGACCGAACGCTGACCGCGCCAAGGAAGAAGCCGCCGGCCAGGTTCGCTGGCTGCGCCCCGACTACCAGATCCCCCGCTTCGCCAAGGGCGCGGGCGCCAAGACCGGCGAACTGGACCTGGGCGAGACCGTAGTGACGCTCGACAAGGGCCTGCCCCCCTGGCCCAAGGACCGCTACGAACAGCTGCTGGCCATCGAGGCGATCCTCATCGCCGCCGCCCACCCCATGGACCCCGCCGCACTCTCCCGCGCCTTCAAGGCCGGCGGCAAGAAGATCGAGCAGCGCGTCCTCCAGGCCCTCACCACCCTCGCCCGCTATGGCCGCGTCACCGCCCTCCCCGACGGCCGCTACGCGGCGCGACGGGCGGCGTGAGCGACGCGGCCGCCCCCCACCCCCGTCATCCTAGGCCTTGTGCCTGGGACCCCTGTTTCCGATCCAGGAGAGCCGCCGGGCGGAGCGGCGCGGTTGAAGCTTTGACCGGTATCGCGATGCGCGCCGACAGAGGGGTCCTAGGCACAAGGCCTAGGATGACGGGCGCTGGGGATGACGCGCGTGGGGTCGGCGGGTCGCGCCGCGGGACCTGCCGAGGTGACGCGGTTGGACTCGGCGGTTCCCAGGGCCTAAGCCTAAGCCTCACCTTAGGAAAACGCCGATGCGCATGATCGTTCTGGCCGGGGCGATCGCCCTGGCGATGGCAGGCTCCCTTCCCGCCAACGCCCAGCAAAAGGCGCCGTTGACGCCCCCGATGTCGGCGAAAAGCGCGGCGATGACGCCCGCGCCCTCGCCGGCGCCGCCGGAGCTTTGCCCGGTCCTGAGCTTCAGCGTGCACAACCGAACCAACAGCGCCAAGGTCAACGTGCTGTTCAACCTGACCAATCAGGGGCCCATAACCGCCAGCAACATGAAGCTGACCGGCATCACCTGCACCAACGGCTTTGTCTATTCGCCGATGCCCGGCCTGCTCGCCCTGCCCTTCACCATCCCCACCGTCCCCACCCTGGGCGCGGGCGCCACGGTGGGCGGTTTCAACGGCTTCTTCTCCCGGACGGGCGGGCCCCTCAGCAGCGCCTTTTCCTGCACCATCACCTCCACCAACGGGCCCAAGAATCGGTGCGCCGGCAGCAAGGTCGTGCAGATCCCCTAAGCGCCCGGCGCCCACCCCGCCGCCGCCAGCTCGAAGCCGGCGAACTCGAAGCCCGGCACGACGACACAGGCCACCAGGGCCCAGCCGTCGGCGCTGGCCTGCGCCGCCTGCCATTCGCGCGGGGCCACCACGCCCTGCGGCGCATCACCCGCCAGGATGTCGGCGCCGAGGCGCACCGCGGTGATGGGACCGGTGTCAGAGGCCGCCGTCTTCAGGGTCAGGGCGGTCCCGGCCTGGAACAGCCATAGCTCGGTGGCGTCGATGCGGTGCCAGTGGGAGGTCTGGCCGGCCTCCAGCAGGAACAGGATCGCCGTGCCGGGGCCGCGGGCGGCGCCGGGTTCAGCCGGCGCGCGCCAGGTCTCGCGGTACCAGCCGCCCTCCGGGTGGGGGGCCAGGTCCAGGCGGGCGATCAGGGCGGCGGCGGATTCGGCGGTCATCGGGGGATGAGACACAAAAAACGCCGCCCTTGCGAGGCGGCGTTGTTGTCGGCGGGGCCGAGGTGTGGGCGCGGTTAGGTCCCGGCCTTGATGGCCTCGCGGGCCTGGGCCAGCAGTTCGTCCATCTTCATGCGGACGTCGCCCTCGCTGGTGTTGACGCCCGAGCCCTTGAGGTCCTCGAACACCTTGCGCAGCACGTCGTCGTCGCCCGGCAGCTCGAAGTCGGACTTGATCACGGCCTTGGCGTATTCGCCGACGCGGTCGCCCTCCAGGCCCATCAGGCCCGCGGCCCATTCGCCCAGCATCCGGTTGCGACGCGCCCCGGCCTTGAACTCCTGGTCCTGGTCCAGGGCGAACTTGTTCTCAAAACCGCGTTCGCGGTCGTTGAAGGTGGTCATGCGGTCTCCGGTGTGCGGCCTTAACGGGGCTGCATATCCCCTGGCGGGCGCGCTCGCAACGCAAAGGCGCGTGTGTCGGGCGATGGCCGTTTGCGAAGCGGGGTCTGATCGTCTATTTTTCGCCAGCCTCAGATCGGCGAGAGGCTTGGAGTCGGGATCGCGCGCGTTGGGACCAACGGCGCGCGTTTTTCGTTTCGGCTCCCGGCCAGAACCCTCGCCACGTGGAGAAGGCTGCGTATGACCACCCGCCGCAAGAAGATCTTCGAAGGCAAGGGCAAGATTCTCTACGAGGGGCCTGAGCCCGGGACCCTCATCCAGTACTTCAAAGACGACGCTACCGCCTTCAATTCACAGAAGAAAGCGGTTCTGGAGGGGAAGGGCGTCATCAACAATCGCATCAGCGAATATGTGATGACCCGGCTCAATTCCATCGGGGTGCAGAACCACTTCATCCGGCGCCTGAACCTGCGCGAGCAGCTGATCCGCGAGCTGGAGATCATCCCGCTGGAGGTGGTGTGCCGCAATGTGGCGGCCGGCTCCCTGTCGCAGCGCTTCGGCCTGCCCGAGGGCCAGGCCCTGCCGCGCTCGATCATCGAGTTCTATCTGAAGGACGACAAGCTGGGCGACCCGATGGTCACCGAGGAGCACATCACCGCCTTCAACTGGGCCTCGACCCAGGAGATCGACGACATGATGGCCCTGACCCTGCGGGTGAACGACTTCCTCACCGGCACCTTCGGGGCGGTCGGCATCACCCTGGTGGACTTCAAGGTGGAGTTCGGCCGGCTGTGGGAGAACGACTTCGCCCGCGTCATCCTGGCCGACGAGATCAGCCCCGACTCCTGCCGGCTCTGGGACGCCCAGACCAACGAGAAGCTGGACAAGGACCGATTCCGCCGCGATCTGGGCGACGTCATCGAGAGCTATACCGAAGTCGCCCGGCGGCTGGGGATCATGAAAGAGATGCCCACCGTGATCCAAGGAGGCCTGCACTAGTGCGCGCGAAAGTTCATGTGTTCCTGAAACCCGGCGTGCTGGACGTCCAGGGCAAGGCGGTCGAGGCCGCCCTGCATGGCCTGGGCTGGGGCCACGTCGAAGGCGTCCGGGTCGGCAAGACCATCGAGTTCGACCTCAAGGGCAAGGACGCCGCCGAGACCGAGAGCGAGGTCAAGGACATGTGCGAGAAGCTGCTCGCCAACACGGTCATCGAAAGCTACCGGGTCGAGGTGGCGTGAGGCCCTGGGCGCTCCCGCTGATGGGGGCGCTCGCCGCCTGCACGCCCACCCAACCGCCTCCCCGGCCGCCGCTCAAGCTGGACTGCGCCCTGGGCTTCGAAGCTCTCAGCGCCCGGATCGTGGCCGAGACCCGGCCGGCGGTGAAGGAGCGGGGCGAACCGTTCCGCTACTACAACGCGCAGGGCGGCCAGAGCTCGTACATGGTCACCGAGCCCGGCGCGCCGGGCCATCCGGCGATCCTCAAGCAGCAGGTGACGCCCGCCGGCGTCAGCAATTCCGGCTGCGCTTACGGCGACGAGACGGGCTATGCCGAGCTGGTCGCCTATCTCGAGGCCCTGGCCAGGGCGCGGGCGAAATGAGCCCGCCCGCCCTGGAAATCCCCGTCAAATCGGCCTAGGAACCCCGCCCATGAAAGCCGCCGTCATCGTCTTCCCGGGGTCCAACTGCGACCGCGACTGCAAGGTCGCCATCGAGCGCTCCACCGGCGCCACCGTCGACATGGTCTGGCACGGCGACACCGCCCTGCCGCACGGGATCGACCTCATCGTCCTGCCCGGCGGCTTCTCCTACGGCGACTACCTGCGCTGCGGGGCCATGGCCGCTCTGTCGCCGATCATGAACGAGGTCAAGCTGGCCGCCGAGCGCGGCGTCGCCACCGTCGGGATCTGCAACGGCTTCCAGGTGCTGTGCGAGGCCGGCATGCTGCCCGGCGCCCTGCTGCGCAACGAGGCCCTGAAATACGTCTGCAAGCCGGTGGATCTCGAGGTCACCAATGCCCAGACCCGCTTCACCGCCGGCTATGCCGGCCGCCGCGAGGTGACCATGACGGTGGGCAATGGCGAGGGGAATTTCTTCGCCGACGCCGACACCCTGGCCCGTATCGAGGGTGAGGGGCAGGTGGTGTTCCGCTACCTGGACAATCCCAACGGCTCCACCAACGCCATCGCCGGCGTCGTCAATGCCCGGGGCAATGTCCTGGGCCTGATGCCCCACCCCGACCGCGCCTTCGAGGCCGAGCTGGGCTCCGCCGACGGCGCCATCCTGTTCCAGAGCGCCCTGGCTTCGGCCTAGCGGGCGAAGAGCGGCAGACTGTCCACCGACGTCGCCCCCTCGATCTCCAGCAGCTTCAGCTTCGTCACGCCGCCGCCGGGCGCGGAGAAGCCCCCCAGCTTGCCGTCGGCGCCCTGGACGCGGTGGCAGGGCATGATGATCGGGAACGGGTTCTTGCCCATGGCCTCGCCGACCGCGCGGCTGGCGGTGGGATCGCCGAGGCGTTTGGCCACCTCGCCATAGGTCAGGGTCTGGCCCGGCGGGATGGCGCGGCCGATGGCGTAGACCGCCCGCTGGAAGTCGCTCAGCGATCCCATGTCCAGCACAATGTCGGCCAGGTCGTCCTTGGCGCCGGTGAGCAGGCCCTGGATGCGGGCGATGGCGGCGGCGATCTCCGGGGGCGGCTCGGATTCCACAATGCCGGGGAAGCGCGGCTCGAGCCTAGCCTGCGCCCGCTCGTCCGACGCGTCGGGCAGGCGGACGGCGACTATCCCGGCCTCGCCCCAGGCCAGGCTGCAGCGGCCGATGGCGGTGTCGAAGAGGGCGTATCCGAGCTTTGACATAACCCCAGTCTACCAGACGCAGAGAGTCGCGCTGGCGGGAATCGGCCCTGTTGACTTGTAGCTGAAGGCGCGTAGCCTCGACCCAAATTACAAGCGTAGTCCCAATGAACATCACCGAGGCCGAAAGTCAGATCATGCAGGCGCTGTGGCGGAAGACGCCGCTGACCGCCGACGAGATCGTGGCCGATGTCCGCGCTCGCCAGCCCTGGGCCGAGGCGACGGTGAAGACCCTGATCAACCGCCTGCTGAAGAAGAAGGCCATCCGGTCCGAGCGGATCGAGGGCCGCCACCAGTATGTCGCCCTGGTGGACCGCGCCAACTATGTCCAGGACGAGAGCCAGGGCCTGCTGGACCGGCTGTTCGAGGGCCAGCTCGCGCCGCTGGTGGCGCACTTCGCCCAGAACCGGAAGCTGAAACCCGACGAGATCGCGCGCCTCAAGAAGCTGATCGCGGAGCTGGACGACGATGACTGACCTGATCGCCGACCTGCTGCGGGCCAATCTCGCGGCCAGCCTGGCCATCGTCCTGGTGCTGGCCTTCCGCCTGCCCGCGCGGCGAATGTTCGGCGCCGAGATCGCCTACCGGCTGTGGCTGATCGTGCCGCTCGCCTTCGCCGCCAGCCTGATCCCGGCGGCCGAGGCGCCGACCGGGACGTCCGCCCCCTCCCCGTCCCTGTCGATCCCGTTGATGCAGCCGCATGCGGTCTCCTTCGCAGCGCAGGCCTGGGTGACCGGTATCATCGCGCTCCTGGCCCTGATGGCCTTCGGACAGTGGCGGTTCCTGCGGCGGGCCAGGGCCGGGGCGGCGGGGCCGGCGGTGGTGGGCGTGATTGCGCCGCGGATCGTCACGCCCGCCGACCATGAGGCGCGTTTCACGCCTGAAGAACGCGCCCTGGTCCGCGCCCATGAGCGGGCCCACATCGACCGGGGCGATCCCAAGGCCAACGCCTGGGTCGCCCTGTTCCAGGCCGTGAATTGGTTCAACCCACTGGTCCACATCGCCGGCTACCACCTGCGCTTGGACCAGGAGCTGGCCTGCGACGCCACCGTGATGGCGCGACGGCCCAGCGAACGCCGGCTCTACGCCCAGACCATGCTGAAGACCCAGCTGGCGGCCACGCCCCTGCCCTTCGGCTGCTACTGGCCCGCCCCATCGCGGCATCCGCTGGAGGCCCGCGTCGCCATGCTGAAGCAGGCGCGTCCGTCGCACGCCCGCGCCCAGGCCGGCTTCTGGATCGTCATGGCCCTGTCCGGCGCGGCGGGCCTTTCCGCCTGGGCAGCCCAGCCGCCCTCCCCGCCCCACGTCCGCTGGCTGGACCTGCCCAACCAGGTGGCCGAGCGGCATGCGCCGGCCACCGTCGTGGTGATCTCCATGACGTCCGAACAGGTGAAGGCGCTGACGGCGGCGGCGCGTTAGGCCCTACTCGGAAATCGTCGTCACTCTCAGCCCCTTGTCCGCCGCGATCTCGGCGGCGGAGAACGGCAGGCGGACCCAACCCTTCTTCGAATGCAGGCGCGACTGGTCGGCATAGTGGGGTGAGGCCGGGTCCGTGGACTGGTCGTAGGTGAGAATGGCGTCCGCCACCGGCCCCTTGGCGTCGAAGGTCACCACCTGGATGTAGCTGGAGCCGTGGAAGGGCACGAGGCCCGACCCGACCCAGGCCGACTGCTGGGCGTTCAGCACGCCGTCACCGCCCTCGCCGCCATGGACCGGAATCTTCTGGTCGCCGCGCACCGCGTACTGCACCTCGCCCCAGGGGGCGTCGAGGGCCACACCCTTGGCGGCCAGCAGTTCGACGGCGTCGGCGAGCGCCGTCTTGAGCTTGGGCGCAGCAATGCCGTTCAGGCCGCGCGGCGTGTGGACCGGATCGGTGGCGTCGAAGGACGTCGCCCAGAGGTCCGGGATGCGCTCGGCCTTGCGCCAGAATTCCACGAACAGATGGGCGCCGCGGCTGTCGACGTTCATCCGCCGGTCCCATTGAGAGAGCACCGTGCAGGCGTCAACGAGACTGACATCCTTGCCCGCCGTGCTGGTCCCGCTCGGCGCCTCAGCACACATCTTCAGCAGGTCGGGGATGGCCAGGTCGGCGGCCAGGTTGCGGTTGGCGTAGAGCATGGCCCAGACCGCCGCCGGATCGACGGACTTGCCCGGCAGGCCGTCGGTCCCGGCCAGGCGGGCCTCGATCTCCATCAGCCCTGAGCGGGTGCGCAGGTTCTGGACATTGGCCGTGGGGCCGACGATCGGCGGGAAGGCGGCCATCGGCGCGCGGCCATTGGCTAGCCAGTAGCTGTCATTGCTGTTGGCGACATAGTCGGTGCGGATCATGGCGGGCATGGCCTCGCCCGGCATCAGCCCCGGCGCGGGGGTTCCGGCCGCGACCTGCCAATTGCAGGCCCCGCGCGCGCCATCCAGCACATAGATCCGCGCCCTGGCGGCCATCGGCCCCACGCCGGACGGCGGGGCGCAGGTCTTGGCGAGGTCGGCGATGACATTGGGGGTGGCGGTGATGTCGGCATAGAGCACGTCGCCCTTGCGGTCGCTGGCGATGGTGTTCACCCACGGAATGCCCAGCGTCTTGCTGATCCCAGCCTTGATCTCCTCGACCGAGCCGGCGCGCGCGATCCCCAGCCAGGTGTCGCCGGAGCGGACATTGTTCTTGTTGGCGTCGCGCAGGGCGTAGGCGGTCTTGGCGGTCCAGGCCATGCCCACCTGGGGCATGACCACCATGGGCCCGTAGATCGACGCATAGGCCATCCGGGTCTGCGGAGCCCCGTCCTTGACCTCGACGGTCACCGCCTTGGTGGCCAGGGTCAGGCGCTTGCCGTCGACGAAATAGGCGGTGGGATCGGCGGGATCGAGGCTGAGCTCGAAGACCGTGAAGTGGCGGTCGGTGGAGACGGTATGGGTCCAGGCCACGTCCTTGTTGAAGCCGATGGACATGCCCGGCGCGCCACCGATGGTCACCCCCATGGTGTCCAGCTTGCCCGGGATGGTCAGGTGGACCTGGTAGAAGCGGTTGGTGGTCTCCCAGGGGAAGTGAGGATTGCCCAGCAGCACGCCGGATCCGTTGGCCGTCACGTCGCGGCCGAAGGCCCAGCCGTTGCTGCCCAGGCCGAATTGCTCGGGCTCGATGGGCAGGCCCGGCGCATCGAGCGAAGCCTGGGCCTTCAGGGTCGGCGGGGCCGCAGCGTTGATCTGGCGCAGCCACGCCCCGCCGCTGGCCTGGATCATCCGCTCCTCATTGAGGCGCAGCATGTCGTCGAGGGTGATGGGACGCAGCCAGGGGGCGTCCCGGCAGGCGGCGGGCAGGCTGGCCTTGGGCGTCTCGCGCAGGAAGCGGTTGTAACCGGCGACATAGCCCAGGACGAGGTTGCGGTAGTCGGCCGAGAGCTTGCCGAAATTCGTCTTCAGGGCCGCAACGTCGAGGTTGGCGCGGAAGAAGAAGTCGGCCTCCAGGTTCTTGGTCTCGGCGAAGGCGACGGTGGTGACGCCGTCCGGGCCAAAGTACTTCGAGCGCTCGCCGTTCACGGTGACGACCTTGTCGGCCAGCAGACACAGATTGTCCTGGGCGAAGGCGTAGGCCTGGCCATAGCCGATCCCGCCATAGTCAGCGGCGCTGATGTGCGGGATGCCATAGGCGGTGCGGGAGATCTGGGCCTTGTAATGCGGCGCCGCCTGAGCGGCCCCGGCCAGAAACACGACCGCAGCGCTCAAGAGCGCCGAAAGCTTAGCCGACATCACGCGTCCCTCCCGGGCGCGTTCGCCGCGCCACGTCACGGGCGCAGAAGACGGCGGTTACGATGGGTCAGTCAACGCCGAGGCGCGACCGACCCCACGGTCTAGGCGGCCCGGCGGCGTTGCACGGCGCTGGCCACTGGCGCTGAACGGGCGCCCGTATGGAATCCGCTGATCAGCCGGGTGAGCTCGCCGGCTTCGTTCTTCAGGCTGCTGGCGGCGGCGGTGGTCTCCTCCACCATGGCCGCGTTCTGCTGGGTGACCTGGTCCATCTGGTTCACCGCGGTGTTGACCTGGGCCAGGCCCACCGCCTGCTCCTGGGCGGTGGCGGCGATCTCGCCCACCATGCCGTCGATCTCGGCGACCCGGTCGACGATACGCTGCAGGGCGTCGCCGGTCTGGCCCACCAGCTGGACGCCGGTGCTAACCTGCTGACTGGAGGCGCCGATCAGGGTCTTGATCTCCTTGGCCGCTTCTGCCGAGCGCTGGGCGAGCGCCCGGACTTCCGACGCGACCA
Organism: Phenylobacterium sp.; assembly: GCF_030651185.1. Classification (GTDB taxonomy): domain Bacteria; phylum Pseudomonadota; class Alphaproteobacteria; order Caulobacterales; family Caulobacteraceae; genus Phenylobacterium. The sequence continues at coordinate 98,433 of NZ_JAUSCJ010000031.1, forward strand.
CCGCGAAGCCCCGCCCGGCCTCGCCCGCCCGGGCGGCTTCAACGCCCGCATTCAAGGCCAGCAGGTTGGTCTGGAAGGCGATCTCGTCGATCACCCCGATGATCTGGCTGATCTCCTGGGCCGACTTCTCGATCTCGCTCATGGCCGCGACCGCCTGTTGTACGACATCGCCGCTGGCCTGGGCGTCGCCGCGGGCGGCGAGCACCACAGCGGCGGCGGCCTTGGCCCCCGTCGCGGTCTGACGGATGGTGGCGGTGATCTCATCCAGCGCCGCGGCGGTCTCTTCCAGGCTCGCGGCCTGGTGCTCGGTCCGGCGCGACAGGTCGTCGGCGGCCGAGGCAATTTCGTCGGCGCCGCCATGCACCGAGGTGGTGGAATTGGCGATCGACCCCATTGTCGCGCAGATGCCTGAGATGGCGTTGTTGAAGTCGTCCTTCAGCGTCTGGAAGCTGGGGTCGACCTCAACCTTGATCGCCGCCGTGAGATCGCCGCCCGCCAGCTGGCTGACGGCCGCGGCTAGGGCGCCCACCAGGGTCGACTGCTCCTCCTCGCTGCGGCGGCGCTCCTCGTCGGCCTGCCGGCGCGCGGTCTCCAGCGCATCGAGATAGACCGAGATAGCGATGTCCATGTCCAGGAAGGTGGCCTTGGCCAGGGCGCCGATCTCGGCGCCGACGGTCTTGGCGCTAGTCTTCTTGGCCCCGAACCCGCCCTTGGGCCATCGGGCCTCGATCACCTTGGCCAGCAGGGTTTCCAGCACCAGGCCATACCCGCCGATGTACCAGCTAGGCTCCAGGCCGATACGGGCGTGAACCTCACCGACCGACTCGACGGCCTTGGCATAGTCATTGTCGAACTGGCCGCTGGAGATCTTGTCCCAATGCGTGAACTGCCGCTTTTGAGCCGATGAGATGTGTTCGTCGCTCTTGAAGAAGGCGCGGGTCTCGGGCGTCGCGCGCACCTGATCGTAGAAGCCGTCCAGCGCCCCCGCCACTTCCTGCATGATCACCGGCTTGAGGCCGGCGATGTGCGCCCTGGCCTGCTGGTCAAGCTTCATGAAGCGAAGGCGATCGTCGAGGGTGCGCTGGGCCATAGTCGGTCTCGTGTGACACGGCGCCGTTTGGCCCGCTTGCCGGACCGTTGCGCCGTCAAGGTTAAGGGCGTCTTTAGGTCTTAGAGGCCTGCGGCTACACGTCATGCGACAATTGGTCTGGTGGCCCGCCGACGAGCCGGCGCGGTGTCGCGCCTCTCGCAACCGCGCGCGAGTCCGGCTAGAAGGCGCGCCATGAGCGCCCAGCCTGCGAAGACCCTGGCCGAGACGGCCGCCGAATACGGCCTGAAGCCCGAGGAATACGACCTCATCCTCCTGCGCCTGAACCGCGAGCCGACCCCGGTCGAGCTGGGGGTGTTCTCGGTGATGTGGAGCGAGCACTGCTCCTACAAGTCCAGCAAGATCCACCTCGGCAAGTTCCCCACCAAGGGGCCCCGGGTGATCTGCGGGCCGGGCGAGAACGCCGGCGTCATCGACATCGGCGACGGCCAAGCCTGCATCTTCAAGATGGAGAGCCACAACCACCCCTCCTATATCGAGCCCTATCAGGGGGCGGCGACCGGGGTCGGCGGCATCATGCGCGACGTCTTCACCATGGGCGCGCGGCCCATCGCCCTGCTGAACGCCCTGCGGTTCGGCGATCCCAGCCATCCCAAGACCAAGCGCCTGGTGGCCGGCGTGGTCAGCGGCATCGGCGGCTATGGCAACTGCGTCGGCGTGCCCACCGTGGCCGGCGAGACCAATTTCCATAAGGGCTACGACGGCAACATCCTGGTCAACGCCATGTGCGTGGGCCTGGCCGACGCCGACAAGATCTTCTACTCGGCCGCCCCCTCGGCGGGCCTGGCGGTGGTCTATTTCGGCTCCAAGACCGGCCGCGACGGCATCCACGGCGCCACCATGGCCAGCCAGGAATTCGACGACGCGTCGGACGAGAAGCGCCCCACGGTCCAGGTCGGCGACCCCTTCGCCGAGAAGCTGCTGATCGAGGCGACCCTGGAGCTGATGGCCTCGGGCGCCGTGGCCGCCATCCAGGACATGGGCGCGGCGGGCCTGACCTCGTCTTCCGTCGAGATGGCCGGCAAGGGCGAGGTCGGCATCGAGCTCGACCTGGACATGGTGCCCCAGCGCGAAGAGGGCATGACCGCCTACGAGATGATGCTGTCGGAGAGCCAGGAGCGCATGCTGGCGGTGCTGAAGCCCGGCCGCGAGCACGACGGCCACGCCATCTTCGAGAAGTGGGGTCTGGACGCCGCGGTCATCGGTTACACCACCGACACCGGCCACCTGGTGCTCAAGCACAAGGGCGAGACCGTCTGCGACGTACCGCTGGCCCCGCTGTTCGAGGACGCTCCGCTCTATGACCGCCCGTGGACGCCGACCGCCGCCCAACCGCGCCTGGATCCGTCCCAGGTGCCCGAGCCCGATAACTACGGCCACGCGATCCTGAAGCTGATGAGCGCCCCGGACATGGCGTCGAAGCGCTGGCTCTGGGAGCAGTACGACCGCCACGTCATGGCCGACACCCTGGAGGACAGCGCCACCGGCGCCGACGCCGGGATCGTACGCGTGCACGGGACCAAGAAGGCGCTGGCCATGACGTCGGACGTCACCCCGCGCTATGTGCAGAACGACCCCTATGAGGGCGGCAAGCAGGCCGTGGCCGAGGCCTGGCGCAACCTGACCTGCGTAGGCGCCGACCCGGTCGCCATCACCGACAACCTGAACTTTGGAAACCCTGAGCGCCCCGAGATCATGGGCCAGATCGTCCGCGCCATCGACGGCATGGCCGAGGCCTGCCGGGTGCTGGACTTCCCGGTCGTGAGCGGGAACGTGTCCCTCTACAACGAGACCAACGGCGCGGCCATTCCCCCGACCCCCACCGTGGGCGGCGTGGGCATCCTGGCCGACTCCAGCAAGCGCGCCGACTTCTCCAGCATGAAAGCCGGCGACACCCTGGTGCTGTTGGGTGAGACCAAGGGCGAGCTGGGCGCCAGCATGTACCTGCGCGAAATCCTGGGCCGCGAGGACGGCGCTCCGCCGCCGGTGGACCTGTCCATGGAACGCCAGATCGGCGACTTCGTGCGGGCAGAGATCGTGGCCGGCCGGATCACCGTGGCGCACGACCTCTCCGACGGCGGCCTGGTGGCCGCGGCCGCCGAGATGGCCCTGGCGTCGGACGTGGGCATCACCCTGGAACTGCCGTCGAAGCTGCCCGACCACGCCCTGCTCTTCGGCGAGGACCAGGGTCGCTACCTGATCGCCGTCGCCGAACCCCTGTCGCTGCTGAAGGCCGCCCACGCCGCCGGCATCGTAGCCGAGATCGTCGGCCACGCCGACGGCAAGGCCCTGGCCTGCGCCGGCATCTTCAGCGTCTCTCTGGAGGACCTGCGGGCCAGCCACGAGGGGTGGATGCCGGGCTATATGGGGTAGGGGCGCGACGCCAAGCGCGCCGCCTTAGCCTTAGGTCTTCCACCGGGCGCGCCGCGCAGCGAGCGTCACCATTTGCGTGACGGTGTTTCGGGTCGGCGAGCGTCCCAGTCGGAATAGATCTCGACCAGTTCAAGGGGCAGGCTCGCCTCAAAGTCCGCATCGAGAGGGTAGTGGGGCATGGCGACAACGACAGCGTCGAGAATTGCCAGGCCCTGCGCCTCATCTTTACGCTGCTTCAACGGGTTTCGCTTCGTCTGGCGCGACATCCATAGCTTTTGAAGGGCGAACCAGCGTGGGTCCGGCGCGACGATGCGAGCTGGCGAACCGTCCCGGCAGATCGCGACATGGTCGACGGATCGACCGTTCAACAGCCACTCCTGCTCCGGCAGCGGGACAGGACGAGGCCTGCCCTTAATCGCAAGGGTATTCGAGCGCGACGGCGCGACCAGGAGTTCAACCTCATAGGCCTTGGAATTCCTGGCCTGGAAGGCGCGCTCCATGTTGACGGTGAAGGTGGGGTCCACCGCTTTCAGCATCTCCCAAACGACCTGATGGCCCGTAGACGGTTCCGTCGACGCCCAGGCGAGGTCGAAATCCTGCGTTTCCATCGGCGCTTCTCGGATGAAGCCGGCCGCTTCGAGGCTGTAGGCCACAACCGCATTGGTGCCGACGACCAGGAGTTGGCTTCCTAGCAGACGTCGACGATCAGCCTCCCGCGCGATCTCCCCCGCTTCACTGGCCAGCAGTGGAAGGCGCAAGGCCCGGCCAACCTTGGCGGTTTCGGCGAGCAGGTCGCCGCTCATAGCTCTGCGGCGTTTAGCGGCGTCTTTGTCGCGCTTGTAGGTTTCAAATGTTTCGGCATGTTCGGCCGACCAAGGCCCTAGGCTTCGACCATTCCCGCCGCGATCATAGCGCCTATGGGGGCTGGGCCAGTCAATTGGATGACGTGTTTGCATCCGAGGCGCGACACGCCAGCCCTAAGACCTACTCCGAGAGCGACCGTTCCAGCATCCGCAGCACCGCGGCGGCAAAGGCCTCCATGTTGGCCTTGCGGTCATCGGAGCCGGTCTCGATGGTCATGGCCATCTCGATAGGCCCCGAGATGGCGATGCAGGTGTGACCCGAGGCGTCGCCATAGCCGTTGCCGTTGGGACCCGCCGCGCCAGTTTCCGAGACGCCCCACGTCGAACCGAACCGCTCGCGCACCGTGCGGGCCAGCAGCATGGCGTAGGGCTCGCTGGCCGAGCGCATGCCGGCCACGGCCTCGCGCGGCAGCTCCATCAGCACCATGCGGGCCTTGCCGGTATAGACCACCCCGCCGCCCAGATAGTAGGCCGAGGCCCCGGCGACGCTGAGCAGGGCCGCCGACACCAGGCCGCCCGACGAGCTTTCGGCGACGGCCACCGTCTGCTTGGCGGCCTTCAGCTGGGCGCCGACGGTTTCGGCCAGGTCGTAGAGCGCTTGCATCGGCGGATCCTCATTCCTTGTTTCCACCGTCATCGCGCGACTTGGCCGTTCCGGCAATCGGAAGCGCTACACGCCCCCGCGCACCTGCCGGGCGGCCTGGACCATGTTGACCAGGGCCGCGCGGGTTTCCGGCCATTTGCGGGTCTTCAGGCCGCAGTCGGGATTGACCCAGAGCTGGCCGATGGAAAGCCGCGACTGCGCCGCCCGCAGCAGGTCGGCCATCTCGGCCACCGAGGGCACGCGGGGCGAATGGATATCGTAGACCCCGGGGCCGATCTCGGCCGGATAGGCGTAGCTCGCGAAGGCGTCGAGCAGCTCCATCTTGGAGCGGGCGGTCTCGATGGAGATCACGTCGGCGTCCATCGCCCCGATCGCGGCGATGATATCGTTGAACTCCGAGTAGCACATGTGGGTGTGGATCTGGGTGTGGTCGGCCGCGCCCGACGCCGTCAGCCGGAAACCCTCGACCGCCCAGCGCAGGTAGTTGTCCCAGTCGGCCCGGCGCAGCGGCAGGCCCTCCCGCAGCGCCGCCTCATCGATCTGGATAACCGCGGCGCCGGCGGCCTCCAGGTCCGTCACCTCGTCGCGGATGGCCAACGCGATCTGGCGGCAGGCCAGCTCGCGGGAGACGTCGTCGCGGACGAAGGACCAGTTGAGGATGGTCACCGGGCCGGTGAGCATGCCCTTCATCGGTCGGCTGGTCAGGCCCTGGGCGTAGCGCCACCACGCCACGGTCATTGGCCGGGGCCGCCAGACGTCACCGTAGAGGATCGGCGGGCGGACGCAGCGAGAGCCGTAGGACTGCACCCAGGCGTATTTGGTGAAGGCGAAGCCCGAGAGCTGCTCGCCGAAGTACTGGACCATGTCGTTGCGCTCGAACTCGCCATGCACCAGGACGTCGAGGCCGATTTCCTCCTGCCAGGCCACCGCCCGCGCGGTCTGCGCCCGCAGGAAGGCTTCATAGGCGGCGTCGGTGAGGTCGCCCTTGTCGTGGGCGGCCCGGGCCTTTCGGACATATTCGGTCTGGGGGAACGAGCCGATCGTGGTGGTGGGGAAGGCCGGCAGGTTCAGGCGCGGTATCTGCACCGCGCGGCGACGGCCGAAGGTGGAGGCTCGCCTGGCCATCTCCGGCGTGACGGCGGCCATCCGCGAGGCGACCGCGAGGTCGTGGATCTTCGGCGACGTCCTGCGGGCGGTGGCCGCCGCTGTGCTGGCGGCCACCGCCCCCGCCACGGCGGCGCGGCCCTGATTCAGAGCCCCGGCCAAGATGACCAGTTCCTCGATCTTCTGCACCGCGAAGGCCAGCCAGGACACAACGTCGGGGTCGATGGCCTTTTCCTGAGCCAGGTCGATAGGGGTGTGCAGTAGGGAGCACGAGGGGGCGAGCACGATCTGGCGGTCGGTGGCCAGCAGGGGCTCAAGGCGTGTGAGCAGTTTCTCCATGTCGGCGCGCCAGACATTGCGGCCGTCCACCACGCCCAGGGACAGGACGAGGCCCGTTGGCGCGTTGGCCAGCACCCGGTCAAGCTGGTCCGGGGCGCGGACCAGGTCGATGTGCAGGCCCGCGACGGGCAGGGCCAGCGCGGTCTCCAGATTGTCCTCCAGCCCGCCGAAATAGGTGGTCAGCATCAGCTTCACGCCAGGGGCGGTGCGGGCCAGGACACGGTAGGCGGTGTGCAGGGCGGCGCGATCGACCCCGTCGAGATCCAGCACCAGGCAGGGCTCATCGATCTGCACCCAGTCGGCGCCCAGCTGCTCCAGCCGGTTCAGGACCTTGGCGTAGACCGGCAGCAGGGCGTCCAGCTTCGAACGCGGATCGAACCCCTCGTCCTTGCTCTTGGCGAGCTTCAGGAAGGTCACCGGGCCCAGCAGCACTGGGCGGGTATGGATCCCCTGCGCCTTGGCCTCGGCGAACTCGTCCAACGCCTTGGTGGAGGCGAGTTCGAAGTCCTGGTCGGCCGACACTTCGGGGACCAGGTAGTGGTAGTTGGTGTCGAACCACTTGGTCATCTCGGCGGCCGGAGCGTCGATGGCGTGGTGATGATGGCCGCAGTCGGCGCCGTCGGCCTCGCTCTGGGCGCCGCGGGCCATGGCGAAATAGGTGTCCAGCGCCACAGGGCCGCCCGTCCAGCCATAGGTCACCGGCACGGCGCCCACCATGGCGCTGGTGTCCAGCACGTGATCGTAGAGCGAGAAGTCATTGCTGGGGATGTGGTCGACTCCGAGATCCCGCTGCCGCGCCCAGGTCCTGGCGCGCAGGTCGGCGGCGACGGCCAGCAGCGCGGCCGGGTCGGACTTGCCCGACCAGTAGCGCTCAAGGGCGGTCTTCAGTTCGCGGCGCGGGCCGATGCGGGGAAAGCCGAGAGTGGCGACGGTGATGGTCATGATGCCTTGCCAATTCTGATGATGGCGAGGCGATCAGACGCGAGCCGGCGCGCGCCGACGGCGGGGCCGGTCGCGACGGACTTGCGACCTGACCGGACACCCCGCCGGAGGACGTTATCTGTCGCGGCAGGTCTCCTGGCTCACGGGTCGACGCGGGCTGTCCTGGCCTTCCCGGCCGCAAGGCCAGTGACGCAGATCGGACAGCGGGCTCGCCGCTTACAGTTGCGGGGACAGCTCCGGCATGGGCGGCCAAGGCCACCGCACCGGATTCCCTCTTAGCTCCCGACCCCGAAAGACCGGGAGAACCTCGACGCTGGCATTCAAGACCGGGAGGCGAGTCTCGTCAAGATAGACATAAAGATATCCTTATATCGTTATGTCCAAACAGGCGTTCGAAGGATTTCCTTGGCGGCCCCGACGTCACGGCTCATGATGCCGGCAATTAGAACAACCGCGATTTCCGGAGGATCATTTCATGGACGCCCAATCCCAGTGGACCGGGCTCGACGCCGGTCGGCTCGAACGCATCACCGACCACATCGAGCGCAACTATATCGGCCCGCAGAAGATCGCCGGCGCCCAGATCGCCGTCTCGCGGCACGGCCACCAGGCCTATCTGAAGTCCTTCGGGTCCATGGACCTGGAGCGCAACAAGCCGATGATGGATGACGCCATCTTCCGCATCTACTCCATGACCAAGCCGATCACCTCGATCGCCCTGATGACCCTGTACGAAAAGGGCTATTTCCAGCTCAACGACCCCGTCAGCCGCTATGTCCCGTCCTGGAAGACCCACCGCGTCTGGGTCTCGGGCGAGGGCGAGGCCATGGTCACTGAGGCGCCCAAGCGGGCGGTGACCTTCAAGGACGTGCTGTCCCACACCGGCGGCTTCACCTACGGCGGCGGCCTGCCCGGCGTCGGCGACCAGCATCCGGTGGACAAGATCTATCGCGGCCTGAAGGTGCGCAGCGCCGGAAGCAACGACACCATGATGGAGTTCCTGGACAAGCTCGGCCAAGTGCCGCTGCTCTATCACCCCGGCGAACGCTGGATGTACTCCCTGGCCACCGACATCTGCGGCGCCCTGGTGGAGGTGATCTCCGGCAAGCCCTTCGCCCAGTACCTGCAGGAAGAGATCTTCGGCCCGCTGGGGATGAAGGACACCTCGTTCTTCGTGGCCGCCGACAAGATCGACCGCTTCTGCGCCAACTATCAGCGTGGCCCGGACAAGAAGCTGAAGGTGATCGACGATCCGGTCACCAGCGCCTTCGCGGCCGAGCCCGGCTTCAAGTCCGGCGGCGGCGGCCTGACCGGCACCACGGCCGACTACATGCGCTTCTGCGAGATGCTGCGCCGGGGCGGCGAGCTGGACGGTCACCGTGTGATCGGCCCGCGCACCCTTGAGATGATGCACATGAACCACCTGGCGGGCGGCAAGGACCTGACCCAGATGGCCATCGGCGGCTTCTCCGAGACCGCCAACGAAGGCGTGGGCTTCGGCCTGGGCTTCGCCTCGACCATGAGTCAGACCCAGACCGCCTCCCTCGGGACCGGCGACTACTATTGGGGCGGGGCTGCCTCCACCATCTTCTGGGTGGATCCCAAGGAAGACCTATCGGTGGTCTTCATGACCCAGCTGATGCCCTCGGGAACCTTCAACTTCCGCGGCCAGCTGAAGAGCCTGATCTACTCGGCCATCATCGACTGAGCCTCACGGCCCCTCCTTCTGGAGGGGCCTACCGGTCCCCATCGCGGATCCAGCGGGCGACCACGCCGGAGCCATCGTCATTGCCGCTGAACGCCCAGGCCTCGCTCTGGCGCGCGGCGTTGCGCACGGCGACGGCGCTTGCGGCCCGACATTCCTCGCGCCCCTTGATCGGGGTCAGGCCGGGCGCCAGCTTCGTCGGTTTGCCAGAGCCCCCGTCGATCGGCGGCGGCTGGGCGCACAGCGCCAGCCAGACCCGCGCGCTGGTGATCAACCCCTGCCCATCGGAGGCCAGGGGCCGTAAGCCGAGATAGATCACCTTGGGGTCGCCAGGCCCGCGGTCGGCGGGCGCCTCCACCTGCAGGATCACCGGCTCGCCACTCGCCAGGCGGTAGATCATGGCCTGCGGGAAGACGCCGGCCGCGTCCCGCTTACCGCCGAACAGGCTGGCGCCGGTCACCAGGGTGGCGTTGGCGCAGTCGGGCCACTTCAGCGCCGAGACCCGCAGGCTGAACTTGCAGTCGCCCACCGGGAGGGCCCAGAGGCCCGGCTTCAGGATGGGCGCGCCCTCGCTGTCGGCGATCGAAAACAGCGGCCGTTCGGAACTCACAACGGCACAGGCCGAGAGGCTCAGGGCCGCGCAGAGAACCGCGACCATCCGCAGCATGAAACTGACCCCCGATCCAAGGCTTGTTAAGCTTTCTAGCGCAGAAACGACGTTCTGAGAGGCGCGATTCCCATGCCCATGCCCATCGCTGATCTGGAGGCCTCGCTGCGCGAGGGCTTCCCCGACGCCGAGATCCAGGTCGAGGACCTGGCGGGCGACGGCGACCACTATCGCGCACGCATCGTATCAAAGGCCTTTGCGGGCCTTTCGCGGGTCAAGCAGCACCAGCTCGTCTACGCCGCCCTGAAGGGCAAGATGGGCGGAGAACTGCACGCGCTCGCGCTTGAGACCCAGGCGCCGGGTTAGCCGCAATGCGCTACCGTCCCTTCGGCCCGAGCGGCAAGGCGGTTTCGGCCATCAGCCTGCTGCTGCGCGAAGCCCCCAACATGACCACCCCGCATGCGTGGCGGACCCTGGTGTTCGGCGCCATGGAGAGCGGGGTCAACTGCTTCGAGATCACCGCCGGCTCTGAGGTCATGGCGCTGGGCTTCGGCGAGGCGCTGCGCGCGGTGGAGCGGCGACTGATCGCCATCGGCTGGCGCATCCACGGTGACCCCCGCAAGGCGCTCTCGGCGGAAGCCATCTCCAACAGCGTGCGCGGCGGCCTGGCCCGGACCGGGGCCGGCTATTTCGACGTCCTGATGCTGGACGAGGCGGCCTTCGACACCTTGGCCCCCGACGCCCACGGCTATCTGGCGGATCTGAGAGCCGCCGGCCTTGTCCTTCAAATGGGCGTGGTGGGGGACGGCGACAGCATCGACGCCTGCCTCGCAAGCGGCCTCTTCGACGTCCTGGCCACCCCCTTCAGCCTGGTGTCCGACTGGAAGGCCCGGCGGCGGATCAAGGACGCCTCGGCCCGCGACATGACCATGATCGCCTATGACCCCTTCCCGGCCGCCCTGTGCCGCCCGAGCGGCGGCGGGTCGATCCGCACGGGACTGTTCAAGCGCGCCGAGCCGCTGGCGGGCGCCGGCACCTACGCCTTCCTCCACCAGACCCACGGCTGGTCGGCCGAGGAGGTGTGCCTGGCCTATGCTCTGACCGAGCCCGCCTTCGCCTCGGTCCAGGTGGAGCAGTTCCGCGTCGAAGCCATCGAGCGGCTGGCCCTGATCACCGACAAGGACTTGCCCACTGGGGTCGCCGCCCAGATCGAGATGGCCCGTTTCAGCGCCGACACGGGCGAGCAGCGGCGCGCTTAGCACAAAAATTCTAGCAAAAATCGTTACTTACAAGCATCATGCTTCTTTGAAGTGGAGAGAAGAATCGTGCGCTGCGACCTGTGGCCTATCGAGAAGGTCACACGCCGCGCGGCCCTGGCGCTGGTCGCCGCATCGAGTCTCGCCGCCTGCGCGCCGGGCCGCTCCGCCAGGCCCGTCCGACTGATCATCGGCACTGCGGCGGGCGGCGGCAATGACGGCTTCAGCCGCCTCCTCGCCCAGCATCTGCAGCGGCTGACCGGCCTGACCGTCCAGGCCGAGAACGAAGGCCGCGCGGGCGGCAGACTAGCTGCCAGTCGACTCCTGAGCGGGCCGGCCGACGGCTCAATGATCGCTTTCCTACCCACGCCGCTGATCTATGAAAACCTGCTGGCGCCCGCCAACGAGGCCCTGAACTTGACGCAATTCCGCTGGCTCGGCGGGATCGGCGCGGACCGCAGGGTGCTGGTGGTGAACCGGCAGAGCGGAGTCACCGCCTTCGATCAGCTCCTGACCCGTACCCGGCCCCTGATCGTGGCGGCGTCCAGCACCTCGAGCTCCAGCTATGTCGAGCCGCGGATCGTCAGCCTCCTCACCGGAGCCCGGCTGAAGCCTGTCCCTGGCTACAATGGCGGAGCGCGGAACCTGGCGGTGCTGTCGGGCGAGGCCGACGGCGTGATCGGCGACCTGGCCAGTCTCGATCCAATCCTGCAGACGCCGGGCGCCAAGGTCCTCCTGCGCCTCAACGACATGACCGAACCCGCCAGCGCCACCGCGCCCGGCCTCGCCGGCTTGGCGAGAGGCCCTGACGCGGAGGCGCTGCTGTCGCTGATCGCCGCCACCGCCGCCCTCGGACGCATGTTCGCTCTGCCTCCTGGAACACCGGCGGGCATCCTGGCCGCGTGGCGGTCCCGCCTGGACCAGGCCGTGGCCGACCCGGAGTTCCGGACCGCGGCGACCGCGCGCGGCTTCGCCCTGGAACATATCCCCGGCGCTGAGGTGGAAGCCACGCTGAGGCGGCTGTTTGCCCCCTCTTCACCGGTGGGGCCCGCGCTCCGCCGCGCCATGGCGGCCCTGGGCGCCTGATGCAGGCCGTCTTCGAAGCCCTGGCCGGACTGGTCGCCTCACCGACGGCGCTCGCCGCCCTTCTGGCCGGGACCCTGGCCGGCCTGCTGGCGGGTCTGACGCCCGGGGTGAACGGGCGCGCGGGCCTGATGCTGGTGACGCCGATCGCCGTCGGGTTCGGACCGAGCGCCGGAGCGGTGTTCCTGATCGCCTTCCACTCGGTTGTGCACACCTCGGGCTCCGTCCCGGCCATCCTGCTGGGGACGCCGACGTCGTCCACCGAGGCGGCCACCGCCGTCGACGGGTACGCCATGACGCGGCGGGGAGAAGGCGCCCGGGCCATCGGCGCCACGCTCTCGGCCTCGGCTTTCGGAGGTCTTGTAGGCGCCCTCTTCCTGTTCATGGCCGTGCCCGTGGCCCTGGCCCTCATCATCCATATCGGCGCCCCGGAGGTCGCGGCCCTTTCGGCGCTCGGCCTACTTTCGGTGGCGGCCCTCTCCGGGGGCTGGCTGGCGGGGGGATTGATGGCGGTGACGCTGGGGATCCTGATCGCCTGTGTCGGGATCGATCCCTTCTCCGGCGTGCCGCGCTTCACCTTCGGACTGCTGGGCCTGTGGGACGGGGTGAACGCCGCGGCCCTGGTGACCGGCCTCTTTGTGGTTCCCGAGCTGTGCGCCCGCGAGCCGGCGACCCTTCACCCCAATCCGCCCCAGGCCCGGTTGAGCGGCGTCATAAAGGGCTGCCTGGAGGTGGTGGAGCATCGCTGGCTGCTGCTGCGCAGTTCGATCATCGGGGTGGTGGTGGGCTTCGTTCCGGGCTTGGGGGCCAGCGCCGCCGTCTGGATCGCCTATGGCCACGCGCGTCAGACCCATGTCACGGCCATCCCCTATGGCGAAGGCGCCATCGCCGGCGTGATCGCGCCCGAGGCGGCCAACAATTCCAAGGAGGGTGGGTCCCTGGTCCCGACCCTCTTCCTGGGCATTCCGGGCTCCTCGGGCATGGGCATCCTGCTGGCCGCCTTCGCCACCCTCGGCATCGAGGTGGGCCCTCGCATGCTGACCAAGACCCCAGAATTCGTTTTCCTGCTGGGCTGGTCCAACATCGCATCCAACCTGTTGGCCGTGCCCTTGTGCCTGTTGCTGGCGCCGGCCATGTCGCGGTTCGCCAACCTGCGCCGCGACCAGGTCGTCCCCGTGGCCCTGGCCGCGGCCCTGGCGGCCACCGCCCTGACCCAACCCGGCGTTTCGGCCATGGCGCAGCTGGTGGTCTTCTCGGCCCTGGGCCTGCTGCTAAAGGGGTCCAATGTTCCCCGCGCCCCTCTGCTGCTCGGCTTCGTGCTGGGGCCTGGCATTGAGCTCGGCCTCATCCGATCGAGCATGGTCTATGGCTGGAGCGCCTTCGCCCGGCCCGGCGTGCTGATCATCCTTGGGCTGGCTGCGGCGATCATACTGGCCACGTCCTGGAGCCGGCCAGGCCTCTCGGCGAAGGAGACCGGCGCGCGCCTGACACCGGTGGCGATCGGCCTGATCGCCTTGGCGAGCGCCCTGGCCGTGGGCTTCGCCACCACCCTGCCCACCACGGCCGGCGGGATACTCTATGTGGCTGGCGGGCTTGGCCTGGTCTCCACCGCTCTGGCGGTGGTGCGGGTCTGGCCCCATTGGACACACGCGCCGTGGGCCGAGGCGCCGGATGGCCCGATCCTGGCCCTATTCGTCGGGGCCCTGGTGATCGGTGGGCTAATCAGCCTGCCGCTGGCGGCTGGGGTCCTGGTCTGCGCGGCCTTGATGCTGCGGGGCCGGGTCGGCTATCCGAAGGCGGCTCTCGTCGCCCTGCTCACCGCAGGCGCGGTGCTTGGCCTGGAGCGTCTTCAACCGTGACCGACAAGACAGCACCGCTCGCACCGGACGATCTGCCGGGCCTGGCCCAGGCGGCTTGGCGGCACGGCGCGCGGCACTGCGTGGCCTGCGGCGGTTACCATCGGGTCTGGGGCACGCTTCGGGCCGCCGGGCTGAATGGCGGGTTGGCCTCGGACGGACCAGACCTCGAACCGCGCATCGCCGCGGCTCTCGCCCCAGGGGCCAAGGTGCTGGTGGCGGGCGCCGCCGATCCCGCCCTCCTGGACCTCGTGGTCCGCACCGCCGCGGGAATCCCCCTGGAGATCACGGTCGCCGATGTCTGCCGCACCCCCCTGGAGGTAATCGGCGAGCTGCGCCCCTATGCCCGGATGAGCGTCAGGACGGAACAGATCGACCTGACCCGGCTCGATCGGGCCGGGCGCTGGGACCTGATACTCTCGCATCTGATGATCGCCCATGTCCCGCCCGGAGACCGCATCGAGGTCCTGACGCGACTGCGCCGCGCCCTCACACCCAAGGGCCGCTTGATCCTGGTGGCCAGGACGATCAGCGGCGCGGCGCGCGAGGATGCGCCCGGCGATGAAGATGCGTGGGTGAACCGCACCCAGGCGCAGCTCGCCGCAAGCGGCCTTCCTGGCCTTGGCGCGCCCGGCGAGTTCGAAGGCCTACTCAGGTCCTATGCGGCGCATCGCACCGAGCGGCTCTGGGACCTGGCGACGCCGCAGGCCATCGCCGATCTGCTGGCGGCCGGCGGCTTCGAGGTGGACGGGTTCGCCAGGATGGCCCGGGCGGGCCGCGACCCGGCGCGGGCCGATGACAAGGCGCGCTACGTCTTCGTCGCGCACTGAGCGCCCTTGGCCAGGATCAGCTTGCGCACTGCATTCTGCATCGGCTCCAAGGCCGCAGCGCTGCGCCCGCGCATGTGGCCGGCGCTCGGCAGGAAGTTCATCGTGGCGTTAGCCTCGAACACCAATATCCGCCCGTCGGCGTCCAGGCTGGCGTCCAAGCCGAAGTAGTCCAGGCCCATCCGGGCGCCGATCTCTCGCAGGGCGGCGCGGGTGATGTCGGGTAGACCCGCGAACCCGCCCTCCACCATCGCCTTGGCTTCCAGGCGCTGGGGGGAGTCATCGCCCATCTCCCGACCGGACCGCCCATGGATGTTCCAGTTTTCCGAGACCACGTGCTGGCGCACGACGATATCTTCGCCCACGAAGAAGAAGCGGGTCTTGCGATAGCCGCCGTCGGCGCGCCGGAAGTCGACGAACTCGGTGAGGTAGTAGTCGTTGGTCCGATCGCCATAGACGTCCTCGATCTCCTCGAGCGACGGCGCGAGCCCCAGCATCTGGCCATTGTGCGTGCCCGTCCGCCGGACGATGGCGGGGAAGCGGAAGTCTGCGGCCTCCACCTGCCGGCGCACGCGATCCAGGGTCGGATTGTGGAGCAGCAGGGTCTTGGGCATGTGGACGTTGTCGATTCCCGCGAGCCGAAGCGCGACCTGATGGCGGCGCGTCTGCAGGATGGCCCGGCCCGGATCGATGATGGGAAGCCTCAGCTCAGCGGCGAACTTCTCGACCACCGCCAGGGTCCGGGGGTGCAGGTCGGCGTCCGAGACCATGTTCCAGAGGACGCTGACGTCGCCGATTTTCCACCGGCGCGCCTTGCGGAAATAACTGGGGCCCAGGTGCAGCCGCCCCGATTTGAACTCACCCTCAGGCAGCAGTTTCAGCACCTTGTCAGCGTCATTGTTGCCCAGCAGGGGGACCACGCCCTCCTGGTCAAACTGGATCGTTCGATCGAAGTCGTTGCCGACGATGAACCCCACCCTCAGGCTGTTTTCGCTCAAAACCGATACCTCGCCCCGAGATAGAACTGCCGCCCGGTGTGGGTGTAGTCCTCGGAGTTCCGGCGCTCGATGGAGATCCAGCGGTCCTCGAATTCGTCGGTGAGGTTGATCCCCTCGAAGGTCAGGCTGAATTGCTCGCTGATCTTGTAGTTGGCCGAAAAGTCGACGTTCAGCGTGCTGTTCTTGCCCCGGGCGTCGTTGCCGTTGCCGCCCGGGACCGCGGCCAGATATTCGTCACGATAGGAGGCCGACACCCGGGCGCTGAGGCGAGTGTCCTCGTAGTAGAGCGTCGCGTTCCACGAGCGCGGCGACAGGCCCACCAGAGGCAGGACCGTGGTCGCCCGCGGGACCACCGAGGAGTCGGTGATGTAGGTCACCGTGGAGTCGGCGTGGGTGTAGTTCGCGATGCCGCCGAACCGGTCGAAGGGCGCGGGCAGGAAGCTGAACGGTCCCTGCAGGTTGATCTCGTATCCCTTCAGTTCGCCCCCGGCGGTGTTGAGCAGTTGGGTCACCAGGAAGATGGTGTCTGGGCCGTTGCGCGTGGTCAGCAGGCTGACCGGCAAGCCCGTGGCGCTGTAGGGCATCGTGGCGGCCGAGCTCTGAATGTAGGACTGCAGGTCCTTGTAGAAGACGCCTACGCTGAACTGGGTTTCGCTCGCCCGATACCACTCGAAGCTGAGATCGAAGGTGTTGGCCCGGACCGGGTCCAATAGCGGGTTGCCGATGGTCAGGGTGTGGGCGGTGTTGTTGATCGATCCGCCCGGCGTCAGGCTGGGCAGCTGCGGGCGCGCCATCACCTTGGCGGCGGCGACGCGGACCAGGACGTCCTCGCGCGGCTCCAGCACCAGGTTCAGCGCTGGCAGGGTGTCGTCGTACTTGCGCGACACCGCCACATAGTTGGTCCCCACATAGCCGCGGGCGATGCTGGTGGTGGACACGCGCCGGACCCCGAAATTGCCGCGCAGGGGCATGCCGAACACCGAGGTTGCGAAATCGGCCTGGACATAGAGCCCCAGGTCCCGCTCGCCAACTTCGCGGTTGGCGGCGCGTTGGTTGTCGGTGCTGACCCGGAAGTCGCCAAAGGCGTTGACGCAGTTGCAGTAGAGATCGACGAGGGCCGCGATCTTGGCCACATCCGGCGCCAGCCAGGCGTTGGGGGTTCCGGCCGGCGCGCCCAGGCCCCGCCCGAAGCCACTGACCAAGGTGCTGATCTGCGCCAGGGCGACGCCCGGCAGCGGGACCGCGGCGTCCTGTAGGCCGTTGACCGTGTTCTGGCGCCAGTCGGCGGTGACGAACCGGTAGTCCTTGAACAGCAGGCCGCCCTTCAGGGTCAGGCCGTCGGTTAGCTTGAACTCGCCATCCACCCCCAGCGTCTTGAAGCGGTTGGAGGTCTTGTTGGGCCGCTGGCGCAGCAGGGACGGGAAACCCTGGGCCGCGCTGGAGCTGAACTGCCAGTTGGACGGATCGGTGACGTCGAAGTTGTAGTTCAGGACCGGCAGGGTTTGGCTGGCGGAAAAATCGTAGCTGTAGCCGTCCTGATTATAGCGGTCGAAGGAGACCGTGGTCTGGACCGGATTGTCCTGGATCGACCGCGACTGGCCGATCACCGCCTTCATCTTGAACCGGCTGCTGAACTCGTGCTCCAGCCGCAGGGATAGCTGGCTGAACTCGCTGGAGAGTTCGTCGTAGCGGACCTCGCTGCGGATGTCGGTGTCGTCGAAAGTCGCGCTCACCATTTGGTTCTGGGCGCCGAACACCGGGTTGCGGACCAGAGTCTGCTCCAGCCGGGTCAGATAGGTGGTGAGGTATTCTTCCTGCCGGGTTCCGTCGAACAACGCGAACAGCGCATCGAAGGTGAAGGTGGTCGCCTCGGTGGGGGCGAACTGCACCGCCGCCGTGGTCCCGTAGCGCCGCCAGTCGTAGGTCAGGCGCTCATAGCGCGGGATGCGCGCGTGCCAGGCCGAGTTGACTGGACTGTACACGCCCGCGGGGCTGTTGCAGGCGCCGGCGTTCAAGAAGCAGCCGCCCGAGTTGGTGGGCACAGAGGGGTTCTCCCAGCGACCGCTGGTGGCGCCTTCCTCCAGGATGTTGCGCGCGCTGTAGGCCACCGAGACCAAGGCCCCCAGCTTGCCGTCGAACCAAGTGTCGGAGATCAGGGCGGTGGCACGGGGGTCGGCCTTTCTCGACAGGTCGTTGTAGCCATATTGAAGGCTCCCCGCAGCGTGGAAGCCCGGGTTGTCGAACGGTCTGGCGGTGGCCAGGTCGATGGTGGCGCCCAGCGACCCCTCCTCCACATCGGCGGTCTGCGACTTGCGCACCGTCACGCGGTTGAAGAGCTCGGAGGCGAAGACCTGGAAGTCGAAGCTGCGGCCCCGGTTGGCGCCGCCGGTGGTGTCCTTGCCCCCGGTGGTGGCCAGGGCCTCAAGGCCGTTCAACCGCACGCGGCTGAAGTCCCCCGGCAGGCCCCGCACCGTGATGGAGCGGCCCTCGCCGCCGTCCCGATCGATGGCGACGCCGGGAATCCGTTGCAGGGCCTCGGCCAGGTTCAGGTCGGGGAAGTCGGCCATGTCCTCGGCGTTGATCACGTCGACGAGGGCGGTCTCTTTCTTCTTGATCTCGATGGCGCTGGCCAGGCTGGCGCGGAAGCCGGTGACGATGAGCTCATCCACCTCACCGGTCTGGGCCTGCGCCTGACCCCCGGCCAAGACGGCCAGGACCGCGGCCACACCGGCGTGCGCCCACGGCTGACGCCGATGTTCGGATTTAGGCATAGGTCCTTGAATTCCCCGGTGGAGAGGGGGAATGGTCCGCCCCTCACACGAATGCAAGCGTCGCCGTGAGCGGAGAAGTGACTATTTTTAGGCCGGATGTCCGACATCCGCCCCTGCGGCCAAGCGCGCCGGAGCTTGACCCGCGGCCTTCGGCTCCCTAGCTCTCAGGCGAACGTTCTGACGAAAGATCCGTCCCATGACCGACGCCGCCAACGCCAACCCTGTCCACGAGTTCATCAGCCGCACCGTCACAGACAATCCAGTGGTGCTGTTCATGAAAGGCGTGCCTGAGCAGCCCCAGTGCGGCTTCTCCGGCATGGTGGTCCAGGTGCTCGACCATCTCGGCGTCGACTTCGTGGGCGTGAACGTCCTGCAGGACGCCTCCCTGCGCGACGGCATCAAGACCTTCAGCGACTGGCCGACCATCCCGCAGCTCTATGTGAAGGGCGAGTTCGTCGGCGGCGCCGACATCGTCAAGGAGATGTTCCAGGCGGGCGAACTGAAGCCCCTGCTGATCGAACAGGGCGTGCTCGCGGCCTAACCAGCCGGTGACGCAGCTTCTCGAACCGCCCGTAGGCCAGCAGGTCTTCGAGGCCAGCTTCACGCCGGAAGCCTCCGACATCGACGCCAATGGCCACGTGAACAACGTGGTCTATCTGCGCTGGATCCAGGACATGGCCACCGCCCACTGGGCCGCCCGCCAGCCGGCGGAGGATCAGTCGCGCTGGGCCTGGATCGTCCTGCGCCACGAGGTGGACTACCGCCGCGCCCTGCTGCCGGGCGAGACCGCGCACGCCCGCACCTGGGTGGCGAGGAAGCCCGAGGGGCCGCGCTTCGACCGCTATGTCCGGATCGACGGTCCTGACGGCGCCATGTGCGCCCAGGCGGTCACGTCCTGGTGCCTCATCGACGCGGCCACAGGCCGCCCCAAGCGCGTGCCTCAGGACATCGTCGACCGCTTCATCTAGAGCGGGATGCGAAAAAGTGGGAACCGGTTTTTCGCATCAATCCCGCTCTAAACATAAGGAAGCGATCACGTTTATGATTTTGGATCGGTTCGATCCAAAATCATAAACGTGATCTAGCGGCTCAGTTCCCCGGCCCGGTCCACGGATAGAACGGGTTCAGCAGGAACAGCGGGGTGCGGCCCGCAACCCCCAGCTCGGCATAGGTGAAGGTCAGGTCGGTGTGGCCCATGGCGAAGGACTTGCACGGGTCCAGGCGCTTGCGGCCGAAGGCGAGTGTCACCGCGTCCCCCTTCCGCTCCACGAAGAAGGCGAAGTCCTCCTTCTTGGTGCAGCCGTTGGAGGCGACCCGGATGGTCAGGGCCGCGCGCCCGGCGCTGGCCGAATAGAGCGGCTCGAGCTCTCCCAGGGACGAACCCGCGGGCGCGAGGATGGGCGGTGCGGCGGTGGCGCAGCCGGCGAGCAGGCTGAGCGCCCCGATCAACAGAAGACGACGATGCATGGGCGCACTCCGCCACAGATCGCGCCCAAGCAAAAGGCCCCGGATCGCTCCGGGGCCTTCGCAAACTCGCGAGGTCGAACTCAGATCAGGACGAATAGAATTCGATGACCAGGTTCGGCTCCATCTTCACAGCGTAGGGAACTTCGCTGAATTCCGGCTGGCGGATGAACTTGGCGGTCATCGCCTTGGTGTCCATCTCGATATAGTCGGGGGTGTCGCGCTCGGCCGACTGGATGGCTTCCAGGACCAGCGCCATGTTCTTGGAACGCTCGCGGACCGAGACGATGTCGCCCGGCTTCACGCGATAGGAGGCGATGTTGACGCGCTTGCCGTTCACCAGAACGTGGCCGTGGTTCACGAACTGACGGGCGGCGAACACGGTCGGCACGAACTTGGCGCGGTAGACGATGGCGTCCAGGCGCGATTCCAGCAGGCCGATCAGGTTTTCCGAGGTGTTGCCCTTGCGGCGGTCAGCTTCCTCGTAGGTGCGGACGAACTGCTTCTCGGTGATGTTGCCGTAGAAGCCCTTCAGCTTTTGCTTGGCGCGCAATTGCAGGCCGAAGTCGGAGACTTTCTGCTTGCGGCGCTGCCCGTGCTGGCCGGGGCCGTACTGGCGGGAATTCACCGGGGACTTCGGACGACCCCAGATGTTTTCGCCCATCCGGCGGTCGAGTTTGTACTTCGCAGAATGCCGCTTGGACATAGTAGCTCTTTCAACACGATCCGGGCCGGCGCCTTCATCAGTGAAGGCGCGATTTCAACGGCGGCGTCCAGATCACCCGTCATAGGTGTTCACAGCCGCCAGGGTGACCCGGCGGCGCGAAGGGGCGGTTTATGTCGTCGCAGCCCCTCTGAGTCAACCTCAGTCGGCGAGGACCACCGGCGGCAGGCGGTAGCCGCCCTCCAGCAGTTCCGTCTTCGGCAGATAGGCCCGCATGAAGAGGGCGAAGGGGCCGGCCGGGGCCGGCAGCCAGTTGGCGGTGCGCTCACCCCCCGGGGCGGCGTGGCCGATCCAGATGTCCAGGGAGCCGTCCTCGCCCATCACCAGGCCCTCGGTGCGGTCGCCGATGGCGTAGCGGTTCAGGGGGTTGTCGGTGAAGAAGAACTGACCGTCCTCCGTCGCCTCATAGAGGCTGAGCGACCAGAAGGAATGGACCGGCAGCAGGCCGCCGGCCGGGAAGTGCAGCCGCCAGGACTTGTTTCCGTCGAACAGGGCGCGCGGCAGGTCGCCTTCGGCCCGCATGTACATGGCCTCGGCCGGCGGCAGGGCGGCGAGCCCCGACACCGCCACGGAGGCCCGCAGGCCGTAGTCCTGGGCGAAGTCGCCCAGCCGCGCCGACGGGTAGGACCAGCCGTCGGTGAAACCTGCGCCGGAGAGCCCGCCCTTGCGCGCGGCGACCCGGGCCTCGGCCACGCCGGCCTCGATGGCCGCGGCCTCCTCGGCAGAGAACCGCTTGGCGTCGAAGTCGGCGAGGCCCAGGGGCGCCATGCCGGCGAGGAAGGCGCGGTCCTCCACCTGCGGCGGGTTCACCGCCATCAGCTGGGCGGCGGTCTCGAAATACTCCCCCCAGGGGGCGCCGCGATGGGCGAAGGGACCCGGCGGCGTCGCGGCGGGGCCCTGCATGGACAGCCCATGCTGCACGGCCTTGGCGCCTTCCACGTCGTGCGGCCCGTCCACCAGGATGCGGGCGAGCGCCCAGACGTGGTTGGTGGGCGAGCGGACGACATTGGGGCCTTCGGCGGCGTCGGTCGGCCCCACCAGGGTGAAGGTCCCGCCGCCCGGTCCGGTGGTGCGGGTCCCCAGGATGGCGAAGTTGTTGGTGTAGGCGTCCATCAGGGCCAGGGAGAAATAGCGCTCGCCGGTGGCGGGCACATTGATGGTCACCGGCCCCTGGGACAGGTCCACCTGGGCGGTGGAATAGAAGGTGTCGTTGTTGGGGGTGGTGACCGCGCGGGCATTGTGGTCGGCCAGCCGGCGCATGTGGCCAAAGACGTTCATTGGCGAGCCGCCCGCCAGGCCGCGGGCCCGGGTGGTGGCGATCTCCACCAGGGGCAGGGTGAAGAGCCAGGCGTCGCGGGCGGCGGCCTGCAAGGCGGCCAGGTCTGTCTTCGCCATCGCGTTCCCCCTCTAGCGGCCCACCCGTTCGGACAGGGCCTGGGAGGCGGCCTTGGCCTCCTCCCACCATTTGGCGACCATCTCGCCCGCATCACCGCGCTTCGCAAGCCTCATCCCCTGGCCGGCCCACAGCGAGAGCATGTCGGCCTGCCCCGCCTTGGCGGCGGCGGCGCGCAGGGGCTGGGTCAGGCGGTTCTGGACGGGATAGGCCGGGACCAGATCCTCGACGGCGCGCATCTCGCGCATGAAGCGGTTGTCGATGCCGCGCGCAGGACGGCCGGTGAAGGCCCGCGTCAGGCGGGTGGGATCATCGCCGGCGGTCTCCAGGGCGGCGCGCCAGGGCGCGCTCACCGCCGTCTGGTCGGCCAGCAGGAAGGCGGTGCCCATCTGGACGGCGTCGGCGCCCAAGGCCAGGGCCGCGGCCACGCCACGTCCGTCCATGATCCCGCCCGCCGCGATCACCGGGATGTCCACGGCGGCGCGGATGGTGGCGACAAGGGCCATGGTCCCGACAAGGCTCGCCTCCGTGCCGGCCAGGAAGTGACCGCGATGGCCACCCGCCTCCGCGCCCTGGGCGCTGATCCCGTCGGCCCCGACGGCGGCCCACGCGCGCGCCTCGGCGACCGTGGTGGCCGTGCCGACCACATGGCTGCCCACCGCGTGCAGGGCGTCGACCTGGGCCTTGGTCAGGATGGAGAAGGTGAAGGAGGCCACGGCGGGCGCGGCGCGCACCAGGGCCGCAAACTGAGCCTCGAAGTCCGGGGCGTAGTCATTGGGCTGGGCTGGCGGCGGCGCGCCGAGCTCGGCGTACCAGGGCGCGAGCCGCTCCAGCGCCGCGTCGATGACGTCCGTGCCGGGCGTCGCCACCGGGTTGATGAACAGGTTCACGCCGAAGGGCCGATCGGTCGCCGCCCTCAGCGCCGCCACCGCCGGCTCGATGTCGGCGGGCGCCAGGGCCCCGGCGCCGAGCGCGCCCAGACCTCCGGCCTGGGACACCGCCACCGCCATCTCCGGCGACGACGCGCCCACCATCGGCGCCTGCAGGATCGGGATCGGCAGGGCGTGCAGGAAGGCCGCAAAGTCCATGACGCCTACTCCGTGGCTTGCTTGGCCTTTTCCCGCGCCAGCTTATGCAGGGCGCGGCCGCGGCCCTTGGATAGGGCGGTGACGACCCCGCGGAAGGTGCGCACCTCCTGGTCGGAGAACCGGGCGCGGCCGAGCGCCGAGCGCAGGTTCTGCATCATCGACGGCTTCTTTTCCGGCGGATGGAAGAAGCCGGCGGCGTCCAGTTCGCTCTCGAAGTGATCATACAGGCCCTGCATAGCGGCGGCCTGAGCCGGCGGCGGGGCGTCGCGGAAGATGGCGGGCGCGCCGGTCTCCTGGGTCATCCGCCACTCATAGGCCAGGATGATCACCGCCTGGGCGAGGTTCAGCGACCGGAAGCGCGGATCGATGGGCAGGGTCACCACCGCCTGGCACAGCGCGATGTCGGCGGTCTCCAGTCCAGCGCGCTCGCCGCCGAACAGCAGGCCCACATTGCGGCCCTCGGCCACCTCGTGGATCAGGTTCGCCGCCGCCGCGCGCGGGGTCAGGATCGGCAGCTGCAGCTCGCGGGGCCTGGCCGTTGTCGCATAGACCAGATGCAGGTCGGCGATGGCCGCCTCGACGCTGTCATAGACCCGGGCGGCGTTCAGCGGCCACTCCGCGCCCGAGGCCGAGGACCAGGCCCGCTCCTGGGGCCAGCCGTCACGGGGATTGACCAGGCGCAGGTCGGCCA
Organism: Phenylobacterium sp.; assembly: GCF_030651185.1. Taxonomy (GTDB): domain Bacteria; phylum Pseudomonadota; class Alphaproteobacteria; order Caulobacterales; family Caulobacteraceae; genus Phenylobacterium. The sequence continues at coordinate 122,229 of NZ_JAUSCJ010000031.1, forward strand.
GGCCGAAGTTCGCCATGGCGCGCGCGACCGCCCCGATGTTCTGGGCGAGTTGCGGCGCGTTGAGGATGATGCAGGGCGGGGAACCTGTGGACATGGCGCGTTTTCCGTCCCTGCCCTCTTCATGGCAAGTGCGGCGTGCGAAGGTGATCCCATGAAACTCTCCGGTCTGGCCGTTTTCGCCGCTCTCACCCTGGCCGCCTGCGGCTCCGGCTCGCCCCAAAGGGCCTCGGAGACCCCGCCCCTCAACCTTGCGCAACTCACCACCGAGGTGTCGCAGATCGCCGAGCGGGCGCGGCCCGGCGTCCTGGGGGTCGGCCTGATGAACCTGGAGAGCGGCGAGAGCTGGGACTTCAACGGCGAGCGCCGGTTCCCCATGCAGAGCGTGTTCAAGGCGCCGCTGGGCGCCGCCGTCCTGGCGGAGGTGGACGCCGGCCGCCTGAGGCTGGAAGACACCCTCACCCTGGCCGAGGAGGACCTGTCCCCACCGCTGAGCCCCATCGCCGACGCCTATCCGGCCCGGCGGGACTACACGGTGCGCGAACTTCTGGTGGCCGCCACCGGCGCCTCCGACAACACCGCCGCCGACGTGCTGATGAAGCGGATCGGCGGCCCCGGCGCCGTCACCGCCTGGCTGGTGGGCAAGAAGATCGACGAGATCCGCGTTGACCGCTACGAGCGCCAGCTCCAGCCCGACAGCGTCGGCATGGCCTCCTTCCGCCCCGCCTGGAAGGGCTCGCAGGCCTATATGGCCGCCTTCAACACGGTGCCTCCGGCGGCGCGCCGCAAGGCCGTGGCGGCCTATCTCTCCGATCCGCAGGACACCGCCACGCCGCGCGGGACGCTCAACTTCCTCGACAAGCTGGACGACGGCGAACTGCTGACGCCCGCCTCCACGAAGCTGCTGCTGCAGATCATGACCGACACCACCACTGGCCAGGACCGCCTGAAGGCGGGCTTCCCGCCGGGCTCTAGCCTCGCCCACAAGACCGGGACGGCGCGCACCGATCAGGGGATGAACCCCGCCCTAAATGACGTGGGCATCGTCACCCTGCCTGACGGGCGACGCTACGCGGTGGCGGTTTTCCTGTCGGGCTCGACCCTCGACACCGCCGAAAACGAAAAAATCGTGGCTGACGTCGCGCGCGCAGTGACCCGGGGCGTGCATTGATGTTCCTTGGCTGAGAACGCCTTGCATCTAAACGGCTCTGGGCGCTTCCGCGCCCTTTGCGTCGAGGCCGACGCCTAGTATACGGCCCCAAAGCCAATTTTACGCCCCGGAGCGCATCGCCCTCATGGCCAAGATCAAAGTCGCCAATCCTGTCGTCGATATCGATGGCGATGAGATGACCCGCATCATCTGGCAGTGGATCAAGGACAAGCTGATCCTGCCCAATCTCGATATCGACCTGGCCTATTACGACTTGGGCATGGAGAGCCGCGACGCCACCGACGACAAGATCACCGTCGAGTCGGCCGAGGCGATCCTGAAGTACGGCGTCGGCATCAAGTGCGCGACCATCACGCCGGACGAGGCCCGCGTCGAAGAGTTCAAGCTGAAGAAGATGTGGAAGTCGCCCAACGGCACGATCCGCAACATCCTCGGCGGCGTCGTCTTCCGCGAACCGATCATCTGCCAGAACGTGCCCCGGCTGATCCCCGGCTGGACCCAGCCGATCATCATCGGCCGTCACGCCTTCGGCGACCAGTACCGCGCCACCGACTTCAAGGTGCCCGGCCCCGGCAAGATGACCATCAAGTGGGAAGGCAAGGACGGCCAGGTCATCGAGCATGAGGTGTTCGACTATCCGGGCTCCGGCGTGGCCATGGCCATGTACAACCTGGACGACTCGATCCGCGACTTCGCCCACGCCTCCTTCGCCTACGCCCTGCAGCGCACCTATCCGCTGTATCTCTCCACCAAGAACACGATCCTCAAGGGCTATGACGGCCGCTTCAAGGACATCTTCGCCGAGATCTTCGCCGCCGAGTACGCCGCGCAGTTCAAGGAAGCCGGCATCACCTACGAGCACCGTCTGATCGACGACATGGTGGCCTCGGCCCTGAAGTGGTCCGGCGGCTTCATCTGGGCCTGCAAGAACTACGACGGCGACGTGCAGTCCGACCAGGTCGCCCAGGGCTTCGGCTCGCTGGGCCTGATGACCTCGGTGCTGATCACCCCGGACGGCAAGACCATGGAGGCCGAGGCCGCCCACGGCACTGTCACCCGCCACTTCCGCCAGCACCAGAAGGGCGAGAGCACGTCGACCAACTCCATCGCCTCGATCTTCGCCTGGACGCGGGGTCTGGAACATCGCGCCAAGCTGGACGGCAACGCCGAGCTGGACCGCTTCGCCCGCACCCTGGAGCGCGTCTGCGTGGAGACCGTGGAAAGCGGCTCGATGACCAAGGACCTGGCCCTGCTGGTCGGCGACAGCCAGGGCTGGCTGACCACCGAGGGCTTCATCGACAAGGTCGCGGTGAACCTCGACAAGGCGCTCGCCCAACCGGCCTGAGCCGACAGCGCGGACCGCGCCTTGCGGCGCGGTCCGGCTAGCCGATCTATCTGAACAGGTTCAGCACTGTCGCCGACGAGGTGTTGGCGATCGACAGCGCCTGTACGCCCAGCTGCTGCTTGGTCTGCAGCGAGGTCAGCCGCGCGCTCTCGCGGGCCAGGTCGGCGTCCACCAGGTTGCCCACGCCGGCGTCGATGGAGTCCTGCAGCTTGCCGACAAAGGTCAGGTGGGCGGAGATCGCCTTGGATCCCGTGCCCAGCTTCGACAGCGACGTCGAGACATTGCCGATCGCCGTCCCGACGTCGGTCACCATCTGCTCGGCCAGCGCCTGGGTCCCGACGGACGAGGTGTTGGCGAGCCCGATGCCACCGAGCGAGAGATCCTGGGCCACGACCGTGATCTTCGAGGTACCGTCGTCATTGGCCAGGGCCGCGATGGTCGTGCCGCCGGAACTGATCATGTTCACACCGTTGAAGGTTGCGTTGGAAACCGACTTCGCGACCTGATCCCGCAGGGCCTTAAAGTCCTCGTTGAGGGCGGTGCGCGACGCGGTGTCGAGGCTGGAGTCAGACGCGGCCAGCGCCTTCTCCTTCATCTGCAGCAGGAGGTCGGAGACCGCCTCGCCGCCGGCGATCGCCACGTCGACGGTCGATTGCGAACGCTGGAGGGAGTCGCGGACCGCGTTCAGGGACGAGGAGGTGGCGCGCTGGTTCTGGGCGATGGCCCAGATGGCGCCGTTGTCCTTGGCCGACGCGATCTTCTTGCCCGTGTTGATGCGAGCCTGGACTTCCATTAGCTCGCCACTGGTCTGATTGAGATTCTGTAGAGCGATCATCGCCCCGATATTGGTATTGACGCTATTCGGCATCTTACAAACCCCACATTTTTTAGGTTTCATCCACTATTTTTAATGGACGTGAGCATTTTTGCTCTGCCTTATCTATAACGTGTGAGTCTTTCGGTCCGACTAAGAGAGCATTGAGAAATCGTGAATCGAAATTCGATTGACGACGATGCGGACGAAGTGTCGCATCCAGCAGCCCGAGCGCGCCATCACACCTGCAAACCGAGACCACGCTTGGCGTAACGGCGTTTTGGCGGACGAAGACTCCGGCCGGACTCGCCCCGGACCCTGTGCCGACTCGTCGCCAATCAATTCAAACCTTCGAAATCTTTGACCTGCTCAATTCAAGTCTTCGAAAGCTTTGAGAGAGGCGGCGGCGGCTGCCGGCCAGGCCCGAGAGCCCGGTCGGTCAGGACGATGTCTTGCCGGTCTTCAGTCGTTCGGGATGGGCAGGCGGGTTGATCAGTTCGGCCCGCTCCTGAGCGGTGACGGGACGCCAGCGGCCCTCCGGCAGGTCCCCCAGCTTCAGCGAGCCGATCCGCACCCGCAGCAGATCGACCACATGAAGGTCCACCAGTTCGCACATCCGGCGGATCTGGCGGTTGCGGCCTTCCTTCAGGACAAAGCGCAGCAGCTGGTCTCCGATCAGGGTGACCTTGGCATGGCGCAGCTGGCGCCGGTCCAGCTGCAGGCCGTGGCGCAGCATGGCCAGCTTCTTGTCGGTGATCTGTCCCGTCACCTTGACCCGGTACTCCTTCTCCAGGTCGGACTCCGGGCCGATCACGGCCTTGGCGACAACGCCGTCCTCCGAGAGGATCAGCAGGCCGCGGCTATCCATGTCCAGCCGGCCGACCGGGGCCAGCCGGTTCTCCAGGCTCGGGATCACCGCGTCGGCGCCGAACAGGGCGCCGGCGGTCAGCAGCCGCACGGCCGGAATCTGGTTCGGCTCGGGATGGGCCGAGACGATCCCCACCGGCTTGTTGATCACCACCGTCAGGGTGGATTCCAGCTTTGACTGAGCGCTGTCGCTCAGCACCAGGGTCTGGCCCGGCTCGATCTTGCGACCGGCGTCCTCGACCGTCTGGCCGTCGATGGTCACCAGGCCCTGCAGGATCAGCCCCTCGGCCTCGCGCCGCGAGCACACCCCGCTCTGGGCCAGCCAGCGGTTGACCCGCTGGGGCTCGGCTTCGTCATAGATCTTGGTCCAGGCCATGGCCGCTCTCTAGCAGCCGGCGCCCGGCCGCGCCAAAAAAAGAGGGCCGCCCCTGAAGGAGGCGGCCCAGTCGATGCTCGACTTGGAAGGTCGTCTAGAAGCGCTTGGTGACGCTGAGCTTGTAGGTGCGGCCCAGCGGATTGGCCGTGGCGGGATCGTAGCTGAGGTCCCGGCGGGCGAAGGGCGGATCGGCGTCGAACAGGTTGGCCACCGTCATCGTCGCCGTGGTCTCCCACGGCAGGCGCACGCGATAGGTGACGTCGGTGGTCACGAAGGCGTCCAGCTTGGCGCCTTGCGGCAGGATGTAGCCGAACACCGCGCCGTTGGGCCCGAAGATGTTGGTCCCCCCGAACCGGCCGTCGCGGGCGTCCTGCATCGAGTCGATGTAGCGCAGCGTCGCCCGCACATTGTGGATGTCGCGGCTGTACTCGGCGAACAGGTTGGCGCGCAGCACCGGGAAGGACGAGCCCCCCGCCGTACCGCCGTGCGTGCCGGCCAGTTCCTGGGCGTTCTGGACCTGGATGCCCTCGATGAACGAGGCGCCATTATCGTAGGCCACCAGATAGGAGCCATCGAGACCGAAGTTCATGTCCCCGCCCAGAACGTCGTCGGCCCGGTAGGTGGCTGCGAAGTCGACGCCGGAGGTCTTGGTCCCGGTGCCGTTGATGGTGGTCAGCCGCACCCGCTGGATATTGTTGGGCGCGCAGATCCCCGACTGGAAGGTGAAGCGCGCCACCAGGGACGCGAGACCCGGGGTGGTGCAGCCGTTGGGCAGGGTCGTCGACGCGCCGTTCGGGAAGATGGTGGCCAGCAGGCCGGCCCCGGATTCAGCCTCAATGGTGTCCTTGAAGTCGAAGGACCAGTAGTCGACCGTGGCGTTGAAATTGCCGAACTTGAAGATGGCGCCCAGGTTCAGGGTGTCGGCGGTCTCCGGCTTCAGGTTCGGATTGCCGCGGGTGTCGAAGGCCCGATACCCGCTGGTCTGGGTGATGAAGGCCTGGGTGGTGTTGGCGTCCGGCAGCAGGTTGGACTGGGTCGGCGCGCGGAAGGTGGTGCCGGCCGAGGCCCGGAAGGCCAGCCAGTCGGTGGCCTGCCAGCGGATCGCCAGCTTGGGGTTGGTGGTGGAGCCGACATCGCCGCTGTGCTGCTCATGGCGAACCGCCAGCTGGAACGACAGGTCATCGGTGATGGGAACCTGCAGTTCGCCGAAGGCGGCCAGCACGTCGCCCTCCAGGTCCTGCTGCGAGAGCGGGCCCAGGAAGCCGAACACGCCGTTGCCGAAGCCGGTGGCGCAGGTGGTGACGTTCTGCTCCGGGCAAGGGTTCAGCGCGATGTTGTTGATCGCGTTGACGTCCCGGCTGAAGCCGTTGCCACGGTACTGCGCGCCCGCCGCCCAGCCGATCTTGCCGGCGCCGAAGTCGATGCCGAGCTGGCCGCTGACCACCGCGTCCACCACCGTCAGCGTCGTCTCCGACTGGTAGCCATAGGGCTGGAACAGCCACTGGCCGATGGCCTTGCTGTTGGCGTTGGCGGCCGCTGAGCCCGCGACGTAGTTCGGGTTGACCTCGCCGCTGGCCGCATTGGCCGGGATGCCGGTGGAGAAGGGGTTGTAATAGAGGCAGTTGCCGACGCCGGCGACGCCGCCCTGGACGCCGGGCGCGATCGGATCGGTGTCGCAGCCGGGGCCGCCCAGGCCATTCAGGGCGTAGTAGAGCCGCGCGACCGGGATGTCATAGGTGACGATATCGCTGCGGTTGATCATGTGGGTGGCCGCCACATCCCAGCCGATACCGTTCTCGAACTGGCCGTTCAGCCCCACCGAGACGCGGATGCCGTCGAAGAACCGCTGGTCAGGCTTGGAGTCGCCGGTCAGCGGATTGCCGCCAGCGCCATAGGGCCGCCAGAGCAGGATGTTGGCGGCAGTGAAGCCCGCGGTGTTGATCGCCGTCTGCTGGGTGGTGGTCAGCTGGCCGAATAGGCTGCCCGGCAGGCAGGCCGCGACGCCGGCCGTGCCGCAGAGGCCCGGGTTGCTGCGGGAGATCAGGAACGAGCCCGAGGCCGTGCCCGGACCAAAGGCCTGGGTCGGACCATAGGAGGGCGAAGTGCCCTCATGCGGCACGTCGTGGCTGGCGTAGAGGGCTTCGGCGTGGAACTTGGTGGTCTCGGTCAGGTCCCAGTTGAACTGGGCGTAGAGCTGATAGTGCTCCTCGGTCTCCACCAGATTGTTGAACCGTCCGAACTGGAAGTAGCAGCTCTGCGTGCCGGCCGCCGAGGTGACCAGGGTGTTACCAAGCGCCGTGCAGCCCGGATCGATGATGCGGCTGGTCCCGGAGACATAGGTCCCCGGATTGCCGAAGCCCGACCAGCTGCCGTTTGGGTTCTCCAGATAGGAATTCACCGCCCAGTCGCGCTCGAGGGTGTCGAGCTCCGACCGGTGGCGGTAGCCGGCCGAGATCAAGGCGTCGCCCCGGTCGCCGACCCAGCCATAGTTGGCGCTGATGTTGTAGTCGCCGTCCGAGCCCTCGATGGCCGTATAGCTGCCGGTGACTTCCAGGCCGTTCAGGTCGGTGCGGGTGATGAAGTTCACCACCCCGCCGATGGCGTCGGAGCCGTAGGTGGCCGCGGCGCCGTCCTTCAGCACCTCGATCCGGCCGATGGCGGCGCTGGGGAGCAGATTGGTGTCGACGCCCGATCCGCCGGGTGAGCCGGCCAGCCGGCGCCCGTTCATCAGCACCAGGGTGCGAATGGCGCCAAGCCCGCGCAGGTTGATGTTGCCGGAGCCGGTGGTGGCCTGGCTGGCGAACTGGTTGGTCTCGCCCAGCACGCTCTGCACGCCGGGGATCGACTTGATGATGTCGACCATGGCCGGGGAGCCCTGCTTCTGCAGGTCCTGGGCCGACAGCACATCGACGGGAAGAGCGGCGTCTTCAGGGGTGCCACGGATATAGGAGCCGGTGACGATGACCTCGGCCACCTCGTTGGCGTCCTGCGCCTGGGCCGCTCCGGCGGCGAGACCCGCCCCCAACAGAATCGCGACGGCAGACGCGCCGCGCAGGCTGTCCAATCTCAGCATGGTCTTCCCCTAATAATTCGCTCGCCTCTCACTGGGCGCCGATTGCAAACAGTGTTGTCACCACTTGAACCCAAAGTCCACATCCTGGATTTCTGGTCTATTATTTAGAACTACAAGCCGTTTCGCTATGTGGAACAGCCTGCTAGGCTTCAGGGAGTCGGAGGGGCGATGGACACCACGGTGGCCAAGGGGATGGCGGTTCTGGAGGCCTTGGCGCGCGCCAAGCGGCCCCTGCGTCTGGCCGCCCTGACCGAGCAGCTCGGCCTGCAGAAGAGCAACGTCCACCGGCTGCTGAACACCTTCATGGAGCTGGGCTACGTCCAGCAGGATCCAGAGACCTCCCGCTACTTCGCCTCCCTGAAGACCTGGGAGCTGGGGGCGGGGATCATCTCCACCAACAGCCTGCGTCGCAGCGTGGCGCCCCACCTCCAGGCGATGCAGGAGAAGACCCGTGAGACGGTGATGCTGACCGTGCCGGTGGATGACGAGGTGCTGTTTCTCGACCGCGCCGCCCAGGTCCGCGCCCTCCGCTACCTGCCGCTCAACGGCACCCGGGCCCCCATGGTCTTCACCGCCGCCGGCCGCGCCATCCTCAGCCGCCGGCCAGACCCGCGTGACGCCGTGGCGCGCAGCATCGCCGCCTGCCCCCCCGAGGCGGGATTTGTGCTGTCCCAGGTCCTTGAGGACCTGGAAAAGGCGCGGCGGGACGGTTTTGCGAGCCTGGTCGGCGGCTTCACCCCTTGGGCTCGTGTGGTGGCCGTCGCCCTGCCCGGCCCCGGCGGCGCGCCGGCCGCGGCCATCGCCATCTCCGGCCCCGAGGAACGCATGGCCGGAGACCACCTGGCCGAGGTTCTCGACGTCCTGCTCGCCACCGCCGCCGAGATCGGCGAGGTCAGCCCGGCCTAGGCAGGTCTTCCCTGACCTTGCAGCGGCGGGTTAGAGACCTCCCATGACCCAGTCCGACTCCATCTCGCTCACCCCCGTCTCCGCCGGACGCTGGACCACCTTCGCCGGACCGGAGTGGCAGAACCCCGGAGGCGGGCTGTGGGGCGGCTACGCCATCGGCCTGTTCATCAAGGTGCTGGAGGCCGAGCCCGAGGCGGTGGGCGAGGCCCTGTCCCTGACCCTCACCTATGCCGCCGCCCTGCCCTCGGGCCAGGTGGACATCCGCACGCGGCGGCTGCGGCAGGGCGGTTCGATCGGCGTCTGGGAGGTCGAGCTGCTGGCCGCGGGCAGCGACCAGGTCGGCGTCCACGGCATGGTCACGATGGCCCGGCGACCGGAGACCCCGCCCTTCGCCTTCGCCGTCATGCCCGACGCCCCGGCGCCCGAAAGCCTCCCCAGCCCCGACCACCCCGGCACGCCCCTGCACTATGGGGCCCTGGCCTTCGAGCGCCGAGGCCAGGACACCTTCCCGCCGCAGGTCAGCGGCGATTCCCGCAGCCTCGTCTGGGTCCGCTCGCGCCGCGGACCGTGGGACAAGGCCCTTCTGGGCATGGTCACCGACAACTCGGCCCCGCGCGCCATGTACGCGCTCGGCCGCACCATCAACAACACCACCCTGTCCCTGACGGTCTATCTGCATGCCAGCGTCGAAGAGCTCGCCAAGGTGGGCGACGACTTCATCTTGATCGAGTGCGAGGGCCGGGTCGGCGGCGGCGGCGCCTCGGACGAACGCTCCAGCTACTGGAGCCGCGACGGCAAGCTCCTGGCCACCAGCGAGCAACTGACCTGGTACCGGCCGGTGCAGAGGCGGTCGCCGGAATAGGGTGTCAGAGAAGGCCCGCCTCCAACGCGGCGCGGTGGAACACGGGCTCCCAACCGGGCTCGATCGCCATGACGGAGAGGACCGTGTCGGCCAACACGATCCGTCGGTGGGCGATCTCGAAGCGCGGCTCCCAGGGTAAAGCGTCGACCTCCCCGAGCCAGACTGATCGCACGAGCACCAGCCCCGCCTCCGGGCCCGAGAAGCAGGCCGAACGACAAAAGCCCAAGAGCCTCGCGTCGCCGACGACTGCGCAGGTCTCTTCGAGCACTTCCCGTCTGAAGGTCTCCTCCCAGGTTTCGCCAGGCTCAGGGCGTCCGCCTGGCCAGTCCCAGCGCACGCCGTCGTTGCTTATCAGAATGACCCCGCCATCCTTCGCCACGCAGAAGCCGCACGCGCCATGAGGCACGCCGTCCGGCGCCACCCCCGGCGGATGCCAGGCTGACAACCAATCGCCGCCGTTCGTACGGACGGGAAACGCCTCTCCATCCGCCGCCGGTCTCATGCCCCTACTCCGCCTCCACCGGCGCCAGCTTGCGCCCGAAGAAGTCCAGGGTCGTGCGCATCCGGTGCAGCAGGTGCGTCTGGGTCCAGCCGGCGCGGTGGCGCAGGCCGGGGTACATCATGGTCTCGAAGGTGGTCCCCTGGGCCTGCAGCGCCGCCATCAGCCGGGTGGAGTTGTCGAAGGTGACGTTGTCGTCGGCCATGCCGTGCATCAGCAGCAGGCTTCCGGACTTCAGCCGGCCGACGCGGTTCAGCACGTCGGAATCCGCATAGCTGGCTGGATCGGTCGTCGGCGTGCCCATGTAGCGCTCGGTGTAGTGGGTGTCGTAGAGCGTCCACTCGGTGGGCGGCGCGCCGGCCACCGTGGCGGCGTAGGGGCTGTTCTCCGCCGTCATCAGCAGCAGGCTCATATAGCCGCCATAGGACCAGCCGGTGACCCCGATCCGGGCCGGATCGACGTAGGGCAGCGATTTCAGATAGGCGACGCCCGCCATCTGGTCGTCCACCTCCAGCTTGCCGAGCCGCCGGTCGATGGCGGCCTTGAAGGCCACCGAGCGGTTGGGGGTGCCACGGTTGTCGAGGGAGAAGAGGATATAGCCCGCCTCCAGGTAAAGCTGGTCGGCGGGGTTGTGCCAGAGCTTGCGCACCGTGGCGCTGCCCGGCCCGCCATAGACCTGGACGATCACCGGATAGCGCCTGGCGGGATCGAAGCCGGGCGGGGTGCGCAGCGACCACCAGAGATCCTGGCCATCGGCGGCCTTCACCGTCCCATATGTCGGGGTCCGCAGGCGCGCGGCATAGGGCGCGTAGGGGTGGCTGTGGTTGAGGCTGTTCTCCTCGATCCAGCGGACCAGGCTCCCGTCGGCGTGATAGAGGCCGGTGCGGGGCGGCGTCGCCGGATCCTCGTAGGAGCCGACAAAGGCGCCGCCGGCCTTGGCCATCTTCACCGTCCACCAGCCGCCGGCCGGAGTCAGGGCCTTGGGGTCGCCGCCGCCCTTGAGCGGCGCTTCATAGAGCCGCCGTTCGACGGGATTGTCCTTGAACGCGGTGAAGGTCACCACGCCGCGTGCCTCATCGACGCCGGCGACATCATCCACCGGCCACTGGCCCTGGGTGACGGTCGCGACCCGTTTGCCGGCGGCGTCGTGCCGGTAGAGGTGGCGGTGTCCGCTCTGCTCCGACGACCACAGGAAGCCGCCGTCCTTCAGGGGCCGGAAGTCGTCGGTCAGTTCCACCCAGTGGGGGCTGGTCTCGGTCAGCAGGACGCGGGTCTTGCCGGTGGCGGGGTCGGCGGCCAGCAGGTCGAGCCGGCGCTGGTCGCGGCTCTGGCGCTGGACATAGAGGGTCTTGCCGTCCTTGGACCAGTTGACGCGGGCCAGGTAGATGTCGGTCTCAGCGCCGAGGTCGATCTCCACCCGCTCACCCGTCGCCACGTCTGTGACGAACAGCTCGACCACCGAGTTGGGGCGGCCGACCCGGGGATAGCGCTGATTGACGATGGTGGCCCCGGTCGCCCCGATATCGAGACGCTCCACCACATCAACCCCGGTCTGGTCGACATGGGTCAGGGCGATGCGGCTCTCGTCGGGGCTCCACCAGTAGCCGGTCTGGCGGGCCATCTCCTCCTGGGCGATGTAGTCGGCCGTGCCCCAGGACTTCAGCTCCGTCCCATCGGTGGTGAGCGCCCGTTCCGCGCCGCCCTGCGAGGGCAGGACGAACAGGTTGTCATCGCGCACGAAGGAGACGAAGCCGCCCCTGGGCGAGACCTTGGCGTCGATCTCGTCAGCGGCGGAATTGGTCAGGCGGCTGATCCTGCCGCCCGCCACGGTGTAGAGCCAGAGGTCGCCCTCCACCGGGACCAGGATGAAGCGCCCCTCCTCGTCCCAGTCATAGGCCACCACGCCCCGGGTCTGGACGCCCTGCCGCTCGCGGCGGCTCTTCTCGGCTTCGGAAAGCTCCCGGTCCTCAGGCATCAGGTCGCGCGCATCCAGCAGCAGGCGCGGCTCGCCGCCCGCCACGCCGGCGGCCCAGAGGTCGGTCATCCGTACGTCATCGGCCTTGGCCTTCAGGTAGGTGACCAGGGTCCCGTCCGGCGACAGGGTCACGCCCCGCGCCCGAGGTCCCGTGAGGTCCGGAGCCGCATAGACCCGCTCGGCCGTCAGTTTCTCCGCGTTCGCCGCACCGACCATCAGACCCGCCTACCGCTCCACAAGGCCGGGGATGAAAGGCGTGGTCGGAGCGGTTGGCAAGGGTGAAGCGGAGGGGATGACCACCCCCTCCGCCTCGATCAATCTCAGACCAGTTCGGACGGCTTGAGATTCAGTTCCTTCAACAGCGGCTCGGCATAGTCGACCCGGCCGGTCAGGGTCTTCGGGTCGCCGCTGGCCAGCTGGTAGACCGCCTCGGCGATGTACTCGATGGGTTGCACACGGTCCTTGGACTGCTCGTTGATCAGGCCGTGTACCGCCACGCCAGGGGTGTCCACCAGGCCCGGCGACACCACGTTGACCGCGATGTTGTCGGCATAGACCTCCGACGCCAGGCCGGTGGAGAACCGCTCCAGGGCCGCCTTGCACAGGCCATAGACCGTGCCGCCGCGGCCGCCGCGATAGGGCTTGGCGGGGTGGATGCCGGCGGGCGAGGAGATGTTGACGATGTGGCCGGCCTTGCGCTCGATCATCGAGGGCAGGACCAGCTGCGACAGGTGGAAGGGCGCATAGACCTGCACCTCCATCATCAGCTTGAAGCGCTTCTCGGTGAACTCCACCACCGGGGTGAAATAGGTGATGGCGGCGTTGTTGATCAGGATGTCGATGGGGCCATAGGCGGCCACCGCCTCCTCCACCAGACGCTCCCGCTCGATGGCCTGAGCCAGGTCGGCCTTGATGAAGGTGGCCTCGCCGCCGGCCTTCTTGATGCGCTCGACGGTCTCCATCAGGGTGCCGGGCAGGCGGCTCTCGCCGTCCTGGGCGGTGCGGGCCGAGACCACGACCTTGGCGCCCTCCATGGCCAGGCGGGCGGCGATGGCCTCGCCGATGCCGCGGCTGGCGCCGGTGACCAGGGCGACCTTGCCCTTCAGATTTCCATTGGGGTTGATGCTGGCGGCCATGAAATAACGCCCTCCCTGGGCTTTGTTATGGTTCAAACAATGCGCAAACCTCGCGCTCTTGAGCCGCCCGCGCAAGCCTCTGGCTCGCCTTCTGGGAGGAACCTCTAGGAAGCTTGGCCGCTCATGGTAATCATCGTGCGACTTCAGCGAGGCTTCAGCCCATGTGGCGGACCATCTTCAACCTGATCCTGGTCCTGCTGATCGGGGCCTGCGCAGCCTTCGTCGCCGCCCCCTGGTTCGCCTTCCGCGCCTTGAAGGCCGACGCCCGCGACGGCGACGCGCAGGGCCTGGCCGAGCTGGTGGACTACGACGCCGTGCGCGCGACCCTGAAGACCCAGCTGGGCCCCACCCCCCATGCGACGACCGCGCCCGCCCCCACCATCTGGACCGATCCCATCGGGGCCATGAAGCGGGCGCTCGAACCCCTGACCCCGCCGCCCCCGGCCGTGGAGCGCTATGTCAGCGTCCAGGGCCTGCACGACCTGACCCGCGGCTATGAGCCCGGCAAGGCGCCCCCCGAGCCGCCCATGCCCGACAACCTGTCCGACCAGGTGTTAAGCGCTGTCCAGGAACCCTGGCCCTCCCTGCGCTACTGGGGTCCCAACCGCTCGCGCTTCGTGGTCCGCGCGCCCGACGCGCCCACCCGAGAGACGGTCTTCACCTTCCAGCGGCGCGGCTGGTTTGAGTGGAAGCTGGTGCAGATCCGCCTCCCGGCCAAGGATCAAGCTCAGCCATAGTTCTTGTTTTGTTCTCTCGCTCTGCTAGGCTGGCCGCCAACCAGAGAGGGAGAATTTCATGACCATCGGATACGTCACCATCGGGGCGCTGGATGTCGCGGATTCCCTGCCATTCTACGACGCCGTGCTCGGCGCCATCGGCTATCACCGCGCCTTCCTGGACGGCGGCTGGGCCGGCTACGGCCCCAAGGACGGCGACGCCAACACCTTCATCTGCCCGCCCTTCGACGGCGAGCCCGCCCGGCCCGGCAACGGGATCATGGTGGGCTTCCTGGCGCCCTCCAAGGAGGCGGTCGCCGCCGCCCACGCCGCGGCCATCGCCCATGGCGGCGCCGATGAGGGCGCGCCGGGCCCCCGCCCCGCCGACTCCACCAGCTTCTACGGCGCCTATGTCCGCGACCTGACCGGCAACAAGCTGTGCATCTTCACCAAGCCTTAGCTTGACCGGCGGCGGGGTCGGTCGGATCGTGCCGGCCTCGTCATTCCGGAGCCAAGCCATGCGCATCGCCGCCGCCCTCGCCTGCGCCCTGATGGCCGGCGTCCCGCTGACCGCCCAGGCCGGGGCCTGCAAGGCCTGGAGCGCACCGGTCCTGGCGGCGTCCATCTCCTCCAAGCCCATCGACGAGGCCAGCGGTCTGGAGGCGTCGCGAGCCTATCCGGGTCGGCTCTATCACCACAATGACTCCGGCGATGATTTGCGGTTCTTCATCACCGACATGACCGGCGGCGACCTGAAGATCGTCAACCTCAAGGGTCCGAAGCCGGCGGATATCGAAGAGATGTCCCTCGGCCCCTGCGGGTCGAAGACCTGCCTCTACCTCGGCGACGTCGGCGACAATGCCGGCGCCCGCTCGGAAGTCAGCTTCACGGTCCTGCTTGAGAAAAAGACCTATGCCGCGATCGAGACTCCCCTGCGGGTTGTCCGCGCCCGCTATCCGGACGGGCCACGCAATGTCGAGGCCTTCGCCCTGCACCCCAACGGCGACCTCTTCGTGGTCACCAAGCCCGTCGACAAGCAGATGACCAATCCCGGCCCCGCCTCTGTCTATCGGCTGTCGGCCAACCAGCTGCGCCAGACCGACGGGGTCCAGGTCTTCGCCAAGCTGGGCCAGCTGGACCTGCCGAAACTGCTACCCGACCTGCCCTTCCCCGGTTGGATCCCCACCGGCCTGGACATCAGCCGCGACGGCAAGCGCGCGGTGCTGCTGACCTATATGGCGGTGGTGGAGCTGGGCTTCGACCTGGCCCGCGGCGTGCCGGCCACACTGACCGCCGGCGACAATGTCTCGGTGTTCCGCGCCCCGCCCCTGGCCCAACAGGAAGCCATCACCCTGCTGCCCGACGACAGCGGATTCCTCTACGACAGCGAGGCGGCCCGAAAAGCGCCGACCTTCCCGCTGAACAAGGTGATCTGCACGGCGCGGTAATCGCCACCTGGTGTCATCCCGGAAAGCGCGTTTGCGCTTGTCCGCGACCCAGACGCGCGGGGCGTGCCGGATGCGTCGGTGAATATGGGTCCCGGTCTTCGCTACGCGAAACCGGGATGACACCTTGTAGTTGGTTACCCCAGCGCCGCCTTCACCGCCGCCACGCCCTCGGCCGCCTTGGAGCCGTCCGGAGCCCCGCCCTGGGCGAAGTCGGGACGGCCTCCGGCGCCCTGGCCGCCCATGGCGATCACGGCGGCCTTGGCCAGTTCGGCGGCGTTGAACTTGCCCGCCGCCGAGCCCATTACCGCCACGGCGATGGCGGCCTTGCCGTCGGCGACGCCGACCATGGCGATGACGCCGTCGGGGACCTGCTTGCGGTATTCCTCGACGATGGGACGCAGGTCCTTGCCGCCGACCCCGTCCATGACCCGGGCCATGAACTTGGTCCCGGCGACCTCCTCGATGGCCGCGGCCTCGCCGCCCGAGCCGCCGCCGCCCATGGCGAGCTGGCGCTTGGCCTCGGCCAGGTCCTTCTCCAGCTTGCGGCGCTGGGCGTCCAGCGCGTCGACGCGGGCCAGGACCTCGGCCACCGGGGTCTTGAACTGGTCGGCGAGCGCCTTGGCGACGGCCGCCTGGTCGTTGAGATAGCGCCGCGCGGACTCACCGGTCAGCGCCTCGATACGCCGGATGCCGGCGGCGACGCCGGTTTCCGAGACGATCTTGAAGAGGGCGATGTCGCCGGTGCGGGCCACGTGGGTGCCGCCGCAGAGCTCGACCGAATAGTCGCCGTCACCCTCCAGCGCCTTGCCGAGCGCCAGCACGCGGACGCTGTCGCCGTACTTCTCGCCGAACAGGGCCATGGCGCCGGCCTCGATGGCTTCTTCCGGAGCCATCTCCTTGGTCACCGCCGGCAGGTTCTGGCGGATCACCGCATTGACCTGCGTCTCGATGGCGTCGAGCTCGGCCAGGGTCAGCGGCCCGCCGTGGCTGAAGTCGAACCGCAGGCGTTCGCCGTCGACCATCTGGCCCTTCTGCGAGACGTGGGGCCCCAGCACATTGCGCAGGGCGGCGTGCAGCAGGTGGGCGCCGGAATGGTTGGAGCGCGTGGTGAGGCGGCGCTCGGCGTCCACGGTCAGGCGCACCCGCGCGCCAGGGGCCAGCGACCCGTGCGTGATCTCCAGCACATGGACGTGCAGGTCGCCGGCCTGCTTCTGGGTGTCGATGACGCGCCCCTTGCCGCCGTCCCACTCGGCCTCACCGGTGTCGCCGGCCTGGCCGCCGCTTTCGGCATAGTAGGGGGTGCGGTCGAACAGGGCCTGGACGGTCTGTCCGGCCTTGGCGCTGTCGATCTCGGCGCCCTCGGCCACCAGAGCCAGAAGTTCGGCCGTGGTCTCGACGCTGTCATAGCCGAGGAACACCGTGGCCCCGAGCCGCTCGCGAATGGCGAACCACTCGCCGGCGGCGGACGCCTGGCCCGATCCGGTCCAGGCTTCACGGGCCTGGGCGCGCTGCTGGTTCATGGCGGCCTCGAAGCCTTCCATGTCCACGGTCATGCCCTTGCCGCGCACGGCGTCCTGGGTCAGGTCGACGGGGAAGCCGTAGGTGTCGTAGAGCTTGAAGGCCGTCTCACCGGAAAGCACGCCGCCCTCGCTCATCTTGGCGGTGGCTTCGTCCAGCAGAGCCATGCCGCGGCCCAGCGTGCGGCGGAAGCGTTCCTCCTCCTGGCGCAGGGTCTCGACGATCACCGGCTCGGCGCGGCGCAGTTCGGGATAGGCGGCCCCCATCTCGGCGATCAGTACGGGCGCCAGGCGGTGCATCAGGGGCTCTTCGGCCCCCAGCAGGTGGGCGTGGCGCATGGCCCGGCGCATGATGCGGCGCAGGACATAGCCGCGGCCTTCGTTGGACGGCGAGACGCCATCGGCGATCAGGAAGCTGGTGGAGCGCAGGTGGTCGGCGATCACCCGGTGCGAGGGTCCATTGGAACCGCCGGCCACCAGCGACTTGGACGCCGCGATCAGGGTGCGGAACAGGTCGATGTCGTAGTTGTCGTGAACGCCCTGCAGGACGGCGGCGATCCGCTCCAGGCCCATGCCGGTGTCGATCTGCGGCTTGGGCAGGGGTTGGCGCGAGCCGTCGGCGAACTGCTCGAACTGCATGAAGACCAGGTTCCAGATCTCCACGAACCGGTCGCCGTCCTCATCGGGGCTGCCGGGCGGGCCGCCAGGGATGTGGGCGCCGTGGTCATAGAAGATCTCCGAGCACGGACCGCAGGGTCCGGTGTCGCCCATCGACCAGAAATTGTCGTTGGTGGAGATGCGGATGATCTTCTCGTCCGGCAGGCCGGCGATCTTCTTCCACAGCTCAGCCGCCTCGGTATCGGTATGATAGACCGTGACCAGCAGCTTCTCCGCCGGGATGCCGAACTCCTTGGTGAGCAGGGTCCAGGCGTGCTCGATCGCGCCTTCCTTGAAATAGTCACCGAAGGAGAAGTTTCCCAGCATCTCGAAGAAGGTGTGGTGGCGGGCGGTGTAGCCCACATTGTCCAGGTCGTTGTGCTTGCCGCCGGCGCGCACCGACTTCTGCGACGAGGCCGCGCGCGGCGCGGGCGGGGTTTCGGCGCCGGTGAAGTAGTTCTTGAATGGCACCATGCCCGCATTGACGAACAGCAGGGACGGGTCGTTCTGCGGCACCAGCGGAGCCGACGGAATGATCAGGTGATCATTCTTCTCGAAATAGCCCAGGAAGGCGCTGCGGATCTCGTTCAGGCTCGGCATGGCTCTAGACGCTAGACTTCAAAATGGGACGCGTATTGCGCTGCGATATTGGGGTCCGTTTACGAGACTTGGAGGTCGTCGCAAAGAAAAAGGACGCCCGGACCGAAGTCCGAGCGCCCTTCTCTTGCGTGAACGACCGTGCGGGGTTCGGCCCTTCGCCGTCAGCCACGCGGTTTGCGGGGGCGCGGCGACGGGTTTCAAGGGCCAAAGCGGCCGTTCACGTGAACGGGTGGGAAGGTAACCTGGCGGCGGATCGAAGCCCGTCGCCAGAGCCGTCTATTCCTCGTCTTCGCCCGCCGTGGGACCGACCAGCAGTTCCTCCTGGATGGTCTCCTTGGCGCCGCGGACCTGCTTTTCGATCGCGTCGGCGATGTCGGGATTGTTCTTCAGGAACTCTCGCACATTGTCGCGGCCCTGGCCGATGCGCTGGCTGTTCCAGGAGAACCAGGAGCCGGACTTCTCGATGACCCCGGCCTTGACCCCAAGGTCGATGATCTCGCCCAGCTTGGAGATGCCCTCGCCGTACATGATGTCGAACTCGACCTCACGGAACGGCGGGGCCACCTTGTTCTTCACGACCTTCACACGGACGTTGTTGCCCATGATCTCGTCGCGGATCTTCACCGATCCGGTGCGGCGGATATCCAGGCGGACCGAGGCGTAGAACTTCAGCGCATTGCCGCCGGTGGTGGTCTCGGGGCTGCCGTACATCACCCCGATCTTCATGCGGATCTGGTTGATGAAGATCACCAGGGTGTGGGTCTTGGAGATCGAGGCGGTCAGCTTGCGCAGCGCCTGGCTCATCAGACGGGCCTGGAGACCCGGCAGGCTGTCGCCCATCTCGCCTTCGATTTCCGCCCGCGGCGTCAGGGCCGCCACGGAGTCGATGACGATGATGTCCACCGCGCCGGAGCGCACCAGGGTGTCGGTGATCTCAAGGGCCTGTTCGCCGGTGTCCGGTTGGGAGATCAAAAGATCGTCGAGTTTGACGCCCACCATCTTGGCATAATTAGAATCAAAGGCGTGTTCCGCGTCAATGAACGCCGCCACCCCGCCCGCATTCTGCAATTCTTTGATGATGCTCAACGTCAATGTGGTCTTGCCCGATGATTCCGGACCGTAGATCTCCACCACGCGGCCACGCGGCACGCCCCAGACGCCCAAAGCCGCGTCCAAAGCCAGAGAACCGGTGGATATGACCGGGATATCCGCGATGACCTTGCTGTCCAAACGCATGATGGAACCCTTGCCGAACTGCTTTTCGATCTGTGCGAGCGCCAAATCCAATGCCTTCAAACGGTTGTCTTTTTCCGTTGTATGCGCTTTTTCCTGCACTGCTTTGTCTTGAGCCATGATGCCTCCAGTATTTAAATTATATAGGTTTGAAATTATACTCTTTTAAGGACTCCATTGTCAATCCCAGTAAAAATTAGCCAAAGCCAATACTGCCAGCGCGGCTGTATCCACTTTCAAGACCGTGGGACCCAAAGAAACCGGGATACAACCGTGCTCTTGGGCCAAAGCCACCTCATCCGGAGTAAAATCCCCTTCCGGACCGATCAAAAAAGTCACACTCACGGGTTTTTGATGTTTGTCGAGCACCTCACGGATAGGGGAATTATGCCCGTTCAGCGACGGGATCACAGCCAGCCCCTGCGGGTCAAGACCTTTGAGGGCCTCGGCCAGGGGGGTCATCAGGCTGATACGGGGAATATCAGCCCTGCCGCACTGTTTGGCGGCGTTTTGAACCACCTTCTGAAAACGCTCCTGCTTGGATCTTTGTTTATCGCCGGAAAAAATAACTTCCGTGCGTTTGGTCTTTAAAGGAATGAGGACATCAACGCCCAATTCAGTGGCTTTTTCCAGGATAAACTCAAATTTGGCTTTTTTGGGCACGGCACAGGCCAAAATGATACGGGGCCTTCCTTCCTTGCCCTTTTCCAGCACCGACCTGACCTGCAGGCGCACGGCAGTGTCCCTGACTTCCTCGATCATTGCCAGCGCTTCCCCGCCCTTGCCGTTAAAAACGCAAACCTCGCTCCCTTTTTTCAAACGCAAAACGTCTTTAATATGGTGGATCTCATGGGGATCGGTGATCACAATGACTTTGGAAGCAAGATCCGCCTGGGGACAATAAAAGCGATGCATAAAATTAAGTGGATCGGGGCGGGATCGGCGCCCCGACTTCTCTGGAATTGTTGAAGTCGGGGTCGGCCACCCGCCCTATCAACTGCTCCTATTCGTCGCAGTTGATAAACAGGGCTCCTTCGATCCCGCACAGCTAATCTATAGAAAAAGCAGTGGATCGGGGCGGGATCGAACCGCCGGCCTCATCATTGCGAACGATGCGCTCTCCCAAACTGAGCTACCGACCCGAATTCGTAACTTATTATTTTAGAGCAACTTCCAAATTCTCTTGCGAATCTTTAGTTTTGACAAAAGAACAATGTGCTAAAACTGTGCTATTTCCGAAAGTCAAATTATACAATAAATTGTCCGGTTGTATATTGATTTTCTCAATAGCTGCCCTCATTTGATCTTCGCCCAGGTGCGCGTAACGCTGGGTCATTTGCGGTGTCGTATGACCTAATAACCGCTGGACCGTATACAGGTCAACATTGTTGCGCACCAGCTGGGACGCGAACGTATGGCGTAGATCGTGGAACCTGAAATCAACGATCCCTGCCCTTTTGAGCGCCGTATGAAACGATCTTTTAAAACTCCCAAACGGTTTTTCTGTTTGAGGGTTAAAAAAGATGTGGTCATTGCCGGGCGTACGCTCCACCGTATTTAACGCCTGGCGGACAACGCTGATCAGGGGAATGTGGCGGGAACGCTGGGTCTTGGTCATCGACTCATGGATAAAGATCACGTTCTTTTCAAAGTCCACATAATTGCTGCAGGGCGACTGCTTCCACTTGAGGGAAATGATCTCACCCCAACGCATGCCTGTTTTTAAAGCGATCAGGACAATGATCCTTGTCAGAGGCTGGCAGCAAACCAAAAGACGTTCCTGTTCTTCTTCCGTGAGCCAACGGCAACGGCTATTGTTTTGCGGGAGATTCTTAGTCCCGGCCGCGGGATTGGCCCCGTGAAGCATTCCCCATTCGATGGCGCGATTGAACATGGATTTGAGCGTTTGCAAAGCCCTGTTGACCGTTGCGGGACGCGCACCTTCAAGCCGTCGTGCCATGTATTGGCGGACCATGATCGGATCGATCTGGTCCAATCGCCGGCCTTTAAATTCGGCGATCAACTGCTTGATGGTGTATTCCTGGTTCCTTTTGCCTTTTAACTGCAGCCGGACATGCATTTTGACATACTGCGCGGCGAAATCCTCAAAGAGCAACTTCTCATTCTTTTTAATGTCGAGATATTTACCCTCGATGATGTCCATCTCGATCTTTTTGAGGATACGCTCGGCGCTTTCCTTGTAAGGCGAAACCATCTTCCTGACTTGCCGGCCGCGAGGATCGGCATAACTGATCCCCCACTTGCTGCCGCGTTTGAATATTTTGCCCATTTGAAACCTCCTTATGAAACCTCCTTTCTTGCAAATGGGCCTACCACCAATAAGTTAATAGTAGTATAGGCCTTTGAAAGGAGATTTCAACAGGGATCGATCAGTTATAGTTTTGGGGTTCTGCTTTAACGACTTTCTTCTCCAGCCATAGATCGAGACGCTGGATATCGAAGCGTACCCCGCCGTTGACCTTGTTAAATGGGATCGTTCCCCGGCGGACCCATTTGCGGATGGCACTGATACTAAATCCCAAATAGGTCGCTACCTCCGGCACATTCAAGAAACGTTTCTCCATGTCACTACCTGCCTTCCTTAAACACAAAATCATGCCTGCTGTACCTCGAGGACTTTTTCCTCTTTTACCGTCTTTTTTATTGGATACTTCTCATAAAGCCGTTCCAAACTTACAAATTGAAAATGATCATCCACCCTGCGGCGTTCTGCAATGTAGCTAAGTTTTTTTCTCATCTCCTTGGTATGGCATATATAGATCACGCTTTCATTCTCAACATCTTGTCGTTCACCATAAGCATCAAAGATTTCTCTATAACGATCAACGCTCTTTAACGTACGCTCATATTCAAGAAAGAACTTACGCTCAGTTTTGTCTTGGCGCTTATGCCAAAAAAGAGCATCGGGGATTTTAGGGGTAGAAAAATCATCGCGCCAATCGCTATCCGGCAAAGAACGGATAAAGCTTTCCGAACACCATTTTACTACATTCATGCCGGAATACTGTTCTAGGACAGTACGGATGCGATTGAGCTCTAAGGAATGGGGGACTAAATGAATAACGGGAGCGCGGACTTTAAAATAACACAGTTCAGGAAACCAAATACCGACAAGGTCGTACAAGTCCTGTTTATCAATGTACCAGACGCCATTTTTGACATTGGGACTGTAGTATCTTAAATGGGCGACACCCATCTCATACAAGGTGACCCGGATGGCTTTGGCATTGTCCCTATCAGGATAAAAATGACGGTTGATGTCCTCAATGGTCACGACGCCCTGTTGGGCGATGAACCCGAGGATCTGGAACTTGTGCGGGATGGGTTTTGTGTTTTCCCACATGACCTGAACTCAATATTGGGGGGATATTTTTTAACGGACTGACGGGGGATCAGCTAAAGAAATACTACCAAGAAAGGTAAAATCTGTCAAACATTATTTTAGTTTATATCAATATTTATTGATGTTTCTAAACTATACAGAAGGACGCCCCCGCGGTCCCTTTGGCGGGACAGAACGCGGGGGCGTTTCGTGAAAAGCCACCCCGCCCCATTTCGGGATGGCTTCAAGGAGGTCACTTATTTATCCAACCCCAGGAATAGGGCCAAATTCTCCATTGGCTGAACACTGATAATCACCGGCACAAACCCTGGGGCGTTTTGCAATTGCTCGAGCATGGCGGGGTCGATGTGGAATTTTCCGCCGGAGGCGGATCCGCCTTTGGCGGAGATCCCCCCATCACTAAATCTCATCTCAAAAGCGCTATCCACTCTATCAGAGTTGAAATCAATACCGCCCTTTGCCGAACGCATCGCCGCGTCCGGTCCGCCCTGCTTTACGGCCGCCATGGCCGCGTCGCCTTGGGAGACCGTCATTGCCTTATCCTCAAACTTATCAACCAAAATATTGTACGCCCAGGCAGCTTTTCTAAATTTCTCTGCAGCTGTACGATCCCCCGGATGTGTGTCTGGATGGTATTTATGTGCAGTTTGAGCGTACGCCTTTCTTAAATCGCGTTTTGTTGCTATATCATCCGGGGATACCTCCAGATCTGCATATAGATCTTCAGATCCTTTTATTCGAAGTTTATCTCCGGCTTGTTTTATATCGATTCCCATCTTTTCAAATACTTTCGGGTCCCAAAGTCCATATTCAGCAGTACTTGCCAAGTAGGAAAAAACTTCCAAGATACGGCTTAGTTCACCCAATCTTTCTTTTGCTTCCTTAAGTTGATGGCCATTGATACGGCGATGGATATCCGTTATCAGCCCTTCCCACCGGGAATTAAATTGCTCAAATTCTAACCACACCTCAAAATCCGAAATCATTTTGTATTCATCTTCTAAACCAACTTCCATCAAACGATTTTTGATCGCACTTAAGGCTGCCAATACATGCTGTGCTTTCTGAAATTCCTTATTAGTCATTGCCAGTATAAACTGCCCATGCCCATAGACAGCATCATGGACCGCCCGAAGCAGATCACCCTCTGAATGGGCGCTGTCCAGCTGACGCGCCAAATCATTGGCAACATCGCTTTGTTTCCACGAAGCCACTTGGTTTTCCAAATAGACTTCCGTATCTTTTAGACCAGTGTTACCGATTTCTTGAAACACAAATTGTCTCTTAAGTGAAACAACTTTCTTCCATTGAAAATTATCTGGAAGAACTATATCCAGAGTGCCTCTAAAAACATCATCACTATTTTCGGGCCTTTGTATAACTATCCGAATAGAGTCCTCTTCTGTCATTGGGTCGTACTCCCTGTAGATCACGCCTGGGGCATGTATTTGCCCCTGCCAATAGCCAAGAACCGCCTCACCCGTCTGCAGATGCATCATATCGTCAATATCTTCAACGCCGATCTCTTGCCGGGAAACGGCTTCTTTGGAAACAATTCTGCTTAACTCCTGATATAGCAATTGGGACTGCCGTTGAATGCCTTGCAATGTTCTGCCCATTCTATCCTTTTGACCTTCCGCGAGTAGCTGACGGTCAATCTGGGGTAGAAAAGAATTCAATTTCGCCTCTTGAATGATCCCGTCAATAATTTGGGGTATTTGCAGATCTCCCGCTTCTTTAACCGTCACCAGTTTCATCTGCCTACCCTTCGGGTCGATATAGATGTCCCCTACTTTAGGAGCATTAGACTCATACCTGTCCAGATGTTCGATAAGATCCGAAATATACTGTTCGTCAAACAAAACTCTGATGAAGGATGCTAAAAAATGCCGTTTATTTCTTTCAATAGTTAAATTATCGGGAAAAACGATGTGTTCCAAAATCTCTCGAAGAAGACCGGCATAACTCTTAAAATAAATGATCAGTTGCGTTCCATCTTTATATGTAAAAGCGGGGACATTCTGTCCATCGGCTGTTTGAAAATCCCTCGCTTTTATTCCTATACGCCTGAATGACACTGCGTAGGACTGTCCTTCAATCTCTACAGCCCCATGTGCGGAAATTTCCCTTATAATACCGATCATCTGACGAAAAGCATTATTAAGAAAATTTAAACGATCTAAAATATCTTGGCGTTGACTATCAGAGCGGTTTAATATTTCCTCAAGTTGATCGGCCCATTCACCGATCTGTTCCGGCATTTGAATTTGTGCATTCTTTGCCCGCGCGTCTGCTGTTAACTCCCTTAAAACCTGCGTCCGCCTAATCGCATCGGGTATATTGTCTATATCCAAACCTCCTATGTCATGTTCTCCTGCTTGTTGGAACGCAACGGCTGCTGATTCGATGGATGAAAGTCTCGTCGCATTCATCGCCGCATCCCCTTTAACTGCTTCGGCCCTGGAAACAAGTTCGGTGAGAAATTTCGAATAAAGATAATAGTAAATAAATATTTGTAACATTCTCAAATCCGTCTCTTCTTTGCCCTTTGTCCATCCCTGCGTCTGCGCGTACGGCTCAAGTTCATTATCTATATAATGGCGGATCTCCCTTTTAATGTTCTCAAATTCTTCACTCGATAACTTCACATTAAAGGCCATGTCCTCAATCACAACCCGGTCGGGAGTAGGGGTTTGTGAAGTCCCCCAACCTCTATATCTATCGGTCACATAAATTCCGCCATATGCCGTCTTTGGCGATGTAAAATCAATTATTTTACCTGAACCGTCTTCTTCTACATTCCCATAACGATAACTAGGGCCGCGAAAAACCACAAAAATAGGCGACTTATCGAGACTGCCGTTCCAATCCACACCATCATCGGCATACGACGAAGCTTTGGATAAAAATGTGTTGCGAAGCCTTTCCAAAAACTCATCTTCGATTGCCATTCTTTCTTCATAAGACAGTTCCTTAGCATTTTTATTATATTGATTCCAAGCCTTATTACGCAAGAAGTCTACGGAGTTGATCCCGATCATATACACCCGGTTATAGGCTGGATTCGCTCCGAAAGGATTCTTAGGGTCTGTTTGGAAATACCGTTGTGATACCCCTCGCAAAGTAAAAGGCTCAATTTTCTCAAATCCTAAGTCACGAATACGTTGCTCCTTATCCTGGACAACCTGCCTTACGGACGGCACATCTACCCACATTGCTTGATCCAAATTTCTCTTCACACCTGATACCATAGACAAATTTACTGTCAACCCAACCAGAGAAGCAGCATGCCGTTCAACTGGTATTTTCGTATCCTCAATTTCTATACGCATAGCCATATCAATAAACCCAAAACCGCCCGAAAAATACTTCCTTGGAATCACCTGCTGGGTTACAGGGTCTTGTTCTTCTTTGATATAGTTGTAGACGCCTTTCTTGAAGGCCTTGAGGTATTGCTGGTAAATCCCTTCTACGTCCCCTCTCTGGATTCCCGCTTGCGCGGGAATGACAGAGGAAGAATATTCGACGCCTTTAACCTTGTTCTTGTCTGAATAGACCTGAGAGAGGATGCTGTCTTTTATCTTCTTCTTGTACCAAGTAGCAAGGATAAGAGAGTTGTAGACCTGTCTTAATTGGGCGAAGTTCTTGTTGTCGTTGACTTCCTTGGTCAGTTGGGGGATGACGATCTCGCGGACGATCTGACTACCTAAGGCGTTAACATCCTTGTCGTTCCCATGCTCTGGGTCCCCGACAGAAGCATTCGGGGACGACAAATCCTTGTTGTTCTTTTTAAGAGCCAGATAGTCTTGCTCCAACATGACTTTAAGCCTTGACTCCACCACATAGGCCGTCCCCGCCTGCGCGTTCTCGTACACTACGGCTTTCTCCGGTACGATCCAGACCTTGTTAAACGTATTCACAGGGATGTTCGTGGTCCCGAATTTCTTTACTGCTTCTTCATAGATCCTCTTCCAGAAGATCTTGCCGAATTCATCCTCTGGATAGATCAAAGAGGCGGTGATCTGTTTAAGAAGGTAGTCTTGGGCTAAGAGGTCACGGCCCATTTCGGTTTGGCCAAAGGATTCAGGAACAATACGTTCTTTTTCATAGGGCGACAGGTTGACCCAGAGGTCTTTTTCGGGGACGGTCAGGGAGGCCAGGAAATATTTGATGAGCTTGGAAGACTCCTCTTTGAGCTGGTCATTGCCCAAGGCGGAATCCCCTTTATCCAGGATAAAATCAAAACTGAAGGGGTTATCGGGATGAACCTTGAGACCTTTGAGGACCGGGGGGTTGAATGCAGGACTAAGAGAGACACGGACCCCTGGCGCTGGTAAGAATACCCCCCCCTGTGCCTGGGCTGGTAAAGGGCCGAAGGTATTGACCAAAAAAGCAACGATAATGAGGATGGATAATGGGGTTCGTGCCATATAGTATAAATATGACACTTTTAAGGCCTAAAACAAGGGTTTGGAGCACATTCTGAGGAAACGTTTCCTTCGACGGGCATCAAACAAATTGACTTATTACGAGGTACAAACGCGTTACAGATGGCTTTACAAACAGGTTTATAGTGTATCAAGCGGTTTGTGTGCAAATGGCTTTCCTAAGTCTCCAATTTGCAAGGGGTTTTTGTGGCCTGCGGGCCCCAAAAAGTTCCAGACCCCTCCCCCTCAACCAGTGGGTTGTTAAGAGGGGGAGGGGTCTGGAACAACCCCTAGATGCAAATTGGAGACTGGAATAAAAATGAAGTGAAATAGTTAAATTTTAATAAGTAAAAATAATTGGATAAAAAAATGAAATAATCGATGTGTTAAAAAAATCGGGTAGATTACGAAGGATGGCTTAATTTTGAAGAACTTTTTGAGCTAAACGATGTAATTCTGGGTTAGCCAAGGCAGCCGTTTTCTTTTTGACAGCGCGCGAAAAATATTCTCTTTCAGTCTTTGTCAATGGCTCGCCTTTCAACTTCTTCCTGAAAAGGTCTTTCTGCTTGGAAGAAAATACCTGCGATAAAGCGAACTCCAAGGACATTTCCTCATGCTTGGCGCTCATGCCCCTGGCTTCTTGGTCCTTAAGAGTAAAATAATTCTGGAACATATTCTGAAGGCGGTCTGAATTTAACCGGTAGGACCCGGCCTTGACTTGAGCGCCATGACTTAAAGCCTCTCTAAAGAATTTGACCTGCTCTTTTTGCTTGGTGGTTAATTTACTCTCAAAAGCTCTGGTCCAATCAAGATAAAGGCCATTGGCTTTATACAGGGCTAAAGATAACAAAGATAGTCCCTTTAAAACTTCTTTATCTGTCTTACTTTTTAACAAAGCTTCGACCCGGACATAGTCGAAACCATCCTCCTTGGCCGCATTGGCCAGCATGACAGGAAAACCCTCAAGGAAACGGACATTCTTGGCTTTAACCAACTCTGCCAAGGCCTCGTTCACGTCAAAGCTCTCCTTGCTCTCCAAAAGCGGGTATCCGAGCCGGCTTGCTTTTTCTAATAATTGTTTATTTTTCATGAGATCCTTCCTTTTTAAATACTCCCTCGAAATAGTCCCAATTCTTGATCAACCGCTCTTCCGCCACATCGTATTTGGCTGTTTCGATATACCGTTCTTTCAATACATCCAGATCGATCTCATTGCGCTTGGCCCTGAATAGCGTCAAACAATCTTCAATATCAACGGTCGTCCCGCGAAACAGCTTGCTGATCATAAGATCGTAGGCATTAAGCACGCCCAGGTAAATATGGGACAATTCCTTAATGAGCAAATGATTGTTCTTCTCTAACGGAGATCCCAATAATTCCGTCGTATGGATCCGCCTACCTTTAAAAAGATCAAAGATAAATGCTTCTCCGGGTCTTTGCCACCCAGAACCTGTTACCGGCCGGTATCCCAACTGTTCCAATATCTTGATCAAATAACTGTACTCTTGCTCTACAGGGACAAGCAAGTCCACGTCCTTGGTGGACGCTTTAATTCCCAAAAGAGTCAATGCTGTCCCGCCGCAAGCGATCAAATGGACCTTCTTATTCAAGAATCCATTCCACGCGCTAAGGGTTTCCAACAATTCCTGTTGTGTTAAACGGTATTCCATATTTTGTACGTTTCTATACACTATGTTGTACGATTATGTACAACTACTTGTACTAAAGCATACAATAATTATTGCCGATTGTCAAGGACATTGCATTTTATATGTTCTATGCTGTAGTACAGTTGTTCTATACTATAGAACATACGTGATCTTCAGCACATTTCCAGCACGGCCCGTTTAGAATTTCTGCTTAAACCGATGTGCTCGGGATTTCCCGAATAAAAAGGCTGATCTTGACATCATCAGACCGATGCGCTCAAACGTGCTAAAAACGTGCTGGGTGAAAGGGTAAAACGTGCTATTTTGTAGCAAATCGTGATCTTGAAACTTTACTGCAACTTATTGGTAGTAGACCTATTTGCAAGAATTGGAAGGGGTTACGAAAAGCGGCCCGGGGCGTTGCGAACGATGCGCTCTCCCAAACTGAGCTACCGACCCAGATTCAGGAAGATATCCTAACAAAACCCGTGGGGATTGACAAGATTTTGTTATAGGCCCTGGCTCTGTCCCGGCGGACTGGCCCGGGCGCTGACGGTCACTTCGGGGTTGGAAATACTTTTGGGCTGGCTGGGGTCGGCACGATTGACAATGGTGACTGAAAAAACATTGGCCGTGGCATCAAAAGCCGGGGTCACACTGACAACCGCGCCCACCAGCGTATCGGACGAAAGGCAGGAACTCGGGCCTGAAGCGGCCGTCTTGACGCAGCTGCGCAGATTGGACGCGACCACCGTATAACACATCCATTGATCGTCGCTGTAATCCGCCGGCGTCGGCGGATCGTTCGGCGCATTGGTCGTGATGTTAAAGTCCCGACGGAAACAAAAACCATTGGCCGTTGGAGAGTAACCCTGATCATTCCTGTATCCGGAGATCAAAGACGCATTGTTGATAATGGCGTTGACAACAGCGCGGGTGTTCAGCGTCAGCAAGGTGCTGGCGTTCTGGTTTTGCGCGTTCTTACGGACAGCCGAATCGGAAGAGATCACCCCGATCATGATGATGCCGATGATGATGATGGAAATGAGAAGTTCAGTCAGGGTTATGGCGCGCATAGCGGTCTCACAGATTGTCGGGCCATGTGACATTCACCGTCACGGCACGGGCGCGGCTCACCGGGTCCTCATCAACGCTATAGGTGCAATTGGCAACACCATTAGGACAGGGGCGCGGGTTGGGGCCTGTCTTCAACGGGCCGGTATCCCACGTCCCGGCATCCACTTCGTTGCGCATGTCCTCCAGGACCTTCTGGCCCACGTAAGCCGCTGTCAAAGACCTGTCGGTCCGGGCCGAAGGTTTTTTAATGTTGCTGATGGTGGCTAAAACACCTGTCACGGCAATGACGAAAACAACGGCCGCGATCACGGCCTCTGCGATGGAGAAACCGCCCCGCCATAGGCGGGGTCGGAGCATGAAGAGTCGCATTATAATGTCCTTTTAAGGGCAGTAACCGCTGCAGGTGGGCGTGGCAGAGGCCTGGGTGACGGTCAACGTCATCGTACCTGGGCCCGTTGTACGGGTCGCTGTACAGGAGAACGTGGCCCCGTCCCCCGAGCACGAATAGGTCAAATTGTTGGAAAGGATCCCCAGCCCCAGATTGGAATTGATGGCACTCACATCCCCGCTGCCCGACGCCGGCCAGTAACTGCCGTTGTTATTGTTATAATAGATCTGCTGGGCCGCATAAATGGCGGTCAAATTGACCGTGCCGTCCTTGCGATACGACCTGTCAATGGATTTGGTGTAATTGGGAATGGCAAAGCCGGCCATGATCCCCAGAACGACAACAACGACGATCAATTCCGTGAGCGTAAAACCCCGCAGCCGTTGGAAGGTCATTTCCATGTTTTTATGCTGGCACAGATGGCCCCGGAACAACTGATGGCCCCGGCATCGCTGATGCTCAACGTATACGCGCCCGTATTGCGCGCAATGGAAGCGACCGCGCTGGCATTGTTGGCAACCGTGGGAACGTCAAAATAAGAAGAACTGGGAATGGTGACGTCCAGGGAGGCCAACGTAGTTGCGTAGGCGTCACTATTTTCCAGGGCATATCTTTTTTGCGACAATAATAGGGTGGTCAGCGTCTGGACCCCCTCGCTGGCGGTGTACCGTTCCGTCTGGCCGATATAACGCGGTAAAGCCACCGCGGCCAAAATCCCCAAAATGGTCACCACGATGATGATCTCAATGAGGGTGAACCCTTCATTTCTCCAGTTGCTTGAATTTTCCGGCATAGATCTTGGTGACCGAACCATTGATGTTATAGGTGAACTGGATATAATCCGTTGCTGACGCAGCGCCATTGACCAGCAAGCTTGCTTTCAGGACCGGTGGATCCTGCACGCCGGTACCGCCGGTCCATACATAAGAGAACCGCAGGTTCCCGGCCGGGGCTTTGATGCTCATCTCCGGCCTGGGGGCAACGGCATCATCGTTCCAGTTGTTGCACTTTCTCATGTCGTCAGAGATCCCGTAACAATCACTGACGGATTTTTTGGCCACGCCTAAAAAGTTGATGGCTTCCATGGCTTTGGCCACATCAATGTTCTTGGTGACCTGCGGCAGGGCGACAGAGGCCAGGATGCCCAGAATGATGATCACAACGATGATCTCAACAAGGGTAAAGGCGGATCTGCCGGTGCTGTTCCTGGCGCGTATCATTCTTTTCAACTATTTATTTAACTGCGCAAAATGGCCGGTGAATGCCTTGTCTATGGAACCATTCGAGTGATAGGTGAAAACAACGGTATCGGCGGCAACGCTGATCGACGTAGCTGTTAACGTCGTGCTGGCGTCTGCGTCTACTCCTGTACCTGTAGCGGCAGTCCATACATAAGTAAACCTGAGCGGGTTTGTCACCGTCCCCACAGGAGCCAGGACCCCCATGTCCGGATTGGTGGGGTTCCAGTCATCGCACTTGGTCAGATCCTCGGTGATCGTAAAACAGTCACTGACGGATTTCGCGGCAGCGCCCAACATATTGATGGCTTCCGCGGCCTTGGCCGTCTCCAGATTCTTGGTGATCTGCGGCAAAGCCACCGCGGCCAGAATACCTAAAATGATAATGACGATGATAATTTCGATCAACGTAAAACCACCCCTGTGATCGTGTTTCATAGACCCCCCCTTGTTCTGGTTATATTTCCTTTTAAGTATATCCTTCTGCGCTTGAACCGTCAAACCAAATAGGCGAACTCTTAGCCCCCTCCGGAAAGATTGAACAACGGCAAAAACATGGCGATGACGATCATTCCGATCAGCGCCCCCATAAAAACAAGCATCACGGGCTCGACTAAGGTGCCGAAACGCTTCATGAACGCCTCCACGTTGTTCTGGTAGAACGTGGACACGTGTTTGAGCATTTTATCCAGTTCCCCGGTCTCTTCCCCCACCTTGATCATCTGCACGGCCATGGAGGGAAAAAACCCGCTCTCAGCCATGGGTTCGGCCAGCAACTTGCCCTCGCGCACCGACTCGCGGATCTGGACAATGATCATAGCGCATGTTTTATTGGACACCAATTTCTCGCTGATCTCCAAAGCATACAGAATTGGCACGCCGCTGTCCATGAGGATCGCCATTTGCGAGGCAAAACGCTCAACGATGATGAGTTTATAGATCCCGCCGGCAACCGGCAGGTTGAACATCATGTTCTCAAAGGCCAGCCGGCCGGTATCGGTCTTGACGTACTGCCGGACAAAAAAAATGAAAACGGCAATAGAGGCGACGATCCAGAGGAACTGATGTTTGATGAAATTAAAGGTCCCCAAAACCGCCACGGTCAGCCCCGGCAGCTCGGTCCCCATGTCCTTAAAGATCGCTTCAAATTTCGGCCCGACGAACAAAGCGAAAAAAGCCACCGCGCCCATGGAAATGACGAACAGGACCGCCGGATAAACAAGGGCGGAAACAATGGTGGAACGGAACGCCGCCTGCTGTTCCGTGTAAAAAGTCAATTTGTTCAAGACCATGGGCATGGTGCCGGAGGCCTCACCGACCTCCACCAGACTGACCCAGAACTGGCTAAACACCTTGGGGTGCTTGGCCAAACTGCTGCTCAAAGATTTTCCCTGCTCCACATCATCGCGCACCTGTTTGAGGGCCACGGAAAACACCTTGCTTGCCACCTGGGCGCTGATGACGTCCAGACTGCGCAAAAGCGTGACCCCGGCTTCCAGCATGGTAGCCAGCTGGCGCGCAAAGACCAGCATGTCTTCGATCTTGACCTTATTGTGGGTGAACCCTTCGGAGGCGGAGACCTTGGATCTTGTGGCTGCCATTTTCGGCGAAGCGGGCTTGACGCTTAAAACAAAATACCCGTCGCCCTGAAGTTTTTCCACCAGGGCCTGTTCATGCAGGGCCTCAACAACTGCGGTTTTGGTTTTTCCGACGGCGTCCTTGGCTGTGTAAGAGAACATCGGCATAGGATTATCCCGCAGTGATCCCCAGGACCTCGTCCAGACTGGTGATGCCCTCTTCCACCTTTTTCATGCCGGACTCAAAGAGCGTGTCCATCCCGTTCTTGCGCGCCGCGTCCTTGATCTCATTGTATCCGGCCGAACGGGTGATGAGCAAACGGATCTCATTATTGATCGCCATGACCTCCGCGATGACAACACGGCCCTTATACCCGGTGTGATTGCATTCCTCACACCCTTTGGAGCGGTAAATAAGATCGCTTTTGATCTTATAATCCCCCACCATCTGTCCGGCGCTTTCATAGGGCTCCTTGCATTTGACACACAGCTTCCTGGCCAGCCGCTGGGCTATGATGATCAAAAGCGACGGGGTCAAAAGGAAATGCGGCACGCCGATGTCAACCAACCGTGTCACTGCGGAAGGCGCGTCATTGGTATGCAGGGTGCACAACACCAGATGGCCGGTCAGCGCCGCGCGCGTGCAGATCTGCGCGGTTTCCAGATCGCGCACTTCGCCCACCATGATGATGTCCGGGTCCTGGCGCAAAAACGAGCGCAGGGCCGCGGCAAAGGTCAGGCCGATGTCGTTGCGCACGTTGACCTGATTGATGCCGTCGATCTTAAATTCCACGGGGTCTTCACAGGTCATGATGTTCTTGGAAGGGTCCATGACCCCATTGAGCGCCGCGTACAGAGTGGTGGACTTGCCCGAACCCGTCGGACCGGTGACAAACAAAAGCCCGTAAGAGGCATCGAGCGCCTTGCGGATGAGGGTCAATTGTTTGGCGTCAAAACCAAGACTGCTCAGTTCCAGTTTGACCGCGCCCTTGTCCAAAAGACGCATGACCACCTTTTCCCCCCATACCGTCGGGAGGGTGGAAATGCGCAGGTCCACGGTGCGGTCTTCCAGTTTGGCGGAAATCCCGCCGTCCTGGGGCAGACGTTTTTCCGCGATGTCCATTTTCGCCAGGATCTTGATGCGCGAAACAATGGGCAAATGCAAATGCGGCGCCGGCGGCGGGATCTGGTACAAAACACCGTCGATACGGTAACGGATCTCAAGCTTGTCTTTGAAGGGTTCAATGTGGATGTCGCTGGCCTTCTCGTCAATGGCCTGGCGGATCAAAAGATCGACTAATTTGACCACCGGCGCTTCTCCGGCCTTGGCGATCAGCCGGTCGATGGAAAGTTCGGCATCCGTTGACACCTCCCCTGCCGCCGGCGCACGAATGTCGTCTAAGGACACATAGGTCTTTTCCACGGCCTTATCGAGCATGGAACTCTTCTCATCCCCGCCTTTACTGATGACATAGAACTCGTTAATGGCGCGGGTTAAGTCCGTTTTGGTGGCGATCACCAGATTAAGGTCGCATCCGGTCAGGATCTTGAGATTGTCAATGACGATAAAATCCAACGGATCGAACATCGCGCAGGTCAAAGAATCCATGTTCCTGGTCAACGGCAGGACCAAATTCTTCTTGGCAAAATCGTAAGGAATGAGCGTCTGCAGGTCCTGATCGGCTTTTGGTTTTAAAAGCCCAGAGGCATACGAAGCATAAGGGATCATCAATTGCGTTCCCAGGGTCGTGGCCAGATCCTCTTCCTTGACGGCACCCTGTTTGATCAAAAGATCGCCGATACGCCCCTTGTGCTGTTTCTGGAGGTTGATGACCTCCTGAAGTTGATTTTCCGTGATCAACCCCTGTTTGATGAGAAGCTCCCCGATCCGCGGACGTGACATATTATTTTCCCGGCTCCATGGAAGACAATTCCTTGTTCATCGTGTCGATACGGTCCAATGAAAACGTTCCCTTCCCGGGAACTTCAGGCGCAAAAAGCAGCTTCTGTTTGTTATTCTCATCAATGATATGCGGCGTCATGAAAATAATGAGTTCCCGCTCGGTGTTGCTCTTGTCCTTATGCCGGAAAGCCATTCCCAAAAACGGAATATCGCCCAGGATCGGCAATTTGGTGATCGTATTGGAATCATCCCTGCGTAAAAGGCCGCCGATGATAATGGTTTCGCCGTCGTGCACCTTTAAAATGGACTGGGACCCGCGTTCTTCCGGGTCCTTAAAGGTCTGGGTGCCGAATGTCGCCCCCGTGCGGGCCTGAATGACCTTCGGATAAACAGCCATAAGGATCTCGCGGGTCAATAAATTCGCCTGCGGGGTCACGGTCAGGAATACCCCGGTCTGGACGCGCTCGGCCTGCTGTGTCTGTGTGGACGTGCTTTGGCTGGACGCCGTAATGGAAGAAATGCCAACGGCCTCATTGGTCGATATTTTGATCTCCGCCGTTTCATTGTTCAGGGTCAGCAAACGCGGCCGCGCCAAATTGCGCGTATCCAGCCGCGTGCGCAGAAAATTAACGACCGCTGTCATGCCCACGGTGCTGATCGTGCCCGCCGTATAGGCGACGGTGCCGCCCTCGTTAAGGACCTCCCTCTGGTCGAACGGGATGAACGTGTCCTTGGATGGTCCCTTAAAACTGAAAGGACTATTCCCGAATTTCACTCCCATCAAGTCCGATGTGGTCTTGGAAACGTCGAGCATTTCCACCTCGATCAGGATCTGGGGCACCGGCACATCCAGTTTGGCAATGGTCTCCTCGATCAGGCCGAACTGACTTTCCACGTCGGTCACGATCAAACTGTTGGTGCGCGCGTCTTCAACGAGCGTGCCGGACTTGGAAAGCACCGCCTTGACCGCGGCAAAGATCCCGCCGGAGGAACTCGACGCAGAAGCGCCGGAAGAACCAAAAGAAGAAGGAGCACTGGCAACGATGGCGGACGAACCGCCCAAACTGGAACTGAGGGAATTGTTGGTGATGGAAATGGTATTTTTGATCTTCGAAGACGGGACCGACGCGTATTTCAATGGATAAACGCGCGTCACGGTCTCCCCTTTGGACGAAGGTTTGGAGCGCACAATGAATACATCACTGTCCGGGTCCATAGCATAGGTCAGGTCATTGGCGTCAAGGATCTTGTCCAACGCATCCTTGACCGGGATGTTCTCCATAAAAAGCGTCACTTTGCGCGCGGAGACGTCCTGCGCCGTGATAAAATTCATCCCGGACTGCTGGGAAAATATCTTCAGGACATCCATCAGCGCCGCATCCTTGAAATCCATCGAAACCTTCCTGGAACCGGCGTCGGATCGTTCCAAATTAAAGAACTTTTCTTCAATACCATCGGCCAGGGCCGGATGGGCCAGCGACACCAGCAAAAACGCGCATAAGAAAATATTCATGATTTTCTCCACGGGTGACGGCATTATTATTTTTGCACTTCCACGATAAAATTCTTCCCCTGGGCGTTGAACTCCACCTCGCCTTTACGGATGGCCGCGACATTCGCCTCCTGGACCACATCCCCGATGCCGACCACCAGATCATTGACGATGGCCTGCGGTTTGGGGCCG
Source organism: Phenylobacterium sp. (assembly GCF_030651185.1). GTDB lineage: Bacteria > Pseudomonadota > Alphaproteobacteria > Caulobacterales > Caulobacteraceae > Phenylobacterium. The sequence continues at coordinate 158,728 of NZ_JAUSCJ010000031.1, forward strand.
GCCCACAACACGCCGCTGACCTTCAGCTTCGGCGCAACGAACGGCTTGGGCGGCGGCGTTTGCGTTTTGACGGCCGCGGGAACGGGCAAAGACGGACCGGCTGTACCGGCGGCCTTGGCCGCCTGATCGTTCGTCTTGCCGGCCGGCATTTGAACGGCGAATGGATTTTTCAACTGGGACAAGAATACGCTGAACGCGGACTCATCCATCTGTGCGGGCGCGCTTTCCTCGACGCACAACGCCTGCCAGGGACCTATGAACAATCCGAAAATGAACAGAAATGTTATTCTCATTTTTTCATGCGCACACAAGATACGGAGATCTCCGCCGTCAACGGACCTGTGGCTTTGGCGCTGTCTTTGGCCCCACCGGTATTGGTCCCACCGGTCAATGACTCGATCTTTAAGAAATACGGCGAACGTTCGATGGTCCGCACAAAAGCCAAAAGGTCATTAAATTTTAAGGCGCTGACGCTCAAACGCATGCGGGAGCTGTCATACAATTTTGTGCTTTTTGAAGGACCCGGCGCGTAATTGAGGATCGCAACATTGTTTTGCGCGGCATAGTCGGTGATCTGACCGATCAGTTGCTTGTCCTCCAACGGACCAGGCAAAGCGGCAAAAAAATCTTTTAATGCCTTCAGCGAGATCTTATGCTGGCCGATGACATCCATTTTTTCCTGCAAGAGCTTCATGCCCTGCTGATGCTCTGCGGCCCGCGCACGGTAACTGTCAAAGATCATCAAAAGTCCAATGATGCCCAGCACCACAAAAACGGCAGACAGGGTCCTGTCCTTGTGCGCCAACAATAACGGCAGGATCTTATTGACATCCAGCCCCTTCATATCTTTCATAAGGCCTTCTACGAACAGGTGATCAAGAAATACGTCACCGCAACGCCGTTGATGTCCTGCCTTTGCATGGACGTCAACTGCACTGCGGACAAATACCGCGACAGTTCTTTGCTGGACCTTAAAACCTCCACCAGCCCGTTCACGGAACGCAATTGCTTGTTGGAGTCCTCAGCGTAGACGTAACCGGAGATATCCACCGTCACTTTATCGTCGTTGCCGTAACGCACGTTCAGATCTTTGAGCCATACGCCTTCGGGGAGCGATTGGACCGTATGGGCCAATAAAAACGCCACGTCGGTCTTGATCCGTATTTTTTTGTACTCTTTGAGCTTGCCGCGATTATCGGCGGTCTTCTGCTTGATGTCCTCAACACGGACCGACAAAAATTCGCCCTGGGCTGAAGAAAGGCCGGTCACCTGCGATTCCAGCCCTTTGAGTTTCCATTGGGCCGCGGCAAAAGCCGCGACAAGGACCGCAACGCAAAGGGCTGCCGTCTGCAGAACCGGGATGAACTCCCGGACGTCAAACGGAAGGCCGAATACCGTTGCTTTGGAAGATGCCGCACTTTTCTTTTGGATAAAATTAAAGACCGACATCTCGGGTAAAACGTTGGACACGCACGCACCCAACGCGTACAGACCCTGCGCCTGGCAGGCCTCAAAATGGGCAATGTTCAAAGACTCAAGGAGATGTTTAACAGGAAGGTTGAGGTCATTGCCGACGAGCTTTGCCAATTCTGCGGCCTGCGCACAGGACCCAAGGACGATGATCTCATCGATCTTATCATCGGAGATCTGGCGATCATAATAATCCATCGAATTGTGCGCTTCGTTCAAAAGCCGGCTTTTGACCACCTCCGCGTCCGGTTCGCCCTGGCCGCCCGCCGCGAACAGGGAAAATTCACGCATAAACTGGATGATGCCCCTGTCAAAAAACATCATCCGTCCGACCCGGCCGTCCACATGCAGGATGCAGGTCCTCCGGTCGGTGCGCATATGATTGCGGGAAACCAAGACCTTGGCCAACCCCATGGCTGCGGGCTCCGCCCCGACGACGACAAGGTTGGCCTGCGCGCAAATGCGCTCATACCTGTCCAGGATGTCTTTGCGGACCGCGCAAAAAATGACGCGCAGCTTTTTGATCTTGTCTTCAACGAAAGGGACTGGATGATAAACGAACGCGAGTTCCGACATGCCGAAAGGGACATACTTTTTGACCTCGAATTCAACAAGGCCTCCCAATTCTTCCGGCTTGACCGCGGGGACCGCGAAGGACCTCAGGATAACGTCCTTGGACGGTAAAGACAAATAGACCCTGGAGGGATCGATCTTGTGATCACGCAGGGTCTTTTGCAAGAGGGCAACGATCTGCAGATCTGCGGTCAGATCCGAGGTGAACGGCGAGTCGGGCTGTTTGACGGCATCGCCCAGAGGCACCAAAACAGCCCCGACGGGAAGGTTCCCCTCCGCCTCAACGAGGGTGAAGCTGTTTTCACTCCAAAAAATCCCTAATTTCCGTGGACCAGCCATAAAATCCCTTACAAAAAGATTTATTATATATTTAAAACTATTAGACAATAAGGCCGCGGCTTTGTCAACGGCTTTAGCAGAAATTTTCACCCCGTCGGCGGGAACGATCAGTAGGAGATCTGGACGTTGGTGAGACTGCCCTGGGTGGCGACCGTGGAATTATAGGTCCTGTTATTGGCACTAAAGGTGGTTGTGCCATTGGCAAAGGCGCCCGCGGAATAGGTATTCCAAAAAATACCTTTGGCCAGCTGATCGGCCTGGATCTGCTCCACCTGGGCCTGGGAAGAATTGCTTTGGGTCATGTGCTGGGAAAGAATGCTGACGCTTAAGATCATCATCACGATCACGATCATCAGGACAGTGACCAGGACCATCCCCGATTCATGATCTCTGCTGTTATTCAATTGACCGAACATATCTCACCTTAAGGGTCATGGTAACTCAAACAGCGCGGGCACAGGCACGGATTGCGCATCAAATAATCAAGATACACATGCCCGCAATAACGGCATTGACGGAAATACCCGGCCTCCTGGGCCCTGCGGTCCTGCTCCCCTCTAAAAGTATAGAACATCCAGACCCCCAGCACAATGGCCAAGGACAAAATCAACGCCACGGCAAAGATCGCGCTAAAATCCCAAATGAACATTATCGGGCCTTGTGGGGTTGATCAATATCACGCATGCCAAGCCAGCCGACGAAATAGGCCCCCGGGTACGGGTCAGCCACGGCCCTTTCCACCGCCTTGTCTGTTGCCGCCGTGGCATACACTTCTTCGCGCGGCAATGAAGACCCCGTGTAATAAAACCCGACGGACTCCCGCGGGTTGGGCACGGAAAAACCGACCCAGACGAACGTCAGGACAAGAACGTGCGCCGCAATGGAGATCGCTCCCGCCCCTAAGTCCATGCCGCGGATCATATCATTTCTCCCGGGCCGCGATGATATGGACCCGGCCGGCGTTCAATCCCCGGCATAGGTCCAAAATATCAGCCACCCGCCCCAAAGAAGCCCTGCGATCGACGCGGACAAAAATGACGCTGGGGACATATCTTTGTCCGGCAAGGACCTTTTTAAGGTCATTGAGCGTGACAACCTTACCGTCCAGGTACAAAACATTCTCGGCGGTGATATCAACCGTGGTGCGGTTTTCTTCCGCAGTGCCGGACAAAAGACGCGGCATGCGGACCTCAATGCCCGAGGGGTTGGCAAAAAAAGAATAAAAGCCGGCCATCACAACGGCCAAAAGGCAGAAATTGACCAGCGCAAGGACGACGACCGGATGCAAGGAAGGCACGCGCACATACCAGCGGTCAAACGTTCTCATCGTCGGCGGCACCCCTCTGGGACTGCAGTTCGGACAATTGCTGCAGGACATTGGCGGTTTGAGCGATGGCCGTTTCCACCTGTCCGGCGATCGCGTTGGTGCGAAACGCGCAAAAACTGTAAAAAGCGAACGACACCACTGCCACAAAGAGCCCGGCAACGGTCGTCAACAATGCCTGCCAGACCGCCCCGGCCATGTCTCCGGCGGCCAATGGGCTTAAAGCGTTTGAACGCGCCTGCGCGGCCTGAAAAAGAACGACAAGGGCATTCACGGTGCCTAAGATCCCGACGAGCACGGCCGCGTTGGTCGTAAAGGACAAAATACCCAGGCGGCTGTAAAGGTCATGGGCCCGGCGGGCGAACGTTTCTTCCATCACCCCGGTGATCATGTCGCGGGAAACGCCGAATTTCAATATCCCCGCCTTGAGGACCTCCCCCATCAGGTCCGGGACGGACTCGCAGGACGCCATGGCTTCTTTGAGCGTCCCGCCGCGCAGGACATCCAGGACCTGTTTTTGCCTGGCATCCAGGCCTTTGGCCAGACGGGCCAACTGGATCCATTGACGCAGCCCCGTTGCCAAAACCACGATGGACAACAAAAGCAGCGGCCAGATCATTGGTCCCGCCTTGAACAACAATTGCCAGCCGTTAGCGACGATGACGGTCATCTTTTCTCCTTCCGGGCGATCCAGTCCAGGCGCTCCTGCGCGTAGGCGGACTCATCGGTTTTTAACTGGATGATCTTTTGATAGGTGACTTTCGCGCCGGCCCAGTCCTGACGGTCCTCGAACACCTTGGCCACGCGCAAATACGCCTTGACCACCCATTCGCTTTCCCGGGGACTGTCCAGGGGGATCTTCAAATAATGATCAACGGCTTTGTCATCCTCACCCATCAGTTCACAGGTATCTGCCATGTTAAACAAAAACTCGGCGTTTGTCACCCGGCTTTTTCCCTGGGGCCTTTTCAGCGCCTGCTCGTAGATGCGCAGTTCCTCCGGGTAGTTTTGCGCGGCGCGATAGATCTGTCCCATTTTCAAATACGCGTCGCGCACGTAATCAGGCATGGTCGCGGCGATGCTCGCATAAGCGGCCAGGCCTTTGGGGGCGTCAAATTCCCGCGCGAATATGCCTGCGATCGCCAGCTTGATCTTCGAGGACAGAACAGGATCCTGGGAAACGACGGCTTTGTATTGGGCCAAGGCCAGATCATACGCGCCCTGCACTTCATAGGCCTGGCCCAGCTCATAATGCACCTGATCGATCGCCGGATTATCCGGGAAACGGTCCATGATGGGTTTATAATATTCCACGGCCCCGGCATAATCCCCGTTCTTGAGATAATACTGGGCCAGCCATAAAAGGGCTTCAAATTCCACGTCGGACTTGGGATATTTATAGATGATGATCTTGAAACGCTTGACCGCTTCCTTGATCTGCCCCAGTTCATACTGGCATTTGGCGATGCCGATATCGGAATTCTTCGCCACAATTTCTTCGTCGGGATAAAGCCGCAGGATCTTTTGAAAGACGCGCAAGGCGTCCTCCGGCTGCTTGAGATTCAAATACGAAAGCGCCAGGATATAATTGGCCTCGGGCGCGAAATCGCTGGGCTGGGACAAATTCTTTAAAAAACTTTCCATCCCGTCGATGGCGGCTTTCCAGCGCCCGCCTTTAAAATCAGCCACCCCCTGGTAATAATGCAGTTCCCCTAAGAATTTGCTGTTGGGAAAATTGTTCCGCAGTGTGTTGAAAGAAAGCACGGCGCTCTCGACACGATCGGATTTTAAGAACGCAATGCCCTGACGGTAAAGCGCGTAATCGGAAAAATCCTGGTCAGGATAATCCCGCAGGACTTCATCATACGCGTGCACGGCCTCTTCCATTTTTCCGGCATCCTGGGCGGCATCGGCCAATTGCACCATGGCATTGGCCTTTGTCTGGGCCTTGGCCGCGCTGGCGGCCAATGCCCGGAATATTTTGACCGCTGTATCCAGATCGCCAGTTTTGACATACGCCCACGCCAGGCCCAGCTGGGCTTTTTCCGAAAGCTGGGTATCGTCGGGACGACGGGCATGGTCAACGACATATTTGAAATCCTCCAGCGCCTTAGGGAATGCCCTGAGCATGAAATACGCATTGGCGCGGCCCAGATACGCGTCCAGCCGCTGAGTTGAAGACGTAAAATCCTTGATCAGCCCCGAATAGACCTCCACCGCCTTGTCCCAATCCCCCCGCTCATACGACAAATGCCCCGAGGCGACGAGCAGGTCTTCCTCGGAAAGCCCTTTGGTTTTGGCGAGATCGCGGCCCTCTTTCAATGATCTTTCCGCCGTTTCATAACGGCCCCTTTTAATATCGCACCACACCTTCCCGGTCAAACCCCTTAAAGCAAGGACCGGGTCCTGGGACTTTGCCGCTTGCTCATAATAGGGTGCGGCCTGGTCGTATTTTTCAGAATAATAATAAGCATCAGCGATGTTCAGCGCCACTTCCAGCGCCCGCGGTGATTGGGGATAGACCCCCGCGTGCTGCTGGAACACCTGCAAGGCCTTGGCATAATCCCCCTCATTAAAAAAACTCTCCGCGACTTTGAGCAAAGAATCCTCTGCCAATTGATGTTTGGGGAAACGCTGGATCAGCTGGCCGAAGGTTTCCCGGGCTTTCGCGTGGTCTTTCTGGTCAAAATACGACCAGCCAAGCGAATACAGGGCCTGCGGGATATAGGCGGAGTCCGGATCATGGCTGATCAGGTCCTGATAACGCTCCCGCGCCAACGGAAAATCTTCCAGCTTCAAATGCGTTTCAGCGATCCAAAAAAGCAAAGCATCTTTGCCTTCGGCCATGGGGTTAAGAGATTTGAACATTTCCAGGGCTTTGGCGAACTGGTTCTTGAAATAATAACTTTGCCCCAGCAAAAATTTGCTCTGATCGATCTTGCTCCCCTGGGGGAACTTGTCCGTGTATTGTTCCAGATAACGGATGGCGACATCGTGAAAACCGTCATCATAAGCGCGCTGGGCTGTGGCGAAGAGTTCCTGGTCCTCTGTCTGGGCAAAGACCGCCTGAACACCGCATACGGACGCAAAAACAAAATAAACTGATAATACGAAGACGGATGGTTTCATTTTAGAAATTTCTTTAAGTACTTTCCGGTGTAAGACGACGCGTGGGCAACGATATCTTCCGGCGTTCCGGCAAAAACAACTTCACCGCCCTTGTCCCCGCCGTCGGGACCAAGATCAATAATATAGTCCGCGTTCTTGACCACGTCCAGGTTGTGTTCAATGACCAAAACCGTATTGCCCCGGTCCACCAGCCGCTGCAGGACGTTGAGGAGTTTGTCCACGTCCGCGAAATGCAATCCCGTCGTAGGTTCGTCCAAGATGTAAAATGTTTTTCCGGTGGCCGGCTTGCACAATTCGCCGGCCAGCTTGACCCGCTGGGCTTCCCCGCCGGACAATGTCGTCGCGGCCTGACCCAGACGGATATACCCTAAGCCCACGTCATTGAGGGTCTCCAGGACACGCGTGATGCGCGGGATGCTGGCAAAAAGACCCAGCGCCTCGGTCACGGGCATGCTTAAAACCTCGGCGATGTTCTTGCCCTTGAAGGCCACCTCCAGGGTCTGGTCGGTGAAACGCTTGCCGTGGCACACCTCGCACTCGACGTAGACATCGGGTAGAAAATGCATTTCGATCTTCTTGATGCCGTCCCCGCTGCAGGCCTCGCAACGGCCCCCCTTGACGTTGAAACTGAAACGCCCGGGTTTGTATCCGCGCATTTTGGATCCCGGCAACTGGCTGAAAATAGCGCGGATATCGCCGAAAACACCGGTGTACGTGGCCGCATTCGAACGCGGGGTGCGGCCGATGGGCGACTGGTCCACGACGATGACCTTGTCCAAATGCTGGACGCCCTCCATCTTCCTGTGACGGCCGGGCTTGTCCTTGGCCCCGTTGATCTTGTGCGCCAGGGCTTTGTGCAGAACATTCTCGACCAGCGTTGATTTCCCGGAACCGGACACCCCGGTCACGCACACGAAGGTCCCCAGGGGGATGCTCACGTCAATGTTCTTGAGATTATGTTCCCTGGCCCCCAAGATCCTCAAATGTTTCGCGCCGGTGATGTCCCTCCGATGTTGGGGGGCCCGGACCTTGAATTCTCCCGACAGATACTGGCCGGTCAATGACTCACGGCAGCGGATGATCCCCTGGACGTCGCCGGCATAAATGATCCTGCCTCCCTGTTCGCCCGCGCCGGGCCCCAGGTCCACCACATAGTCCGCCCGGCGTATGGTGTCCTCATCATGCTCAACGACGATCAGGGTGTTGCCCAGATCGCGCAAGGCATGCAGAGTGGATAAAAGCCGGTCATTGTCTTTCTGGTGCAGGCCGATGCTCGGCTCATCAAGAACATAAATGACACCGACCAGGCCCGAACCGACCTGGGTGGCCAGATGGATGCGCTGGGCTTCCCCGCCGGACAGCGTGGCGCTGCGCCTTTCCAGCGTCAAATATTCCAACCCGACATTGATGCAAAAATCCAGACGCCGGCGGATCTCTTTAAGGACCTCGGCGCTGATGACCGTTTTGTCCCTGGGCAGGGACAGCTGATGAAAGAACGCCTTGGCTTCCTTGATGGAAAGCGCCGTCACATCGGCGATGCTCTTGTCGGCGATCTTGACGGCCAGCGAAGCGGGTTTAAGCCGCTTGGCCTGACAGGCCGGGCATGGCAGAACGGACATAAATCCGGAGATCTCGTCTTTGAGCCAGTCACTGTCTGTTTGCTTAAAGAGCCGCTCCAGATATTTGACAACACCTTCAAAACGCCGTCCCCACACCGTATCATCCGAGCCGTAAAAAACAAGATGTTTGAATTTCTTGTCCAGACCCCCAAACGGCAAACGGGGATCCACATCGTGAATGTTGGCGATCTCCCGCAGGACAGCCCGATAATACATCATATACCCGCGCCGGCCTTTTTTCCAGGGAGCGATGGCCGCGGTCCACGGCTTGTCCGGGTCAGGGACAAGGGCTTCAGGGTCGATCTCCATTTTGGTGCCCAGACCGTTGCATACCTCACAGGCGCCATAAGGGGAATTGAAAGAAAAAATGCGGGGCTCGATCTCGCTTAAGGATGTGCCGCATTCCGTGCAGGCGTAGCGCTCGCTGAAAACAGCGTCGGGACGCCCGCCGTTAAAATCAATAATGACCATGCCCTGCCCTGTTTTAAGGGCGGTCTCCACGGAATCAAAAAGCCGTTTGCGGACATCCAAACGCACGGTCAGGCGGTCCACCACCGCTTCAATGTGATGGATCTTGTATTTGTCCAGCGCGATCTTTTCCTGGGTATCATAAATTTTCCCATCCGCGCGCAAGCGGGCAAAACCGGACCGGGCCACCTCGGCGCCGATGGTGCGGTATTCCCCTTTGCGGCCGCGGACCAGAGGAGCGAGAATATTGATCTTCGTGCCCTGGGGGTAAAGCAAAATGGCATCCACGATCTGCTGGCTGCTCTGGCTTTCAATGATCTTTCCGCACGAAGGGCAATGCGGCGTGCCCACGCGGGCGAACAACAAACGCAGGTAATCATAAATTTCGGTCTGGGTGGCGACGGTGGAACGCGGATTGCGGCTGACGGTCTTTTGCTCAATAGCAATGGTCGGGGAGAGCCCCTCGATGTGGTCCACCAGCGGCTTTTGCATCTGGTCCAGGAACTGGCGGGCGTAAGCGGACAAGCTCTCCACATAACGGCGCTGTCCCTCGGCATAAATGGTGTCAAAGGCCAGTGACGATTTGCCGGAACCGCTCAAACCCGTAATGACAATGAACCGGTTGCGCGGCAGGGTCAGGTCAAAACCTTTAAGGTTATGCTCTTTGGCCCCGCGGATGATGATGGAATCGGATCGCGTCATAAGGATAAAAGTGATAAGAGGTAAGAGATCCGAGACCCCTTACCTCTTATCATTTGATACGGTGTTTCAAGCGACTTATTTGCGCTTCTTGGTCTTTCTGGCCGAGGATCTTCTCTTGGCTTTCTTCTTGGTACCGCCACGGACCATCTTCGCAGCGGAGATGTCCCCGTGCTTGTCGATGAAATACAGATAACCCGCTTGTTTCTTCACGCCGACTTTAGCGACTTTCTTTGCAGAACCGCCTTTGGCGCTGCCGCGAGCCATCTTCGCGCACGAGATGTCCCCGTGCTTGTCCACGAAGTACAAATACCCCTTCTGTTTCTTGATGCCGACTTTAGCGACTTTCTTGGTTGCCATGTGTTCACCTCCCTTCCTATGTTCCGATTTTTACTTCCTGAAAATACTGTTTGAGGGCCTGCACCGCCGAGAGCACCGCCAGGAAACTGGTCTTGGGATTGTCGGGACAGACCACGTTCTCGGTTTTCGTGGTCATGCGGCCGAATTCACCGACGACCTCGAGCTCATGGGAATTGACCTTGAATTCCGGGGACGTTGAGATGCGGATGCGCATTTTATCCCTGACGCCGCAAGCCAAGGCGATGGTGGCCGCGACATTGATGTTCTGCGGAAAACATTGCACCGCTTCCCGCACGCCGCCTTCAAAAAGGACTGTCTCTTTTTTGATCTGCGAAAGGTTGATGCGCCGCTTCTGCACGTAGGCGTTGTCGTTGAAACCGTACACCGGCTTGCGGGTGGTCAGGGTGACGCGTTCGATCCTGCCCAAAGCCGCGGCCTTGACCGCGTCAATGCCGGCAACGGCACCCGAGGGGATGAGCAAACGCGCTCCTTGCTTGTAGGCCATTTTGATGATGGATCCGCCATCCAGGAATTTACCGACGCTCATGACCAAAACATCCTTTTTGGCCAGCAGCGCCCGGCGCACGATCGTGCGGGTATCCGGCGCGTTCACGGCCTCGACCATGAGATCACAACTGGTCAGCAGCTGGGAATAGGATCTTTTGACGATGTTCTTATAAGGAAGGTGCTTTTGGAGATCTTTGCTTTTGGCGGGATTGATGTCGAACAAAGCGGTGACCGTGGCCCTGTCCCCGCATTCTCTCTTGATGCTGCGGGCGATCCGTGAACCGATGGCCCCGCACCCCAGAATGCCTACCCTAACTTTTGATTTCTTGCGATCCATTAACTCGAATGCCAATGTTGTCGATCAGGCGCGTAGCACCGAAGTAAACTGCCAGCGCGATCAACACCCATCCTTTAAGCGTTTTAAACGGCTTGAGAGTTAAAGCATCCACACATGCGACGTATTGAATTTTACCGCCGGACTCCCGGCGTATGATTTGCTTGATAAGACGGACAATTGAGCTTGCGGACCGCTCCCCCGCAGCAATGCGGGCCCTGGCAAGCCGCAAGGCACGGTACAAAACCGTTGCCTGCCGGCGCTGGTCCGCTGATAAATAAACATTGCGCGAACTCATGGCCAAACCGTCCTTGTCCCGCACCGTCGGTACCACGTGTACGGCAACCGGAAGGTCCAGGTCGCGCACCATGGTCTTGAGGACCACCGCCTGCTGGGCATCCTTCTGCCCCAGATACAGCGCGTCGGGGCCAACGATGTTCAAAAGTTTGGCCACGACGGTGGCGACTCCGCGGAAATGCCCCGGGCGAAACCTCCCGCACAACACTCCGGACAACTTTTCCACGTCGATGTATGTCAAATAACCTTTAGGGTAAATGACATTATCCGACGGAAGAAAGATAATGTCAACATTTTCTTTGCCCGCGATGCCAATATCCCGGCGGAGATCCCTCGGATAACGGCGGAAATCCTCGTGGGGAGCGAACTGTTTGGGGTTGACGTAGATGCTGATCACGCACAGGTCGTTGTCTTTTTTCGCGCG
>NZ_JAUSCJ010000006.1 GCF_030651185.1 Phenylobacterium sp.
TACATGACCCTGGAAACCATCGCGCCGCTGAGCGATGATCCCGCCGTCAGCTTGCCTATCATGGCAACCTGATCGATCCGGCCCAGCCGGAGAGCGCGGTGATCAGCGCCCCGCAGTTACACCACGTGGTGGGACACGATCCTGGTCAAAGGCTTCCCCGCCACGAAATTTGCTCTCAGGTGACAGGTGGTAACCGGCCAACGCCTCCGCGTAGGTCTGCAATCCTTCGGCCGCGATCGGTTCGCCCGTCACCCGATCAAAAGCCTTGCGAACGGCAAGCTCCGGCGTGCGATCAAAGGGGGCGATGGGGTGCTGCGATTTGGTGGCCGCCCTTCGACCAGTGTGCAAGGCGTACAAGAACCCGAATGGCTTCACCTGGTCAGGGTAGCGGCTCAGGCGCTCGCGAGAGACCTGTTGACCGGCCGCCGCGGCCTTGAGCGGCTCGCCACCCAATCAATTCAGGATTGGCGCCGCAGTTCGCCGATGGAACGCAGCTCGCCGTTGGGAGCACGGTACTTCCAATTGCCGTTCCAAACGTTTTCGGCACCGGCCGCGATCGAGGCGTTCAGCTGGTTGAGCGTTGCGTAGGACTGGCTGTTGTCGCTGCGCAGCCAGACGCCGGCCGTCGCCCTGGCCGAGTATTCCCGTCGCTTATAGGTCCGAAGAATCTCGAACCCCTCCGGAAAGTGGACGTCATTCCGCACGTCATGGACACCGCCGCCTGCCACTAGGGCTGATGCGGAATGAGGGGCCGCCGTTTCGTCACACCCGAAGACACCGCGGAGAATCGCGTCCTCGGTCTCCTGGCCTGACTGGCGGCGCGCCCAGATGGCGGCGAAGACTTCCGTGGAAACTGAAATGGTCCTGGACATGCGCGCTTTCTCCTTCTGCGGAGAATTGCGCATATAGCACTATTTGCTGTCAAATAGTTTTCTTAAGGTTCTTGTGGGCGCGCCGGGGAGGCATGGGACCAAAAAGGATGAGCCCCATTTCCGATAACACCCAATAGCAGAGTTTTGGACCGTTCCCGCGCTACGGGGGTCTGGCGATTGGGACACTACCGGCCAGGTCGGCTATGAAAGCTCAATTCGGGGGGGCAAATATGAGATCGGCGCTGACTTTTGGTGCGATTTGCAGTGTCACGATCCTGCTAACGATCACACCCTTTGCCACAGTGGCGGCCGAATATCCGGTCGTGAAGGATGAACTCCACTTAGAGCTATCGCCCGGGGTCGGCGTGGAGACGGAAGCAGAAATCGGTTCGTCTATGATCCAGATGGCCCGCTATCGCGCTGTCACCACCCCAGCGATACGGCTGCTCGAGCCGGTTCGGTCAAAGATCCGCATGGGAGTGACACTTCTGTTGCCCGCGGGCCTTTACAAGTTTGTCGGCCAAGACGGCCGCGGTGAATTCTATCAATCTGTCGACGGCATGCAGGCGATCTCGCTTGGCGTGACGATCCCGCAAGTGGGCGGAGTTTTTGTTCCCGCCGATCGCACCGCGCAGCCAAAGCCGTACTATGACAACATCGTTGGCCACGACATCAGCAAGCATGGGGATCTCAAGACTGGTCCATCCGACCCAATTGTCCAGCACATCGGGGAGGCCAGCCTCCGGCGAGAATTCATCTACTCGGGGGTCTCAAAGGGGACAATCAAGCTATCCTACCGTGAGTTCATCAACGATATGGCGAGGCCGTCCTTCACCCAGGAGCTTACCTACGACCTTGCGGAGGGAGATGAGATCGGCTTTCGCGGCGCACGGTTTCGCGTGTTGAAGGCGACGAACACCTCGATCCGCTACGTCGTTACAAAGCCGCTGATAGAACCCTGACTCTGCCGCTGATCTCCAGCGCGGCTCGCCTGACGAGCTTCCTATTTCCCTGCTGGCAGGGCGTGAAACTTACTCCGCCGACATTCGGCAGTCCAAAGCGGGCGCTCGCATCAGTCCCGCTTCAGGAGCCACCAAGGCGCGTCTCGGCGGTATGCGTAGCCCTGTGATTTCTCCGCATCGAGCGGGTGATCGATGTCGCGCCAGCTATCAATCTTGGCGTCGTTACTCATGAGATTGAGGCGCTCCAGCTTGCGCCGCAGTACTTCGGGCGAAATGTCATCGCGTAGTACCGCGGCATAGCCCTTCGCCCACCGGAGAAATTCCGCGACCACACCTTCAGCCGCGCCGGCTGCCTCTGTATCGACGACAAAGGCTTCGACCTCCAGCGCGCGACGATGACGCTGCACCTGATGTTTGAGGAACGCCAAGCGGTGCTCTTCTAGCTGAACCACCCGTTCCAATTCGCGCCGGCGTTTCTCCACTTCGATCGCCTCCAGGCGCTCGCGTTCCTGACGCTCGCGCCAGACCTTTTCGCTCGCCGCATAGATCGCGAGCGCCTCAATGACCCGATCGATCAACCCCTCAAGCCGCTGCGTTTTCCCATCGGAATATTTGCGGCGCATGCCGTCCTGGCGATAGCCGGCCACAAGGGACAGGGCGAGTTGACCATTCGGGACGCTATCCCACTCCGGAATCTTGGGGCGGTCGTAGTCTGAGAACCAATCGCCGCGGCGAGCGGCCCGCTGTTTTCGCTCTTCGTGCTTCCGCAGCACCTCGGCTTCAGCCTCGGTGACCTGGTGTCGAACGCGATCGGTCTGTTCGGTGATTTCGAAGTGGATCGGCTCCCCATCTGGTACGAGCGCAATCGCCTTCTCGTCGCTCTTCGCCGTCCAGCCCTTCGCCTCGCAGGCCGTGAGAAGCTGGGTCAGCAAACGGCAGACCCGATCGGCTTGGGCTGGCGACGCGGTCACCGTAAAAAGGCCCTTACCGCTAAGGCGGACGAGCCCTGGATCACGGTCGGCGGCCCCAGCCAGCTTGGCATGGGTGCGCACCGCGAGCGGATGGATCTCGGCTTCTGGCACGTCGGCTGGGAGCGGTTCGACGGAGGACTCAGTCGGCATGGTCTTTCGCCGCACAGGCCTTTCAACAGTCGGGCGCTCAGCCCTGACTTGGGCGATGGCCGCTTGCATTTCCGCGGACCGTGGGATCGCTCCGTAGATGCCGACCACTTCGAGTTCGGGGCTCTTGGCCGGTCGAAGCTTCGGCTTGGGAAGGGTCTGTCCGCTCGTGACCTTGGCCCAATACCCTCGTCCTGGCGTCGGGATATCGTGGCGGTCGCAGATCTTTCGCAGCGCCGTGTCGCTGATGCCGAACTCGGCCGCGATCGTTGAGAGCGGTCGTTTCCAGGCGTCTTCGAAGAGTTCAGTCCTCGGGATGTTCGTCACGGTTTGCGCTCGACGGCTAGAGCCTCCTCCGCGGCAATGCGTGAAAGCCGGCTAAGGCTGATCGTCCGCTGCCCGTTCCTCTGCATGCGGCCAGCGGCCTCCCAAGCCGGTGCGCCCTGGCCCTCGTAGAAAACTTCAGCCTTCTGTCCCTGCCTTGCTGCGCCTGAGGGGCGTTGGGTCATCGCGAACTATGAGGCAGGAGATTCGCGCAGACGGCACGCCAGATCTCTGATCCCCCGTGCGACGTCGGTCAGTGCTTCGTCTTGATCATCCCAAGTGGCTACCGCCTTGGCGTCCTTCGGCAAACCGTGGATCGCGCCAAACGGCAGATCAGTCCACATGCAGCTTCTGCCGATCACAGGGACGATCACCGCCGAGCCCTCATCGTGACGCTTTAGCGCGACCTCAAATTCCTTCTCGTAACAATATTCTGAATTGATGAAATCAACAGAAACAAGCAATATGATGATATCAGCAGATTGTAAATTGGCGGATATCTCTTCCCCCCATGTATCACCTGCTTTTATTTTCCTGTCATGCCATTCATCTATTATCCCCAATCTCTTAAGTGGCCCTAGGTGCTTAAGAAGTTGATCTTTGAGTTTTTCGTCTACATGACTATATGAAATGAAGACTTTGATGGACTTTTGTACTTGAGGTGGGACAGCGGCAATAAGCGACACCCCTCCACCGGGACCTGCCTGCGCCGCTTTGATGTTCTTCGTCTTCAGCACAGCTCTGCGGGTCTTTTCGTACCGCTCTGGTTTCCAGCCGAGTTCGGCTCTCAGCGTATTGTTCGACACCGTTATGCCCGGCCCTCCGGCCAGTCGAGCCAAGCGCTCTAGGAAGCGCTCTTCAAAAGTTGCCATTGCCCGATGTTCCCCCGCGACTCGCAGACAGCGTGCGCATCAGCCCGTTACTTTTCAAGGTTGCGCTTGTTCGCAGTGCGTCTTGACGTCAACGACCTGTGGTCATGACCTGCTTCCGTTCCCGCCCTCGCTATACCCCTTCCGCCCCTGCGTCCGAAACTGGCGCATGTTCTGCCCGCCGGGAATTCCGAGGCCGGCGCCTCGAACCCCGACCCGGTCGGAATGGGGCGTGGCGCTTGTCCGGTCATCCCGAAGGCCTCTAGACTTGGCCGGTCGCGTCGCGCCTCGGGGAGTTTTTCATGTCGTCCACCCGGCTCGTCGGCCGCACGCCCCTGACCGCCCGGCGGCTGGCCTATGTGGGCCCCGAGGCCCCCGCGTTCGAAGCCGCCTATGTCGCGCGCAATCCGGCGGCTGAGTTCGTGACCGCCGCCGAAGCCGACTGCCTGGTCCTCGCCGATCTCGACGCCCTCACCCTCCAGGATGTGCGGGCCCATGCGGAGGCCCTGGCGCCCGACGGCTATCTCGTGGCCGGCTCCCGGTCGGGCGACCAGGTCGCCGCCGTCCTGGAGGTCCTGGGCGACGCCTTCCGGATCGCCAAGCTGCAGCTCCTGGTCCCCGGGGACGACCACTTCAACGATCAGGCGTCGCGTCTGTCGCCCGCCAGCCTGCCTCAGGTCACCGACCGGGACCTGCTGCTGGTGGCTCAGAAAAGCCGGGTTGAAGCCGCGCCTGTGGCCGTTCAGATCGTCGCCTTCGCGCCCCGCCTGATGGACATCCGCACCCGGCTGCCCGCCCAGGCTCTGCGCACCGAGCCGGAGCTGATCCTGGGCTATGGGGGGGCGCCCTTCACGTTTCTGGCCCTGGCGCCCGACGCCGCCAAGATCGTGGTGCTGCAGCGCCCGCTCCTGCTCTCCGTCGACGCCTGGCGCGCGGCCACGGCCGACAGCATCAAGCGCCGCTGGCTGGTGGTGCTGGAGATCGATGACCATCCCGCCCTCATGACCGCCGCCGGCGGGCGCAAGCTGACGCCGGCCGAGTGGCTCACCTACGGCTACTGCCACGCCATACAGACCTCCACGGAACGGTTGGCTCGGGCGTTTTCAAAGTACAATCCGACGGTGAAGGTGTTCCCCAACGCGGTCTTCGAGTTGCCGCCCTTCCCCACCGCGCCCGCGCCGCGGCGGGTCTTCTATGGGGCGCTGTCGCGCGGCAAGTTCGCCGCGCGCGTGGCGGCCTCCCTCACCGCGGTCACCGAGGAATTTCCCGAGGTCGAATATGTGGTGGTGGGCGACCGCGCGGTGTTCGACGCCCTGCCGACCGCCAACAAGAGCTTCCACGACTACATGTCCTATGAGGCCTATCTCGACCTGATGGCCACCTGCGCGGTCTCGCTCTCGCCGGTGGAGGGGCGGCTCTATGAGGACACCAAGAGCGACGCCAAGTTCCTCGACGCCGCCGCCCGTGGCGTGGTCACCCTGGCCTCCCCCACCATCTATGCCGAGACCATCGCCCATGGGCGCACCGGCCTGATCGCCCACCGCCTGAAGGACTGGGCGCCACGCCTCGCCGAGGCGCTGCGCGACGAGCCCGCCCGGCAGGCCATGGCCCGGCAAGCCTGGGAATATGTCCGCGACAACCGCATGTTCGCCCACCAGGCGGCCGCCCGCAGCGCCTGGTATCGAGAGCTCTGGGCCCGGCACGATGAACTGACCGCCGGGGTCATCGGCCGGCTGCCGGGTCTCGCCCAGGCCCTGGCCTGAAACGGTTGACTTGGGGCCACCGCGCCCGGCATTTCGGACCCGGCGCAGGAGAGCGACTTGGCGACCTCATCGATCCTCCAGTCGTCTCCGATCGGGGAGGCGACCCGGCCTTCGTCGAGACGAAGACTCGGTGATAGGTGAGGTCGTCTGTTCGCTCCGAGCGGCCCCCGACGTTCGCATGGGGCGGTTGGAACGGTCCATCTAGCTATTCGGTCCGCCGCTCTTGCCTAGCCTCAGCGCCTCGTACCAGCCGCCCGATTTCCGCCCCTCAGCCAACGACCATAGGGATGTAACATGAGCGCCGAGAAAATCGTCCCCTCGTCGACACCCAGCCGCAAGCAGCTCGGCGAAATGGCCTATACGGATTACATCCACGAGTTACTCAAAAAACGGAACGCCAGGAACTATGTAGAGATCGGCGTTCGTGCCGGCGTATGCCTATCGGGCGTTGCGTGCCCAACGATAGGCGTTGATCCTCATTTCATGTTCGATCGCAATCCAGTCGGGCAAAAATCAGTCCTCCATCTCTTTCAGATGACGAGCGACGCCTTTTTCTCAAGATACAATCCTAAACATATACTTGGAGAATCTGTCGACGTTGCGTTCCTAGACGGCCTGCATCAGTTCGAATACCTCCTTCGAGATTTCATCAATATTGAGAAATACTGCGATCGAAACTCGCTCATACTCCTCGACGATTGCCTGCCTCTCAATATTGAGATGACGGAGCGAATTCATCAACCGGCTGGGCGTGTAGACAAAGAAATCTCCGGCTGGTGGACCGGTGACGTTTGGAAGGTTGTCAGCATCTTGCGCGAATTTCGACCGGATCTTCGTATCGTGCCTGTTGATGCGCGCCCAACCGGCAACATCGGCATATCCAATCTCGATCCGGGATCACTCGTTCTTGAGAACCGATACTTCGAGATCATCGACCGTTACCAGGATTTGGTGCTGACGGAGGACCTGTTCGAGTCTTATTGGGCCGCCAACAAGCCGGTTCAGGCGATGGACATCCTAAGCAACTTCGAAATGTCGCGCTTCTTCAAGGTCTAGAAGGCCTCGCGCTCAAGCCCTTCGGATAGGGTAGCAACCAGGATTGTACGATCGTGTGAGTGTTCTCAGGAATGACCGCCTAACGCAGGCAGGTCGAGGCTAGCTGGCCGGATGACCCTTCCTGGCCCCGGGACCTCCTGAGAAAAGCTCGGCTGACACGAAACCCACCGAATTTCGCCATGGCCAAGCTGGTTAAGGTCCTGGTCACCGAGTCACCCGCAACTCCACGTTTTGGCGTTCCCAGTGACAGAGTTTCGATGAGGCCATCTCCTTCCCCCGCCTTCGACCACGGCGCCGCCCTGCGCGTGCCGCCGGCCCATGACGGCCGAAGCTGGACCAAGCTGCTCTACTGGCTGGGGGCCGATGGTCACGCCCTCGACGAGACCGGCCTGGTGCAGGTCTCGACCCCCAACGGCTGGATGGTGGCGCGGCCCGGCGACTGGATCGTGCTGTCGGTGGGAGGCCAGTTCCACGTCGCCCATGC
Organism: Phenylobacterium sp.; assembly: GCF_030651185.1. GTDB lineage: Bacteria > Pseudomonadota > Alphaproteobacteria > Caulobacterales > Caulobacteraceae > Phenylobacterium. The sequence continues at coordinate 7,449 of NZ_JAUSCJ010000006.1, forward strand.
CGGGCCCCGGACGATGGACGCCTGAGGATGCACACCGGCTCCTGCCTCTGCGGCGGCGTCCGGTTCGAGGTGTCCGGGGACCTGCCCGACGTCCAGGCCTGTCACTGCCGCTCCTGCCGCAAGGCCTCCGGAACCGCCTTCGTCGCCGTCCTGCCCATCGCCAAGGCCGACCTGAGGTTCACCGCTGGCACGGACCTGCTGAGTGCGTTTGAGTCCTCGCCGGGCAAGGAGCGGGTGTTCTGCAAGGTCTGCGGTTCGCCGATCCTCAGCCTCGCAGCCGTCCTGCCCGACCGGGTGCGGCTACGCGCCGGAACCGTCGACGGCGACCTGGGGGTGAAGATCGCCTCCCACGCCTTCACCGGCCAGGCGGTGGACTGGTGCGCGGTGGCCGACGACGCCCCCCACCATCTGGGCGCGCGCCCCGCCTAGCTATTTCCCGGTCTTCGGATTGAGCCGCGCCGTCCCGCCGCCTGGCAGACGCACCTCATAGGGGCCAAACCGCGCGTCCGGCTTCAGATAGTCCGTCGAGACGTACTGGGCGCCCGAGGCGAAGGCCGCCGTCTGTCGGGCGCGGTCATTGGCGCGGGCTTCCAGGGTGTCGGCGTCGGCCCGCGTGCGCACGATCAGGCCGCCCGCCAGCGCCGCGTCGATGCGGGCCTTCAACGCCTCCGGCTCGTTCAGGGTCACGTAGCCGGCCGCCGGCCCCTCGTCGGTGTTGATGAACATCGCCCGCCCTTCCAGCGACCTGCGGGCTCCCCGATAGAGGGCGGGCTTGGCGCCGCTTTCGTCCATGGCGAACATCACCTTGCCGCGGGCGGCCTTCAGGCTGGGCCAGCCGCCGGCCTTCACGGCCGCGGCCAGGGTGGCGGCCTTGCCCTGCACCTTGTCGGGCGTGATCAGGGCGCTCTCGGGGAAGACCGAGCGGATGTCGGCGTCGATCTGGTCCATGGCCTTGAGGTCGAAGGGAAGCGCGACCGTCGCGCCGGGCAGCCCGATGCCGCCTTCCTTCAGGTTCATGATCACCAGGATCGGCACATGGTCGGGATGCGCCTTCGACCAGGCGCGGATTTCGGCCAGGCAACCCAGGAAGGTCGGGCAGTTGGAGCGATAGTCGATGTCCTGGACGTGCATCACCTTGAACCCCGGCGCCTTCAGGGGCGTGAAGTCATAGGGCGAGGCCGCCCCGTTCTTGGCCATCCGCATCGCCAGGGGGTCGGCATAGAGGCCGCCCTCCGGATCGTTCAGCAGGTCGATCTCAAGCTGCCGGACGTCGGCGTTGAGCTGATCGGTGAGGGGGGTGTGGGCGTAGTCCAGGGTGGCGGCCAGATCGGCCTTGGCCATCCGCAACAGGGCCATCTCGGCCGGCGCGATGGCCTGCTTGTAGCTGTTGTGGGTGCCAACCACCTGGATGGCGTTCATCGGCAGGGCGTCGACGGCGGCGCGCGTGCAGCCCGGCGCGCCGGACGGACGTTCCAGATCGCAGTTGGCCGCGACCGCGAGACCGGCAGCCAGAAGCAGATCAATCATCGCCGTTTTCCCCACATCGTCCCGCGTCGGCGACACGGCCGCGCCTATCCCCGCCTTGGTGCGGCGATTCCATCCAACCATTGGTCTGCGAAGGATTTTTCAAGACTTGGCGTGCCATGGCTAATTCCCTGGTTACCACGACGACGGCCTCGGGGGGGACATGGACGCGGTCACGGATCAGGTTACGCATACGGTCGCGCCGGTCGCCGGGCAAAATGCCAACGCCGCCTATCGCGCCACCCTGGCCGCCCATAGCCTGGCCATAGCGCCTCGCCTGGCCTTTGCCGCCGCCGCCGCCGCCCTGCTCGCCATCGTCGGCCACCCGGGCCTCGCCCTGGGCCTTGCCGGTGTCGGCGTCGTCATCGCCCTGCTCGTCGGCCGCACGGTGGTTCGCGCACGGACCGATCTGCTGGTGCGTCAGGACGAGAAGAACCGCCTGATCGCGACCCTGACCGAGGCGCGCGACGAGGCCATGCGTCAGGCCGGGGAGGCCGAGGCCGCCCGTGAGGAGGCGCGGCGCGCCAGCCTGGCGAAGTCCACCTTCCTGGCCACCATGAGCCACGAGATCCGCACGCCCATGAACGGCGTCCTGGGCATGGCCCAGCTGCTCCAGCGCTCCGACCTCTCAGGCCTGCAGCGCAGCCAGGTCGACACCCTGATCAAGAGCGGCGAGCTGCTGATGGTGATCCTGGGCGACATCCTGGACCTGTCTAAGATCGACGCCGGTCAGATGGAGATCGCCAAGAGCCCCTGCGACCTCCGGGCCCTGCTGTCGGAAATGGAGACCTTCTGGGCCCCCACCGCCGCCGAGCGTGGCCTGACCCTGGCCGTCGAGATCGACGCCGCGGTGCCGCCCTTCGTGGCCCTGGACCCGCGCCGCATCCGTCAGGTGCTGTTCAACCTGGTGGGCAACGCCCTGAAGTTCACCAAGGAGGGCGCCGTCACCATCACGGTGAGCCGCGACCGCACCACGGGCGGTCTTGCCTTCGCCGTGTCTGACACCGGTGTCGGGATACCGGCGGAGGACCTGCCGCACCTGTTCCAGAAGTTCAGCCAGGGCGACGCCTCCGATGTGCGCCGGTTCGCCGGCGCGGGCCTGGGCCTGGCCATCTGCCGTGAACTCTCCACCCTGATGGGCGGCGAGGTCGCCGTGGAGAGCGAGCTGGGAGTCGGCTCCACCTTCCGGGTCAGCCTGCCGCTCGAGGAGACCGCCGCCCCGGCCGCCGAGGATCTGGCCGCCCAGGCGATCACCGAGGACGAGGCCCCGGCGCTCTCGATCCTCTGCGCCGACGACAACCCCACCAACCTGCTGGTCCTGGAACAGCTGCTGGGCGCCATGGGCTTCCGCATCCGGGTCGCAAACGGCGGCCGCGAGGCCCTGGAGGCGATGACCACGGAGACCTTCGACCTGGTGCTGATGGACATCCAGATGCCGGAGATGACCGGCATAGACGTCCTGCAGGCGTTGCGCGCCCAGGCTGGCCCGAACCGCCAGACCCCGCTGATCGCCGTCACAGCCGACGCCATGACCCTCGGCGCCGACCGCTATCGCGATCTTGGCTTCGCCGGCCTGGTCACCAAGCCGGTCCAGGTCCAGAGCCTGGTCTCGGCCATGATGGCCGCCGTCGCCAACCCCGACGAGGACGCCGCCGAGCTGGCCGCCACGGCCTAGATCTCGACGCTGATCTCCAGCGGGGTCGCGGGCAGCCGGCCCGCGGCGATGTCCGGCAGCAGCTCCCGCAGGCGTTCCGGATAGATCATCTCCTCCACGGCGGCGATCTCCTCGGGGCTCCACCACCGCATGTCGTCCATCAGCACCACCTCGTGCGGCTCCCAGGCCGCGCGGCTGGGGTCGCCGCCAGGACAGCGGGCGATGAAATAGCTCTCCTTCAGGATCACGGTCTCACTGTCGGCCAGGGTGAAGACGCTGCTCCGCTCCCAGACGATGGGCCCCAACTCCACGGCGGTGAACCCGGTCTCCTCGGCGACCTCGCGCAGGGCGCCGGCCTCCAGGCTCTCGCCGGGCTCGACCCCGCCGCCGACCGTGAACCAGAAGCTCAGCTCAGCGGTCGGCGTGGCGCGTCCGCGCACAAGAAGCAGACGCCCCTGCGGATCGAACAACAGAACCCGGGCCGTCAGACGCTCACGCACGAGGCGACAGGCTCCGCTCAAAGGACTTGATCGCCGCGCAGCGCGCCCACGCAGGTGTTGATTCAGAAACCACGCCCCGCGAGATATGCCGCCACTGTCCGGTATCAGACAAAATACTATCCCCGAAATGCTGCGCCAGAAGGCCGCAGCTTAGAACCAGGCCAAGAACGCAGTTTTCACAAGGCGTTAAGCCGCGCGGGCCCAGAATTTTCCCTGATCATAGGGACCAGCGCCTTGGCTGTCGCATCACACAGATTACTCGGCTTCGCATTCGCCAACGCCGACCTTCTTCTGGAGATCGCCGCGGACGGTCAGATCGCCTTTGCGATCGGGGCAAGCGAAGCCCTGTCCGGATCCCGCGAAACCGCCCTGGTGGGACGCAGCTGGCGCGACTTCATCGACACTCGGGACTGCGCCATGGTCCAGGCCCTGATCGACGGCCTGACCGACGGCAAGCGCGGCGGCCCTCTGGTGGTCACCCTGGCCGGAACCGGCGGTGTCGAGCGCGCCGCCGCGATGTCGGTGTTCCGCCTGCCCGGCAACGACGGCGCGATTTCCTGCACCTTCAGCCGCGCGGCTCCCGGCGCCAGCCACGGCCTGCATGACAAGGCGGGCCTCGAGGCCGTCACGGCGGCCCTGTTCGAAACCAGCAAGGCGACGGGCCTGGAGCTGGAACTGGCCTTCATCGAAATGGGCGGCCTCACCTCCCTGCGCAAAGTTCTGGGGCCCGAGGCGGCCAAGGACATCGAACTGCGCCTGGCCGGCGCCCTGCGCGCCCAGTCTCATGGCGGCGGCGCGGCGGCCGATCTCGGCGGCGATCGCTATGCCCTGGTGCGCCATCAAGGCGAGAGCGGCGAGGCCCTGGCCCAGCGCCTGCTGCACCTGCTGGCCATCGATCCCGCCCACGGCGTCGAGGCCATGGCCAAGACCCTGTCGCTGAAGGGCGACGCGTCCCCGGCCCAACTGCTGCGCGCCATCCGCTATTCCCTCGACAACTTCATCAAGGACGGCCTCGACGCCGGAGCCCCGGCGTCGCTCAACGAGGCGGTCAGCCGCTCGGTGCGCCGCACCCTGGTGGAGGTCGGCGCCCTGGGCCAGGCCGTCGCCGACCGCGCCTTCCGCCTTGTTTACCAGCCGGTGGTGGACCTGAAGAAGTCCTGCGCGGTTCACCACCACGAGGTCCTGGTCCGCTTCGGCGACAACGCCAGCCCCTTCCCCATGATCCGCATGGCCGAAGAACTGGACCTGATCGAACCCCTCGACCTGGCCGTGGTGGAACGCACCATCGCCAAGCTGGTGGAGAATCCCAACCTCAGCCTCGCCGCCAATATCTCCGGCCGCACCATCACCAGCCCGGCCTTTGTCGAGGCGGTCCGCACCCTGCTGGCCGCCAATCCCAAGGCGAACGGCCGCCTGTTGTTCGAACTGACCGAAAGCGCCGCCATCGAGGATCTGGCCCTCGCCGACCGTCATCTCCAGGCTCTGCGCGCGCAGGGCATCCTGATCTGCCTGGACGACTTCGGCGCGGGTGCCGCGTCGCTGGCCTACCTGCAGCAACTCTCGCTGGACATCGTGAAGATCGACGGCCGCTACATCCGCGAGCTGCAGCACGGTGGCCGGGAGTCCACATTCATCCGTCACCTGGTGACCATGTGCGGCGAACTCGGCGTCCGCACCCTGGCCGAGATGGTGGAGACGCCCCAGGCTGAGGAAGCCGTCCGCCGCGCCGGCGTCGACTACGCCCAGGGATGGCTCTACGGCGCGCCCATGGACACGCCCTTGATGACCGCCACCCTGGCCAACGCCACCCCCAACCCCAAGCCGGCCGCCCGTCGCGTCGGCTCGGTGGACAGCTGGGGCTAGGCGCCGGCCGCCCGAGCCCCGAGGCGTTCTGCGGGCGGCGATCTCCGCCACCAGCCGCTGATGGGCCCCGCAGACACTTGGAAGGCCCGGGGGACTATCCCTGCGCCGCCAGCCACTCCGCCATGTGGCGCTCCAGCACGATCATCGGCATGGACCCCGAGAGCAGGGCCGCGTCGTGATAGGCCTTGAGATTGAATTTGGGGCCCAGCTTGGCCTTGGCGCCGTCGCGGATCGCCATCCAGCGGGTATGGCCGACCTTGTAGCTGCAGGCCTGGCCGGGCGCGACGCAGTAGCGTTCCACCTCCCGCTGGGCGCGGCTCTTCGGATAGCCGGTGACGGCGACCATGTAGTCGGTCGCCTTCTCGCGGCTCCAGCCCTTGGAATGCAGTCCAGTGTCGATCACCAGCCGTGAGGCGCGGAACAGCAGGGATTGCAGGAAGCCCGCCTCCCCCAAAGGATCGCCCTTGTAGGAGCCGGTCTCCGCCGCCAGTTGCTCGGCATAGAGCGCCCAGCCCTCGGAGAAGGCCGAGAAGCTGCCGCCCGTCCGCCGGATGATCGGGATGCGGGTGCTCTCCTGGGCCAGCGCGATCTGCAGGTGATGGCCGGGCGCCGTCTCGTGATAGACCAGGGTCGGTAGGTTATATTTCGGCCATTCGTGGGTGTCCTTCAGGTTGATGAAGAACGCCGCGGGCCGCGAGCCGTCCAGGGCCGCGCTCTGATAGTAACCGTTGGAAGCCCCGTCCTGGATGAAGGCCGGCACTCGCTTCACCTCCACCTTGGCCTTGGGCAGGGTGTCGAAGGCCAGCGGCAGGGTCTTGTAGACCTCGACGATCTGCACATTCAGCGCCGCGATCAGCTCGGCCCGGCCGGCATCGGTGTTGGCGTAGAGCTGGCTGGGATCGTTGTTCAGGCCGTTGAGGCGCTCGGCCACCGTGCCCTTTGTCATGCCCTGGCTTTTCAGGATGGTGTCCAGCCGGGCGGTGATGTCGGCCACCTGGTCGAGCCCCAGCTGATGGATTTCCTGCGGCGTCATGGTCGTGGTCGTGGAGGCTTCGCAGGCGTCGGCGTAGTAGGCCTCGGCGTTCTTCAGCCGACCGACGCCGGCCTCCGAGGTGGCGATGGCGCGGTTGGCCTGGACGGCGGCGATCTGGCGGTCGAGGGCGGGATAGATCTGCTCGGCGACGATCCTTGCGGCGGGCGTCGCGTAGTCGGCGGTGAGGCCCGCGGCCTTGGCCTTGGCGGCGAGCGAGGCCACCAGAACGGTCTTCTCCGGCGGCTGATCGCGCAGCGCCCTGAGCTGGGCCAGGGTCAGGTCGCAGATGAAGTCCGGCGGCACGACCCCGGCGGCCACGTCGGCCTTCATGCGCTCCAGGTCCTGGTCCAGCACCTTGCCGAAGGCCTGCAGGCGCGAGATCCAGGCGTCGGCGTCTGCGGTGGTCGCCACCCGGTGCTGGTTATCCAGGAAGTCGGGGATGTCCTGATAGGCGCCGTTCTGCTGGCTGATCACATAGGGCGAAAACCGGCCGCCCACCGCGCCGAACCTGTAGGCCTCGCCGTTCGAGACGGCGTGACTGTTCTGGTAGAGCACCACGTCGAGGTCGACCTTCGAGGCCGGCGACAAGGCCTTGCGGTCGATGGCGTTCAGCGCCGCAACCCGGGTTTTCACCTTGGCCAGCCGCGCCTCGCGGGCCTGCGCCGACCGCTCGTCGAGCTGGCTCTTCAGCGCCGCCCGCGCGCCCTTGTCGAGGCCAAGTCCGGTGGCCCGCTCCGGGCTGTCATCCACCTGATCTTCGAAGATCTTGTCCAGCAGGGTCCTGAGCTTGGCGTCCTCCGAACCCTGGGCCAGGGCGGGCGCCGCAGTCATCAGGGCTGCGCCGGCGGTGGTGGCGAGGAAGCTGCGGCGATCGAGAAGGGTCATGGGAGCCTCTAGGCCTTGTTGGCGGCGATGTAGGTGTCGATCACGGCTTCCAGCACCGTCAGGGGCATGGCGCCCGACAGCAGGCCCGCGTCGTGGAACTTGCGGATATCGAACCGCGGGCCGAGCGCGGCCTGCGCCTTCTCCCGCAGGCGCAGCCAGGTGAGCTTGCCCACCATGTAGCTGCAGGCCTGGCCCGGCCACACGGAATACCGCTCGATCTCGGTGGTGGCCGCGCTGGTGGGGGAGCCGTCGATCGAGGTCATGGTCTCGATGGCCTTCTCGCGGCTCCAGCCCATGGCGTGCATCCCGGTGTCCACCACCAGTCGGCCCGAGCGGAACAGCGAGGACTGCAGGTAGCCGATCTCGGCGATGGGATCGTCGGCATAGACCCCCATCTCCTGGGCCAGCTTCTCGGCATAGAGCGCCCAGCCTTCGCCATAGGCCGACAGGAAGCTCGCCCGCCGCAGCATGGGCAGGTCGGCCTCCTGCTGCAGGGTGAGCTGCAGGTGGTGGCCCGGAAGCCCCTCATGATAGGTGAGCGTCGGCAGGCTCCAGGTCGGATATTCGGCGGTGTCGCGCAGGTTGATCCAGTAGATGCCGGGCCGCGAGCCATCCAGGGTCGCCTGGTTGTAGTAGCCGCCGGGCGCCCCGGCCTCGATGAACTTGGGCACCCGCTTGATGTCCAGGGGCGCCTTGGGCAGCGTCCCGAAGTACTCCGGCAGCCGCTTGGCCATCGCCTGGACCTGCAGGTTGAGGTCGGCGATCAGCTTCTCCTTGCCCACGTCGGTGTTGGGATAGTGGTACTTTCTGTCTTTGTAGAGCGCCTGGATCCGCGCGCCGACGCTGCCCTTGCTGTAGCCCTGCGCCTTCAGGATGGTGTCGGCGCGCGCCGACAGCTCCCTGGCCTGCTCAAGGCCGATCTGGTGAATTTCGGCGGCCGAGAGCGTGGTGGTGGTGGAGTTGCGAAGCGCCAGCGCGTAGTAGGCCTCGCCATCGGGCCGCCCGCCGATGCCGGCGTCGTGCGTCGCCCTGGGTCGGATTTCCTTCATGAGGGCGATCTGCCGCTCCAGCGCGGGGCGCACCTTCTCCAGGTAGATCTTCGAGGCGTAGGCGCCGTAGTCGCCGGCGATCTGCTTGTCCTTCACCTTGGTCTCCAGCTGGGTCACCAGCGGGGACCTGTCGGGCGAGGTGCGCAGGTTGTTCATCTGCACCAGGGCGCCATCGATGGCGAAGTCCGGCGGGATCATGCCCAGCGCCACGTCGTGTCGGGTCCGCTCGGTCTCCTGGTCCATCTGGGTGGCGTAGGCCTCCAGCCGCGACAGATAGGCGTCGGCGTCACCCTTGGTCTCGATGACGTGCTGGTTGCCCAGGAAGTCCGGGGTGGAGCGATAGGAACCGTTCAGCTGCGACAGCACGTAAGGCTGCCCCGCGCCCTCCGGGCCGTACTTGAAGCGCTTGTTGGCCTCGTCGGTATTGGCCAGGCCGAAGATCACCGAGTCGTAGTTGATGGCGCTCATGCCGGTCAGCTGCGAGCGGTCGATGGCCTTCATCCGGGCCAGCTGGTCGGCGGTGCGGGCGCGGTCCTTCTCCAGGTCGGCGATGGAGGCGTCCGACAGGCGGCGCTTGGCGTCGGCCCGCGCGCCCTTGTCGAGGCCGAGCTGGGTCACGAGTTCCGGCGCGTCGTCCAGCAGCTCCTCGAAGAGCGCGTCCAGCAGCTTGGCGAGCTGCGCGTTGGCGTTGGGTCCTGCCGGTGGCAGCGGGGCCGGCGCGGGCGGCAGGGTCGCGGGGCGGGCGGTGGCGCATCCCGCCAGGGCCAGGGTGGCGCCGGCGGTGGATAGAAGTTGGCGGCGGCTGAGCATCGCGCCCTCCCCGGGAGTTGTTACAATTGTTACGCGGACCCTAGGAGGCCCGCCCGGCCGGCGGAAGCCGTGCCGCGGGTTAATTCGCTGTAATCCGGCCGCTGGCCGGCGCGCGGCCTTGCTGGCCGAGAGGGTGGCGCGCATAGCACGCGACATGAGCATCGAATTCCACCTGCGGGTCCATCCGGGCGAAGACCTCCGGCGGTTCGAGACGACGCCGGTCTTCTGGTCCGACACCCCGCCGCAGCGTCCCTGGGACGCGCCCATCAAGCCGACGGACCTGGCCTTCATGATCCGCGACGGCGCCGAGGGACTGGAAGCCGTGGCGCGCCGCTGGTGGATGGTGCCCGCCTTCCACAAGGGTCCGGTCCTCGCCTGGAAGACGCTGTGCGCCAATGCCGGGATCGAGGCGCTGGAGACCTCGCCGATCTTTCGCGAGCCCTACGCCGCCCGCCGCGCCCTGGTCCCGATGACCTCGTTCATCGCCTACGAGGAGCCGCCCGGCTGGCGCAAGGGTCAGCCCAAGCGTCGCTGGGAGGCCACCTGGACGCCCACCAGCCCCACCGACAAGGTCCGCTACTTCGCCGCCATCTGGGACCGGGCCGAGACGGCCGACGGGCCATTGGAAAGCTTCGCCATCGTCACCGGCCCGCCCGGCCCCGACCTCGCCGGCCTGCAGGACAGCCAACCGGCCGTGCTAACCCTGGCCCAGGGCCTGGACTGGCTGAATCTGGACGGCCCCGGCAAGGCCAGCCTCGTCACGCAGACGCCCTCCGGGACCTATGACCTGACCGAGGCGCCGCGCGAGCAGGTGATGTCCCGCGAGCTGCGCCGCTCGCTCTAGCCTTCGGCCTTGGCGTCGCGGCCGTAGCGGTCGACCACCTGGGCCAGGCCCTTCAGGATCACCTTGCGGGTCGCCTCATCGGCCTCGGTCCGGTGCAGCAGGCGCAGGGAGGCCAGGTGCACCTGGACGCCCCGGTCATCGCGGCGGCCCGCCTCGCCCGCACGGTCCAGCAGCTCGCACAACGACCGCGCCGCCGTGGCCAGGCTGTCGTTGTCGAAGGCGCCGCAAAATGAGATCAGCCGCGCGGACTGCTCGTACATCGCCTCGGCGTCGAAGCCCGGGGTCGCCGCCATCGCGTCCATCGTCGCCAGCGCCTCATCGACCTCCGACAGGCAGGTCTCCCGGGACTCCTCCATCGCCGCGGCGCCGCGCTTCAGCGCCTCCGGCACGTAGAGGCCACCGGGCGCCTTGATCAGCTGGGCCAGCCGGGGGGTGACGTGGAACTTCCGGACGACGCTCATAGGGCGGCTTTCTGAGGGGCGATCATGTTGTTGAGTTCGTCTTGGGTCATGTTGTCGCCGGCCAGGGCGCCCACTTCGGCGGGTTGATCGTCGCGGCGGCGGCCGTCGGGGAATTCGGCGGGCATGCCGGACTGTTTGAACCGGCGATCGGGGCCGATGTAGGTGTCGGTCTCAATGAACATCCGCCGGCCCTGCGAAACCCACAGGATCCGCTCAAGGATCACCTTGGGCGTAATCGGCTTGGTGATGATGAAGTTGGCGCCACAATCGCGGGCCCGCATCACCTGGCTCTTGCGCGAGTGGGCGGTGACGACGATAGCCGGCACCAGTCGCCGTTCCTCGTCGTTCTGGTGCCGCACCCAGTGGACGAAATCATAGCCGTCCATGACCGGCATCTGGCCGTCGGTCATGATCAGGTCGATCCGCCGCGACTTGACGATTTCCATCGCCTCCATCGCCGAGGCGGCGCGCGCGATGTCCCGCATGCCAAAGCTGGCGAGCACACTGGCGAGCAAATCCAGCGCCTGGGCGTTGTCATCGACAATCAGGCCGCTGACGTTCTCCAGGTTTATGCGGGTGGTGCTCTGCATGCCCGCATATGGCGCTGCGATCCGTAAACGAGAGCTTTTCAACGCTCCGTTTACCCAGTTTGAGCATGCGAAACCTCAGGAGGCCAGCACGTCTGGCCGCACAACCTGCGCCGGACGACCAGTTGAAAGAACGCCGTCATGTGGAATGGCCGCGCAGAGGTGGCAATTCGGGTTAAGATTCCGCGGCCTCACGACGGAGTTTCCATGCGCCTGATCGCCTTCGCGCCCTTGCTCGCCGCCCTTCACCTCGCCACTGGCGCGGCCGCCGCCGGATCCCCGGCGGCCGACCTGGTCGCCAGCCCCGCCTTCCAGGCCGCCGTGGCCAAGCTGGACGCCGATCACGACAGGACCGTCGCTGACATCATCACGCTCACGGAAATTCCCGCCCCGCCCTTCAAGGAGACCGCCCGCGCCCAGGCCTATCTCGCCATGCTCAAGGCCCACGGCCTGACGGATGTGGAGATGGACCCCGAGGGCAATGTCATGGGCGTCCGCCCCGGCGCCCGGACCAAGGGCCAGGGTCCCTATGTCGTCCTTGCCGCGCACCTCGACACCGTCTTCCCCGAGGGGACCGACGTAAAGGTCCGCCGCGAGGGCACGAAGCTTATGGCGCCCGGCATCGGCGACGACACCCGGTCGCTGGCCGTGCTGCTGGCCTATGTGCGGGCGATGGACGCGGCCAGGATCACCACCACGGCGGACGTCCTGGTCGTCGGCAATGTCGGCGAGGAAGGCGCGGGCGACCTGCGCGGGACCCGCTACCTGTTCAACCAGGGCCGGTACAAGGGCAAGATCAGCGCCTTCTTCTCCATGGATGGCAACGACCCCGCCCACCTGGTGGACAAGGGCGTCGGCTCCAAGCGCTATCACGTCATCTTCCGCGGCCCGGGCGGCCACAGCTATGGCGCGTTCGGCATGGTCAATCCGATGGCGGCCATGTCGAAGGCCGTGGTCGACCTCTACGCCATAAAGCCGCCCGCCAAGCCCAAGACCACCTATTCGGCCAGCGTCACCGGCGGCGGGACATCGGTGAACGCCATCCCCGCCGAGGTCTTCATGGACTTCGACATGCGCTCGGAAAGCGCCGCCGAGCTGGCCCAGCTGGACACCCGGCTGCAGGCGATCCTGGCCCAGTCGGTGGAGGCCGAGAACGGCGCGCGCGCCACCGGCTTCGGCAAGGTCACCGTCGAGGCCAAGGTGATCGGCGAGCGCCCGGCCGGCCAAACCGACGCCAAGGCCGCGATCGTCACCGCCACCCACGACGCCATCACGGCCCTGGGCTACGCGCCCGTCCACCAGGCCTCTTCCACCGACGCCAATGTGCCGATGAGCCTGGGAATTCCCGCCGTCACCATCGGCTCCGGCGGCAAGGGCGGCCGGGCTCACGCCCTGGACGAGTGGATCGACGTGGAGAAGGGCCCCAGCGTGAAGGGCATGAGCGTCGGGCTCGCGGCGCTGCTGAGCGTGGCGGGGGTGGAAAAGCCCTAGCCCCCTCCGTCACGCGCATACCTGCGCGCGCCACCTCCCCCGCGACGGCCTGCGGCCTGGGGGAGGATTTCTTAGTTCCTCCCCCAGCGCAAAGCGCGGTTCGGGGGAGGTGGATCCGAGCAAAGCGAGGAGACGGAGGGGGCTAGGCCCCCACCGCTGTTACCCCTTCGGCCCGGCGTTGGACTTGTTCTTCGTGAAGGGCTTCTTGAACCCGCCGGCCTTGGGCGGGCCCTTGAAGTTCTCGGCCTTGCCCTTGTAGCCGCCGCCTTCCTTGGCCGGGCCCTTGAAGTTCTCAGGCTTGCCCTTGTAGCCACCGCCCTCCTTGGGCGGGCCCTTATAGGGACCGTCGCTCTTGCCCTTGTACTCCGAGCGCGGCGGCGGGCCGTCGTTCTTGCCCTTGTAGCCGCCCTCGCCCTTGCCCTTGTATTCGGGACGCGGGCCGGTCTTGAAGGAGCGGGCCGGCCGCTCGCCGCCGGGGGCGTCGCGCGGCGGGGCGGTCTTCTGGCCCGAGGCCGGCGCCACGGTGGGCTCGATCTTGATCTCGTCATTGACCGTCGCCTTGACCGCCGCGGCGAACTTGGCCTCGGCGTGCTTGGCGATCTCGAACTTGGTGTCCTGATCGAAGATCTTGATGGAGCCGATCTCCGGCTTGGTCACATGGCCCAGGCGGCAGATCATCGGGATCAGCCACTTGGGGTCGGCGTTCTTGGCGCGGCCGACATTGATCCGGAACCAGGTGACCTCGCTGGGGTCCAGGCGCTCAGGCCGGCCCACCGGTCCCTCGCGATCGGGGCTCCAGCGGTCGGCGCGGGGCGGCATGGGGCCAGACGACGAGCCCTGGCCGTCGCGCGGATCAACGTGCAGGTCCTCGGCGGCCGGCAGGCGTGCGCGGTGCAGACGGATCAGGGCCGCGGCCACCTCTTCCGGCGTGCGGGTGGCCAGAACCAGCTTGGCCAGCGCCATGTCCTCCTCGAGCAGGGGCTCGGTGAGGATCGGATCCTCCAGCAGGCGGGTCTGGTCGCGCTCGCGGATCATCTCCGGGGTCGGCGGGCCTTGCCAGACCGCTTCGATATTGGCCGAGGCCAGCAGCTGCTCGGCCTTGCGGCGCCGCGTGTAGGAGACCAGCAGGACCGAGACGCCCTTCTTGCCGGCCCGGCCGGTGCGGCCCGAGCGGTGCAGCAGGCCGGCCTTGTTCACAGGCAGGTCGGCATGGATCACCAGGCCGAGGTCGGGCAGGTCGAGGCCGCGGGCGGCCACGTCGGTGGCGACGCAGACCCGGGCCTGGCCGTCGCGCAGGGCCTGTAGGGCGTCGGAACGCTCCCGCTGGCCGAGCTCACCCGACAGGCCGACCACGGCGAAGCCGCGCTCGCGCAGGGCCGCATGCATGTGGCGCACGCCCTCGCGGGTGTTGCAGAACACCAGGGCCGAGGGGCTCTCGAAGAAGCGCAGCACGTTGACGACGCCGTTCTCGACCTCGTTGGGGGCCACGCGGATGGCGCGGTACTCGATGTCGCCGTGCGGCTCGTGGCGGTTGACGGTGTCGATCCGCAGGGCGTCGGTCTGATAGCGCTTGGCCAGCATCGCGATCTCGCGGGCGATGGTGGCCGAGAACAGCAGGGTGCGGCGGCCGGCGGGCGCTGAGTCGAGGATCTCTTCCAGGTCCTCGCGGAAGCCCATGTCCAGCATCTCGTCGGCCTCGTCGAGCACGACGACGCGCAGGGCCGAGAGGTCGAGATTGCCGCGCTCCAGGTGGTCCTTCAGACGCCCCGGCGTGCCCACCACGATGTGGACGCCATTGGCCAGGGCCCGCTGCTCGCGGCGCGGATCCATGCCGCCGACGCAGGTTTCCACCCGCGCCCCGGTCTGGGAATAGAGCCAGGTCAGTTCGACGCTGACCTGCATGGCCAGCTCGCGGGTCGGCGCGATGACCAGGGCCAGGGGCGAACCGGCCGGTCCGAACTTCTCGGCGCCTTCAAGCAGCGTCGGTCCCGCCGCCAGTCCGAAGGCCACCGTCTTGCCTGACCCGGTCTGGGCCGAGACCAGCAGGTCGCGTCCTGCAGCCTCCTCTGCCAGGACGGCGTCCTGAACAGGCGTGGGCTCGGCATAGCCTTGGGCCGCCAGAGCGCGCTCCAGGGCCGGGTGGGTCGGGGGAAAGGGCATAGTGTCGATAGTCCGATCGGTCAGCCGCGGCGTGGGAAGACGCCGGGGGGCGCGGCTAATGCAGCCTCGCGGCGGCTTATACAAGCCTCAAGTCAAGAAATCCCATTCAATACTTGCGACACAGTGGCGGATCGAAACCCAGGCTCAGCCGTTACGGGCCCATGGCATACACGATGAAGAACGGTCGCACCCCCCCCACCACCACGGGCGAGGGTGAGTTGTCCTACAAGGGATTCAAAGGCCAGGTGGCCTATGAGATCATTGGGGCCCTGGCCGGCCTGCGTCAGGGCGGCGCGTCCCTGCGCGGCTCCTTCATGACCACCGAGGAAATCGCCGACAACGCCTTCAAGGCCTGCGACGGCCACCTGCGGCTGGCCGACGGCAAGGAATACCGCATCACCATGGTCGGCTACACGCCCGGCAGCGACACCGGCTATTTCGAGCTGAAGATCTGAACTGAGCCCCCTTCATGGGGAGGGCGCCGCCTAAGCCGCCTTCTGAAGTTCCTGCTTCACGCGCTCCGCCAACGTCTTGATGTCGATGGGCTTGGGCAGGAAGGAGACGTTGGTCTCGCCTTCCAGCAGGTTGGAGAACTCGGCCTCGGCATAGCCGGAGATAAACATCACCGGAGCGCCGGCCAGGTAGACCCGCGCGTGCTTCAGCAGGTCGGGGCCTTGCATGCCGGGCATGACCACGTCGGAGATCATCAGGTCGATGGTGCCGGCGTGCTGCTCGGCCAGCTCCAGGGCTTCCTCGCCCGAGGCCGCCTCAATCACCTCGTAGCCGCGGGCGCGCAGCAGCTTGGCGGCGACGCCGCGCACGGCGTCCTCGTCCTCGACGAACAGGATGCGGCCGGCGCCGGAGAGGTCGCGCGCCGCGGGACGCGTGGCCTTCTGGACCAGGGGCTTGTCGACGATGGCGGGCGCGGCGTGCACCGGCAGGAAGATGCGGAAGGCCGCGCCCTCACCGGGCTTGGAGTCGACGCTGATCCAGCCGTCCGACTGCTTGACGATGCCATAGACCGTGGCCAGGCCCAGACCCGTCCCCTCGCCCACCGGCTTGGTGGTGAAGAAGGGGTCGAAGATCTTGTCGACAACGTCGGACGCGATGCCGGGGCCGTCGTCGGAGACCTCGATCAAGGCCTGCTCGCCCTGGGCGGAAGGATAGCCGAGCGCATGGGCCTCGGCCTCGGTGACCCGGGCGGTGCGGATGGTGACGCGGGAGCCGCCGTTCATGCGGGTGGCGTCGCGGGCGTTGACGGCCAGGTTCATCACCGCGGTCTCGAGCTGGCCGCGGTCGGCCCGCACGTGGGGCAGGTTGCGGCCGTACTCGGTCTCCAGCTTGACGTCTTCCTGCAGCACCCGGCGCAGCAGCACCTCGAACTCGCTGATCAGTTCGCCGAGGTCGAGGATTTCGCGCTGCACGGTCTGCTTGCGCGAGAAGGCCAGCAGCTTGCGCACCAGGTCGGCGGCCCGCGTCGAGGTCGAGCGGATCTCGCTGAGCCCCTCATAGGAGGGGTCCCCCACCGGATGGCGCGTCGACAGCACGTCGAGCTGCATGAAGATGGCGGTGAGCAGGTTGTTGAAGTCGTGGGCCACGCCGCCGGCCAGCTGGCCGATGGCCTGCATCTTCTGGCTCTGGGCCAGCTGCAGCTCGATCTGCTTCTGCTCCGACACGTCCACCAGGTAGGCGACCCAGCGGCCGTCGCTCTTGGAAAGATAGAGGTGGGCGATCTTGGTGGGGTCCTTGGCCAGGCGCACTTCCAGCGCCCCGCCGCCCGCCGTGCCGTCCTTCAGTCGCTGCGAGGCGTCGGCCCGGCTGGCGGTCTCGATGAGGTCACCGAAGGTCGAACCGACGCCGCCGTAGCCCGGCGCGGCGGCGAGCGTCGGGTTGGCCTCGACGATGGTGGACTCAAATGGGTCTTCGCCCTCCAGCAGCGCCGCGCCGAAGGGCGAGGCCGCGGCGAAGGCGTCCAGCACCTTGGGCGGCGGCGGCATCGCATTGGAAAAGGCGGTCAGCACGTCCATGGCCGCCGACGGCAGGGCCAGGGGCTCAGCGGGGCCGGCGTTCAGCCGCACCAGGAAGCGGCGGGCGCCCAGGGGCGAGATGGTGGCGTTGTGCTCGGCCCCGTTGCTGCGGATCGAGGCCTGGGCGGTGTCGCCCCGGCGCGCGGCGGTCAGGGCCGAGAACAGGCTGGCGGCGGACGGCCCGCCCTTGGGCAGGCGCGGCGCCATGCCCAGCACGGTCTTCCAGGCGCCATTGGCGGCGTGGATGCGGCCGTCGGCGGCGGCGATGGCGGCGGGTTCGGACAGCGCCTCGATCAGCGTGTCGGCGCCGGGCTCGCTCTCGGCGGCGGCCTCGACGGAGCCGCGCAGGGCGAACAGGCCCAGGCAGGCGACGCCCGCCAGGCCGATCAGCAGCATCAGGCCGGCCAGGGTCGCGGGGCCGGCGTTGATGGCCGGGGCGGCGGCGAAAGCGACAGCCATCAGGAAGAACACCACCGCCGCGGCGGTCAGCGGATCAAACCGGCGTTTTGCGGTCGGCTCAGCCATGGGGTTTCCCAGGCGGGCGCCCTGAACGGGTTGGCCCGGCGAATCGGTGTTCAGCATACATGAAGCCTTGAGATTACGCGGCTTTACGGTGAATGGGCGCCCCGGTGGGAATCATCCGGGAACCCGGACCCGGGTGGGGGCCATCTTCGGCTTGGGCTTGGGGGCGTCGGCCCTCTTCTCGCTCTGCATGATGAAGCCGATGATCTTGGCGACGGCCTCATAGTGCTTCTGCGGAATGAACTCCTCGATCTCCACCGAGGCGTAGAGCGAGCGCGCCAGGGGCGGATCGACAATGACCGGCACGCCGGCGTCCTCGGCCACTTTGCGGATGCGCAGCGCGATGGCGTCCATGCCCTTGGCCACGCACTGGGGCGCGCCTTCGCCGCCGGCCTCGTACTTCAGCGCCACGGCGTAGTGGGTGGGGTTCATGACGACGACGGTGGCGTTCGGCACGTTCTGCATCATCCGCTGGCGGGCGCGGACCATGCGAAGTTGCTTCTGCTTGCCCTTGATGTGGGGATCGCCCTCGGTCTGCTTGTACTCTTCCTTCAGGTCTTCCTTGCTCATTCGCTGGCGCTTCATGAAGCGCTGCTTCTGCCAGAACCAGTCCAGGCCGGCGATCAGCAGCAGGAAGCCGGCGATGGAGAAGGCCAGGTTGCGGATCAGCTTGGCCGCGAAGGGCAGGATGGACATGGGGTCCATGGCCGACAGCTGGGTGAACTCGGCCATGTGCGGCTTGACCACAAGATAGCCGATCCAGCCCACGAGGCCGATCTTCACCAGAGACTTGAGGAACTGCATCAGGGCGTCGAGCCCGAACATCCGCTTCAGCCCCGCCATCGGCGAGATCTTCTTGTAGTCGAACTTGAACACCTTGCTGGGGGTGAACATCAGCCCGGTCTGGACCAGGTTGCCGGCGGCGCCGGCGATGGCCGCTGAAAACATCACCCCCAGGATCAGCGGCGCCCCGGCCTTCATCACGTAGAGCAACACGTCCTGACTGCCGCCGCCCTCGACGCTGATGGAGTCCGGATGGGCGATGAATGGCATCAGGGCGACGGCCAGGTCGCGGCACATCGAGCCGCCGGCGAAGGCGATCACGCTGGCGGCGGCGGCGAAGGCGGCCAGGGTCGGCAGGTCCGGCGTCTTGGGGACGTCGCCCTGCTCCCTCGCCTTACTGAGTTTCCCCGCTGTGGGTTCTTCTGTTTTTGACTCGGGATCGCTGTCGTCCGCCATCTCAGCCGCCGAAGACCATGAGCAGGTCGCGGTAACGGCTGAGCCAGACGGAGCCGATGACACCCAGGCTGAGCGCCAGGATCGAGAGGCCGAAGATCACCATCAGCGGCGAGGCCACGAAGAAGACCTGAAACTGCGGCATGACCCGGCCCACCAGGCCGACCGCGACGTTGAAGACCAGCGAGAAGACCAGCAGGGGCGCCGAGAGCTGCACCCCCAGCTTGAAACAGTCGGCCACCGTCTGCACCGCCAGGGTCGCGGAGTCGGCCACCGGCAGGTCTCGGGTGAAGGGAAACAACGTGTAGGACTTGACGATGGCGCTGAGGAACAGGTGGTGCAGCCCCGTCGACATGATCAGGGTCAGGCCGATCAGCCCCAGGAAGGTGCTGACCGTCGAGGAGCCCGGCGCGATGCCCGGGGCCGCGGTCTGGGCGAAGGACAGGGTCGTCTGGATGGAGATGATCTCGCCGGCCGTCGACAGCGCCATCAGGAAGATCCGCAGGATCGTGCCAATCATCAGGCCGATCAGCACCTCCTTCAGCAGGCCTCCGACCATGGTCCCCATGGCGGCCGGAACGGCGGGCAGGTTGGGGGCCACCACCGGTAGCAGCATCAGGGTCATCAGGAAGGCGAAGGCCAGCCGGATGCGCGGCGGCACCGTGCTGTCGCCGATCCCCGGCATCAGCATGACCAGCGCCGACAGCCGCGCGAAGATCATGCCGCCGACGTAGACCTGCTGGGCTGTGGCGTACGACTCCACGCTGCTTACATCGCCGAGATGCGGGCGGCGATCTGGCGCATGAAGCCGCTCATCAGCGCGCCCATCAGCGGCAGGAAGAGCAGTAGCGAGATGAAGATGGCCACGATCTTCGGTGCATAGACCAGGGTGGCTTCCTGGATCTGGGTCAGGGCCTGCATCAGGCCGACGCCCACCCCCACCACCAGGCCCACGATCAGCACCGGCGCGCACAGTTGCAGCGTCAGCCAGATGGCGTCCCGACCGACGTCCAGAACCTCGGCGCCGTTCATGAAGGGCCTCGCGAAAACAGGGGAGAATACGTAGCCCCATCTCGCGCAGACATGGTTAACGAAGGGCTACCGGCTACAAGATGTTTTTGCTTTGTTCCCTCTCATAGCCGCGAGAGAATGGCTGCATGCATGCTGCGCCGGAGCTCAGAACGCTTGCCAAGGATTTCCGCCGGCGGCTGACACTGCCGGAAGGGTTGCTCTGGCGTGCGTTGAAGGGCGGCAGGTACGGCAGGCTCCACGTACGCAGGCAGCATCCAGTCGGCCCTTACCTGTTGGATTTCTTCTGCGCCTCGAGCCAGCTTTGCATCGAGGTGGACGGCGGAAGTCACAGTTTTGGCGACCGACCCGAGCGGGATGAACGCCGCGACGCCTGGCTGGCGGAGCGAGGTATTCGGACGCTCCGGATCAACGCCCAGGTCGTTCTTAAGGACATCGACAGTGCGGTGGCGATGGTCGTCGCAGCGGCGAGGGCCTAGCCCCCTCCGTCTCTTCGCTACGCTCAGATCCACCTCCCCCGGAACGGCCTGCGGCATGGGGGAGGAATTAGGAGCGCTAAATTCCTCCCCCAGCGCGCAGCGCGTATCGGGGGAGGTGGCGCGCGCAGAGATGCGCGTGACGGAGGGGGCTTGGGGCCCCCCGCAACTACTTCACCAGCCCCCTCGCCGCCTCGGCCGGGCTGGCCTTGGCGGTGTCGCGGTCGACGCTGTAGTTGGCCGCCTGCATGGCGGCGACGGGGATCGAGCCCACCAGGGGCTTCAGCGCGGCGATCAGTCGCTGGTCGCCGGCGCGCGCCGGCGAAACCAGGATCACCGCGTCGTAGGGCGGCAGCGCGCCCTTGGGATCGGTGAGCACCACCAGCTTGTCGGCCGCGATCCGCCCGTCCGACGAGAAGGCCGAGATCACGTCGGCCTCGCCCCCCGACAGCGCCCGATACATGAAGGTGGGCTGGAAGGACCGCTGGGCCTTGAAACGGAAGCCGTAGGCGGCGTCCACCGCCTTCCACTCCGGCCGCGACAGGAACTCGATGTCGGTCCCCAGGGTCAGCTTCGGCGCCTCGCGGGCCAGGTCGGCCAGGCTGACAATGCCCAGCGCCTTGGCGCGGTCGGCGTTCATGGCGAAGGCGTAGGCGTTCTCGAACCCCAGGGAGCCCAGGACCGTCACCCCGTCCCGGGACTTCAGTTCGGTGGTCAAGCCGTCCAGAACCGCCTGGCGGCCCGGGTTGTCCTGGCGGTTGAGGACATTGGTCCACAGCGTGCCGGTGTAGTCGACATAGACGTCCAGCTCGCCGGCCGCCAGCGCCCGGTAGGCCACCGCCGAGCCCAGGTCCTCCTTGCGGCTGACCGTGCCCCCGGCGCGCTCCAGCCGGTCGGCCATCAGTTCAGCCAGGATGTACTGTTCGGAGAAGTTCTTGGCGCCCACCACGTAGCTGGCCGGCTTGCCGAAGCTCACCAAGGGCAGGACGGCGATCACGATACCCACCAGGAGGCCCACGGCGCCGGCCATCATCAGGCGGCGGTCGCGCTTGGCGGCCCCGGTCTCGATCAGGCCCAGCAGCTGGTCGGCGGTCATGGCCAGGACGGCCGAGGCGGCGCAGCCGAACAGGACGCTGACCCAGTTCTCGGTCTGCAGCCCCGCGAAGATGTAGTTGCCCAGGCTGGTCTGGCCGACCGGGGTGGAGAGGGTCGCGGCGCCGATCGTCCAGACCGCGGCGGTGCGGACACCGGCCATGATCACCGGCATGGCCAGCGGCAGCTCCACCTGGAACAGCTTCTGGCCGGCGGTCATCCCCACCCCGTCGGCGGCCTCGCGCACCGCCGGGTCGACGCCGAGGATGCCGGTGGTGGCGGTCCGCAGGATCGGCAGCATCGAGTAGAGAGTCAGGGCCAGCAGCGAGGGCAGGAAGCCCAGGGCCGAGAATCCGTGGCCGGTGAGCGACAGGCTGAGCGCCGAGACCGCCAGCAGCAGAGGATAGAACAGGGCCAGCAGGGCCAGGCTGGGAATGGTCTGGATCAGGCCGGCGAAGGCCAGGACCGGCCAGCGCAGGCGCGGGCTTCGGCTGGCGGCGACCGCCAGGGGCAGGCTGATGATCAGGCCAAGGGCCAGGGCGCTGGCGCTCAGCAGGACGTGCCAGGCGAGATAATCCGGCAGCAGGTCGAAGGCGGCGGCAAGTTGCGGGCTCACGCGGGGCTCTCCGAGAGGCGGGCGGCCAGGCGTTCAGCCTGTCGTCTTGGCGCATCCATCAGGGCCCGGACATCGGGGTCGTCGCTGCTCGCGCTGAGGTGGCCCGGCGTGCCGTCGGCGACGATGACCCCGGCCTTCAGCACTACGATGCGGTCGGCCAGCAGCACGGCCTCGCTCATGTCGTGGGTGACCATCACGGTGGTCAGGCCCAGCTTCTCATGCAGGGCGCGGTAGTCGGTCCCGAGCTGGTCGCGGGTCACCGGATCGAGCGCGCCGAAGGGCTCGTCCATCAGCATGATCTTGGGCTCGGCGGCGAGCGCGCGGGCGACGCCGACCCTCTGCCTCTGACCGCCCGACAACGCCGCCGGCAGCCGGCCGGCCATCTCGTGCGGCAGATCGACCAGGCCCAGCAGGTCATCGATTCGCGTGGCGATCCGCGCGGGCTCCCAGCCCAGCAGCTTGGGCGTGATACCGATGTTCTCGCCCACGGTCAGGTGCGGAAACAGCCCGATCTCCTGGAACACGTAGCCGATGCGGCGGCGCAGGATGTGCACAGGAACCGCGCCGGTGTCCTCCCCCAGCACGCGCACCGATCCAGCGTCCGGCGTGACCAGGCCGTTGATGGTCTTGAGCAGGGTGGTCTTGCCCGATCCCGAAGGACCCACCAGGGCCACGAACTCGCCGGGCGCGATGGAAAGGCTCACGCCGGCCAGGGCGGCGTGAGCGGCGTAGCGTTTCTCGATGGACGAAAGTTCGATCGTGGTCTGAGGCATGCCCAGACCTTAGCGAACGAAGGTCAGATCGGCATACGCATGATTTCCTGATAGGCGCTGATCACCTGGTCGCGGACGGCCATCACGGTCTCCAGGCTGGCCTCAGCGGCCGAGATCGAGGTGACCACGTCGATCAGTTCGGCCTTGCCCGCCACATTGGCCTTGATCTGGTTTTCCGCATGCTTGGAGGCCTGCATGGCGTCGGTCATGGCCGACTTCACCATGGATCCGAAGTCGAGGCCGCCCTCGGCGGCGGCGGCGGCGGGCTTGGCGCCTCCGATCCCCTGGGTGGAGGCATAGGCCTGGGCGGCGGCGAGCGCGGTCATCATGGCCTAGGTCCTATCGTTTCAGCAGATCAAGGGTGCGCGTCTCCATGGCGCGCGCCGTCTCGATCACGTTGAGGTTGGCTTCGTAGGCCCGCTGGGCCTCCTTCATGTCGAGCGCCTCGACCAGGGTGTTGACGTTGGGGGTCTTCACATACCCCTTGGCGTCGGCCGAGGGGTGGCCCGGCTCGTACTCGGTCTTGAAATCGCTCATGTCCTGCTCGACGCGGCTCATCCGGACGCCCATGCCGCCGTCGATCTTGACCGCGGTGAAGACCGGAGCCTGCCGGCGATAGGGGTCGCCGCCGGCGGTCTTCGAGGTGGAGCCGGCGTTGGCCATGTTCTCGGCGATGATCCGCATGCGGCCCTGCTGGGCGCGAAGGGCGGAGGTGGCGATCGCCTGGGCGACGCCGCTGACGGGCTTGATGTCGGGCATCTATCTCGCCTCTATTTCCCGGGGGCCCGCGCGGCCATCCGCAGCAGGTTGAGGGACTTCTGGTAGAAGCCGACCGCCGCCTCGTAGCTCATGCGGGCGTCCGACATCTTCATCATCTCCTCCTCCAGGACGACGGAATTGCCGTCGAGCGTGGTCTCGGAGTCCTTGGCGACCTTGGACTTGAACGCGCCCCCGGGTCCGTTGCGCTGGCTGGGGGGCAGCATGTGGCCCGGCTGGGTCACTGCGACCCTGCCGGCGCCGGCGCTGGCGGCCTTCATCTGGGCGGCGAAGTCGTAGGGTTTCAGATCCTTGGGCGAGAAGCCCGGGGTGTCTGAGTTGGCGACATTCTGGGCGATCAGCTTCTGGCGCTCGGACAGATAACCCATCCGGCCGCGCAGCATCGAGAACAGGGGGATGTCGCCGATATCCATGGGAAACATGGTGAATAAATAGGGTTAATCGCTCCTTAAGACCCTT
This sequence comes from Phenylobacterium sp., assembly GCF_030651185.1. Classification (GTDB taxonomy): domain Bacteria; phylum Pseudomonadota; class Alphaproteobacteria; order Caulobacterales; family Caulobacteraceae; genus Phenylobacterium. The sequence continues at coordinate 31,317 of NZ_JAUSCJ010000006.1, forward strand.
GCGGCACTTCTGGCCCTGACCGGCGCTTTCGGCCGGCCGCCTCCTCACCGTCTCATCGCGATGGACTTCGCTATCTTTGCCCGGGCCGTGTTCGCCCTGGCCATCACCCTGGGACTCGTGGGGCTGGCCGCCGTGGCCCTGCGCCGCTTCGGGCCCGAGGCCATGGCGCGCTTCACCGCCGCCACTGGCCGCAAGGAACGCCGCCTGGCGGTGGTGGAGAGCCTGGTGCTCGACCCCTCGCGGCGCCTGGTGCTGATCTCCTGCGATGGCGAGGAGCGACTGTTGCTGCTGGGCGAGGGCCAGGTCCTTCCGCCCGTGAAGAAGGGCCGCGCCTGATGGCCGGAAGGTTCAAGTCCCTCACCCAACTGCGCGCGCAGGACTGGCGTCACGCCTTCCTGCTGTCGGCGCTCATCACGCTCGGCAGCCTGATCCTGCCCGCCACGGCCCTGGCCCAGGCGGTGAACATCAATCTCGGCACCGGGGCCGGCCTCACCGAGCGCGTGGTCCAGTTGATGGGCCTGCTGACGGTCCTGTCCCTGGCGCCGTCCATCGTCATCATGACCACCTCCTTCGTGCGGATTGTGGTGGTCCTGTCCCTGCTGCGCACGGCCCTGGGCCTGCAGCAGAGCCCCCCCAACGCGGTGATCATCAGCCTGGCCATCTTCCTCTCGGCCATCGTCATGGGTCCGACGATGCAGAAGTCCTACGATGAGGGGATCAAGCCGTTGCTGGAGCAGCAGATCGAGTTGCCCCAGGCCTTCGACGCCGCCAGCGAACCCCTGAAGACCTTCATGCTGACCCAGGTGGACCGGGAGGATCTGGCCCTCTTCGTCAGGCTTTCCAAGGTCGAGCGGCCCAAGAGCCTGCAGGAAATCCCCATCCGCGTGGTCACCCCGGCCTTCATGATTTCAGAGCTGAAGCGCGCCTTCGAGATCGGCTTCCTGCTGTTCATCCCCTTCCTGGTGATCGACCTGGTGGTGGCCAGCGTGCTGATGAGCATGGGTATGATGATGCTCCCACCGGTGGTGGTGTCCCTGCCCTTCAAGCTGATCTTCTTCGTCCTGGTGGACGGCTGGCGGCTGGTGGCGGGCAGTCTGGTGGAGAGCTTCCAGCGGGGAGCCGGCGGAGGCTGAGGCCCTTAGCTCCCTCCCCATGAAGGGCCTACAGGGGAGGGAGAAGAGTTCTACCCCTTGCTGGGCGGCGCCGCGGCCGCGGCCGTCCTGGCGGGCGTGGGCGTGGCGGCGGTGCGCAGGCCCACCGGCGCGGGCCGGTCGCGGAACCTCACCTTCATCTTGGCCACCCAGCCGGAGAAGGCCTCGTTGTCGGCGCTGATGCGGCCAAAGTCGGCGACGCTGAGCCGCCCCTCCTGCACGCCCGAGAGGGCGACACGCAGGGCGTCTGGGTTGCGGGCCTGGTCGGCGAAGCCCTGGTAGCGTTCCCGCAGGCGCGACAGGGCGCCATCATCGCCCGCCAGGCTGTAGGCGACGCCGGCTCGGAGCAGCTTGCCCTCTTCCTCGGCGGCCAGCGGACCCGGGTATTTCCAGCGGTCGGCCAGGGATTTCTCGAACAGGATGCCGGCGCCGGCCCAGTCCTTCTTCTTCCAGACCACCTCGGCGCGCAGGTCCGCGCCCTCGCGCGAGGTGTCGCGCTCGATGACCTCCAGGGCCGATTCGAGGCGGCCGAGGTTCATCAGGGCGCGCGCCTCCACCATGCGCCGCTCAACGTTGAGCGAGGTGGGCAGGATGGTGGTGCGCGAGCTGTTGATCGCCTGCAGCGCCTGCTCGGGCTTGCGGTCCATCAGGTAGATGACGGCTAGGTCCGTGGCCACCTGGGCGCGGGGCACGCCGTCCAGCCGGTTGTCGGCCTGGTACTTCAGGAGGTCGGCGGCCTGGTCCAGCAGATCGACGTCCACCAGTCGGCGGACCAGCTTGCGCACCATCTGGTCACCATCGGCGCCAAGGGGCGTGAGCTCCTTGAAGTCGTAGAAGAGGGCCAGCGCCTGGATCGGCTCCAGGCCATCGGCGACGCCGGTGAGGAACAGGCCGCGGAAGGCGCTGGCCAGGTCGTTCTGCAGTTGCAGGGCTTCGGGCAGGTCGGGCAGCCGCTGGCCCGCCGACCGCAGCGCCTCCAGCGCCTCGCGGTAACGGCCCTGGTTCAGATAGAGCTGGCCCAGGGCGCGAATGGTCTCCAGCTCGGTGGAGTCTCCGCGCCAGCGGTAGCGCAGGCCGTCGAACACGTTGGCGGCCTGGACCGCGGTTATCTTTCCCGCGGCCAGGCGGATCTGGGTGGCGCGCAGCAGGGCGGGCGCCGAGAGCGATTCCACAGGCGCGCTGGCCACGGCGGCATAGATGCGCAGGGCCCGGTCAGGATGACCCTGGGCCTCCACGACGCGCGCCTGAACCAGCCGCGTCGCCAGCTCCTCCAGCGGCGCGGTGCGGTCCATCAGCGCCAGCTTGATGCGGGAGTCGGCGCCATCGATGTCCCCCAGCGCCAGGGCGGCCTGCGCGTCGGCGCGGGCGAACCGGGCCTTCCAGGTGGGCGAGAACTGCTCGAAGGCCTCGGCCCCGGCGGCGAACTGGCTGCGCGCCTCGGGCCACTGGGCCAGCTGGGCGGCGATGTAGGAGCGCCACAGGGCCGCCGACGGATCGTCGGCCAGGATAGGAGCCGAGAAGTCGGCCTCCGCCTCCTTGTAGCGTCGGGCCATGACGCGGGCGATGCCGCGCAGGCCGCGGAACTCCGGATCGTCCAGAAGTTCCTGGTGCGTGCGGGCGGTGTCGTTGAGCACCCCGATGGCTTCGAAGGAGAGTTCCGAGCCGACCAGGAAGCGGGCCAGGGCCATGCGCGCGGCCACCGGCGCGTCGCGGCCCTTGCTGGCCTCCTCCATGGAGGCGTTGAGCAGGGAATTGTAGCGGACCAGGAAGCCGCCGGGGCCGGTCTTGGGCCAGTTGGCGTAGTCGATCATGGCCGGCATCCCGGCCGGCTGCGGGGCTCCCAGATCGGCTTCGGCCCGCTCGACACCGGCCGAGGCCGGCGACAGGGTCAGGCCCGCAGGACGGCCGATCTGCACCAGGTCGCCCTGGTGGCTGAGGCTCAGGTCCTCGACGTAGGACTCCAGGGCCAGCCCCTGCGCCGAGGGCAGGACCGCCATCTGCACGTATTCCCGGCGGCTGGGCACCCCCTTGGCGGGACTGAGCGCGGTCACCACCGACAGGGTGTCGCCGACGATGGGGTCACCCACCTTCAGCGTCCGGGTGGCGCCGGAGACCACCGCCTTCAGCGCCGCGGGACCGCCGACGTCATCGCGGACGATGCGGACCTGGCTGCTCTGGTTCTGAGCGCCGGGACCGATGGCCACCGTCCAGGTCGCGCCCTGCGCCGAAGCGAAGAAGGGCGTGCCCTTCGGCGCGGCGATGCGGACGGCCGAGTAGTCAGACCCCTTGAAGCTCTGCACCTTCGAAAACTGGCGAAGGCCCCGAGGGGCCCTGGAGACGTCGAGATCGACCGGCGTGTCGAACACCACCCAGATCGCGTCACCCCGCCGGAACACCGCCGCGCCGTTCGGATTGGCCCACGGGAAGGTCAGCAGGACCTGGCCATTGACCAGTTTGGCGTCCATCGCCACGACCCCGCTGGCGGGCGCCGGATCGGGGCGCGGGGGCTCGGGAGCGGTGATCGGCGCCGCGGCTTCGGCGAGGCTGGGCTCGGGCGGCGGGGGCCGTTCGAACAGGTTGATATAGGTGGCGCCGTCGGCGCTCCCCACCTTGGCCTCGGCGTTGTCGGCCAGGGTCAGGATCAGTTCCAGCCCGCCACCGGAGTGGCGCGCCTCGGCGGTCTTCAGCCACTTGGGAGGATCCACCCGCAGGCGGGCGATGTCGGGATTGGCGTCCCGGTTGAACTTCAGGGTCAGGACCTGACCGTCGCGCTTGGTGATGGCGCGCGCGCCACCGGCCCAATGCAGTTCGATCCGCGAGAAGTCGCGGGCCTGGGCCACATGCACGTCCAGCGGGCCGCGGGGCGCGACCTGGGCCGCCGTCGGCGCGGCCACACCCGCAGGCGCGATCACGCCGGCGATGCAGATCGCCGCGACGCTGGAGTGAAGGGCCTGGCGCAGGCGCAATGGACTAGCCGGCTGTCGGCGGAGCCGCCGCGGAGGGGGCTGCCGGCGTGACGGGCGACGGGGCGGGTTTGGCGGCGGCCTGCTTCACCGGCGCCTTCTTCGGCGCGGGCTTGCGGGCCGCGACCTTTTTCGGCGCGGCCTTGGCGGGCGGAGCCGGCTCCGCCGTGGGGTCGATCGAGGCTTGTTTCGGCGCGGCGGTGTTGGCCGCGGCGTTGGACGCCGCCCCCTCGGCGGAGGCGGCGACCTTGCGGGCGTCTGCGAAGCGGCGCGACAGGCTCTCGGTCAGGCGCTTGGCCTCGGCCGGCGGCATGGCGGCCAGGATGGCCGACAGCGCCCGTTCCTTCATCTTGCCGGCGATCGGCAGGCGCACGGAGTCGTCCAGCATGACCATGCGGGGCGCCGCATCCTTGGCCTTCATGCCCTCGAACACCTTCACCAGGCGGTCGACCTCGGCCTGCTCCTTGCCGTCGGCCTGGTTCAGCAGGGTCTGCATGTCGCCCTTCAGCCCGGTGAGGGTCTTCACCTTGGCGTCGAGCTTGGCCTCGGCGGCGGCCAGCAGTGCGAGTTGGACGTCGAGGTCCTCTTCGCGCTTGTCCAGCTGCCCCCGGCGCGAGCCGAGGCTCTGGAGGATCTGCAGTTCCGCGGGCGAGAGGCCGGCTTCCTTGGCCAGTTCCGCGGCGGTGGGGGCGCAGACCGCGGGCGGCGGCTTGGGCGCCAGCGACAGGGACGAGGCGTCCAGGGCCGAGCCGACATCCGCGCCCTCGGCGCCCACCGTGGCGTCCGGGGTCTTGGCGCCTTCACCCTCGGCGCTCTTGCCCTTCAGCGGCTTGGCGGCCTCCTCGGCGAAGGCCCTCGCGCCGGAAAACATCTCGGGAAGCGACTTGGCGCCGGCCATGGCGTTGACCGCCAGGACTCCTGCGGCGGCGATGCCCACCAGGGGGAGGATGCGGGGGATATTCTTCATCGGCGGGCTCCAGCGACGGCGACGCGATCGGCGGGTCCGTCGAACAGATCGTCTTCAAAGCGGGGACGTTGGCGCGTCGGGGCGATATCCGGGCGGACAAACCGCTCGGGTTCCGGACGGGCGCGGGACTCGCGGGCCCCCGCCAGCAGGGCGCCCAGGCGATGTGTGACCCGCTCCACATCCTCCTCGTCGACCTCGGGAACATCGCGGCGGAAGGGGATCGGCGCGCCGCGCTCGACGCGCGCCATGCGTTCGGCCCGGTCCATGCGCTCGGCGCGCTCGGCGTGAACCGGGGCGGCGGGCGCGCCCTGCAGTTGACGATCCAACCTGGCGGTCAGGGCGCGAGCCTTTTCGATCCGGTCGGCCAGGGCGTCAGCGGCCTCGTCGGTCGCGGCGCGCAGGTCGGCCAGGCCTTGCTCGGCACGGGCGGCGGCGACGTCCAGCTCGGCCACGGCCTTGGCGAAGCCGTCGTGGCTGTCACGCAGGTGCTTGAGCCGGCCATTGAGGCGGAAGCCCATCATCAGCGCGGCGGCCAGCAGGCCGGCCAGCATCAGGTTCATCCCAAGGGCGATCAGGCTCATTTCAGACTCTGAATGGCGCGCCGGGCATGGGGCGTAAGCGGCGCCTCCACGCGAACGGCGATGTGATGATTGCGGCGGCCCATGCGGCCCCGGGTGAGTGGGATGGTTCCGGCCCGCAGCTCGATGAGGCTGTCGGGGGTGGCGTTGAGCATGATGGTCTGGCCGACCTCGAGGCTCAGAACCTCTTTCAGGCTGATCTGCTGTTCGTCCAGGACGGCGCGGACCTCCATCTGGGTGGTCCAGAGCTCGGTGGCCAGGTGGCCTTCCCAGATGTTGTCGCGGCCGAACTTCTCACCCATGAACTGCTGCAGCAGCATCTTCCGGATGGGCTCAAGGGTGGCGTAGGGCAGCAGCAGCTCGATGCGGCCGCCGCGGTCTTCCATGTCCACCCGCAGCTTGACCAGGATCGCGGCGTTCGGCGGCCGGGCGATGGCGGCGAAGCGCGGGTTGGTCTCAAGGCGATCGAGGGTGAAGGTCACCGGGGTCAGGGGCTCGAAGGCCAGCTTGGCGTCGGCCAGCACCACCTCGACCATCCGCTGCACCAGCACGCGTTCGATGGTGGTGTAGGGACGGCCCTCGATGCGCATGGCCGCGGTGCCGCGGCGTCCGCCCAGCAGCACGTCGACGATGGAATAGATCAGGTTGGAGTCAACGGTCAGCAGACCGTAGTTCTCCAGCTCCTCAGCCTTGAACACCGACAGGATGGCCGGCAGCGGGATGGAGTTCAGGTAGTCGCCGAACCGGATCGAGGAGATGTTGTCGAGGCTGACCTCGACGTTGTCCGAGGTAAAATTCCGCAGGCTCGTCGTCATGTACCGCACCAGGCGGTCGAAGACGATTTCCAGCATCGGCAGGCGTTCGTACGACACCAGCGCCGAGTTGATGATCGCGCGAATGCCCGAGCGCTCAGCCGCCTCCTCATCGGAGAGATCGAAGCCCAGCAGGCTGTCGATCTCATCCTGATTGAGGATGCGTTCGGAGCCGATCATGCTGTCGGCGGATTGCTCCGCGTCAGCCCAATCTTCGCCCTCGGCGGCGTTCTGGTTTTCGAGTTCTTCGTCCATGGGGATAAGTCGACCAGGGATAGACCCTAGTTGATCAACATCTCCTCAATGAGGACGGCATTTACTTTTGACGGGGCGATCACGAGGTTCACCCGGCGCAGGATTTCCATCCGCAGCTGATAGGAGCCCTGGCTGCCCTGCAGGTCTTCCGGGCGCAGCTCGCGCAGGAAGGTCTGGAACATGTCCTGGAGCCTCGGCATGTTGGGCTCCAGCAGATCCACAGTCTCCTGGTCGGGAACTTCCAGGGTGAGCTTCAGCTTCAGGAAGGTGGCGCGGCCGTCGGCTGTCTGCATGTTCACCACGACATTGGGCATGGTGTAGAACAGGACGCCATCGGGCCCCTCGGCGACGGCGCCGATGGTTTTCTCTTCCTTGCCCTTCTCGCCCTTCTTTTCCTTCTTCTTTTCCTTGCCGTGCTCGTCGGCCTTGCCGTGAGCCTCATCGGGCTTGGGCTTGAGGAGGATCATGGCCGCGGTTCCGCCGCCGCCCAGCACCAGAACCGCGGCCACGGCGCCGATGATGATCATCTTCATCGGCAGCTTCTTCTTGCCAGAAGCGCCTTCGCCTTCCTCGCCCTCGGCGGCTTCGCCGGCCGGGGCTTCCTTGACCTTGTCCTTGGCCACGTGCGCGGCTCCTTAGAATCTGCCCCCTGTGTGTGCGGCCGACATGGTTAAGGACTGGTTTTTTTGGGGGTGGCGGGAGCGGTCCAAGCCTGCCCGGCAAAATACGCCGAAAAGGCTTTGTTAACCTTCTTATCCTTTGTTTTTGCTTATCTTTCAGACTGGCCCGAAGCTTGCAGTCTTCCCTCCGACGAAAGTGTCGCAGGTTAAGGGTTCGAGCACGTCGATGGACAACGCTCTTTATGTCGGACTTTCGAGGCAGATGACGCTGCGCCGCGAGCTCGACATCGTGGCCAACAATATCGCCAATGCCGACACCACCGGCTTCAAGGTCGAGAGCCTGATGGTGGAGACCGCGCCGCGGGCTCCGGCCATGACCCAGGGCGGCCCCAAGCCGATCAAGTTCGTGCTCGATTCCGGCGTCGCCCGCGACTTCACCCCCGGCTCCCTGCGCAAGACCGACGCCCCCTTCGACCTCGGCGTCGAGGGCATGGGCTTCTTCAAGGTCACCACGCCGGACGGCGAGCGCTACACCCGCGACGGTCATTTCCGGATGGACGACACCGGCCGCGTCACCACCCAAGGCGGCCAGGCCCTCCTCGACGAGGGCGGCGGCGAGATCACCGTCGATCCCCAGAAGGGCGCGGTCACCATCGCCACGGACGGGACCATCAGCCAGGGCGCCGAGCGCATCGGCAAGGTGGCCCTGGTCCGCTTCGACACCCTCTCGGTCCTCGAGAAGGCTGGCGACAACCTCTACCGCAACACCTCGAACGCCCAGCCTCAAGCCGCCCCGGACGCCCGCGTCCACCAGGGCATGCTGGAGAGCTCCAACGTCAAGACCGTCCTCGAGATCACCCGGATGATGGAAGTGACGCGGGCCTACGAGTCGATGGCCAAGATGATGGATTCCAACGCCGACCTGTCCAAGCGCTCGATCGAGCGCCTGGGCAAGGCGCAGTAAGGAAAGTCTAAGAGATGCAAGCACTTCGCACCGCCGCGACCGGCATGGCTGCCCAGCAGCTCAACGTCGAGGTCATCTCCAACAACATCGCCAACATGAACACCGTCGGCTTCAAGCGCCAGCGGGCCGAGTTCCAGGACCTGCTCTACCAGACCCTGGAACGGGCCGGGGCGCAGTCGTCGGACCAGGGCACCATCGTCCCCACCGGCGTGCAGGTCGGCGGCGGCGTGAAGGCGGGCTCGGTCTACCGCATCACCGAGCAGGGCTCGATGACCGCCACCGGCAACCGCTATGACGTGGCCATCGACGGCCGTGGCTATCTCCAGGTGCTCAAGCCCTCCGGCGAGACCGCCTATACCCGCGCCGGCAACCTGGCCTTGAACGATCAGGGCCAACTGGTCACCGAGGACGGCTATCAGGTTCAGCCGGCCATCACGATCCCGGGCGACGCCACCGACGTGATCATCTCCAAGTCCGGCCAGGTGCAGGTGACCAAGGCCGGCGCCACCACCCCCGAAACCGTCGGCACCCTGGAGCTGGCCACCTTCGTCAACGAGGGCGGCCTGGAAGCCATCGGCGACAACCTGTTCATGGAGAGCGGCGCCTCGGGCGCGGCCAATACCGGCGCGCCGGGCTCCACCGGCTTCGGCACCCTGCTGCAGGGCTATACCGAGGCCTCCAATGTCGACGCCGTCACCGAGATCACCTCGCTGATCGTGGCCCAGCGCGCCTATGAGATGAACTCCAAGGTCATCTCCTCGGCCGACCAGATGCTGCAGGCCGCCAACCAGTTGAAGGGCTAGGCTGATGCGCACCCTGATCCTCGCCGCCGTCCTGTCCCTCGCCGCCGCCCCGGCGCTGGCCGGCCAGGCCGTGACCTTGAAGTCCGAGACCCTCGACGGCGACGGCCTCATCACCCTGTCGGACCTGTTCGACGGGGCGGGTTCAGCCGGCAAGATCGCCGTGGCCACGCGCCCCGGAACCTCCGCCGTCCTTGACGCCGGGGCCGTGCAGATGGCCGCCCGCCGCGCCGGCCTGGACTGGGCCAACGCCGAGGGCATCCGCCGCATCGTCGTGCGCGCCGGGTCCGATGGTGGCGTCAGCGCGCCTGTCACGCGCGGCAATGTCGAAATCCTCACCTATGCCCGCAGCCTGTCGGCCGGCGAGATGGTCCAGCCCCAGGACGTGGTCTGGGCCAAGGCCGCCGCCGCCCCCGCCGACGCGCCCCGCGACGCCGACGCGGTGATCGGCATGGCCGCCAAGCGCCCGCTCCGCGCCGGCGCCGCCGTCTCGGTCCGCGACGTCTCCGCGCCGCAGGTGATCAAGGCCGGCGACGCCGTCACCGTGATCTACCAGGCCGGCGGCGTCAGCCTGTCCCTGGAAGGCAAGGCCATGGGCGCGGCCGGGATCGGCGACACCGTCTCGGTGCAGAACACCACCTCCAAGAAGATCATCCAGGCCACCGCCAGCGGTCCCGGCCAGGCTGTCGTCGGCCCCGCCGCCGACCAGCTCAAGTCGCTGGCCCGCGCCCAGTACGCCCAGCGCTAGAAAGCACCCGTCCCATGCGTCTTTCCGCCCTCGCCCTCGCCGCCCTCATCCCGCTCGCCGCCTGCTCCACCGTCAAGGAAGCCGTGGTCGGCCCAACCCTCGCGCCGGTGGGCTATCCCTCCGCCCTGGTGGCGCAGGACCAGGTCTACATGGCCAGCAACCAGAGCCAACCGGCCTCGGCCAACTCCCTGTGGCGTTCAGGCGCGCGCGCCTTCTTCATCGATCAGCGCGCCGCGCGAACCGGTGACATCCTCACTGTCCAGATCGACATCAACGACAGCGCCCAGACCTCGAACGCCTCCAACAGCCGCCGATCCTCGGGCATGGAGGCCGCCGCGCCATCGCTGTTTGGCCTGTCGGGCAGCCTCGGCCGCCTGCTGCCGCCGGGGACCGACCTGGCCGCCGGGATTGAGACCAACTCCGCCATGTCCAACACCGGGTCCGGCGCCGTGACCCGCTCGGAGAAGATCTCGCTCACCATCGCCGCGGTGGTTTCCGCCGTGCTGCCCAACGGCAACCTGGTGATCCAGGGCACCCAGGAGGTGCGCACCAACGCCGAGCTGCGCCAGCTCACCGTCGCGGGCATCGTGCGCCCCGAGGACATCTCGTCGTCCAACACCATCAAGCACACCCAGATCGCCGAGGCCCGCATCAGCTACGGCGGCCGCGGGGACATCAGCCGCGTGCAGAAGACTCCGGTCATGCAGTCGCTCGTGGAACGCTTCCAACCGTTCTGATCGACCTTGAAACCTTAGCTGGGCGGCGGCGTTTCCTCTCCGAAGGGAGCGTCCTGCTCATGAAACGCCGCGCGATCATCGGACTGGGCATTTCCTGCCTACTGGCCTCCTGCGCCCACCAGGGCCAGAGCAGCCTGCCGGGCATGGCCTGGTCGCTGAATCACGCCGAGGGCGAGGGCGCCAAGCTGGCCTATGGCCAACCGCAGAGCGACAACGTCCTGATCATGATGACCTGCCAGCCGAAGTCCGGTCAGGTCCTGGTCTCGATGACCGCTCCCATGGACGCGCCGTCTGACGCCATCAACCTGGCTTCCAAGCGCCACAACAGCCGCCTCGCCGCTGAGGCCACGCCTGGGATGGGCGAAGGCGCGGTCTATGTCGAAGCCAAGGCTCCGGTCACCGACCCGGCGCTGGCCAGCTTCGCGGCGACGGGAGACCTCTCGGTCGTCGCCAATGGCCGCAAGGCGCCCATGCCGGTCCGCGGCTCGGAACGCGGCGCGGTGAACGGCTTCTTCGCGTCCTGCCGCGCCTAGAGGAAGCCCGAATGCGGTGCTAGCGTGGCCGCATGAAGCTCGCGCTTGCCCTCTTTTTGATGACCGCCACCGCCGCCCAGGCGCAGGAGGCCCGTCTCTGGACCCTGTCCAATGACAAGACCCTGCCCGAGGTGGTCCTGGTCTATGGCGTTCCCAACTCCGATGACTTTGTAGCCGCCCTGCGCTGCCCGCGCGGGACCGGCCAGGTCACCGCCTCCTTCCCGGTCGCCACCCGGCTCGCCGATCGGCAGGAGACTGATGTCTGGGTCGACAAGATCGGCCGCCGGGCGCCCTGGCCCACCAGCGTCACCCTGGTGTCCGGCCTCGCCTCGGCCACCCTGCGCGGTCAGGCCGACGCCGATGACCTCAATGGCGGCTCGCTGCTGTCAGCGGAGGTCGCCACCCGCGCGCCGGTGATCGCGGCCTTCAGGAAGACCGGCGTCCTCACCCTGTCGGGCCTCGGCGAAACCAAGAGCACGCCGCCGGTCCCGCTGAAGCAGGTCCGACCGTTCCTCAGCGCCTGCAAATAGAAGCTTAGGCCCGGCGTCCCGCGCCGGCGGCGGAGACATTGTCCACACCCATGGCGTTCAGCGCCCCGCGCACGATGCCCTCGGCGTCCAGGCCGGCCTGGGCGTACATGATCTCGGGCTTGTCGTGGTCCTGGAAGATGTCGGGCAGCACCAGGGTGCGCACCTTCAGGCCGCGGTCCAGGGCGCCGTGCTCGGCGAGCGCCTGCAAGACGAAGGCGCCAAAGCCCCCCATGGAGCCCTCTTCCACCGTGATCAGGGCCTCGTGCTCGCGGGCCAGGCGCAGCAGCAGGTCGATATCCAGCGGCTTGGCGAAGCGGGCGTCGGCCACCGTGGTGGAGAAACCCCGCGCGCCCAGCAGGTCGGCGGCCTTCAGGCTCTCTGCCAGACGCGTGCCCAGGGACAGGATGGCGACCGTCGTCCCCTCGCGGACGATGCGGCCCTTGCCGATCTCCAGGGGGGCGGCCAGGTCAGGGATGGCGACGCCAACGCCCTCACCGCGCGGATAGCGGAAGGCCGAGGGACGGTCGTCGATGGCCACGGCGGTGGCGACGGCATGGGCCAGCTCGGCCTCGTCGGAGGGCGCCATCAGGATCATGCCCGGCAGGGCGCCCATGAAGCCGATGTCGAAGGAGCCCGCATGGGTCGGCCCGTCGGCGCCCACCAGACCGGCGCGGTCCATGGCGAAGCGCACCGGCAGGCGCTGGATCGCCACGTCGTGGACCACCTGGTCGTAGCCGCGCTGCAGGAAGGTCGAATAGATCGCGCAGAAGGGCTTCATGCCGTCAGCGGCAAGCCCGGCGGCAAAGGTCACCGCATGCTGCTCGGCGATTCCGACGTCGAAGGTGCGGTCGGGGAATTCCTTGCCGAACAGGTCCAGCCCTGTGCCCGAGGGCATGGCGGCGTTGATGGCGATGATCTTCGGGTCGATCCGGGCGTGCTTGATCAGCTCCTGGGCGAAGACCTTGGTATATTGCGGCGCGACCGGGGCGGACTTGGCCTGCTGGCCGGTCACCACGTCGAACTTCACCACCGCGTGCAGCTTGTCGTCGGCGCTCTCGGCGGGGGCATAGCCCTTGCCCTTCTGGGTCACCACGTGGACCAGGACCGGGCGGTCCTTGATTTCCCGCGCGTTCTTCAGGATCGGCACCAGGGCGTCCATGTCGTGGCCGTCGATGGGGCCGACGTAATAGAAGCCCAGCTCCTCGAAGAAGGTGCCGCCGGTGACCATGCCGCGGGCGTATTCCTCCGCCTTGCGGGCGGCTTCCTGCAGCGCCTTGGGCAGAACCCGAGCCATCGACTTGCCCAGGTGGCGCAGCGATTGGTAGCCGCCGCCGGAGACCAGCCGCGCCATATAGGCGCTCATTCCGCCGACCGGCGGGGCGATGGACATGTCGTTGTCGTTGAGGATGACGGTGAGTTGGCCCGTGGTCTCGCAGGCGTTGTTCATCGCCTCATAGGCCATGCCGGCGCTCATCGAGCCGTCGCCGATCACCGCCACCACCCGGTTGTCGCGCCCCTTGGCGTCGCGCGCCGCGCAGAAGCCCAGGGCCGCGGAGATCGAGGTGGCCGCGTGGGCCGCGCCGAAGGGATCGTATTCGCTCTCGGTCCGCTTGGTGAAGCCCGACAGCCCGCCGCCCTGGCGAAGGGTGCGGATTCGGTCGCGGCGGCCGGTGAGGATCTTGTGCGGATAGGCCTGGTGGCCGACGTCCCAGATCAGGATGTCGTCGGGGGTCTGGTAGACATGGTGCAGGGCCACGGTCAGTTCGACCACGCCCAGGCCCGCGCCGAAGTGTCCGCCGGTCTGCGACACGACGTCGATCATCTCGGCGCGCAGTTCGTCTGCGAGCTGCTTCAGTTCCGAAGCATTGAACCCACGCGTGTCGGCGGGCGAGGCGACCTTGTCGAGCAGAGGCGTGTTTGGCGGCATGTTACGCGGACAAATCTCTTGAAATCAGTTTCGGCGCTCTAGCACGAAATCCACACTGGCCCGCAGGAATTCAGCCCGCGGACCGAAGGGATCGAGGTGCGCCTTGGTCTGCTCGATCAGCAGTTTCAGCCGCTCACGGGCGGCGTCGGCGCCCAGCAGGGTGACGTAGTTGGCCTTGCCCTTGGCGGCGTCCTTGCCGGCCTTCTTGCCCAGCACGGCGTCCTCGCCGTCATGGTCCAGCAGATCATCGACGATCTGGTAGGCCAGGCCCAGGTCCTGGGCGAAGCCCATCAGGGCGTGGCGTTCGCCGTCCCCGGCATGGGCCATGATCAGCGGCAGTTCGAAGGCCACCGCAATCAGGGCGCCGGTCTTCAGGCGTTGCATGCGGGCCACCGCCCCCAGGTCGTCACGCACCCCCAGCAGGTCGATCATCTGGCCGCCGCACATGCCCCGAGCGCCCGAGGCCTGGGCCAGGCGCATCAGCATCTCGGAGCGGACATTGCCGTCCTTGTGGGTGTCGGGATGGGCGAGGATCTCGAAGGCCGCGGCTTGAAGGGCGTCACCGGCCAGGATGGCGGTGGCCTCGTCATAGGCCACGTGGACGGTGGGCCGCCCGCGCCGGGTGTCGTCGTCGTCCATGGCCGGCAGATCGTCATGCACCAGGCTGTAGGCGTGGACACACTCCACCGCGCAGGCGGCGCGCAGCACCGGGCGCTCGTCTAGATCGAACATCTTGCCGGTCTCGATGGCGAAGAACGGGCGCAGGCGCTTGCCCGGCCCCAGCGCCGCGTAGCGCATGGCCTCGGTCAGCCGGGCCTCCGGGCCATCGGCTCGGGGCAACAGCTCGTCCAGCGCGACGGTGACCAGGTCGGCGGCCTCGGTGACGCGGTGGGCCAGTTCGGGCATCAGTTGAATTCCGCCGCCTCGACCCCCGGCGCGCCGTCGGCGCCCATGACGATCTTCTCTACCCTCAAGCGGGCGGCCTCAAGACGAGCCTCACAGTGGGCCTTCAGCTTGGCGCCGCGCTCATAGAGTTCGATGGACTGCTCGAGCGGCGCCTGGCCGGACTCCAGTTGGGCCACGATCTTCTCCAGCTCGGCCAGGGCCAGCTCGAACGAAAGCCCATCGATGTCAGCGGCGTCGGCCATGTCGGTTCCTGAAGGTGAGGTTCGCCAACCTAGAGAGGCCCGATCCGCCCTGCAACGGGGCGCCCGAGGTTAGGCGTCGGACAATGCGCGAACGTGAGCCAGGGCCGAGCGCCCGAGCGCCTCCAGGCCATAGCCGCCCTCCAGGGAGGAGACGATCCGACCCTGGCTGTGCTTGCGCGCCACAGAGGCGATGGCGCGCGTGGCCCAGTCGAAGTCCGGGGCCTCCAGGTTCTGGAACGCGTCGCCCACGGGGTCATAGGCATGGGCGTCGAAGCCCGCCGAGATCAGGATCAGGTCGGGGGCGAAGGCGTCGACATGGGGCATCAGGCTCTCGAAGGCCTTGCGCCATTCCTCAGCCGGCGCGCCGGGCGGAACCACGGCGTTCCTGATGTTGGCAGGGACCGCCTCGTCGGGGTGTCCGGTGCCGGGCCACATCGGCCACTGCTGCACCGAGGCGAAGAACAGGTCCTCGTGGCCGGCGAAGGCCGCCTGGGTCCCGTTTCCGTGGTGGACGTCGAAGTCCACCACCGCGACCCGCTTCAGGCCGCAGGACTGGGCGACCCGCGCGGCCACCGCGATGTTGGAGAAGATGCAGAACCCCATCGGCCTGTGCGGTTCGGCATGATGGCCCGGCGGGCGGACGGCGCAGAACGCCCGTTGCTGCTGCCCGGCCGCCACATCCCGCACCGCCTGGACAACCGATCCGGCGGCGCGCCGCGCGGCGTTCAGGCTGCCCGGCGACATGTAGGTGTCTTCGTCCAGCATCAGCATCCCCTGGCGCGGGGCGGCGTCGAAGATGGCCTGGACGTACATCGGCATGTGGACCCGGGCGAGGTCGCTCGGGTCCACCAGCGGCGCATCGCGGGGTTCGAGGTCGAGGTCCGAGGCGTCGCTCAGGGCGTCGATCACCGCCGTCAGCCGTTCGGGCCGCTCGGTGTGGTTGGCGCCCGGGCGGTGGTCGAGCATGTCCGCATGGGTGTAGAGCGCGACAGTCATCAGAATCGATCCTAACCCCGAAACCGCGCCGAGCCGAATGACCGAGATCACCATCCGCCGCGCGGCTCCGGCCGACGCGCCTGTCCTGGCCGCCCTCGCCGCCACGACCTTCAGCGACACCTTCGCTCATCTCTACGACCCGGGCGACCTCGCAGCCTTCCTTGAGGACTCCTACAGCGTGGCGGCGATGGCCGCCGACCTCGCCGATCCGGCCAAGGCGTTGTGGCTGGTGGAGGCGGCGGGCGAGGCCGTCGGCTACGCCCAATGCGGCCCCTGCGAACTTCCTCACCCGGAGGTCACATCAAGCTGTCGCGAACTTAAGCGTTTCTACCTGCTCAAGGCCTTCCAGAACGGCGGCCTCGGCGGGCGGCTGTTTGCGGAGACCATGGACTGGATGAAGGCGGGCGAACCGCGCGCCCTCTGGATCGGGGTGTGGTCGGAAAACCAAGGCGCGCAGCGGTTTTACCAGCGCGCCGGATTTGAAAAGGTCGGCGAGTACGGATTCAAGGTCGGGTCGACGACAGACCTGGAATTCATTTTCAGGCGTTCTGCGGATAGGTTTTCTAACAAACCGGACAGAATGAGCGCTCGCATTGCGAGCAACCCTGTCTGAACGCCGATATGAGAATAATTATTGCGGAGATTTAAGGTTCTACGCTTTGACGGGGCCCCCGGCTTTTGCGAGTTTGGCGTCAATCATCGCAGTAGCTGAAAGCGACGGGTGGGATGTTGAGAATTGGATATGTCCGGTTGCGTGACGAACGCTCCGCGGACGATACGGCGACGTTGAAAGCAATCGGGTGTCACGTGGTCCGGGCTGAGGAGCCTGCCGGCCCGATGACCGACGAGTCTACCGTTCTGACCTCGATCCTCGACTTCATTGGCGAGGGCGACCAACTCGTTGTGACCCGGCTCGAACACCTGGCAGGCTCCAGTCGCAACGTCCTTGAGGTGATCGACAAGCTCGAGGAACGCGGCGCCAGCCTCTACATCGTCGAACCCGAGATCTGCAGTGAAGGCGAAGGTGGCCGCGCGCTGCGCGCGGCCCTCCAGGCTGTACTGTCCGTGGAGCCCATGGCTATGTATCGGCGGCCGCGGGGCCAATCGGCGATCAACGAAATCCGCGCCCTCCAGGCGGCCGGCGTCGGCCCGGTGGAGATCGCCCGGCGCCTGGGCGTCTCGCGTATGACCGTCTGGCGCAAGCTGCGTGAGGTCGAGGCCCGCGCCACGGCGTGATTCAACGCTTCGCTGCGAGCTACGCCAACGCCGAGGCCGAAGGTCTTTAGGGCTGCGCGTTCGCGCCATACTGGACAGACGGCGCGCGGGGCTCCATCTTCGAGGATCAAACAATCGTTCGTCCCCCTATTAGGGAAGCCTGCCATGTTCATGCGCTTTTTCACCGAGCTTCGGGAAGCCAAGATCCCGGTGACGCTGAAAGAGTACCTCATGCTCATGGAGGCGCTCGACAAGGTGGTCATCGAGCGATCGGTGGACGAGTTCTATTACCTGTCACGCTCGGCCCTGGTGAAAGACGAGAAGAACCTCGACCGTTTCGACCAGGTTTTCAGCCATGTCTTCAAGGGCTTGGAGAAGGTCGACGGCATCGGCGTCTCCGACATTCCGGCCGAGTGGCTGAAGAAGCTCTCCGACCAGTTCCTCACCGATGAGGAGAAGGCGCAGATCGAGGCCATGGGTGGCTTCGAGGCGCTGATGGAAGAGCTCGCAAAGCGGATGAAGGACGCCAAGGAAGGCAAGGGCGAGGGCGACGAGGGCAAGGGCGGCATGGGCCCCAAGGGTGACTCGCCCTTCGGCGCCAATGGCTACCACCCCGAGGGCGTGCGCATCGGCCAGGACAAGGGACGCCACGGCAAAGCGATCAAGGTCTGGGACAAGCGCGAGTACAAGAACCTCGACGACTCCGTCGAACTGGGCACCCGCAACATCAAGGTGGCCCTGCGCCGACTGCGCCGCTGGGTCCGCGAGGGCGCCCAGGAAGAACTAGACATGAACGCCACCATCCGCGGCACCGCGGAGAAGGGCTATCTGGACATCAACATGCGCGCCGAGCGCCGCAACAAGATCAGCGTCCTGATCTTCTTCGACATCGGCGGCTCCATGGACAGCCACATCAAGGTCTGTGAGGAGCTGTTCTCGGCCGCGCGGTCAGAGTTCAAGAACATGGAATTCTACTACTTCCATAACTGCCTCTATGAGAGCGTGTGGAAGGACAATCGCCGCCGTCACGCGGAGAAGCTGAACACCTGGGATATCCTCCACAAGTACTCCCACGATTACAAAGTGATCTTCGTCGGTGACGCCACCATGAGCCCCTACGAGATCACCTATCCGGGCGGCTCGGTGGAGCACTGGAACGAGGAAGCCGGCGCGGTCTGGATCGACCGGGTGGCGGGCATCTACGAGAACATGATCTGGCTCAACCCCACCGCCGAACGGCATTGGGACTACACGCCTTCGATCGAGGTGATGAAGCAGTTGGTCGGCGACCGGATGTATCCCCTCACCATCGAAGGCCTCGACAAGGCCATGCGGGAACTGTCGCGCTAAAGGCCGCAGGCGGACAATCGTTTGCGACACGCATTAGCCTGCTAAGCTGTTCGCGAACCTTGAGGATTCGCCTGTGACCGATCCGGTGCCGGCCAACGACCCCGATCCGCCGAACGAGGCCGCCACCAAGGCCGCGGTCTTCGCCGCCGCTGAGCGGCTGTTTGCCTTGCACGGCTTCCAGAACGTCTCGGTCCGCGACATCACCGCCGAGGCCGGGGTCAACCTCGCCTCTGTGAACTATCACTTCGGGTCCAAGGACGCCCTGCTGTTCGAGATCTTCCGGCGCCGCACGGGAGAGCTGAACCGCGAACGGGCCCGCATGCTTCACGAGGCCCGCGACCGCCACAACGGCAGGCCCCCGGTGCGCGACATCCTGGCGGCCCTGTTTACCCCGCCACTGAGGTGGGCTTCGCCGGAGAACGACCGGCGCATCTCGGTGCAGTTCATCATCCGCTCGCGCAGCGAGGGCACAGCGGAGATGCGCGAGGCCCTGACCAACGACGTCTCCCACCTGGCCCGGTTCGCCGACGCCCTGATCGCGGCGCAGCCGGACCTGCCCCGCGAGAGCGTCTACTGGCGACTGCACTTCTGCCTGGGCATGGTCCACAACAACCGCTTCGCCGAGTTCGACCGCCTGCACGTGCTGTCGGACGGGGCCACCCGCGAGAGCGACATCGACGGCCTGCTGAAGCGGATGCTCGACTTCGCCGAGGCCGGCTTCCTGGCCTAGCTGCGTGCCCGCCTTCGTCGACCGGGTCTATCTGTTCAAGGCGCTAGACGCCTTCGTCCTGATCTATCCGCTCTATACGGTGATGTTCGTCGCCCACGGCCTGACGCCGGTTCAGGTTTCAGCGAGCCTGATGGCCTGGTCGATCACCGCCTTCATCCTGCAGATCCCTTCGGGCGTGCTGGCCGACCGCTACTCCCGTCGCTGGATCCTGGCCGGCGCGCAGAGTCTGCGGGTGATCGGCTTCCTGGTGTGGATCGCCTCGCCCAGCTTCCTCAGTTGCCTGGTGGGGATGATGCTCTGGGGCGCCAAGAGCGCCTTCACCAACGGGGTGTTCGAGGCCCTGGTCTATGACGAGCTTCATGGCGAGGGCCGGGCCGAGGACTACAGCCGGGTGATGGGCCGCGCCCAGGGGGTGGGGTTCGCCGCTGTCCTGGCCGCCTCGCTGAGCGCCTCGATCTCGGTGCAGTTTGGCTACACGGCCATCCTCTGGGCGAGCGTCGCGGTGGTGCTGGCCGCCGCCGGCGCGGCCATCGCCCTGCCCCGGGCGCGCAAGACGCTGCGGACCAACCGGCACTATCTGGCTCTGCTCAAGCAGGGGTTCCACACCGTGGCCGGCGCCCCCCTGGTGCTGGGTTTCATCGCCTTCGCGGCGGTGAGCAACGCCTTCGGCGGCGGGCTGGAGGGGTTCTGGCCCATCTTCGGATCGGAGACCGGCCTGCCGGCCTCCCAGGTCGCCCTGTTTGTGGCCGCTATCAGCGCCGCCCAGGCCGGCGGCTCGCTGACCGCCCACCGCCTGCGCCGCGCGACGACCCCGGTATTCTTCGCGCTGTTCGCCGCCATCGGCCTGCTGATCGCCGGCGCCGCGGCCAGCCTGCAGCCCTGGTCGGTGGCGCTGATCGTCCCGGCCGCCGGCCTGTTCAAGGTGGTGGATGTCAATTTCGACGCCCGCCTGCATCACGCCATCCCGACCGAGACCAGGGCCACCATCGCGGCGGTGAAGAGCTTCGCGGGCCAGGTGACCATGACCGGCATGCTGATGATCTTCGGCATGCTGGCCCAGTGGGTGTCCTACCGCGCGGCCTTCATGGCCTGCGGCGCCGCCATCGCGCTGATCGGGTTGGGCGCCCTCGGGCGGAATCGCCTCAGCTCGCCAGTTCCCACGCAAACCTGAGGTCCTGGACGAAGAGCATGTAGGCCTTGGCCTTCGACGCCGCGTCGGGGACGCGCAGCAGATAGGAGGGGTGATAGGTCACCACCCCCTGGGCCTGATCGGGCAGCTGCAGGGCGATGCCGCGGCTCTCGCCGATGGGCGTGGCCTTGCCAAAGACACTGAGCGCTGCGGTGGCGCCCAGGGTCACCACGACGCGGGGCCGGATCAGCCGCCGCTCGGCGTCCAGCCACCAGCGGCAGGCGGTGACCTCTGAGGGATTTGGTGTCTGGTGGATACGCCGCTTGCCCCGCAGCGCGTGTTTGAAGTGTTTCACGGCGTTGGTGACATAGGTCTCGCTGCGCGGCACGCCGGCCTCCGCCAGGGCCTTGTCCAGCATCTGGCCTGCGGGACCGACGAAGGGCCGGCCGGCCAGGTCCTCCTGGTCGCCGGGCTGCTCGCCCACCAGCATCAGGCGGGCGGGGGCGGGACCTCCGCCGGGCACGCCTTGCGTCGCCTCCTTGTAGAGCGGACAGCGGCGGCAGGCGTCGACCCCGGCGGACACCGCCTCCAGGCTCTGGGGTGAGAGTGCGTCAAACGTGGCGTCGCGGGCCGTGCGGGCCATCTGCCGGACCACGCGGTTGGGCTGGCTGGGGGCTTGGGCGACCATCAGGGTTGTCCGGCCTTCGGCGGCGGCGATCAGGTCTGGAATGAGCCGCGCCTCGGGCAGATTCCGCCAGTAGCGCTTGGGCATCTCCTTGGTCATGGCGTCGACCTTCAGCCGGGCTGGGTTGAAGATCGAGGCGTAGTAGGTGCGCCAGTAGTCCTCCAGGGCGTCCTCGCCCGGCGCGTCGGCGGGGTCGGCGCCGGGAGTCACCGCCAGTTGCGCGCCGTTCCAGTGAATGCAGACGTCCGGCGTCAGGATCGACCAGATCATGTTGGCGAAGCGCTTGGCGAAGAAGGGCGCGACGGACTCCGTCACCCGGTGGGCGGGCTCGAACCAGGCGGCGTAGGCTTCCGGGTCGGCGCCCACGGTCCGGAAGCGGACGAAGGCCTTCATCTTGTGGGCGGCCCTGCTGACCTGGCGGGCGAAGTCGTTGGCGCGGACCACATCGGGATCGGTGGCGATCCGCAGCAGGTTGGGCTCGGCGGCCAGGCGCCAGAGCATCCGGTACAGCAGGGAAAAGCGTTCGGCCGACCGATGCAGGATCACCGCCTCAGCCAGCTCCAGGAACTCCCGGCTGACGGTGAAGCCGCCGGGCGACGGTGGGGCCAAGGGCTCGGGGTCGGCGAACAGGTCGCCCTCCCCGTCCACGGTCCAGATGATGGTGTCGGGCGCCACGCCCTGGCCGCGCAGGGACCGCGCCGCCTCGCGCCAACCGACGAAGTCGATCTCGGAGGCCAGCCGCACGACCCGCATCAGAACAGGCTCAGTTGCTGCGGCGGGGTCAGGCGCGCGCGCAGATCGGCCTTGTCGGTCAGCGCGCCCGGCCGCCAGTCCGCGGTGATGATGAAGGGCTTCAGCTTGTCCAGTCGCCGGGTCAGGCGCTTCACGTCCTCCAGGGTCAGCTGCTTGTAGCGGCGGAGGTCGATCATGCGCTCGACGCTGCGGACGCCCAGGCCAGGCGTCCGCAGCATCGTCTCCCGCTCGGCGGTGTTGAGATCGACCGGGAAGTCGCCCCGATTGCGCAGGGCCCAGGCCAGCTTGGGGTCGATGTCGAGGTCCAAGTCGACACCCTGAACGGTGATCTCGTCGTGGGCGAAGCCGTAGAAGCGCATGAGCCAGTCGGCCTGGTAGAGGCGGTGCTCGCGCATCAGGGGCGGGCGGACCGGGGGCAGGCGGGAGGTGGTGTCGGGGATGGGGCTATAGGCCGAGTAGTAGACCCGGCGCATGCCGTAGGCGCCGTAGAGGCCGGCGCTCTTGGCCAGGATCTCACCGTCGGTGGCGGCGTCGGCGCCGACGATCATCTGGGTAGACTGGCCGGCGGGCGCGAACTTGGGCGGCTTGGTTTTGATAGGTTTTTCATTGGCTTGATCGATCCCCAGGCGGACCCGACCCATGGCCTTCTTGATGCCGACGGCGTCCTTTTCGGGGGCGAGGTCGGCCAGGCTGGTGTCGCGGGGGAGCTCGACATTGATGGAGATGCGGTCGGCGTAGAGGGCGGCCTCATTGACCAGGGCCGGTGAGGCCTCGGGGATCACCTTGAGGTGGATATAGCCGCGGAAGTCGTGGTCGATCCGCAGCGACTTCGCCACCGCGACCATCTCCTCCATGGTGTAGTCGCCGCTCCTGATGATGCCCGAGGAGAGGAACAGGCCCTCGATATAGTTGCGCTTGTAGAAACCCAGGGTGAGGTCGACGACCTCGGCCACGCTGAACCGGGCGCGGGGGGTGTTCGACGACACCCTGTTCACGCAATAGGCGCAGTCATAGACGCAGAAGTTGGTCAGCAGGATCTTCAGAAGGCTGATGCAGCGCCCGTCCGGCGCATAGGCGTGGCAGATGCCCATCCCGCCGTCGGTGGAGCCCACCCCCTTTCCGCCTACGGAGTCGCGCTTCACCGTTCCAGACGAGGCGCAGGAGGCGTCATACTTGGCCGCGTCGGAGAGGATTTCGAGTTTGCGCTTCAGCGTCAGGGCCACCATGCGGCGACCTTAAAGTTCTTGTTTTGTTCTTACAAGCTGAACCGGAGTTGAATCTGTGAGCTTATAGCTTTGGCGCGTCGGTGGCAGGCGCCGGGGCTGCGGGCGCGGCTTCGGCGGCAGGCGCCGCAGGCGCGCTGGGCGGGGTTTCGGGAGTGGGGGCTACGGCGCCTTCGGGCAGGGGCCCGTCGGTGGGGAGTTCGGGGATGGCCAGCGCCTCGGTCTCCACGGGCGGGGCTTCCACCAGGGCGGCCTTCGGCGCGTTGCGGTTCACGGCGTAGGAGGCGAATTCCTTCCAGATTCTGGCGGGCAGGCCGCCGCCCACCACGCCGTTCATGGAGGCGTTGTCGTCATTGCCGACCCAGACACCGACCACCAGGTCGCCGACGTAACCCACGAACAGGGCGTCGCGATAATCCTGGGTGGTGCCGGTCTTGCCGAAGGCGCCGGGGATGGCGGCCTCGATGCCGGTGCCGCGCTGGGTGGCCGAGCGCAGCAGGTCGCGCATGCCGGCGAGTTCGGCCTTGCCCAGCTTGTGGACGGTCTTGGGCTTGCGGAAGCTGGCCAGGCCGTGGGCGATCACCGGGGCCTCGCCCGCATCGATGGCGGCATAGGCGGCGGTGAGCTGAACCAGGCTCATGGGACCGGTGCCGAGCGCCAGGGTCAGGTCGTTGGGGATGGGCTCGATGATACCGAGATCGCGGGCCGTTCGGACGATGTCGTCGCGGCCGACCTCCTTGGCTAGGCGCACGGCGGCGACGTTGGAGGAGCCGGCGAAGGCGGTGATCAGCGGCACCATGCGGCCCGCGTACTTCACCTCGTGGTTCCTGGGCTTCCAGCCCGAGACCTCGACGGGGGCGTCGAGGATCGGGCTGGTGGGGGTCCAGCCCTCGCGCAGGGCGGCGAGATAGACGAACAGCTTGAAGGCCGAGCCCGGCTGGCGGGCGGCGTCGGCGCGGTTG
This sequence comes from Phenylobacterium sp., assembly GCF_030651185.1. Taxonomy (GTDB): domain Bacteria; phylum Pseudomonadota; class Alphaproteobacteria; order Caulobacterales; family Caulobacteraceae; genus Phenylobacterium. The sequence goes on from NZ_JAUSCJ010000006.1 coordinate 55,093, forward strand.
AACTGGCTGACCTTGTAGTCGCGCCCGCCCACCATGGCGACGACACGGCCGTCTGTGCGCATGGCCACCAAGGCGCCCTGCCCCACGTTCAGCACCTTGCCGTCACGGTCCAGGGCGCGGGCCAGGATCTTCTCGGCCTGGGCCTGGAGGTTGGTGTCCAGGGTGGTCTTGACCACGGTCTCACCGTAGCTGGCCTCCATCGCCGCCTTGGCCTGGGGGATCACCCAGTCGGCGAAATAGGAGCCGGTGGGGATCGGCTTGCGGCCGCCATAGGGGCGCACGCCGCGGGCGGCTCGCCGCGCCTCGGCCTTGGTGATCAGGCCGGTATCGGCCATGGCGCCCAGGACGACCCGCATCCGTTCGCGGGCGCCTTCCAGGTTCTCGGTCGGCGCCAGGCGAGAGGGCGCCTTGACCAGGCCGGCCAGCATCGCGGCCTCGCCGATGGAGAGCGCCTCGGGCGGCTTGTCGAAATAGTGCCGGGCCGCGGCCCGCAGGCCAAAGGCGCCGTCCCCGAAATAGACCGAGGACAGATAGCGCGAGAGGATTTCGTCCTTGGAGAGCCGGGCCTCCAGATAGAGGGCGATGATCGCCTCCTGGGCCTTGCGGCGCAGGGTGCGCTTGTTGGACAGGAAGGCGTTCTTGGCCAGTTGCTGGGTGATGGTGGAGCCACCCTCCGCCACGCCGCCCGCCTTGGCGTTGGCGTTCAGGGCCCGGGCGATGGCCTTGGGGTCGATCCCCATGTGACTGTAGAAGCGCCGATCCTCGATGGAGATGAAGGCCCCGGAGACGTATTTCGGCAGCTTGGCGACCTCGACTGGCGCCTCCTTGTAGGAGCCGCGCTTGGCGATGGGTCGGCCGTCGGCGGCCACCAGGACCAGGGTCGGGCTCTCCAGCGGCTCCAGGGCCTGGCCCAGCGGCAGGGCGCCCACCAGCCAGACCATGAAGATGAGCAGCAGGGCCGCGACGCCCGCCCCGATCTGCCAGGGCCGGCGCCTCCAGATCGGAGTCGTACCGTCGCCGGCGGCGGTCACCGGGGCGGGTGTGGTCTCCGGCTGCAGGGGCGGCGGCGGCGCGATCTCCGGCTGGGGATCGGAATCCGGGACAACTTCGGGCTCTGGATCGGGCTGGGGTTCGATGTCCGGTTCCGGGCCAGACTCCGGCTCCGGGGTCACCTCAGGTTCGGGCATGTCTTCCGTCGCGCCGGCGTCGGCGAGGTCATCAACCAGCGACGGCGCCTCGGGCTCCACAACGACCTCGGGCGGCTGGGGCTCGGCGGGCTCGGGGGGATCGACCTCGGGGTCGTTGGCGGACATGCACGTCGCATTCAATCGGGCGCGGACCCGGGGAAGCGGCGTCCATACCACATGCGTACGGGGCGCCAAGCGTGGCCACAGTCGTGGAACGCCGCCGCGCGGCGGTCGTTGCAGCTTCACCCCCTTCGAAGGAGTTCCCATGCGACTGTTCCTGACCCTGGTGGCCGTTTCGGCCCTGGCGCTCTCCACCGCCGCCTGCAACGACAAGCCCAACGCCACCGGCGCGGCCATGCCCGACACCGACGCGGTGGCCGGAACCGGCGCTGAGACGGCCCCCGACGCCGGCGTCACCGGCGCGGTCCCGGCCGACGGCTCCCCGCCGCCCATGCAGGCCACCTCACCGGCCGCCGAGGGAGCCGGCGTCGGCACGACCGGCGGCCAGGGCGCCGGCGACGGCAAGCCCTAGCCGGAACCTCCGGCGCGCCTGACCGTTCGTCGCGCACGATGGCCCGGCTGATTATCCGTCACGAGACCCGCTATCTCTATGAGCGGCCGGTGGGCTTTGGCCTGCACCGGCTGCTGCTGCGGCCGCGCGACAGCCATGCGACCCGGGTGGTCGGGGCCTCGATGAGTCTGTCCCTGCCGGCCGCCAAGCGGTGGGTCTATGACGCGCTGGGCAACTGCGTCTGCCTGATGACGCCGGAGGTACGATCGCAGGAGCTGACCATCGTCAGCCAGCTCACCATCGAGCGGTTCCCGGCCCCGCTGGCCCCGCTGCGGATCGACAATCCGCACACCGCCATGCCCATCGTCTACGCGCGCGGCGACCGCACGATCCTGGACCCCTTCATCGACCCGGCGACCGACGACCCGAACGGGATGCTGCTGGACTGGGTGCGGGCCCAGGCGGGCGGCGCCTATGAGCCGGCGCTCGACTTCCTGCAGCGGCTGAACCGCTACATCCACCAGCATTTCGACTACCGCGAGCGCGACGAGGAAGGCACCCAGACGCCGGCCTTCACGGTGACCATGGGCTCGGGCACCTGCCGCGACTTCGCCTGGCTGATGGTGGAGGCCCTGAGGCGGCTGGGCTACGCCGCGCGCTTCGTCACGGGCTACCTTTACTCGCCGCGCCATTCGAGCGTGCGAGGCGCCGGCGCCACCCATGCCTGGTGCGAGGTTTTCCTGCCCGACCTGGGCTGGATGGAGTTCGATCCCACCAATGGTCTGGCGGAGTCGGCAGACCTGATCCCGGTCGCGGTGAGCCGCACCCCGGAGGAAGCAACCCCGATCAGCGGCATGATCCTGGGCGATCCTGGCCGGAGAGAGCTTTCGATTCACGTAGATGTGCGCGCGGCCGACACACAGATCGAGCCGGCATGAGCGTTAGTAGGGGCGGGAGGACAAGCCGATGACCAAGGGCTTCGATCAACAGGATTCATCCACCAACTTCAGCTTCCCCAGGTCCGCGCCCAAGCCACAGCACGGCCGGGCGCCGGATCCGGCGCCGCCGGAGGTGAAGGAACAGCGGACGTTCCAACCGCGACCGGGGCACTAGCCGCGATCCACCGCCCCGGGCTGAGACGGCGCCGAGCGAGCGCCGAATCACGAACGCCACTCAGCTCGCAAGGCAAATTCCGTCGTCCTGGACGGCCGCGAGGCCGATTCGGGATGACGTTTGTGATCGGGCGGATCGGTCCAATGGTCCCGCACGGGGGAGCCGCTAGACGCGACTCTGCTTAGGCTCCGCTTGGGCGCCCTTTGGCGTCGGAGTCCTCGCCCTTGACCGTCCAGCCATGAGCTTCACGCCGCGCCGGGCGGTGCTGACCCTGGGGGTCACCCAGACGATCGGCTATGCCTGCTCCAGCTACCTGCCGGCGACCCTGGCCAAGCCGATGGCGGCCGATGTGGGGATGTCGACCTCCGGCGTCTTCCTGGCCTTTTCCGCCGCCCTGCTGCTGCAGGCGGTGACCGGCCCCCGGGTGGGGCGACTGGTGGACCAGCGAGGCGGTCGCCCGCCGCTGACCGCCGCCAGCCTGTTGTTCGCCGCTGGCCTGGTGGGCCTGGCGATCTCGCACACGCCCGCGGCCCTGATCGCGTCGTGGCTGATCATCGGCCTGGGCATGTCGGCGGGACTATACGACATCGCCTTTGCCGGGCTGGTGGGCTGGTTCGGGGTCGATGCGCGCCGCTCGATCACCGGGGTGACCCTGATCGCCGGTTTCGCCAGCACCATCGGCTGGCCGCTGACCGCCTGGCTGGAGCATGAGATCGGCTGGCGAGGCGCCTGCCTGGTCTGGGCGGCGCTCAATATCCTCATCGCCCTGCCGCTTCACCTGACCCTGCCCCGCGCGCCCGCCCCCAGGCCAGCCCCGGCCCACGACGCCCCACCGGTCAGCGACACGGCCGCGCCGGGTGACACCGGCAAGATGGTGCTGATGGCCACCGCCTTCGCGGTGCTCGCCGCCATCGGTTCGGCCATGTCGGCTCACCTCCCCTCGATGCTGAGCGCGCTCGGCGTCGGCCCGGCCGCCGCCGTCGGCGCCGCGGCCCTGGTCGGCCCGGCCCAGGTGGCCGCACGGCTGGCGGAGTTCGCCCTGGTCCGCCGCATCCATCCCCTGGTCTCCGGCCGGGTGGCCGTGGCGATGTTCCCGATCGGGGCCGGTCTGCTGATCGCCTTTGGAAGCATCGCCGCCGCGCCCTTCACGATCCTCTACGGCGCAGGCAACGGGCTCTTCACCATCGTGCGCGGCGCCCTGCCGCTGGCCCTGTTCGGCGACCGCAACTACGGGCGCAGGCTCGGCGTGCTGAACGTGCCGGCCCGCCTGCTGCAGGCGGTGTCGCCCTTCGTCTTCGCCCTGATGCTGGAGCGGTCCGCCAACCTGGCGCTGGGCATCATGGCGGTGGGTTCGGTCCTGGCCCTGGGCGCCCTGATGGCCCTGCGGAAGCCGGAATAGCGCGGCCTCTCGTCACCGGGGGTTTCCCTCCCCGGGGACTCTGCTAGACCGGACGAATTGATTTATCCGTTATTAAAAGGGAGAGCCGGCGCGGCTTTTTCAGATCCCCTGCGCGCGCGGGCCGGATGCCATTGGAAGATAAAAACATTAGGGACGACCTCGAGGCGAGCGGCGAAACCGCCGCCCCGGAAGAGACGATGGCGGACAAGGAAGCCGCCTATGAGAAATTCGTCTGGGACAATCTGAAGCGTAACTATATCGGCAACTACCTGCACGGCATGCTGGGCATGACCGGCTTCCGGCTGGTCAATGCGCCCACCTTCCTGCCGGCCTATCTGCACCTGATCTCCGGCTCCAACGCCATCGTCGGCCTGGCGCTCGGGCTTCAGCAACTGGGCAGCGTGATCTCGCCGGTGTTCGGCGCGACCCAGATCGAGCACCGCAAGAAGGTGATGCCGGCCGCGATCTGGATGGGCGGCCTGGCGCGGGTGCAGATCGTCGGCATGGCGCTGGCGGGCTGGTTCCTGCACGGCCAGCCGCTGGTCATCGCCATGATGGTGCTGATGTTCCTGTTTGGCCTGTTCATGGGCACGCAGCGGGTGGTGTTCGGCGTCCTGATGGCCAAGGTCATCCCGCTCAGCCGCCGGGGCCGCCTTCAGGCCTGGCGCAACGCCACCGGGTCGCTGATCGCCGCGGCCCTGGCCTATGCGGCGGGCAAGTACATCATCAAGGCCGACCTGTTCGGCAACGGCTACTCCACCACCTTCGCGCTCTCGGCCTTCCTCACCACCTGCGGGCTCTGGGCCTTGCAGCTGCTGCTCAAGGAGCCCGAGCCGCCGAGCCTGCCGGCGCGCTCCGGCTTCCGGGACCGCCTGAAGGACTTCCCCCGGCTGATCTTCGGCGACCGCAGCTATGCCTGGTTCCTGGCCATGCAGATGGCCGGCACCGCGGGCCGCGCGGCGACGCCGTTCTACGCCATCTATGTCACCCACCTGATGACCGCGAGCGGCGACGTGCATGGCGCGGTGGGCGCCGGCGCCTTCCTGGGCGTGCTCGGCCTCTGCTACATCGGCGCCGACGCGATCTCCAACCTGGTCTGGGGTTATCTCGGCGACAAGACCGGCTTCAAGCTGGTGCTGATCCTGTCGATCACGCTGTCCATCGCCTCCACCATCCTGCTGATGACCGTGCATGAGCCCTGGGCGTTCTTCGTCGCCTTCTTCGGCCTGGGCGGTTCACAGTCGGGCTACATGATGGCCGCCCAGACCATGATCCTGGAATTCGGAAGCCGCGACGAGATGCCGATGCGCATCGCGATCTCGTCCATGGCCGAAGGGATCATGGCCTCGATCGGTCCGCTGGCCGCCGGGATCATGGCCGACCAGCTCGGCTACGGCTCGGTGTTCGGCGCTTCGATCGCCTTCCTGGGCCTGGCCCTGGCGACGCTGCTGGTCTTCGTCAAGGAACCCCGGACAGCGCGGCTGGCGTAGCGCTAGGCCGCGAGCTTGGCCTGGGCCGCCGCAGCGATGCGGGCCTTGGCCATCTCGTTGGCCACCTCGTGGGTCGGGCGGCGCTCGGCGATGGAGCGGACCAGGACCTCGTCGAGGGTGGCGGTGAGGCGGTCGAGCTTGGTGGCCACCCAGGCGGCGTCGAAGCTGGTCCCGGCCTCCAGGGCGGCGATCTCGGCGGCCACATTGATGATGCCGCCGCCATTGATCACGTAGTCGGGCGCATAGAGCATGCCGCGCTCGAAGAGGGCGCGGCCCACCTCCGGCGTGGCCAGCTGGTTGTTGGCGCCGCCGGCGATGATGCGGGCTTTCAGGCGCGGCAGGGTCTCGGCGTTGATGGCGCCGCCCAGGGCGCAGGGGGCGAAGACATCGGCCTGGGCCTCGAAGATGTCGGCGGGACTGACCACCTTGGCGCCGGTGCGCTCGGCGACCGCGCGCAGGGCCTCGGGGTTGGTGTCGGTGATGATGAGCTTGGCGCCGGCCGCATGCAGCTTGTCGGCCAGGTAGGCGCCGACATGGCCAACCCCCTGGATGGCGACGGTGACGCCGGACAGGTCGCGGTTCAGCGCCCGGCGGACGCTGAGCGCCACGCCGCGGAACACGCCCTCGGCGGTGACCGGCGACGGATCACCGGAGGCCGCGGCGTGGCCCTCAAGGCCGGCCACATAACGGGTCTCGCGGCGCGCGTGCATCAGGTCGGCCGGCGAGACACCGACGTCCTCGGCAGTCCAGTAGCGGCCGCCGAGCGCGTCCACCGCGCGGCCGAAGGCCTCGAACAGGGCCGGCGTCTTCTGGGTGCGGGCGTCGCCGATGATCACCGCCTTGCCGCCCCCCAGGGGGATGTCGGCCATGGCGTTCTTGTAGGACATGGCCCGCGACAGCCGGAGCGCATCCTCCAGCGCCAGGTCGGCGCTGGCATAGGGCCACATGCGGCAGCCGCCGGCCGCTGGACCCAGGGCGGTGGAGTGAACCGCGATGATGCACTTGAGGCCGGTTTTCTCGTCGAAGAACGCGTTGACGCTCTCATGGCCCTCGAAGGCGGGATGATCGAACAGGGTCATGCTGAAAATAGGCTCGATGTGGGGAAGGATTTACCCGGCTCTACCCTCACGTGGCCCATCTCACAACCCCGGAGCGGCGGCGGTCCGGGCGCTCTGGCGCCTCGGCTTGGGGATGGGCGGGGCGCCGGACGGCAGGGGCGCGGTGGGGTCTCGGACATAGGTCAGGATGTCGTCCCAGACCTTGGGGCCCTGCTTGTCGCGGGTCATCAGGTGCCAGCCGCTCTCGTAATAGACGGTGCGATCGCCGGGCTTCAGGCGGCTGGCGGCCTCGAAGGCCGGACGCTTGGGGATGATCTCGTCGTGAGCGCCGTAGAGATAGAGGGCCGGGACCTTGATCTGGCCGGTGGCCCGGTACGCCCGCTCCATCATCGCCACCAGGCCGTAGAGGGTGTCGGACCGGGCGCCCCAGACCATCAGCGGATCGCGGCTCATGGCGATCAGTTCCTCGCGATTGTCGGTGGGGGCGACGCGCTTGGTCAGCCACTCCGGCGGCATATAGACCTTCGACCCCGTCAGCCTCGCTGCGAACCACAGGGTGGTCTTGTACGGCAAGGGCTGGGACGACCAGCCCCAGACGGCGGGCGACAGCAGCACCACGCGGTCGGCGGCGGGAGGGCGGTCAGAGGCGAAGGCCTGGACGGTGACAGCGCCGCCCATGCTCTCGCCTGCCACCACGATCACCGCCTTGGGATGCTTGGCGCGGACCACGGCGGCGATGGTGCGCAGGTCCTCCGCCATCAGGTCGTCGCCACCCCAGACGCCACGCTGGGGGGAGCGGCCAAAGCCGCGCTGGTCGTAGGCGTAGGTGGTGACCCCGTGGCTGGCCCAATATGGCGCGGCCAGGTGGAAGGCGTTGGAATAGTCGTTCATGCCGTGGACGCCGATGATCACCGCCCAGGGCTCCGGCGTGCCGGCGTTCCAGGTGGTGAGCCCCAGGCGCGCGCCGTCGAAGGTGACGAACTGACCGCCGTCCAGGCGGGGGCCGGAGAAGGCGGCGGGGGGCGTGCCGGCCTGCTGCACCATCAGCGGGGTGCAGGCCGTCAGCATCAGGGCCGAGAGGAGGACGAGGAGGCGCTTCACGACTCTAGAATGGCTTGGACCCTTTGGCGAAGATAGGGCGTAACCTCCTCCTCGAACCCGGGATTGCGCTTCAGCCAGCCGGTGTTGCGCCAGGACGGATGGGGCATCGGCAGGACATCGGGCAGGTAGTCGCGCCAAGCCGCCACGGTCTGAGTCATGTTCTCGCGGGCCCGGTGGCCCAGCGCCCAGGCCTGGGCGTAGCCGCCCACCAGCAGGGTGAGCTCCATCGCCGGCAGGGCGTCCATCAGGCGCGGCCGCCAGAGCTGGGCGCAGCGCGGCGGCGGCGGATAGTCGCCGCCCTTGGGATTGGTCCCCGGAAAGCAGAAGGCCATGGCCGCAACCCCGATCTCCGGGCGGCCATAGAAGGTGTCGGCGTCGATCCCCATCCAGGCCCGCAGCCGCTCGCCGGAGGGATCGGTGAAGGGCATACCGCTCTCATGCACACGGCGGCCCGGCGCCTGGCCGACGATCAGCAGCTTGGTCCGAGGGGTCACCATCACCACGGGACGCGGCGTGTGCGGCAGCTCCCCGGCGCAGGCCCGGCAGGCGGCGATATCGGCGAGGACCGTGGGCAGGGACATGGGGGCTATGTGGGTTGGGCAGGCTCGATTGCCAGTTCCTCCCCCGGCGCGCAGCGCGGTTCGGGGGAGGTGGATCGCAGGCCGGGCCTGCGAGACGGAGGGGGGTAGGGCCGGGCGGTTCGCACCGGCCGAGCCCCCTCCACCGCTTCGCGGTCCCCCTCGCCCGGCGGGGGAGGAATTAAGGGCTAGTCCCCGCCTTCCGGCGTCTCCACCACCGGGGCCTCCGCAGCCTTGGCCAGGGCCGCTGTGCGTTCGTCCTCGGTGGGCAGGCGCAGGCGGTAGACGCCCTTGAAGGTGTCGGGGTCGGCGGGCTTGTTGTGGCGCAGGACGGTGATGCGGCCCTGGCGGGCCAGGCCGCGGGCGGTGGCGCGGACGTGGCCGGTGAGGCGCTGCCAGCGCTCCGGTTCGGCGGCGCGGGCCACCTCTTCGGAGGACACCGACTTGCCGGCCGGGAGCTTGCCGACGATCTCGAGGATCACGGCCTCCATGTCGATGCTCATGGTCAGCCGCCTCGCTTCAGGGTTTCGCGGGCGATCACCACCTGCTGGATCTGGCTAGTGCCTTCATAGATCCGGAAGATACGCACGTCGCGGTAGAAGCGCTCGATCCCGTAGTCGGCGACATAGCCCGCGCCGCCGAATATCTGCACCGCCCGGTCGGCCACGCGGCCCACCATCTCGGAGGCGAAGTACTTGGCTGCGGCGGCCTCCATGGTGACGCTCTCGCCGGCGTCGCGCTTGCGGGCGGTCTCCATGACCATGGCCTTGGCCACCAGGGTCTCGGTCTTGCAGTCGGCGATCATGCCCTGGATCAGCTGGAAGGCGGCGATAGGCTGGCCGAACTGCTTGCGCTCATTGGCATAGGCCACGCAGTCGGTGAGCAGCCGCTCGGCCACGCCGACGCAGACCGCCGAGATGTGCAGCCGGCCGCGGTCGAGGACCTGCATGGCCACCTTGAATCCCTCGCCTTCCCGACCCAGGCGGTTGGCTGCCGGCACCCGGACATTGTCGAAGTTCACGTCGCATATGTGGGCGCCCTGCTGGCCCATCTTCTTCTCGGGCTTGCCGACGGTCAGGCCAGGCAGGGTCCGCTCCACCAGGAAGGCCGAGACGCCGCCGGCGCCCGCCTTGGTCGCGTCGGTCCTGGTCATCACTGTGAAGAGGTCGGCCTTGTTGGCGTTGGTGATGTAGCGCTTGGAGCCGTTGAGCACGTAGTGGTCGCCGTCCAGCACCGCGCGGGTCTGCACGGCGGCGGAGTCCGACCCCGCCTCCGGCTCGGTGAGCGCAAAGGAGGTGATGATGTCCCCCGAGGCGATGCCGGGCAGGTATTTCGCCTTCTGCTCCTCGGTCCCGAACATCACCAGGCCCTGGCTGCCGATGCCGACATTGGTGCCGAAGGTGGAGCGGAAGGCGGGGCTGGTGCGGCCCAGCTCCACGGCCACCAGGCACTCGTCCTCCATGGAGAGATCCAGGCCGCCGTACTCGGCGGGGATGGAGAGGCCAAACAGGCCCAGCTCCTTCATCTCGTTCACCAGCTCCGGGGGCATGGCGTCATCTTCGGAGACCTTGGCCTCCAGGGGACGCAGACGTTCGGTGACGAAGCGGCGGACCGTGTCGATCAGCTGTTCGCGGGTTTCCAGGTCGAGGGCCATGATGTCTCTCTCGGCTCTATTTGCAGGTGATCTTGTCGTCGGCCACTTCGGCGACCTTCGACAGGGTGACGGCGATGATGGGGTCGGCCCACATCTCGTAGTTCGTGCTTCCACCCGGCACGGCGCAGACATGGGCCTTGCGCTTGGCGAGCTTGCCCGAGCGGATGGCCGTGAGTTCGGCCTCGTAGCTGACCGCGTGCGGCAGGCCGTTCCAGATCTTCAGGAAGGACTGCTTCTTGGCGGCCGAACCGTCGACGGCGAAGGCGACCTTTCCGGGCTCGACCGGCTTGTAGGTGTCGGGGGTTCCGTCCGGCAGGGCCATATCGACGTGGCCGGTCTCGACGGCCTCCAGGCTCAGCTTGCCGTCGGCGACATTGAGCGTGGCGCGCTGGCCCGACATCACCTGGGCGGTGTCGCCCACCAGCTTGGTGTGCGGATCGAAGCCGGCGGCGATCAGGGCCTCCACCAGGGTGGGCGGCTTGGTGGGCCGGGCCGCGGCCGGGCCACCCGCAAGCGGCGGCGCGGCGGCGGGTGTGGTCTTGACCGGCGCATCCTGGGCGAAGGCCGGATGCGCCAGCGCCAGGGCGGCTGAGAGGATCAGCGGGCGGATCATGCCTTGGCGAGCGCCAGGGCCGAGCCTTGGCCGACGCCGACGCACATGGTGGCCAGCGCCCGGTCGCCGCCGCTCATGTGCAGCGATCGCGCGGCCGTCAGGGCCAGGCGGGCGCCGGAGGCCCCCAGCGGGTGGCCGATGGCGATGGCGCCGCCGTGGGCGTTCACGTGCTCGGCGTCGTCGGCCAGGCCCCAGGCGCGGGTGCAGGCCAGCGCCTGGGCGGCGAAGGCCTCGTTCAGCTCGATGACGTTGAAGTCGCGCGGCGTGATTCCCAGGCGAGCACACAGCTTCTCCACCGCCGGGACCGGGCCGACCCCCATGATGCGCGGCGCGACGCCGCCCGAGGCGCCACCCTCGATGCGGGCCAAGGGCTCGAGCCCCAGCTTCTGGACCATCTCGGCCGAGGCCAGCAGCAGAGCCGCCGCGCCGTCATTGACCCCCGAGGCGTTGCCGGCGGTCACCGTGCCGCCCTCGCGGACGATCGGCTTCAAACCCTGGAGCGCGGCGAGCGTGGTGTCGGGACGCGGGTGCTCGTCCTCGCTGACGACGATGTCGCCCTTGCGGTCCTTGATGGTGAGCGGCGCGATCTCGCCGTCGAAGAAGCCCTTGGCGCGGGCGGCGCCGACCCGGGCCTGGCTGCGCTGGGCGAAGGCGTCCTGGTCCTCGCGGTTGATCTGGTAGTCGGTGGCGACGTTCTCGGCCGTCTCCGGCATGGCGTCGACGCCGTAGTCCTTCTTCATTTGCGGGTTCACGAACCGCCAGCCGATGGTGGTGTCGTACATCTCCGGCGTGCGGGAGAAGGCGCTGTCGGGCTTGGCCATCACGAAGGGGGCGCGGCTCATGCTCTCAACGCCGCCGGCGATGATCAGGTCGGCCTCGCCCGCGGCGATGGTGCGGGCCCCGGCGATCACCGCGTCCAGGCCCGAGGCGCAGAGGCGGTTGACGGTCAGGCCGGGCACGCTGGAGGGCAGGCCCGCCAGCAGCAGGGCCATGCGGGCGACGTTGCGGTTGTCCTCGCCGGCCTGGTTGACATTGCCGTAGATGACCTCGTCCACCTGCTCCCAGTCGAGCTTGGGATAGGCGGCCATCAGGGCCTTCAGCGGATGGGCGGCGAGGTCGTCGGCGCGGACCTTGGAGAGCGCCCCGGCATAACGGCCGATCGGGCTGCGCAGGCCTCCACACAGATAGACAGTCCGGCCTTGCATGATCTCTCTCCGCCACCTAGGTCGCCTTGCGGCGTCGTCTCTTCGGAGCGGCAAACTAGTGTTTGGATCGGCGGCGAGCAAACGCTTCCGGCGTTGGAGGGGGCATCCATGGACGGCACCGAAGCAGAGACCAATGCCTGGGTGCATCTGGTGGTGCAGGGCGGCGAGTGGGCCGGCTGGTCGATGTACGGCAACGACCCCTTCGAGGACCACGCCGGGCCCTTCTACTACCGGATCGCCGACGATGGCGCGCCGGTCTGCGCCATGCGGCCCGAGCGCAAGCACATGAACGGCGGCGGCTTCATGCACGGTGGGGCGCTGATGACCTTCGCTGACTACTGCCTGTTCGTGATCGCCCGCGACGCCCTCAAGGACAGCCGCAGCGTGACCGCCACCTTCAACAGCGAGTTCGTAGGCGCGGTGCCCGAAGGCGCGCTGCTGGAGTGTGTCGGCGAGGTGGTGAAGGCCGGGCGCAGCATGGTCTTCGTGCGCGGGATCATGAGCGTCGAGGGCGAGGCCGTGCTGAGCTTCTCCGCCGTCCTGAAGAAGACCGCGCCGCGGACCTGACCCATGCTGGTCCCACTGACCCCCCGCGACATTCCCGACCTGCTGCAGATCGAGCGGCTGCCGGGCTACGACGCCTTCATCGGCCAATGGCCACCTGAGGAACATGCCGCCGAGATGTCGTCGCCCGCCGCCCGCTATCTGGGCTGGCGCGAGGGTGGCGAACTGACCGGCTTTGTGATTTTCCAAAAGTTTGACCAGTCCACCGTGCGCCTGCGGCGGATCGCGGTGGCTGGGCCCGGCGGTGGCCTGGGCACGACCCTGTTGCAGGCGGTGGTGGACTGGGCCTTCGCCAATACCGACGCAGAGGCTGTCGACCTGCACGTCCGCGCGGGCAACGACCGGGCGCGCGCCGTCTATGCACGCGAGGGGTTCGTCCCCTCCGGAGAGTTTGAGGACGACGCCGAGGAGATGGTCGTCTCCCGCGCGCGATGGAACGCCAGATGACCTACACCCTTTCGGTTCTCGACCTGTCGCCGGTCAGCGGGAGCAACACCCAGGCGCAGGCGGTGCGAGAGAGCCTGGAGGTGGCCAAGGCCGCCGAGCGGCTGGGCTATCACCGCTTCTGGGTGGCCGAGCACCACAATATCGGCGGGCTGGGCTCGCCCGCGCCCGAGATCCTGATCGCGGCGGCTAGCCAGATCACCTCGACGATCCGGCTGGGGTCGGGCGGGGTGATGCTGGTGAACTACTCACCGCTAAAGGTGGCCGAGGTGTTCATGGAGCTGGAGGCGCTCGCGCCCGGCCGCATCGACCTGGGCGTCGGTCGCGCGCTCGGCACCGACCAGCGGACCGGCGGAGCCTTGCGGTCATCTGGCTCGGAAGCCTTCCCGCAGTACTTCGCCCTGCTGTCGGCCTGGCTGCTGGACGCCGCCGGCGTGGAGCCGATCACCGACGCCCATCCCGCCCGCGAGATCCACGCCAATCCGGCCGGTCCCTCGCACCCCGATCTCTTCCTGCTCTGCACCTCGGTGGAGAGCGCGATCTTCGCGGCTCAGGCGGGCGTCGGCATGGTGTTCGCCGAGTTCATCGCCCGCGCCGATGGCGGCCCGGCGGTGGCGGCCTACAAGGGGAACTTCCGGCCGTCTGTGTTCCGGTCCGAGCCCTGGGCCGGGATCGCCACCATCGCGCTCGCCGCCGAGACCAGCGCCGAGGCCGAGCGGCTGGCCGCGCCGATGAGGGCCGGCAACCTGGCCACCCTCGACGGCGGACGGCGGCGGTTCACCTCCATCCCCGAGGCCCAGGCCTTCCTGGCCGAGCGGGCGGACGATCCTCGCCTGGCGGGCGTCATCGCGCGCGCCATCGTCGGCGATCCGGCGACGGTGAAGGCGCGGCTGGACGACAAGGCGGCCAGCACAGGCGCCGACGAGCTGTTCGTGATGGCCGTCGGACCGGATCTGGGGAGTCGCATCCGCTCCCTGGAACTCATCAAGCCCGCCTAGTGCGCGTGGTCCATCTCGGCCGGCTTCACGGGCGCGTCGGCGAGACGCGCCTCGATACGCGCCAGACCGAAGACCGAGCGCCAGCCCTTCTTGTCGCCGCCTGAGGCCAGGCGCCAGGGGGCCTCCTTCTCGGACAGCGGCTTGCCATCGACACGGTCGGCGAGGATCACCACGTCGTTGTGGAAGTCCTTGTCCAGTTCGGCCAGGGCATAGACCGCCTGGAAGCCGTCCTTGCCGGTCATCACCACATAGGCCCGCAGCGGGTCGCCGTGCAGCCTGGCCCCCACCGGCAGGCCGCCGGCGCGCAGGACGTAGGTCAGGATCGGGCCCTTATAGATCTTGGGGCCGCTCTCCAGGGTCACCTTGACCTCGGCGCGGGGCAGGTCGGCGAGGTCGCTCGCGGTCAGGAGCTTGGTCTTGCCGTCCAGGCCGACGACGGTCAGCGACTGGGCAAGCGCCGCGACCGGGGCGACCGCCAGGGCCAGGGCGAGGATCAGCGCCCTCATTGGCCGAACAGTTCGCGGGGCATGGCGCCCACCACGGCGGCGGTCATGCAGGTGGCCAGGAAGCCGGCCAGCAGCGCCTTCCAGACCATGCCAATGATCTCGTTGCGGCGCTCGGGCATCAGGACGCCCATGCCCGAGACGGTGATCCCCACCGAGCCGACATTGGCGAAGCCGCACAGGGCGTACGTCATGATCATCCGGGTCCGCTCGGTCATCTCGCCGGCCGGGATGGCGCCCAGCTGGATGAAGGCGATGAACTCGGTCAGCATCAGCTTCACCCCCAGCAGGTAGCCGGCCTTGAAGGCCTCATCCCAATGGATACCCAGGGTCCAGGCCAGGGGGGCGAAGACCACGCCCAGGATGCGCTCGATGGTCAGGGGCGCGCCCATCACGTCCGGGAAGACCGAGAGCATTCCGTTGCCGATGGCCACGAAGGCCACGAAGACGATGAGGATGGCGGAGATGTTCAGCACCACGGTCAGGCCGTCCATCGTGCCCTTGGAGATGGCGTCGATGCCGCTGTCGTACTTCAGCAGCGAGTTGTAATCCGCGTAGAAGCCGCCCTGCCCCGGCTTCTCCGGCACCATGATGCGGGCCAGCAGGACGCCGGCGGGCGCCGAGATGATCGAGGCCACCAGGACGTGGGCCGCGGCGTTGGGCAGGGCGTCCTTCAGGATGGTGGCGTAGGCGACCATGGTCGAGCCGGCGACGGTGGCCAGGCCCACGACGATCATCAGGAACAGCTCCGAGCGGGTCAGCTTGTCCAGGAAGGCGCGGATGACGATGGGGCTCTCGATCATGCCGAGGAAGATATTGGCGGCCACGGCCAGGGCCGAGGCGCCTCCCAGGCCCATGGTCTTCTGGAAGATGAAGCCGAAGCCCCGCGTGATCCACTTGAGGATTTGCCAGTGCCAGAGCAAGGCCGAGAGGGCCGAGATCACCAGGATCAGCGGCAGGACCTGGAAGGCGAAGACGAAGAGGCCGCCGGGGTTGGTGACCGCATAGGGCTGGGCGCCTCCGCCCATGTAGCCGAACACGAACTGGGTGCCCTGGGCGGTGGCCGCGGCCAGCCCGTCGACGCCGTCGTTCAGGGCCTGGATGAACCCCTGCGCGCCGGGCAGGCCAAACAGCAGCAGCACCAGGGACACCTGGACGAAGACGGCGCCCAGCGCCAGCTTCCAGGGGAAGCGGCTGCGGTCCTCCGACAGGGCCCAGCAGACGGCCAGGGTCAGGGCGATGCCCACCAGGCTCTGGGCGTTCTCCAGACGAAACATGCGGTTAGACCCCAGCGCCGGGACTCAAGAGCCGGCCCCCCTATTGAGGCGAAGCCTGGGGCGGAGGCAACTGTGGTGGCCGTCGTGGATGGAAGAAAAGCCCGCTTGCCTTGGTTGACGTCAATTAAATTGTATACAATATAATCGTGCATCATGAAACACGGAGACGACCCCATGTCCGCCCTCTATTCCACCCAGGCCCGCGCCGTCGGCGGCCGCGCCGGCCATGTCGAGACCACTGATGGCCTGCTGAAGGTCGACCTCGCCCTGCCCAGGGAGATGGGCGGCAAGGGCGGGGCGACCAATCCCGAGCAGCTGTTCGCCGCCGGCTACGCGGCCTGTTTCGAGAACGCCGTGCGGTTCCTCGCCGGCCAGCAGAAGGTCGGCCTGACGGGCGCCGCGGTCACCAGCACGGTGGAACTGCACCCGCGCGCCGAGGGCGGGTTCCGCCTGGGGGTGGCGCTGGACGTGGAGACGCAAGGATTGGATCAGGCCGCCGCCGAGGCCCTGGTGGCCGCGGCCCACCAGGTCTGCCCCTATTCGAATGCGGTTCGCGGCAATGTCGATGTTGCGATAACCGTAAGGGCGCAATGAGTCCCAAGACCACCAAGACCACCGACCGACAAACGCCGACAGGTGACCGTCAGGGTGTCGCCGATCAGCTGCGCCTCGATAACCAGCTCTGCTTCGCCCTCTATGCGGCGACGGGGCTAGTGACCCGCGCCTACCGGCCGCTGCTGGAGCCGCTCAACCTGACCTATCCCCAGTACCTGGCGATGATGGCGCTGTGGGAAAAGGCCCCGCGCACGGTGAGCGACCTGGGCGAGGCGCTGGGGTTGGACTCGGGCACCCTGACCCCGCTGCTGAAGCGGATGGAGGGGGCGGGCCTGGTGCGCCGCACCCGCGACAAGGCTGACGAACGCCGCGTGCAGATCACCCTGACCGACCAAGGCGCGGCCCTGCAGGAGAAGGCGGCGGGCGTGCCCTTCGCGCTGGCCTGCGCGCTGGATCTGCCGGGCGAGGAGATCGTCGCGCTGCGGGCGACGCTGCAGGACCTGGCGCGGAAGCTGCGCGGGACCGAGGATTGATTGCCGCCTCGCCGATCTGAGGTCATTCTGCGGCCTCCGGGGCGAGGAGAAGCGGGATGGGCGCAGTCGTGAACGGTCAGCCAGTGGCCTTTATCCAGGTCGGTGAACGCGAGCGGGCCATGGTTTTCTATTGCGGCACGCTCGGCCTGCCTCTTCGCAGCGCGGACGCCTTCGGCGACTTCCTCGAGGTCGACGGCGCGCTCCTGCGGATCACCGTGCTGCCCGACTACAAGGCCCACGGCCATCCCGTGTTCGGCTGGAACGTGCCGGACATGGGCGCGGCGGTGCGCGCCCTGCGGGATCGCGGCGTGGCGTTCACCATCTACGAAGGCATGGGGCAGGATGACCTGGGCATCTGGACAGCCCCCGACGGCGGCGCTCAGGTGGCCTGGTTCTCCGACCCCGACGGCAATGTGCTGAGCCTGTCGCGCGCCTAGGGCGAGGGCGGCGCCTGGAGCCCGTTCGGCCACTGGCCGGTCGGATAATGGGTCCGCTCCGCTCTTGGGACAAGAACCGCCGTCATCCCGGGCGACCCGTAGGGCAGACCCGGGACCCAGGGGGATTGATCGCGGCCCCTGGGTCCCGGCTCTCCGCTTCGCTACGGCCGGGATGACGCATTGGGTTTGGTTGAGAGGCCGCTCGACCCCGCAAGGGGGAGAAGGGAGCCTTAAGCCTCAGGCCTTTTCGGCGGCCTTGGCCTTTTCCTTGGCGGCCATCTTGGCGATGAGGTCGCGGCGTTCGGCGAGGCCGCGGTAGAGTTCCACGAGCGTTGCGGCGGCGTGCTCGTTCTTCTGGATGGCGGCCCAATAGGCGGCGACCTTGGGCGAGGCGGGGATGGGGTTCTCGACGTCGACGGTGGGCAGGACGTTCTCCACCAGGAACAGGGCCGGGACCAGGGTGCAGTCGGCCATGGTCAGGCGGCCGGAAACCGCGAAGCCATCCTCACCGATATAGTGCTCCAGGGCCTTGATCCCGCGGATCACCTGGCCGCTCAGCAGCTTGACGATGTCGGCGCTGCGGGTGGAGGCGCGGCCCTGGCCCGAGAGCATGAACATGTTGTTCATCAGATAGATGTCGGCGATGCGCGACACCGTGCGGATGGCGGCGGTCTCGCGGGGCGTAGCGCCCAGCAGCCGGTTCTGCGGATAGATCTCCTCCAGGTACTCGGAGATCACCTCGGATTCCGGGATCACGTCGCCGCCCAGGTCCAGAACCGGGATGCGGGCGAGCGGCGAGGTCTTGGAGAACTCCCCAGTCATGAAGCCGGGCGGCAGCTCGATGGCGATGTCGGAGATGCCCTTGGCGTAGATCTGCATCCGCACCTTGGCGGAATAGGGCGAGAGGTCGCCGGAATAGAGCTTCATGAAAGGGGTCCTGAAAATCGGGGCCTGCGAACAGGTGTTTGAATGGACCTAGAGGTAACGTCGTTTCGCGGGGGGTTCAATGCGCGGCGCGCAGGTCAGACCTTGGCCGGTTGGCGGTGCAGGATCTTCTCCATCGTCTTGCCCTTGGCCAGTTCGTCGATGAGTTTGTCGAGGTAGCGGATCTCGCGCATCACCGGGTCGGTGATCGCCTCGACGCGGACGCCGCAGACCACGCCGCGGATGTCGGCGCGGGCCGGGTTGAGCGCCGGGGCCTGGGTGAAGAAGTGCTCGTAGTCGGTGTTGTTGGCCAGCTGGGCGGCGAGCGCGGCGGCGTCGTAGCCGGTCAGCCAGGCGATGATCTGGTCGACCTCGGCCTTGGTGCGGCCCTTGCGCTCGGCCTTGGCCACCAGGGCCGGATAGACCTTGGCGACGCTCATTCGATAGATGCGATGCTCGGTCATCCGGTCCTCAACGCCCCGCGGGCGCACATCGGAAGCGATGTCAGGGGGCATTGAGCCACGTCGCAGGCCATTTCGGCAACCGGCGGAGGTCTCCAGCGGGCTTGCGGTGCGCGATCCCGCCCTGCCATGAATGCTCGAATGGACGAGACCGAGGAGCTGATCTGCCTGTGCGTGCGCGCGCTCGTCGCCCAGATGGGGGACGTGCCGGGGGTGGAGATGCACCTGACGCGCAACGCCGTCCTGGGCCTGACCGGCGAGCCCTCCCCCGACTTCAACCGGCTGACCCTGGGGGCGGGTCCGCAGGCCGAGGCCTTCCTGGTCTCGTCGGTGGCGCGGGCGCGGGAACGCGGGCTGCCGCTGGTGGTGGTGATGAGCCCCCAGGCGGAAGCCACCCTGGCGCCGGTGGCGGCGGGGCTGGGCCTGACGGTGGCGGGGACCTCGCCGCTGATGGTGCTGCGCCCCGGGACGCCGGTGACGCCGAGCCGCCCGGTGAGGATCACCCGGGCGCTGGGGCCCGATCTGGTGGCCATCGCCGGGGACCTTGAGGCCGCCGCTTTCGACGAGCCCCGGGACGTGCTCGCCCGTTGCATCGATGTCTGCGTCACCGAGACCGCCGGGGTGGAGACCTGGATCGCCTGGGACGGCGACCTGCCGCTGAGCGCCGTCACCGTGACGCCGACGGGAAACACCGCGGGGATCTCGCTGATGGCCACGCCGCCGGAGCACCAGCGCAAGGGCTGGGGCCGCGCCCTGCTGACCCAGGTGATGGCCGACTATCGCCGCCGTGGGGTGGCGCGCTTCCACCTGGGGTCCACGGAGGCAGGGCTGCGGCTGTATGAAAGCGTGGGCTTTGTGACCGTCGCCGAACTCTCGGCCTGGCTGTTGCCCGCCGAGGGCGCTCTGCCCGGGCGCGACCGAGGCGGGCCGTCCTAGTCACAGAAAATCGTGGCGCCTGTCGGAAAGCTTGCCGGGGGTTGGTCCTCGGGAGACCTTCAAGAGAGACACCGCGGAGCCGCCCGATGACGCCCACCCTCACCGCCTTCAAAGCCTCCCCCGACCGCGGCCGGGGCCTCGCCCGCGACATGCGCGTCCGCTGGGCGTTCGAGGAGCTGGCCCAGCCCTACGATGTGCGGCTGGTGACCTTCGCCGAAATGAAGGAACCGGCGCATCTGGCGCTGCATCCCTTCGGACAGATCCCGACCTATGAGGCCGGCGAGCTGGCGATCTTCGAGTCCGGCGCGATCATCCTGCACATCGCCCAGCGCCATGCGGGCCTGCTGCCCGAGGATGCGGACGCGCGAGCCCGCGCAATCACCTGGATGTTCGCCGCGCTGAGCACGATGGAGACGCCGATCGTGGAGCGCGAAGTCGCCATGTTCACCGAGCACGACAAGAGCTGGTTCGGCGAGCGGCTGCCCGCCGTAGAGGACCGCATCCGCGTCCGGCTCTCCCAACTGTCCAAGCGCCTCGACGACGCCGATTGGCTGGACGGGGACTTCAGCGGGGGCGACCTGATGATGGTGTCGGTGCTGCAGCGGCTGGGCAGTTCAGGGCTGGTGGGGGAGCACCCCAACCTCGCCGCCTATGTCGCGCGCGCCGAGGCGCGGCCCGCCTATCGCCGAGCCTTCGAGGCTCAGTATGCGGTGTTCCTGGCCGCGTCGGGCGGCTGACGCACCGCCCCTCAAAACCAGTTGCATTTACGAACTGGTTTAGCGAAGACTTTGGGCGCCGCCACACGAGGGACGCGAGATGATCACCGTATTCGGCGAAGGCCGTGGCTTCCGGGTGGTATGGCTGCTGGAGGAAATGGGCCTGCCCTACCGGCTGCGGGACGTGGACCTGTTCAAGGGCGCCGAGAACGACCCCGAGTTCATGGCGGTCAATCCCGGCGGGTTCATCCCGGCCCTGGTGGACGGCGACGTCACCCTGGTGGAGTCTATCGCCATCATGGAATACCTGATGGCCCGCCATGGGCCGACGCCGCTGGCGCCCGCGCCGCAGGACGCAGCCTTCCCCGCCTATCAACAGTTCCTGCACCTGGGCGAGGCGGGCCTGGCGGCCTCAATGTACTTCGTCCAAGGCGCCCGCAATTTCGGGCCGGAGGCTGAGCGGGACAACTGGAGCGCCCGCCAGGCGCTGAGCGTGTACGTGACCCGGCTGCGGCTGGTGACCCAGCAGCTGGCGCGGGCGCCCTACATGGCCGGCGAGGCGTTCACGGCGGCCGACATCTCGATCACCTACGCCCTGGAGTTCGCCCAGCGCACGGTGGGGTTCCAGCTCGGCGAGGCGGAGCTGGCCTATGTGGCGCGCACCACCGCGCGCGCCGGCTACAAGCGCGCCATGGACGGCTGCCCGGCCACCAAGGGCTGGGTCGCCGGGCTGGCCGCAAAGTCCTAGGGCCGGGCTCACGGGCGCTCCAAGCCAGACCCTGGACTCGACAAAACCCCGCCCACGTTGTCGGATCGGCGTTCTCTGAAACGTCCTGGTGAGGACGAAGCGACGGAGGGGGTGGTCTGATGACAGTCGAGGTGACCGACAAGACGGCGGGCCTGCGGTTATGGCTGCAGAGCGTGGTGGCGTTGCTGGCAGGGTTCGCCGCGGTGGTGGTGCTGTCGCTGGCGACGGACACGGTGTTCCATATGCTGGGGGTCTATCCGGCGGGGCGTGAGCCGATGAAGGAGGCGGGGGACAATGCCCTGGCCCTCTCCTACCGCCTGGTGTTCGGCGCCTTGGGCAGCTACATCGCCGCGCGCCTGGCGCCGACCCGGCCGATGCGGCACGCCCTGATCCTGGGGGCGATCGGCACGATCGTGGCCGTCGCAGGGGGGGCGGCCACCTGGAACCTGGACCTGGGGCCGCGCTGGTATCCCATCGCCCTGGCGGTGACCGCCCTGCCCTGCGCCTGGATCGGCGGGGCGCTCAACCGCCCCAGGCCGTCGGCGGGGTGACCGCCTCCCCCGTCGCCGGGGGAGGTGATCGGTGTCCTAGGCGTAGTTGGCTAGCGCGTTGCCGGAAGCATCGCCGCAGCCGGAGCCGCCGTCGACGGGGATGATGGCGCCGTTGACGTACTTGGCCTGGTCCGAGGAGAGGAACAGGCACATGTCGGCGATCTCGTCCTTGGTCCCGTAGCGGCGCATGGGGTTGCGGCTCTTCACCCGCTCCTCGGCCTCCGGGGTCGAGGCCAGGCGGGCCATGCCCTCGGTGTCGGCGATGGGGCCGGGCGAGATGGCGTTGACGCGGACGCCGCCGGGTCCCCACTCAAGCGCCAGGCACTTGGTCAGCATGTTGATGCCCGCCTTGGCGGCGCAGACATGGGACTGGAAGAGCGACGCGCGCTCGCCCTGGCCGGCGGTGATGGAGATCAGGCTGGCGCCCGGCCGGCGCAGGAACTCAAACGAGGCGCGCAGGACGTTGAAGGTGCCGATCAGGTCGATGTCCACCACGGTCTTGAAGCCGTTGGCGCTCATGCCGAGCGCCGGGGCCACGAAGTTGCCGGCCGCGCCGGAGAGCACGATGTCGATTTCACCAAACTCTGAGTGGGTTCGTTTGAGGGCGGCCTCGACGGCGGCGTAGTCGCGGACGTCGGCGGCGATGCCGATGCAGGGCTTGCCGAAGGTGGAGACCTCCTTGGCGGCGGCTGCGATCTTTTCCTCGCTGCGGCTGATGATGACGACATTGGCGCCGGCGGCGGCGAACCGCTTGGCGATGCCGAGATTGATGCCGCTGGAGGCGCCGGCGACGAAGCAGGTCTTGCCGACGAGTTGGGTGTCTTGGGCCATGGGGTTTCCTCTCGATTTTGTTGGGGATGAGCTTAGGGCGCGGTTGCGGGGGGCGGAAGGGTGACCCGGCGTCGGGCGGCGCATTGACCGCGCCGCGATCTCGGCTAGCCTTGCGCCATGGCCTGACCCTGGACATCGGCGCGCGAAGCGCCCTCCCCGCCCGCCCCTGCGGGCTTTCGGCCCCCCATGTCCAGAGAGCTTCCCATGACCCTTCGCCGTATCACCGCCGCCGACCTCGCCCAGGTCGCGCGCTATCCCTTCACGCTGTCCATCACCGAGCCGATGACCGATCCCGCGCGGCTGGCGGAGACCTTAGCCGCCAGCGGGTTCTGGACGCAGGAGGCCGGGGCCATGGCCATCGAGGCGCAGGGGCGGCTGGTGGGGACCTGCCAGTTCTACCGCGCCGCGCCCTGCATCCATGGTTTCGAGCTGGGCTATATCCTGCACGATCCCGCCGACCGGGGACGCGGGCTGGCGGCGCCGGCGGTGCGGGAATTCTCCGACCTGCTGTTCGCCGAGCGGCCGAATATCTATCGCCAGCAGCTGATGATCGAGGTCTGGAACACCGCCTCGTGGAAGCTGGCCGAGCGGTGCGGCTTCACCCGCGAGGGACTGCTGCGCAGTTCAGGATTCGGGTCGGGCGATCCGGCCGACTGCCTGATCTATTCGCGCACGCGCAAGGACTGGCATGAGGAAATGACCACGACGATGGGGGTGGCGATGTCCTGATCGGGGTTGTGGCGGGGCCAAGCCAGGACATAGGTTGCGCGCCTGTTTCCCGCGCCAGACCGGAGGCCCCAGATGGCCCGCTATCAGAACATCCTCGAAACCATCGGCCGCACTCCGGTGGTGCGGATCAACAAGCTGGGGCCCGACGGCGTGAACCTGTGGGTCAAGGTCGAGTCCTTCAATCCCCTGGGCTCGGTGAAGGACCGGCTGGCGCTGGGCGTCATCGAGGCGGCCGAGAAGTCGGGCGCCCTGAAGCCCGGCCAGACCGTGATCGAGGCCACCAGCGGCAATACCGGGATCGGCCTGGCCATGGTCTGCGCGCAGAAGGGCTACCCCCTGGTGGTCACCATGGCCGAGAGCTTCTCGGTGGAGCGGCGCAAGCTGATGCGGTTCTTAGGGGCGAAAGTGGTCACGACGCCTGCAAGTCTGCGCGGGACCGGCATGGTCGCCAAGGCCATGGAGCTGGCGGAGAAGCACGGCTGGTTCCTGACCCGGCAGTTCGAGAACGAAGCCAATCCGGACATGCACTCGCGGACCACGGCGCTGGAGATCCTGGAGGACTTCGCAGGCGAGACCCTGGACTACTGGGTGACCGGCTACGGCACCGGCGGGACGCTGAAGGGCGTCGCCCGGGTGCTGAAGGAGAAGAGCCCCAAGACCAAGATCATCGTCTGCGAGCCGGAGGACGCCCAGCTGCTGGGCAGCGGGGCCGAGCAGGCGCGAAACCCCGACGGCAGCGCGGCGACCAGCCACCCGGCCTGGAAGCCCCACCCCATGCAGGGCTGGACACCGGACTTCATCCCCAAGCTGACCGGGGACGCCGTGGCGATGTCGCTGATCGATCAGATCCTGCCCACCGCGGGCCCGGAATCCATGGCCATGAGCAAGCGGCTGGCCGACCAGGAGGGGATCTTCGTGGGCATCACCTCGGGCGCGACCTTCGCCGGGGCGCTGAAGATCGCCGCCACGGCGCCCAAGGGGGCCAACATCCTCTGCATGCTGCCCGACACCGGGGAGCGCTATCTGTCGACCCCACTGTTCGCCGACGTGCCGGTGGAGATGACGGCGGATGAGCAATCGATCTTCGACTCCACGCCGTTTGGGAAGCCGGCTTAGGCTGGGTTAAGGCGAGGCGGGGTCCAGACGTCGACGGGCTCGAGCGATTCAGATCCCAATCGGTAGCTCTAGCGCCCACTCAAAGTGGCCGCATGGCCTCGGGTTTTCATCTCAGGAGATTGTCGGCCATGGTTGATAGGGATCGCGGCGGACGTCGCGCCTTTGGGGTCTTCGTCCCTGACGAAACGCCCGAGTATGTGGCCGCCCACACCGAGTGGTGCTTGGCTCTGGGCGGATTTTTACACACATTCGCTGCGACCGAGCACCATCTCCGACTTCTGCTTTTCCGCTACACGCGCGTAACCGAGGTGGTCGGGCGGGCCCTATTTCACTCAGACCGGGTGGCCGAGCTCAAAGACGCGATCAACCGGGTTTTGGAAGCCACCGGTAGGTGGGACGAGAAGGACGGGCTCGACCCCTTCTTTTCGCACCTCTCACTAATCTCCAGCGTCCGAAACAACTTGGTCCACTGGGGTGGGCACCAGCTCGAAAGCGGCGACTACATCGTCAGCAACCTTCACCTAGCGCCTATTGATCGGGGCAGAGGCCACCGTGTCAGCGCAGCCGACATCAGGGCTATGACAGAGGATCTTTCTGACATCTCGGCCGCGATTCTCATCGCGAGAGAGCGCGGCAAAGTTCTTGGCAAAGTCAGATTTCCGCTTCCCTACCAGCTACCCGACGCCTGGAAATTTAGGCCGCGACCGCTACCGCCGCTTGCGAGGCCTAGACCCCCAAAGCGGCCTTTAGAGCAAGCGAACCCGCGCGCAGCATCTCAGAAGAAACAGAAGGCGAAAGCCCCCCGGCCGAAGCCAGAGGGCTAGCACTTTTATTCACAGTCGAGACATGGGCGCAGCCGTGTGCGTGCAGCCCCTTGGCAGCCCTCGAATTGGACCCTTCCCGCGTGAAGATCGGAGCGGGTCTTGTCCCGGCCACCCAAGATCTCCGAGGCGTAGCAAGCTGACTTGGCGTCGGCCGCGCGCGCTACGGCGAGACGGAGATCATGGGTCCCCGGGACAAGCCCGGGGATGACGGTGGAGGGGTGAGGTTATCTGCGGGTGAGTTCCTTCACCAGGGCCGTGCGGCCGTAGACCTTTTCCAGGGCCTCGGTCGCCGCTGAGGTGGCCACGACCACCGTGCGGTTGATCGTGCCGTCGTAGCCGTAATTGCCGCCGAGGGAGTGGATGTTGCCGTCGAAGGCGGCGCCCAGGATCTCGGCCTTGGCGTTGAGCACCGGGGAGCCGGAGTTGCCGCCGATGATGTCGTTGGTGGTGACGAAGTTGAACACCGTGGCCGGGTTCAGCCTGTCCTTGGCGGCGACCCAGCGGGGCGCGAGCTGGAAGGGATCGGCGCCGGTGGCGCGGTCATAGAGGCCGGCGAAGGTGGTGAAGGGGGTGATGGTGGTCCCGCGATAGGTCCAGCCGGCCACCTTTCCGTAGGACAGGCGCAGGGTGAAGGTGGCGTCGGGATAGACCGCGTCGCCATAGGCGGCGAACTTGGCCCGGGCGATGCGCTCGGCGGCCCGGTCTGTGGGGCCGCTGATCTCGGTCTCCCAGGCGGTGCGGACTGCGCGGGCCGGCGGGTCGATGCGCAGGGCGAGCTGGATCATCGGGTCGGTCGACGCCTGGATGGCGGCCAGGCCGCCGTCCCAGAGGCGCTTGCGCTCGGCGGGATCGGCGAGCTTGGTCCCGGCCACCAGGCGGGCGGCCATGGCCTCGGGACTCTCCTTGCCCAGCAGCAGCTTCACCGCCGCGTCGTCGACGGTGAGGTATTCGCGGGTCTTGGACAGCCAGAAGCCGAGATAGAGCTGCTCCAGGGCGGCGTCCACGGGCTGTTCGTCGAGGATCTGCTTGGCCATGAGGGCCAGGCCCGCGTCGCCGTATTCCGGCAGGCGCTCGGCCGAGGGCTTGGCGCGTTCCTGGCCGGCGCGGACCAGTTCGCGGGCGTACATGAACAGTTCCGAGAGCGAGCCGGCGCCGCTCTCAAGCTGGCGCAGACGGAGATAGCGGTCGGCATAGGGGCCCTGGACCTTGGCGATCTCGCCCCACGGGTCGCCGATGTCGGCGGCGAGCTTGGGATCGGCGGCCACCTTGGCGCGCAGGTCGGCCTCGGCGGCGCGCTTG
The DNA here is from genome assembly GCF_030651185.1 of Phenylobacterium sp. Taxonomy (GTDB): domain Bacteria; phylum Pseudomonadota; class Alphaproteobacteria; order Caulobacterales; family Caulobacteraceae; genus Phenylobacterium. The sequence goes on from NZ_JAUSCJ010000006.1 coordinate 81,448, forward strand.
TCGGCCATGAAGGCCGGGTCGTTGAGGGCGAACTGCCGGCCGTAGAAGACCTTGAAACTGTTCTCGACGCCGAACAGCGGATCGGTGGCGATACGCTTGGACTCCGCGTCGCGCTCCCCGAAGGCGATCAACCGGCCGCGCAGCTCCGAGCGCTGCAACTGGCCGATGGGCAGGGCCAGGTCGCGCTGGGTCTCCAGCTGGGCGACGGTGAGCATGCGGTCAGTGCCGCCGGGATTGCCGGAGACGAAGGTGACCTCGCCGTCCTTGGGGGCGCGGCTCTGCCAGATCAGGTGCTGCGGCGAGGCGATCGGCTTGCCGTTCTCGTAGAGGCGCACGAAGGCGGCATCGAGATTGAAGCGCGGGAAGTTGAAATTGTCCGGATCGCCGCCGAAGAAGGCGGTCGCCAGCTCGGGGGCGAACACCAGACGGACATCGGAATATTTGCGGTACTTGTAGAGCTTGTACTGGCCGCCCCGGTAGAGGGTGACCAGCTGGCAGCGGAACGCCTCGTCCTTGCCGCAGGCGACAGTCTCGGCCGCGCCCTTGGCGGCGTCGCGCGCCTTGACGAAGTCGAGCCCGGTCTTGCCGGCGGTGGCCTTGCCGATGTCGGCGGTGAGGTCGGTGATGGAGACCAGCACCTCGGCCTGCATGCCGGGGCACTTCTTTTCCTCGGTCCGCGCGGCGGTGAGGAAACCGTCCTTCACATAGTCGGTCTTGCCGTCCGACAGGCTCTGGGCGCAGTCGACGATGCAGTGGTGGTTGGTGAAGACCAGGCCGTCCCTGGAGACCAGCGAGGCCGAGCAGCCGCTGGTGAGCCGCACCGAGGCGGACTGGACGCGGTCGAGCCACTTCTGGTCGGTCTTGACGCCATAGGCCTGGGCCACCTTGGCGGCGGGGAAGTTGTCGAAGGTCCACATGCCCTCGTCGGCGCGGGCCGGGGCGGTGGAGAGGGCGATGGCGGCGGCGAGCGCGCCGCCCAAGGTCTGTCGAAGCATGAACATCCCGATGAGGTTTCGCAGGGCCCGGAGAGGCCGCGGGTGGCGATCCGTAACAATGTAACAGCGCCCTGGCTAGGGACTTTTGTGATCAATGACTTAGGCGACGCCCGCGTGGAAAGTTACTTATAATTCATGCGATTAGGGCACCAAAACCGCCGCCTTACAGCGTTTTAACTAGGCTCCCGACGGTCCCGCGCACACATGCTGGCGCCGTTGGAGGGACGCAATGTCACTGGCCTTGGCCACCCTGATCTATGAATGGCGCCGCTACATGGCCGCCGTGATCGCGCTGGCCTTTTCGGGCCTGCTGATCCTGGCCCAGGTCGGCATGTTCACCGGGATCGTGAAGGGCGCCACGGCCACCATCGACCGGAGCCGCGCCGACATCCTGGTGCTGGGCGCCAAGTCGGAGAGCCTGATCAATTCCGGTCCATCTGGCCTGCCCCGCCGGATCCAGCCACAGCTCTATCTGAATCCCGACGTGGTGGAGGTGGCCAGCTTCGACGGCGACGGCGCCCGCTGGACCAACCGTCCGCCCCCGGGAAAGAAGGCGGTCACCACCTTCGTCCAGGTCAATATGGTCGACACCCGCCCCGGGGCGGTGACCCTGCCCACCGACTATTCCGAGACCGTCCGCATCGCCCTGCAGGAGCCCTATGCGGTGGCCATCGACCGCAGCGCGCTGGCGCGGCTCGGCGTCAAGCCCGGCGACAGCGCCGCCCTGAACGGCAAGTCGGTGCATGTGCGCGCCATCCTGGATGGCTATCCAGACATCAACCAGGCCTCGGTGGTGGTGTCGCGCGACACCATGCGTCTGCTGGGCATGGGGGAGAAGGGCGACAAGACCGGCCCCCTGATGGTGCGGATCAAGGACCCGGCCCGGGCCGAAGAGGTGCGCGACACCCTGAACGCCAACGCCGACAAGGCCTATCGCGCCTGGACCCGGGACGAGCTGTCCAAGGCCAATGAGGGCGCCCTGATGAAGGAACAGATCATCGGGGTGATGCTGGGCTTCTCGGTGTTCCTGGGCTTCCTGATCGGGGTGGGGATCACCTCCCAGACCCTGCGCGGGGCGATCCTGGCCAACATCAAGGAGTTCGCCAGCCTCCGCGCGCTCGGCGTCTCCATGCCTTCGCTGCGGCTGATCGTGGTGGAGCTGTCCTTCTGGGTGGGGATCGTCGGTCTCGGCGCCACCGCCCTGCTGACCTTCGGCATCTCGCTGCTGGCCAAGAGCGCCGGCCTGCCCATGGGCTTCCCCATCGGCTGGATCACCGGGGTCGCCATCCTGCTGATGCTGATCTCCATGGCCTCGGGCCTGATGGCCATGGGCATCCTCAAGAAGAGCCAACCCGCGGACCTGCTGCGATGAGCCAGACCTCCGGTGTTCCCGGCGCCCACGCCCTGGTGGCAAAGGGCCTGACCAAGCGGTTCAAGACCGGCCGCACCCACATCGAGGTGCTGAAGTCGGTGGACTTCGACGCCCTGCACGGCGACGTGACCATGGTCATGGGGCCCTCGGGGTCCGGCAAGTCGACCCTGGTGGCGACCCTGTCGGGCCTGCTGAAACCCGACGAGGGTTCGGTGAGCGCCATGGGCGAGGACCTGTGGAAGCTCAGCCCCGGGAAGATCGACCGGTTCCGGCTGGACCACTGCGGCTTCATTTTCCAGGGCTTCAATCTGTTCGGGGCGCTGAGCGCCCTGCAGCAGGTGACCATCATCCTGAAGTACAAGGGCTTCGCGCCGGCCGAGGCCCGCGCCCGGGCCGAGATCGCCCTGGCCGAGGTGGGTCTTTCCAAGCGCATGCACCAGCGCCCTTCAGAGCTGTCGGGCGGTGAGAAGCAGCGGGTGGCCATCGCCCGCGCCCTGGCCAAGGAGCCGCACCTGCTGTTCGCCGACGAGCCCACCAGCGCGCTGGACGGCGAGAACGGCCAGATCGTCATCCAGCTTCTGCAGCGGGCGGCCAAGAGCCATGGGGCCGCCGTGATCTGCGTGACCCACGATCCGCGGCTGGAAGCCTATGCCGACCGCATCATCCACATCGAAGACGGCCGCATCCTGGACGACCGGCGCACGACGCCGGACCCTGCCGCCGCCCAGACCCCTGAGCTCATCGGAGCCTAAGACCATGTTCGCCTTCCTCCGCCGCCACGTCGTCTGGGTCGTGGTCCTCGTGCTGGGCCTCGCCGTCGCCGGCGGGGTCGTGCTCAACGGCCAGGCCAAGGCCCAGAAGGCGGAGGCCGCCAAGGTCGCCGCCGCCAAGGCGCCCAAGAGCCCCTTCGTCGCCATCGCCAACGGCAAGGCCGATGTCGAGGGCGGCATGATCCAGGTCGCCGCCCGCCGCGCCGGGATCGTGCGCGAGGTTCTGGTGAGCGAGGGCGACCGGGTCACCAAGGGCCAGGTCCTGGCCCGCCAGGAGGACGACGAGCCGCGCCTGGCCGCAGCTCAAGCTGCCGCCGCCGTGCGCCAGGCCCGCGCCCAGATGGCGATGACCCAGGTGCAGCTCTCCACCGCCCAGCGCGAGCGCGCCCGGCTGCAGGGGCTGGTTGCCACCAACTTCGTGGCCGGCCAGCGGCTGGATCAGGCGCAGGACAAGATCCGCGAAGCCCAGGCCAACCTCGAAGCCCAGCGCGCCAATATCGCCACCGCGCAGGCCGCCCTCGAACGGGCCCGCTACGAGCAGGAACTGACCATCATCCGCGCGCCGGCCGACGGCCGCATCGCCCGGCGCTACGCCAATCCAGGCGCTGGCGCCTCGACCCTGAACGTCTCGACCATGTTCGACCTGGAGCCGACGGCGCCGCACATCGTCCGCGCCGAGATCGCCGAGGGGGCCCTGCCCTATGTCAGCATCGGTCAGGCGGTGCAGATCGCGCCCGAGAGCGACCCCACCAAGGTCTATCGCGGCACGGTGCTGCGCCAGGCTGCGGTATTCGGCGCCCGCAAGCTGGTCTCCGACGACCCCACCGAACGCACCGACGACCGGGTCGTCGAGGTGGTGGTCAGCGCCCACGACGCGCCGTTCCTGATCGGCCAGCGGGTGCTGGTGAAGTTCCTGCGCGGGACCCAGATGGCGGCGAACTGAGAACGTCGCCCTAGAACCGCTGCGCGCCGTCCAGGCGGATGGTGGTCCCGTTGAGGAAGTCGTTGTCGCAGATGTGGGCGGCGAGCTGGGCGTATTCGTCGGGATCGCCCATGCGGTGGGGATTGGGCACCATGGGCCCCCACTTGGCCTGGGCTTCCTCGTCGGTCATGCGGGCGGAATAGGCCAGGGTCAGGAAGGTGCCGGGCGCGATGGCCATGGCGCGGACGCCGATCGGCGCCAGGTCGCGGGCGATGGTCAGGGTCATGCCGATGATGCCGCCCTTGGCCGCCGAATAGGCCGCCTGGCCGGGTTGGCCCTCATAGCCCGCGATGGAGGCGGTGTTGATCACCACGCCGCGCTGGTTGGAGGCGAGCGGCGCGTTCGTCGCCATGGCCTCGGCGGCCTGGCTGGTGACCGCGAACGCGCTGTTGAGATAGACCCCGACCGTGTGGGCGAAGTGGGCCAGCGGGATGCGCTTGCCCTCGCGGTTGACGGTGCGGGCCGCGCCGGTGGCGCCGGGGGGCGGGGGTCCGCCGTGCACCACCACGGCGGCGCGCAAGGGAGCCAGGTCCACGGCGGCCTGCACGGCCTTGGCGATGGAGTCCTCATCCATGATGTCGGTGCGCACATAGACCGAGCCGTTGCCGAGTTCTTTCGCCAGGGCCTCACCGCGCTCGTCGGCCACGTCGGCGATGACCACCTTCATCCCCCGCTGGGCGAGGCGGCGCGCCGTGGCGCTGCCGAAGCCGCCGGCGCCGCCGGTGACCAGGGCCGAGGCGTTGGTGAGATCCATGGTGTTTCCCCTAATTCTCGACCGGGCGCCGGCCGCTTTGGGGTCATCCTGTCGGCCCGCCTGCGAAAACGCGAGGCTGTCGTCGCGGCAGGTTGGGGAGGAAGATCAGGCCGCCAGGACCTCGCCATCGGCGTCGCGGCCGATCCAGCGGGCCAGGCAGTCGTTGAGGGCCTGGATGCTGATGGGCTTGCCGACGCTGTCGACCATTCCGGCCTCGCGCATCCTGGCGACCTGCTCGGGCAGGACGTCGGCGCTCATGGCGATGATGGGGGTCATGCTGACCCGACCGCCGAGGGCGCGGATCGCGCGGGTGGCGGCCAGGCCGTCGACGACCGGCATGTGCACGTCCATCAGGATGGCGTCGTAGCGGCGGCGCTGGGCCACCTCGATCGCCTCCCGGCCATCGCAGGCGACGTCGACGGTGCAGCCCAGCAGGGTGAGGACGGTGATCCCCAGTTCGCGGTTCATGGGGTGGTCGTCCACCAGCAGGATGTGAGCCGAGAGGCCCTGCGCCCCGCCCGTCTCGGCCGGGGCGGCGACTATGGCGTCGGCCCGGGCCATGGGGATTTCGAGCCAGAAGGTGGAGCCCTGGCCGACGGCGGACTCAACGCCCACCTTGCCGCCCATCAGGTCCACCAGGCCCTTGCAGATGGCCAGGCCCAGGCCCGTGCCGCCATGGGTGCGGCTGACCGATGAGTCCACCTGGCTGAAGCGCTGGAACAGGCGCTCGGCGGCCTCCGGCGCTATGCCGGGGCCGGTGTCGGTGACGGCGATGTGGATCAGGTCGAGATCGCCCGCGGGCGCGACCGACAGGGCCAGGGTGACGCCGCCGGCGTCGGTGAACTTCACCGCGTTGTTGAGCAGGTTGAGCAGCACCTGGCCCAGGCGGTGGTCGTCGCAGACATGGGCGGCGACCTGGTCGCCGGCGACGGTCATGGCCAGGGTCAGGCCCTTGAGCTCGGCGCTGTCGGCCACGATCGAGAGGGCCGACTGGCAGGCTTCGGCCAGGTCCACCGCCTTGGGGTCCAGGTCGATGCGCCCGGCCTCCACCTTGGAGAAGTCGAGGATGTCGTTGACCACGGTCAGCAGGGCGCCGCCCGACCGCTCGATCATGCCGATCTGGTGGCGGCTGTCGGCGGGCAGGTCGTCGCGGCGTTCCAGCACCTGGGCAAAGCCGATGATGGAGTTCAGCGGCGTGCGGATCTCATGGCTCATGGCCGCCAGGAACTCGGTCTTGGCGACGGAGGCCGCCTGGGCCCGGTCGCGAGCGCGCATGTAGCTGGCGGAACGCCGGGCCAGGATCTGGCGCAGCCGCTGCTGGTGGGTGGCCATCAGGGCGACGATCAGGCCGGTGGCGAAGACCATGGCCAGGTAGACCTGGGTCAGGGTGATCCGCTGATTGAGGCTCTCATGGTCCGCCATCAGCCCCGTCGGGGCGTGCTGGATGCCCAGCGGGAGCATGACGATGCAGGTCAGCCCCATGGCGAGGATGACGGCGCGCGGGCCCATGCGCAGGCCCACGAGGGTGATCGCCGGGAAGGCGGCCAACAGGGCCACGCCGCTCAAGGGGGTGAAAACCAGCGCCGCAAGGGCCGCCATCAACAGGTAGGCCGACAGGTTTTGCCACAAGGCCGCCTGCATCAGGCCCGCCGCGCTGCTGCGTCCCAGAAGCAGGATGGCAGGCAGGACCAGGCCCATGCCCAGCAACTTGGCCGGCAGGCGGTTGGCCAGCATGGCGACCGGAAACTCGCCGTGCAGAATCCAGGCGCCGACCCCCAGCAGGACCGAACCCACCAGCAGGACAGGCAGCAGGGCCAGGAAGATGAGACCGGCGAACCGGCTCGGCGTGGTGAGGCGCACGACCCGCATCCTGCGCGCCAGCCAGACCACGCCCACGGCCTCCACGGTGTTCAGCACCGAGAAGCCGATCGCGTCGACCAGGCCGACCTTGAACATCAGGACGACAGCGACCTGGATAGTGAACCCGGTCACCAGGGTCGGCAGCCCCCAGCGGGCCGGCAGCAACAGCAGGGCGCCGATGACAAAGGCGTTGGCCGTCCAGATGGTGTCGATGCCGCCGGCCTGCTGGCGTAGCGCATTGGTCAGCCAGAGGTTGGCGATGTAGCAGAGCCCAAGAACCACGGCCGTATAGGCGTCCCGGTTGCGACCGACGGTCTTGATCATGCCGACTTCCCGGTCCTCTACATCCTGAGCCAAACCCTAGAATGGGGTCGCCAAGGAACCGTTAAGCACACTCGAAATCGCAGGATCCGAACCGCGGAGCCAACCGTCCCGGGGACAGGCGGCGGCTTGACCTCGCCTCTCCCGCGCCGCACAAACCGCGCGAAATTCTGACCCCTCTTTCTGGAGAGACTTCCATGGCGGACATCCGCTTCGACGGCAAAGTCGCGATCGTCACCGGCGCCGGCGGCGGCCTGGGCAAGCAGCATGCGCTGGAGTTGGCGCGTCGCGGGGCCAAGGTGGTGGTCAACGACCTGGGCGGCTCGATGGACGGTTCGGGGGGCTCCTCGGCCGCCGCCGACGCCGTGGTCGAAGAGATCAAGGCCATGGGCGGCGAAGCCATCGCCAACGGCGGCTCGGTCACCGACGACGCCGGCGTCGCCCATATGGTCAAGCAGACCATGGACCAGTGGGGCCGCATCGACGTGCTGATCGCCAACGCCGGCATCCTGCGCGACAAGAGCTTCGCCAAGATGACCATGGAAGACTTCGAGCTGGTGCTGAACGTCCACCTGATGGGCACGGTCAAGCCGACCAAGGCCGTCTGGGAGATCATGCGCGAGCAGAACTACGGCCGCATCGTCGTGACGACGTCGTCCTCGGGCATGTACGGCAACTTCGGCCAGTCCAACTACGGCGCCGCCAAGCTGGGCATCATCGGGTTCATGAATACGATCCGCCTGGAAGGCCAGAAGAACAACATCCACATCAACGCCATCAGCCCGGTCGCCGCCACGCGCATGACCGAGAACCTCATGCCCGCCGAGATCCTGGAAAAGCTGAAGCCGGAATACGTGACCCCGGGCGTCGTCTACCTGGCCTCAGAAGAAGCCCCCACCGGCGCGATCCTGACCGCCGGCGCCGGCGCCTTCGCCCTGACCCGCCTGTACGAAACCGAGGGCGTCTATCTCGGCGAGGGCGGCCTGTCGGTGGAAGAAGTCCGCGACAACTGGGCCAAGATTTCCGATCCGGCCGGCCAGCAGGCCTACCTCAACGGCGGCGAGCAGAGCGGGAAGTTCTTCCGCAAGATGCAGGGCGGCTAGGTCCGCCCCCGCAACGGGTTCCATGGAGGGGCGGTCCCGCAAGGGCCGCCCCTGTTCTGTTGCACTGAATTCACTTGCCCGACCTCGGATTATCCAGCGTAACCTAGGGAGCAACATCGCCCGGAAGAGGCGTGACCCATCTGGAGCAGGGATACTCATGAGCGACTCTTCGGCGGTGCGGGCCCGACGGCTTCCGCTGTCAACAGCCATGGCCTTCGCGGCCACCAGCCTGCCGATCTCGGCGGTCGCCATCGCCATCTCCGTCTATCTTCCCCGCCACTATGCGAGCCATCTGGGCATCGACCTGGCCCTGGTGGGGGCGGCCTTCTTCATCGTGCGCATGATCGACATCCCGGTGGACGGCCTGCTGGGCTGGACCATGGACAAGACCCGCACCCGCTGGGGCCGCTACCGGCTCTGGACGATCCTCGGGGCGCCGGTGCTGATGGCCGGAATCTACTTCCTTTTCATGCCGCCTGAGGGGGTCGGGCGGACCTATCTGATCGTCTGCCTGCTGGTGATGTATCTGGGCAATTCGATCCTGGCTCTGTCGCACGCGGCCTGGGCCGCGACGCTCGCGCCGCACTATGACGACCGGTCGCGGCTGTTCGGCATCATGACCGGGATCGGCGTCCTGGGGGCGGCCTCGATCCTGGCCATCCCCATCATCAACGAGGCGCGCGGCGCCTCGGACGCCGGCAACATCGCCACCATGGGCTGGTTCATCTTCGTGCTGACCCCGATCGCCACGGCCCTGGTGATCTGGCGCACGCCCGAGAAGATCGCGCCCGAGGTTCCCGGCCACGCCTTCCGCCTGCGCGACTATGGCGCCCTGATCACCCGCCCCTCGTTCCTGCGCATCCTGCTGGCCGACCTCTGCCTGTCGCTGGGTCCGGGCTGGATGAGCGCGCTCTACCTGTTCTTCTTCACCGACAGCCGCGGGTTCACCACCGGCCAGGCGAGCATCCTGCTGGCGGTCTACATCCTGGCCGGATTCGCCGGCGCGCCGCTGATGGGGCGGCTGGCCACCAAGATTTCCAAGCACCGGGCGGTGATGGTGGCCACCACCGTCTATTCCCTGGTGCTGATCTCGCTGATGGCGATCCCGCAGGGCAACATGCTGATCGGCGCGATCCCGATGTTCATGGCCGGCTTCATGGCCGCGGGCTTCAACGTCCTGACCCGGGCCATGACCGCCGACGTGGCCGACGAGGTGCGCCTGGAGCAGGGCAAGGAACGTTCGGGCCTGCTCTACGCCATCACCGTGATGACCACCAAGATCGCCGGGGCCTTCTCCATCGGCCTGACCTTCTGGGTGCTCTCCAAGGTGGGATACCTGGCCGCCGACGGCGCGGCCAACACCCCGGAGGCCATCCATAACCTGGAGCTGGCCTATCTGATCGGGCCGGTGGTCTTCGTGATGCTGGGGGGCGCCTGCATGATCGGCTACAAGCTGGGCGCCGAGCGGCACGCCGAGATCCGGGCCGAACTGGACGCCCGCGACGCCCTCTATGACGAGGCGCCGATCGTTGAAAGCGTGACCGGTGAGGCGGCCATCGTCACGCCCCCAGGCGCCCGCTGACTCCGCAACGCGGCCCGGGCGCGATTCTGTCGCGTCCGGGCTTCGAAACCACTTGCTTCGCCGCAAGTGAACGCGCGTAACCTACCGGCCTGACTCAAGCCTCCGACAAGTGTGTGCTGAGTGTGCGCGGAGGATACGAGACTTGACCCAGGCCAACACGGCGCCCCCCTCGGGACGCCTATCGCTCGGAACCATATTGGCCTTTGCGGGCACCAGCCTGCCGCTATCGGCCCTGGCCATCGCCATCTCGGTCTATCTGCCCCGCTACTTCGCCAGCCACATCGGCGTGGAGCTGGCGGTGGTGGGCGCGGTCTTCGCCCTGGTGCGCGCCATCGACATCCCGCTGGACCCGGCCCTGGGCATGATCATGGACCGCACGCGGACCCGCTGGGGCCGCTACCGGATCTGGACGGTGATCGGGGCGCCGATCCTGATGGTCGCCCTGATCATGCTGTTCCAGGCCCCCGAAGGATCAGGCCAGCTCTATCTGGGGGGCTGGCTGCTGATCATGTACCTGGGCACCTCGATCCTGGGCCTCTCGCACTCGGCCTGGGCCGCGACGCTGGCCACCAACTATCATGAGCGCTCGCGCATTTTCGCGGTGATGACGGCGGTCGGGGTGCTGGGCTCGGTCCTGGTCCTGGTGATCCCCATCGTCCTGGAGCAGCAGGGCCTGACGGACGCCCAGGGCGTCAAGGCCATGGGCTGGTTCATCATCGGCCTGACGCCGGTGGCCGTGGCCCTGGTGGTCTGGCGCACACCGGAGAAGATCACCGTCGACGTCGGCGCCAAGCACTTCAACCTGCATGACTACTGGGCGCTGATCTCGCGGCCCAACATGATCCGCATCCTGCTGGCGGACCTCTGCCTGTCGCTCGGCCCCGGCTGGATGGCCGCGCTCTACCTGTTCTACTTCAAGGACGCCCGGGGCTTCTCCACCTCCGAGGCCAACATCCTGCTGCTGGTCTACATCCTGGCGGGCTTCGCCGGCGCTCCGGCGGTCAGCTGGCTGGCCAACAGGATCAGCAAGCACCGGGCGGTGATGGTCACCACCACCGGCTATTCCCTGATGCTGATGCTGGTGGGCTTCCTGCCCAAGGGCAGCATGATGCTGGCCCTGCCGGCGATGTTCATGGCCGGCTTCCTGGCCGCGGGCTTCGGCGTCATGACCCGGGCGATCACCGCCGACATCGGCGACGAGGTGCGCCTGGACGGCGGCAAGGAGCGGATCGGCCTGATCTACGCCCTGACCGTGCTGACCGGAAAGGTGGCCGGGGCCTTCTCGATCTTCCTGACCTTCACCGTGCTGGCCCGGGTCGGCTACAACGCCAAGGAGGGCGCCACCAACACCGCCGAGGCGATCCACAATCTGGAGCTGGCCTATCTGATCGGTCCCATCGTCTTCGTCATGTTGGGCGGGGCCTGCTTCATCGGTTACAAGTTGGACGCCAAGAATCACGCCGAGGTCCGGCGCAAGCTCGAGGAACGCGACGCCCTCTATGACGAGGCGGCGATCATCGAGAGCGTGGCGGCCGAGCCTGGAAACGTGGTGGTCGGCTCCAGGATTTGAAGTCTTTTCCGCGCCCGTTCGGCGCACTCTGAATTTTTTAGAACAGGCGCGTTCAGCGCCACCCCATTAGGAGATCCTTCATGGCGGTTTCGCCCCCAATCCAGCGGCTATCGCTGCCGGTCGCCCTATCCTTCGCCTCGACAGCGCTGCCCATCGCGGCCATCGGCCTGGTGATGGCGGTCTTCCTCCCGCGGTTCTTCGCGGGGCACCTGGGCCTGTCCATGGTGGCGGTGGGCGCGGCGATCACCATCGTGCGCCTGATCGACCTGGCGGTGGACCCTCTGCTGGGCATGGCCATGGACCGGACCAAGTCGCGCTGGGGACGCTACCGTCCCTGGCTGGTGGTCGGCGCCCCGCTGGTGATGGCGGCGGTCTACATGCTGTTCATGGCCGACAAGGGTGTCAGCGAAGGCTACGTCATCGGCTGGTTGCTGGTGCTGTACCTGGGGATCTCCATCGTCACCCTGGCCCAGGCGGCCTGGGGCGCGGCGCTCGCCACCGACTACAATGACCGTTCCCGGGTCTATGGCGTGATCAGCGCCGTCGGGGTCATCGGCGCCGTCCTGATCCTGGTGGTGCAGCTGTCGGTGAAGGGCAGCTTCGCCGAGAGCGTCCACGCCATGGGCTGGTTCTGCATCGTCCTGCTGCCGATCACCGTGCTGCTCTGCGTCATGATCAGCCCCGAGCGCGTCGCCCCCAAGACCTCAGGGGTTCACGCCAGCTTCGCCGACTACTGGAAACTGATCACCCGCCCCGAGATGGTCCGGCTGATCTTCGCCGACTTCGTGATGGCGCTCGGTCCCGGGACCACGGCGGCGCTCTACCTGTTCTTCTTCCACGACGCCCGGGGCTACACGACCGCACAGACCTCGTTCCTGCTGATCTTCTACATAGCCGCGGGCCTGGCCGGCGCGATGTTCTGGAGCTGGCTGGCGCAGAAGATGGGCAAACACCGGACCCTGATGCTGACCTCGGTCTGCTACGCCATCACCCAGTCGATGCTGATGATCATTCCGCCGGCCACCATGTCGCTGGCCATCCCCGCCATGTTCGCGGTGGGCTTCGTCTCCTCGGCCTTCGTGCTGATCGTGCGGGCCATGGTCGCCGACGTAGCCGACGAGGTCCGGCTGGAAACTGGCGAGGAGCGGGCCGGCCTGCTCTACGCCCTGGTCACCACCACCCAGAAGATCGGCTCGGCGATCACGGTCGGCGTCAGCTTCACCGTGCTCGGCATGGTGGGCTACAACGCCGCCGAGGGCGCGGTGAACACCCCTGAAGCCATCCGCGGCCTGGAGCTCTGCTACGTCTTCGCCCCCATCATCCTGGTGTTCTTCGGCGGTGCCTGCTTCATCGGCTGGAAGCTGGACGCCACCCGGCACGGCGAGGTGCGCCGCCAGCTCGACCTCCGCGACGCCCTGGCCGCCGAGTCAGGCGTCCTGGCCACCGCCTCGGGCGTGTCCCTGCCCGACACCGACGGCAAGCCATAAGAGCTCCTAGAGGAGCGCCTTGGCGATCTGATTGAAGACGTTGGCCGCGGGGCTCGCAGGAGCCGCCGCGGTCACCGGCCTGCCGTCGTCACAGGCCTGGCGCAGGGCCTGGTCCAGGGGAATTTCCCCCAGCAGCGGCAGGCCCAGCTTCTGCGCTTCCGCCTTGCCGCCGCCCTCGCCGAAGATCGGGATGCGGGCGCCCGTGGCGGGGTCGGGGAAGTAGGACATGTTCTCCACGAACCCCAGGATCGGGGTGTTGGTCTTCTGGAACATGGCGACGGCGCGGCGCGCATCGATGAGCGCGATTTCCTGCGGCGTCGAGACGATGAGAACCCCATCCAGCTTGATCTTCTGAACCAGGGTCAGCTGGATGTCGCCGGTGCCCGGCGGCATGTCGACCACCAGGATATCCAGGGGTTCGGCCTCGGTCCCCCAGGCCACGTCATTGGCCATCTGGCGCACGGCCGAGGAGGCCATGGGCCCGCGCCAGATCATCGGCGCGGCCTCGTCCACCAGGAAGCCGATAGACATCACCTTCATCCCCCAGGCCTCCAGCGGGATCAGCTTCTTGTCGGGACCAAATCCCGGGTCGCCGTCGATCCCCAGCATGCGCGGGGCCGAAGGGCCGTAGATGTCGGCGTCCAGCAGGCCGACGCGCAGACCCATGGCGGCGAAGGCGGCGGCCAGGTTCACCGAGATGGTGGACTTGCCCACCCCGCCCTTGCCGCTGGCCACGGCGATGACCCGGCGGACGTGATCGGGACGCACGGCGTCGACAGGCGGCTTGGGCGCGGCGGCTGGATCCTGGGTCACGCGGGCGCCCTTGACCACACGGGTCACGCCGGGCGCGGGCGGCGGCGGCTGGTCGGCCTCCACGGTCAGCATCACCCTGGCCTCGGCCACGCCGTCGACGTGCATCAGGGCGCGCTCCGCCTCGGCGCGGGTCGGCTCATAGAGCGGGATGTCTTTGGCGGCGACTTCCAGAACAAATCCGGCGCGGCCGGGCGCGAGGGTGAGGCCGTGGACCTTGCGGGCCGCGACCAGGCCCTTGCCAGTCTTGGGATCCAGCACCCGATCCAGGGCGGCCAGCACAACGGCGCGTTCGGGGGCGGTTTCAGCGTTCATGACACCCGTGTGTCTTGCTTTGCGAGCTTGCGCGCCTCATATCCGGCTGACAGCGCCGGTTTACAAGCCCGACGACAGGTGGCCTTTCGCCGCCGCGCCGAGACAAAGAAGCAGACGACGCGACCATGCCCTGGAACGACAATGCGAACCCCGGCCCCTGGGGCTCTCCGCCATCGGGCGAGGGCGGTGGCGGCGACAAGCAACCTCCGAAGAGCACCGGACCTCAGGGCGGCGGTCCGCGCCGTCCCGGCGGCGGCGGCGGCCCGGGCGGCCCCGACATCTCGGCGATCCTGGACCGGCTGATCGCCCAACTGCGCGGCCTGTTCGGCGCCGGCGGCGGACCTGGCGACCAGATCCGGCCGGGCGCGATCGCCGCGGTGGCTGGCGCGGGTTTCGCCCTTTGGGCCCTCTCGGGCGTCTATATCGTCCAGCCCAACGAGGCGGCGGTGGTCACCACCTTCGGCTCCTATTCGCGCTCCGAGACGCCGGGCCTCCGCTATCACCTCCCCACGCCGATCGAGCGGGTGGAGAAGGTCGCCGTCACCAGCCTGAACCGCATCGATATCGGCGGATCGGCGGGCGCCGACGTGCCGGAAGAAAGCCTGATGCTGACGGGCGACGAGAACATCGTGAACCTGGACTTCAGCGTCACCTGGCGCGTGGCCGACGCCGCCAAGTATGTGTTCACGGTTCGCGACCAGGAGGACGCCGTCAAAGCCGTCGCCGAGAGCGCCATGCGCGAGGTGGTGGGCAAGACCACCCTGCAGGACATCCTGACCACCGGCCGTGGCCGGGTGCAGACCCAGTCGGCAGAACTGATGCAGCGAACCCTGGACGGCTGGGGCGCCGGCGTCAGCATCGTCGAGGTGCAGATCCGCAGCGCCAACCCGCCGCAGGAAGTCGTCGCCGCATTCCGCGAAGTGGCCAATGCCGGCCAGGACGCCGAGAGCGCCGTCAACGAAGCCAACTCCTACCGCAACCGGGTGATCAACGAGGCCAAGGGTGACGCGGCCAAGCTGACCCAGTCGGCCCAGGGCTACCGTGAACAGTCCGTGCGGGAAGCGATCGGTGAGGCCTCTCGCTTCAGCCAGATCCTGACGGAGTACAAACGCGCGCCGGGCGTGACCCGCGACCGCCTCTATATCGAGACCATGCAGCGGGTGCTGTCGCGCTCCAACAAGGTGGTCATCGACGGCAAGGGCGCCAGCGCGCCCATCATCCTGCCCCCAGACGTCTTCCGCGCCAAGACGCCTACAGCCCGCGTCGTACCTCAGGCCGAGGGCGGCGAAACCGTCATTCCCAGTCCCGGAGCCCCGCGATGAACCGCCGCCTCACCACCTGGGGTGTCATCGCGCTTGGCGTCCTGGTCGTCCTGTTCAACACCCTGTTCGTCGTCGAGCAGCGCCAGCAGGCCATCGTGGTCCGCTTCGGCGAACCCGTGCGGGTGATCAACGCCCCCGGCGAGAACGCGCCGGGTCTGAAGATCAAGGCGCCCTTCCTCGAGAACGTCATCAAGCTCGACAAGCGCAATCTGAAGCTCGAGGCCGACCAGGAAGAGATCATCGCCGCCGACCAGGAGCGCCTGGTGGTGGACGCCTTCGTCCGCTACCGCATCTCCAACCCGCTGCAGTACTACCGCACCCTCCGCGACGAGCGGACGGCCAATGACCGCATTGAGCGTCTGCTGAACTCGTCCCTGCGCCAGATCCTCGGCACGGCCACCTCCAGCGATATCATCTCGGGTCGCCGCGGCGCCCTGATGGCCCAGACCAAGGTGGACGTGGCCAAGCGGGCCAGTTCCTCGCGCCTGGGCATCGAGATCATCGACGTGCGGATCAAGCGCGCCGACCTGCCGGCGGCCAACCAGGCGGCCGTCTATCGCCGGATGCAGACCAGCCGCCAGCAGGAAGCCGCCCAGCGGCGGGCCGAGGGCGAACAGAAGAAGCGCGAGATCATCGCCGGCGCCGACAAGGAAGTGGCCATTACGCTGGCCACCGCCACCGAGGAGGCCGAGACCACCCGAGGCGAGGGCGACGCCCAGCGCACCCGGATCTTCGCCCAGAGCTTCGGCCGCGATCCGAGCTTCGCGGCTTTCTACCGCTCGATGTCGGCCTATGAGGCCTCCCTCGGCCAGGGCGACACGACGATGGTGCTGTCCCCCGACAGCGCCTTCTTCAAGTACTTCGAGCGCGGCCCGAACGCGCGATAGGATCCATGGCTGATCGCATCGACGTCCGGATCGCGGAGCCCGGCGATGGCGCCGCCTTCGCCGCGATCTACGCGCCCATTGTCGTTGAGACCGCCATCTCCTTCGAGACCGAGCCGCCCTCGGCGGAGGTGATGGGCGAGCGGGTGATCAAGACCCTGGCGACCCACCCCTGGCTCACCGCCATGCGCGATGGAGAGGTCGTCGGCTACGCCTATGCCGGGGCCCATCGCGAGCGGGCCGCCTATCGCTGGTCCTGCGACGTGACCGTCTATGTCGCTCAGGCGGGGCATCGCTCCGGGGTGGGCGGCGCGCTCTACCGCACACTCCTGCCGCTGCTGCAACGCCAGGGCCTGCGATCGGCCTTCGCCGGGATCGCCCTGCCCAACGCCGGCAGCGTCGGATTGCACGAGGCCGTGGGCTTCACCCCGATCGGTGTCTATCGCGAGGTGGGCTACAAGCTGGGCGCCTGGCGCGATGTGGGATGGTGGCGGCTGGGGCTGTCACGCCATGACGGCCCCCCGGCTGAACCGCTCAGCTTCCCGCAACTGACGGCCTTGCCCGGCTTTAGCCTGACGGCCGTCTGAACCGCCGACCGGCCCTGATGCGCGCCTCGGCCGCGACAGCGACCCGAGCTAGCCCAACAGCCCCTGCACCTCGTGCAGGTCCCGCGCGATGCGGACGCACAACGCGTGCATCTCCTCGGTGGGGTCCAGCAGGTCGGGGACCATGATGGTCATCATGCCGGCCGAGGACGCGGCGCGGACGCCGTTGTGGCTGTCCTCCAGGGCCAGGCAGAGGTGGGGTGCGACGCCAAGGCGCGACGCGGCGGTCAGGTAAGGATCAGGGTGAGGCTTTCCCCGCGCATAGTCCCCCTTGGCGACCACGGCGTGGAACCTGGAAATCACCCCGCTGGCGCCCAGGTGCGACGCGACGGCGCGATGGCTCGACGAGGTGGCGATGGCCCGTGGCAGGCCCAGCATATCCAGGTGGTCGAGGATCTCCAGCACGCCGGTCTTCAAGGCGACGCCCGCCGCGACCATCTCGTCGGCGAGACCCACGACCCGGGCATTGAACGCCGTCACCGGAAAATCGGCGCCGTAGTGGCCGACAAGCACCTCGCGGTTGTCGGGGAGTCCGATCATCGCCTTGAAGACGTCGAGCGACATCGCGTGTCCCATCTCCCCCGCCACGGCGGTCATGGCGTCACGATAGACGGTCTCGGTGTCCACCAGCAGGCCGTCCATGTCGAAGACGACGGCCTTGGGGATGCGGGGCAGGCTCATGGTCTGGCCATAGCCCAGGTCGCCCCGCCCCGCCCAATCAAGCATGGCGTCAGTCTGTAACGAAGTCGGCCGCCGTGTAGCCCTGGAAGTACAGGAGCGCGGTGAGGTCGGCATAGTCGACCTTGGCGTCGGCCTCGGCGGCGACGATGGGCTTGGCGCGGTAGGCGACGCCGAGGCCGGCGTCGTTGATCATGGCGAGATCATTGGCCCCATCGCCGACCGCGAGCGCCTCGGCCGGGGTGAAGCCCGCCGCGGCGGTCTCCTCGCGCAGGGCGGCCAGCTTGGCCTCGCGGCCAAGGATCGGCGAGCCGACCTCGCCGGTCAGCAGGCCGGCCGCCTCGATCAGGGTGTTGGCACGATTGGCTTGGAAACCGGCGGCCTGGGCCACGCGGGACGTGAAGAAGGTGAAGCCGCCGGAGACCAGGAAGGCGCCGGCGCCGTTAGCCGTCATGGTGCGGACCAGGGTGCGGGCGCCGGAGTTCAGCCGCACCCGCTCGTCGTAGCAGCGCTGCAGGACATCGACAGACAGGCCCTTCAGCATGGCCACCCGCTCGCGCAGGGCCGACTCGAAATCCAGCTCGCCGCGCATGGCCCGCTCGGTGATCTCGGAGACCCTGTCCTTCACGCCGGCGAAATCGGCCAGCTCGTCGATGCACTCGCAGCCGATGATGGTGGAATCCATGTCGGCGATCAGCAGGCGCTTGCGGCGGCCATTCCAGTGCTGGACGCAGGCGTCGATGGGCAGGCCCTCCAGCGCGTTCGCCACCGCGATGCGGACCGGGGCGATGGCGTCCGCCTCGAGCGCGAGGTCGATGGCGCCGGGGCCCAGGACGCGGGGCTCCTTGACGCGGGCGCGGGCGCCTGCGAGCGCTGTGGTGATCGGGCCGATGGCGGCCTGGGCCGCATCTGGCGTGGGACTGACGAGGGTAAGGGCGAGCTGCATGGAGCCCCGCATCTGGCTGATCGCCGGGCCCACCGCAAGCGGCAAGTCGGCGCTCGCCCTACGTCTGGCCCGGAAGATCGGGGCGGAGATCGTCGGCGCCGACGCCCTGCAGATCTATCGCGACCTGCGCGTGGTGACCGCCCGCCCCGCCCCTGAGGACGAGGCCGGGGTCCCGCATCACCTGGTGGGAACCGTGGACGGCGCCGACGGCTGGTCGGTGGGGACCTGGTCGCGGGCGGCGACCCAGGCGATCGCCGAGATCACGGGGCGAGGTCAGCCGGTGGTGGTGGTGGGCGGCACGGGCCTCTACTTCCGCGCCCTCACCCACGGCCTGGCGGAAATCCCGGCCACGCCCCCGGAGCTGCGTGATCAGGCCGCTAGCGACTATGAGACGATGGGCGAGGTCAGCTTCCGCCACCGGCTGGGGGACGCCGATCCCGCCGCGGCCGCGCGGATCAGCCCCGGCGACCGGCAGAGGCTGGTGCGGGCCTGGGAGGTTTTCGCCGCCAGTGGCGTCTCGCTCACCGACTGGCAGGGGCGGACCGACCCTGCCCTCCCCGCCGGAAGCTATTCGTCCGTCGCCTTGGAGCCGGACCGCAAGGCGCTCTACGACCGCTGCGACGCGCGACTAGCGTCCATGCTGGCCGCCGGCGCCCTGGAGGAGGTGGCCGAGTTGATGGCGCGGAACCTCGACCCCGCCCTGCCGATCATGAAGGCCGTCGGGGTGCGCGAACTGGCCGCCCAGCTGCGCGGCGAATTGACCCCGACCCGGGCGCTCACCGCCGCCCAGCAGGAGACCCGGCGCTACGCCAAGCGCCAATCCACCTGGCAGCGGGGCCAGATGAGCGACTGGCCGCGCGTCACGGCGAGCGACCCGGACGACCAGTGGAGGCAGTTTCTTGCGCTGAACCCCGGCTTGACGCCCTGACGGGGGCATGGCATCAGCAGGGACCTTCGTTTCTGGAGAATGCTCGTGCGCGAGATTCTTGTACTTGTACGGCGACCTGTCGCGGACTGACGATCACGTCAGTCTGAACAAGGTCGCTTGCACCGGGCCCCCAGAGGGCCTTTTTTAATGCCCCACACCAGGCTCCCCGAAATGACCGCCCACCAGACCACCATCGAAGCCGACATTGAAACCCTGACCGGCGCCGAGATCGTCGTTCGCGCCCTGATCGACCAGGGCGTCGAGGTGCTCTTCGGCTATCCGGGCGGCGCGGTGCTGCCGATCTATGACGCGCTGTTTGAGGAAAAGCGCCTGCAGCACGTCCTGGTCCGCCACGAGCAGGGCGCGACCCATGCCGCCGAGGGCTATGCGCGGTCCACCGGCAAGTGCGGGGTGGTCCTGGTCACCTCCGGCCCCGGCGCCACCAACGCGGTCACCGGCATTGTCGACGCCCTGATGGACTCCATCCCGATGGTGGTGATCACCGGCCAGGTCGCCACCCACCTGATCGGCACCGACGCCTTCCAGGAGTGCGACACGGTGGGCATCACCCGGCCGATCACCAAGCAGAACTATCTGGTGAAGTCGGTCGAGGACCTGCCGCGCATCATGCACGAGGCCTTCCACATCGCCACGTCGGGCCGGCCAGGCCCGGTGGTCATCGACATTCCCAAGGACGTGCAGTTCTCCAAGGGCGCCTACCAGGGCCCCAAGGCGGTCAAGCACAACCACGAGTACAATCCCCGCACCAAGGGCGACGCCGGCAAGGTGGCCGACGCCGCGGCCCTGATCGCCGGGGCCCGCAAGCCGATCCTCTATACCGGCGGCGGCGTCATCAATGCCGGCCCCAAGGCCGCCCAGCTGCTGCGCGACTTCGCCAAGCTGACCGGCGCGCCGGTGACCTCGACCCTGATGGGCCTGGGCGCCTTCCCGGCGTCGGACCCCCAGTGGCTGGGGATGCTGGGCATGCACGGCGCCTATGAGGCCAACCACGCCATGCACGACTGCGACGTCATGGTCTGTATCGGCGCGCGCTTCGACGACCGGGTCACCGGCCGGCTGGACGCCTTCTCGCCCGGCTCCAAGAAGATCCACATCGACATCGACGCCTCGTCGATCTCCAAGAACGTCAAGGCCGACATCGGCATCGTCGGCGACGCCGGCTCGGTGCTGGAAGACCTGATCGCCGCCTGGAAGAGTCGCAACATGGCCACTGACCAGGCGGCCCTGAAGGATTGGTGGAGCCAGATCGATCACTGGCGCGCGCGGAAGGGCTTCGCCTATTCGCCGGACTCAAAGCTGATCAAGCCGCAGTACGCCGTCGAGCGGCTGTACGAGCTGACCAAGGACCGTGACACCTACATCACCACCGAGGTCGGCCAGCACCAGATGTGGGCGGCCCAGTATTACCACTTCGAGCAGCCCAACCGCTGGATGACCTCGGGCGGCCTGGGCACCATGGGCTACGGCCTGCCGGCCGCCGTGGGCGTGCAGATGGCCCACCCCGACAGCCTGGTCATCGACATCGCCGGCGACGCCAGCGTGCAGATGACCATGCAGGAGATCGCCACGGCCATTCAGTACGACCTGCCGATCAAGATCTTCATCCTGAACAACGAGTGGATGGGGATGGTCCGCCAGTGGCAGCAACTGCTGCACGGGGAGCGCTACAGCCACTCCTATTCCGCCAGCCTGCCCGACTTCGTGAAGATGGCCGAGGCCTTCGGCGGGGTCGGCATCCGGGCCGAGACGCCGGGCGAATTGGACGACAAGATCCTGGAGATGATCTCGGTGCGGAAACCCGTGCTGTTCGATTGCCGGGTGACCAAGGAAGAGAACTGCTTCCCGATGATCCCGTCGGGCAAGGCCCACAACGAGATGATCCTGGCCAATGACGGCCGCGACCTGGGCGCCGTGATCGACGACGCTGGCAAGCGGCTGGTCTAGGAATTCGGCGGAGGCCGGGAAGCCCGCCTCCGCCATTCCCTTTAGTCGTCGACCCGGGCCTCGGCGTAGCCGCTGAGCACCTCGACGCCGGCCTGGTTGACCGTCTTGACGTCGAACTCGGCGATCTTGGCGCCGTCCTTCTCGGTGATCGCCTTGAGCGTCGCCGTGGCGTCCAGGGTGTCGCCCGGCCAGACCTGGCTGGTGAAGCGCACGCCGTACTTGGTCAGGCGGGCGTCGCCGACATAGTCGGTGAGCATCTTGCCGGTCATGCCCATGGTCAGCATGCCGTGGGCGAAGACCGACGGGTAGCCGGCCACCTGGGTGGTGAAGATCTCGTCGGTGTGCAGCGGGTTGTAGTCGCCCGACGCGCCGGCGTACTGGACGATCTGGGTCCGCTTGAGGTCTTCCACCAGGCGGGCGGTGTGGGCGTCGCCCACCTTCAGTGATTTCGCGCTGAGCGCCATGTTCCTACGCCTTCTCAGCGGGTTGTTCGACGGGGCGTTCGGTGCGGACACCGACGCCGCGGGCGGTGATCACCAGTTCGCCCTTCTGGTCGCGGTACTCGGTGACGCTCTCGGAGAAGACCAGCTTGCCCGAGCGCTTGCCTTCCTTCTCCCAGGTCTTGCCGGGCGTCGTGGTGGCGGTGAGCACGTCGCCGGCCCTCATCGGGCGGTGGTACTCGAAGTGCTGTTCCGCATGCAGGCCGCCACCGCCGCCTCCCCCGCCGCCGCCGCCGGGCGCGCGGGTGATGCCGGTGGCGTTCTTGCCCGAGCCGAACCAGGGCTGGCCGATCTTGGGACGCAGGCCGTAGTCGGGATCGAACTGGGCGCTGGCC
Source organism: Phenylobacterium sp. (assembly GCF_030651185.1). GTDB lineage: Bacteria > Pseudomonadota > Alphaproteobacteria > Caulobacterales > Caulobacteraceae > Phenylobacterium. The sequence goes on from NZ_JAUSCJ010000006.1 coordinate 103,532, forward strand.
TGGGCGAAGGTCGGGGGCGCGAGGATGCCGCCGGCTTCCGTGCCCTTGGCGTATTCGGCGTCGGAATAGACGCGGTTATCGTCGCCGACCGATCGGGCGAACATGAGGATGTGGCTCGCTTCCACGGGAAATGTCTTGGTGGCCATTGGCTCCCTCTCCTGTGCGGTCTCTCGCCGCTCTGAAAATTCTATACCGGCTACTCTAAGGCCAGCTAGCGCGCCGTCCACTCCGGCTGACCGATCATGCTCACGCGGATGAGACGGCCGTGCAAGGCGACCTCGCGGAACTGATAGAGCCAGGCGGCGGTCGGCGGGTTGATCCAGTTGTCGTCGGCGAACATCCGCAGGATCGGCTCACCGCCATCGGGGTGATCCTCGCTCATCGGCGAGTCGGGATGGTTCAGGCGCTCGACCGGCTCGAACCAGGCGCGGTCCACCTCGATGGGATCGGGATTGAGGCTGAGGGTCTCGGCGGACCAGAACACCACTGGGGTCACGATGTGACCGCCCAGGGTGAGGAAGTCGTCCAGCATTCCCAGCGCCTCCCGCGGCGTGATGGCGACGCCGAGCTCCTCGGAGGTCTCGCGGATGGCGGCGGTGACGGCGTCCTCGCCGGGCTCCAGATTGCCGCCGGGCAGGGCGTAATTGCCCGCCCCCCGGCGCATGGTGAGCGCCCGCCGGGTCAGCAGGTAGGTAAGCTCACCGTCCTGGGCCGACAGCACGATGGCCACGGCCGCGCGCCGGCGCCCGGTGGGATCCAGGGCCCGGCGCGGAAAGGCCGCGAGGTTGGCGGCGATGGTGTCCCGGTCTGCGTGCATGTCCCTAAGCATGACGACCCTGGCCGCGCGGGCAAGGCGCGCTTGGACTTACGGCGCCACGCGAGCCGCGCTCGACCCTAGGTGGCGGCTATCGTTTCGCACCGAAAACCCTGGTTATTTAAAGGCTTAGACCTTAGAAGGATCGCAAGCGGCCAGACCCCCCGTGGTTCGCTCATCAGTGAGATTTGCGTTTTGAATATCCTAACGGGCGACGCCTTCGCGCGCCCGACCGCCTTAGCCGTCTCCCACCCCGGCCACGAGCTGCGGTTGATGAAATGGGTCGAGGCGACCCGGCCCGCCGTCTTCGTCCTGACCTCCGGCTCCCGCAGCGGGACCTCGCGCAGCCGTGTCCAGGCCAGCCGCGACCTGGCCCGGGAACTGGGGGCGACTCCCACCGAGCTGTTCGGCCGCCACCTCGACCGCGAGGTCTATGACTGGATCCTGGCCGGCGACGCCGCGCCTTTCCTCAGGCTCGCCGACGAATTGGCCGAGAGTTTCGTGGCCCGGGACATAGGCCGCGTGGTGACCGACTCCTGGCAGCTCTACAATGTTGTCCACGACCTGTGGCGCCTCACCGTCGAGGTGGCCGCCGGGGCGGCTGGCGCCAGACTGGGCCGCGCCGTCGAGGTGCTGGACTATCCCGTGCTGCCGCCCTCCATGGTGATCCCCCAGCCGGGGCCTGAACGCCTGCGCCTGGACCTGTCGCAGGCTGAGGTGGCGCGCAAGCTCGCCCTGGCCCGGGCCTTTCCCGAGATCGGCGACGACGTCACCGAATTGCTGGCCCTGGGCGCGGAGGCTGTGCTGGCGCGCGAGACCCTGCACGACCTGCGGCCCTTCCGCGAACTCGCGCCGCGCCCGGGCGAGACACCGCTTTACGAACAGTTCGGCGAGGCCCGCGTCGCCTCAGGTCTCTATGGCTCGGTGCTGCGCTGGCGCCACGTGGAACCCATCGTCATGGCCCTGATGGGGGTGACGGCATGAGCGCCGCCCCCCTGAAGATCCTGATCACCAATGCTTGGTTGGACGGCCGGGGCGGCACCGAGAGCGTGGTGCGCGACCTGGCCATCGGCTTCCTGCGTCGGGGCCACCGCCCCATAGTCTATTCGCCTCACCTGGGCGCGGCGGCGCAGGAGCTGCATGCCTGCGGCGTGGCGGTGATCTCCGACCTGTCCCAGATGGGGGAGGCGCCGGATGTGATCCATGGGCACCACTACGTCCAGACCGTGGAGGCGATACTGCACTTTCCGGAGGTTCCGGTGGTGTCCATGATCCACGCCTGGACCTTCTACCAGGAGAAGGCGCCGCAGTTCCCACAGGTCTACCGCTACCTGGCGGTGGACCAGGCCGTGCGCGACCGCCTGGTGCATATCGAAGGCGCCGATCCGGCCAGAGTGGAGGTCCTGCTCAACGCCGTCGACCTGGCCCGTATCCCGTCCAGGCCCCGCCCCCTGGCCAACCGGCCCTTGTCGGCCCTGGCCTTCACCAAGAACAAGGCCCAGATCCCGATCCTGCAGGCCGCATGCGACCGGGCCGGCGTGAAGCTGGAGTTGCTGGGCCTTGGCGCAGGCCGGGTGGTCGCCGCGCCCGAGGAGGAGCTGGTCCGGCACGACCTCGTCTTCGCCACCGCGCGCATGGCGCTGGAGGCGCTGTGCGCCGGCTGCGCCGTGGTGGTGTGCGATGCCCGGGGCCTCGCGGGCATGGTCACGCCTGCGACCCTGCCACGCCTGCGCGACCTGAACTTCGGCCTGCGCAGCCTGACCGGACGGGTCACCGGGGAGGCCATCGCCGCCGAACTCGCCCGCTACAATCCTGCCGACGCGGAACTGGTGACCGCGCAGGTTCGCAAGGCCGCGAGCCTCGAAGGAACGCTCGACCGCCTGGAGACCCTGTACCGCGAGGCGATCACCGCGTTCGCCGCCGAGGCGCCGGACGAGGCCCAGCGCCGGGCGGCCATGCTGTCCTTCCTCACCGAAACCCTGCCGCGGCGCCGCGCCGATTCACGCTGGCCGTGGATCGCCGAGCGTGAAGGGCTGCTGGCTGAAATCCGCGACCTGGACGAGCAGCTCGCCCAGGCCCGGAGAGGCCCGCCCCCAGACGGGGACGCCTAGACTGACCGACTCACGCCTTCAGGCGAAGGCCGCCCAGATAGTCGCGCTTGCCGAGCGGCACGCCCTGCATGCGCAGGATGTCGTAGGCGGTGGTGGCGTGGAAGTGCAGGTTGGGCAGGGAGAAGGACATCAGGAACCCCTCCGCCGTGAAGGGCATCCGCATCGAGCCCATGACGAAGGCCATGTCCTGGCCCTCAAAGCCGTTGACCTCGGCGGGGTCGAGGGCCTTCAGCGACGCCTGGGCGTCGGCCACCAGCTTCTGCAGGTCGGCGTAGCTGAGCGGCGGAGCCGCGCCGCCCGGTGAGAAGGTCCCGGCCCGCACGCCGTCGATGGCTTCTGCGGAGTGGTGCACCACCGAGGAGATCTGGAACCAGAAGGGCAGCATGTCGGGGAACAGGCGGACGTCGACGATGCTGTTGGGGTCGATATTGTTGTCGGTGAAGTGGGACAGGCCCCGATCCAGGAAGCCCGCGACGCCGTTCAGCGACTGTAGGAATGAGGTGACGCTGACGTCGTAGAGTGAAATCGCCATGGCCGGACGGGCCTCCCTTGCTTTGTGGTTGCGCTTGTTCTCCGACATCGGCCCCAGGGAAGGCCAGCGATTTTCGGACTCGTCGCCAAGCGCGCCATCCCTTGCCCGGAGGCGGCGCTTGTGACACCTCCCTGCCGAGCCTTCTGCGAGACCCAGCATGTCCGACACACAGCCCGCCTCCGTCTATGACCTGACGCCTTCGGAAGAGGCCGAGAGCCTGGCGACCTTCGCCATACTGGTGGACAACGAGCCTGGGGTTCTGCACCGGCTGGTGGGCCTGTTCGCGGCCCGGGGCTATAATATCGAGAGCCTGACGGTGGCCGAGACCGACCGCCGCGCGCACACCAGCCGGGTGACCATCGTCACGCGAGGCACGCCGCACGTGCTGATGCAGATCGAGGCCCAGCTTGAGAAGATGGTGGCCACGCGCCACGTGCAGGACATCACCCGCGACCCCAACGGCCTGGAGCGCGAGCTGGCCCTGGTGAAGGTCAAGGGGTCGGGCGGCGATCGCGTCGAGGCCCTGCGCATCGCCGACATCTTCCGCGCCAAGGTGCTGGACACCACCATCGACAGCTTCATCTTCGAGCTGACCGGCGCCTCGTCGAAGATCGACAAGTTCGTCGAGCTGATGCGGCCGCTGGGCCTGGTGGAACTGTCGCGGACCGGGGTGCTGTCGATCACCCGCGGGGCCGAGGTTTTCTAGAACGTCCCTGCGGACGGCCACGCAGGCTTTAAAAAAACCGACCGCTCGGACGGTTTGTTTGTTGACGCCGGGTGAGTCCGGGTGTCTCTTTCCTGCCAACGACGAGGCTGCTCGGCGCGGACCCGCAAGGGTGCGAGCCGGAACCGGCCCGGAGGGGATTTGGAAACAACAGGCGACATCCATTCATCGCCAACATGCCTTTAGTTGATTGATAGATTTGGCAATTTTGCGCCTCGACCCAATTACGGGACGGGTCGCGCTGAGTAGTTTTGACTTGGACGAATTTGACATTCAGACGGCTCGGCGCCGGCGGCTCTTCCAGGATGCCGCGGGCGCCATGGCTCACCTTCGGCGCCGGCGTCCGTGCGGTTTCGCATGGGCGCCGCGCTCCGATATCGGGCGTGAGAATTCACAGATCACCGAGGTCCTCCCAAGCGGTCGCAAAGATCGTCTGGGCACTGGCGCCGGCGCGCGAGACGCGTCGGCGCCTCTTTTCTTCACCTTGCCTCCCGTGGCGGAACCCCCACAGGATGGCGTCAGGTTGGGAGGCCACTAATATGGGCGGCAAGGCGGACATCGTCCCCGAGGCGCGGCGTAGCCAGGCGGAGCGCACGGCCAGCATGCGCGCCCGGCTGATCGACGCCGCCGTCGACTGCCTGAACCGGCTCGGCTACTCGGCCACCACGCTTTCGACCATCGCCGAAGCCGCCGGCGTCAGCCGCGGCGGCATGCTGCACCAGTTCCCGTCCAAGGTTGATCTGATGCTGGCGGTGGTGGCCTACGCCTCGGGCGCCGACGAACGGTCGCACCAGCCCCCGGCCCTGAACGACGACGACGACAAGCTGGCCTATTTCATGTCGCGCACCGAGACGACCTGGACGGTCCTGATCCAGGAACCGGCCATGGCCAAGCTCGAGATCATGATGGCCGCCCGCTCCGACAAGGTGCTGGCCGCCAAGCTGCCCGACATGTTCAACAGCATCGAACAGAACCGCCGCCTGCGGATGTGGGAGCTGGCCCAGGAGATCGGGATCGAGGACCGCGAGGCCATCGACGCCATGGTCGGCCTGCACATGGCGGCCATGCGCGGCCTGGCCATGGAGCTTCTGGTGACCGGCGACCGGGCCCAGGTGGAACGCTCCTTCGACCTGCTGAAGGCCTACAAGCACACCCTGGTCACCGGCCTCATCGCCAAGGCCAAGGCGGCCCAGGCCAGCGCCTAGGCGATCGCCCCCTCGGGAACCTCGCGGGCCGCGAGGACCCGTCGCCGGACGACGGTGCGCATGGTCAGGTACTGGACCGCGAACAGCCCGATCTTCGAGACCGTGGGGAAGATGGCCATGAAGGCCACCCAGTGGTCGGTGAAGGCCACCGCCACCACCGCGTTGGCGATCCCGCTGGTGAACATCAGGCCGGCCCAGACATAGCCGAACACCACCATGACGTCCTCGCCGTGGCCCGCCGCGATGGGCGGCATGTAGCGCAGCATCCAACCGCGCTTGAGCATGAAGGCGCCCACCAGCAGATAGACGAGGGTCGGCTTGACCATCAGGAAGCGGATGTCGTGGGTCAGCAGGCTGGCCGTGCCGAACACCAGGACCAGTCCCAGGCCCAGCCACTGCAACGGCGCGATGGGGCGCTTCATGATCTTCAGGACGGCGACCTGCGCCACCCCAATGGCGATGGCGACACCGGCGGCGATGGCCGGATCGACCTTCAGGGCCACCAGGACCAGGAAGACGATGGTGGCCAGGAAATCCAGGACCAGGGGTCGGGCGGCGTAGATCAGGGGGTGCATGGGATGGCCTCCAAGGAGCGCGAAACTTGAAGCCCCAAGGCTAGGGGCACACCCGGATTTCCGCCTAACCCACTCACGCAGAATCCGTGGGCGCCCACGTACCCGCCCGGCCATTCACGCATCGCGAGCGGCAAGAGGCGGGTTTTTTCCATCGGTTCTTCAAATGTGGACCCGGCAGGCCTATATATGCGGGGTCGGGTTTCGGCCCGACTATGAGGATAAACGCGCACATAATAAGCGGACTGGACCCGGGTGCGATTCCCGGCGGCTCCACCAATCTTCCCCCTGGTTATCGCGGGCAAGTGCGGGGCCGATCAGCATCGACAGACGTCTAAAGGTGTTGCTTTCTTCCGGCTTGGCCCACCGTTTCGGGCCTTTATCTAAATGCGAACGATAACTTCGCTGAAGAAGTCCGTTTGGCCGCGTAAGCGACCCGATAGATTTCGACCTAAACTCCTAGCGTCTTAGCAGCGCTAGGCGGGGCCCGGAGGGCGCCTTGCAACAGAAGCCCTCCACCTTTCCTCAGATCAGTTGAAGTGCGCGGGCCGGGCGCCGCCACAGACGGCTTCGCGCGCGGCGGGCAGGAAGACGACGTAGTCCGGCTTCACCCTCGCCACGACGCGCCAGTCGAAGGCGCAGCGGTCCTCGTGGACCCAGGCGAGCTTGCCGACGTGGGCTGCGAAATAGGGCGGCATGGGATCGGCGGTGAAGCTGTCGCCGACGATCAGGACGGTGGGGCCGGGCTTGCCGGTGTCGATGAGGAAGGCCGGCGCCGAGTGCGCCTCAAGTCCCGGGATCGGCGCGCGGGTGACGCCGGGCGGCAGGGCGGTGGAGTCATGAATCTCCACCCTCTCGGCGGCCTGGGGCTGGCCGGCCAGGCGCGGCAGGTCGCCGTTGTCGAGGGCGACCACACCCCAGGAGAGCGCCTTGGGGTCGATGCGCCAGCCGGGCCGGCCCATGGCGCCGACGATCTGATTGTAGGCGACCAGGGAGCCGCGCAAGGACCAGTGGCTGTCGAGCTGGCGGTAGACCTGACCCTCGGCGCGGGCGGCCCGCAAGCTGGGACGTAGGTCAACGGTGGTGACACCGCACCGGGCAAGGCCCTTGAGGATCAGGTCGTACTCGGTGGGGGACTTGGGCGGCCCCGCCCAGTCGGGCGCCAGGTCGGGCTCGATCTCGGCCGGCGACGGGGCGAGGCTGGCGACCACCGTCACGCCGGGCAGCTTGGCCTTGGCCTCGCAGACGAAGCCGGCGTAGTCGGCGGCGCGGGCCGGATCGAGTTCCTGGCCGGTGGACCGCAGCAGGCCGTCCACCAGGAACATCTGGCCGCTCTTGCCGGTGACGGCGGTGGCCGCCGCCCCCTCCCCGCCCAGCTTGCGTTGCAGCTCGCCGGCCGCCTGCATCAGGGGATCGCGGAAGCCGAAGTGGTCGGCGAGCCAGGCGTCGAGGACGCGCGGCAGCTTGCGCCATTCGCCGGCCGTCGTCGGCCGGGCGGGCGCGGGCGCCAGGCGGCGGTTTTCCTCCAACGAGACGGTCTTGAACGGGACGAAAGGCATGGCGATCACCGGGGCGACCAGGACGGCCAGGACCGCGAGGATCAGGAAGCGGCGGGGTCGGGTCATCAACATGGCGTCCCCCTAGAACCGGAAATAGAGGAAGGGGCTATAGGCGCCCCAGGCGACCTTCAGCAGGCAGAGCGCCAGCAGGATCGCGATCCCCGCCATGTCGGCCCAGGCGAGGCCCCGAACCCTGCGCAGAACCTTGGGCAGGCCGAACACGGCCAGCAGACCAGCCAGGGGAACCAGCCAGAGGTGCAGGGGCTGCAGCGCCGCGTGGGTCTGGGCCTGCAAGGACCCGAGGCCATGCAGGCCCGCCATGCCGGCCCAAAGGTCAAGGACCCGGCCCATGTCGGGGCTGCGGAACAGCACCCAGCCGAGGGTGACAACGGCCAGGGCATAGGCCCAGCCGACCACGCGGGGCAGTCTCGCCAGCACGCGGCCCAGGCCTGCCCGCTCGATCACCAGGAAGACCCCATGCCAGGCGCCCCACAGCAGGAAGGTCCAGGCCGCCCCGTGCCAGAGGCCGCAGAGCAGGAAGACGACGATCAGGTTGCGCCAGGTCTTCCAGGCCGGGCCGCGATTGCCGCCCAGCGGGATGTAGAGATAGTCGCGGAACCAGGTGGACAGGCTGATGTGCCAACGGCGCCAGAACTCGGTGATCGAGGCGCTGGCATAGGGCGTGCGGAAATTGCGCGGCAGGGAAAAGCCGAAGATCACCGCCAGGCCGATGGCCATGGTCGAATAGCCCGCGAAGTCGAAATAGATCTGCAGGGCGTAGGCGCCGGCCCCCAGCCACGCCTCGACCAGGCCGGGCGCACGGGCGTGGTCGAACACGGCGTCGGCCAGGGGCGCGATGGGGTCGGCGATCAGCAGTTTCTGCGCCAGGCCGATGATGAACAGCCGCAGGCCCGCCGAGGCGCGTCCCAGGCTGTGGCGGCGATGGGCCAACCGCCGGGCGATGGTCTTGTAGCGGACGATGGGTCCGGCGATCAGCTGCGGGAACAGGGCGATATAGAGCGCCACCTGGGTGACATCGCGGTTGGCCGGGAAGCGGCGGCGGTAGGTGTCGATCAGGTAGGACAGGCAGTGGAAGGTGAAGAAGGAAATCCCCAGCGGCAGGGGGATCTCCGGGTCGGGCAGGCCCAGGCTGACCGCGATCAGGCCGGCATATTTGAACACCGTCAGGGCGCAGAGATTGATCGCCACCGCCAGGGCCAGGGCAGCCTTGCGCCCCGCGCCGTCGCGGGCGTCGATGGCCAGGGCCGCGGCGTAGTTCGCCAGGGTCATGGCCGCCATCAGCACCACGAACACCGGCTCGCCCCAGGCGTAGAACACCAGGGAGGCGGCCAGCAGGACGGCGCTCTTCAGCTTCGTTGAGGGGCTGGCGAAATAGGCCGCCAGACACAGGGGCAGGAAGACGAACAGGAATGTCGGCGAAGCAAACAGCATGTCGGTGACGTCGCCCCCCGGTGGGATTCCGGAATAAGGGCATCCGAGCGCCGCGCCAAGCACGTGGCGCCGACGCCGCAACGCGCGTTTTGACTCGCTGCCGCCTTGCGCGCACGCCGGGAGACGTTACCCTTTGGGGACGCTGCTATCGCCCCTTGGAGACTCCATGGCTCAGGACCCGCCGGCCCAAGACCAGATGCACTACGAGGCGATGGCTCAGGAAGCGCTGCGTGGTGTGGTCAAGGCCGCCCTGAAGCGCGCCGCGGCGCCCGATGGCCTGCCCGGGGCGCACCATTTCTACATCACCTTCAAGAGCGAGGCGCCCGGCGTGTCCGGCCCCGCCGACCTGCTGGGCAAGTACCCGGACGAGATGACCATCGTCCTGCAGCACCAGTACTGGGACCTGGCCCCCGGCGAGACCTTCTTCTCCGTCACCCTGAAATTCGGCGGACAGCCCAAGCGACTGTCGGTGCCCTATGCGGCGGTGACGCGGTTCTACGACCCCAGCGTCCAGTTCCTGCTGTCGTTCGAGACCGCGCCGGCCGCGGGTGAGGCGCCGGCCGCCGCGACCGACAAGCCCGCCGCGGCCGACGCGGCGGCGGCCGATGTCGATCCGGAGGCGGCGAACGTCGTCTCCCTGGACCAATTCCGCAAGAAGTGAGCCCCGACCATGACCGACGTCGCAGCCCCGGAGGCCCTGACCGACGAGGCGATCCTGGCGCGCTTCCTACGCTCCAAGAACCAGCCCACCGGCTCCCAGACCCTGGGCTTCCGCATGGTGGCAGTCAGCCAGGCCGAGAAATCGGTCGAGGTGGCCTTCGAGGCCAGGGCCGAACTGCTGCTCAATCCGATGAAACAGATCCAGGGCGGTTATCTCTGCGCCATGCTGGACGAGGCCATGTCGACCGCCTGCATGGTGGCCTCGGGCATGACCCATGTGGCGCCCACCGCCGAGATGAAGACCACCTTCTACCGTCCGGCCATGCCCGGCGTGCTGAAGGGCATCGGCCGGGTGGCCAAGTGGGGCCGGACAATCGCCTTCACCGAGGGCGAGCTCTACGACGCCGACGGCCGACTGGTGGCCAAGGCGACCGGTACGGCGGTCCCCACCCCCTTCCAGAGCTACAAGAAGTAGCATGGGCAAGCGCCGCGGTTTCCTCGGCGTCCTGACAGTCCTGCTGCTCGGCTGGACGGCCCCGGCGCTCGCCGCGACCGGACCCTTCGCCGACTGGGCCGCCATCGTCGTGGCCGGCGACTGGCACGCGCAGTCCGGCGGTCCCTCCGAAGCCTTCGACAATGCCCGGCGCGACGTCTCCCAGGAGCTGGAGCGGATCGGCTTCGACAAGGCCAACCTGCGCCAATTCTCCGTGCGGCCCGAGCGCTACAAGGGGGTGAAGGCCGGCAAGTCCAGTCCCAAGGCCATCTATGAGGCCCTGACCGAGGTGGCGCCCAAGGCCCAGGGCGGCTGCCTGCTTTACGTCTCCTCGCACGGCGCGCCGCAGGGGGTGCTGGTGGACCAGGACATCCTGCCGCCCCGCCTGCTGGGGGCGATCCTGGACCGCACCTGCGGCCAGCGGCCGACGGTGGTGGTGATCTCGGCCTGCTTCTCCGGCGTCTTCATCCCGGAACTGGCCCAGCCGAACCGTATGATCCTGACCGCCGCGCGGCCCGACCGCACCTCCTTCGGCTGCGGGGAGTCCAACAAGTATCCGTTCTTCGACGAGTGCTTCCTGCAGTCCACGCCGCGCGCCCAGGACTTCCCCAGCCTGGGGCGGGGAATCCAGGCCTGTGTCTCGGCCCGCGAGAAAAAGGAGGGCATGACGCCGCCGTCCGAGCCCCAGGTGTGGATCGGTCCGCAACTGCGCCCGATGCTGCCGCTCTACCCCTTCGCGCAGGGTCCGCCGCCGAAGGGCTAAGGCCCCTGCCTGCGCTGGGGTGACAACCTGTCTTCCCCCGGTGGCCGGCGGCGGCTTGAAGACCGCGCCCTTCACTCTACAAGGGGGTCTTGCGCCAGCCCTTCACCCGAAGCCGATCCACCCGATGAATTCCGTCGCCAAAGCCGCCTTCGCCGCGCTTCTCCTGCTTGTGGCCGCTCCGGCCGCCGCCCAGGCCCCGGCCGCCGCCCCGGCGAGTCCGGCGGTCAATCCGCAGGGACCTGTTCCCTACGAGGCCCTGAGACAGTCCACCAGGCCCGCGGTCCGCGCCCGTCCTGTCGCCGCCAGGCCGGCCACCACCGAGGGGCCGGCGGTCTCAAGCCTGACCGCCATCACTCCGGCCGCCCCGTTGGCCGCGTCGGGCGCGCGCCTGGCGCCGGGTCAGGCCCTGCCCCCCGCCGAGCTGGAGGCCTATGTCGATGGCGTCGTGAAGGACGCCATGGACCGCGAGCACATCGCCGGGGTCACCGTGGCGGTGATTCAGGACGGCCAGGTGGTGTTGAAGAAGGGCTACGGCTTCGCCAGCCTGTCGCCCGCCCGCAAGGTCAATCCGGACACGACGCTGTTCCGCGTGGGCTCGATCTCCAAGACCTTCACCTGGATCGCCCTGATGAAGGAGGTGGAGGCTGACCGCATCCGCCTGAACCAGCCCATCAACCTCTACCTGCCGGAACAGCTCCAGGTCCGCGACCAGGGCTTCCACACCCCGATCCGGGTCAGAAACCTGCTGGACCACTCAGCGGGCTTCGAGGACCGGGCCCTGGGTCAGCTGTTCGAGAAGAACCCCAGCCGCGAACGGCCGCTGGCGGCCTACCTGCGTCAGGAGCGGCCGCGCCGGGTGCATGCGCCGGGCTTGATGGCCAGCTACTCAAACTACGGCGCGGCCCTGGCCGGGCAGGCGGTGTCCTACGTCGCCGGCAAGCCCTTCGAGCGGCTGATCGAGGAGGAGATTCTCCTGCCGCTGAAGATGAACCACACCACCTTCCGCGAGGCCCGACCCACCGAGCCGGGACTCCCGGCCCCGATGCCCGAGGTCCTGCAGAACGACCTGTCGGAAGGCTATCGTTGGACGCCCACCGGCTACGCCGCGCGGCCCTACGAATATATCGGCCACATCGCGCCGGCCGGCTCGGCCTCCTCCACCGCCGGCGACATGGCGCGCTACATGCAGATGCTGCTGAACAGTGGCAGCCTTGACGGCGCGGTCGTCTACGGGCCCCGGGCGGCCAAGGCGTTCAACACCCCGCTGCGGCGCACCACGCCCGGGATCAACGGCTGGCGCCACGGCTTCGCAGCCTACGACCTGCCCGGCGGTCACAAGGGGTTTGGCCACGCCGGCGGCACCCTGTCCTTCCTGTCCAACATGGTGGTGGCGCCTGACCTGAAGCTGGGGGTGTTCATCAGCACCAACACCGAGACCGGGGGCGACCTGGCCGCCCGTCTGCCCGAGCGGATCGTGGCGCAGTTCTACGCCCCGCCCATGCCCTTCCCGCGCAAGGGAGCCCTGGCCCTGGTCGATAGCCGCGAGGCCTATCAGGGCTATTATCTGGGCGCCCGCCGCGCGCATCGCGGCCTGGAGTCCTTTGTCGGCAAGATGATCAACGGCGTTTCGGTCAGCGTCACCGACGACGGCCGGCTGGTCACCTCCGGGGGCATGGGCGCCGCGGCCCGCAGCTGGGTCCCCGAGGGCGATCCGATGAGCGGCCGCTTCATCTCCACCACCGGCGCCGAGCGGCTGAGTTTCGACGTCCAGGACGGCAAGGCGGTAAGCTTCAGCCGGGCCGACGGGGTCTCGACCTTCGAACGCACCGGCTTCTGGAATCAGCCCGCCAAACTGCTGATCCTCTCTGGCCTCACCGCGCTCGCCGCCGCCGGGACCCTGGGCGGTGTGCTGCTGCGCAATCGCCGCGAATTCCGCGAGACCGGCATCCAGAGCCAGGCCAGCCTGATCCAGAATATCCAGGCCGCCCTGTGGCTGACCTCCATGGTGCTGTTCCTGGTCTGGGTCTCCAAGACCAGCGACCTGGCCAATGTCATGTACGGCTGGCCCGGGCCGACCCTGGTGATCGCCTCGGCCTGCGCCTTCGTGGCCGCCTTGATGACCGCCGGCACCCTGCTCATCGTGCCCGCCGTCTGGCGCGGCGGCCGCCGGGTCGACAGCTGGACCCAGGCGCGCAAGGCGGGCTTCACCTTCACGGTGCTGCTCTACACCGCCTTCTCCGTCGTGCTCGGCCTCTGGGGCGCGCTGGCGCCTTGGGGCGGTTGACCTTGCCATGGCCCGAGCGCGCGATCACGCCGGGGCCGACGACCTGCCTGCCCTGCTGGACTTCGCCAGCCGGTCGCTGACCGAGCGTTTCCCCCTCGACGCCGGCTGGCACCCCGGCGACCTGACCTGGGAGCTGAAGGACACACAGGGCGCGCCACAGGACATGCGGCTCTGGGAAACCGCGGGCGGCCTCGTGGCGCTGGCCTGGCGGATCGCGCCCGGCGAGCTCTGGTTCGAGGCCTTGCCCACGGATGAACACCTGATCGCCGAGGCCCTGGACTGGGCCGAGGCCAGCGCGGCGAGGCCTCTGCGGGTGCGGTCGCTGGAGGGCGACACCCGGCGAGCTGGAGCCTTGGAGGCTCGCGGCTACCGGCTGACCTCACCGGAGGGGGTGCGGTTCCGCCGAGACCTGAACGATGAAATCGCCCGCCCGGCCTTGCCGCCCGGAATGCGCTTACGCGATTGCATCGGGATTGACCCAGGGGCCCGTGCCGCCAGCCACCGCGATGCCTGGAATCACTTGGCCCACATCGGCCTCCCCAAGGCGCGATCGAGCTTCAGCGTCGAAACCTACCAGCGGCTGGCCGCCCTGCCGGGCTATGATCCGAGCCTCGACATCCTGGTGGAGGCCCCAGACGGGCGGCTGGCGGCCGGCAGTCTTTGCTGGGCCGACCCCGTCAGCGGCATGGGGACATTCGAGCCGGTGGGGACCCATGTGGACTTTCGCGGCCTCGGCCTGGCCCGCGCCGCCACCCTGGAGGGCCTAAGGCGCCTGCGGGCCAGGGGCCTGCGTCACGCCCGGGTCAGCACGGCGCATTTCAACGCCCCGGCCATCGCCACCTACCGATCGGCCGGCTTCGAGGTCATCGACCACATGGCCTGGTGGGAGCGATCCCTGCCCTGAACCAGCGCCCTGGGTGCGACATTGGGTCCCTGGCTCCGGGAGAGCGACGCTCAAATGTAAACGGCTCGTTTACCAAGCACTGGGTAAATCCTGCCTAGCGGCGGGCGCATTCTGTGACGGCCCCGCGCTTTGGAAACAGGGGCGGCATCGCGTTGAACAGTTTCGTCGCCGCCTTGCAACGGTTCGGTATCGGACGTGTCGCCGCCATGCTGGGCGTCGGCATCGGGGTGGTTGCCGCGATCGTCGCGCTGTCCATGAACCTCGGCCAGCCGAAGTCCCTGCTCTATTCGAACCTGGATCTGAAGGAGGCGGGCACCATCACCGCCGCCCTCGACCAGGCCAATGTGAAGTACGAGATCAAGGGTGACGGCTCGACGATCCTGGTCGGCCGCGATGAGGTGGGCTCCACCCGCCTGCTGCTCTCGGCCAAGGGCCTGCCGACCTCGGGCTCGGTGGGCTACGAGATCTTCGACAACGCCAACGCCATGGGCCAGACGGACTTCGTCCAGCAGCTCAATCGACAGCGCGCCCTGGAGGGCGAACTGGCCCGCACCATCCAGGCCCTGGACGGCATCACCTCGGCCCGCGTCCACCTGGTCCTGCCCAAGCGCGACCTGTTTGAGGAAGAGGCCGAGCAGCCGTCGGCCTCGATCAGCATCGGGGTCGGCGGGCGTCAGCCGAGCGCCGACCAGGTGCGCGCCATGCAGAACCTGGTGGCCGGCGCCGTCCCCAACCTGAAGCCTGACCGCGTCACCGTCGTGGACCAGCACGCCAAGACCCTGTCGGGCGGCGAGGCCGGCGACGCCATGGCCGCCGACGGTCGCAAGAGCGACGTCGAGCAGCGTATCACCAAGACGATCAAGGCCCTGGTGGAGGGCATGGTCGGCCCGGGCAAGGCGCGGGTGAACGTCACCGCCGATCTTGACCTGTCGCGGATCACCATCGCCGAGGAAAAGTTCGACCCGGACGGCCAGGTGATCCGGTCTGAATCCACCACCGAGGAGACGGCCAAGGAGAACGCCCCGGCCACCAATGGTCAGGCCTCGGCGGCCAACAACATCCCGGGCGGGGCGGGCGCGGAGGGCGACAACAGCATCTCCAACAGCGGCAGCACCGAATCCACCACCAACTACGAGATCTCCAAGACCACGCGCACCGAGGTGAAGGAGCCCGGTCAACTGAAGCGGATCTCCGTGGCCGTGGCCGTCGATGGTGTCACCGCGCCCGGCAAGGACGGCAAGCCCGGCGCCTACACGGCCCGCAGCGCCGAGGAGATGCAGCGCCTGGAGCAACTGGTCCGCACCGCGGTCGGCTACGACCAGGCCCGCGGCGACCAGGTGACCGTGGTCAATGTCCGGTTCCCGTCGACCGTCGACGCTGATGGGACGACGGCGGCCAGCCCGCTGATGGGCTTCGACAAGAACGACATCATGCGCGGCGCCGAACTGGGCGTCATGGCGATCGTGGCCCTGGCCATGATGATCTTCGTGGTCCGCCCGATGCTGGGCGGCGGAGGCGGACGTGGCGGCGCGGTGGCCGGCGGCCTCCCGGCCCTGACCGTGGCCAGCGCCCCGCAGATGACCCGCATCATCACCACCGCGGACGGCCAGCCGATGCAGGTGGCCGTCGATCCGTCCACCGGCCAGCCCCTGGCCCTGCCCGGCCCCGGCAACGAGCTGGAACAGCGGATCGACATCGCCCGCATCGAAGGCCAGGTGAAGGCCTCCTCCGTCAAGCGCGTCGCCGAGTTCGTCGACAGCCATCCTGAAGAGTCGGTGTCGCTGCTGCGCACCTGGCTGCATGAGACCACCTGATGGCCGTCGGCTCCAAAGGCAAGGCGATCACCGACGTCACCCGCCTGAGCGGGCCGGAGAAGGCCGCCGTCATCCTGCTGGCGCTCGGCGAGGACCACGGCACCATCTGGCAGCAGCTGGACGACGAGGAGATCAAGGAGATCTCCCAGGCCATGGCCGGCCTCGGCAATGTCGCGGCCTCGGTGGTCGAGCAGCTGCTGGTGGACTTCATCTCCGGCATGTCCGGCGCCGGCGCGATCATGGGCTCCTTCGAGCAGACCCAGCGCCTGCTGGCGGCCTTCCTGCCCGCCGAGAAGGTCGACACCCTGATGGAGGAGATCCGCGGTCCCGCGGGTCGCACCATGTGGGACAAGCTGGGCAACGTGAACGAGGCGGTGCTCGCCAACTATCTGAAGAACGAGTACCCGCAGACCGTCGCCGTGGTGCTGTCCAAGGTGAAGTCCGACCACGCCGCCCGCGTGCTGGCCGCCCTGCCCGAGGACTTCGCCCTGGAGTGCGTCACCCGCATGCTGCGGATGGAGCCGGTGCAGCGCGAGATCCTCGACAAGATCGAGCAGACCCTGCGCACCGAGTTCATGTCGAACCTGGCGCGCACCTCCAAGCGCGACAGCCACGAGATGATGGCCGACATCTTCAACGCCTTCGACCGCCAGACCGAGGCCCGATTCATCGCCGCCCTTGAAGAGCGCAACCGCGAGAGCGCCGAGCGTATCCGGGCCCTGATGTTCGTCTTCGAGGACCTGTCCAAGCTCGATCCGGGCGGGGTCCAGACCCTGCTGCGGGCGGTGGAGAAGGACCAGCTGGGCCTGGCGCTCAAGGGCTCCTCGGACTCCTTGCGGGAAATGTTCTTCTCCAACATGTCCGAGCGCGCCGCCAAGATCATGCGCGACGACATGGAGAGCATGGGCCCCGTGCGCCTGCGCGACGTCGATCAGGCCCAGATGGCCATGGTCCAGGTCGCCAAGGACCTGGCCGCAAAGGGCGAAATCATGCTGGCCGGCTCCGGCAGCGAAGATGAGCTGATCTACTGATGGCCAGCGATCTTCCCCACGAAAAGTTCGGCTTCGACACCGTCTTCGACGGCGCGGGCGATGTGGCCTTCGCTCAGCCGCGGCCGAAACGCGCCTACACCGCCGACGAGGTGGAGGCCGTGCGCCAGACCGCCTTCGCCGCGGGCGAGAGCCAGGGACTGGCCTCGGCGGCGGCCCTGCAGGCCCAGGCCCTGTCGCGGGTCGCCGACGCCGCTCGCGCCGCCCTGCCGACCCTGGCCGAGGTGGCCCACGAACACCGGCTGGGCTCGGCCCACCTGGCCCTGGCCTGCGCCAAGGCCATAGCCGACGCCGCCCTGGCGCGCTTCCCGGAGGCTCCGATTCTAGCGGCCCTGGAGTCCCTGGCCCGCGAGATCGAGGCCGCCCCGCGCCTGATGGTGTCGGCCTCCCCCGAGCTCGCGGTCGTGCTGGAACCTCTGCTGACGGAAGTCGCCCAGGGCATCGGCTACGCCGGCGCCATTCACATCAAGGAGGGCGCCGGCCTCAGCGGCGCCGCCTTCACCCTCGACTTCGGCGACGGCGCGGCGGCCTACGACCCCGCGGCCGCGGCCGAACGCGTGGCGGTGGTCCTGGAGGCGGCGCTCGCCGCCGAAGGTCTGCACGCCGAACCCCTTATTCCTGGAAGTGAAGGCTGATCCCCATGGCCGAGAACGGACTTGAGCTCGACGAATTCGCCCCGGGTGATCCGCTGGCCGACATGTCGATGGACATGGAGGACAAAACCGCCACCGACCTGGCGCCGGTCTTCGACGTCCCGGTCTCGATTTCCGCGGTGCTCGGCCGCGCCACGATGTCGGTGGCTCAGCTGCTTCAGCTCAGCTCCGGCAGCGTGCTGGAGCTCGATCGCAAGGTCGGCGAGGCCATCGACATCTACGTCAACAACCGCCTGGTCGCCCGGGGCGAGGTCGTCATCGTCGACGAACGCCTGGGCGTGACCATGACGGAAATCATCAAGGACGGGGACTCGGCGGCCTGACGGCCCCTGGAGTCTGAGGAGATCTGATATGCGGCTTCTGGTCGTCGGAAAATTGAACGGGCAACTGTCCACCGCCGTGAAGATGGCGATGTCGGCGGGCGCCAAGGTCAGCCACGTGGAGACCATCGCGGCCTGCACCCACGCCCTGCGCGCGGGTCAGGGGGCGGACCTGCTGCTGGTGGACTATGACCTCGACATCGCCGCCCTGATCGCGGCCAACGAGGCCGAGCGGATCCGGGTGCCTGTCGTGGCCTGCGGGGTCGACGCCGATCCCAAGCGGGCCGGCGACGCCATCCGCGCGGGCGCCAAGGAGTTCATCCCACTGCCCCCCGAGGCGGAGATGATCGCCGCGGTGCTGGCCGCCGTCTCCGATGACAACAAGCCCATGGTGGTGCGCGACGCCGCCATGCAGGCCGTGATCTCGCTCGCCGACCAGGTGGCGGGCTCCGAAGCCTCCATCCTGATCACCGGCGAGAGCGGCTCGGGCAAGGAAGTCATCGCCCGCTACGTCCACCAGAAGTCGCGCCGGTCCTCCAAGCCTTTCATCTCGGTCAATTGCGCGGCCATCCCGGAGAACCTGCTGGAGAGCGAGCTGTTCGGCCACGAGAAGGGCGCCTTCACCGGCGCCCTGGCCCGCCGCATCGGCAAGTTCGAGGAAGCCAACGGCGGCACCCTGCTGCTGGACGAAATCTCCGAGATGGACGTGCGCCTGCAGGCCAAGCTGCTTCGGGCCATCCAGGAGCGCGAGATCGACCGGGTCGGCGGCTCCAAGCCGGTGAAGGTGGACATCCGCATCCTGGCCACCTCCAACCGCGACCTGGTCCAGGCCGTGAAGGACCACACCTTCCGCGAAGACCTGCTCTATCGCCTCAACGTCGTGAACCTGCGCCTGCCGGCCCTGCGCGAGCGGCCCGGCGACGTGGTCGCCCTGGCGGAATTCTTCGTCAAGAAGTACGCCGCCGCCAATGGCGTGGCCGAGCGGCCCCTGTCGGGCGAGGCCAAGCGCCGCCTGGCCGGCCATCGCTGGCCCGGCAACGTCCGCGAGCTGGAAAACGCCATGCACCGCGCCGTGCTCCTGGCCATCGGCCCGGAAATCGACGAGGCCGCCATCCGCCTGCCCGACGGCCAGCCCCTGGCCGCTCCAGATCCCGGCTCGCGCACCGCCTATGCCGCCGCCACCGCCGCGGAGTCGGCGACCCGCAACTTCGTGGGCCAGACGGTGGCGACCATGGAACAACAGCTGATCATCGACACCCTGGAGCACTGCCTGGGCAACCGCACCCATGCGGCCAACATCCTGGGCATCTCCATCCGCACCCTGCGCAACAAGCTCAAGGAATACAGCGAGGCCGGCGTTTCGGTCCCCGCCCCGCAGGGCATGGGCGCCCACGCCGCCTGATCGTCTGACCTCTTTGCTTTCCGCCGGCCCTCATGTGAGGGCAGGCGCCTCGGATTCCACCCATGGCTGACGTCCCCGCAGGTTACGGCACCAACCGCCCCTCCGCCGGAGAGGTGTGGAGCTGGATCGCGCGTGGCGAGGTGGCCCTGGCGATCGGCGTCATCGGCGTCATCGTCCTGCTGATCCTGCCGATTCCGGCCTTCCTGCTGGACGCCCTGCTGGCGCTCTCGATCACCAGCGCCGTGCTGATCCTGATGACCTCGCTGCTGATCAGCCGCCCGCTGGAGTTCACCGCCTTCCCGACGGTGCTGCTGGTCACCACCCTGTTCCGGCTGGCGCTGAACATCGCCTCGACCCGCCTGATCCTCGGCCACGGCCACGAGGGGGCGCACGGGGCGGGTAAGGTCATCGAGGCCTTCGGCCACCTGATGACCGGAGGCAGCTTCGCCATCGGCCTGATCGTCTTCGCCATCCTGGTGCTGGTGAACTTCGTGGTCATCACCAAGGGCTCGGGCCGGATCGCCGAGGTGGCGGCCCGCTTCACCCTGGACTCCATGCCCGGCAAGCAGATGGCCATCGACGCCGACCTGTCGTCGGGCCTGATCGACGAGGATTTGGCCAAGAAGCGCCGCAAGGAGCTGGAGCAGGAATCGACCTTCTTCGGGGCCATGGACGGCGCCTCGAAGTTCGTGCGCGGGGACGCTGTCGCCGGCCTGGTGATCGTCGCCATCAATGTGATCGGCGGCATCCTGATCGGGGTGATCCAGCACAAGGTGCCGATCGGCGAGGCGGCCTCCACCTACACCATCATGACCATCGGCGACGGCCTGGTCAGCCAGATCCCCGCCCTGATCATCTCCATCGCCGCCGGCTTCCTGGTGTCGAAGGCCGGCGTAGACGGATCGGCCGACAAGGCCCTGGTCACCCAGCTGGCCATGAATCCCATCGCGCTGGGCATGGTCTCGGCCACCGCCGGGGTCGTGGCGTTGATCCCGGGCATGCCGATCATCCCGTTCGCCATCGTCTCCATCGCCTCGGGCGTCCTGGCCTGGCGACGCGGCCATGCCAAGCCCCAGGCGCCGGAGCAGAATTCGCTCACCGTCGCGGCCCCCACGGCCGAGGAGTCCGAGGAGCCGATCAGCCAGACCCTGGCCATCGACGAGATCAAGATCGAGCTGGGCTACGGCCTGCTGCCGCTGATCAACGACCTCGAGGGTCGCCGGCTCACCGACCAGATCAAGGCCCTGCGCCGGACGCTCGCCACCGACTACGGCTTCGTCATGCCCGCCGTGCGCATCCTCGACAACATGCGGCTGCCCAGCCAGGGCTACATGATCCGCATCAAGGAGATGGAGGCCGGCGGCGGCGAGGTGCGGCTGGGGTCGCTGATGGCCATGGACCCGCGCGGCGGCCAGGTGGACCTGCCCGGCGAGCACATCCGCGAACCGGCCTTCGGCTTGCCTGCCACCTGGGTGGACGACTCCTTGCGCGAAGAAGCCACGTTCCGGGGCTACACCATCGTCGATCCGGCCACGGTGCTGACCACGCACCTGACCGAGATCCTGAAGGAAAACATGCCCGACCTGCTCTCCTATGCGGAGCTGCAGAAGATGTTGAAGGACCTGCCGGCCGAGCAGAAGAAGCTGGTGGAGGACCTGGTGCCCCAGGTGGTCTCGGCCACCACCATCCAGCGCGTCCTGCAGGCCCTGCTGAAGGAGCGTGTCTCGATCCGCGACCTGCCCGCGATTCTGGAGGGCATCGGCGAGGCCGCGCCGCACACCCAGTCCATCACCCTTCTGGTGGAACAGGTCCGCGGCCGCCTGGCCCGGCAGCTCTCCTTCGCCCATCGCGGCGACGACGGCGCCCTGCCGATCATCACCATGTCGGCCGAGTGGGAGAACGCCTTCGCCGACGCCCTGATCGGCTCGGGTGACGAGAAGCAACTGGCGCTGGCGCCGTCTCGCCTGCAGGAGTTCATCCGCGGCGTCCGCGACAGCTTCGAGCGCGCGGCGCTCAACGGCGACTCACCGGTGCTGCTCACCAGCCCGCAGGTGCGGCCCTATGTCCGCTCGATCATTGAGCGCTTCCGCGGCCAGACCCCGGTGATGAGCCAGAATGAGGTCCATCCCAAGGCCCGCCTGAAGACCGTCGGCACCATCTAGGCCCGAAAGACCGCGCTCAACGTGTGGGCCGTTGCAGGCGCGCTTTTCGACTGGTAGCGGTTTCGCCCACGGGGCGATTGTCAGCTCCGAGCTTGGACATCGCATGCGACCCTCCAAACCCAAACCCCGGCCCGGCGCTGGCGCGAGCATGTTCTGGGACCTGCTCACCTTTGAGCGCCTGATGACCAACCAGGTTATCCACCTGATCTATTGGGCCGGCCTCGGGGTGATCGCCCTGATCGCCTTCGGGTTCATCGGCACCGCCGTCGGCGTCGCGCTGCGCGAAGAGCTGTTCATGGGCATCTTGCTGGCGCTCAGCGTCCTGGTGGGCGGTTTCCTTGTGGTTGGCGCCCTGGTGCTGCTGTGGCGCTCGTTCTGCGAGCTCTATGTGGCGATCTTCCGTCTCAGCGACGACCTGCACGCCATGCGCCAGGCCGTGGACGCCGAGAACTCGGTGCGGCCGCAGCCGCCTCAGAGTTAGTTTCGCGGAGAGGGGCTGGAGCCTCTCAGCCCAGCCCCTGCACCCAGGCCGCCGCGGCGGGCTTGGGATTTCCATTCACGTCGAACAGCAGCGGCGCGTCGGCGCCGTCCTCACGCTTGCGCCAGGACTCCAAGTCCCGGAGGCCCCAGGTGGTGAAGGCGAACTGCTGGCGCTGCGGCAGGGCGGAGAAGGCTTCGGCCGCCTCGCGGTAGAGATCAGCCTGCCGGGTCAGGCGCTCGGTGCGGCTGCCACCTTCCTGAAGCGAAACGTCCATCTCGGAGATGTGGATCGGCAGGCCCAGGGAGGCGAGGTCGGCGATGGCCGCCTTGACCAGGCCCTTCTGGTCGCCTGCCGCCAGGTGGGTCTGTGTGCCCAGGCCGCCCAGGGGCGCGCCGGCCTTCAGCAGGGTCTCGGCCAGTTTCAGGAACGTCGTCCGCTTCTTCGGCTGGGTTTCAAGGAAGAAGTCGTTGAGGAACAGCACCGCATTCGGGTCGGCCTCATGGGCGTGCTGGAAGGCCAGCACCATGTGTTCAAGCTTGCCGAGCTTCCGGGCCCAGAGGCTGTCGCGCCAGCCGTCGCCGTTATCGCCCACCGTCTCGTTGATCACGTCCCAGCCCACGGCCTGGCCGCGATAACGTCCGACCACCGCCAGGATGTAGTTGCGATAGGCGTCGGCGAAACTGACCCGGCTCTCGTCGAGCTGCTCGAAGGCCGCCGGCGCCTGGTCATACCAGACCAGGGTATGTCCAAAGAGACGCAGGCCGTGAGCCTTGGCGAAGGCCGCGATGGCGTCAGGCCCCTCGAAGCGGAACGTGCCGTCCGCCTGGGCGATGTATTCCATCTTCATCTCCCACTCAGGCGTGAGTTGGGAGACCTGCTCGGTGAGCAGGCGGACCAGGGCCGGGTCCTGCAGATGGACGGCCTGGATGCAGGCGCCGACCGGGAACGGGGCGATGCTCCTCAAGGGCGGAATGCTGACCGGCGCGGCGTCGGCCTTGGGGTTGCAGGCCGCCAGCGCCAGGGTCGAGCCGATGAAGGCCCGGCGGTGGACGCCCGCGGTCATCGCGCGCCGACGGCCCGGCGCAGGCCCAGTTCGTCGAGGGCGGCGGTTTCCTGCTTGGCCACTTCCTTGCGGCGGGCGACCGCGATCCCCTCGGCCACCTGCTCGTACTTCTTCTGCTCTTCGTAGGCCAAGGACAGGGCGTCGCGGGCGCCAGCTTCCTCGTCGGCGATGCGGTCGATCTCGATCTGGGTGGCGGCCTTGCGGATCCGCAGGCCTTCCAGGAAGCCCACCTGATACCAGCCATGCTCGGCGTCCTCGCGGGCGCGCTGGCTCTCGGCCTCGCCCTCGGCCTCCAGCAGCACCAGCTTCATCTCGGCGGCCATGCGGCGGTCGGCGATCTCACCCAGACGCTTCTGCAGGATCTCGACCTCATAGGTCGAGAGCTTGATCAGACTGTCGGCCCAACTCATGCGGCTTCACTCATCAGGATCTGGGCCAGGCGTTCAAAGCTTTCGTCGAGGCTGGTGGCCTCGTCCTTGTCCTGGCCAAGGAAGGCTTCCAATTGCGGGTTGAGCGCGATGGCCCGGTCGACCGCGGGATCGGCGCCGGCGCGGTAGGCGCCGATGCGGATCAGCTCCTCCATGTTGGCGTAGGCCGACAGGGTCTGGCGGGCGTTTGTGACGATCTGCCGCTCGTGGGGTTCGTGGCAGCCCGGCATGGTCCGGCTGATGGACTTCAGCACGTTGATGGCCGGGAAGCGGCCGCGCTCGGCGATGGCGCGCTCCATGACGATGTGGCCGTCGAGGATACCGCGCACGGCGTCGGCGATGGGCTCGTTGTGGTCATCCCCGTCCACCAGCACGGTGAAGATGCCGGTGATCGGCCCCGCCGTCGTGCCGTCGGG
The DNA here is from genome assembly GCF_030651185.1 of Phenylobacterium sp. Taxonomy (GTDB): domain Bacteria; phylum Pseudomonadota; class Alphaproteobacteria; order Caulobacterales; family Caulobacteraceae; genus Phenylobacterium. The sequence continues at coordinate 127,393 of NZ_JAUSCJ010000006.1, forward strand.
ACGGACAGGGCCGGGACCGGCGCGCTCCAACAGCTTGGGCAGCTCGGTGAAGACGGTGGGGGTATAGCCCTTGGTGGTGGGCGGCTCGCCGGCGGCCAGGCCGATCTCGCGCTGGGCCATGGCGAAGCGGGTGACGCTGTCCATCATGCACAGCACCTCCAGGTCCTGGTCGCGCAGGAACTCGGCGATGGCGAGCGTCATATAGGCCGCCTGGCGGCGCTTCAGGGCCGGCTCGTCGGAGGTGGCCACCACGACGATGGCGCGCTTCAGGCCCTCCTCGCCGAGGGTCTCCTCAATGAACTCCCGGACCTCACGGCCCCGCTCGCCGATCAGCCCCACCACGACGGCGTCGCAGTCGGCCTCCTTGGCCAGCATGGAGAGCAGCACCGACTTGCCGACGCCCGAGCCGGCGAAGACGCCCAGGCGCTGGCCACGGCAGCAGGTGGTGAAGACGTTCATGGACCGCACACCCAGATCCAGGCGCGCGCCCACCCGGCCGCGCGCGTGGGCCGCCGGCGGAGGGGCCCGCAGCGGATAGGCGGCCGGACCCTGAGGCAGGGGGCCGAGCCCGTCGATGGGCTCGCCGAAGGCGTCGATGACACGGCCCAGCCAGGCGCGGGTGGGGCGAACGGCCGAGCCCATGGGATCGATGCGGATTTCGGCGCCGGGCGCCACGCCCTCGACAGGGCCGAAGGGCATCAGCAGGGCGCGGGTTTCACGGAAGCCGACCACCTCGGCCTGGAGGGGGGTGTCGGCCCGGCGCTCGATCTCGGCGCGGGCGCCCACCGACAGCCGGGTCAGCCCGCCGCGGGCTTCGATCAACAGGCCGTTCACCGCCGCGACGCGGCCCGAAACGGTCAGCGGATCTATACGCTCGACGGCCGCGACGAGGTTACGCAAAACAGGGGAACTCCGGTGGGCGGTTCAGGCCCGTCAGAATCGGCCCCGCGGCCTTAACTTCGGATGAAGATTCAGGGCTGCGACACCCTGCCCTTGGCTGTGAAGATCGCCAGGGGCGCCCCCGCCGCGAGATCGAAGTCCTTCCAGTCCAGCCCCAGCGCCTGGAGCCCCGTGGCGGCCAGCTGATTAGCGCCGGCGCAGGTCGCGGCGGAGGCGGCCTGAGGCGCGATGTCCGGACCGATGGCGGCGATCCAGGTCTGGTCGGAGCCTGGCCACTGCGGCTTGCCGTGGCTCTTCCAGGCGTCCGCGCGCCCATCGCTCCCGCGGCCGTGATCGGTGGTGACGATCAGGGTGGTCTTGCCGGCATAGGCCGGGTCGGCCTGCAGGGCGGCCCACAGTTCGCCAAGGAAGCCGTCGGTGCGCCGGGCGGCGATCAGGGTCTGGTCGTAGAGGCCGTCATGGGCGAAGTCGTCGGTCTCGCCATAGGAGACGAACAGCACCCGGGGCTTGTCGTGCCTCAGGGCTTCCAGGGCGTAGGCGTGGGTGAAGACGTCGAAGCGCACCCCGGCCCAGCGGCGCGGGGTCTGGTCCTGCAGGCGGGCGAGCGTCGCTTCCATCGGCGTGCGCGACGCCGGGGTGGCCCAGCCGGCGTTGACCGGCAGCTTGCTGCGGGCGGCCGCCAGGATATCGTCGAAGACGTTCCAGGAGGTGATGGCGCGGACCTTGCCGCGGAACTCGGGGCGCTCGTTCAGCCACTCCAGGACGGTGACATTCCTGTTGGGGCCATGCTCGTTGGAGGTGATGGCGGGATCGACCCGGCCGGTGAGGATCTCGTTGTAGCCGGGGTAGGAGAACCACATGTCATTGGTCACCGCCGCGCAGCCGCCTTGATCGCGATTGCCCAGCAGGACGCCCTGCCTGGCCACCACGTCGTGGAGGAAGGGGGTCAGGGCGCGGGGGCGGTCGGAAATCTCGACGAACCGCGCCTTCAGGGCCGCGGGATCCTCGACGAAGGTCTTGTCGGCGGCGCGAGCGGGGTCGGCGCCCCGGAACACCTCCTGCCAGCCCAGGCCGTCCACCGTCACCAGGACCAGGCGGCGGTCGGGGTCCTTGGCCAGGGCCGGGCCGGCGGCGAGGGCCAGGGCCAGGGCCAGGGCGAAGGCCGCGATCAAAGCGCTCGGGAACTTCATGGGGGTTTCCTGGGACAAAATGGACGTCAGCGGCTCGGGCCCGGGCCGCCGAGGATGAGGTGAGCCGTGTCGATCCGTTGGGAGAGCCGGACCTGGCCCCTCCCGTTGCGGACTTGGCCCGCCAGGGCCGCCGCCAGGCCGAGAGCCGTCCTTCGGGCGACGTCTTCCACGGTCAAGGTCGGCTCCAAAAGGGAGGAGCCGGGCGGGGAGGCCCGGCTCCAGTTTGGGGATAGACTAGAACGTCTTGCGGACAGTGACGAAGACCTGGCGCGGCGCGCCGGCCAGCAGGGTCTGGCTGTCGCCGCGGATGGCGAAGCCGTTGGAGTCGATGGTGGAGATATAGGCCTCGTCGAACAGGTTGCTGACGTTGAGCTGCAGCTCCAGGCCCTCCAGCAACGGCGAGCCGGAGAACCGGTAGCCGAGGGTCAGCTCGGCCAGGGTCTGGGAGGGGACGCCGCGGTCGTTCTCATAGGTGAAGAAGCGTTCGCTCAGATAGGACAGGCCGAACTTCCCGAACAGCGCGCCGTCGTCGTAGTTCAGCTCGGCCTTGAAGAGGTTTTCCGGCGTGTCGACCGTGGTCTTGCCAGCGGTCCGGGCGACGGTCAGGCCGTTGCCGTCGCGGGTGTCCTCGTCATAGGTCGAGTCGTTGTAGGCGTAGGAGGCGAACAGCGACCAGTCGGGGGCGAAGTTCCAGTCCCCGGCGGCTTCGAAGCCCTTGGCCGTCACCCCGCCGACATTGGCGAGCGCGGCGGGATTGCCCTGGATGCCCGAGCCCACGGCGACGCCGAACAGGCGGTTCTTGAACTGCACATGGTAGAGGGCCACGACACCCTGGAAGTCGGCGGTCTTGTAGCGCCAGCCGGCCTCGAAGGTCTGGGAGAGTTCGGGCTTCAGCTTGCCCTTGATGGCGTTGAAGCCGGTCTGGGACGCCGAGAACGGGCCGGAGGTGCCGGAGCTGGCGAAGGCGCGCATGTTTTCCGAATAGCCGGCGAAGACCTGACTGTCGGGGGTCAGGTCGTAGCGGACGCCGATCTGCGGCAGGAAGTTCTCCTCAGCCTTGATCGTCCCGGTCTTGTTGGCGCCCACCACCGTGGTGGCCTCGTTTTCCACCGACAGCGACTTGAAGCCGAAGTTGACCGCCAGGGCGTCGCTGATCGACCAGGTGTCGGAGAGGTAGAACTTCCGGGTGGTGGTCTTGAAGTCGTACTCCCAGTCGGTGCGGAAGGCGCCCGACTGCATCTCGAGCATGTCCCGCGAGAACGACGTGCGGTCCAGGGCGTAGAACCGCCGGGCCTGGGTGAAGTCGTTGCCCTCGTACCAGACGCCGCCCTCGATCTCGTGGTCGCCCAGGGTCAGGGTGGCGGCGGCCACCACGCCGGCGCGGCTGATGTCGTACTCGGTGGTGCGGATGGACAGGGGCGAGTTGTTGGTGGTGGCGCCGGCGGCGCCGTAGTTGGGCGAGGCCACATAGGGCGTCACCCACAGGCCCTGACCCTCGTTGGTGTGGCCGTAGGCCGTCGCCTTGACCCGCAGGGCCTCGGTGAGCGGCATGTCCAGGGTCACGGCGCCGATCAGGTCGTCGCGCAGACCCGCGGCGTCATAGTAGGCGTCGTCGGGGCTGATGATCTTGCCGGGATAGACGGTCCCGAAGGACGGGAACTTCGGGGCGACCCCGGTGTCGCCGCGGTTGTTGCCGATCTCGGCCACCTGCACGGCGCCGGCATAGTTGGGGGCGAAGTTGTCCCAGCTCAGGCCCAGGCGGCTGATCATCTCCAGCGACAGGTCCTGGTAGTCGTTCTCCTGGCGGGTCGACCAGTTGACCCAGCCGGTGAGCGAGCCTTCGCCGAGGGGCTGGATGGCCTTGAGGTTCACCTGGGTCTGGCGCTGCTCGCCCTCGCCCTTCCACTTGCCGGCGGTGTTGTAGGAGTAGCTGAGATAACCCCGCGCGCCGGTGGCCAGCTCGCCGCTGTCGAGGCGGACGAAGCCGCGATGGGTGTCGTTGGAGCCCGCCGTCGCCGCCGCCAGGACCGCGAACTCGGCGGACGGCTCGCGGGAGCGGAACTGCAGGGAGCCGCCAAGATCGCTTACCGAGGCGACACCCAGCGAGCCCGCACCCTGGGCGAGCTCAGCCTGACCGACGTTCTCGCCTGCGATGGCGCGGGAAATGTGCAGGCCGTTGTGGTTGCCGTAGGTCATGTCCCCCAGCGGCACGCCGTCCAAGGTGAAGCCGAGGCGGTTGCGGTCGAAGCCGCGGATCGAGATGCGCGAGGACCATTCGTAGGCGCCGAAGGGGTCGGCCGACTGCAGGTTCACATTGGGCAGCTTCTCGACCATCTTCAGCGGGCTGGCGCCGGCGACCTCGAGCTGCAGGTCGCCGCCATCCACGGTCTGAACCTGGCGGGCCTCGCCACGGCCAAAGACGACCACCTCTTCAACGGAGGCCGCCGCCGCGTCCGCGGCCTCGGCCGCCGCGCCGTTCGCCCAGCCTAGAAGAATGACGCCCAGCGCGACGCCGGCGAGAAGATGGCTTTTCATGGTTGCCCCCGATCGAACCGCCCTCTGCGGTCTATGGGGGCTGCCTAGCAGCGCACCTTAACGGTCAAGCTTCGGATACATGACATTGGGCTGACGTCCCGGCGTCAGATTCAAGACATCGGGACGGCGAGACCGGTATCAGCCGACGCGGCGCAGGCTCGCGGCGATGCGCGCGGCGGCCTTCGGATAGCGGGCGGCGAGCTTGGCGGTGCTGAAGGGACGGCGGGCCGCGGCCTTGATCAGGACAGGCCGGACGGCGCCGGCGAGGAGGGGGCGGGCGGTGCGGGCGATGGTCCCGCGACCGGCGATGGCGGCGATGGCGCCAATGGCCAGGCCGCCAAGGGCCAGGGCCAGGACCGGATGCCTGCGGATCCGCTCGCGCAGGGTCGGCTTGGACGGGGCGATGGGCTCGACCCCGACCAGGGGATCGCCGGTGACAGCGTCATTGGCGGCCCGGCCCTGGAGAACGCCGGCGCTGACCTCGAGGGGTTCGTTGAGGACGGAGGCCAGCGACGCACGGTCGGAGGCGGACTTGGACGGCGTGGGCATGGGGCAGGTCCTTGAGCAGGGGTTCGCCCGTGCAAACTCCCAAGGCCCTCCCCCGTTCCGCCCGCGGGATCCTTGGCGGCCCTTTCTTAAGGATGCGGCGTTCGGACGCGGCGGCGGCCGACGGACCGGCCGTCGCCCATCTTTTCCGCCCCTCGACCGCCGCCCGGCGCGAGGGTCGGCGGGCGCGGACGACGCGGGATCGGACTCAAGCCGTTGAACAGACTCAGGCTTCCCAAGCCTCCGCCGGCCTCCCGGCGTCGAGGCGCCCAAGGACGGCGGGGACGCGAAGCAGGTCGAGGCCTGTCCAATCACAAAAGATTCAACCAGCCTGCGACTCTCCGCCCGGCGGCCGCGCTTGCTGGGGATTCCGAAATCGAGTTAACGATTCGGTCAGAGGCCTTTCATTATTAACCGGTCTTAAATTAACTCGCTGGCAAGGTAGCGGTGAGGGACGACGTGGATTCCGAAGAATCCTAATTTAGGCGCGGGCGGTTCAGGAGAATTATATGCGCGTACTGTTGATCGAGGACGACAGCGCTACTGCGCAGAGCATCGAGTTGATGCTCAAGTCGGAAGGCTTCAACGTTTATACGACGGACCTTGGCGAAGAGGGTGTGGATCTGGGTAAGATCTACGACTACGACCTCATCCTGCTGGACCTGAACCTGCCCGACATGAGCGGCATGGATGTGCTCCGCACCCTGCGCGTCGGCAAGATCAACACCCCGATCATGATCCTGTCGGGCTCCGCCGAGATCGACACCAAGGTTAAGACCTTCGGCGCCGGCGGCGACGACTACATGACCAAGCCCTTCCACAAGGACGAGCTGGTCGCCCGCATCCACGCCGTGGTCCGCCGCTCCAAGGGCCACGCGCAATCGGTCATCAAGACCGGCGACATCACCGTGAACCTCGACGCCAAGACCGTCGAAGTGAATTCCAGCCGCGTCCACCTGACCGGCAAGGAATACCAGATGCTGGAGCTGCTCTCGCTCCGCAAGGGCACCACCCTGACCAAGGAAATGTTCCTGAACCACCTCTATGGCGGCATGGACGAGCCCGAACTGAAGATCATCGACGTGTTCATCTGCAAGCTTCGCAAGAAGCTGGCCGCGGCCGCCGACGGCAAGCATCACATCGAAACCGTCTGGGGCCGCGGCTACGTGCTGCGCGACCCCCAAGAGACCGCTGTCGCGGCCTGAAGACCGCCAAGCGTTCCACGTCCAGGAATTCGGCAGTACGCCCGCCCTCACCGGCGGGCGTTTCTGTTTGCGCCTCACGCGTGCCGGGGTTTGCCTCGCAAGCCCCCTAGCCGTTAACGTCCGCCCCTGAGCTTGGGGAGCGTTGCGTTGAGAAAAGACATCCTGGTGGCCGTCGCCATCGTGGTCGCCCTGATCGCCGCGGCCGTGGCGAACATGACCCCCAGGCCCCTGGGCCTCGACGCGCCGGCAGGGGTCTTCTCCGCCGGTCGGGCCATGATCGACAACCGGGTGATCGCCAAGGTCCCCCACCCCGTCGGCTCACCCGCCAACTACGCGGTGCGCAACTATCTGACCGGCCGGATGAGCGAGCTCGGCCTCTCGCCCCAGGTCCAGCGCGTCGACGCCTTCCAGGAGCGGGCCGGCAAGGAGCCCCTGGTCATCGGCGGGGTGGTGGAGAACATTATCGGCGTCCTCCCCGGCAAGGACCGCAATGCGCCGGCCGTGGCCTTGATGGCCCACTATGACAGCGTCCCGGGCTCTCCCGGCGCCGCCGATGACGCGGTCGGCGTCGCGGCGGGCCTGGAGATCATGCGGATCCTGAAGGCGGAGGGCACGCCGGCGCGCGATGTGGTCCTGCTGCTCACCGACGGCGAGGAGGCGGGCCTGCTGGGCGCCACCGGCTTCTTCCAGAGCCATCCAATGGCCCGACATATCGGGTTCGTCATCAATATGGAGGCCCGCGGCGGCGGCGGAACGGCCAACATGTTCGAGACCGCGGCGGCCAACGGCGCGGTGATCGACATGTTCCGCAAGGCCTCCACCTCGCCGGTCTCCAGCTCGCTGACGGTCTATCTCTACAAGCAGCTTCCCAACGACACCGACTTTACCGTGCCGCGCAAGGCCGGGATCGCCGGGCTGAACTACGCCTTCATCGCCCGCCAGTTCGACTACCACTCGCCAGTCTCCACGCCGGAGAACCTCAGCCAAGGCAGCCTGCAGCACATGGGCGACCAGGTCCTGGCGACGGCTCGCGAGGCCGCCTTCGCGCCGGCGCTGCCGGGCAAGGCGCCCGACAAGGTCTACGCCAACACCCTCGGCTCGTACCTCCTGGCCTACCCGCCCCTGGCCGGCTGGGGCGTCCTGGCCCTGGCCCTCGCCCTCGTGGCGCTCGGGGTCTGGCGCGCCCGGCAGGCCGACGCGTTTGCCTGGGCCGACGTGGCCAAGGGGGCCGGCGCGGCCCTCTACCTGCTGCTGACAACGGCGACCCTGTTCATGCTGGCCCGCCGGGTCACCGGGGCCGGCTTCGGCTTCTATGAACAGGCCAAGCTGCTGGCCAATGTCCATCTCTGGGAGCTGGCCCTGCTGGTGGTGGGGATCGGCGCCGCGCTCTACGCCGCCGCCGCCGTGGGACGAGGCCGCATGCGCCTGGCCGCCGCGGGCCTGGCGCTGTTGGCCGGCCTGCTTTGCACCGCCTTCTCCGGCTGGAACCTGATCGGCCTGGGGGTGGGCGGCGCCGGCGCCGTGGTCGCCCTGCTGACCTTTGGACGCCCCGCCGGCGTCGCCGGAACCTGGACCGGAGTCCTGGCCCTGGCCTTCCTCGCGGCGCTGGCGCTGCAGGTGATGGCGCCGACCGCGGCCTTCCTGATCGCCTGGCCCCTGGCCTTCGCCGCCCTGGCCGGGGCGATCAGCGCCATGGGGACCTGGCGGCCGGTGGCCGTGCCGGTCATCGTGGCCCTGCTGGCCGCGCTCGCCCTGCAATGGGTGCTGAGCTTCGCCCACGGGGTCTTCATCGGCATCGACCTGGTGGAAATCCAGGCCCTGTTCGTCTGGCTGGCCGCCCTGCTGCTCTGGCCCCTGATCCAGGCCGAGTCGGGGGAGATCCGGCCGCGCACCGTGGCGCTGATCGTGCTGCTGGTGGGCTTCGCCCTGGTGGGCCTGGTGCGGGTCATCTCGCCGTGGAGCGCCCGCCATCCGCAGCCCGCCATCGTCGCCTATGTGGTCCAGGGCGCCACCGGCCAGGCCAAGCGCTTCAGCCTGGCCCCCAACCCGCCGGATTGGGCCCGCGCGGCCCTGAAGGCCGACGGTGGCCATATCGTGAAGGACGAACCGCCGATCGGCTGGCGCGCGTCACCGGGCAGCACCCTGTCGGCCTGGGCCAAGCCCGTGAACCCGACGCCGCCGGCGGTGATGCTGAACCGGGTCATCGACGGCTCCCTGGAGGTCAAGATCGTCGCGCCGCCCGGCGCACGGGCCATGACCCTGGAGCTGCGCCCCACCGGCAAGCTGACCAACGCGACGGTCAATGGCCGGCCGGCCAAGATCCTCACCGAGCCCGGCCAATGGACCCGCGTCCACTGGCAGGGGGCGCCCGAGGGCGTGGCCATCGGCTTCCGCGCCAAGGGCCCCGGCGTGATCGACACCCGCTACGCCACCATCACCGATCGCTGGCCCGTCGACGCCAAGCCCCTGGCCAAGATGCCGGACAAGGTCTCTGGGAACGCCATCTCAGGTTCCACCATCGTCACCGGCGAGCAGCGGTTCACCTGGTGACGCGGAGGGTCTAAAAGGGTCCGATGAGCGACATCACCATCTATCACAACCCCGGCTGCGGCACCTCGCGCAACACGCTCGCCCTGCTGCGCGAGAAGGGGCTGGACCCCACGGTGGTCGAATATGTGAAGGTCGGCTGGACCCGCGATCAGCTGCACGACCTCACCCAGGCCATGGGGGTCGGCGCCCACGACATCCTGCGGGTGCGTGGCACCGCGGCCGACGCCTTGGGGCTGACCGATCCGGCCGCCTCCGACGAGGCCCTGTTCGCCGCCATGATCCTCGACCCAATCCTGGTGAATCGGCCTATTGTGGTGACGCCCAAGGGAGCCGCCCTGTGCCGGCCGGCTGAACTCGTGCTTAGTCTTCTGTAGAGGAGGCGTCGATAAAGCAAACCTGGCGACCCGATGTCGCCGCAATCCCGTTGGATGAACCTCCCCCGTGACAAAACGACCAGTCCACGGTGGGGTCACCTACGGTTAACCCAGGGGGGCCACGATGGCCCGGCCTGCGTTTTGCTGGCTTAGCTGCCAGATACGCCATTTTGAACCAGCCAAGGTCAAGCTTGGTTGGCGCGATATTAGTAACGGGGGCACGATGCACGAGTTCGATCCGCGACGCCCGACCCTGCGTCTCGCCCCGCGCCTGCTCGTCGGCGTGGCCGGCTTCGCCGCCCTGGCCCTTGGCTGGAAGCTGACCGCCGCCGAGGCCACCGCCCCGACCCCGCCGCCCCTCGACCCCGCCGCCATCAGCGCCCTTCAGCACACCGCCTTCACCCAGGCCGAGGCGCAGCCCGGCTTCACCCGGCCCGAGAGCATCGCCGTCAAGATTCGGCCGGGTGAGACCTTCGAGGCCGCCGTGCTTCGCGCCGGGGTGGCGCCCGACGACGCCCGCCAGGCCGTCCAGACCCTGGGCGAGGCCATGGACACCGTTCACATCAAGGCCGGCCTGGCCTTCGACGCCGCCATCGCCAAGCCCCGCGGCGATCGCGGACCGGCGCGTCTGATCGGCCTGTCCCTGCGCACCGGCCCGGCCACCGCCGTCACCGTCTCACGCACCTTCGACGGCGCCCTGCGCCTGAGGGAGATGGAAGAAAAGATTCGCGACGAGACCACGGTCGCCCAGGGCGCCATCACCGGCTCGCTCTACGAGAGCGCCTCGCGCCTTGGGGCCACCTCGTCGATCACCGCCCAGATGGTGAAGCTGTTCTCCCACAAGGTGGACTTCGACCGCGACATCAAGGCGGGCGACAAGTTCGAACTGGTCTTCGACCGCAAGGTCACCGAGAGCGGCCGCACGGTGGAGACCGGCGACCTGGAATATGCCGAGATCAAGGGCATCCGCTTCTACCGCTTCGAGATGCCCGACGGCGACGTCGAGTACCTCGATGACGCGGGCAAGAACATCAAGGGCTTCCTGCTGCGCACCCCGGTGGACGGGGCGCGGATGACCTCGACCTTCGGCATGCGCCGTCACCCGATCCTGGGCTTCAACCGCATGCACCAGGGCATCGACTTCGGCGCCGGCACCGGCACCCCGGTGCTGGCGGCCGGCGACGGCGTCGTGGTGGAGGCCCGCCGCTGGGGCGGTTACGGCAATTGGCTGCGCATCCGCCACGCCGGCGGCTGGGAAACCGGCTACGGCCACCTGTCGCGCTACGCCAAGGGCCTGAAGCCCGGCCAGCGGGTCCGCCAGGGTCAGCTTGTGGCCTATGTCGGCTCCACCGGCGCCTCCACCGGTCCGCACCTGCACTACGAGACCTGGATGAAGGGCAAGCGGGTCAGCCCGATCGGCGCCAAGGTTCCCACCGGCACTGTCCTGGCCGGCGCCCAACTGGCCGCCTTCCGCGCCAGGAAGGCCCATATCGACCAGCTGGTCAGCCGCGGCGAGGCCGAGGCCCGGAAGGACGGGGGCGACACCCAGAAGCTCGCCTCGGTGGACCCGATAAAGGTCGCCGGCCTGCGCCGCTAAAGATCGCCCCCTTCTGCCCTTGCGGGAGAAGGAGCGGAATGTGGCTGCGACGCCGACAGCTTGCTGGTGACTTTCAGGCGCCGAGCGCACGAGCGCAGGGCGTGACGTCACTTTTCCACAGCGCCGCGCGGCCCTAAGGTCAGGCTCAAGTCTCTGTCGGAGCAACGAGTCCATGGCCCCCGCCGCCAGCCCGCCCAAGCCCCGCGCCCGCTACGCCGCCAAGCGCGAGGCGATCATGGCCGCGGCCACCGAGGTGTTCAACGACCGTGGGGTCTCGGGCTTCACCCTGGCCGCGGTGGCCAAGATGATGGACCTGCACCCCGTCAGCCTGACCTACTACTTCAAGCGCAAGGAAGACCTGGCCGCCGCCGTCCTGCACGACACCATCCGCCGCTGGGACGCGATGCTGGACGAGGCCTTCCTGGAGACCGAGCCCGCCGCCCGCCTGCGCCGCTTCGTCGGCGCCTATTTCGAGGTCCGCCGCCTGATCCAGCTGGGCGAGCAGCCGCCGCTGGCGCCCTTCAGCGAGATCCACCTGATCGAGGGCGATCAGCACCAGCCGCTGATGGACGCCTTCCGCGCGCTCTATGTGCGGATCGGCCACTTCGCCAAGACCGACGCCATGCCCTGGATGACCCGGCCCCGCCGCGCGGCCCTGGCCCGGCTGATCGTCGACCAGCTCGGCTGGGCCGACGCCTGGCTGGCGCTCTACGCCCCCGAAGACTATGCCCGGGTGGCCGAGCGGATCGCCGACACCATGCTGAACGGCCTGGCAGGCCCGGGCCAGGCCTGGCCCGACCTGCCGCTGCTGGCCTTGGGCTCCCCCGTCGCTCAGAACGACGAGGTGACCCGCGAGCGCTACCTGATCGCCGCCACCAACCTGATCAATCGCGAGGGCTATCGCGGCGCCTCGGTGGACAAGATCTCCGCCCAGCTCAATGTCACCAAGGGCTCGTTCTATCACCACAACACCGACAAGGATGAGCTGGCTGCGGCCTGTTTCCAGCGCACCTTCGATCTGATCGACGAGGCCAGGAGCCGCGCCGCCGAACAGCCCGACGGCTGGCGGCGCATCTGGCTGGCGGTCTGCTCCCTGATCATCCACCAGGCCTCGGGGGAGGCCGGCCGCATGCTGCGCCACCACGCGATGGCCGCCGTGCCCAGCCCCATGCGCCGCAAGTTGCGCCTGCGCTTCCAGCAGATCAGCCACGCCTTCGCCGGCCAGATCAGCGACGGGATCGTCGACGGCAGCATCCGGCCGCAGGACGCGTTGCTGGCCGCCCAGATGCTGATGGTGGCTTTCAACAGCGCCAATTCCATGGACCCGGCCCGCCATCCGGGCTCCACGCTGAGGGTCATGGAGGACTATGCGCGACCGGTCCTCATGGGCGTGTTCGCGGAGTAGCGCCGTCAGGCGTCTTGCGTGACGGGACTGGGCGGGAGCGAGTCCAGCACCCGGCGGATAATCTCCGCGTCGGTGACGATGGGCGGCGGCTCGCCGAACCGCGTCCGCCAGATACAGGCCAAGCGCAGCAGTTCGGGGTCGGACTCGTCGGCCATGTCGTGCTCCTGGTGGGGGTGTCCAGACCTAACCCTCGGCATCCCTCCGGGTTTCCCGACCTCACGGCTTTATTTATGGAATACAGCCGCTTAACTCTATTTCTCGGCTTCGCGCAAGAAAAAGGCCCTCCCACGAGGGAGGGCCTTTCCGTGTGGCGCGCGCCGCCAGTCTCAGTCGAACATGATGACCGAGCGGGCCAGCCCGCCCTTCTTCATGTCGTCGAAGCCCTCGTTGACCTGTTCCAGCTTGATGCGCTGGGAGATCATCTCGTCGAGCTTCAGCTTGCCGGACATATACATGTCGACGAGGCGCGGCATGTCCACCGGGAAGCGGTTGGACCCCATCATCGAGCCCTGGAGCTTCTTCTCGCCCAGGAAGGCGGCGCCCATCAGGGTGATGGTCTGGCCGACCGGGATCATGCCGATGATGTTGGCCGTGCCGCCGCGGCGCAGCATGTTGAAGGCCTGCTCGGCGGTCTTGGACAGACCGATGGCCTCGAACGAGTGGTGCACGCCGCCCTTGGTCATTTCGAGCACTTCCTTGACCGCGTCGGTCTGGGAGGCGTCGATGAAGTCGGTGGCGCCGAACTGCATGGCGAGGTTGTGCTTGGAGCCGACGTTGTCGATGGCGATGATCCGGCCGGCGCCGGCGATGGACGCGCCGTTGACCGCCGCCAGGCCGACGCCGCCCAGGCCGATGACGGCCACGGTTTCGCCCGGACGGACGCTGGAGGTGTGGATCGCGGCGCCGACGCCGGTCATCACCGAGCAACCGATCAGGGCGGCGCGGTCCAGCGGCATGTCCTTGCGGATCGCGACGCAGGCGTGCTCATGGATCAGCATCTGCTCGGCGAAGGAGGAAAGGTTGAGGTACTGCGCCATCGGGCCGTTGGCGGCGCTGAGGCGCGGCTCATCGTCCTTGCCGCGCTTGGTTTCCGGCGAGACGCAGAGCGACAGGTGGCCGGTGAGGCACTGGTCGCAGTGGCCGCAATAGGCCGACAGGCAGGTGATGACATGGTCGCCCACCTTCACCGTGCGGACCTCTGAGCCCACCTGTTCGACGATGCCCGCGCTCTCATGACCGAGCACCGTCGGCAGGACCGTGGGGTACGAGCCGAGCATGAAGTGCAGGTCGGAGTGGCAGAGGCCGGCGGCCTTGGTGCGGATCAGCACCTCGTGCGGGCCCGGCTTGTTAATCTGGACGTCTTCGATAAGAAGCGGCTTGCCCACTTCGCGCAGCACTGCGGCTTTCATCCTGGCGTTCCCCGAACAGCACCCGATTGACCGGGCGGATTATCGAAGTCTGGGTATGCCCAAGACTTTCGAGAGGCAAACCTTATCGCCGTTCAGATGGCGCGCGCCAAGGGAAATTGGCGTTCGATGGGTCCGGGCACGACGCCCGGCCCCATCATGAGTGTGTGACCTACTTCCAGCCCCAGAGGCCTTGGTCTGGGTGGAGATCAGGTTGCCGCCGCTGAGCGTCAGGCTGGAAGCCGGCAGATTGGCCGTCTTGCCATCGGCGCTGAGCGTCACGTAGGTGTCGGCGCTGGTCTGGAGCTTGGTCACCTTGGAAATAGTTCCGATGGGGGCGCCGGTGGAGGCGGTGACCGGGGCGCCGACCGTCAGGTCCGCCACACTGGCCGAGTTGTTGGTGGCGCGGAGACAACCGCCAACAACCGTGACTTGTTCCTTAGGCCGTGGCCGCAGTCCTGGGTTTGAGTTTCGAGAGCGTCAGCCGCTCCGGCCACTGCGGCCAGTTGAGCTTGAATTCCCAGCGCCTTGGGATGCAGCCCTCCAGAGTGGCCAACAGGTCCTCGGCCGGTCCGTCATTGAGGAAGTGGTTGGCGCCGAGCACCCGCTCAAAGCGCATGGGCCGGCGCGTCCGGGTCTCGGCCACCAGCTTCTCGGCCAGTTCGATGGGGGCGAAGTCGTCCTTGTCGCCATGCACCACATGGACCGGGACCTTCAGACGGCGTAGGGCCGCGTGCATGCCCTCCAGCTGGCCGGCCTGGTTGGTGACCTCCAGCACGGCGTGGCGGACATCTCGCGGGATGATCTTCAGCATCCGCGCGCCGACCTTCAGCAGCCATTCGGCAGTGGGGCCGGGCTGGCCGTAATAGCCCGACAGCAGGACCAGGCCCGACACCTTGCCGGGATTGGCCGCGGCCATCAGGGTGGCGATGGCCGCGCCGTAGGACTGACCCACCAGCAGGATTTTCTGGCCGGGCGTGGTCTGCAGCAGCGGGCTCAACGCGATGGCTTGCTGACGGATGTCGCCGACATATTCCACCGGCTCGGAGCCAGCATAGCCGGGGCGGTCCACCACCACCATGGCGCGGTCCTGGGGCAGGGCGGCGATGGCCGGCGCCCAGTATTCGGCCCAGGACGGGGCGCCGGTGACGACGACGATCTTCCACGGAGCGGGCTTTGCGCGCGGACTCTCGATGGCCGACAGCTTCCAGCCCAGGCCGCCGCCGGCGGCGAAGCTGATGCGGCGCACCACGCTGTCGGGATAGTCGGCGGCGACCGGGACATGTTCCTTGCGGCCGGCCGCCGCGGACTGCGCCACGGCCCAGGTTATCTCCAGAACGCCCTTGGGTCGTTTACGCGCCACGTCTCATACTCCGCTGTCTCAGACTCAACTGGGGTCTGAACGCGGGATGGCAAGGCGGGTTCGGGCGCCGGCCCCCTTAGTTCGCGACGGCTGCGCTCAACTGGTCACGCAGCTCGCGCTTGAGCACCTTTCCGGTCGGGCCGATGGGCAGGGCGTCCACGATCCGCACCTCGTCAGGCGTCCACCACTTGGCGACCCGGGTGGCGACGTGGGCCTTCAGCTCGTCCGGATCTGCGGTCTGTCCCGGGCGCAGGGTGACCAGCAGCAGGGGCCGCTCGTCCCACTTGGGGTGGGGCACGCCGATGGCCGCGGCCATGGCCACGGCGGGATGGGACGAGACCGCGTCCTCCAGGTCCAGGGTGGAGATCCACTCCCCGCCCGACTTGATCACGTCCTTGGCCCGGTCGGTGAGGCGCAGATAGCCCTCGGGATCGATGGTGGCGATGTCACCGGTGTCAAACCAGCCGTCGTCGGTGAAGGCATGAGCGCCCTCATTCTTGAAATAGGCCGATGAGACCCAGGGGCCACGCACCTGCAGGGCGCCGGGGCTAGCGCCGTCGCGGGGCTGGAGACCGCCGTCGTCGGCCACGATGCGCATCTCCACGCCCCAGAGGCCACGGCCCTGCTTGAGCTTGCGGGCGGTGCTGGTGGCGGCGTCCTCCCCGGCGTGGGTGGGCAAGGGGGTGTTGATCACCCCCATGGGGCTGGTCTCGGTCATCCCCCAGATCTGACGGACGGTGGCGCCCATCTGGTCCTCGATGCGGGAGATCAGGGCCGCCGTCGGGGCCGAGCCGCCAACGGCGACGGTGCGCACGCTGGTGAGCTTCTGGTTGGTGGCGTCCAGGTGATCCAGCACCCCGATCCAGATGGTGGGCACCCCCAGAAGGAAGGTCGCCTGCTCCGCCACCGCCAGCTCGCAGATCGACGGCCCATCCAGATGGCGGCCCGGCAGGATCAGCTTGGCCCCCACCAGGGGCGCGCCATAGGGGGTGCACCAGGCGTTGGCGTGGTACATCTGAGCACATGGCAGGACGGCGTCGCGGGCTCCCAGGTCGAAGGCGTCGGGCTGGACCATGGCCATGGCGTGCAGCACGGTGGCGCGGTGCGAATAGAGCACCCCCTTCGGATCGCCGGTGGTGCCTGAGGTGTAGCAGAGGCCCGAGGCGGTCCGCTCGTCCAACTCCGGCCAGGTGAAGTCGGGCGTGTTGGCCGCGATCAGCTCCTCATAGACCAGGGTCGCGGGCGGCGACTCCGCAGGCAGGTGTTCGCGGTCGGTGAGGGCCACGAAGGTCTTCACGGTCTCAAGCTTGGGCGCCAGCTCCCCCACCAGTTCACCGAAGGTGATGTCGAACAGCAGGACGCTGTCCTCGGCGTGGTTGGCCACCCAGGCCACCTGGTCAGGATGCAGGCGCGGATTGATGGTGTGCAGCACCGCCCCGATGCCGCTGACCGCGTAATAGAGTTCGAAGTGGCGGTGGGTGCTCCAGGCCAGGGTCGCGACCCGGTCGCCGCGCTTCACCCCCAGCGCGGTCAGGGCCTTGGCCATCTGCTTGGCGCGCACCAGGGCGTCGGCATAGGTGTAGCGGTGGATCGGCCCCTCGACGGTGCGCGTCACCACCTCCCGGTCGCCGTGATAGGTCGCCGCATATTCCAGGATGGACGGCAGGCTCAGCGCCCGGTCCATCATCAAGGCCAGCATCGCTGTCCCCTCCCCCATACCATTGTTGGGGTGAGGTTTAGGCGTGAGGCGGGTGGCGCGCTAGGGGCCTAGGCGGCCATCCGCGCCTTGAAGACGCCGTCGGGGAGTTTGGGCGCGCGGCTGGGGTGGACGAAGAAGTAGTCCTTCCAGGGCAGGTTCGGCACCACCGTCGTGCGCTCCTCCAGCCGGTCGCCGTTGAGGGCGAACATGCGGTAGCCGCGCGAGCGGAACATCTCCACCACCGCCTCGGCCGTGCCGCCGAAGCGGGCCTCCAGCATGGCGGGATGGATCTCGAGAAGGACGTGCGGCCGGTCGCGATCGATGATCTCCAGCGCCCCGGTCAGCGCCTTCTGCTCGGCGCCTTCGATATCCATGCGGATGAAATCGACGCGACTGACGCCGTTGGCCGCGCAATACCCGTCCAGGGTGACGACGGGCGTGGGCTGCAGCTCGACACCGGTGTCTTCCAGATCGGGGCGCACCTTGCCCTCGGGGGCGGCTTCGGAGACGAAGGCGTAGGCGCGGCCCATGCGGCCGGAGGTCTTCTTCGGCGTCACCAGCAGCATCTCGCCGGGCGCGTCGGAGACGGCGGCGTGGATCGGGGTGACCTGACGCGAAATTCCGTGCCAGGCCAGGCAGTGCTTCAGCACCTCGAAGGTGAAGGCCGAGGGCTCGAAGGCATAGATCCGCGCCTCGGGCGCAACCTGGGTCATGACGTAGGAATGGCGTCCGTCGCTGGCGCCGACATGCAGGCACACCGGAGCGCCCGACAGCAGGTCCGCCAGATACGGCGTCTCAGGCTCGTGCTTGGCCCACTTCATATTGCGCCGCCAAGCGCGGAAAGCGTGACTGAGCACGCGTATCGAGGCCATGAGGACTTCCTTTGAACTGGCCGTGTTTACGACGCGTCGCGGGTGACAGTCATCATGTAGTTGATGTCGCAGTCTGAAGAGCGGCACCAACGCCCGTTCAGCGGGTCAAAGGTCACCCCGAAGGGCCCCTGGACCTGGAGCTCTTCGTCCTTGAGGAAGCCGCGCAGCTCGTCGGGTTTCAGGAACTTGGTCCAGTCGTGGGTGCCGGCCGGAATCCAGCGCAGCACGTACTCCGCGCCGACCTTGGCGAGGGCGAAGGCCTTCAGGGTGCGGTTCAGGGTGGCGACGATCATCAGGCCGCCCGGCGCCAGCAGGCGCGAGCAGGTGCGCAGGTACTCGCCCGGATCAGCGACGTGCTCGATCACCTCCATGTTGAGGATCAGGTCGTAGGGCCCCGCCCTCTCGGCCTCCAGGCCCTCGGCGGTGCCGGCGCGATAGTCGATGGTGAGCTTCTGTTCGGCGGCGTGGGCCTGGGCGGTGCCGATATTGCGCGCCGAGGCGTCGACCCCGGTGACGGAGAAGCCCAGCCGGGTCATGGGCTCGCTGAGCAGGCCGCCGCCGCAGCCGATATCCAGCAGCTTCAAGCCCTCGAAGGGCCTGCGCGCTTGGCTGTCGCGGCCGAAGCGGAGCAGGGCCTGCTCGCGGATGAAGGAGAGGCGCACGGGATTGAACTTGTGCAGCGGGGCGAACTTGCCCCTCGGATCCCACCATTCGGCGGCGATGCGGGAGAAGCGTTCGACGTCTTCGGGGTCGATGCTGGAGGCGACGGTCATAAGCCTCCTTCTACGCGCCAACCGCGCCCACGCGAAGCCCGGCGTTGCCCCGCGCGCCGAGCGTCGCTAGAACGCGGCCCTTCCCTCTCCCCTCAAGGAGCTTGTGACCACGCCCATGTCCCGGCTGGTGATGAAATTCGGCGGCACGTCCGTCGCTGACCTGGAGCGCATCCGGCGCGTGGGTCGGCTGGTGGCCGCCGAGGTGGCCGCGGGCCATCAGGTGGCCGTGGTGGTCTCGGCTATGTCCGGCAAGACCAACGAGCTGGTGGCCTGGACCGACGGCGCCGGCGCCGCGAGCCAGGGCCTGACGCCCTCCGACGACGAATACGACGTGGTCGTCGCGTCCGGTGAGCAGGTGACCGCCGGCCTGCTGGCCATGACCCTGCGCAATATGGGCCTGCCCGCCCGTTCCTGGATGGGCTGGCAGATCCCGATCATCGCCGACGACGCCCACGGCCGCGCCCGCATCGACGACGTGCTGCCCGAGAATCTGATCGCCGCCATGGACAGGGGCGAGGTCGCGGTGATCGCCGGCTTTCAGGGCGTCACCCGCGACGGCCGCATCCCCACCCTGGGCCGCGGCGGCTCCGACACCAGCGCCGTGGCCATCGCCGCGGCCGTGAAGGCCATCCGCTGCGACATCTATACCGACGTCGACGGCGTCTACACCACCGACCCCCGGATCGAGAGCAAGGCCCGCAAGCTCAGTAAGATCTCCTACGAGGAGATGCTGGAGATGGCGTCCCTGGGGGCCAAGGTCCTGCAGACCCGTTCCGTCGAACTCGCCATGGCCAAGAACGTGCCGGTGCGGGTGCTGTCCAGTTTTGTCGAGCCCGGCGAAGCGCCCGGCCAAGGCACCATCGTGTGCGACGAGGAAGAGATCATGGAAAAGCGCATCGTGAGCGGGGTCGCCTATAGCCGCGACGAGGCCAAGATCACGCTGTACGGCCTCCCCGACCACCCGGGTGTGTCCTCGGCCATCTTCGGCGCCCTGGCCGACGCCAACGTGAATGTGGACATGATCGTCCAGAGCCATGCGCGCACCGCCGACACCGCCAACATGGAGTTCACGGTGGGCAAGCGGGACGCGGCCCGCGCGGTGGAGATCGTCCGCGCCGCCCAGCCGCAGATCGGCTTCGAGGACGTGGCGGTCAATGAGGACGTGGCCAAGGTCTCGGTGATCGGGGTGGGCATGCGCAGCCACACCGGCGTCGCCAAGACCATGTTCGGCGCCCTGGCCGAGAAGGGCGTCAACATCCAGGTGATCTCCACCAGCGAGATCAAGATCAGCGTGCTGATCGACGCGGCCTATACCGAGCTCGCGGTGCGGGCCCTGCACGCGGCCTACGGGCTGGACCAGCTCTAGCGGAACGAGGCGAGGCGGCGCGCGGTCCAGACGCCCGCCAGGGCCACCGGCAGGGCGGCGACGAAGACCCAGACGCCGGCCGACCTGGCGGTGGCGTCACTGAGGCCGTGCGAGAAGCCCACCAGGTTGGCGACGGCGCCGGCCATGGCCGCGCCGGCGGCTGAGCCGGTGAGCCGGACGGTGGTCATGGCCGCCGCGCCGATGGCCCGTTCCTCGTCGGGCAGGGCCGCCAGGATCGCCTGACTCATGAAGGCCCAGGACAGACCAAAGCCCGCCCCCAGCGCCGCGCCGGCCAGGATGACGCCCAGCACCGAACCGGTGGGGAAAACGAGCGCGCTGGCGCCGACGCCCGCGGTGGCGCAGACCGCGCCGATCAGGATCATGCGGCCCGGCCAGCGTCCGGTGAGATGGGCGACGGCCAGACCCGCGAGGGTCCAGGCCGCCGCCTCTCCCGCGATCACGTAGCCGGCGGTCAGGGCAGACAAACCGGCGAGCTGCTGCAGGATCGCAGGACCGTAGATGGCGAAGCCCATGGAGGCGGCGGTCAGCAGGAACATGCTGGCGTAGCCGGATCCCGGAATGGTGCGCAGCGAGCCCGAGCCCCTGGGCAGCAGGCGCACCACGGCGCGCTCGTCCAGCCAGACCATGGCCAGCAGGAGGACGACTCCGACCAGGGTCAGGCCCGCCGAGCGCCCGAAGGTCCCGGCCACGTCGGCCGCGCCGATGGCCACGACGCCGCCGGCGATGAGGGCCAGCTGGCCCCAGGCGACGCCCTGCCCTCGCTCGCCATCCGGGCCCTTGGGCAGCATGGCGAAGGCGGCGATGGCGACGGCCACCGCCTGGATGGCGAAGAACCAGAAGACCCCGCGCCAGTTGCCGGCGTCGGCGAAGACCCCGCCGAGCATGGGACCCACCAGGCTGGCGACGCCCCAGACCGCGGTGATGGCGGCGTAGACGCGGGGCAGCAGGCGGTTGGGGAACAGCAGGCCGATGGCCACCGAGCAGAAGCCGGTGACCCAGCCGCCGCCGATCCCCTGCAGCAGGCGGCCGACGAGGAAGGTGGCGATGTCGGGGCCTGCGGCGCTCAGCGCGCAGCCGCTGGCGTAGAGCAGGGCCGCGCAGGCGGTGGCGCGACGCAGGCCGAAGCGCCGGGCCAGCAGGCCCGAGCTGGCGCCCGCCAGCACCGAGCCCAGCAGGTAGCCCGCCGTGGCCCAGCCGAAGTAGGCGTAGCCCCCGAGGTCCGCGCCGACGCTGGGCATGATGGTGGCGGTCACCAGGCTGTCGGCGGCGCCCAGCCAGACGCCCAGGCAGATCAGGGCGAACAGCGGCAGCCGGCCGCCGGCGACGACGTCGGCCCAGCTTCCGTCCTGGGCCTGGGACCCCGGTTCCATTTCGACACCCTGAACAGGTCAATTGGGCGACCTGACTAGACGGGCCGGGCCTAATTTGCAATAGAATGATTGTCAAATGCGAAGCACGCCTGACGACCTTCTGTTCCAGATCAAGACCCGGGGTCCGGGCTGGACCCTGGAGCTGGCCAACACCCTAGGGATCAGCCGGCAGGCGGCGCTGCAGAGCCTGGAGAAGCTGGCCGCCGAGGGTCTGGTGGAACATGCGACCGTGCGGGCCGGGGTGGGGCGGCCCCGGCGCTCCTGGTCCCTGACCGCCAAGGGCCACGGCCGGTTCCCCGACACCCACGCCCAGATGACCGTGGACCTGATCGAGGCGGTGCGGGCGGAGTTCGGGCCTGCGGTGCTGGACCGGCTGATCGCCCGGCGCGAGCGGCTGGTGGGCGAGGGCTATCGCGCCGCCCTGCCCGAGGCCGGCCTGGAGGCCAAGCTGGCCAAGCTGGCGCAGCTGCGCGCCGCCGAGGGCTACATGGCCGAATGGTCCAGGCAGGAGGACGGCGCCTACCTGCTGATCGAGAACCACTGCCCGATCTGCGCGGCGGCCACGGCCTGCCAGGGCTTCTGCCGCGCGGAGCTTTCCCTGTTCGAGATGCTGCTGGCCCCGGCCCGGGTGGAGCGGCTGGAACACATCCTGGCCGGCGCCCGGCGGTGTGCGTACCGGGTCGTCGCCTAGCCAACGAACCGTCAGCGCGTTGGAGCGTTATCGCGGCTGAGGGATGTTCCCGAGGATTCGCCATGAAAATCGTTCTTATCGCCGCCGCCGCCAGCCTTGCCCTGGCCGCCCCCGCCTTTGCCGAGCCCGGCGGTCATGGCCACGACAAGGGTCACAAGAACAAGGGTGGGGACCACTACGACCGCGGCGATCACCACGGCGCCTCGGGCCCGCCCGGCCTGGCCAAGAAGCCCGGCGGCATGCCGCCGGGCCAGTACAAGAAGATGTACAGCCGTGGCCAGCGCCTGCCGACCACCTACGTCACCCCGCGCTACTATGTGGACAATCCCCAGACCTACCGCCTGCGCGCGCCGCCGGCCGGCTATCGCTGGGTCCACGTCGACGACCAGTATTACCTGGCCCAGACCCGTACCGGCCTGATCTCCGAAGTGGTCTCCGCCCTTCTGCGCTAGGGTCGGCTGATCTTCATTCCTCCTCCAGGCCGCAGGCCGGCTCGGGGGAGGTGGATCGCGGGCGAAGCCTGCGAGACGGAGGGGGTTTGGGCCGTTGAAGCGGCACGGCCCCAGCCCCCTCCACCGCTGCGCGGTCCCCCTCCCCCGATGGGGGAGGAACTAAGAGCGCGCCGCCCCCGGCAGGCGGAACTCCGGCGACCAGTGGGTGGCGGTGCCCGCCGTCACGTACCAGCAGATCACCATCGCGCAGATAACCGCGCCGGGCACGTAGCTGTTGGTGCGCCGATAGGTGAAGGCCGCGATCACGCCGACCATGGCCAGCAGGGGCAAGAACTGGATGGCGACGATGGTGTTCAGCGGCTGCTGCGGCACGGCCAGCAGGCCAGTAGCCAGCAGGCTGCCGTACTGGATGGCCAGCAGCAGGACGAACCCCAGGCTCATGGCCAGGGCCGCGGTCAGGTAGGCCGCCCCCGCCCCCTCCCCGCGCACCGCCAGGTTGGCGTTCAGCGCCCGCAGCGAGACCAGGAAGAACAGGGTCCAGAGCGGCAGGTAGGCCAGCGCCATCAGGGCATGGGGCCCGTCCAGGGGTTTGAGCCCCAGCACCCAGAACCGGTAGTCCACCTGCAACACCGCATCGACGGCGGCCAGCGACAGGTACCCCACCGCCACGGTGGCCGCCGCGATGGCGATCGCGCGCAGCCAGTCGTGAGTGAAGGCGCTCTTGCCGCCCTTGAGGAATATCCCCAGCGCCAGGGTCAGCAGCCCGTTCAGCAGCGCCCAGACCAGCAGCTGGTTGGTGATGTACTGCGGGAACAGCTTCATGGGGAAGAACAGGGCGCCGACCTGCATGAAGGTGAAGAAGGTCGCGGCCGGGAGCACGGCGGTGAGCAGGACCGCCAGCCACCACTTGCCGCCACGCGCGGTTCCGGCCGGCTCGGCCGGCCGCGCCAGGGCGGCGAACACCGGCAGGCCAAGCAGCATCTGGAAGGTCCCCAGCAGCAGCAGCACAAAGCCCAGGAACCCGACGCCCGTGCCGACCTCCTTCCAGATCCAGATCTGGTCGCCCGGCGGCAGAGGCCGCGCCGCGCCCGACAGCTGCGTCTGGAACCAGTCCACGGCGTGGCCGACCCCGGCGGAGGAGAAGTGCTCCCACGGGTGGGTGATGGGGGGATTGTGCAGCACCCGGGCGGTCCCGGCGGCGGGGTCGCCATAGAGGCGGCCCTCCACCACCGGCCCCGCCGACCCGAACATGGCCTGCAGGGACTTCGAGGTCTCCACGTCGCCGCCCTTGGCCACCTGCCACATCAGGGGGGCGAACTCGTCGTATTGGCCAAACACGATGGCCAGGTTGCGAAGCTGGCTCTTGGCCGCGGCGCCGAACACCGCCCCGATGGCCGGGGTCGAGCCCTCCAGCACCACGGCCTTGTAGCCGTCCGGCGCCGACTCCGCGGCGGCCACCACGGGGCCGCCCCCCAGGCTGTGGCCCTCCAGGCCGATATTGCTCGTATCAACGTAAGGCAGGCCGCGCAGGTAGCGCAGGGCGGCCGGCCCGCCGAACCCCTGCTGGCCGACGGCGGCGCCGGAATTCCCGTGCCCGGTCATGTCCATGGCCAGCACCACGAAGCCGCGCCGCGACAGCTCGATGGCAAACGCGCTCTGCATCTCGCGGGTGTTGATATAGCCGTGGCTGGCCAGGATCGCGGGCGCGGGCGTGGCCGTCGTGGCCGAGGCCGGCCGATAGAGCAGCCCGCTCATGACGACGCCCTTGTCGCCTGGGAACCGCACGTCGGTGACCGTGACGCCGTTGGTGGTCTGGACGGCGTGGGCGAGGAGCGAGCCCGCCAGGATCAGGATCAGGCCGAGAGCCAGGAGCCCGTATTTGCGCAGCATCGTCGCCTCCCCAGACGGTTGTTAGGGGGGACTATGGGGGTGGGGGAGCGGGTGCGTCTATGGGAGGAAGACGCTTTGCCTAGGTCAGCGATGCGCCAGTAGCCGACACTAACGAACGCTCGGAAGGCGGACATTCCAGCCAGGAGTGTGGGCATCTACAATCTTCGCGACGCCTCCCGATTGCGACAAACGCCCTAGCCGCCAGGGTTAATGGGCTGGCAACCCCTGCGAGTGCTGCTAGGAAGCTCACTCGTCTGAGGGGGCACCATGACAGAATCGCATACGGCGACCGCGCGCGTTCCCGTGATCCGCTTCAAGCAATGGTTGGAGCAGTGGGACACGTTTCCCTATGGAGACGCTGCGCCCCGCCGCAAGCCAGACCAGTTCATGCTCATGTTCGCGATGCCGGCCGCCCAGCTTAGGCAACTCTGCGACGTCTACCGGCGCAGCCACGATCACGGGGGCCCGGAAGGCATTCAACGGGCGAGAGATGAAGTTCGGACTGCTCGCATTCGCGAGTACGTGAAATTCGGCTATCCCTATGGTGATTTGAAAGATCCCCAGCGCACAAGCGACATGTTGGGACTTCGCAAGCCAGGCTGGCTTCCCACTGCGATCGTGGTCAACATTCTCCGACCGGACGATGAGCGGCGCGGGCGGAAGCTCGAGGACCGCCACGCGGTCGCGCTGGCAGAAGAGAATGGTAGTTTCTTCCTTCAGGTCCCAAACCAAGCCGACCTTGACGAAGAAACGAGCCTCGCGCCATTCGAAGTTATCGACGGACAGCACCGGCTTTGGGCATTCGATCCGGCAACGGGCGATCAGGAGATACCCGACGATTTCTCGTTTCCCGTGGTTGCCTTTGTCGGCTTGGACATCGCGTGGCAGGCGTACCTCTTCTGGTCGATCAACGTTTCGCCAAAGCGGATTAACCCCAGCCACGCTTTTGATCTGTATCCGCTCTTGAGAGGCGAAGATTGGCTAGATCGTGTCGGCGAGCTTACAGTCTATCGAGAGGCGCGCGCGCAAGAGCTGACGTCAATTCTCCAGTCCCATCCAGCCAGCCCATGGCTGGACCGCATCAATATGCTCGGCGAAAAGGGGGCAGGGACGGTTAGCCAGGCCGCTTGGATCAGAGCGCTTTTGGCGACGCTGATGGCGACAGGAAAGGGTAGCGGGCGTAGAGGGCTTTTCAGCGCACCGATCTCCCCTACTGATGAGCCTCTGGAATGGTCGCGTGCACAGCAAGCAGCGTTCGTCATCGAACTCGGGCTACTGTTTGTGGCTGAGGTCAAAGCGGGTGAAACCACACACGCGTGGATCCGCGCATTTGGCGATGCCGAAAAGGCGTTGGGTGATCGACGCAATCTACTAAACCAAGACATGGGCATACGAGCGCTGCTCGGCGTCGCAAATGAGATATTCTTCCGGAAAGCTTCGGATTGGCGACTGGATGCCTGGAGGCAGTCTCGCATCGAGAACCCGGAAACCAGCATCGAGGATGTAACTGAAGCCCTTGTTGATATCCGCAATACACATTTCCACGGGTACATGCTCAGTTTGGCGAACGAACTGGCGCGCGTGGATTGGCGATCGTTTGACGGTCCCGGCCTCGAAAGAGAACAAAAGGATCAGAAGCGGATTTACCGCGGCAGCGGAGGCTATGTTGCGCTCAGAAACGACACCTTGGAGACACTGGGACTAGGCAAAGGCCCAGTTTCCGTAGTCGCCTCCGTGGTCTTGAGCGAACTGGAGTAATTGGTGAGCTCGATCTCAGGAGCTTCACTCGCCTTAGCTGATCGTACCCACGTCATGGCGGCGATGGCCCAGTTCAGTGGCAAGCCAACCGCACAATGGCTCGATCCAACCAAACCAGGTCACGACGGTGCGCTGCCTAAACATTGGCCCGCGTTTCAGGCCCTGGAGCCTGCGCAAGTTATTCGAGTCTTGGCGGCGTCTGCCCCAAATCACTGCATGGATGGCTGGTCGTACGTTTCTCGATCGCTGTCGGCGCTGCTCGCCGGCGACCCGCACGCGGCGCGCCACTTGGCATATTATGCACAGCTCCGCGCAGCGCTGAGCCTTCTCGCGAACCTAGGCATCGGAGTCGTCGACGGCATCAATTTCGTGGTTGATGCCAGCGGGGCGATCATACCACTGGATCCCAGAGCCGACGGCACGCCTCCACCAAAGAGGGGCGATGGTACGCACACGGTAGTCTGGGACGCATTGGAGGCTTGGGGCGCGACCCCCGCGTTAGCTGCCTCCTTTCTTCGACTGGTCCGCATCCAAGGAACATCCCTTGATGATATCCTGAGCGGAATATGGCCGGGCTACGCACCACAAGCCGTGGCATCTGGCTTGATCACGAGCTGGGGAGCTGACCTAAAGCAAGGACGGGACGATAAACTTTCTCGGAACCGATCAAGTTATTATCCGACGGCCCTAAACAATCTTCCAAATGCGCCGGGAGATCACATCGATTTTGTCGATAACTTTTGGGAGTTGTTCCGACCCGTTGGTGCAAGCCAATTTGATCGTGTCGACGCTTACCTAATCCGTCGGCTGCTCCAGAGCCTTCATCATTTGGCCTACGACAATTCCGACTATCTCTCAGGTCAAATTGGGAAGGAATACGAGCGCCTTCCAGCCCAGATTCAAGTGATTGTTCCGAGATCATTTTTGGCGGTCCCGGAAGCTAATGATCGGCCGCTCATAATCTCTCTGGCATCTAGACCAGGGCCCCAAGCTGGCCCGACTGACATGCTGTCACGAGCGCTCCTTCTACTGCGTCTCGCAACGGCTTTCACACACTCCAACATGGTCGACGCCGGGCTTTCGGTTGCAGAGGGTGCGCTGCGCCCTTGGCTGAACGAGATCGCAGTGGCTCGCGGCTTTTGGGCGCCCGACGCGCCGCTTGATTTCCTTGGTGACCTCTGGCTCGACGTCGAGTACGAGCTGGTTGATTTCATGGACCTCAAGATCGACGTCGGTTCGGAGGGATGGCTCAGCAGGGCGGCGAAGCGGATGCCAATCGTATCAGAGGCAGAGCGCATCGGACTGTGGAGCCTAACCGCTTGAAATACATGGGCTCAAAACGGTCCATGCTCCTCAACGGTCTCGGGGAGGTGATCGCCTCCAGCGCGCCAAAAGCCGTGGGATTTGCCGACCTTTTTACCGGGTCTGGAACTGTCGCCTGCCATGTCGCCGAGCGTTTCGCCGTCCCTGTTTTGGCTGGTGACCTTCAGCAGTTCGCCGTCGCACTCGCCGACAGCGTCATCGGTCGGGTGGCCGCAGTTGAGTCCGACTCTTGGATTGACGAGTGGTTCGCAGCATCCCGCGCGTTTGCAGAACGATCGAATTCTTGGAAAGAGGCAGCCGCGATCCAGTCGCGCCTTGGCACTGGTGACATCGGCGAACTCGCGGCTGAAAGCCGGGAACTGTGCCGTACCGATGGGCGACCGTTTTGCCGTGCGTACGGTGGTTGGTATTTTTCGCCTGCGCAAGCGCTGATCCTCGACGGGCTGCGGGCCTCTTTGCCATCTGAGGCCGACTTATTGAAGGTCGGCCTCGGGGCGCTTGTCTCAGCTGCGAGCACCTGTGCGGCGGCACCTGGACACACGGCTCAACCGTTTAAAGCCAACGAGACGGCAGGTCCCTTTCTTCGAGAAGCATGGAGAAAGGACCCGTTGACCTCGGTGAGGCGTGCGGCGTCCGAGCTGGGACAAAGGCACGCGCTGTCCTTGGGGGAGAGTTCCATTGGCCCGGCCGCGGCGCATTCTGGAAAGCTCTCCGAGGGGTGGCTTGCCTTCCTCGACCCACCCTATTCAAGCGTGCACTACAGCCGCTTTTATCATGTGCTTGAAAGCCTCGCGCGGGGCACGCTCGGCGAGGTGTCTGGAAGTGGCCGGTATCCAGCTCCCTCAGAGCGTCCGGCATCCGACTTCAGCATTCCCACAAAGGCGGCGTCCGCGTTCTCGTCGCTCTTCGCCGGACTAGCGGCGGTAGGGGCGGATGCAATTGTGACATTTCCCGCT
Source organism: Phenylobacterium sp. (assembly GCF_030651185.1). Taxonomy (GTDB): domain Bacteria; phylum Pseudomonadota; class Alphaproteobacteria; order Caulobacterales; family Caulobacteraceae; genus Phenylobacterium. Next base: position 155,635 of record NZ_JAUSCJ010000006.1, read on the forward strand.
AGCGGAGCGTCGACCGGCATTTCCGGCGACGATCTGCGAGATCTGGCTTCGGTTCACTACAATATCGTCGCGGAAAAAGTTTCAAGCCGCATGTCGACCCTAGGTGGAAATCGCACCAACCGCGCTGCTCGCCAAAACACCGTTGAGCTAATCTTGAGGCTTTCCCCGCGCTGAGAGAGCCTGCATGGATTCTCATGGTTCCGCGCTCGCGCTGAGAGCGGACGCTCCGAACCGCCGTTAAGAGCCCAGGTCGGACGGGGAACTGCGCCTTCCGTGCCCCCGCCCGGTCGCCCTAAGCCCCCGATAGCCCTCCGGCGGCGCTTGCATCTGGAACAGCTTGGCCATCGTATCGATGGGGCGTCAGAGCGCGGGCCTCGCCAGAGGCTGTGCGCGCCCGCGCCCAGAGTTCAGGAGTGGAGACCCGGTGACCAAGACGCCTGTCGACGACGCGCCAGATGCGCAGCCGGTTTCCGAGAAGATCCGCGCCCGGCTGAAGGCCTCCAGGAAGCGCTTCCACGCCAATGACAACATCTCCGCCTTCCTGGAGCCCGGGGAGCTGGAGGCGCTGCTGGCCGAGGTGGAGGGGAAGTTCAAGGGGGTGCTCGACAGCCTGGTGATCGATACTCAGAGCGATCACAACACCCAGGAGACCGCCAAGCGGGTGGCCAAGATGTACCTGACCGAGGTGTTTCGCGGGCGCTACGCGCCGGCGCCGCCGGTCACCGAGTTTCCCAACGCCGAGTCTCTGAACGAGCTGATGATCGTGGGACCGATCACCATCCGCAGCGCCTGCAGCCACCATTTCTGCCCGATCATGGGCAAGCTGTGGGTGGGGTTGATGCCCAACGAGCACTCCAACCTGATCGGCCTGTCGAAATATTCCCGCCTGGCCGAATGGGTGATGTCGCGGCCGCAGATCCAGGAGGAGGCCATCACGCAGATGGCCGACCTGCTGATGGAGAAGGTGCGGCCCGACGGCCTGGCCGTGGTGATGGAGGCCGACCACTTCTGCATGCACTGGCGCGGGGTGAAGGACAACCAGACCATGATGATCAACAGCGTCATGCGCGGCTCCTTCCTGAAGGACCACCACCTGCGCAGCGAGTTCCTCTCGCTGCTGAAGCACAGATCCTGAGGTCGAGATGCTCGTTCGCTGCCTATACGCCAGCCGCCCGTCGGCCGCCCTCCAGGGGCCCGGCCTGGACATGATCCTGGCGCAATCGCGCAAAAACAACCCAGCGCTCGGGATCACCGGCCTGCTCTGCGTGTCGGAGAACCTCTTCATCCAGGTGATCGAGGGCGGCCGCGACGAGGTCTGCGAGCTGTTCAACGCCATCGTAAGGGACGACCGCCATCAGCAGGTGCGCCTGCTGAGCTATGAGGAGATCTCCGAACGGCGGTTCGGCAACTGGACGATGGGCCATGTGAGCATCAACAAGCTCAACCCCGCCCTGCTGCTGAAGTACTTCAAGCGGGTGGAGCTGGACCCGTTCGACTGCTCGGGGGCCGCGACCATGGCCCTGCTGGGCGAGATGGTGGCGACCGCGGCGATCCTGAATCGGCCTGAGTGACTAGGACCCTTCGACGCGCTCATGAGGGGTTCGGACGCCCGCGGGGTCGCCCCGACCGCCATTCATCGTGACGCCGGCCCTGTCGAGGCGGTCCGCGCCACAGCCGCGGCGACCTCGTTTCGGCGCAGGAAGGACGGGGTCCAGGGCGGGTCGTAGAACCACGCGGTGGGCGGACCGGCGACCCGCCAGCCCTGGCCGGCCAGGGCCGCGGTGAGCTGGTCGGTGCGGCGCGACACCGCCGGGCCGCCTCGGCCGCCCGAGAAGCGCAGGACGGCGTAGTCCTGGGCCGGCAGCTCAACGATGGAGACCTGGTCGCTGGTGGGGACAGGCAGGGTGGCCCGGGTGTAGCGCGCTGGCATGATGAACTGCACCTTCCAGGATCCGACGCCGGCGGCGGTCTGGGTCACCGGGGCGGTCATGGCGATGGTCTGGGAGCGGCCCGCCGCGCTCTGGGCCACCGGGGCGGTCATGGCGATGGAGGCCTTGGCGGTGTTGGCGCCGAAGATGTAGCCCGCCACCGCCTCGAAGCCGGCGCTACGCGCCGCTGTGGCCGAGCCCGAAACCGTGGTCTCGGCGGCGAGCCGGGGGCCGTAGTGGCGGATCTCGACGCCGTCGAGACGCTCCACAACAGTGTAGCGGGGCTGTTCGGTCCCCGCGCGGATCCCTACCAGGGCCCCGAGCCCCCCCAGGATCGCCACGCCCAACTCCCACAGATTGGCCATCTGCCCGTCTCCTCGTCTGTGACCAGCTACGGGGCCGCCGCGACCCCGGATGCGTCCGGAGGGAGCCGCGCGGCTCCCCCTCAGGCGTCAGCCTGGCTTTCGCGGAATTCGGCGGCGGGGACGTAGGCGCAGCCCTCTTCGTCGAGCACCCAGACGCCGATCAGGGCGGGGTGATCGGGGTCGAGGTCTTCCTCCAGCAGGTCGCCGTCATAGAGGGCGACATTGCTGTAGTCGAAGTCCAGGGAGAGCTGGGCGGCGAGGCCCAGCATCTCGTCGGCCATGCGGCGGGAATAGCCCAGGGCTTCGGTCTCGCTGCCGAAGTCATCGGTCAGGGTGTTGACCTCGGCGGCGTCGGTGTCCTGGGTCGCGCTGGTGGTGACGATGGTGAAGGCGGGCATGGGGATGTCTCTCAAGGCTTGAGCCCTTCCCTACCCCGTTCCCCGGGAGGCGCGGGCGATATTCTGCAAAAACATGGCGCGCGCGAGCGCCTGGCGCTGTCGGGAAGTTGATCGGGGCGCCCTGTCCCCGACGCCGACCCGTCCCTACATGTCCCCGCAAAGGGAGACTGACCTCACATGAAACGCGCGACCTCGATGCTGGGCATTGGCCTGGTCCTGGCCCTCACCCTGGCGGAGACCGCCGAGGCGAGACGGGGCGGCAGCTTCGGCAGCCGGGGCGCGCGCACCTATACCGCGCCGGCGCCCACCGCGACCGCGCCCCAGGCGACCGCGCCGATCCAACGCTCCATGACGCCTGCCAACAAGGCCGGCGCGACCCCGCAGGCTCCGGCCGCGGCCGGGGCGGCGGCGCAAGCGCCCCGGCGCGGCGGCTTCCTGGGCGGCATGGGCGGCGGGATCCTGGGCGGCCTGGTGGCCGGCGGCCTGCTGGGCATGTTCCTCGGCCACGGCTTTGGCGGCATGGGCGCCGGGATGATGAACACCCTGATGCAGCTGGCCATCCTGGGCCTTGGCATCGGCCTGATCGTGATGTTGTTCCGCCGTCGCCGCACGGCGACCGCCGCGCCGACCAGCTTCGCGCGGGACAATGTTTCGCCGATCAATGGCGCGCGCGGCTTCGAACAGCCCGCCAGCGGTGGGTTCGGCGGGTTTGGCGGCGGCGCGGCGGTCCCGCCCGCCCCGGAGGTGGTGGAGACCTATGAGATCGGCGTCACCCAGGCCGACCGCGACCGCTTCGAGGAACTGCTGAGCGAGGTCCAGGCCGCCTTCGGGCGCGAGGACTACGCCGCCCTGCGCGAGCGGACCACGCCGGAGATCATGAGCTACCTGTCGGAGGAGCTGAGCCAGAACGCCACCCAGGGCCGCCGCAACGAGGTGTCGGACGTGCGCCTGCTGCAGGCCGACGTGTCGGAGGCCTGGCGCGAGGGGGACATCGACTACGCCACCGCCGCCCTGCGCTATTCCAGCCTGGACGTGATGCGCGACCGCACGAGCGGCGCGGTGCTGGAGGGCGACGCGACGACGCCCACCGAGACCACCGAGCACTGGACCTTCACCCGCCAGAACGCCGGGCCGTGGAAACTGGCGGCGATCCAGGAAAGCTGACCCCCCTCAAATCTCCACCAGCTCACCGTAGGCCCGCCAGGTCGCCAGCCCCAGCCAGGGGAAGACGATCACCAGGGCGAGGAAGCCGGTGAGCACGGTGGAGAGGGTCAGGACCGCGATCAGCAGGGCCCAGACGATCATCGGGCCGGGATTGGCCGCCACGGCGCGGAAGCTGGTGATGGTGGCGACGAAGACGCTGGTCTGACGATCCAGCAGCATGGGCGCCGAGATCACCACCAGGCCATAGGTCAGGAAGGCGATGGCGCCGCCGATCAGCGAGCCGGCGAACAGCATGCGGTGGCCCTCCGGCGTGGTCAGCGCGAAGGCCGCCAGGGTCTCCACCGTGCGGTAGATGACCCAGGTCGAGAGGCCGTAGACGATCTGGGCGATCTGCAGCCAGAAGAAGAAGATCATCAAGAGGGCCAGCCCCAGGATGGCGACGTCGGCCGAGAGCGCCCGGCGGACGAAGACCATGCGAGCCAGGGTCGGCCGTTCGCCCCGGGCCAGCAGGGCCGCGGCCTCATAGAGCCCCATGGCCAGCATCGGCGCCACGAACACGAAGCCGCAGGTGAGCGCGAACACCCAGAAGGCGCCGCCGGTGGCCATGAAGCTGAGGCTGATCCAGAGACTGAAGGCGCTGAGCGCCACGCCGTAGGCCAGCAGCGGCGGCCAAGCCCGCCAGAGGTCGCTCCAGGCGCCCCCGAGCCAGCGGAACGGCGCGCCCACGCCGATCCTCTTCACGTCCGGCAGCCCGCCCGTTGACGCCATTGGTCCCTCCCCTGCGCCGGCCACGTCGTTGCGCGTCGGCGCCGCCAGGGTCGGGTGCGGGGGGCCCGGCCCGCATTGAGGCAGATCAAGCCGGGCGCGCGCGCCTAAACTTCCACCACCCGCGACGATCGTGCACGTATCCTCCTCATTTCCGTCTCCGTTCCGACGTCCAAAGCTGCTAGGGAGCGGTCAAGACGGTCGGACTGGCCGCGGGCGGTCCGGTGGGACGGTCAGTTGAGGGAGGGACGCGCGGACGATGGCCGCACCAGGCATCGCCATTCGAGGACAACGGAGCCTGCTGCGGCAGATCCGCGAGGCGCTGGCCGGCGGCGGGCCCGCCCAGTCACGCCTGGACATGGTGGTGCGCATCATCGCGCGCTCGATGGTGGCCGAGGTCTGCTCGCTCTACATGCGCGGCGGCTCCAACGACATGGAGCTGTTCGCCACCGAGGGCCTGGACCCCACCGCCGTCCACGTCACCCGGCTGAAGCCCGGCGAGGGCCTGGTCGGCGAGATCCTGCGCCTGGGCCGGCCGCTGAACCTGTCGGACGCCCCCAACCACCCGGCCTTCTCCTATCGCCCCGAGACCGGCGAAGACCCGTTCCACGCCTTCATGGGCGTGCCCCTGCTGCGCGGCGGCCGGGTCATCGGCGTGCTGGTGGTCCAGAACCGCACCGAGCGGGTCTATTCCGACGACGAGGTCGAGGACCTGCAGATCGTCGCCATGGTGCTGGCCGAGATGGTGGCCAGCAGCGAGCTGGCCTCCGAAGGCGCGCTGAAGAACGCCGAACTGGTGCCGCACCGCCCCGAGCGGCTGAAGGGCGCCAAGTTCGCCGACGGCCTGGCCCTGGGGGTCGTGGTCCTGCACGAGCCGCCGGTGGCCACCAGCAAGCTGCTGAGCGACGACGTCCAGGCTGAAGAGATCCGGCTGGCCACCGCCATCGCCAGCCTGCAGGCCCAGATCGACCAGATGCTGGACGGCCAGCACGGGCTGGTCGAGGCCAGCTATGAGGTGCTCGACACCTACCGGATGTTCGCCCACGACCGCGGCTGGAACCGCAGCCTGGAGGACGCGGTGCGCAATGGCCTGACCGCCGAGGCCGCCGTGGAGCGGGTGCGCTCCGAGCACCGGGCGCGGCTGGGCCAGGCCCGCGACCCCTATCTGCGCGAGCGGCTGCACGACCTGGAAGACCTCAACGACCGGCTGCTGCGGCACCTGTCGGGGGACGGTCACAAGACCCGCGACCTGCCGCCCAACGCCATTCTCATCGCCCGAAACCTGGGCCCCGCCGACCTGCTGGAATACGACCGCACCAAGCTCAAGGGCCTGCTGCTGGAGGAGGGCTCGGCGGCCAGCCATGCGGCCATCGTGGCGCGCGCCCTGGACATCCCCTGCGTGGGCCGGCTGGCCGGCCTGCGCGACAAGGTGTCGGAAGGCGACCCGGTCATCGTCGACGCCGAGACCGGCGAGGCCTATCTGCGGCCCCGCCCCGACGTCATCAAGGCGCTGCAGGCCCGGCTCGAGGTGCGCACCCAGCGGCGGGCTGAATTCGCCAAGCTGCGCGACACCCCGGCCTTCACCCGCGACGGCCACAAGATCACCCTGCTGATGAACGCGGGCCTCGACGTCGACCTGGACATCTTGGCCGAGACCGGCGCGGAGGGCATCGGCCTGTTCCGCACCGAGTTCCAGTTCATGGTGGCCGAGGAAATGCCGCGCTTCAACGCCCAGACCGCCCTCTATGGCCGGGTGATGGACGCCGCCGGCGACATGGCGGTGACCTTCCGGACGCTCGATCTGGGGGGCGACAAGGTGCTGCCCTATCTCGAGGCGGAGCGGGAGGACAACCCGGCGCTCGGCTGGCGGGCGATCCGCATGGGCCTGGACCGGCCGGCCCTGCTGCGACTGCAGCTGCGCGCGCTGATCGCCGCGGCGCGCGGCCGGCCGCTGCGGATCATGTTCCCGCTGGTGGCCAATGTGGACGAGTTCCGGGCCGCCCGCGCCCTGGTGGACCACGAGATCGCCTGGGCCCTGCGGCGCGGCCGCGCCGAGCCGTCGCGGCTGGAGGTGGGCGCCATGATCGAGGCCCCGTCGCTGATCTGGCACCTGGACGCCCTGCTGCCGATGACCGACTTCGTCAGTGTCGGGACCAACGACCTGATGCAGTACCTGTTCGCCGCCGACCGGGGAAACCCGCGGGTGGCCGACCGCTACGACTTCCTGTCGCCGCCCGCCCTGCGCGCCCTGCAGCAGATCCAGCAGGCCTGCGCCGAAACCGGCACGCCGGTCTCGGTCTGCGGCGAGATGGCGGGACGGCCGCTGGAGGCCTTCGTGCTGGTGGCGCTGGGCTTCGACCGGCTGTCGATGCCGCCGGCCGGTCTGGGGCCGGTGAAGCAGATGGTGCTGTCCTGCGACCGCGAAGCGGCCCGGCGCGGGGTCTCGGCCCTGATCAAGAGCTCGGCGGGCTCGATCCGCAACGAGATCGAGACCCTGGCCCGCAAGACCTCCGTCGCCATCTAGAGGCTACAGCGCGCCCTAGGCGATCACGTCCAGGCGCTCGAGCCCCCGGAAGAACGGCAGCCGGCGCCACTCCGGGGGCGTATCGGGGTGGGCCAGCTTCAAGCCGGGGAAGCGGTCGAACAGCATCACCAGCGCGACCTGGGCCTCCAGCCGCGCCAGGGGCGCGCCGATGCAGATGTGCGCCCCGCCGCCGAAGGCCACGTGGGGGCGATGCTTGCGGGTCACGTTGAAGCGGTGCGGGTCCTCATAGACCTCGGGATCGCGGTTGGCGGCGCGCAGCAGGACGGTGAGGGACTGGCCGGCCTTCACCGGACAGCCGCCGAACTCCAGGGGCTGGGAGGCGATGCGGCCGGTTATGTCGACGGGGGGCTCGTAGCGGAGCACCTCCTCCACCAGGCCGTTGATGATCCCGGGGTCGGCCCGCAGCTTGGCGAGCTCCTCGGGATGCAGCAGCAACAGGCGCACAGCATTGCCGATCAGGTCGGTGGTGGTGAGGTTGCCGCCCACCAGCAGGGCGCTGAGGTTGATCCGCAGCTCGTCGTCGTTCAGGTCGACCCCTTCGGCCTGCAGGCGCGTCATATCGCTGATCAGGTCGTCCCGGGGCGCCTTGCGCCGCGCCGCGATCGTCTCGGTGAAGTAGCCGTTCAGGGCCAGGCTCGCCCGCTCCATCTCCTGGGTCTGCTCTTGGGTGCGGAACGGGTTGAGCCCCTGGATCACGCCCTCGGACCAGGCGCGGAACTCCACCAGCCGGTCGTGATCCACGCCGAGGATCACGGCGATGACGTCGATGGGGATCGGCACGCAGAACCGGTCCATCAGGTCCACCTGGCCCTGCAACCCCTCCAGGGCCCGGGCGACGATCGCCTCGACCTGCGGCCGGCAGCGGGCCACGCGGGCATAGAGGGCCTGGGCCAGCGGCTGGCGGATCCGGGCGTGGTCCGGATCGTCGAGGGTGAGGATACTGGAGAGGCTGGTGCGCGGCACGCTGGGATCGACCTGCTGCATGCGTTGGCGCTGCATGACCTCGGTCTCGGCGGCATGGATGGCGTCGCGCCACATCCCGCGGTCGGAGACGATGGCGCGGACATCGGCGTAGCGGCTGACGATGAAGCTGCCGGAGACCTCGTCGCGATGCACGGGACAGCGGGCGCGGAGATCGTCGAGCACCACGTGCGGATCGGCGCGGTAGGTCTCGTTGAGCGGCGTCAGGTCGATCATCGAGGGCAGAGGCGCGGAGGTCATCTGGATCGTCCTTCCCTAGGCGTCTTTTGCAAAAAGATGACGCAGGCGTCACCTATCGGCAAGCGCTGTCAGCCCACGGCGACGATCTCCACCTCCGCGCCGGCCAGCATGGCGGTGTCGCCCACCGACTTGCCCATCAGGGCGCGGGCCAGGGGCGAGACGTGGGAGACGCTGCCCTGGGCCGGGTCGGCCTCGTCCTCGCCGACGATGCGGAAGGTCTGACGGCGGCCGTCCTCGCGGTCGATGGTCACCTCACCCCCGAAGCGGACGGTCTCGGTGTCGTCGCTGGGCTCGATGAGCTGGGCGTTGGCGCGGCGGGCGGAATAGTAGCGCAGGTCCCGCGTTGCCCGGGCCATGGCGGTGCGGTCGGCCTCGATGCCGCCGGCGTGCTGGGCCGCCGCGTAGTCGGCGCGAGCCTGGGCCAGGGCCTTCTCGATGAAGGCCAGGCCTTCCGGCGTCACCAGGTTCGGGTGCGGCGAGATCGGGCGGTCGGGGAGGTCGGCGGCGGTAGCCTCCGCATCCCCTTCCTTGGTGAACGCAACGCTCATGGAAATTCCCTCAGGGTCCGGAGCGTCTAACGCGCCAGACCGCCTTTAGCTCTCGACCTTGAAGGTCAGGCCCGCATTGTCCGACAGCCGCTTGACCAGTCGGTCGCCGAGCGCCGCGCCGGGCGTCCAGATGCCGCCGGCCACGTCAGGGGCGTTCACCAGGGCGATGGCGGTCTCGGCGATGATCTTGGAGGTCGAGCCGTAGCCGGGGTCCTTGTCGCCGTAGACCGAGACCTGGACCTTGCGGCCGTCCGGGGCGATGCCGATGAACAGGCAGTCGTAGAAGCCCGCCTCGCGCTCGGCCTTGCTGGGGCCCTCGCCCGGTTGGGGACCGCCCTCGGCGGGCATGTCGGCGAAGGCCGCGGGGGTCTTGGGATCGATGATCGACATCTCGTCATAGACGAAGTCGGTCCCGTAGGGGTGGCCCTGCAGCAGGTTGGAGCGGTGGACATTCTTGGTGTTGATGGCCGCCATCATGAACGGGCCGACGTCGGCGCCGACGTCGGGGTCGTGTTCCTGCTTGTTGCCGGGGGGCTGGGCAGGTCCCTCGAAGCCGGGGGTGAGAGCGAAGGGGTTGATCATCAAGGCAAACAGGCTGGGGTCCTTCTGCAGGGCCGCCATGGTGGCGCGGCCCGAGGCCGCGGTGCCGCCCGAGAGGCCGCCCAGCATCTTGCGCATCCGGCCCTTCACGCGGGGGACCATGGCGCCGAGTTTTTCCTTAGCCGTCGCTTGCGCGAAGTAGACGCCGAGCTCGAAGGGAATGGAGTCGAAGCCGCAGGAGAACAGGATGCGCGCGCCGCTCTGCTTGGCGGCGGCCTCATGCTTGCCGATCATCTCGGCCATCCAGTTGGGCTCGCCCGAGAGGTCGAGATAGTCGGTCCCCTGGGCGGCGCATTCGGCCACCAGGTCCGAGCCATAGAGCTGATAGGGGCCAACCGTGGTGAGGATCGCCTTGGCGCGGGCGACCATGGCCTTCACTGAGGCGGGGTCGGAGGCGTCGGCCACGATCAGCGGGGTGTCCTTGGGCGCGCCGATCTCGTCGCGGACCGCGGCCAGCTTGTCGACCGAACGGCCGGCCATGGCCCATTTCACCTCAGCCCCAACGCCGTATTTCTGGGCCAGGTACTCGGCCACGAGACGGCCGGTGAAGCCGGTGGCGCCATAGACGATGATGTCGAATTCGGCCTTGGGGTTCATGGGTCCGTCCTCCTTGGTGAGTTGGCGCGGACCCTGCCGCGATTGAGGTCCGCGCGCAATTCCAGAAGGCGTGTGGCGCTCAGACCCATTGCAGAGTCCGCCTTGCGACGGCAGAGAACAGACATAGCCTTTTTCATTTCAACGAACCTGAGATCCATTTCCCATGTCCGAGATCATTGTTCCGAGACAATTCCGCGGCCCGCCCGTCACCGCCAACGGCGGCTATATCTGCGGCGTGCTCTCCAATGCGGTCGGCGGCCGTGGCAGCGCCATGCTGCGCAGCGGCGTTCCGCTGGACGTTCCTGTCACCCTGACCCCCGGTGAAGACGGCGGGGTCGTGCTGACCAACGCCGAGGGCCTGCCGCTTGGTTCGGCCAAGCCGGCCGCCGACGACGCCATCCCCATGCCCCCGACGCCGCCGACCATCGAGGAAGCCCGGCGCTATCAGGCCGCCTCGCGGTTCGCGCAGAAATCCCTGCATCGCGGCTGCTTCTCCTGCTGCATCGAGCGGGAAGCCGGCGAGGGCCTGGGCGTGCATGTGGGTCAGATCGACGGCGCGCCGGAAGGCGTCTGCGCCGGCCTCTGGACCCCGCACGCCAACTTCGCCAACCCCGACGGCACGATGCCCGACGAGATCACCTGGGCGGCGCTGGACTGCTCGGGCTCCATGGCCTGGTGGGTGAAGACCGAGACCCCCGTGGGCCTGCTGGGCACCATGGCCGGCGAGGTTCTCGTGAAGCCCAAGGCGGGCGAGACCTATGTCGTGGTGGCCTGGGCCGACCGGGTCGAGGGCCGCAAGCACTTCGCCGGCGTCGCCCTGTTCGACGGCGCGGGTCAGGTGATGGCCCGCAGCGGCCAGATCTGGATCGGCCGCCCGCCCGGCGCGCCGCCCTACCAAATGCCGCCGGTGACGGCGAACGCGTAACCCTCTGATCGTCATGGCCGGGCTTGTCCCGGCCACCCATGATCTCCGAGGGGCAGCAAGCATTCGTGGCGTGCGCCGCGCGCCCCGCGGCGAGACGGAGATCATGGGTCCCCGGGACAAGCCCGGGGATGACGGCTGTTATGTGTTTGGGCTCTTCACCGCCCGCGTCGCCATGCAGGTGGGGAAATAGGCTGAGCGGCCGGTCGTGGGCGCCCCGCCATCCCGGTCCTCGAACATGTGGGTCAGGACGAAGCCCGCCTGCAGCTGGCCGCCGATCTGAGTTTCCAGGGTGTGGCTGAACTCCACGGTGTGGTCGCGGTCGATGCGGCGTTGCAACTCGTCGGCCGGCAGGTGGGTGATGTCCGCATAGGGCAGGGCGTGCTTGACGATCAGCTCGCCGCGATCCTCGGCGTCTGCGTCGAAGACATAGACCATCGGGTTCATGAAGCCGGCCAGCAGCGTCCCGCCCGGCCGCAAGACCCGGTAGGCCTCGCGCCAGACCGGCTGGATCTCGGGCGCGAAGCAGTTCGACACCGGGTGGAAGATCAGGTCGAAGCTGGCGTCGGCGAAGACCGACAGGTCGTGCATGAAGCCCTGGCGCGTGGTCAGGGTGAGCCCGTCGCGCGCCGCCACCGCCTGGTCCTGGGAGAGCTGGCGCTCCGAGGCGTCGAACACCGTCACCCGCGCCCCCGCCGCCGCCAGGATCGGCCCCTGCTGGCCGCCGCCCGAGGCCAGGCCCAGGATGTCCCGGCCCTCGACCTGGCCGAACCAGTCGCGAGGCACTGGGATGTGGGGCGTCAGGACCACCGACCAGTCACCTTGGCGGGCGCGGGCGATCGCCTCAGGTGAAACCGGGCGGGTCCAGACGTCCTGTTCTTCGACGCGGCGGTCCCAGCCCGCCTGGTTGTTTCGAGAAACCTCATCGGCGCGCATCCTGGTCTTCCCCCTGCTTGGTGCGTGTTATAGACGATCCGTCCCCGAACCCAGGCCCAGGGCGGCATGTTCGTCGCGATATGGCGGCAGGTGAGGGAACGCAGCCACGCCGCGGTCCGGCGCGACTGTCCCAAATTGGCGCAGGCGGCGCCAGATGGTGCAAAACAACGGCCAAGCTTTCGCGTCTCGCCTGACGGGCGAGTTAACCATCAGTGACCAAATAACGCATTGAATTCCGTAGTCTAGCGTGATATTCGTCAACTCTATTAACAACTTCGCACTAATGCGGAGTGGGGGATGATCGCGAAGTTAAGCCGCGATCAAGCAGTGGGGTGTCAGGTAGCCATGCCTCTCGATACTGGCGGGGTTACAAATCTGCATTTGCGAGCGGACGGGGAGCGCGATCCCGGTCTGCCGGACTCCTACATGCCCACCATGGACACCGGACCTGACATTGGCGCGGCTCTGAAGTCGGCCCGCGAGTTCCGCGGCCTGACGCTGCAGGACGTGGCCGACTCCACGCGCATCCGCCGCGCCTATCTGGCGGCGATCGAAGACATGCGCCTGGACGAGCTGCCCTCGCGTCCCTTCACCATCGGCTACGTGCGCGCCTACGCCAATGCGCTGGGCATGGACGGCGAGGCCGCCGTCGAACGCTTCAAGCTGGACGAACCGGCGCCGGACGAGCCCCTGCGCGCGCCGGTCGGCGTGCGCCGCGACGGCGACCCGCGGGTCATGGCCATCGTCATCGTCGGCCTGCTGATCGTCGGCGCCATCGTGATGTGGAACATCGCCCAGCGCGCCATGAGCGAGCAGGCCCCGCCGGCCGCCAACGCGCCGGAGGCCTCCGCCGTTGGCCTGCCCGCGCCCGCACCTCCCGGCGGCCCCGTGGCGCTCGGCGCGCCCCTGCCCGCGCCGGTGGAATCCACCACGCCCACCCCTTACGAAACCCCGGGCCTGGAAGCCGCTACCGCCGGCGACGGCTCCAGCAAGGCCGCCGACGACGCGGCCAAGCTGGCCAAGGCCCATCCCGAGGATGTGGTCGCCGCACCGAGTGCGCCGCTGGCCTCGACCTTCGTCGCCAACGGCACGATCCATGGCGCCCCGGCGGCGGGCTCCGTGGTCACCCTGCAGGCGCGCAAGCCCACCTCGCTGATCGTGCGCGGGGCCGACGGTTCGGTCTACTTCGCCCGCCAGCTCGCGGCCGGGGAAGCCTATCGGACCCCCATGCTGAAGGGCCTGACGGTGGACGCCGCCGAGCCATCCTCGATCCAGGTGTTCGTGGGCGGCCAGAGCAAGGGCCTGCTGCCCTCGGCCCAGACCCTGGTCTCCAAGCTCGCCGCGCCCGCGCCGTAGTCCCTCAGGGGATTTCCACGCTCTCCAGCAGCAGGTTCAGCACCCGCCCGGCCCCGGCGTCGGGGCCGGCGCCATCGATGGATCATGTCCCAGGATAGCGGTGATTGAACCCTTTGCGCGCTCGTCACGACCTAGAGGCGTCAATCATGGAGCGACCGATGATCACCTCCCTGCGCCTCAGCCTCGCCGCGGCGGCCGCTGTCCTGACCCTGGGGGCCGTGCCTGCCGCCGCGACCGTATATTGGGCCTGTCCTGATGGGACCTACGTCACCGATAGCCGCGATTGCGCCAAGCACGGGGTGCTGGCCCTCAGCGTCAAACCCGTGCGCGTGGGCCCCTGCGTCTTCGAGGGCACGGACCGCAAGCCGCCGATGTGCGCCCTGGCCAAGGGGCAGGACAGACTCTGCGGCGCCAAGGGCGGGACCGTCGTCGTCCTGGGCGGCGCGTCTCACTGCCAGACCTCGGGCCCCAAGCTTCCGGTGGTGAAGTGAGCCGCCTGCTGCTGGCCGCCGGCCTGGCGGGGGTGATCGCCGCGCCCGCCTGGGCCGCCGGCGACGTCAGCCAGAAGCAGCCGGACCTGACCATCGAGTCCACCTGGCTGCAACGGCCAGCCTATCCGATGATCCACGCGGCCAAGGTCATCAAGAACCAGCCGTTCGACGCCTGTCTCAGCGTCAAGAACCTGGGAGCGCCCAGCACCGGCTTCCGGGTGTCGGGCAGCCCCCTAGCCGGGGCGACGCCGTTCCGCGATCTCGGAGGCCTGGGGACCGGGGCGTCGAAGACGCTCTGTCTGTCATATCCCGACGCCAAACAGACCAACCTGACGCTGACCCTGACCGTCGACAGCCTGGCCCAACAGATGGAGCAGAGCGAGACCAACAACACCCGCGCCCTGGCCTTGGCGCTGGCCTCGGCCCCCGATCTGCAGGTGCTGGGCGTCTGGCTGCAGCCGCCGAATTCCTCGGCCCACATCGCCTTCGCCAAGCCGGGCCAGGCCTTCCTCGTCTGTTTCAGCATCAAGAACCTGGGTCAAAGCCCCAGCGTGGCGTCCAAGCTGACCGGCAGCGCGTTCGGCGGGGCGACCCCGAGCGCCAATGTTCCGCCCCTGGGCGCATCGGCGACGAGTTCGGGATGCCTGAACTATCCCGCGCCGACGGCGGCGGGGAGCGGCTCGGTCAGCCTCACCGCCGACGCGCTGAACCAGGTGGCCGAAGGCGAGGAAACCAACAACGTCATCACCTATGGCTTCAGCATCCATAACTGAGGCGCCACGCGGGGCTTGGGATTTCAGGCGCGGGGGCCTACTTTCCCCGACATCATGACCGCTCACGATCACACCCATCTCCGTCCGTGGCGCACCATCACGCGCCGGCCCTCGCGCAAGATCCGGGTGGGCAATGTGGAGGTGGGTGGCGACGCCCCCATCACCGTGCAGTCGATGACCAACACGCTGACGGCCGACGCGAACGCGACCATCGGCCAGATCCGCGAACTGGAGGAGGCCGGGGCTGATATCGTGCGGGTCTCCTGCCCCGACGTGGAGTCCACTGCGGCGCTCAGCACGATCGTGAAGGCCTCCAAGGTCCCGATCGTGGCCGACATCCATTTTCACTACAAACGCGGCATTGAGGCGGCCAAGGCCGGCGCGGCCTGCCTGCGGATCAATCCGGGCAATATCGGCCGCCCCGACCGGGTGCGTGACGTCATCCAGGCGGCCCGCGACCACGGCTGCTCCATGCGCATCGGCGTCAACGCCGGGAGCCTCGAGCCCCACCTGCTGGAGAAATACGGCGAGCCCTGCCCCGAGGCGATGGTGGAGAGCGCGCTGGACCATGCCCGCATCCTGCAGGACCACGATTTCCACGAGTTCAAGATCAGCGTGAAGGCCTCGGACATCTTCATGACCGTGGCCGCCTATCAGATGCTGGCCGACGCCATCGACTGTCCGCTGCACGTCGGCGTCACCGAGGCCGGCGGCCTGCGCTCGGGCACCATCAAGTCCTCGATCGGCATGGGCAACCTGCTGTGGGCCGGGATCGGTGACACCATCCGGGTGAGCCTGGCGGCCGACCCCGTGGAGGAGATCAAGGTCGGCTTCGACATGCTGAAGTCCCTGGGCCTGCGTCACCGCGGCATCAACATCATCGCCTGCCCGTCCTGCGCCCGGCAGGGCTTCAACGTCATCAAGACCGTGGAGACCCTGGAGGCGCGGCTGGCGCACATCGCCACCCCGATGAGCCTGTCGATCATCGGCTGCGTGGTGAACGGGCCGGGCGAGGCCCTGATGACCGACGTCGGGTTCACCGGCGGCGGCAAGGGCGTCGGCATGGTCTATGTGGCCGGCAAGCCCGACCACAAGATGGACAACGATCAGATGGTCGAGCACATCGTGCAGCTGGTGGAGGCCAAGGCCGCCGAACTCGACGCCAAGACCCTGGAAGCCGCCGAGTAGGACTGGGTCTGGGGTAAGACGGCTCGGCGACGGTCAAGCTCGTTTACCCGGGCGTCATGAACTTCTGACCAAGTTCGTTCATTGAACACGCTCGCCTCATGACAGCCCCCGCCCCCAGCCTCGACAACCGCCGCGCCACCGCGCGGGTGATGACCTACGAGGTCCTGCGCGGGCTGGCGGCCATGGCGCGCCATGCCCGATGGGACATGATCCAGTTCCTGGTGTTCAGCGGCGTCTGGAGCGCCAATACCCAGCACCTGCTGGAGCCCAAGGCCCGCTCTGCATGCCCGACGACATCGTCGCTCGCTATGTGGAGGCCCTGATCGCCGAGGGCATCGTCGAGCGGGTCGGCGATGGGCTGGTGGTCCCCTCGGCGGTGTTCACCCGGCCGGAGATGATGGACGGCAACAACGAACTCTACGCCCGGGTATTGAGCCTGGTGAGCGCCCTGCGCGGGGCGGGCTTCAGCTTCGGCGACGGGGACTAGCGAACGGGTTCGCCGATATTTCCAAAGTTGACGCCTGCGTCACCACTTGCGCCCCGACGATAGCCTTGGTTAGGTGCCGGCCACCATAAGGGAGGGACACCATGTCCGCTGACGGCAACTGGAAGATCACCATCAACTCGCCCATGGGCGCGCAGACGGTTACGGCCTCTATCAAGACGGACGGCGGGACCTTCACCGGAACCACGCAGACCCCGGCCGGTGAGCAGGCCATCGAAGGCAAGGTCGATGGCGACAAGCTGACCTGGTCCACCTCCATCACCTCGCCCATGCCCATGACGCTGGAATTCGAAGCCACCGTCGCTGGCGACAGCATGTCGGGCAATGTGAAGCTCGGCGCTTTCGGCAACGCGCCGCTGACCGGCGTCCGCGCCTAAGATTACCCGCGCTCACGCGCGACGGACCTTCGAAGGGCGGGTCGACCTCTGGGTCGGCCCGCCTTTTTCGTGGCGGCTCAGGCCGAATGTAAACCATTGTCAAATAACCCCATTTTGGGGGCCGAAGGCATCGCCCTCCGTTCGAGCTTCACCATAATGGGTTCGACAGCGGCGCTCGCCGCTCCGAACACCGGGGTTGAATCGTGGACAGTGAACTCAAGGAGCGCGTCGCCGTGCGTATGGCGATCGGGGCGATCCTCCGGGCCGTCGAGACAGTCAACCGGGAGTATGGCGGCGACATCACCGCGGCCCTGGTCTTCGCCTCGGTGGTGGAAGCCAATGTCGGCCATCTCGCCACCAGTCCCGACTCCACCGCCGCGCTCGCCACCGTGGGGCGCCTGCCGCCAGACGAGATGCGGCGGCCGGTGACGGGGGTCGCGCTCGCCGCCGCCCTGGGCATCCCTAACGAGACGGTGCGACGCAAGATCAAGGGCCTGATCGACCAGGGGGTGCTGGTGCGGGTGGACGGCGGCCTGATCGTGCCCACCGAGGTCATGGCCAGCGACAGGATGACCCGGCTGACCCGGGCAAGCTTCCTGAACCTGCGCCGACTGTTCATCCAGCTCCGGCGGATCGGGGTCAATCTGAGCGATGACGGGGCCGCGCTGGCCTGACGATCCTCTGACCCCTGCGACGGCCGGGATGCTTCAGAGGCTCGCCGAGGCCTCGACATCGCGAGCCGCGCCGCCGGCGCGCAGGAAGGCTTCAGCTTCGGCGGTCAGGGCCCAGCGGTGCGAGCCCGGGCCGAAGGGCTTGCGGAAAAGCGGGCGGACGCCACGGCTGTCGCGGTCCGACCCGGAGTGGGCGTCGAAGGCGGCCACGGCGCGGGCCCGGAGGCTGAGCTGGACCTGGCCCTCGGGCGAGCGGTTCATGGCCAGGAATTCGAGCACCCGGTCGCGATGCGCCGAGCCGCCGAGCTGCAGCAGGGCCTCGGCGATCTCACCGACCATGGGATCCACCCCCTTGCGGGAAATGGTCCGGCGCGGCCTGCGTTTTTCGGGCTCTAGGATCGACGGCATGGGCCGACCATACGTGCGGCTTTTGCGTCGGGGAACCCGGCAACTCTCAGTAGGCGAACCTTAGACGCCCAGATTGGGTCAGAGGCGAACATCTCCCTCAATGACCGTCCTTGGTGTCGGGAACCACACGCAGGGGGGCTTGCCCGGTGCGGCTCCAGCGGTCCTGCTCGAATCCCTGGTCGGCCACCTGCCAGATGAGAGTCATGTAGTCACGAGCCTGGGCCGGATCGCCCATGGGATAGAGGGCATTGACCTCTGACCCCGGCTCCAGCTGGGAAATGCGCTTGGCCAGGTCGGCGACGCCCTTCAGCAGGACGTGGCGAGCCACCAGCGAATCGATCTTGGCTTTCATGCCCGACTGCGGGGCGCCGCCGAACCAGCCGCGACTCGGCGCCGAGACGCCGGCGCGGCGTTCCAGTTCGGTGAGCAGGACCGCCAGCAGCATCCGGCAGTCGGCGATCAGGCCCACCGGCGAGCGGCCGGCGGCGACGCCGGCCCAGATGTCCTTGAACCCCCTGGCGAAGACCTCGGGCACCTGGTCGCTGAAGGTCGGCGGGGCGGGCTTCCTGGGGGCTTCCGGCTTGGCCGGGGCGGGGGGAGCCGGACAGGCGCAGATCATCAGCGGCTGGGCGAACCCTCCGAAGCCGCAGCGGCAAATGGCCGGACCTGGCGGATGCGCGGGCGCGGCCGGGGCGGGGTGATCACTCACCTTGCCCCTCCCCGCGCGCACCGTCGCGACGCCCGAAACACCCTGTACAACATGCCCCCATGATCATGGTTAACGAGCACCAAAGCGGGAGCTTGGCAAGATCAGCTCGCGTCCCGAGCGAGTGGCCGGACCATCAGATGTTTGGCAAGGGGCCAGCAGAGCGGTAGAGGAAGCCTCCGTTTTCTCCCGGTGATCCCTCCGTGCGCCTTCCCCAAGCCAGACTCGACCAGGTTCTCGACCGCTTCCGCGAGATCGAGGCCCGCATGGGCGCGGCCACTGACGGCCAGGAGATCGTGCGCCTGTCCAAGGAGCACGCGGAACTCAAGCCGGTGGCCGACGCGGTCATGAACCTGGCCCGTGTGCGCGCCGAGGCGCCGGAGCTTGAGGAGATGGCCGCGGCCGGCGACCCCGAGATGGCGGCCATGGCCCGCGACGAACTGCAGATCCTCAACGACAAGCTACCGGCCCTGGAGCGCGAGGTGGCCCTGCTGCTGGCCCCCAAGGACAAGGACGAGAACGCTTCCGCCATCCTTGAAGTGCGGGCTGGCACAGGGGGCGACGAGGCCGCCCTGTTCGCCGGCGACCTGTTCCGCATGTACCAGCGCTACGCCACCACGCGCGGCTGGCGGGTGGAGATCGACAGCGTCTCGGAGGGCGAGGTCGGCGGCTACAAGGAAATCATCGCCTCGGTCACCGGGGACGGCGTGTTCGGCCGCCTGAAGTTCGAGAGCGGCGTCCACCGCGTGCAGCGGGTGCCCGACACCGAGGCCGGCGGCCGCATCCACACCTCGGCCGCGACCGTCGCCGTCCTGCCTGAGGTGGAGGACGTGGAGATCGACATCAATCCGTCGGACCTGCGGATCGACACCTACCGCTCGTCCGGGGCCGGCGGCCAGCATGTCAACAAGACCGACTCCGCCGTACGCATCACCCACCTGCCCACCGGCATCGTGGTGACCTCGTCGGAAAAGTCACAGCATCAGAACCGCGCCCGGGCCCTGAAGGTCCTGCAGGCCCGGCTCTATGACCAGCAGCGCGAAGCCCTCGACACCGCGCGCGCCGACGCCCGCAAGAGCCAGGTGGGCTCGGGCGACCGCTCGGAACGCATCCGCACCTACAACTTCCCGCAAGGGCGCGTGACCGACCACCGCATCAACCTGACCCTCTACAACCTGGCCAAGGTGATGGAGGGCGAGAGCCTGGACGACGTGATCAATCCGCTGATCGCCGAGGATCAGGCCGCCCGGTTGTCGGCCTTGGAAGACGAGTTCGGCTGAGGCTTGCGCAGCCGCGCCGCTGTCAGCACGCGCTCGGCCTGATCGGTCCCGTCCACCCAGACCTTGGACAGCACCTTCCTGGCGTCGAAGTGGAAGGCCAGGCCCACGGTGTCGGCCATGGCCGCGCCGCGCACCCCCATGGGCTGGGGCGGGCCAGTGGTGGAGTCCAGGGCGGTCTGGTGTTCGATCTCGGCGTTCAGTTCCGCGCCGATCAGCACCACCATCACCGAGAACCAGATCCACAGCATGAAGCCGATCACCGCGCCCAGGGAGCCGTAGGTGACGTCGAAGTGCGCGACGTTGTTGACGTACCAGGAGAAGCCCAGGGACCCCACCAGCCACAGGACGGCGGCGAAGACGCCCCCCGGACTGACCCACCGCCAGCGCGCCCGCGCGCGGCAGGGGCCGTAGCGGTAGACTAGGGAGAAGGCGCCGGCCGCGAGCCCCAGGATCGCCAGCCAGCGCAGGGGCAGCCAGACGAGGGCGACATCGCGGAAGCCCGCGCCCTCCAGGTAGAGCGGCACGGCCACCAGGATGATGCTTACCAGGGTCAGGAAGACCAACAGGCCCAGGGTGAAGCCGTAGGTGAGCGCGGTCTTGACCACATAGCTTCGCTTTTCATCCTCGTCATAGGCGATGTTCAGGCCATCGAAGAGGGCTTTCATCCCGGCGTTGGCGCTCCAGACCGAGAGCAGCAGGCTGATGAGGAAGGCCAGGCTGAGGGACGCGCTGGGCCGGTCAGCCAGACGCAGCATCTGGTCGCCGACGATACCGATCACCGAGGCGGGGATGACAGCGGCGAACTGGCTGAGCTGGGCCTGGACCGCGGTGACGTCGTTGAACAGGCCGTAGAGTGAGACGAAGACCCCGATGGCCGGGAACAGGGCCAGCAGGGTGTAGAAGGTCACGCCCCCGGCCACGGCACTCAGCCGGTCGCAGGTGATCTCGCGATAGGTGCGCCAGAGGACGTCCTTCCAGCCGCGCAGCGGGATGTGATGCGGGGCGGCGGCCATCCGGCCCCGGCCGGGCTCGGCGACCTCGAAGGATTCCGGCTCGGCATGGGCCTGGACGCTGAGGCCCGGTTGGGCCTCGCCCCGCTTGCGCGGCCACAGCGCGGCCAGGGCGGCGAGCGCGACCCAGGGCGCGGCCTGGAGCGCCATCGGGCCCAGCCGTTCCTTCGTCCATTTCCCTGAGAACAGCCTGCGCATGTTCCCCACCCTCCAGGCGCCAAGCCACAGCTTGAACCCCTACTGGCGACAGCCGTTCCGTATCGTCGGCGCTGTCTGGACGGCAGGCTGATCCCAAGCGGCGCCATGATTGTGGCGCGGCGGTGGTTGCGCGCGGCGGGGGCTTGCGGCAACAGGGCGTCATGACCGGTCACGTCGCCGCCCTCTACCGCCACCCGATCAAGGGGTTCACGCCCGAGCGTCTAAACCAGGCGATGTTGAGCGTGGGCCAACCCTTCCCCTGCGACCGCATGTGGGCGGTGGAGAACGGGCCCTCGGGCTTCGATCCCCAGGCCCCGGGCTATATCCCCAAGCAGAAGTTCACCGTCCTGATGGCCGTCGCCCACGTGGCCAAGGCCCGCACTGCCTATGACGAGGTCACGGGGATGCTGCGGGCCACCGCCGACGGGCAGCCCGACTACCAGGGCTCGATGGCCGATGAAGCCGGCCGCGCCGCCTTCGCCGCCTGGCTCACCGCCCTGCTGGGGGACGAGGTGCGTGGCGAGCTGAAGGTGATCCAGGCGCCCGGCCACCGGTTCATGGACCACCCCCTGGGCCACGTCTCGATCATCAACCTGGCCAGCCTTCGCGACCTGGAACAGAAGATCGGCCGGCCGCTCGATCCGCTGCGTTTCCGCGCCAACCTCTATGTCGAGGGCTGGGAGCCCTGGGCGGAGATGGACTGGGTGGGCCGCGAACTGATGCTGGGGTTCGCACGCGCCAAGGTGTTCAAGCCCATCGTCCGCTGCGCCGCCATCCACGTGGACCCGGAGACCGCCGAGCGCGACATGGACCTGGTGAAGGCTCTGTTCGACAATTACGGCCACATGTTCTGCGGCCTCTACATGCACGTCACCGATAGCGGCCAGATCACCGTGGGCGACGCCTGCACCGCGCCGCAGATGGAGCCCGTCCGATGAGCCTGACCCTGCTGCAGGCCTGGCAGGGCGCCAAGCGGCGCCTGGAGGCCGCCAACCTGGATGGCCCGGTCATCGAGGCGCGCCTGCTGGTGGAGGCCGCCGCCGACGCCACCCGCGCCGACATCGTCGCCGATCCCTACCGCGAGCTGACCGCGGCGCAGGAGGCGACCCTGGACGACTACCTGCAGCGCCGCGAGAAGCGCGAGCCGGTGAGCCACATCCTGGGCCGCAAGGGCTTCTGGAAGATCATGCTGTCGGTGACGCCCGACGTGTTGACCCCGCGCCCCGACACCGAAACCATCATGGACGCCGTCCTGCCAGCCTTCCCGGAAGAGATGGCGTTCTCCATCCTCGACCTCGGGGTCGGCTCCGGGGCGATCATCCTGGCGATCCTCTCCGAGCGGCCTGCGGCCAAGGGCCTGGGCATCGACGTCTCCGAGGAAGCCCTGGCCGTCGCCCGCGAGAACGCCGCCAATCTGGGCCTTGCCGGGCGCCTGGCCCTGCTGCGAGGCGACTGGACGGCGGGCCTGGGGGACGCGAGCTTCGACCTGGTGGTCTCCAACCCCCCCTATATCGCCACCGAGGTGATCGAGACCCTGGAGCCGGAGGTGCGCGACCACGAACCGCGCCTGGCCCTGGACGGCGGGGTCGACGGCCTGGACCACTATCGCCTGCTGGCCCCGGAAATTCTCCGGGTGCTGAAGCCCGGCGGCATGTTCGCCGTGGAGATCGGCTTTGACCAGAAAGCCGCCGTCGAGGACCTGTTCAGGTCGGCAGGCGCGCAGGGGGTGGCGACCATCCCAGATCTCTCCACACGCGACCGCGTTGTCATAGGCACGAAAAACCCCTTGGAAATTCGGGGCTGAATCGCTAGATCAGATACCTGTCTCCACCCAATTCGTCGGCGCCCGGGGTTCGGCCTCCTGAAAAGCAGGAATCGAGCACCACACCGACAGGCGCGGCTTTAAGTGGCGCTCGCCTCAAGTCAGGGCGGAAGACGGGGAACACTTACGTCTTCAACACGAATTCTCGGGGCCTCGGGTCCTGAGCAAGACGAAAAGGCAAGCCCGCGCAATCCTGGCATGAGCTGGAGCGCCGGCGGAACGGTTAGCGAATAATGAGAGATTTCAAGGGTATGAAGCGTCAGCGCGGTCGCAATCGCGGCGGCGGTGGCGGTGGCGGCGGCGGGAAACCGCAGCAGCAGAACGCCAACCGGGCGTTCGATTCCAACGGGCCGGAAGGCTCGAAGGTCCGCGGCAACGCTCAGCACGTCTTCGAAAAATACCAGCAGTTGGCGCGAGACGCCTCCACGGCCGGGGACCGGGTCCTCGCCGAGAACTACCTGCAGCACGCAGAACACTATTTCCGGGTCGTGCGCGCCATGCAGCCGACTCGGGCGGCCAGCGAGATTCTGGGCCGCGATCAATTCTCCTCCGGTTTCGACATCGACTTCGAGGACGAGAGCGGCGCCCAGGCCGCGGCCCAGGCCGACGCCGACGCCGCTGAGAAGGCCGACAAGGAAGAAGCTGCTGGCGAGGGCGGCGGTGAATCAGTCGAAGCGCGCGGCGCCAATGGCTGGCAGGACCGTCCGCAGAACGAGAACCGCAGCCGCGACGACCGTCCCCGCGACCAGGACCGCAATCGTGACGACCGCCCGCGCGGCGACCGTCAGGACCGCAACGACCGTCCGCGTGACGATCGGCCCCGGGATGACCGGCCTCGTGATGACCGTCCCCGCGACGAGAACCGCAATCGCGACGATCGCCCGCGTGAAGACCGTCCGCGCGAAGACCGCCCACGGGATGACCGCCCCCGCGAGGACCGCCCGCAGGGTGAGAACCGTCCGCAGGGCGAGAACCGCAACCGCGACGACCGTCCCCGTGACGACCGTCCGCGCCGCGACCGCTGGCGTGACCGCGACGACCGTCCGCCGCGCGAGGACCGCCCCGAGCGCGATCCGCTGGCCGTGGTCGAACCGCAGGCCACGCCGCTGGTGGCGCCCGAGCCCCGCAGCTCTCCCGTTCTGCGGGACGACGACGGCGGCGAGAGCCACGCCCCGGCGTTCCTGAAGGCCCCGACAACGACGCGAGCGCCCCGCGCCCCCAAGGCCGAGACGCCCGCGCCCGCCGCCTCGGCTGATGAAGCGCCGGCCAAGCCCAAGCGTCGCCGCGCCCCGCGCAGCTTCGAGGGTGGCGAAGGCGGACCGCCTTCCGAGACCGAAGACGCATAGGACTAGGGCTTGGGCCGGGATCGATGATCCCGGCCTTCGCATTTGGGGCCTTCGTCACCATATTCCGCTTGTTGCGGGAAGCCGCGCGGACAGGTAGCCAAGAGACATGGGAACCGAGTGCCACCACGAGGACGGCGCGCATCCGGGCATCAAGGGTGTGGACCTGCGCCATGCCCTGACCGCCGCCGAGAGCCGCTGCGCGCAGACCCAGGAGCGCCTGACCACCCCGCGTCGCCGGGTGCTGGAACTGCTGCTGGAGGCCAACGGTCCGCTGAAAGCCTATGACCTGATCGCCGCCTTCGGCGCGCATGGGGAGCCGGCCAAGCCCCCCACCGTCTATCGCGCGCTGGAATTCCTCGAGCGCCTGGGTTTCGCACATCGCATCGAGAGCCTGAACGCCTACGTCCCCTGCCGCCGCGACGACCAGGGCCATAGGGCCGCCTTCCTGATCTGCGAGTGCTGCGGCGCGGCCGAGGAGTTCGAACCCGACCTCGACGCCCAGATCGCCGCCGCCGCCCCGGCGGGATACGTGGTCCGCGCGGTGACGCTGGAAGCGCGCGGACTTTGTCTCGCGTGTCAGTGACCGCGTTTATTTCTTGATCGTCATGGCCGGGCTTGTCCCGGCCATCCATGATCTCCGTGGTTCAGCAAGAGGACTTGGCGTCCGCAGCGCGATCTGCGGTGGGGCGGAGACCATGGGTCCCCGGGACAAGCCCGGGGATGACGATTCATTTCAAAACCTCAACCGGGCCATCGCGACGGAGTCGGCATAGGCGCCGTCGCGCCAGGCATAGTTCCGGAACACCCCTTCCCGCTCGAAGCCGAAGCGTTCGTACAGCGCCATGGCGCGGGTATTGTCGGACCAGACGTTCAGTTCCAACCGCTTCAGGTTCAACCAGTTGTCGGCCTGTCCGATCAGGGCGCCCAGCAGGGCTGAGCCTGCGCCGCGGCCGGCATAGGCGTCGTGCACGGCCATGCCGATGGAGCCGGCATGGGCTCGGCGGTTCTCGAACCGGTTAAGGGTGGCCGAGCCAATGGTCTTGCCGTCGATGACCGCCACCAAGTGCAGATCCCCACCTGTTGCCGACGCGCGCTTCTGGCGGGCCTCCAGGCTGACGAAGGGCATCTGCAGCGTGCCCCAGATGGCGCGCGGCTGGTTCAGCAGCTCGGTGATGTCGGCCATGTCCGTGGGCTCTCGCGCCCGGATCAGGATGTCGCTCATGGTCTCTCTCCAAAAGAACCGGCGGAGAGGGCCCATGAAAAAGCCCCGTCCGTCGCCGGCGGGGCTGGTGGTCTGCGTGTGTCGTCGAAATCCTAGCGCACAGCAGCTCTCACCAGCCCGGTCCGGGCGGTGCAAATCTGCATATGGGTCGCTAGGCTGCGCATGATGTGAGACTAGCGACTGGCGAGCG
Source organism: Phenylobacterium sp. (assembly GCF_030651185.1). Taxonomy (GTDB): domain Bacteria; phylum Pseudomonadota; class Alphaproteobacteria; order Caulobacterales; family Caulobacteraceae; genus Phenylobacterium. The sequence continues at coordinate 181,167 of NZ_JAUSCJ010000006.1, forward strand.
CTGCTGGAACCCATGATCGAAGTCACCCCCGACATCACCCTGAACGACGACGAGGTCCAGGAGCGGTTCATCCGCGCCGCGGGTCCCGGCGGGCAGAACGTCAACAAGGTGTCGACGGCGGTGGAGCTGCGCTTCGACGTGCGTGGCTCGCCGTCCCTGCCCAATGACGTGGCCATCCGGCTGATGAAGCTGGGCGGGCGGAAGATCACCCTGGACGGCGTTCTGGTGCTGGTGGCCATGACCCACCGGACACAGGAGCGGAACCGCGCCGATGCGCTCGCACGCCTGCTGGACCTGATCCGTGAAGCGGCCAAGCCGCCGCCGCCGCCCCGCAAGAAGACCAAGGTCAGCAAGGCGGCCAAGGCCCGGCGCGTGGACTCCAAGGTCAAGCGCGGCGGGGTCAAGGCGACGCGAGGGAAGGTGCGCGGGGACGACTAGCAGCATCTTCGCCACGAAGACCCTTGGCGCACGCCCCTCCCCTTGCCTATGGTGCGCGCGACATGACCCCCGCTCGTCTCCTGCTCATCTCCGCTGCCCTCGTTGGGCTTTCGGCCTGCGCCACCACAGCTCCGCTGGGTCCGCCGCCGCCGCCGCCGCCCGGTATGGGCGGCCCGCCGTCCGCCGGGGTGTTCCGTCCCGCCGACTTCGCCTGGTCGGCGGTGCCTGGCCGGGGCCGCATCGACGGACGCATGACCTTCCGCAGCGGTGTGTCGCGTTACACCTGCGCCGGCGCCGGGGTGGTGCTTACGCCCGAGACGCTGTGGACCCGCAGGCGGATGACCATCCTCTACAACTCGCCCGACCGCGCGGCTCTGCCGGCCGAACAGGTCCGGGCCCGCACGCCCTCGGCCCCCAGCGGCGACTATTCAGCCTTCGTGCGCCGCACCACCTGCGATGACGCCGACCATTTCAGCTTCCAGGGCCTGGCCAATGGGGCATGGTTCGTGATCACGGTCGCCAAGCCCGTGGGCGGCAATGGCCCGGACATGGCGATCATGCGCCGCGTGGAAATCCGCGCAGGCCGGCCGGTGGCGATCGAGCTTTAAGTTCTGCTCGTCCCGGCCAGGCCGGGACGAGTGAGGTTGCCTAGAACCGTGCGGCGCCGCGCTTCTCGGGTTCAGCCAGTTCAGAGTCGAGCATGTCGGCCACGCGCACCAGGAATTCCTGGCGGCGCGCCGCCGCGGCGATAGGGTCGGGGGTGTTCTTCACCGCCTGGGACGCGTCCTTCTTGGCTTCCGAACGCAGGCGCTCGATGACGGCGGCGAGGTGACCTTCGGCCTTGCGGGCGTCCATCAGGGCGGCGTGCGAGCGGGTTTCCGAGATGCGCTTGTTGAGCTGGGCTTCGATATCCGACCCGGCCTCGACCCGCGACGCCATGGTGGCGAAATCGCGGACGTACATCTGGATGAATTGTTCCTCGGGCATCGTGCCGACTCCTTACTGGTCTTGGAAAACGCGCGAACGCTCGCAGACGCGAACAGCAGGGGCGCGATCAGTCATAAGCCCCTTTAGCACAGATTGGCGGCCTTTGCCGAACTAACCCATTACCAAGGCGTTAAGCCCTGTGGGACGGATACCTCAGGGAGAGACTTGATGCGCAGATTGATCACTATCGGGTTGGCCGCCGTCTCGGTGGCCGCCGCCGCCGGCGTCGGCGCGGCGTCCGCCCAGCCTTACGGCTACGGACAGTACAATGACCGCGACCGCGACGGCGTCAGCGATCGATACGATCGCGACCGTGACGGTGACGGCATCCGCAATCGCAACGACCGGGACCGCGACAACGACGGCATCCGCAATCGCAACGACCGCTATGACAACCGCTATGGCCGCTGGGACCACCGGTGGGGCCGCCAGCCGGCTCCGCCGCCGCGCCACTGGCGTCATACCAACAGCTGGTACGGGCATGTCCGCGCCTGCCAGATTCGCTACCGCAGCTACAACCCGGCCCGGGATATGTACTTCACGGGTCGCGTCTGGACCCGCTGCCGGCTCTAGGCTGATCTGACCCGCCGCAACATCAGGTCCCGCTCATCGCTGAGCGGGACCTTTTTTACGTTAGTGCACCTTGGCCTTGCCGATCTGCAGGCCCTCGTCCGTGGCGCCCACCTCGATCACCGAGCCGTCCTGGAAGTCGCCGGCCAGGAGCTTCTTGGCGATGGGGTCGATCAGTTCCTTCTGGATCACCCGCTTCAGCGGCCGGGCGCCGTAGACCGGGTCATAGCCGCGTTCGGCGATCCAATGGCTGGCGGCGGCGTCCAGGGTGATGGACATCCGGCGGGCGGCCAGCAGTTTCTCGACCCGCTGCATCTGGATGCCGACGATGTTGTCCATCTCCGAGCGGCCCAGCCGCTTGAAGAGGATGATCTCGTCGATCCGGTTCAGGAACTCGGGCCGGAAGTGGCGGCGCACGACGTCCATGACCATGGGGCGGACCTCGTCGACATCCTCGCCATCCGCCTGCCCGGCCAGGAACTCCGAACCGAGGTTGGAGGTCATGATCAGGATGGTGTTGCGGAAGTCGACCGTGCGACCCTGACCATCGGTCAGGCGGCCGTCGTCAAACACCTGCAGCAGGATGTTGAAGACGTCGGGGTGGGCCTTCTCCACCTCGTCGAACAGCACGACCTGATAGGGCCTGCGGCGCACCGCTTCGGTGAGCGCCCCGCCCTCGTCGTAGCCGACATAGCCGGGGGGCGCGCCGATCATGCGGCTGACCGAGTGCTTCTCCATGTACTCGCTCATGTCCATCCGGGTGATGGCGGCCTCGTCGTCGAACATGAATTCGGCGAGCGCCTTGGTGAGCTCGGTCTTGCCGACGCCCGTGGGGCCGAGGAACAGGAAGGAGCCGATGGGCCGCGCCGGATCCTGCAGGCCGGCGCGGGCGCGTCGGACAGCGTCGGAGACGGCCACCAGGGCCTCCTCCTGGCCCACCACGCGGTTGCGCAGGCTGTCTTCCATCTTCAGCAGCTTCTCGCGCTCGCCCTCCAGCATCCGCTCGACGGGAATGCCGGTCCAGCGGCTGACCACGGCGGCGATCTGTTCGGCGTCGACGACCTCGGGACTGACGGCGTCGGTGGGCTCCTGAGCCTCTTCCTCGGCCAGGCGGCGCTCAAGGCCGGGGATTTCGCCATAGGCGATCTCCGAGGCGCGCTGCAGGTCGCCGCGGCGCTGGGCGGCTACCAGTTCGGCCCGCAGGCGGTCGACGGCCTCGCGGAGCTGGGCAGACTGGCCGACCTTCTCCTTCTCGGCGCGCCACTTGGCTGTCATTTCCTCGGACTCGGCCTCGAGCTCGCCGAGTTCCTCCTCGAGCTTTTCGAGGCGGTGCTTGGAGGCGGCGTCGGTCTCCTTGGTCAGGGCCTCGCGTTCGATCTTCAGCTGCACGACGCGGCGGTCGATCTCGTCCAGTTCCTCGGGCTTGCTGTCGACCGCCATGCGCACGCGGCTGCCGGCCTCGTCGATCAGGTCGATGGCCTTGTCGGGCAGGAAGCGGTCGGTGATGTAGCGGTGGGACAGGGTGGCGGCGGCGACGATGGCGCTGTCGGAGATCCGCACCCCGTGGTGCAGCTCGTACTTCTCCTTCAGGCCGCGCAGGATGGAGACCGTGTCCTCCACCGTTGGCTCGTCCACGAAGACGGGCTGGAAGCGCCTAGCCAGCGCCGGGTCCTTCTCCACGTGCTTGCGGTACTCATCGAGCGTGGTGGCGCCAACGCAGTGCAGTTCGCCCCGCGCCAGGGCGGGCTTGAGCAGGTTGGAGGCGTCCATCGCCCCGTCGCTCTTGCCCGCGCCCACCAGGGTGTGCATCTCGTCGATGAACAGGATGATCGAGCCCTCGGCGGCGATCACCTCGTTGAGCACCGCCTTCAGGCGCTCCTCGAACTCGCCGCGGTATTTCGCCCCGGCGATCAGGGCGCCCATGTCGAGGGACAGAAGCTTCTTGTCCTTCAGGCCCTCGGGCACGTCGCCATTGATGATGCGCAGGGCCAGGCCCTCGACGATGGCGGTCTTGCCGACGCCGGGTTCGCCGATGAGGACGGGATTGTTCTTGGTGCGGCGCTGCAGGACCTGGATGGTGCGGCGGATCTCCTCGTCACGGCCGATGACGGGATCAAGCTTGCCGTCGCGGGCGGCCTGGGTCAGGTCGCGGGCGTAGCGCTTGAGCGCGTCATAGCCCTCCTCGGCCGAGGCGCTATCGGCGGTGCGGCCCTTGCGGACCGCCTTGGCGGCGTCCTCCAGGCCAGAGGCCGTGGCGCCGGCGGCCGACAGGGCCTTGCCCGCCTCGCCGCCTTCCTTGGCGATGGCGATCAGCAGCCGCTCGGTGGTGACGAAGGCGTCGCCCGCGCCCTTGGCGCCGGCCTCGGCCTCGTTGAAGACCCGCGCAGTCTCGGGGGCCATGTAGATCTGGCCCGACCCGCCCTCGACGCGGGGGCGTTTGGCGAGCAGGGCGTCGGTCGCCTGCTCCACCACATCAGGCCGGCCCCCGGCGCTCTCGATGAGGGCGCGGGAGAGGCCGTCCTTCTCCTCAAGCAGAACCTTGAGCAGGTGTTCGGGCGCGAGCTGCTGGTGGCCACGGGCCATGGCCAGGCTTTGAGCCGATTGGATCGCTTGCTTGGCGCGGTCGGAATAGAGGTCGATATTCATGAGGTCCCCTCGTAAGGCGGATTAGCGGGGCCGCCTTGATCAAGCGCAACCTCCACGGCCTCGATGTAGGTGTGGCCCTTTCGCCACACAAGCGTGTCAGCCAGAAAAGTCAGACGCGGGCGGCGAGCTGGGCTTTCAGCGCCGCGTTCTCGGCTTCCAGGTCGGTGACGCGCTGGCGCATGGGTCCCAGGACCGTCTCGATCTCCGGGCCGGTGAACCGGCGCGTGATGTGCTGGGGACAGTTCCAGTCGAAGGCCTCCAGCCTCAGGACGAAGCCGCGTTCGGGTCGCCCCTTGTAGCCAGGATCCACCAGCCGCGCGGCGAGGTCCGGATCGGCGGCCAGGTCGCGGGCCTCCATGTGGGCCAGGATCTTCAGGCGCGCCTGGTTCGGATAATCCATCAGGATCAGGGCTACCCGGTCGTCGGCGCCGATGTTGCCGAGGCTGATGTACTGGCGGTTGCCACGATAGTCGGCGAACCCCAGGGTGGTCTCGTCCAGCACCCGCAGGAAGCCCGGCGGCCCGCCGCGATGCTGCACATAGGGCCAGCCGCTCTGCGAGACGCTGGCCAGATAGAAGCTGTCGCGCGCGCCGATGAAGGCCGCCTCGTTGTCCGTGAACCGGTCGGAAGTCCGGCTCCCCTCGAACCGCTCCCAGATCTGACGCGCGCCGTTGGCCGCCTGGGCGGCCTGGACGCTGGGGGTCGCGAGCAGGTCGAGGTATTCGTAGGCCATGGCTGCGCTCCAGGTTCGCCCTGCAAGATAGGCGCTCCCTGGCGAGGCGCTACTGCCGCGCCATCTCCGCCTCGCCCAGCAGCTCGCCGTCCAGGTCCTGGTCGGCGTCCATGGTGACCACCACGCGCCGCAGCTTGCCGGTGAAGGTGAAGGGCGCGGCGTAGGGGGCGACGGGACTGCCCCGGTCACGACCGATATCCAGCCCCGACCAGGAGATGAAGGTGGCGAAGCCGATATGGGTCTTCACCTCGCCCACGACCTGACCGTCCACCGCCAGGGTGAAGGTGCGGCCGTCGGAGCCCTGGCGGCAGCGCAGGGCCAGCTTGTGCAGGCCGGGCGGGATGGGCCCCGCGGAACTGACCGTGGCCAGCGCCCCGCCGACGTTCAGGGTGTGATGCAGCCGGCCGTCCTGAACGTAGAAGCTGTAGCCACAGGTGGCGTCGCCGTGGGACAGCAGCACGCCTTCCGCCCCGCCGGGCGGAATGATCGCCTCGGCCTCGATGATGTAGGAGCGGCTGCGGACGTCCGGCGCCACGTCGGCGGGCAGATGGCCCATGCCGGGGTGGAAGACGAAGCGCTTGCGGGCGCCGTGATAGCGCAGGGCGTTCTCGGCGAAGCGGGGGCCGAAGCGGTCGTCCAGGGGCAGGACCCTGTAGGTTTCCGCCGCCTTCCACCACTCAGCCACCAGGGCGGCCAGCCTTTCAGGCTCGGCGGCGGCGAGGTCACGGGTCTCCGAGAAATCGGCGTCCAGATGGTAGAGCTCCCAGACATCGGTGTCGAAGGGCGTGCCCGGCGGATGGAAGGCGACCGCCTTCCATCCGTCCTTCCAGAGGCCGCGATGGCCGAACATCTCGAAGTGCTGGGACTTGCTCTTGCTGGGAACGGCGGGATCCTTCAGCGAGGCGGCGAAGCTGACCCCCTCCAGCGGCATTTGCGGCACGCCGGCGATCACCTGCGGCGGCTCCAGGCCCAGGATGTCCAGCAGGGTCGGCGTGAAGTCGCTGACGTGGGCGAACTGGGTGCGCAGTTCACCCCGCGCGGCCAGGCCATTCTTCCAGGAGATCACCAGGGGATCGCGGATGCCGCCGCCGTGGGTGTTCTGCTTGTAGCGGCGCAGGGGCGTGTTGGAGGCCATGGCCCAGCCCTGCGGGAAGTTGGAATGGCTGTCGGGGCCGCCGATGTCGTCCAGCCGGGCCAGCTTCTCGGCCATGGGCTCGAACTTCAGATTGTAGGGGCCCATGGCGTTGACCATGCCCAGCGGCCCGCCCTCCTGGCTGGCGCCATTGTCGGACATGACGACGATCAGGGTGTCGTCCTTGATGCCCGCCTCTTCCAGGAAGGCCACCAGCCGGGCGAGGTGGCGGTCAGCATGGTCGAGCATGCCGGCGAAGGCGCTCTGCAGCCGGGTGAAGACCCGCTTGTCGTCGGGCAGGCAGTCGTCCCAGGGGCGGATGCCGTCGTTGCGGTCCGGCATGATGGTGTCAGGCGGCACGATGCCCATCGCCTTCTGGCGCGCCAGGCGCTGTTCGCGCTCCACGTCCCAACCGTGTTCGAAGACCGGGTCGTACTGGCGGATGATATGCTGCGGCGCCTGGTGCGGGGCATGGCAGGCGGCGGGCGCCAGCCACAGCAGCCAGGGCTTGTCGGGCGCATCGGCCTGATGGTCGGCGATGAAGCGGATCGACTGGTCGATCAGGTCGGCGGTGAGGTGATAGCCCTCGGCATAGCTCGTGGGCTGTTCAATGGGGGTGTTGTCGCGCACCAGCTCGGGGGCGAACTGGTCGGTCTCGGCGTCCATGAAGCCGTAGAAGCGGTCGAAGCCGCGACCCAGCGGCCAGCCGTCGAAGGGGCCCGAGGGGCCGGTCTCTGTCAGCGGCGTGGCGTGCCATTTGCCCACCATGTAGGTCGAGTAGCCGTGGGGCTTGAGCATCTCCGGCAGGGTTCCGGCCTCGCGGGCGATCTTGCCGCGATAGCCCGGGAATCCGCTATCGAAGTTCGATAGGCAGCCCATCCCCACCGAATGGTGGTTGCGCCCGGTCAGCAGGGCCGCCCGCGTGGTGGAGCACATGGCCGTGGTGTGGAAGCCGGTATAGCGCAGGCCGTCGGCCGCCAGGGCGTCGATGGTGGGCGTCTTGATCGGCGAGCCGTAGCAGCCGAAGTCGGAGAACCCGACATCGTCAAACAGCACCACCAGGATGTTGGGGGCGCCCTTGGGCGGGGTCGGGCCGGGCGGCCAATAGGGCGTTGAATCCGCCAGGGTCGCCCCGATCTTCGCCGCCATCGCGTCCTCCCGAAACTATTGGCAGAAGAAATGCCACTTTTTCGGGAAGACGGGAAGAGGGCTTCCGGCCGCCTACTTCTGGTTCGCGTAGAGCTTGACCACCGCGTGCAGGAAGTCGCGGCCCTCATAGAGGGAACGCACGCGGATACGCTCGTTCAGGCCGTGGGTCCCGCCGCCGTCGGGGTCACCGAACATGCCCGAGAGGCCGTAGCTGGGGATGCCCGCGGCGTTGGTGAAGCGGCTGTCTGTGGCGCCGGTGGACATGGCGGGCACCAGGGGCACGCCTGGCCACATCGACTTGGAGACCTGCTCGATCGGGGCGAGGATGGCCTTGGTCAGCGGCGGCGGCGGCGAGACCGGGCTGGGGACCCCCACCATCGAGACGGCGATCTTGTCGTCGGCGAACACCTTCACCAGCTGGGCCTTCACCGACTCCAGGCTCTCGCCGGGCAGGATGCGGCAGTTCACATTGGCCTGCGCCCGCTGCGGCAGGGCGTTCGGAGCATGACCGGCATTGACCATGGTGGCCACGCAGGTGGTGCGCATCATGGAGTTGCGGCTGGCGTCCTTGATCACCTCGGCCACGGCCGCGGCGTTGGTGGGGTCCTTGGCCACCGCGGCCATGGCCGCGCCCGAGGCGCCGCCCTCGATCACCGCCATCTTCTCGAAGTGGTTCCGGGTCGCCTCGTTCAGCTTGATGGGGAAGTCATAGGCCGCCAGCCGGTCGATGGCGGCGGCCAGGTGATAGATCGCGTTGTCCTTGGACGGCCGCGAGGAGTGGCCGCCGGGGTTGGTCTTGACCAGGGTGAAGTCCTGGTAGACCTTCTCGCCGGCCTGGATGCCCAGGAACTGGCGCTCGCCCTTCTCGTTCAGCCGCCCGCCGGCCCCCTCGTTCAGCGCGAACTCCGCTTCCATCAGCGGACGATGGTTCTTCAGCAGCCACTCGACCCCGTCGAAGGTGTCGGAGGTCTCCTCGCCGCAGGTCAGGACCAGGCGCAGGCCGCGGCGGGGTTTGAAGCCCTCGGTCTTGTAGCGGACCATGCTGTCGGTGAAGACCGAGGCCATGGCCTTATCGTCGCTGGCGCCTCGGGCGTAGAAGTAGCCACCCTCCTCGATCAGGGTGAAGGGGTCACGCACCCAGTCGGCGCGGTTGGCCTCCACGACATCGAGGTGGGCCAGCAGCATGATGGGTTTGGCCTTGGCGTCGGTCCCGGCCAGGGTGGCCACGAGATTGCCGTCCTTGGGACGCTCGGCGGGGACCAGGACCTGGACGTCCTTGTCGGCGTAGCCGGCCGCCTTCAGGCGCGCGCCCATCTTCTCGGCGGCGGCGGTGCAGCTGCCCACCGACAGCGTGGTGTTGGTCTCCACCAGCTCCTTGTAGAGCGCCCGGAAGGCGGCCTGGTCCGGCCGCGCCTGGGCCTGGGCGGCGGAGGCCGAAAGGGCTGCGACGCCGATGGCGGCGAGGAGGACGGTGCGGATCATGTGAAGGCCCCAGGCAACTGTTGGGAGGGACCGTATCAGGGGGGCGTCAGGGGGCAAGACGCGTGAGAGACAACGCTGCTGCGGCCTTCCGATTGCCTGCACAGCGGCAAAAAACGATGGGCTGCGGTCTAACGCTCCTCTTGATCAGACTTCGCTCTGGTCCACGGGTGTGACTTCCCCTTCCGCGACGCATGCCAGCCAAGTGGGAGATCACCGATCTCGTTGAGCGAACTGTCCATCGAGACGACCTGTCCCAGACTTACGAGCATCGCTTCGTTGGGGCTCCACGCCCCTGCGCCTCGATTGAGAAACTGCCAGCCGCCGTCGCTCTCCTCGCGGGCGACGTAGTCGATCGCGTGTTCGCCGCTCATGATCTTTCGTGTCGTGATCGTCGCGGCATTTGGCGGATCAGGGAACGGCCAAGCTTGGCTAGGCATCTTGAACTCCAGTTCTAGTTCAGCGACGCCTTCTTCACCGGCGCCGGCGGTAACGGGGCGATGTTGACGCCCTCCTCGGCCAGGTCGCGGACCTCGGCCAGGGAGGCCTCGCCATAGATGCCGCGCTCTTCGGACTTGCCGGCGTGGATGGCGCGGGCCTCGGCGGCGAAGTCCTCGCCGACATAGTCGAAGTTGTCTTCCACGTGCTGCCGGACCTGCTCCATCGCGGCCATCATCACCTCGCGGGCGGCCGGGGTCATGTCGGGGGCGGTGCGCTTCGTACCCGCCACCATGGGGGCCATGATCTGCTTGGTGACGGCGGTCGAGCCGCAGGTCGGGCAGCCGATCTGGCCGGCCTCCGACTGGCTCTCGTAGTCCTCCGAAGACCCGAACCAGCCCTCGAACTCATGGGCATGGTCGCAGGCCAGGGCGTAGCGGATCATGCGAGGGCCGCTGGCGCTGCGAAGGCCCGCGCATTGGCGAGCGCCGGGATCGCGGCGCGGGCCTTGGCGACGGCGGCCAGGTCGAGGTCCACCACCAGGACGCCGGGTTCGTCGTGGTCGAGCTGGCCGATGATCTCGCCCCAGGGCGCGATGGCGATCGTGTGGCCCCAGGTGCCGCGGCGGTCTTCATGGAAGCCGCCCTGGGCCGGGGCCAGGACGAAGCTGCCGGTCTCGATGGCCCGGGCGCGCAGCAGGATCTCCCAGTGCGCCTCGCCAGTCGGACGCGTGAACGCGGCGGGGACCAGCATCACCTGGGCGCCGGCGAGCGCGAGGGCCCGATATACCGCCGGGAAGCGCATGTCGTAGCAGATGGTCAGGCCCAGCGGCGTCTGGCCGGCGAGCGCCGTGACCGCCCGGTCGCCGGGCTCATAGGTCTCGCTCTCGCGGGCGGTCTCGCCGGTGGGCAGGTCGACGTCGAACATGTGCAGCTTGTCGTAGGTGGCGGTGATCTCACCGGCCGGCGAGATGAGCGCGGCGCGGTTGGCGGCCTTGCCGTCCTCGCGCAGCACCAGGGCCGAGCCGATCAGCAGCCAGACGCCGAGTTCCTTGGCGAGCGCCTGCATGCCGAGAACAACGGGGTCCTCCGCCAGCAGCCTGAGCTGCGGCAGGAGCGCGGCCTTGTCCTTCTGCAGGATGTTGCTGCCCTCGGGCGTGGCGATGAAGGTCGCGCCCTTCGCGGCCGCCTCGCGCACCAGAGGGATCAGGTGTTCAAGCGCCGCCGCTTGGCTAGCAGGGGTCCGGGTCTGGATCAGTCCGACGCGCAAGGTCATGGGTCTTCCTAGAAGCCCGTCAGCCCAGGCTTGGCAAGGCTCAAGCCGCCAGCAGGGGGTCCAGCTTGCCGTCCCGCTCCAGGGCCATCATGTCGTCGCAGCCGCCGATGTGATCGTCGCCGATGAAGATCTGCGGGAACGTGGCGCGGCCGCCCGAGCGCTGCATCATTTCCTGGCGCTTCTCCGGATCGAAGGCGGCATCGATCTCGGTGAACGCGACGCCCTTCTTCTCCAGCAGGGAGACCGCGCGGACGCAGTAGGGGCAGAACGGCTTGGTGTAGATGGTGACTTGGGTCATGTCTCAACTAACGCCGAAAGAGGTTGAAGGATCTCATATGGGGGTGTTCGCGGTTTCTTTCACCCTCGCCACCACCGCCACGTCGACGCAGGCGGCCCCGGCCTTGAGCAGGGCGCGCGCGCAGCCTTCGAGGGTCGCCCCGGTGGTCATGACGTCATCAATCAGCAGGATTCGCCGGCCCGCCACCTGTTTCGCGCCGGACGCGGGTACGGCGAAGGCCGCCGCCACATTGCGGCGGCGCCCAGAGCCCGACTTGCCGCCCTGCGTCTGCGTGGCGCGCACACGGGTCAGTGCATCGGGCAGATAGACCACGCCGGAGAGCCGGCTGAGCGGCCGGGCGATCTCGGCGGCCTGGTTGTAGCGGCGGCCCAGCAGGCGGGTCGGGTGCAGGGGGACCGGCGCGATGGCGTGGGCGTCGGCCAGCAGGTCGCGGGCCGAGCGGCTGATCCAGCGGGCGAACAGCGGGGCCAGGTCTGTGCGGTCGGCGTGCTTAAGCTGCAGGATCGGTCCGCGCGAGGCGTCGTCATAGAGGCAGGCGGCCCGGGCGCGGTCGAAGGCGCGGGGTTTGGCCATGCAGGCGGCGCAGCGTACCCCCGCCCCCATCGAGTATTCGAAGGGCGTCCCGCAGCCGTCGCAGACCGGGTCGTCGAGGAAGCTGATCTGGCTCCAGCCCTCGGCGGTAAGGCCGATGGCCAGGGGCCGGGGCCCGTCATCCAGGGACTGGGGCGGGAACATCAGGTCCAAAGCGGCCCGCGCGGCCGATTTCATGCGCGGCCCTGGTTTCCACCAGGCCTCCGACAGGCCATCTTGCAGGCTCATGTCCGCCCCGCCCCTGCTCTTCGACCGCGCCCAGCTGCGCGCCCGCCTGACCCGCGCCGCGCCCGGCTACGGAAACGCCGACTTCCTCAAGCGCCGCGCGGCGGAGGACGCCGTGGTGCGCCTGGAGGCGATCCTGCGGGAGTTTCCGCGCGCCGTCGACCTCGGGGCCCGCAATGGGGCCTTCCGGACCGCCCTGGCGGAGAGCGACGCCGCGGGCCGCGTGGGCCTGCTGGTGGAGGCCGACCTGGCGCCCGCCATGCTGGCCGGCCGCGACGGGCCCCGGATCGTCGCCGACGAGGAGCGGCTGCCCTTCGCCTTCGGGTCCCTGGACCTGGTGGTCTCGACGCTGGCCCTGCACTGGACCAATGACGTGGTGGGCGCCCTGATCCAGATCCGCCGGGCCTTGAAGCCGGACGGCCTGTTCATCGGCTCGATGTTCGGCGGCGCGACCCTGACCGAGTTGCGGGCCAGCCTGCTGTCGGCGGAGATCGAGCTGACCGGGGGCGCGGCCAGCCGCATCTCGCCCTTCGCCGACGCCTACGATGCCGCAGGACTCCTCCAGAGATCGGGGTTCGCCCTGCCGGTCGTCGATGTGGACCGGGTGACCGTGCGCTATTCGCACCCCATCAAGCTGCTGGCCGATCTGCGGGCCATGGGCGAGACCAGCGTCCTGGCCGATCGCCACCCCCGAGCCCTGACCAAGACCCTGCTGGCGCGGGCCATGGAGATCTATGTCGAACGGTTCGCCGAACCGGACGGCCGGGCGCCCGCCACCTTTGAGATCCTCACCCTGACCGGCTGGACCCCCGACGCCAGCCAGCAGCAGCCCCTGAAGCCCGGCAGCGCCAAGATGCGGCTGGCTGACGCCCTGGGCGTCGTCGAGCAGCCGCTGCCGAGAGGCGAGGACTGAACTTCAGGCGCCGCATGAAGTTGTTCCAGCGACCCCGAAATTGGTTCGGTTGCCTAACGACTTTCAGGCCGCAATCGCCTCTTCAGCTTCCGGGGCCCAGGCGAAGTCCGGGTAGAAGCGGGCCATCATCCGGCGCGTGTAACAGACCAGGCGCGGAAAGCGCTCGGCGCGGCGGCGCAGGGGCGAGTCGAAGAACGGCGTCAGCATGCCGGCCAGGGTCGCGAAGGCGAAGGCGTCCACGCTGGTGGGCTCGTCTCCCATGAGAAAGGCCTTGTCGCCGAGCAAGGCGTCCAGGGCCATCAGGGAGCGGGCGGCGAGCGCCAGGATCTCGTGCTCGGAGTGACGGCCGACGCCGACCGCGCGGATATTGGCCGAGACCGCCTCCAGCAGTTGGGCCTTCAACACCGGACGGGCGGTTTCGGGCGCCCCGTCGAACCAGTGGGCCGGACCCTTGTCGAAGTTCTCCGGCAGCAGGAAGCGGAAGTAGCCGGAAGTCCAGGCCAGGTGGTTCTCGCACATCCGCTCGATGGCCCAGGCCTGGGCGCGCTCCACCGTCGTCAGGCCGGCGTCCAGATCCACACCATAACGCGCCTCGATGTGGCCGCGGATGAAGGTGGAGTCGGCGATCTTCTCGCTGGCGTCCTCGATGTAGGGCAGCTGCCCCTTGGGCGAGTCCTCGCGCCAGCCCTGGACCTTCACATAGGGCAGTCCCGCCATCTGCAGCTGGATCTCGGTCTTGGTCACATAGGGGCTGACGTCCGGCAGGCCGAAGCCTTCGCCGCAGGCATAGAGGGTGATCAGCTTGGTCATGGCGTTTCTCCGGTTGCGTTGATCCCGGTTCTATTGCCATCCTGCTGACAACGTGGTGGCGGCAGTGGTGGAGCTTGTAGTCTGAATGAGACGCGCCGACCGCCTGTTCCAGATCATCCAGATCCTGCGCCGCTCACGGCGGCCGGTGACCGCCGATGCGCTCGCCCAGGAGTTGGAGACCTCCAAGCGCACGGTCTATCGCGACGTCGCCGACCTGATGGCCCAGCGGGTGCCGGTTCGGGGCGAGGCGGGCATCGGCTATGTGCTGGACCAGGGCTACGACCTGCCGCCCCTGATGCTGACCCCCGACGAGATCGAGGCCGCGGTGCTGGGGGCGCAATGGGTGGCCAGCCGCGGCGACCCGGCCCTGGCCATGGCCGCCCAGGACCTGATCGCCAAGATCAGCGCCGCCATCCCCGAACGCCTACGGCCCTATATCGACGCGCCAAGTTTGGGGGCGGCCAGGTCCTGGAAGCTGCAGCCCGACGCCATCGACATGGCCCAGGTCCGCGCCCAGATTCACGCCGGCCGCAAGATCGCCATCCACTACAAGGACGAGCAGGGCCGCGACAGCGAACGCACCATCTGGCCGGTGACCATCGGCTATCATGACACCGTCCGGATGCTGATGGCCTGGTGCGAGTTGCGCCAGGACTTCCGCTCCTTCCGCGCCGACCGGGTGACGGGGGCCGAGTTCCTGGAGGATCGCTACCCCGAACGCCCCGCCGTGCTGCGCGCCAAGTGGCGGCGCGCGATGGACGAGCAGCGGGATGAGATCATCAAGATGAAGACGCGCGAGGCGACGGCGGAGAAGGGCTGACGTCTCCGCTCCCGCTTGCGGGCGCAGGGTTTCGGTTCTCGTCCAGCTCCACCACCACATCGGCCCGTCCCGGCATCTCGGCCAGGATGTGGCGGCTCAGGCGCTCGTAGTGGGCGATGAAGTCGGCCACCTGGGCGTCGGTCATGGCGCGCCGGAGGTCGCCGCCCTCGCGGGCCAGGCGGGCGCGCAGCTTGGCCTCCTGCTCCTGGCGCCAGGCCAGCACCACCTCGAAGCTGGGCGCCTTGAGCAGGACCAGCAGGTCGATGCGGGCGAACAGGTCCTGATACGGCCCGGCCAGGGCGGCGTTGACGAAGGTCCGCCAGCGGCCGTCGGGGTCGCGCTCGTGTTCCAGGGCGTTGATCGGCGCTGAGACGTCGGCCTGCGGGACTGCCCCGACACACCAGCCTTCGAAGAGGATGACGTCCACCGGGCCGGTCACCGCAACGCCCTGGGGTTTGCGGTCGTCGGCGGCCTTGTCGAAGGCCGGCAGCAGGGTCGCTCCGGGGTGGGCCAGGCTCTCGAGAACCGCCAGGCCGAGGGCCACATCGTGGGTTCCGGGAACGCCGCGCGTCGCCAGCAGCGGATGGACGTCGCGACCCAGCGCCTGGCGCGCGGCGTGGCTGAGATAGAGGTCATCCAGGGACAGCGCGGCCACCTTCAGGCCCGCGCCTTCCAGCAGGTGGCGGAGCACGGCGGTCAGGGTGGACTTGCCGCTGGCCTGGCTGCCGCAGATGCCCACCACCAAGCCCGGCTTGCGGGGTTCGGCGACGAGGCGGGCGGCCAAGGGGCCGCAGATCGCCAGGGCGGTGGCGGCGAAGTCGGGCGGCAGGCCCTCGGCGGCGATGAAGTCGGATAGCCAGGCGTCCATGGGACCAGCCTAGCCTAGATGGCGGCCTCGATGGCAGTGGCGGCCTTGTTCATCAGATCGAACAACACGGTCTGGAAGGCGCCGATGGCCGCCACCACGGCCATGCCCAGCACCCCGGCCAGCACGGCGTACTCCACCATGGTCGCCCCGCGCTCATCGCGCAGGAAGCGGGTCAGATAAGATCGCGCAGCCAGGCCACCAGCGGCGCATCGGCCGGCGGCATCGGATAGTCGCCGAGCTTTGAGGGTTTCACCCATGCGAGCGCCGCGTGCTCCCTGGCCGTGATCACGCCGTCCCACCGACGGCACAGGTAGAGTGGCATCAGGAGGTGAAAGCTTTCGTAAGCATGGCTGGCGAAGACGAAGGGGGCCAGGCAGGCCTGGGTGACGCCGATGCCCAGCTCCTCCTCCAGCTCGCGGATCAGGCACGCCTCCGGGGTCTCGCCGGGCTCGACCTTGCCGCCCGGAAACTCCCAGAGACCCGCGAGTTGCTTGCCCTCCGGACGCTGGGCGATCAGCACGCGGCCATCGGTGTCGATCAGGGCGGCGGCGGCGACAAGCAGCATGGGTTTGGGATCGGCCATGGCGCCTGCATCGCGGGCCTGAGCGAGAAATGCAACAGCGCGGGCGAATGACGCCAGGTGACGGTGGCGCCCTGCGCTGGTGCGGGTAGTCTGTCGCCAAGGCCCCTTGAGAGGCCCGGGAGACGCCGGTGATCGACCTCTACTATGCCGCCACGCCCAACGGCTGGAAGATCAGCATCATGCTGGAGGAGTGCGGCCTGCCGTACACCGTCCACCCGGTGAACCTGGGGCGCGGCGAGCAGTTCGCGCCGGACTTCCTGAAGCTCAGCCCCAACAACCGTATCCCGGCCATCGTCGACCAGGATCCGGAGGGCGGCGGGGCGGCGATACCGATCTTCGAGACCGGCGCGATCCTGGTCTATCTGGCGGAGAAGACCGGCCGCTTCCTGCCCGCCGATGTGCGGGGGCGGTCGGCCGTGATGCAGTGGCTGATGTGGCAGGTGGGGGGTCTGGGCCCCATGCTGGGCCAGAACGGCCACTTCAAGCTCTATGCCCCGGAGAAGATCGCCTACGCCATCGACCGCTATGAGCGCGAGGCCGCCCGGCTGTACGGCGTGCTGGACGGCCAGCTGGGCCGGACCGGCGCCTATGTGGCCGGCGACGACTATTCCATCGCCGACATGGCCTGTTTCCCCTGGCTGATCACCCACAAGGCCCAGGGCTTCACCCTGGACGACTATCCCAACATCAAGCGCTGGTTCGCCACCGTGCGGGCGCGGCCCGGCGTGGTGGCGGGGACCGGCGTCGGGCGCATGGCGCGGCCGGGCGAGATGGACGCGCAGACCAAGCAGAACCTCTTCGGGATCGCCGCAACATGATCGAGTGCTTCTTCGACTGCTCCAGCCCCTGGACCTATCTGGCCTTCCACAACCTGCAGCCGCTGGCCGCCGATCTGGGGGTCGAGATCGAGTGGCGGCCGATCCTGGTGGGGGGCATCTTCAACACCGTGAACCCCTCGGTCTATGAGCAGCGCGCGACGCCGGTGCCGGCCAAGGCCCGCTACATGAAGAAGGACCTGGAGGACTGGGCGCGGCACTCCGGGATCGAGATCACCTTCCCGCCCAAGGTGTTCCCGGTGAACAGCGTCAAGGCCATGCGCGGCTGCATCTGGCTGGCGCCGCAGGGCAAGCTCGTCGCCTTCGCCGACGCGGTGTTCAAGGCCTATTGGAGCGACAACCGCGACATCTCGCAGGACGAGGTGCTGACGGAGATCTGCCAGGGCGTCGGGGTCGATCCCGCCGCCTTCCTGGCCGGGATCGCCGAGCCGGCGGTGAAGGATCAGCTGCGGCTCAACACCGAGGAGGTGGTCGCCCGGGGCGGGTTCGGCTCGCCGACAATCTTCGTGAACCGCACCGACATGTACTTTGGCAACGACCGCCTGCCCCTGATCGCGGACGCGGTCGCGGCCCTCAAGGAACGCAAAGCATGAGCCGCGAGACCATCCTCGAGCCCGACCTGCCGATCGTCGATCCGCACCATCACCTGTGGGACCGGCCCGCGGCGCTGATGGCCGCCCTGCCGCCCCCCAAGCACGGGTTCGAGCACGTGACGCGGCGCGTGCCGCGCTACCTGTTCCCCGAACTGCTGGCCGACATGACCAGCGGCCATAACGTCAAGGCCACGGTCTACATGGAGTGCGGGTCGATGTACCGGCGCTCGGCCGACCCGGCCATGCGCCCCGTCGGCGAGACCGAGTTCGTGAATGGCGTGGCGGCCATGTCGGCCAGCGGCGTCTATGGCGATATCCTGGCCTGCGCCGGCATCGTCGGCCATGCGGACTGCAATCTTGGCGGGGGCGTGCGCGACGTGCTGGAGGCCCATATCGGCGCCGGCGGCGGACGCTTCCGCGGCATCCGCCAGAGCGCCTCGTCCGATCCCGACAAGGACGTGCTCGGCCCCCTGGCCCGGCAGGAGGGCGGCCTCTACCTGTCGGCCAAGTTCCGCGAAGGGTTCGCGCAACTGGCGCCGCTGGGCCTCTCCTTCGACGCCTGGATGCTGGAGCCGCAGCTGCCCGACCTGATCGACCTGGCCAAGGCCTTCCCCGAGACCCAGATCATCCTCGACCACGTCGGCACCCCGCTGGGCATCGCCAGCTATGCCGGCAAGCGGGACGAGCGCTTCCCGATCTGGAAGGCGAATATCCTGAAGCTGGCGGAACTGCCCAATGTGGCGGTGAAGCTGGGGGGCCTGGCCATGGTGTTCCCGGGCTTCTCCTCCTTCATGGCCTTCCCGCCGGCCTCGTCGGAAGCGCTGGCGGCGGAGTGGAGGCCCTATATCGAGACCTGCATCGAGGCCTTCGGGCCCCAGCGCGGCATGTTCGAGAGCAACTTCCCGGTCGACATCGGCAGCTGCGACTACGACGTGCTGTGGAACGCCTTCAAGGTCCTGACCAAGGGCGCCTCGGCGGCGGAGAAGACCGCGCTCTATTCCGGCACGGCCACCACCCTCTACCGTCTCGACCTGTGAAAGAGCTTCTGTTCCAGGGCACGACGCGGACCTGGGTTCATCCCGAGACCGTGTCGGTCGGCCGCCTGCCGGCCCGCGCCAGCTTCACGCCCTACGAGGACCCGCAGAGCGCCCTGGCGCGCGGCCCCTCCCCCTTGGTCCGCTCGCTGAACGGCGACTGGACCTTCGCCCTGGTGGACCGGCCAGAGGCGATCCCGGCTGACTTCGCCCGCGCCAGCTTCGACGACGGGGGCTGGAGCCGGCTGCCCGTGCCGTCCAACTGGACGATGCATGGCCACGACAGGCCGCACTACACCAACGTCCAGATGCCCTTCGCGCTGGCCGCGCCCAATGTGCCCGACGAGAACCCCACGGGCCTCTACCGCACCCGGTTCGAGGTCCCCGCCGACTGGGATGGGCGGCGCATCGTGCTGCGGATCGGGGCCGCGGAGAGCGTGCTCTATGTCTGGGTCAATGGCCTGGCGGTCGGCATGGGCAAAGACAGCCGCCTGCCGCAGGACTTCGACATCACCGGTCTGGTCACGGCGGGCGAGGAGAACCTGCTGGCCTGCGCCGTCGTGAAGTGGTCGGACGCCTCCTATATCGAAGACCAGGACCAGTGGTGGATGGGGGGCATCCACCGCGACGTGGAGCTGATCGCGACCGCCCCCACCCACATCGCCGACGTCTTCGCCCGCGCCGGGCTGGAGGACGACTACGCCACCGGCGCCCTGGCCGTGACCGTCAAGCTGGGGTTTCCAGGCGAGCCGGACAACGGCTGGGAGGTCGAGGCGCAGCTCTATGACGGCAACGTGCCGGTGCTCGACAAGCCGCTGCGCAAGAAGGTCTGGTCGGCGGTGGCGGGGCATAATCCCTATCGGCCGGCCCTGGGCCAGGTGACCCTGGAGAGCGCTGTCCCCGCGCCGCGCCTGTGGTCGTCCGAGGCGCCGAACCTCTACACCCTGGTGGTCACCCTGCATCGGGGCGACGGGCCGGCGGTAGAGGCCACCAGTGTCCGCCTCGGCTTCCGCCGCGTGGAACTGGGCGACCGCGAGCTGATGATCAACGGCAAGCCCGTGATGATCGCCGGCATGAACCGCCACGAGCATCATCCCACGCGGGGCAAGGCGATCACGCGCGAGGACATGCTGGCCGACGTACGGCTGATGAAGGCGTTCAACGTCAACGCGGTGCGCACCAGCCACTATCCGAACCACGAGGCCTGGTACGACCTCTGCGACGAGTACGGCCTCTATCTGGTGGACGAGGCCGATATCGAGAGCCACGACTTCCTGCACGGCCTCTGCCGCGATCCCCGCTATGCCAGCCAGTTCCTGGAACGGGGCCTGCGGATGGTGGAGCGGGACAAGAACCACGCCAGCATCATCCTCTGGTCCCTGGGCAACGAGAGCGGCTACGGCCCCAACCACGACGCCATGGCCGGCTGGATCCGCCAGTACGACCCCTCCCGGCCGCTGCACTATGAGGGGGCGATCTGGGGCTGGGACCCAAGCGCCGCCTTGCAGCACATCGCGGCCCTGGGCGGCTTCAAGGCCGGAGGCGCGCCCGGCGCCCTGGCCAGCGACATCGTCTGCCCGATGTATCCCCCCATCGAGAACATCGTGGCCTGGGCCAAGGCCGATGACCCGGCCGACCGGCGGCCGATGATCCTGTGCGAATATTCCCACGCCATGGGCAATTCCAACGGCAGCCTGTCGGACTATTGGGAGGCCTTCGAGACCCACCGTGGTCTGCAGGGCGGCTTCATCTGGGAGTGGGCGGACCACGGCATCCTGAAGCAAACTCCGGACGGCCGCCCGTTCATGGCCTACGGCGGCGACTTCGGCGACACGCCCAACGACCTGAACTTCTGCTGCGACGGCATCATCGGCGCCGACCGCGTTCCGCACCCAGCGCTGTGGGAGTTCAAGACCCTGGCCCAGCCGGTGGGCGTGGTCTGGGACGGCGAGCGGCTGGCGATCACCAACAAGCGCGACTTCACGACGCTCGAGGATCTGACGGGCGCCTGGAGCCTGGAGGTGGATGGGCGGCCGGTGGCGCAGGGCGCCCTGCCTTCGCTGGCGACGGGGCCGGGGGCGACGGAGACGCTCGCGCTCGACCTGCCGGAACCGGAAATCCAGCCGGGCCAGGAAGCCTTCCTGATGGTGCGGTTCGGTCTCGCCAAGGCGACAAGCTGGGCGCCCGCGGGGCACGAGGTGGCCTGGACGCAGCTTCCGGTGAGCCTGGCCGTCGCCGAGGTCGCGCCGGCCGAGCGACTGACCGGAACCCTGGTGTTGGCGCAGACCGACGACACGGTCCGGGTCAGTGGAGAGGGGTTCGAGCTGGTGTTCTCCAAGGCGCTGGGAGCCCTGGAACGCTATGTCTGGCGCAACCTGCCGCTGATGCTTGAGGGGCCCCGGCTGCAGGTGTGGCGCGGGGCCACCGACAACGACGGGATCAAGGGCTGGAGCAACCAGGACGCCAAGCCCCTTGGCCAATGGCTGGCGGCGGGACTTGATGGGCTCTCGCCCGGCGCGCCGAGGCTGGAGGTGGAGGAAGCCGCCGGCAGCATCGTCGTCACCGTGCGACAGGCGTGGGCCTGCGCGCTCACGCCCGAGGCGGTCGTGCATCGGCATGTCTACCAGATCACCCCGGATGGCCGCATCGCGGTGAGCCATCGCTTCGAGGTCGCCGCCGAACTTCCCGACCTGCCACGCCTGGGCGTGACCATGGCCCTGCCCGACGGCTTCGAGCAGGTGGCCTGGTTCGGGCGCGGGCCGGGCGACACCTATGTCGACCGAAAGGCCGCCGGCTGGATCGGACGGTTCGAAGGCACGGTGACCGACCAGTACGTGCCCTATGTCCTGCCTCAGGAGCACGGAAACCGCACCGATCTGCGCTGGCTGGCGGTGGCGGGAGCCGAAGCCGGGCTGGTGTTCGTGGGCGCCTGTGAGGGCTCAGCCAGTCACTTCACGCCCGCCGACCTGTTCGCCGCCACCCACACCACCGACCTGACGCCGCGCGCCGAGACCTGGGTCAACCTGGATGTTCGCCAGCGGGGGCTGGGCACGGCGAGTTGCGGGCCCGACACCCTCGACCGCTACAGGATCGGCGCGGGCGTCCACGTCCTGAACTACGAGATGCGGCCCTTCGCGGCGGGGGACGACCCGGGGGTGGTGGCGCGGAGCTAGTCTTCTCCTGTCCCGCTTGCGGGAGAGGTTAGGTTGAGGTCGCCCGGCGCCGCACCTGCGAAGGAGCTGAGCCGTATTTGGTTGACTTCCAGGGTTCCAGCGCGCATATGAGCCCCGCGCTGCAGCAATTCGCGGCGCTATGGCGCTCCAGCCGCGTGATGGGATTTACGAAGGTCCCAGCCTGTCGAGCGCCGAAAGAGATCGCATAGATCGCCCCGCCACGCGGGGGCTTTCCACAAATGACCCCGCGCTCCGCGACCCTGGCCATACGGCCAGCGGCCGCATTCGGCGCATATGTGAAAGACACATACGTTTTGACCAAATTTACCGACTTCGGCCTCGCTCAACCCCTGCTGAAGGCCCTGGCCGACGAAGGCTACACCACCCCCACCCCCATCCAGACCCAGGCCATTCCCGGCGTCATGACCGGCAAGGACCTGCTGGGCATCGCTCAGACCGGCACCGGCAAGACCGCCGCCTTCGCCCTTCCGATCCTGCATCGCCTGGCCGCCGACCGTAAGCCCGCGCCCCGCCGCGGCTGCCGCGTCCTGGTGCTCTCCCCCACCCGCGAACTCGCCACCCAGATCGGCGAGAGCTTCAAGGCCTATGGCAAGCACCTGGGCGTCTCCGTCGCCGTCGTGTTCGGCGGCGTGAAGTACGGCGGCCAGATGCGGGCGCTGGCCGGTGGCGTCGACGTTCTGGTGGCCACCCCGGGCCGCCTGATCGACCACCTGGGCGAGAAGACCATCACGCTTGGCGGCGTCGAGATCTTCGTCCTCGACGAAGCCGACCAGATGCTGGACATGGGCTTCATCCTGCCCATCCGCCGGATCGTGAAGTACCTGCCGAAGGAACGGCAGAACCTGTTCTTCTCCGCCACCATGCCCACCGAGATCGGCAAGCTGGCCGGCGAACTGCTGAACCCCAACCCGCTGAAGGTCTCGGTCACCCCGCAGGCCACCACCGTGGAACGGGTCGACCAGAAGGTGATCTTCGTGGAGACGGCCCGCAAGCGCGCCCTGCTCTGCGAACTATTCGCCGAGAAGAACTTCAAGCGCGTCATCGTCTTCACCCGCACCAAGCGCGGCGCCGACCGGGTGGCCAAGTCCCTGGAAGCCGCCGGCGTCGAAGCCGCGGCCATCCATGGCGACAAGAGCCAGGGCCAGCGGGAACGCGCGCTCGCCGCCTTCAAGGCCGGTGAGGTCCGCGCCCTGGTGGCCACCGACATCGCCGCCCGCGGCATCGACGTCGACGCCGTGACCCACGTCGTGCAGTACGAACTGCCCAACGTGCCGGAGAGCTACGTCCACCGGATCGGCCGTACGGCCCGCGCCGGGGCCGGCGGTTCGGCCGTCGCCTTCTGCGCCGACGACGAACGCAACCTGCTGCGCGATATCCAGAAGGTGACGCGCCAGAACATCCCCACTGAGGAACGCCGCGGCGACCGCGCCCTGATGGTCATGACGCAAGCCATGCCTGAAGTGGCCGCCGAGCGGGCCGAGGCCGGCCGCAAGAACCACGGCGGCGACCGCAACGGCGCCGGCGGAACCCGCAAGCCGCAGAACCGCAGCGACCTGCCGGGCGGCCTGCGCGCCCAGCGCAACCGTCCCGCCAAGGGTCACGGCGGCGGCAATGGCGGGAGCGGCGGTGATCGCCACCCCCACGGCGCTCGCACCGGCGGCGAGCGCGCCTCCACGACCCCCATCAGCCAGAACCAGTTCAAGGGCCCCAAGCGCGAAGGCGCCGCGGCCTCGGCCGCCCCGGCCAAGCGCTGGAGCCCCATCGACTAGTCGATGAGCTGACAGTCTGAGTTAGATCGAGCGCCTCGCCCCACCGGGCGGGGCGCTTTTTCATTGGGCCGGGGGGTGGGCGGGCCGTGGAGCGTGGAGCGCGACGTCAGAACCGCGTCGAGAGCGCGAGGAACGGCCGCCAGGTCTTCTTGCGGCGATCGTAGGGGGTGCGGGTCAGAGGGCGGGCGGCCTCGACCGTCAGGGTGGCGCGGTCGCCGACGCGGGCGCGGACGCCCAGGCCGGTGGAGACAAGGTCGGCGTCGGCGCCGGAGCGCTTGAGGTTCCAGACCTTGCCCGCATCGAGGAAGCCGTAGCCCTGGAGGAAGCTGAAGGGCCCACGCTTGGGGCTGAAGCCGGCGCGCAGCTCGGCCGACGCCGCGACGCCCTGGTCGCCGCCGATTTCGGCGTAGTTGTAGCCCCGTCCATAGGGCGCGCCCCCGACGACGAACTCCTCCGACGACAGAAGGCGGTGCGGCGACCATTGTCCGTCTGCCGTCAGGGAAAGCCCCGCCCAGGGGCCGAGGTCGCGATAGTGCGAGCCGTGGACGTTGAGCTTCACAAACTGGCGCGAGGCGTCGGCGCGCGACAGGCCCTCGCCGGCCTTGACGCCGGGCTCGCCGCGTTGGCCCGCCGAGACCTGGGCGAAGAGGTTGCTGGACTCTCCGGGAACGGTCACGTCGGCGTTGAGGGCCCCACGCAGCACGACCACGTTGTCGGCATAGCCGCCGGTGTCGGCCCAGTCCTGCTCGATGTGCCGCGCCTGGAGGGTGGTCTGGGTCCAGGCGTTGACCCGGCGGTCGCGCTTCAGCGGCTTCAGATAGCTGACGCTCGCCGACAGGCTCTCGCTGCCCACGTCGGTGGACATGGTGTTGGCGCCGTCGCGAGCCTTGGCCATGCCGATCGTGCCGCGCAGGCGGGCCCCGCCGCCCAGGGGGGCGGAGTAGCTCACCTCACCATAGGTGAAGGCCCGCGGATCGTTGGGCACGGCGAGCACCGCCAGGGCCAACTGGTCGCCAGGGCGGATGGCGGAGTTCTTGGCCACGCGGCCATAGGCCTGCCAAGGCCCGCTGGTCTTCGGGCCGCGGTTGTCCACATAGGTGCTCAGGGCCAGGGGCTTCAGGCTGGCGACAGCCACCAGGCGGTGGCGGGCAGGATCGTCCAGCACCGGTTCCAGCTGGGTCTTGATCTGCACGCCCGGCTCGTCGCCGGCCAGGCTCAGGCGACGTTCCAGCTCGGCGAGGCGCAGTGGGCGGAGCTCGGACAGGCCCTTGAGGTAGGGAGACGCGGCGGGCGCGCCAATCCCGGTCAACGCCACATCGCTGATGTGTCCCTCATAGATGCGAATGCGAGCGACGCCCGCGCCCGGAGCCTGCGGCGGCACGACGGCGCGGGACAGGAAGTAGCCGTCGGCGCGGTACCTGTCGGTGATCGCCGTGGCGATATCGACGAGGTCGGCGGTGCTGACCTCGCGGGTGAGATAGCCTTGGTACAGCGCCGCCAACTCGCCGGGCTTGTAGACCGTGAGGCCTTCCAGGCTGACCGCGGTGAGCTGGAAGCAGCCGCTGTCGGGGAGGCCGCACGCGGCGGCCGAGGGCGCTTCATCCTGTGGCCAGGCGAACACCGGCAGTGACAAAAACATGACCGCGGCGACAAGCATGGCGACGCGGACGGGCCAGTCCGCCGTGCGCCACGCCTCTGCTCCAGCCCACGTCACGCCTTGCGCACCTTCGAACCACGATCTCCGTTGGTGAACCAACATGGTGAACGAGACCCTAACGATCCGGTCTTTTTTCTCGCCTTAGCAAAGGCTTAGCCACGGCGAGGTTATTTGTGACGCGAGCGATAATTTTTCGGTCCACAGATTGGGGTTACCCATGCGCCGCACCGCCCTGCTTTTTGCCTGTTCGGTTCTCGCCTTCGCCGCCGGTTCGGCCCAGGCCGCCGCCTGGCGGCTGGTGGAAGTCAACGGCACGGTGCGGATCACCGTCCCCGGGGCGGAAGCCGCCCCGGCCCGGTTGAATCAGGCGGTGCCGACGGGTTCCAGCATCACCACCACGCTCGGCGCCCGCGCGTCCCTGGACAACGGGTTGCAGCAGATTGTCGTCGGTCCCAACAGCCGCATGACCGTGGCGCCGGACGCCGGCGGCTTCACCCGGGTCATGCAGGACCTGGGCGCGGTGATGTTCAAGGTGGACAAGCAGAAGTCTCCGCATTTCCGCGTCGATACGCCCCTGCTGGCCGCCATTGTGAAGGGGACCACCTTCACCGTGGTTGTGGGGCCGATGTCGGACGCGGTGAATGTGGCCGAGGGCCTGGTGGAGGTTCGCTCCAACGGCTCGGATCTCGGCAGCGACGTCGGAGCGGGATCGAGCGGGGCGGTCTCCCGGGATGCGCCGCAGTCGGTGCAGGTCACCGGAACCGTGACCCCCACCGCGGGCGCGCCTGAGGCCGTGAAGATCGAACCCCTGGACTACAAGACGGTGTCCGGCGGCCTGGTGGACTCCGGCGGACCGACCATGATTGCAAACGAGGCGGGCGCGATCGCCTCGGGCAATGGCGCCGCCAGCGTCGCGATGGAGGCGGAGACCGTCGGGCCGGCGGCCCTCCCAATCGAGGTCGCCCGGAACGATCGCCAACTCGAAGCCTCCGACACCCGGGGCGGGAATGGTCCCGCGGACGGCGGCGGCGCGGCCCTGACCAACGGTGCGGGAAGCAACGGAAATGGCGGCGGGCCGCCCGAGAACCCAGGCGCCAACGGCCCCGGCAATGGAAACAGCGGGAACGGCGGCGCGGCCGCCGAGACCGGAAACACCGGCTCCAATGGCAATGGCGGCGGGAATAACGGCAACGGAAACGGAAACGGCGGCGCGGCCGCTGAGACCGGAAACACCGGCTCCAATGGCAATGGCGGCGGGAACACCGGCACCGGCAACGGGAACGGCGGCGCGGCCGCTGAGACCGGAAACACCGGCTCCAATGGCAATGGCGGCGGGAACACCGGCAACGGTAACGGCGGCGCCGCGACCGAGACCGGGAACGCCGGCTCCAATGGCGCTGGCGGCGGGAGCAGCGGCAACGGTAACGGCGGCGGCGGCTCCGACGGCTTGGTGACAGGCCTGATCAACACCGCTGGCGGGACGACCGGAAGCGGGACCGGCGATGGCAAGGGTCGCGGTCCGAAGTGAGCCGACTGGGCCATCTGATCGGCCGACTGCGGTCGCAGGTCGGCTTGGCCGCGATAGCCCTCGGCGTGGCGTTGGCCATGCTGAGCGGCGCCCTCACTCCCGTTGAGGATGGGCTGGCCGCACTTCGCTTCCAGGCCCTGCAGCGCGCACCCAGCCACCAGATCACTGTCGTCGAGATCGACGTTCCCAGTCTGCGGGCAGCCGGACGCTGGCCGTGGGGCCGGGACCGTTTCGCCACCGCCATCGGCAACCTGCAGGCCGCGGGCGCCAAGGTGGTGGCCTTCGATGTCGACTTCAGCGCCAACGCGAGCTCCGCCACCGACAAGGCGCTGGCAGACGCCATCGCGGCGCGGCCGGGCTCGGTCATCCTGCCGACCTTCGTCCAGCCCGTGCGGCGCGCGGACGGCCGCACAAGCCTGGTGGAGACCTCGCCGCTGCGCGGTCTCTCGACGGAAGCCCTGCTGGCCAGCGTGAACATCCCCATCGACCCCGATGGCCGCGTGCGCCGCTACACCTACGGCTTCGGCGCGGACGAGACCTATCGCCCCTCCATGGGCGCATCCCTGGCGCAAACGCCCCAGCAGCGGCGCGACACCTTCCTCATCGACTATGCCGCGCGGGTCGGCGAGATCGATCACCTCAGCTTCGAGGACGTGTTCCGCAACCGGTTCGATCCGAAGCTGGTGCGTGGCCGTTCGATCCTGATCGGGGCCACCGCTCTTGAGCTCGGGGACGAATTCTCCACGCCCCAGGCCGGTACCGTGAACGGGGTCTATCTCCACGCCCTGGCCTTCGAGAACCTGACCAGCGGCCGGGCGCTGGTGAGCCCGCCGGCCTGGATGACCTTCGCCCTGGCCTGCCTGCTGATCCTGTTCCTGCGCGCCGACCGGGAGATCACCCTGGCGTCGCTCTCACGGCGCCATGCGGCGATCGGAGTCGGGCTGCTGACCCTGCCCATCCTGCTGCAAAACCTGGCCCCCGTGAGCCTGTCAGTGGCGCCGCTCGTGGCCGCCCAGCTGGCGTGCCTGTTGTGGGCGACGCGGGCCGAGCTCGCCCGTCGGGCCCGCTCGATCATCGAAGAGCGCGAGGCGGGCCTGCTGCACCAGGCGCTGCACGAGCCGGAGACGGGCCTGCCGAACCGCCGCGCCCTGCTGAGCGAAGTCACGTCGCGGATGCAGGGGACCGACGGGGGCGTCCTGGCGGTCGTGGCCATCGGCATCGACCGCTACCCCACCATGCGGGGCGCTGTGGGCTACAGCCTCTCCAACCTGATCGTTCGCGGCGTCGCCGCCCGGCTGCAGGCGGTGTGCGGCGACGGCCAGGTCGCCCACCTCTCCACCTCGGTGCTGGGACTCGTCCTGCACCGCGCCGACACCCACACCCTGCTGGCCGACCTCAACAGGCTGGAGACCCTAGACCCCGGTCACGAAGTGGCCGGACACCCGGTGGACGCCTTCATCAAGCTGGGCGTCTCGCACCGCACCTCAACCCAGGACGACCCTGAACGGCTGCTGGAAAACGCCGCCCTGGCCCTGGACGAAGCCCGGCGGCTGAACCGCCGCCTGGTGACCTTCGAGGCCGAGACCTACGTGGACCCCTCGCTCAACCTCGCCTTGATGACCGAGATGCGTCGCGGCCTGCACGCCGGCGAAATCAGCCTGCACTACCAGCCCAAGGTCACCCTTACCGATAGCGCGGTGCACAGCGTCGAGGCCCTCGTGCGCTGGAGGCACCCGGTGCGGGGCCCGATCGCGCCCGACAGCTTCATCGGCATCGCCGAGGAGACGGGCGCCATCCGCGAGCTGACCGAGTGGACCCTGGAGCGCGCCCTGCGGGACCGGGCCGCCCTGAAGGCCTCGGGCCATGACGTGGTCGTGTCAGTGAACATCTCAGGCCGGCTGCTGGCCGACCGCGGCTTCTGCGACCACGTCCAGGAGATGGTGGCGGGCCGCGACCACGGCCTGTGCCTGGAGATCACCGAGACCGCGGTCATCGAAAACCCGACGGCGGCCACGGCCTCCATCGCCACCTTCCGCGCAGCCGGACTGAAGGTCTCGATCGACGACTACGGGGTCGGCCTGTCGTCGCTGGCCTATCTCAAGATGCTCGACGCCGATGAACTGAAGATCGACAAGTCACTGGTGGTGGCGGTGGCCGACAGCCAGCGCGACCGATTAATCCTGAAGTCCACCATCGACCTGGCCCACAGTCTGGGGATGAGTGTCGTGGCCGAGGGCGTGGAGACCCGGGAGGTCCAGGCCGCCCTGGCCCTGCTGGGCTGCGACGCCCTCCAAGGCTACCTGATCTCCCGTCCGGTCCCGCTGGCCGACCTGAGCGTCTTCCTCGACTCGTGGTCAGGCGAGGACCAGCGACAGGCTGTCGCCTAGCTCCTGTAGTCGCCGTTGATGGCGACGTACTGCTTGGTGAGGTCGCAGGTCCAGACGCTGGCGGCGTGCTTGCCAACGCCGACGTCGACACTGACCTCCAGCTCCTGGTTCTTCATGTAGGCGCTCATCTTGTCCTCGTCATAGGTCGGGGAGACGAGGCCGTCCTGGGCGGCGATGAGAGGGCCGAACTGGATCTTCACGCGGTCGCGGTCGATGGGCTCGTCGGCGCGACCGATGGCCATGGCGATGCGGCCCCAGTTGGCGTCCTCGCCGGCGAAGGCGGTCTTCACCAGCGGGCTCTCGGCGATGGTGCGGGCGATCTTGCGGGCCGAGGCGGGGCTCTCGGCGCCGGTGACGTTGATCTTCACGAACTTGCTGGCGCCTTCGCCGTCGCGGACCAGCTGCAGGGCCAGGTCCAGCAGCACCCCTTCCAGCTTCTCGCGGAAGTCGGCCAGGCGCTTGTCGCCGGCGCGGCTGATCAGCGGCGCCGAGGACTGGCCGGTGGCGAACAGCAGCAGGGTGTCGTTGGTGGAGCGGTCGCCGTCCACGGTCACGCAGTTGAAGGTGGTGCGTGTGTAGAGGCTGGCGAGTGTCTGCAGGGCGGCGGGCGAGATGGCGGCGTCGGTGGCCACGAAGGCCAGCATGGTGGCCATGTCTGGGGCGATCATACCCGAGCCCTTGCAGATGCCGGCGATCTTGACCTTCTCGCCGTCGATCACCGCCTCGGCATAGGCCCCCTTGGCGAAGGTGTCGGTGGTCATGATGGCGCGCGCGGCGCCGGCCCAGTTGTCGTCGGTGAGCTTGGCCTCGATGTCGGGCAGGCGGTGGGTGATCTTGGCGTCGTCCAGCAGCACGCCGATGACCCCGGTGGAGGCCACCATCACGTCGCGCTGGCGGCAGTCGAAGCGCTTGGCCACGGCCGAGGCCACCCGGCGCACCGCGTCAGCGCCCGGCTTGCCGGTGAAGGAGTTGGCGCAGCCGGCGTTGACCACCAGGGCGCGCGCGTCGGCGCCCTTGGACATCTCCAGATGCTTCTTGCACCAGTCCACCGGCGCCGAGCCGATGCCGTGGCGGGTGAAGACGCCAGCCACCGACGTGCCCTTCGAAAACCGCATCACCAGCAGGTCTTCGCGGTCGTGCTTGTAGAAGCCGGCGCGGCTGGTGGCGATCTGCACCCCGGCGATGGGCGGGATCTTCGGGAACGGCACGGCCAGCGGCGAGACCGGCAGGGCGCCCTTGGCCGGCGCGGGGGTCGTCGGGGCGACATCGGCCAAGGGCTGCTTGTCGGCGCGCTTGAGGGCGGCGCGGGCGCGTTCGATGGTCTGGCCCACCACCTCGACAGGTTTGGAGGCGACCTCCAAGGCGATGGCGGCCGGGGTCTTGCCGGCGGCCTTGGGCGTGGTCGCCGGCTTGGCGGGGGCCTTCCTGGCGGCCGGCTTCTTGACAGGCGGGCGGGTCATGGCTTGACCGTCTTGGCGGCGGGTTGGGCGGGAACCTTGGCGGCAGGCGCGACGGCGGCGGGCTTGGCGCCGGCCACCGGCGGGGTCGCCGGGACGGCCGCGGCGCCGGGGGCGACCGGCGGGGCGTTGGCGGGTTCCTTGGGCTGGCCGGGCACGTCCTGCGGCGCGCGGATCAGGGTCTGGATCTTGGAGCGGGCACGCAGCTTTTCCAGCAGGTCGCGGACCTGATCATAGGTCAGGAAGCGCACGATCTGCGGCCGGGCGGCCTCCAGCGTGATCGGCTGCTCCAGCCGCCGGTCCTCGACCTTCACCAGGGCCCAGCCGCCATCGACCTCGAAGGGCCCGACGATCTGGCCGGCCTTGGCGGTCTTGAGATTGGCGTCATAGGCCTCGGGCATGACGTCGGTGGTGAAGTAGCCGAGATCACCACCGTTGAAGCGGGTGGCGGCGTCGGTGGAGCGTTCCATGGCCAGGGCCTCGAAGGAGGCGCCGGTGGCCAGCAGCTTCTTGACCGCGTCGGCCTCGGCCAGGCTGGCCAGCACGATCTGGCGGGCCTTGAGCTCCTCGGACTGTTTGGCGAGCTTCAGCTGCTCCTGATAGAGGCCGCGGATCGCGTTCTCGTTGACGGCGTCGGAGACGGTGCTTTCCACCAGCATGTCGCCCAGGATGCGCTCGCGGGCCGCAGCCAGCCGGCGCTGGGCGGCGGGGTCCTTGTCGAGCTTGCGCTTCAGCGCCTCGCTGGCCAGCAGCTTCTGGTCGACCACCTCGTCCATCACTCGGCGGAACAGGTCCGACGAAACGTCCAGGGGCTCGCCCTCGCCGATCAGGCCCTGGGCGACGGCCTCGCGCTTGACGTCGGAGGCCCAGACCGTGCGGCCGTCCACCTTGGCCACCGCGGCGTCGCCCGGTTCGGGAGGATGTTCCGCGCCCGGGCCCTTCCCGCAGGAGGCCAGCATCAGGGTCGCCGCCAGCACGACAATCATCGTGCGGACCGGGTGCGAAATTCGGGTGAAACTTCCCTGCGCCATAGGCCATACCTCGAAGTCGAAAATGCCGGAGCTCCAGCCGTCCCGCTCTAGCCATTTACGCCACGGGATGCAAAGGTCGCCGCCGATCTAAACCTGCGCGGCCCCAACATTCCGGCCGACGTGGTCCATTTTCCGGGAGGATATATTTTCATGACGCGCGAAGCCGTAATCGTTTCCTATGCCCGCACGGGCCTGGCCAAGTCCGGTCGCGGGGGCTTCAACATGACGCCCACCATGACCATGGGCGCCCATGCGGTGAAGCACGCGGTGGCCAAGTCCGGCCTCGACGCCTCGGCGATCGAAGACTGCATCATCGGCAACGTGGCGCACGGCGCCGGCAACCTTGGCCGCCAAGTGGCCCTGCTGGCCGGCATGCCCATCACCACCTCGGGCGTCACCGTCAACCGCTTCTGCTCCTCCGGGCTGAACACCATCGCCACCGCGGCCAACTACGTGCGCAACGACGGCGCCGACGCGGTCGTGGCCGGCGGCGTGGAGAGCCTCTCCTTCCCCGGCGGCGGCGGTTCGCGTGAGAACAACGACCCGGCCCTGTTTGCGCAGTATCCCGGCGTCTTCATGCCGATGATCGACACCGCCGACATCGTGGCCGAGCGCTACAAGGTCAGCCGCGAGTCCCAGGACGAGTACAGCCTGGAATCGCAGCGCCGCATGGCCGCCGCCCAGCAGGCGGGCAAGTTCAAGGACGAGATCGTCCCCCTGAAGACGAAGATGAAGGTCGTCAACAAGGAGACGAAGGAAGAGTCCATCGTCGACTTCGTGGTCGACAAGGACGAGTGCAACCGTCCCGACACCACCCTGGAAGGCCTGGCCAAGCTGAAGCCGGTCCGTGAAGGCGACAACAAGTTCATCACCGCCGGCAACGCCAGCCAGCTGTCCGACGGCGCCGCCGCCGTGGTGATCATGGATTCCAAGGCCGCCGAAAAGGCCGGCCTGTCGCCGATGGGCGCCTTCAAGGGCTGGGCCGTCGCCGGCTGCGAGCCTGACGAAATGGGCATCGGCCCGGTGTTCGCGATCCCGCGTCTGCTGGAACGTCACGGCCTGAAGATCGACGACATCGACCTGTGGGAACTGAACGAGGCCTTCGCCTCCCAGTGCCTCTATTCCCGCGACAAGCTCGGCATCGATCCCGAGAAGTACAACGTCAATGGCGGCTCCATCGCCATCGGCCACCCCTACGGCATGACCGGCGCTCGTCTCGCCGGCCACGTCCTGCAGGAAGGCAAGCGCCGGAACGCCAAGTGGGCCGTCGTGTCCATGTGCATCGGCGGCGGCATGGGCGCCGCCGGCCTGTTCGAGGTTTACTGAAGACTAACCTCGCAACTTCTGTAGTCTGATCAATGACGACCCTCCGGAGCCCGCTCCGGAGGGTCGTTTCATTCTGGAACACTCATTCTGAGCAGGTTAGCCTCAGGCTTTCCCCGCTAAAGTTTCCCCTAGGTTCGGGGAAGTTCCATGAAGACGGCGTCAGCGTTCAGTGTGAGTGCGGGTCCGCCGGCGGTGGTCGAGGCGCTTGAGTCGCTGGCCTCCAAGCTGGCCGCGCGGCCGGACATCCTGTTCCTCTACACCGCCGAGCATCACGCCAGGCCGGCCCTGCTGGAGGCGATCACCGCCCGCCTGCCCGGCGTGCCGGTTGTGGGCGGCACCTCCTGCGGCGGCGTCATGACCGAGCAGGGCTTCCACACCGGTCCCGACGGCGCGCTCGGCCTGTTCGGCATCTGCGACGCCGACGGCTCCTATGGGGTCGGCGCCGCCGAGATCGGCGCCTCGCCGCAGGCGGCGGGCGCCGCGGCCATCCGCGCGGCCCTGGCCAGCGCCGGCCGCGACTTCGAAACGCCCACCCTGGTCTGGTGCTGTCAGCCCCCTGGCCAGGAGGAGGGCGTGCTGGAAGGCATCCAGTCGGTCATCGGCGCCACCACCCCGATCATCGGCGGCAGCTCCGCCGACGAAGCCATCGCCGGCGAGTGGCGGCAGTTCTCCCCCGAGGGCGTCACCTCGACCCACGCGGTCGTGGCCGCCCTGTTCCCGACCTCGGCGCACGGCGCGGCCTTCCAGAGCGGCTACGCGCCCACCGAGCACACCGACGTCGTCACCAAGGCCGAGGGCCGCCAGATCCTGGAGATCGACCACCAGCCCGCCGCCACCCTCTACAGCCAATGGACGGGCGGCGAGGTCAGCGCCACCGAGGCCGGGATGATCCTGGCGAAAAGCACCGCCACCCCGCTCGGCCGGATCGCCGCCGAGGTGAAGGGCGTACCGATGTTCGTCCTGTCCCACCCCTCGCTGCTGGGCCTGGGAGGCGACCTTTCCCTGTTCACCGACATCGCCGAGGGCGACCAGGTCCACCTGATGCGCGGGTCGTCGGACTCCCTGGTCAAGCGCGGCGGCGTCGTGGTGGCCGACGCCTGCGCCACCGGCGGCTGGGCGCAGGACGCCACGGCCGGCGGCCTGGTGATCTATTGCGGGGGCTGCATGCTGCACGTCCGCGACCGGATGGACGAGGTGGTGGCGGGTGTCCGCCAGGCCATCGGCGACGCCCCGTTCCTCGGCGCCCACACCTTCGGGGAGCAGGGCGCGATCATGGACAACTGCAACCGGCACGGAAACCTGATGGTTTCCGCCCTGACCTTCGGCTGATCCGTGCCCGAGACCGAACAGCTCCAGCTCGAGCAGCTTCGCGAGGCCCTGGCCTCGGCCAAGCAGATCGGAGCCGCCCAGGCCCAGCGACTGCGCGAGCAGGACCTGGTGCTCAGCGGCACCGCCACCCTGCAGGCCGAGGACGAGCTCACGGTCCTGCTGGCGCGCGCCTTCGACGTGCTGCGCCAGGCCCTGGATTTCGAAGTGGCCCTGGTGCTGGAACCGCACGACGGACCAGAGGGCCCTGGATTCGTCTGCAGCGCGGCCACCGATCCCGACGCCCTGGCGGGGGGCGGCCTCTACGCCCCGGTGGCGACCCCGGGGGGGAGCGGCCTGCTGATCCTCTGCACCTCGGAACTGGGCGCCTATTCGGCCAGGGACCTGCAGTTGGTCTCGCGCCTGGGCCTGTTGATTTCCCAGACCCTGGCCGCCGGTCAGAGCCGCGGCCTGGCCGAGGCCCTGGAGGCCGGGGCGAGCGCCCATGTCGCCAAGCCGATCGGCCCCCAGGCCCTGATCCGGACCATGCTGGAACTGTGGGACGCCGCCCTGACCGATCAGGATCTCGACAACGTCGCGATGGGCGTCGCCTAGAGCGCGCCGCCTGGCCTAGTCTCCATCCGGCGAGATCAGCGGCGGCGCCAGGAAGCCTCACCTGGACGGGGAACCTCACTGATCTCTCGGCGAATCCCAGGTTTGCGCGTAAAGCTTGCGAACCCTAGCCGCGTTGACACTTGGTGGGGCGCTGCTTAAGTCTCGCGCGCCCTGAAAAGAGCGGAATTTCCGGGCAGGCGAAGGGTCCCTAAGCGGCCGCCGCCGCGCCCCGCATCATCCGGACGTCCCCCTCGCATGCTCTTCCAACGGTTCTTCGGCTCTTCCAACGACCGCAAGGTCAAGGCCATGACGGCCCGCGTCGCGAAGATCAACGCGCTCGAACCCCAGATCCAGGCCCTGTCCGACGAGGCGCTGCGCGCCAAGACGACGGAGTTCAAGGCGCGCCTGGCCAAGGGCGAGACCCTGGACCAGCTTCTGGAAGAGGCCTTCGCCGTGGTGCGCGAGGCCGCCCGCCGGGTGCTGGGCCAGCGCCACTTCGACGTGCAGCTGGTGGGGGGCATGGTCCTGCATCAGGGCGGCATCGCCGAGATGCGCACCGGGGAAGGCAAGACCCTGGTGGCCACCGCCCCGGTCTATCTGAACGCGCTGGCCGGCAAGGGCGTCCACGTCATCACCGTCAACGACTACCTCGCCCAGCTTCACGGCGACTGGATGGGCCAGGTCTACAGCTTCCTGGGCCTGACCAGCGGCAACATCGTCCACGGCCTGTCCCAGGGCCAGCGCCAGGCGGCCTACAACGCCGACATCACCTACGGCACCAACAACGAGTTCGGCTTCGACTACCTGCGCGACAACCTGGTCTATGACGCCAGCGAGATGGTCCAGCGCGGCCACCACTTCGTGATCGTCGACGAGGTGGACTCCATCCTGATCGATGAGGCGCGCACGCCGCTGATCATCTCAGGACCCACCGAGGACCGCAGCGAGCTCTACAAGACCATCGACCTGCTGATGAAGGAGCTGATCAAGGATCCCACCACCTTCGATCACGACGAGAAGCAGAAGCAGGTCATCCTGACCGAGGAAGGCGCAGAGAAGATCGAGGACATCCTGATGTCCGGCGGTCACCTGGCCGAGGACACCGCCGGCCTCTATGACGCCGCCAACGTCTCCATCGTCCACCACGTGAACCAGGCCCTGCGGGCCAACGTGCTCTACACCCGCGAGAAGGACTACATCGTCCGCTCGGGCGAGGTGATCCTGATCGACGAGTTCACCGGCCGCATGATGCAGGGCCGACGCCTGTCGGAGGGCCTGCACCAGGCCATCGAGGCCAAGGAAGGCGCTCACGTCCAGCCCGAGAACCAGACCCTGGCCTCGGTCACCATCCAGAACTACTTCCGCCTCTATTCGAAGCTGTCGGGCATGACCGGCACGGCGACCACCGAGGCCCAGGAATTCGGCGACATCTACAAGATGGACGTCATGGAGATCCCCACCAACCGTCCGGTGGCGCGGATCGACGACGACGACGAGGTCTACCGCACCGAGGCCGAGAAGAACCTGGCGATCCTCAAGCAGATCGAGGACTGCCACCTGCGCGGCCAGCCGATCCTGGTGGGCACCGTCTCCATCGAGAAGTCGGAGACCCTGTCGGAGTTGCTGAAGACCCACACCTTCACCGACGCCACGGGCAAGACCGTCAAGGGCGTGCCGCACAACGTGCTGAACGCACGCTACCACGAGCAGGAAGCCCTGATCGTGGCCGACGCCGGCATCCCCGGCGCGGTCACCATCGCCACCAACATGGCCGGCCGCGGCACCGACATCCAGCTGGGCGGCAACGTCGACATGCGGGTGCTGAAGTGGCGTGACGAGCAGCTGGGCCTGGGCATCGAGGTCACGCCCGAGATGGCCATCAAGCGCAAGGCCGAGATCGAGACCGAGATCGCCGACCTGAAGGTCCAGGCGCTGGCCGCCGGCGGCCTGTTCGTGCTGGGCACCGAGCGCCACGAGAGCCGGCGGATCGACAACCAGCTGCGCGGCCGCACCGGCCGTCAGGGCGACCCCGGCCACTCCAAGTTCTTCTTGTCCTGCGAGGACGACCTGCTGCGCATCTTCGCCGGCGAGCGTCTGGACGGGATCATGCGCACCTTCGGCGTCCAGGAAGGCGAGGCCATCACTCACAAGTGGCTGAACGGCGCCATCGCCACGGCCCAGAAGCGCGTCGAGCAGCGCAACTACGAAATCCGCAAGAACCTGCTGAAGTACGACGACGTCGTGAACGACCAGCGCAAGGCGGTGTTCGAGCAGCGCGCCGAGTTCATGGACGCCGCCGACCTGTCCGACGTCATCAACGAGATGCGCCAGGACACCCTTGAGGACCTGGTCACCCGCCACCTGCCGCCCAAGGCCTATGCCGAGCAGTGGGACGTCGCCGGGCTTCACGAGCACGTCGTGGGCATGCTGGGCATGGACCTGCCGATCGCCCAGTGGGCGGCCGAGGACGGCATCGCCAACGAGGAGATTCAGGAGCGCATCCAGAAGGCCGCCGACGCCCGCGCCGCGGAGCGCGAGGCCGTGGTCAGCCCGGAGCAGATGCGCACCATCGAGAAGAGCTTCCTGCTGCAGATGGTCGATCTGCAGTGGCGCGAGCACCTGATGCATCTGGACCACCTGCGCAACGTCATCGGCCTGCGCGGCTACGCCCAGCGAGATCCGCTGAACGAGTACAAGACCGAGGCCTTCTCCCTGTTCGAGAAGCTGCTGGTGGACCTGCGCCAGAACGTGACGCGCTGGCTGATGACGGTGGAGTTCAGCTACGCCGAGCCCGAAGAGCCCGCGCCCCTGACCAACTATACCGAGGTCCATGTCGATCCGCTGACCGGCGAGAATGCGGCCGAGATGGGCGCCCTGCCCGAAGGTCTGTCGGTGGCGCAGCGCGAGGCCCTGCCCGTCGCCGCCCTGCCGGACGGTTGGCAGCAGACCGGCCGCAACTCAGCCTGCCCCTGCGGCTCGGGCAAGAAGTTCAAGCACTGCCACGGGACGCTCGTCTAGCCTCGAGCCGCCCGCTGAGCCGCCCGATCCACGCCTGCGGGCTTGCGCCCGCGCGCCTCGCCGCCTAGCAACGGGGGCGATTGCGGGGAAGGTTCAACTATATGCGTATCGTTATTGTTGGCGCCGGGATCGGCGGCCTCACCCTGGCGCTCAGCCTGCACGCCGCCGGCATCGAGGCGGTGGTCTATGAGGCGGCCCCGGAAATCCTGCCGCTGGGCGTGGGC
This sequence comes from Phenylobacterium sp., assembly GCF_030651185.1. Classification (GTDB taxonomy): domain Bacteria; phylum Pseudomonadota; class Alphaproteobacteria; order Caulobacterales; family Caulobacteraceae; genus Phenylobacterium. The sequence continues at coordinate 219,096 of NZ_JAUSCJ010000006.1, forward strand.
ATCAATGTGCTGCCCCACGCGGTGCGGGAACTGACGGATCTGGGCCTCGCCGACCGGCTTGCCGACAACGCCATCGCCACCCAAGCCCTGATGTACGCCAACAAGTTCGGCCAGGAGATCTGGCGCGAGCCGCGCGGCCGCCACGCCGGCTACCACTGGCCGCAATACTCCATCCATCGCGGGGTGCTGCAGCTGCTGCTGTTCAACGCGGTGCGCGAGCGGCTGGGCGCCAAGGCGGTGCATCTCGATCACGAGGCCACCGGGGTCGAGACCAGTCCGGACGGCGCCACCGTCAGCTTCCGCTCGAAGACAACCGGCGCGCCGCTGCAAAGCGCCCACGGCGATCTGGTGGTGGCCTGCGACGGCATCCACTCGGCCCTGCGCGCCCAATTCTATCCCGACGAGGGCCCGCCGGTGTGGAACCGCCGGGTGCTGTGGCGCGGGGTCACCGAGAGCGCGCCCTTCCTCGGTGGGGCGACCATGGTCATGGCCGGGCACCAGGACATGAAGTTCGTCTGCTACCCCATCGACCCCAAGGCCGCCGGGCGCGGGACCTCCACCATCAACTGGATCGCCGAGCTGCGCTTCCCCGATACGGTGGAGTGGCGGCGCGAGGACTGGAACCGCAAGGGCGACCTGGCCGACTTCCTGCCGCGGTTCGAGAGCTGGGACTTCGGCTGGCTGGACGTACCGGAGATCATCCGCGGCGCGGGCCAGGTCTTTGAGTATCCGCTTGTCGACCGCGACCCCGTCGACCGCTGGACCTTCGGGCGCACGACCCTGCTGGGGGACGCCGCCCACCCGATGTACCCGATCGGCTCCAACGGGGCCTCACAGGCGGTGCTGGACGCCCGGACACTGGCCTACGACCTCGCCACGCAACCGACCCTCGACGCGGCCCTGGCGGCCTATGAGTCCGCGCGTAGACCCGCCACCAGCCGCATCGTGCTGTCCAACCGCGGCAACGGCCCCGAACAGGTCATGCAGATGGCGGAGGAGCGGGCGCCGAATGGCTTCTCCCACGTCCACGACGTGATCGGCCGCGAGGAGCTTGAGGCGACGGCTGGGGAATACAAGAAACTCGCCGGCTTCGACCGCGAGGCGCTGAACAATCGCGCCTCGCTGGTTGCGACCCGGGTCAGGGTCTAGCCGAAGGCATGACCTGACGCAGTCGTCATCGCCATGCTGATCGTCACCACCAGCGAGAGCAGCGGCCACAGGATTTTCACAGTCGTCTCCAAGGGTGGAATGCGTCGCGGGGGGAGCGGCGACAGACCGTATATGGGGGGAGCTTGACCTTTGCGGGAGGGGTCAGTTTCGCAGACCCGCTCTGCAGGACTGCATGGGGTCAGGCCGGGGGCTCGGCCAGGGTCACGTAGAGCTCGCTCTCGATCACCCACTGGCCGGTGACCTTCCTCCAGACAGCCAGGTATGTCCCCGTCAGGGTGGGCGATCCGCGCCAGGTGGCCGCCCAGGTTCCGGTCTCGGCGGCCCTGGCCTCATCCTGGTCAGGGCGGACGCTCTCGGTGGTGCGCAGATAGGTGACGAAGCTGGGATCGCGGAACTGGTTCTCGAAGGCGGCCAGAACCGAGTCCACCCCCACCATCAGGCTGCCGTCCCCGGCGATCAGGTTGATGTCGGGCGCGAGGAAGGGCCGCAGGCGGGCGGCCTCATGGGATGCAATCAGCTTGTTGGTCAGCTTGCGCCGGGCGCGGATGGCGGTCTCTGCCGGCGTCACGGCTCGACGACCACCGTACCGACCTTGGAGCCCGCCTCCACCAGCTCGTGAGCCCCCGCGCAATCTTCCAGCGGGAAGCGGCCGGCGACCGACAGGATGGGCTCGCCCGTGCCAATCCAGCGGGTGATGTCCTGCTGCGCCCGCTTGCGCGCCTCTGGCGGCGAGATCGGCAGGTAGACCCCGTGCACCCCGAGGTTCAGACCCATCAGGGCGCCCGCCGGGACCTCCGGCTCGCGGGCCCCCTTGGTGGCGTAGAAGGCCACCGTGCCGTTCACCCGGACCACTTGCAGGGTGGTGGCGATGTTGCCGCCGAAGTCGACATCGACGACGTGGTGGCCCCCCTCTCCGCCCGTCAGCTCGCGGACCCGCTTGGCCACCTTCTCCTGGCGGTAGTCGATGACGTGGTCTGCGCCGCCGGCCCGGGCGCGCTGCGCCTTCTCCTCGGAACTGACCGTCGCGATCACCGTGGCGCCGGCCCACTTGGCGAGTTGCACCGCGTAGTGCCCCACGGCGCCCGCCCCGCCGGTCACCAGCACGGTGCGCCCCTGGACGGGTCCGGCCACGAACAGGCTGCGATGGGCGGTCATGCAGGGGATGCCGAGGGTCGCGCCCTCCGCGAAGGAGACGTTATCGGGCAGCTCCATCAAGAGGTCGGTGTCGAGCTCGATGTACTCGGCCGCCGAGCCGAAGGCCCGGCCGTTGCGCTGGCCGTTGTAGAACCAGACCCGCTTGCCGATCCAGCTGGCCGCCACCCCCGGCCCCACGGCCTCGACGACGCCCGCGCCGTCGCTGTTGGGGGTGATGCGGGGATAGGCCATGGCGGCGGGGCCGCCGCGCATGCCGGCGTCGGAGGGGTTCACCCCCGAGGCCTTGATGCGGATCAGGGCTTGGCCGTGTCCCGGTTCGGGGGTAGGGCGGTCGCCGTACTCCAGGACCTCCCGGGCGGGGCCGGTGCGATCGTACCAGATGGCCTTCATGGCTTGGGCTCCTGCTTGAACGGCCAGCTGATCACCCCGCCAGCAAACAGGGCCCACCAGACGAAGACCGGCTGAAAGGCCAGGCGGGGCCCGTGATACCACCAGCTCGACGGCAGCCCGCCGACAGTCACATCGCCGAAGGCGTGATGCAGGTTGGCCGGATAGACGCCCACGGCGTAGAGCGCCAGCATCACGCCCGATATCCATCGCAGGCGCGGGATCAGCAAGCCGAACCCGCCCAGGATCTCGCAGACCCCGGTGAACAGCACCACCTCCAGCGGATACGGAACCCAGGCCGGCATGATGGCCAGGAACCCCGGCGCGCTGCGCAGGTGGACGATCCCGAAGGCGATGTAGATGACCGCCAGCAGCCAGCGCAGGACCGCGCGGAGACGGGGATGGGGAAGCGGCTCGGGTCGCGCCAGGAAGGTCATGGCGCGATGGTGGGCGCCCATGCTCGCCGGAGCAAGCTCCCATCGACGTCATCCCGGCCGTAGCGCAGCGGAGAGCCGGGACCCAGGGGAGGTGCGCACGGCCCCTGGGTCCCGGATCGCCTATCGGCGTCCGGGATGACGGCTATGTTCAGTCGGCCACCCAGTTGCCGTGGAAGCCGAAGGGCACGCGGCGCGGCATGTGGGCCATGCCGATGGGGCCCTTGGCGACGTCGAGGGCTTCGAAGACCACGAAGTCGCTGCGGTCCTCGGCGGCGCGGTAGACCACCGCCGTCAGCCAGCCATCGCCCTCCGGCGCATCGGCCGAACGCGGGGTGAAGACCGGCTCCGAGGTCATGTCGCCGCCGGTGAAGGCGTGGACCTGGCGCTTGCCGGTGGCAAGGTCGAGGTGGGCGATGGCGTTCAGCTTCACCGATTTCGCATTGGTGGTGTCGCCGGCATAGAAGCCGTGACGATAGGCGCCGCCGGCCAGCCGCTCGTCGAAGCGCGGGAACTCGCAGTCGAGGTCGTCGATGGCCTCTTCCTTGATGGCGTCGCTGGCTCCGGAGAGATCAAAGGTCCAGCGGGTCAGGCGCGCGGCGGTGCGAAGGCCGGGCGAGCCATCGGCCATGGGGAACAGCGGGGCGGCGTCATAGCGGGCCACCTCGGCGATGATCTTGCCGTCCGCCTCATGGGCGTTCATCGGGTGGAAGACGTAGCAGGCCGGCACGTTGAACCAGCGGAGGGTGGAGACGTCGGCGTCGCGGCGCATGACGCCGACATAACCGGCCTTCTCCGGCTCCCAGGCATAGGCCGGCAGGCCCTTCATGGCCCGCTCAAGGCTGCCGGTGAGCGGCAGGACCGGGAACAGCACGTAGTTCTCGGTGACCAGGAAGTCATGGATCATGGCCGAATAGGGGGCCTGGAAATCCGAGCGCCGGGTCACCACGCCGCTTGCGTCGGTGACGCCATAGCTCATCCCCGCCGACAGCGGCGCCTCGCCGACGCCATAGCCGAACCAGACCATCTCGCCGGTCTTGGGATCGATCTTCGGGTGGGCGGTCACCCGGCCCTTGTACTGCTGCGCATAGCCCTTGGGGGCCATGGTTCCCGGCGCGACCTCGAAGGGCATGTGCCCCTCTTCCAAGGCGAGCAGGCGGCCGGCGTGCCAGAGGATGTTGGTGTTGGCCACGCCGCTGTCCTTGCCGACGGCGACAGGGTCAGTGAGCATCGGGTTGAAGCCGCCGAACAGCGAGCGGCCATGCTCGTGCTCCAGCTCCCACTTCGGCGTGCGGACATAGCGGTTGCGGTAGCTGACATTGCCGTCCTCGACCCGGAACGCGTGCAGCATGCCGTCGCCCGTGAACCAGTGATAGTTCGGGTCCTTGGGCTCGAACTGCGGATTGGGCCCGGTGCGGTAGAGGGTCCCCCGCAGGCCCGCGGGGATCTCACCGGTGACCGGCAGATCAAAGTCGTCCTCGGAACGCACGGGGGCGAAGTTGCCGCCGAGATAGGGATTGATGCGAACGTCGCCGTCCATGGCTTTGCTCCCGTGGTTTGACCGGTTCAGGCCGGCCGGATGATGTGTCCGTCCTGGGGCCGCACGCGACCCTCCAGGACCCTGTGATAGGCGTCGGTGAGACCTTGCTGACCCTCATGCTGCACGAGGTTCAGCCAGGGGCTGTCGGCGACGAAGGCGCGCAAGGCGGCGTCGAAGCGCGTTTCGACTTCGCCCGGACCCCAGTCGGCCATGCGCTTGCGGATCTGGTCGGGCGCGAAGAACAGGGTGGGGGTCGGGCCGGCGATGGCGGCGTCGTCACGGCCGGCTTCCCAGTGGGTGGCCCCGACGATGATGCTGCGGGTCAGAGCCTCGCCCAGGGCCGCATGCACCTTGGCGGTGGTGGCGCGGTCGCCGGCGAAGTCCACGAAGGCGGCGGGCCCCTTGGTCTTCAGCGCGCCGACCTCGTCATAGGTCAGGACCTTGTCGTAGAGACCCAGCCCCTCGATGGTCTTGGCGTTGGCCGGCGAACTCAGGCCGATGACTTCGCAGCCCCGCGCCTTGGCGAACCAGGCCAGGCCGAGCGCGGTCTTGCTGGACGCGCTGGAGAGCACCAGCGTGGTAAGCGCCCCGTCCTCGCCCAGGAAGTCGTCCAGCAGGAAGCTGGTCATCAGCAGGGGCCGCAGCAGGGCGCGGTGGTCGTCCAGCGGATCGGCCGGCGCCTCATTGTAGGCGTTGTAAGTCGGCGGCAGTTCGGCGCGGTGCGGCGCACGGTCGACGAAACCGGTTCGGGTCTTGGCGAGCTGCATGACGAAGCTGGTGGACATCGGCAGGTAGCCGAACAGCCGCAGACCCACGGGCGCGTCGGCGGTCCTGGACTCCGTCACCCTGGCGAAGCCCCAGACGGGAATGCGGCCCAGGCCGTCGGGCGCCGGGAAGAACGTCCAGTAGCCGAAGGCGTCGCCCATCAGTCCGTAGGTGACGTTGTTGGCGGTAAAGGAGAACCGCTCGACCTCCAGACGGACCTCGCCGTCGGCCAGGGCGGGCGCCTGCGCGGGGACAATCTGCGCCTTGCGCAGGTCTTTGCGGTCCACAAGCAGGTCCCAAGCCGCCATCGATTCCATCCCTTTTGTTTCTTACGTTGTAAATTTATTGCGTAAGAGGTAACGCCTTGCAAGCAGTTTGTTTGCTAGAGTTTCCGGTATGCCCCGCGTCCTGTCCGAAACCGATGTCGCCGACTTCCGTGAGCGCCTGTGCGGGGTGGCCGAGAAGCTGTTCGCCGAACGCGGGCCTGACGCCGTGACCATGCGCCAACTGGCGTCGGAACTGGGGGTCAGCCCCATGACCCCCTACCGCTACTTCGCCGACAAGGAAGACATCCTGGCCGCGGTGCGGACCAATGGCTTCAACCGCTTCGCCCAGGCCCTGGAAGACGCCTACGCCAAGACCCAGGGCGCCCGGGCCAAGGGCGCGGCGGTGGGCGAGGCCTATCTGAACTTCGCCTTCGAACACCCGCAGACCTACAAGCTGATGTTCGACCTGGATCAGCCCCACGCCGAGAACTATCCCGATCTCGTCGCGGCGGGACATCGGGCCCACGGCACCCAGACCCAGTACGTGAAGACCCTGGTGGCCGAAGGCGTGCTGCAGGGCGACCCCGAGGAGATCGGCAAGATGTTCTGGGCCGCGGCCCATGGCGCGGTGGGGCTGGAGCTGGCCGGCAAGATCCCGCCGGGCGCGGCGCGCGAACTGCATCGCCAGCTGAATCATGCCCTGGCGCGCGGTCTGCGTCCGTAAGGCTTGACCGCCGTCGCGTCACCGGCCGAGGTTCGCGCCCAACAACAGGGGAAGCGCACGTGGCCGACATCCAACCCTTCGAAGTCGCCTGGAGCGAGACGGACGTCCAGGCGGTGCTGGATCAGGTGCGCGCCTATCCCTGGCCGCCGATCCCCGAGGTTCCCGACGGCTGGGCCTATGGCTGTGACGCCAGCTACCTGAAGGCGCTCTGCGAGCACTGGACCGAGCGCTACGACTGGCGCTCGGCCATGGCCGAGCTCAACCGCTTCCCGCAGTTCACGGCCCGCGTCGAGGACTACGATCTGCACTTCCTGCAGGTGGTCGGCGAGGCGGGCGGCAGACGGCCCCTGCTGGTGACCCACGGCTGGCCGGGATCGCACTACGAGTTCTGGGGCGCCATCGAGAAGCTGGCCTTCCCGTCCCGGTTCGGCGGCGACGCCAAGGACGCCTTCGACCTGGTGATCCCGTCCCTGCCCGGCTTCGGCTTCTCGTCCAAGCCGACCCGGCCGATCGGACAGCGCACCACCGCGCGGCTGTTCAACACCCTGATGACCGACGTCCTGGGCTATCCCAGCTACATCGCCCAGGGCGGCGACTGGGGGGCCATGGTCACCTCCTGGCTCGGCCACGACCACGGGGCCCAGGTCCGCGCCATCCACCTGAACATGATGGCCTTCCGCCCCTTCGGCGGCCCACAGACCCCCGACGAGATCGCATGGCTCACCCGCCAGAGCGCCATGATGGACGTCATGGGCGGCTATTTCCGCCTGCAGGCCTCCAAACCCCAGTCCCTGGCCTGGATGGGCGCTGGCAATCCGGTGGGCCAGGCCGCCTGGATCGCCGAGCGGTTCCACGACTGGTCGGACCTGCGGGAAAAGCCCCTGGACGCGGTCCACCCCAAGGACCGCATGCTCACCAACATCATGATCTATGTGATGACCGGCAGCTTCGCGACAGGCGCCTGGTACTATCGCGGCTTGCTCGAAGAGGGCGGCATCGCCTTCAAGGAAGGCGAGCGCTGCGAGACCCCCACGGCCTTCGCCAACTTCCCCGGCGAGCCGCTCTACACCGCCCCGCCCCGGACCTGGGCTGACCGCGCCTACAACATCACCCGCTGGACCGAGATGCCCCGCGGCGGACACTTCGCGGCCATGGAAGAGCCCGACCTGTTCGTCGCCGACGTCCGAGACTGGGGAAAGGGCGTCTAGCTCTTTTCAAGGGCGCGGGATCGGTTCTATTCGACCGATGGCCAGATACGACTTCGCGTCCGACAACACCGCCCCCGCCACGCCCGAGGCGATGAACGCCCTGCTGGCCGCCAACAGCGGCGTCACCTCCGGCTACGGCTCCGATCACATAACCCGGGCCGGGGCCGACGCGGTCCGCGCACTGCTGGACACCGACGCCAGCGTGCGGTTCGTGGCCTCGGGCACAGCGGCCAACGCCATATCCCTGGCCACCCTTTGTCAGCCCTTCGAAGGCGTGCTCTGCCACCAGCATTCCCACGTCGCCACCGACGAGACCGGGGCCCCCGGCTTCTTCGGCCACGGCCTGGGGATGATCACCCTGGCCGGCGCCTCGGGGCGCATTGATCCCGCGGGCCTGACCGCGCCGCTGGCCGCGCCGGACCAACCCCACTGGCAGGCGCCGGCGGCCCTGTCGGTCACCAACGCCACCGAGTACGGCACGGTCTATTCGCACCATCAGCTGAAGGCCCTGATCGACCCGGTGAAGGCTAAGGGCTACCGCGTTCACTTCGACGGGGCGCGGCTGGCCAATGCGGCGGCGGCCGGCTTCGATCTGAAGGCCATCAAGACCCTTGGCATCGACATCCTGGTGGTGGGCGGGACCAAATCCGGCATGACGCCGTCGGAGGCGGTGGTGATCTTCGACCCCGCCCTGGCCCATCGCTTCGACGCGCGGCTGAAACAGTCGGGGCAACTGCCGTCCAAGGGCCGGTACTACGCCGCGCCCTTCATCGGCATGCTGGCGGACGGCGCCTTCGTGCGCCACGCCGCCCACGCCAACGCCATGGCCCAGCGGCTGGCGGCGCTCATGCCATTCCCCATCGCCCACCCGGTGGAGGCCAACGCGGTGTTCGTGCAGATGGACGAGCCGACCCTGCAGCGGCTGCATGCCGCTGGCTGGTTCGTCTACCGGTTCATCGACGGCTCGGTGCGCTTCATGTGCTCGTGGGCGACGACGCCGGAGGCGGTGGACGAGCTGGGCGAGGCGCTGAGCTCTATCCGCTAATTCTTGTCGCGTGACGGGCGCCGAAACCGGCGGCCACTTTCGGCTGTCACGCTCCGCTGGCCAGCCAGGCCAGCACCTCGGGCCAATGCTTGTGGGCCAGGAAATGGCCGGCCTCCGGGAAGGTGCGGACACTCTCCTGGCGGTCGTTCAGCCAGGCGGTGACATCGGCGGCGCTGGACATCGGATCCTGCTCGCCGTGCCAGACCGTGATCGGCGCGCTAAGGCGCGCGAGGTCGAGGATGGGACTGCGGGCCGAGCACTTGATCTCATCGGCGATGCCCCGGCTGGTGAGAGCCAGGGACTCCGAGATGTAGTCGACGATGTATTCCAGCACCCCGGGATGGGTGCGCAGATAGGCCGCGTCGCCCGGCGCCGAGGCCGCCGCCCGGACGAACTTTTCAAGCTGCTTGCGGGTGAGCTGCAAGCGCATCATGGCGAAGACCATGTCGGCCAGCCAGGCGTTGCGCATGATCCGCCGGCGGAACAGCACCACAGCATGGCCCTTATCGCGCTCGGTCTCCAGGGTCTGGCCCGAGGGCCGGGCCGAGGCCAACAGCACCCGGCTGGCGATGGGACCCAGCTCGCGGGCGGCCATCAGGGCGAAGGGCGCGCCGGACATGAAGGCCGCCACCTGCACCTCCGTCAGGCCCTGGTCGCGGCAAAGGTCGGCGAAGTCGCGCCCGACCCCCTCATAGCTGAAGTCCGGCCTGACGTCGGAGCGGCCGGCCCCCGGCCGCTCGGGGCAGATCAGGCGCAGGCCCAGGTCGCGGGCGAGCGCATCGCTGCCCCTGGGCATGATGCTGCATCCCAGGCCCTGATGGACGAGCAGAACCGCCTTGCCCTTGGGGTCTCCATAGGCGCGCCAGGCCAGGCGACGCCCGTCTGGCAGGGTCAGGAAGCGAATGGGCGGCGCGGTTTCCACCGCGCCCCGCTCGGTGGCGGCGATGGGCGGGCCCAGCAGGCCGCGACCCGAACCCTCCTGGAAGGAGGTGGCCAGCGACCCGAGCTGGGTCAGGGTGCGGATCAGTTCGCTCTGTCGCGACAGGCCGACCTTCTCGAAGATGGCCCGGAGCTGGTTGCGGACGGTGTTGAAGCTGACGCTGAGTTCAACGGCCGCCTCCTTCAGGGTCAGGCCGTCCTTGAGCCTTGCGGCCAGCCTGGTCTCGGCTGGGGTCAGGCCGAAGCTTTCGCGCAGGTTGGCCCACAACCGGTCGGTGGCCTCCACCGCCGGGAAGACCACGGCGCAGGTTCCCTCTCCCGTGGTCACCGCGCCGCCAAGGCCGGCGGTGAGCGCCGGCGGCAGGCCGCTGGCGGGGACCACATAGGCGAAGTGCGGCGCCTCGTCGTCGGCCTGGCTGAACTTGACGATGACCTGGCGGCCCTGGGTCCCACGCAGACGGTGGCGAGCCTGGTCGAGGGCCTCATGGTTGGCGGGGTTGAAGAAGCGCAAGCCTTGCGCCTCGATGACCCCCAGGCGCTGGTGGAAGACCGCCTCGCCCGCCGCGTTCCAGGCGCTGGCGCCACCGGCGGCGTTGATCAGCACCACGCCGACCTGGGCGGCCTCGCCCCGGTCGGCCGCCAGGGTGGCCAGCCGCGCGGCGCCCTCCGCCTCGGGCGGGGCATCGCTGGCCTCCACGTCCAGGGCCTGGACGATCTGCTCCCACTTATCGGGCTCGGCGGCGATGGCGTACATCGTCTCGATGACCATCGAGACGTTCGCCTTGGCTTTCGGCGTCAGGTCTGGCGTCGGCACGGGCGGAGCAAGTCTCTAGGCTCGGGGGGACCCCAAGCCTACACGAACCCCGCCTGAGGCGCCCCCGTTATCAGACGCTGGCCATCTGCTTGCCGCCGACGAAGCGCGCGAGGCGGCCCGTGATGAGCTCCTCGGCTTCACGAACCATGCGGCTGATCAATTCTTCGCAGGAGGGGATGTCGTGGATCAGGCCCTGGATCAGGCCGGCCGACCAGATGCCGGCGTCGTTGTCGCCGACCTCATAGACATTGCGGCCCCGGCTGCCGGCCACCAGTTCGCGGACGTCCTCGAACTTGGCGCCCTGCTTCTCCAGCGCCACCACCTGCTGGCTGACAGCGTTGCGGGCCACCCGGCTGGTGTTGTGCATGGTGCGGAAGATCAGGTCGGTCGAGCGCTCGTCATTGGCGACGATCTGCTCCTTGATGGCCTGGTGGATGGGGCTTTCCTTGGTGGCCATGAAGCGGGTGCCCATGTTGACGCCCTCGGCGCCGAGGGCCAGCGCCGCCACCAGGCCGCGCGCATCGCCAAAGCCGCCCGAGGCGATCATCGGGATCTTGATCTTGTCGGCGGCGGCCGGGATCAGGATCAGGCCGGGGACATCGTCCTCGCCCGGGTGACCGGCGCACTCGAATCCGTCGATGGAGATGGCGTCCACGCCCATGCGTTCGGCCGACAGGCCGTGCCGCACGCTGGTGCATTTATGGACCACGATGATGCCGTGCTTCTTGAACTCTTCCACGTGCTCCTGCGGCTTGTTGCCGGCCGTCTCGACGATCTTCACACCGCTGTCGATGATCGCCTGGCGGTACTCGGCATAGGGCGGCGGGTTGATGGCCGGCAGGATGGTCAGGTTGACGCCGAACGGCTTCTTGGTCAGCGAACGGCAGCGCTCGATCTCTTCGCGCAGCTTGTCCGGCGTCGGCTGGGTGAGCGCGGTGATGAAGCCCAGGCCGCCCGCGTTGGCGACAGCGGCCACCAGCTCGGCGCGGCCGACCCACTGCATGCCGCCCTGAACGATCGGATGCTCGATCCCGACGAGCTCGGTGAAACGGGTCTTCAGGGCCATGACGTCCTCCCAAACGGATGTTTGAGCGACAGTGAAACCCCCGACGCGGGGTCAAGCAAGCCGCCTGTTGGGTCAGCGATCGGGATAGTTGGCCAACTCGTCGGCGCGTTCGGTGGTGCGGTCGAGGACGCACATGTTGGCGGTCACGCGGGACATGGTGCCCCAGTCGTCGTCCTGCAGGGACTGGCAGTCGGCCTGCTTGAAGGCGATCCAGGCGCGCTGGGCGGCGCGCAGCTTGGCCTGTTGTTCCGGGTTCAGGCTCTTCATCGTCTTGGCGTAGGTCTTGTTCAGCCGGGCGTCCTGGATCGCCACGGCGTCGCCTATGCACTGGATCTGGCCCATGGTGCTGCCGCCGGCCGGCGAATCCAGGCAGCGGTCGAGGGCGGACTTGGACGCCGCGGCCTGGGCGACGGCCGGCAGGACCAGCAGGGCGGCGATCAGCAGGCCTTTCACTGCAGGCCGCTCCGGCCGATGGCGTAGAAGCGCTCGGCCCGCTGCTTCTTCAGTTCCGGGGCGGTCATCTTGGTCAGGATCGCCAGTTCCTCCTCCACCGCGTCGCCCACTGAGGCGATGGTGGCTTCGGGATCGGAGTGGGCGCCGCCCGGAGGCTCGGCGATGATCCGATCGACGATCTTCATGCCGATCAGGTCCTGGGCGGTGATCTTCAGGGCCTTGGCGGCTTCCTCGGCGGTGCGCGCGCCGCGCCACAGGATTGAGTTGGCGCCCTCCGGCGGGATCACCGTGTAGATGGCGTGCTCCAGCATCAGCACCCGGTTGCCGCATGCGGTGCCGATGGCCCCACCGGACCCGCCCTCGCCGGTGACGATGGCCACCATGGGCACGGCCAGCATCAGGGACTTCTCGGTGGCCCGGGCGATGGCCTCGGCCACGCCGCGTTCCTCGGAGCCCACACCCGGATAGGCCGCGGCGGTGTCGACGAAGCTGATCACCGGCAGGTGGAACCGCTCGGCCATCTCCAGCAGGCGGATCGCCTTACGGTAGCCCTCGGGCCGCGCGTAGCCGAAATTATGTTTCACGCGGGTGACGGTGTCGCGGCCCTTCTCATTGCCGAGCACCACGACGGGCTGACCGCGAAACCGGCCCAGGCCGCCCATGATCGCCTGGTCGTCGGCGAACTTGCGATCACCGCGCAGCTCCACGAACTCGTCGATCAGGCCGGCGCAATAGTCGACGAAGTGGGGCCGTTCGGGATGGCGGGCCACCAGGGTCTTCTGCCAGGCGTCGAGCTTGGAATAGGCGTCGCGGCGCAGGGTCTGGGCGCGGGTCCGCAGCGCTTCGATCTCGCCGTCCATCGCCCCGGACCCGGTGGTCTCCGACAGCTTGGAAAGCTCTTCGATCTTGGCTTCGAGGTCGGCGATCGGACGCTCGAACTCGAGATAGTGCGCGACCATGCGGGGACTCTTCCTTCCGTGAGCGGAAGCGCCGGAAACTAGGCGGGAACCTGCAGCCTAACAAGTACGTGGCGTCGCGCCAGTTCCTTCAAGGACTTGCTTCAAGGGAACGAAATCGCCCGCCGCGACCTCACCGAGCATGAAGTCCATGCTTGTCCTCGCCCTTTCCGTCCTGGCCTCGCCTGCCCTCGCCGCGCCAGGCTTCGATGCCGCGCCTACCGTCTCGGCCCGCGCCGAGGGCGGATCAGCCGGCGTGATCCGCGCGGCCATGGATGTCGCGGCGCCGCCCGCCGTGGTCTGGAAGGTGCTGAGCGATTGCGCGGGCGCCTCGCGCTACATGCCCAAGCTGTTAAGCTGCAAGACCCTGGAGCGCGATCCTGCCGGCAAGTGGGATGTGCGTGAGCACCGGCTGGAGGGGAACGCCTTCAAACCCGTCATGCGAAACGTCTTCCGCACCACCCTGGAGCCGCCGCGCCGGCTGGCGTTCCATCGCACCGGCGGCGACTGGAAGCGGTCGGACGGCGAATGGCGGCTCTCGCCCATCCCGGGCGGAACCCACGTCACCTATGAACTGCACGTCGCGATCGACGCGCCGGTCCCCGCCGGAATGGTGCGCAGCGCCGTGGCCAAGGGGATGCCCGCTTCCATGCTGGCCCTACGCAAGGAAGCGCTGGCGCAGGCGCACCGCTCGTGACCTTCGAAGACGAAGCCCTGGTGGCCCTGCTCCAGGCCCTGAAGGCGCGCGACTATCGGTTCATCACGCCCACCAATGACACCCATCGGCTGGTCTCGTGGCGGCTGTTCCAGGGGTCTCGCCACACGCTACGCGACATCTTTGGCTGGACCCGACCCTTCCGTGACGGCGACGTGGAGCCCGAGATCCTGGCCCTGATGCGTGAGGCCGGAATCCTGGTCCAGAAGGGGCAGAGGCTTTCCAGCGCCCTGCGTGTCGCCAGCCTCGGCGACGACCTCTTCCTGCACTCGGCCTATCCGCCGAAGGCGAAGGACGCGGTGTTCTTCGGCCCCGACAGCTACCGGTTCGCCGACTTCATCCGCGCCGAGCTGGGACACGCCAACCGTGTGGTGGACATCGGCGCCGGCTCGGGAGTGGGCGGGATTGTCGCCGCACGGGTCTGCCCGAAGGCCGCCATCGTCCTGGCCGACATCAATCCTCAGGCGCTGCGGCTGGCGCGGATCAACGCCGCCGCCGCCGTGGTCAGCGCCGAGGTTATGGAGAGCGATGGCCTGGCCAAGGTCACAGGCCCCATCGATGTCGCCATCGCCAACCCGCCCTATCTGCTGGGCTCCGGCGGCCGCGCCTATCGTGACGGTGGTGACCTGCTGGGCGCGCGGCTGTCGCTGAACTGGGCCAAGGCCGCCATGTCCCGCCTGCCGGCCGGCGGGCGGCTGCTGCTCTATACCGGCAGCGCCATCGTCGAGGGCCGTGACCGGCTGCGGGCCGAGCTCGAGACGCTGGCCGCCGGATCAGGCGCGAGCCTGCGCTATCGCGAGATCGATCCGGACGTGTTCGGCGGTATGCTGCTGCACCCGGCCTATCGCCGCGTGGATCGCATCGCCGCGGTGGGCGCCATCCTGGAGCGGGCCGGGAACGCCGCGTCAGCTTGAGCGTATTGGCAAGCGGGTTCACTCTGGGCTCGCCCGGTCTCCTTCAGGTTCTGAGGCTCCGATGAGCGAACTGCAGACGCGCGCGCCCGAGGGCTTCCTGCCCGGCCTGTCCCCCAAGGGCGGCTGGTTCACCGACTTCCAATCCCACCGGGGCGGCCTGACGGTCCACACGACCGGCACCGAGATTGGCCTGGACGGCGCGCTGATCGGCGAATGCCTCAACTGGTTCGGATATCATCTCATCGTCCGCGCCCGGTCGTGGTGGCTGGCGGCGACGCAGCCCCCCGGCCCCACCATCTGGTTCACGCCCGACAAGCCGCGGCCCTGGTATCTGATCTGGGCCGCCATGGCCTGGAGCGGCTGCCGCATGGCCAGGTCGCCGAGTGAGGCAGACGCCTGCTTCTGCTTCGAGGACGCCACCTGGGGCCTGCGCGCGACGCCCACCCATGAGCGTGCCTTCAACTTCGGCTGCCTGGACGTCTCCAAGAGCCATGTGGCGGCGGTGTTCGAGGAGGTGTTCGGCTATCCGCTCGCCATCGACCCTGAGACCTTCGTCGGCGAGGCGGTGGAGAAGGGCGAACTGAACGGGGTGCACGACGGGCGGATCATCACCTGTCCGCATCCGCGCCTGGCGGGCAGGACCTACCAGAGGCTGGTGGACACCGCCGTCGGGCCGTTCATCCACGATCTGCGGACCCCCTGCATCGGCGGCAAACCCGCCGTGGTCTGGATTAAACGCAAGCCGGCCGACAACCGCTTCTCGATCCACAACCTGGCGGTCACCCGCGCCGACCCCGCCGACATCTACAGCGCCGAGGAGCTGGCGCTGATCGCCGCCTTCGCCGCGCGCATGGGCCTGGACTGGGGCGGCCTGGACATCCTGCGCGACCAGCCGAGCGGCCGCATCTACATCGTCGACGTCAACAAGACCGACGTGGGACCGGTGATCGCCCTCAGCCTGCGCGACAAGCTCAACTCCACCGAGGCCCTGGCTAAGGCCCTGATCGCGTTGCTGAAAGGCGACATCCACAAGGGCTGAAACTAATCGAACGGCGTTCGTGCAACCCTGGCCAGGGCTCCACGTTTGGTACTTCGAGGTCCTAAGGACCCCGCTGTTCACGAGGCCGCCGGGACGGGAGCGGTCCGTCGTTAGTTCCAGGAGAACGCACACCATGAAGACGCTCAAGACCGCCTTGGTGGCGACGGCGATGTTGGCCACGGCCGCCCCCGCCTTCGCCCAGTATCAACCGACCCAGCAGTACCAGCGCGACATGCGCAATTACGAGCAGGACCAGCGCGACTATCAGGTCACGCGCGCCGAATACGACCGCGCCCGCGCCGAGTACGACGCCAAGCGTGAGCGCTACGAGCGCGACCGGGCCCGCTACGACGCCCGCTACGGCTATGGCGCCTATGCCCGCTACTACGGCGCGGCCCCGACCTGGGATTCGGCCCGCTACGACGCCAACGGCTACGGCCGTGACACCTCCTATTCGGGCTCGTCCTATGCCGACCCGTGCCGCTCCTCCGGCAACAACAACAGCCAGGTGGCCGGCGGCCTGATCGGCGCGCTGGCCGGGGCCGCCATCGGCTCCAACGTCGCGGCCCGCAATGCGCGGACCGAGGGCGCGGTGCTGGGCGCGGTGGTCGGCGGTCTCGCCGGCTCGCAGATCGGCAAGTCTTCGGCCAAGGCCAAGTGCGACAGCGCCGGCTACTACTACAGCTACGCTGAGACGGTGCCCTATCGCGAGAGCCGCTATGACCGCGGCCAGCGCACCGGCCAGTACGACTACACCTACTACAACCGTAACCGCTGCCGCCTGGCCACCGCGCCGGTGGACGACTACGGCCGCGACGTGCGCTACGTCCGCGTCTGCCCCGACAGACAGGGCCGCTATCGGATCACCGGCTAAACCAGCCTGATCTAACGCCCTGAGGGAAGCCGTCCGCGCTCGCGGGCGGCTTTTCTCGTTCAGCATTCCGTGTTGACGCGCGACGGGCGCCAAAACCGGCGGCCACTTTTGGCTGTCGCGCTTACGACTTCCGTGACAGCGGGTGCTTTGTCGCCACCACCTGGGCCAGGCGGTCACCGGCCACGTGGGTGTAGATCTGGGTGGTGGCGATGTCGGCGTGACCCAGCAGCTTCTGCACGACCCGCAGGTCCGCGCCCCCCTCCAGCAGGTGGGTGGCGAAGGCGTGTCGCAGGACGTGGGGGCTGACCCGGGCCGGGTCGATCCCGGCGTCGGCGGCGGCCTCATCCAGCAGCTGGGCGAACCGGCGCGGGGTCATGCGACCGGCCTTGCCGCGCGACGGAAACAGCCAGGGGTTGGCGAGGTCGCCCTTGGGCAGGAAGGTCTTGCGGACCTCCAGATAGGCCTTCATCGCCTTGCGCGCGGCGTCGTTCAGGGGCGCAAGCCGGTCCTTGCCGCCCTTGCCGGTGACCATCAGATAGGCCGGGTCCCGGGCCAGCGCCGCCAACGGCAGGGCGGTCAGTTCCGAGATCCGCAGGCCCGAGGCGTAGATCAGCTCCACCACGCAGCCGATCCGCAGGCCCTGGGCGCCGTCCTTGGCGGATGCCGCGGCGATGATGCGATCCACCTCGTCGCGGCTCAGCACCTTGGGCAGGGGCCGGCCGCGCTTGGGGGCGTCCACCCGACGCGACGGGTCGTCGGTGCGCCAGCCCTCCCCCAGCACGAAGCGATAGAACTGCCGGACCGCCGCGCGCCGGCGGGAGGCGGTGGCGGGCGACAGGCCGCGTGCGCCAAGCGCCGCGAAATAGGCTTCGATGTCCTCCGCCGAGGCGTCGCCCAGGTCGCGGCCACGCCCGGCCAGAAACCCCGAGGCGTCGGCGAGGTCCTTGCCATAGGCGGTGATGGTGTTCTTGGCCGCCGCCCGCTCAACGGCCATCATCTCCAGGAAGGCCTCGGCCCAGCCGGATGAGGCGCTCATCGGAGCGCCAGCAGGCCTTCGAGGGCGAAGGCGCGCGCGTCTTCCTCCAGGCCGGCGGCCTTGAGCGCACGGATGATCCGCGCGCGATCTCCAGCATTGGGACCGGCGGCGCCCGCGTCGGCGGAAATCCACAGGGCCAGCAGGGCCGTCTCACCCTGCAGCTTCTCCGCGCCGGCAAAATCCAGGGCCAAGGCGCGGGCGGCGGGCGCCTTGGCCTCGCCGGCCGTGAAGGCTGCGAACTGGCCGCGGGCCTGCGGGCTCATCGGTGCGCCCAGGGTCGCGAAGATCAGGGCCGCCTGCTGGGCGCGGACTCGGGTCTTGGGCTCGGCCGTGGCGCCCCGCTCGATCAGACGGTCCAGGGTCTGGGGATCGGTCTTGCCCGAGGCCGCCGCCAGCATGGCGTCGAGCAGGGCGAGGTCAGTGATGGTGGCGCCGGGGATGGCGTCGGAGGTCAGGCTGGCTCGCATCGTCAGGGCGGTGGCGAGGTCACCGGCGGCGAGCGCGGCCATGGCGGCCTTTACGGGGCCGGGGCCGCCTTCGATCGTCCAGCTCGCTGAAACCGCGGGACTGGCGGCTAGGGCCGCGGCCACGGCCGGCGCGGCGGGGCCGGTGACCGGCAGACCCAGGTTGCGGCTGAGCGCATAGTCGAGGCCATTTCGCAGGGATGGGGCGCCGGGATCGCCCGCCCCGGCCAGCTTTGCGCCCATCAGGCGTCCATAAACCGCGTCGCGACCCTGACTCTGGGCCAGGTCGAAGGTCAGCTGCGCCGCGCCGGAGTTCCCGGCCTTGAGTTGGCAATAGGCCCGCAGCCGCAGCCAATATACCTCCTCGCGTCCCGCCACGAGCCGGTCGGAGATGGCGCAGGCGCCTTCGTCGTCATTGGAGAGCAGGGCCGCTTCCGCGCCCGCCTGAGCCAGGACCGGGTTCTGTTCCAGCCCCGCCGTGCGCGAAAGAATGGCGGCGGCGTCCTTCACCCCGCCCTGGGCGATCAGGGCGCTGACCCGCGCACCCGCGACGCCAGCGTCCTGTCCGGCGCCCTCAGGACCGGAGGCCCCGGTGGCCAGGACGCGTCGCGCCAGGGCCTGAGCGGCCGGCGACAGGGGCTTGGCGGCCAGCAGGGGCAGCACGGTCCGCGCCGTCTGGCCCGAGGCGCCGCGCCAGAGTTCGGCGGTCAGGCCGGTGTCCCGCGCCCCCGTCGAGAAGAAGTCAGGCGCCGCCAGGGGCGCGACCTGGACCTCCTGCGCCAGGGCTGGTGCGGAGAGGGCGAGGGCGGTCAGGACCGCCAGGGAAATGCTTCGACCGGACATGGTCCTATCCTAACGCACAGCGCGGGCATTGGCGCGGGGGGTCGCCCTGATGTAGACCTGCGCCGTTCATGGACCGTTACAAACCGCTACGCGCCCGCACCATCACCCTCGTCGGCCTGATGGGGGTCGGCAAATCCAGCGTGGGCCGCCGCCTGGCCAACGCTCTGGAACTGCCGTTCCGCGACGCCGACACCGAGGTGGAGGCCGCCGCCGGCCGTTCCATTCCCGACATCTTCGCCGATCTGGGGGAGCCCGCCTTCCGCGAGGGCGAGCGCCGGGTGATCGCCCGCCTGCTGGACGAGCCGCCCCACGTGCTGGCCACCGGCGGCGGGGCCTTCATGAACGACGAGACCCGCGCCCTGATCAAGGCGCGCTCGCTCTCGGTCTGGCTGAAGGCCGACCTGGAGGTCCTGGCCCGGCGGGTGTCGCGCAAGGACAATCGCCCGCTGATCGCCGGCCGCGACCCGATCGATGTCCTGCGGGAGCAAGCGGCGCAACGCTACCCCATCTACGAACTGGCCGATGTGATGGTGGAGACCGGCGACGCCGCTCACCACGTCACCGTCGACCAGGTCATCCAGGCCCTGTTGGCCCACCTTTCCAAAACCGAGGAACCTCCCCAGTGACTCCGCGCATCGTCCCCGTTGGCCTGGGCGACCGTTCCTACGAGGTGGTGATCGGGCGGGGGCTGCTGGACGAGGCGGGGACACGGATCGCCCCCTTCCTGAAGAACCGGCGCGTCGCCATCGTCAGCGACGAGACCGTCTGGGCCCTGCACGGGGCCCGGCTGACCGCGGCGCTCGAGGGCGTGGGCATCACCTGCCCGTCCATCGTCGTGCCGCCTGGCGAGCAGACCAAGAGCTTCGAGGGCCTGGCCGACCTGTCAGACCGCCTTCTGGCCCTGGAGCTGGACCGCGGCGACCTGATCGTGGCCTTCGGCGGCGGGGTGGTGGGCGACCTCGCGGGATTCGCGGCCGCCATCTACAAGCGCGGCATCGACTTCGTTCAGATTCCCACCACCCTGCTGGCCCAGGTCGACAGCTCTGTCGGTGGCAAGACCGCCATCGACACCCCGCGCGGCAAGAACCTGGTGGGCGCCTTCCACCAGCCGCGCCTGGTGCTGGCCGACCTCGATGTGCTGGGCACCCTGACCCAGCGCGACATGCGGGCGGGCTACGCCGAGGTGATCAAGTACGGCCTGCTGGGCGACTTCACCTTCTTCGAGTGGCTCGAGGCCAACGCCGCCGCCGTCCTGGCGCGCGAGCCCGGGGCCCTCTCGCACGCCGTCGCGCGTTCGGTGGAAATGAAGGCGGAAATCGTTATGGAGGACGAGAAGGAGGCGGGCCGCCGCGCCCTGCTCAATCTCGGCCACACCTTCGGCCACGCGCTTGAGGCCGAGACGGGCTATGGCGAGGCCCTGCTGCACGGTGAGGCCGTGGCCGCCGGATCGGCCATCGCCTTCCGGTTCTCGGCATCACAGGGGCTGTGCTCGGCCCAGGACGCGGTGCGCGCCGAGGCGGCCATCGCCGCCGCCGGACTGCCGACCCGCATGGACGCCGTCGCCAATACCCCCTTCGCCGCCGAGGCCCTGGTCCGGCACATGGGTCAGGACAAGAAGGCGCAGGGCGGCAAGCTGACCTTCATCCTGGCCCGCGCGCTGGGCGACACCTTCGTCGCCAAGGACGTCAGCGCCGAGGCCGTACGTGATTTCCTCATCTCCGAAGGAGCCCAACCGTGAGCGTCATCGCGATCCTCGCGGGTCTCGCCCCCATCCTGATCGCGCTCTTGAGCCTTTCGGGCCTGATCTCGGCGGCCGAGACCTCGATGACGGCGGCCAGCCGCGGCCGGATGCACCAGCTGGAGCGCGAAGGCGACCGCGCCGCCCGGCGCATCAACGTCATGATGGCCGATCAGGAGAAGATGATCGGGGCCATCCTGCTCTCCAACAATGTCATCAACATCGGCGCCTCGGCGCTGACCACCCTGGCGCTGTCGACAGCCTTCCCGGGTCCCCTCGGGGCTCTGATCGCCACCGGGGTGATGACCGTCCTGATCGTCATCTTCGCCGAGATCCTGCCCAAGTCCCTCGCCATCGCCCGCGCCGACGACGTCGCCCGGGCCCTGTCGATCCCCACCTACTGGGTGGTGCGCATCTTCGGCCCCCTTGCCAACGGCGCGCAGTGGGTGGTGCGCCAGACCCTGCGGCCCTTCGGCGTCAACCTCTCCATGGAGACCGACGTCCTGGCGGCCCACGAGGAAATTCGCGGCGCGGTGGAGTACCACCACTCCGAAGGTCTGGTGGAGGAACGCGACCGCCGCATGCTCGGCGGGGTTCTCGACCTGTCGGACATGGACGTCAGCGAGGTGATGGTTCACCGCATGTCGATCTCGATGATCGACGCTGACCTGCCGCCGGCCGAGGTGGTCACCGCCATGCTGGCCAGCGCCCATACCCGGGTGCCGCTCTATCGTGGAGACGCGGAGAACATCATCGGCGTGCTGCACGCCAAGGATCTGCTGCAGGCCATCGCCGATTCCGGGGGCAAGATGGACAAGCTGGACGTCGCCCAGATCCTGCGCGAGCCCTGGTTCATCCCCGACACCACCAACCTGAAGGACCAGCTCAACGCCTTCCTGAAGCGCCAGAGCCACTTCGCCCTGGTGGTGGACGAGTACGGCGCCCTGCAGGGCCTGGTGACCCTGGAGGACATCCTTGAGGAGATCGTGGGCGAGATCGACGACGAGCACGACAGCGCCATCCAGGGGGTGCGCCGCCAGCCCGACGGCTCGGTCGTGGTGGACGGTTCGGTGACCATTCGCGACCTGAACCGAGCCATGGACTGGGACCTGCCCGACGACGACGCCGTCACCGTGGCCGGCCTGGTGATCCACGAAGCCCAGACCATTCCCAAGATCGGCCAGACCTTCATCTTCTACCGCCACCGGTTCCAGGTTGTGAAACGGGTCCGCAACCAGATCACCACCCTGCGCGTCTCCGCCCCGTTGGACGCCAACGCCCACGCGCTTGAGTCGTAGTTCGACATTGGAACCACCGCGCCCCGTGACGGGTTCTAGGGAATCGCGGATGCGAGGGGTCGGCGGCTTATGATCAGCATGGACGCAGGGGGGCGCGTGCGACTTGGCTATAGTCAGCCGAGTCCGTGGCGCCCTATGGGTAGGGTCATAATGCTGCTGGAGCCTTGGCAATGAGCGCCCCCGATCTCACTGGCCTGCGCGTCCTGGTCGTCGAGGACGAGATGATGGTCTCGATGCTGATCGAGGACATGCTCACCGACCTCGGCTGCATCGTCGTCGGTCCCGCCGCCCGGCTGGACGAGGCCATCGCCCTCACCGAAAGCGAACAGATCGACTGCGCGGTGCTCGACGTGAACCTGGGCGGGCAGCCCATCTTCCCGCTCGCCGACATCCTGCGGGCCAAGGGCGCGCCCTTCGCCTTCGCGACCGGCTACGGCGACGCAGGACTCCGCGACGTCGACAAGGGATCGCCGGTCCTGCAGAAGCCGTTCCGCGAAACCGATCTCGCCCGCATCCTGGGCGAACTGCGCGCCAAGGTCGGATAGACCGCCATGGCGAAGTGGGCCGGCATATTCCTTGCTGTCATGGTCGCCGCGGCGATCGCGGGCTTCCTCATCGACGCCATCCGGGTGATCGCCGGCATCCTGTTCCTGGGCTGCGCCGCGGCCCTGGCGATCACCTATCTCAATCGAAACAAGTGACCGCCCAGGCTGAGGGCGCTTAAAGCCCCTTGGCCATCAGACCTTCCAGCACCTTGTCCGGGGTCATCGGGAAGTCGCGCAGGCGGACTCCGCAGGCGTTGTAGATGGCGTTGGCCACCGCCGCGCCCGCCCCGCAGATGCCGAGCTCGCCAACGCCCTTGATCCCCATCGGGTTGGCCTTGTCGTCGGCCTCTTCCAGGAAGATCGCGTCCAGGTCGACGATGTCGGCATGGGTGGGCACCAGGTAGCCGGCCATATCCTGGTTGATGAAGGAGCCGTAGCGGTTGTCCACCACATTGCCCTCGGTGAGCGCCGCGCCGACGCCCCAGATCATCCCGCCGGTGACCTGGCTCTTGGCGGTCTTGGCGTTGAGGATGCGGCCGGCGGCGAACACCCCGAACATCTTGCGCATCCGCACCTCGCCGGTGACCGTGTCCACGCCGACCTCGGCGAAGTGGCCGCCATAGGTGTGCTGTGAATAGTCGCGGGCGTCTGCGGCCGGGCTGATGGCGCCCTCCACATAGACGCCCTCCGGGGCGGCGCGGCTGACCAGGGTCGCCAGGCTCTCGGAGCGGTTCTCGATGGCGATATTACCGTTGCCGAACGTGACGTAGGTCGGGTCCCCGCCATAGAGCGGCGAGTTGGGATCGCCGATGGCGAGCTCCGCCAGCGCCTTGCGCAGGTTCATATTGGCCTCAAAGGCCGCCGAACCGGCGGTGGCCGCCCCGAACTGGCCGCCGGAGCCGGGCGCCGGCGGGAACTCCGAATCCCCCAGCTCGATCTTCACCTGGTCCATGGTGACGCCCATGGTCTCGGCGGTGATCTGGGCCAGGATGGTATAGGTGCCGGTGCCGATGTCGGTCATGCCCTGGCGCAGGGTGATGATCCCGGTCCCGTCGATCCGCACGCCCGCCTTGGCCGGCAGCAGGAAGTTGCCGCGGATGGCCGCGGCCATCCCCATCCCCACCAGCCAGCGTCCGTCGCGGACCTGCCCCGGCTTGGGATTGCGCCGGCTCCAGCCGAAGCGTTGGGCGCCGGTGTTCAGGCATTCCGTCAGCTGGCGGATGGAGAACGGCTTGCCAGTCTCGGGATCAACATCCGGCTCGTTGCGCAGGCGCAGCTCGATGGGGTCGATCCCCAACTTCTCCGCCAGCTCGTCCATGGCGCATTCCAGGCTGAGCATGCCCGGGGCCTCGCCGGGCGCCCGCATGGGGCCGGCGTGGGGGATGTCCATCTTCACCAGCCGGTGGCCGGTGAGCCGGTTCGGCGCGGCATAGAGGTTCCGCGAGAAATTGGCCGCGTGCTCCACGAAGGGGGCGCTTCGCGCGCAGTGGGTGATGGCCTCCACGGCGAACGCATTCAGACGCCCGTCGGGCTCGGCCCCCAGCCGCACCCGCATGCTGACCGCGGGCCGGTGGATGGTGGCCTGGAACATCTGCTGACGGGTGTAGGAGAGCTTCAGCGGCTGCCCCAGCGCCTGGGCGCCGAGGGCC
The DNA here is from genome assembly GCF_030651185.1 of Phenylobacterium sp. Taxonomy (GTDB): domain Bacteria; phylum Pseudomonadota; class Alphaproteobacteria; order Caulobacterales; family Caulobacteraceae; genus Phenylobacterium. The sequence continues at coordinate 243,133 of NZ_JAUSCJ010000006.1, forward strand.
GCCAGCACCAGATCGTCATAGGCCTGCCCCTTGCCGCCAAAGCCGCCGCCGATATAGCGGGTCAGCAGGTGGACCTTCTCCGACGGGATGGCCAGGGTCTCGGCCAGGGAATGCTGGCCGCCCTTCACCATCTGGATCGAGGTGTGGACGGTGACCTTGTCACCTTCCCACCAGGCGGTGGTGGCGCAGGGCTCCATCTGCACGTGGTTCTGCAGCGGGCTGAAATAGGTCTCGTCGATCTGGGCCGGGGCCTTGGCGTAGGCGCCCTCGAAGTCGCCGATCAGGACGTCTTCCTCGCCTTGCGGCATCTCGGCCTGGTCGAGGCTGGCGCGGAAGTCGAGGACGGCGGGCTCGGCCGCATAGGTCACCGCGATCAGGTTGGCGGCGGCGCGCGCATTCTCCCAGGTGTCGGCGGCGACGAAGGCCACCGGCTGTCCGAAGAACTCGATGCGGTCGCCGGCCAGGGCCGGGTTGGAGGGCCGCTGGCTGCGCGGGTTGATCCGCTCGCCCCGGCGCGCCTGCCTGGGCACGTTGAGGTGGGTCCAGACCAGCTTCACGCCGGGGGAAGCCTCGGCCGCGGCGGTGTCGATGGCGGTGATGCGGCCCTTGGCGATGGTGGCGGCCAGCAGGTAGCCATAGGCCGGCGCCGAAGGCGGCTCGACCTCATAGGCGTAGGCCGCCGTGCCGGTGACCTTCAACTTGCCTTCGTAGCGGTCGACGCCCTTGCCGATGATACCGCTGCGGTTTTCCGTGACGGGGTTCGGGGCCGCCCAATCCTTGACCGAGCTCATGCGCCTCTCCCTGGGCTGGCCTGCCCCAGGGCGTCCGCAGTCATGCGGGCCACCAGGGCGATCTTGAAGCCGTTCTTGCCATTGTCCTGCGCGCCAGCCAGTTCGGCATGGGCGGCCTCGACAGCGCTCGCGCCGCCCGCAAGGGCCGCCTCGGTCTTTTCCGCACGCCAGGGCTTGTGGGCCACGGCGCCGAAGGCGACCTGGTTTCCCACCACCGCGACGCTGGCCAGGCCCCCGGCATAAGAGGCCCGGTCGCGGGCCTTGCGATAGACCTGCCCGCCCGGCGGCGCCGGCGGCAAGATGACCGCGGTGATCAGTTCGCCCGCCGCCAGGTTGGTCTCCAGGTGCGGTGTGTCGCCGGGCAGGCGGTGCAGGTCGGCCACCGCCAGGCTGCGGGTCGCGCCGTCGGCGGTCATGGTTTCGACGCCGGCCCCAAGCGCGGTCAGGGCCACGGCCATGTCCGAGGGGTGGGTGGCGATGCAGGCGTCGCTGGCGCCGAAGATGGCGCTGTTGCGGTTGAGCCCTTCCATCGCACTGCAGCCCGAGCCGGGGTGGCGCTTGTTGCAGGGCTTGGAGGGATCATAGAAATAGGCGCAACGGGTCCGTTGCAGCAGGTTACCGCCGGCGGTGGCCTTGTTGCGCAGCTGGCCCGAGCCGCCCGACACGATGGCCTGGGTCAGGACGGAATAGCGGCTGCGCACGCGAGCGTCGGCCGCCAGGTGGCTGTTGGTGACCATCGACCCGATCCGCAGGCCGCCCTGAGGCGTGTCCTCGATGCCGGCCAGCGGCAGGCGATTGACGTCCACCAGGTGAGTCGGCTGCTCGATATCGAGCTTCATCAGGTCCAGCAGGTTGGTGCCGCCGGCGAGGAATTTCGCGCCCGGCGTGGCGGCCACGGCCTTGACCGCCGCGGCGACGTCGGTGGGACGCTCGTAGGTGAACGGCCTCATGCGACCTCTCCCGCCACGTCACGGATCGCCGCGATGATCTGCGGATAGGCCGAACAACGGCAGATATTCCCGCTCATCCGCTCGCGAATCTCGCTGTCGGAGAGCGCCACGGCGCCGTCCAGGTCGTCAGTGACCCAGCTAGGCCAGTTCTCGGCGGCCTCCTTCAGCATGCCGACGGCCGAGCAGATCTGGCCGGGCGTGCAGTAGCCGCACTGGAAGGCGTCCTGCGTCAGGAAGGCCTGCTGCATCGGGTGCAGGCTGTCCTCGCCGCCGATCCCCTCGATGGTCGTGACCTCGTGGCCGTCGTGCATGACCGCCAGGCTGAGGCAGGAATTGATCCGCTCGCCGTTCACCAGGACGGTGCAGGCGCCGCACTGGCCATGGTCGCAGCCCTTCTTGGTGCCCTTGAGGTTCAAATGCTCGCGCAGGGCGTCGAGCAGACTGGTGCGGGTGTCGAGGTCAAGCGACCTCGCTTGCCCATTTACGGTGATGGTCGTCTTCAAGCACGCCTCCCCAGCGCGGGGCCGCCTTGGTCAGCGGCGCCTATTCGAAAGTCAGATTAGTCCTCGCCTGGGGCAAGGGCTTTCACCGAGAGTGCATGCAGGGGACCTGCCAGCTCCTCGGCCAATGTCCGGTAGACCATCCGTTGCCGCGCCACCTTTGGGGCGCCCTCGAAGGCCTGGGCTTGAATGACGACGTTAAAATGGCTCTCGCCAGAGGCGCTGGCCCCCGCATGTCCCGCGTGGCGATCAGAGTCGTCTACGATTTCCAGGCGGGTCGGCGAGAACGCTTCGGTGAGCTTATGTTGGATGGCCTCAAATATGGCGCCCATTTGGATAATCTTCAATTCTTGAAAGGGTCTCAGACCGCATCATACTTGGGGCATGGCCGGCGCGTTTCAATACAAGCCTAAGTTCGTCGATATCCGGGTGCGCCCGCCGACCCCCGGGGAGGCGGCGCAGACCGACGACGTCTATGCGCTGAAGCCCGGGGAACGGGCTTGTGACCATCCGGGATGCCGGCTGGCTGGCAGCGCGCGCGCGCCGAAATCGCGCGACATGCTCAACGAGCACTACTGGTTCTGCCAGCCGCACGCGGCGGAATATAATCGCAACTGGAACTTCTTCGCCGGCATGAGCGACGGCGAAATCAAGCAGCGTCAGGCCCAGAGCGCCCAGGGCGATCGCCCGACCTGGGACTTCAAGGCCGGCCGATTCTCCCGCGAGGCCGCCGCGGCCGCCCAGGGCTTTGGCCAGGGCAAGGGCTATCGCGATCCGTTCAACCTTTTCGGCAGCGGCAATGGCGGCGCGGCGGGCGTCCGCACGCCCAAGCCCGAAGGCCGCCGGCTGGGCAAACTGGAACGCAACGCCCTGGCCGACCTGGACCTCGACGAGAACGCCGACGCGCCGGCGATCCGCGCCCGCTACATCGAGCTGGTGAAGCGCACCCACCCCGACAGCAACGGCGGCGACCGCTCGGCCGAGCACAAGCTGCAGCGGGTCATCAAGGCCTACCAGCAGCTCCGCAAGGCGAAGATGGCTTAGGGCCTCGGTCTCAGACCGGCTTGTCGCCCGCCACCGTCGTGCGATGCATCAGGCGCAGGTGGCCGTCATAGCCGCCCTCGGCCAGGTGGACCGTGCAGCGGTTGTCCCACATCAGCAGCATGTTGGGCCGCCATTTGTGGCGATAGATGAACTGATCCTGGGTGATGTGCCCGAACAGGAAACCAAGGATGGCCTGAGCCTCCTTGGGCTCGAACCCCTCAATGCCGACAGTGTAGACCGGGCTGACAAACAGCGCCTTTCGACCGGTGACCGGGTGCGTGCGGACCAAGGGATGGGTCAGGCTCTGGTCGGCCTCCTCGGAGACGATGATCTCCATGGTCCGCTTTTCGGTCTCGCGGGCGAAGACTCCCTTGGTCCCGTAGGCGCGGCCGGCGGAGTGGACCGCCTTCAGCGGCGCCAGCATGGCCTTCATGGCCGGGGACAGGGCGTCATAGGCGCTGGCGCAGTCGGCGAAGAGGGTGTCGCCGCCCACCGGCGGCGTGACCTTGGAATGCAGCAGGGTGGCGGCGGGCGGCTTTTCCTGGAAGCTCCAGTCGGAATGCCAGCCGGCGCCGAAATTCGTGGCCTTCTCGTCGGGCTCCCGCCGCAGCTCAAGGACATTGGGGTGACCGGCCATGGGGGCGATGAATGGATCAACCCCGAACTTTCCCATCTGCAGGGTGAAGGCCTCCAGCTCGTCCAGGCTCAGGGGCTGGTCGGGGAAACTCACCACCGAATGGCGGGCCCAGGCGGCGCGGATTTCCTCGCGGGCCTCTGGGGAAAGCGGGTGGGAAAGATCCACGCCGACGATCTCGGCGCCGAAGCCCTCCTCCGAGGCGAAGACCTGGATTGCGCGATAAGGCCGTGTGGCTTGCTTCAACATGGGTGGACGCTCCCTTCGTCATTCCGGTATGGGTCGCAGGGACTGCCCCATCAAACACACGTTTGCTTCGCACGCGTAAGCCTGTAATCGAACCGGACCATGACCTCGTTCGCTGAAAATCAAGACGACAAGCTCCTCACCCTGGTCCCGGACAAGAAGGTCTCGGTCCGCGAAGCCTTTGGTGTGGATATCGACATGACCGTGCCCGCCTTCAGCGAGCGCGACAGTCACGTTCCGGACCTCGATCCGTCCTACAAGTTTGATCCGGAGACCACCCGGGCGATCTGCGCGGGCTTCGCCTTCGACCGCCGGGTGATGGTCCAGGGCTATCACGGCACGGGCAAGTCGACCCACATCGAGCAGGTGGCCGCGCGCCTCAACTGGCCGCTGATCCGGGTGAACCTGGACAGCCACGTCAGCCGTATTGACCTGGTGGGCAAGGACGCCATCGTCCTGAAGGACGGCAAGCAGGTCACCGAATTCCGCGAGGGCATCCTGCCCTGGTCGATCCAGCGGCCGGTGGCCCTGGTGTTCGACGAATATGACGCCGGTCGCCCGGACGTGATGTTCGTGATCCAGCGCATCCTGGAGGCCCAGGGCAAGCTTACCCTGCTGGACCAGAACCGCGTGATCCGGCCCAACCCGTTCTTCCGGCTGTTCTCCACCACCAACACCATCGGTCTGGGCGACACCACCGGCCTCTATCACGGCACTCAGCAGATCAACCAAGGTCAGATGGACCGCTGGTCGATCGTGACGACGCTGAACTATCTGGCCCACGACGTGGAAGCCGAGATCGTGCTGTCCAAGGCCCCGCACTACAACACCACCGAGGGCAAGCGGACCATCGCGGCCATGGTCCGCGTCGCCGACATGACGCGGAACGCCTTCATGAATGGCGACATCTCCACGGTCATGAGCCCGCGGACGGTGATCACCTGGGCGCAGAACACCGAGATCTTCGGGGGCGACATCGCGCTGGGCTTCCGCATGACCTTCCTGAACAAGTGCGACGAGTTGGAGCGCGGCACAGTGGCCGAGTTCTTCCAGCGCGCCTTCGGCCAGGACCTGCCGGAGTCCACGGCGCGCGTGCGGGTGGCCTAGAGCCACCCGCCTCCACGGCGCCCTGACGATCGAGAGACGCCTACGCCTACGCGGCCTATGCCCGCCGGGTCCGGCGGCTGATCGCCCACATACCGTATGCTAGACAAACTGGCTGGACCGGGGCGCGCCAAGGCGCGATCACCAGGCATTGCCACCGAAGAAATTTTCCAAGGGGAAACGATGTCCAGGACCACTCTAGCGGCGCTTGCCGCTGGCGCGCTCGCGCTCGCCGCCTTCATCCAGCCCGCGGCCGCCCAGACGCCCGCCAAGAACGACTATGCCGACAAGGCCGCCTGGCTGTGCTGGCCCGGCCGCACTGACGCTTGCTCGGGCGACAATGCCGCGACGGTGATCACCGCCGCCGGCGTCGCAACCAAGGAAGCCTGGAAGGCTGAACCCAAGGCGCCGATCGACTGCTTCTACGTCTATCCCACGGTCTCGATGGACAAGGGCGTCATCTCCGACATGACTCCCAACGCCGAGGAGCAACGTGTGGTGGAGCAGCAACTCTCGCGCTTTGCCTCCAAGTGCCGGGTGTATGCGCCGATGTACCGCCAGTTCACGCTGACGGCCCTTCGCGACATGATCACCAATCCGACCGCCGCCGCCGCCGGTCCCCGCCCCAACACCGGCTACACCGACGTTGTCGACGCCTGGAACTATTACCTGACCCACGAGAACAAGGGCCGCGGCGTGGTCCTGATCGGCCACAGCCAGGGCTCCGGCGTGCTGACCCAACTGATCGTCGCCGAGATCGACGGCAAGCCCGCCCAGAAGCAACTGATCTCCGCGCTTCTCCTGGGGACCGGCCTGCCGGTGACTAAGGGGGGCGACACCGGAACCTTCAAGTCGATCCCGCTCTGCAAGTCGGCCACCCAGACTGGCTGCGCCGTGGCCTATGCCAGCTTCCTCGACAATGCGCCGCCGCCGGCCAACAGCCGCTTCGGCCGCCCGCGTGAGGCCAACTCGGCCATGGAGGTGGCCTGCGTGAACCCCGCCAGTCTCTCGGGCGGCAAGGGCGAGCTGCACAGCTACATGGCGGCGACTGGTAACGGTCATACCGCCGACGGCTGGGCCAAGGGCGTGAAGGTGGACACGCCCTTCGTCTCGGTCCCCGGCCTGCTCAGCGCCACGTGCGTGAATTCGGGGGGCTTCAACTACCTGGCGGTCCACGTGAACGCCGATCCGGCTGACCCGCGCATCGACGCCATCAAGCCGGGCGCCGTCACCCCTGACTGGGGCCTGCACCTGGTGGACGTGAACGTCGCCATGGGCAACCTGGTCGACCTGGTGGACAGCCAGGGCAAGTCCTGGCTCGCGAAGAACTAGCGGGCAAAGGAAAGGGCGCGGAGGTTACCTCCGCGCCCTTGTCTGTTTCAGGTTCAGGGGCGGCTCAGCCGCCGCTGATCTTCTTGCCGACGAAGGCGCCCAGCGCCAGGAACAGCACAAAGCCGATCACGGCGACGAAGAACAGCAGCTTGGCGATACCGGCGGCCGCGCCGGCCATGCCGGTGAAACCAAGCGCGCCGGCGATCAAGGCGACCACCGCGAAAATCAGGGCCCATTTCAACATGTCGAACTCCAGCCAAAGACATCCAAGGTCTTGTCTGTTGAACGCGGCTTCCGCCGTGGCGTTCCGGCGCGAATTCGCGCGCCGTTGCGGGCCTGACACCAAGCAGCGCTTTCCTCACGGAGCGGCAACGCGCTAAGACGAAAAGACAATGGCCAAGAACCCGGAAAGCCCGCTCGAGCCCTTTAAGCGCGCCCTCGCCAACGCGGCGCGTTCGCTCGCAGAAAGCCCTGACCTGGAGATCGTCTACTCCGGCGAGGGGCCTGTGTTGTCGGGCAATCGCGCCGTCTTGCCGCACCCGCCCCGCGACCTGACGCCGATGGACGCCGCGCGCATCCGCGGCCTGGCCGACCAGATGGCCCTGCGCATCTCGCACCACGACGCCCAGGTTCACGCCAAGACCCGTCCGGGCTCGGCGCTCGGCGCCCCGGCCTATGACGCCCTGGAGCAGGTCCGCATCGAGGCCATCGGCTCAAACGCGCTCGGTGGCGTGCGTGAGAACCTGAAGGTCGTTCACGAGCAGGCCTGGCTCAAACGCCCCTTCAATCCCGTCGACGCCCAGGCCAATCCGCCGATGGCGGAGATTGTCGCCTTGATGGCCCGCGAGCGGCTGACCGGGGTGGAGTCGCCGCCCAACGCCAAGCTGCTGGTGGACATGTTCCGCGACGAGATCGAGGCCCGGGCGGGCGCCGATCTCGACAAACTGGCCGACAAGCTCGACGATCAGAAGGCCTACGCCAAGATGGCGCGCACCATCCTGCGCGACCTTTCCATGGGCGACGATCTGTCCGACGCGCCCGACCAGGCCGATCAGGACGAGGAAGACGGCGACGAAGGCGAGGCTGAGGCCGCCGAGGACGGCGACGAGGGCGATGGCGAGGGCCAGTCCCCGCAGCAGGCCTCCATGGACGACAGCGAGGCGACCCATAGCGAAAGCGAGGACGCCGACAGCCAGATGATGCAGGCCGAGGATGATCCCAACGCCGAAGACACCGACGAGCCCCCGGAAATGGGCGAGGGGGACCAGCCCGCGCGCCCGGACCAGAAGGACGGGGGAAAGACGCCGACCTACAAGGTCTTCACCACCGCCAATGACGAGATCGTGGCGGCCGAGGAACTGTGCGACGCCGAGGAGCTGACCCGCCTGCGGGCCTATCTCGACCAGCAGCTCGCCAGCCTGTCGAGCGTCGTCGCGCGCCTGGCCAACAAGCTGCAGCGTAAGCTGATGGCTCAGCAGAACCGCTCCTGGACCTTCGACCTGGAGGAAGGGATTCTCGACGTCGCCCGCCTGACGCGGGTGATCACCGATCCCACCGCCTCGCTGGCCTTCAAGGAAGAGGAAGACACTGAGTTCCGCGACACGGTGGTCACCATCCTGATCGACAATTCCGGCTCCATGCGCGGCCGCCCGATCATGGTCGCCGCCGTCTGCGCCGACATCCTGGCCCGCACCCTGGAACGCTGCGGCGTGAAGACGGAGATCCTTGGCTTCACCACGCGGGCCTGGAAGGGCGGCACGAGCCGCGAGGATTGGCTGAAGGCCGGCAAGCCCGCCCAGCCCGGCCGTCTGAACGACCTGCGCCACATCATCTACAAGTCCGCCGACGCTCCGTGGCGCCGGGCCAAACGCAACCTCGGCCTGATGATGCGCGAGGGGCTGCTCAAGGAGAACATCGACGGCGAGGCGCTCGCCTGGGCCCACGCCCGCCTCGTCGTGCGCCCCGAACAGCGCAAGATCCTGATGATGATTTCCGACGGCGCGCCGGTTGACGATTCCACCCTGTCGGTCAATCCCGGCAACTATCTGGAGCGTCACTTACGCTGGGTTATCGAGGAGATCGAAACCCGCTCGCCGGTGGAGCTGATCGCCATCGGCATCGGCCATGACGTCACACGCTATTATCGCCGCGCCGTCACTATCGTCGATGCCGAGGA
>NZ_JAUSCJ010000008.1 GCF_030651185.1 Phenylobacterium sp.
CGCGAGGTGTAATCCGCTGGGCTCTTGGCCCGGTCGGTATTCTAGAAGCGCTTCTTGATGCCGATGGTGTAGACGCGGCCGAGCGGGTTTCCGCTGCCCGGGTCGTAGTTGTACTGGGTGCCGATTGCGAACGGCGGCTCCTGGTCAAGGACGTTCATGACCGACAGGGTCAGGGCCGTGTCCCAGGGCAGCTCAGCGCGATAGGTCAGGTCGTGCTGCCAGTACTCGGCGACCTTGGTCGTCGACTTCACCGCCGCGGCGATGTTGATCGAGTTGGGTTCGATCTGGGTCGTCGAGGAGACATGACGGACTTGCCAGCGCAGGTTCTGACCACCGGCCGCCCAGTTCACGTAGGCGTTCGCCCTCAGACGGTTGTAGCCCGTGAACAGCGACGCCCGGTAGGTGCCCGCCCGCTTGATCACGCCGGCTGTGGAGGTGGGCAGCCCCTCGATGGTATAGCCGGTGTCGTCATAGTTCAGCAGGTAGGTGCCGTCGAAGCCGGTGCTCAAGTCACCGCCGAACAGTTCACCGACCTGCAGGTTGGCCTGGAAGTCGACCCCGTCGGTCTTCACCTGACCGCCGTTGATATACTGGGTGCGATAGGAGAGCACGGAGGGTCGCCCACCCGCGCAGCCGGCCGGATCGAATGTGAACCGGGCCGCCAGGGCGGCGTTGCCGCACTTGTTCGGCCCCCCGGTGGGGAACATCAGGTTCAACAGGTCCAGAGTGGCTTCAGAGGTCAACTGGTCCTTGAAATCGAAGTTCCAGTAATCGACCGTGGCGTTGAAGCCGCCGATCTTGACCATGGCGCCGACGCTGTAGGTGAGCGCCGTCTCCGGCTCCAGGTTCGGGTTGCCGTAGAGGTCGTTGGCCCGATAGGTGCCCGACGCATTGGTCAGGCCACGCGCGAAGTTCGTCGTGGTGATCGTGGCGGCGGCCGCCCGATAGGTGGTGGAGACCGATCCGCGCAAGGCCAACCAGTCCAGAGCCTGCCAACGCAGGGCGGCCTTTGGATTGAAGGTCTCACCCTGACCTTGGTAGGACTCGTAACGACCGGCGATTGAACCTTCGAGGCTGTCGGTGATCGGCAGGCGGACTTCAAAGAAGCCCGAACCGATTTTCCGCTCCACGTCGTAGGGACGCAGGTTGGCATTGAACAGGAACGGGCCGTTAGCCGTGGTGGGGCAATAGGGCGTGCCGTCGCCGAACGGCGTGGAGTCCACGCAAGGCGTGGCGTTGGCGTCGTAGATGGCGTCCGGATCCTGAACGCGCCGGTCGTAGCGGAACTGCGCGCCGGCGGCCCAGGAGATGTTGTCCGAACCCCAGAGCTTGAACGAGCTCTCGCCGTTGAAGATCAGGTCGGCGACGAACAGCTTGTCGGTGATCTCGTTGCGCTGCTCCTCCTCCATCCAATCGAAGACGGCGCCGCGGTTGGCGACGGCCTCGTTCAGGCCGGCGATCGTCGAGCTTGAGCCCACATAGTAGGGATTGGCCGGGACGTTCGAGAGGCTCTGCTGGATCGCGTTGGCGAAGGGGTTGAAGTAGAAGCAGCCCAGGGCGGCGTTGCCGGCGTTGGTGGTGAAGTTCGCCGTTTCCGCCGAGGTGCACTGGTCGGCGTTGCCGGCCCGGCTGCCATAGCCGCGCAGGCCGAGCTGCAGGCGGTTCACCGAAGTGTCCTGCAGGTTGTAGTTGAAGTCCTGCTCCTGATACGTCAGGCCAAGCTCCCAACCAACGCCATTCTCGAACCGGCCCTTGAAGCCGCCCGCGACGCGGAGAGTGTCGATCTTGTACGAGTAGTGGCTGTGCCTGTCAGAGGTGTAGGGATTGCCGGCGAAGCCGAGCGGCCGCCAAGCGGTTTGACTGCTGGCCACACCATAGAGGGCGGCGTTGGCCGCCTGGCTTTGCGCGGTCGCCAGGCCGGTGGCGCAGCTCGCCGCATCCACGCCGTAAGGCAGCACAGCCCCTGAGCAGTTCGCCGTGGCGATCTGACCGAGCAGGGCGATCAGACCCGGGTTGGTGTTCGGAATGTAGAAGCGTGACTGCTCACCGGTGCCGCCCGCGGGGATCGGGGAAACCCCGCCGCCCGGCGAGGCGCCCGAGGCCAGTATCGGAGCGGGATACTGGTTGGGGCCGGTGATCGCCCAGCTTTGCAGCGGGGTGTTGTGCGAGGCCCAGAGGACCTCAACATTGCCTTCGATGTTCTCGGTGATATCCACGTTCAGCTTGCCGTAGAGCTGGTAGTGGTCCTCGTCCTCGATCAGGTTGTCAAAGGCCGTGTACTGGAAGTTGCACGAGGTCGGGCTGACGATGGTGGTGGTCAGCACGTAGGGCGCGCCGCCGTTGGCCCCGCAGCCGATGTCCGGCAACGACCCGGCGAAACTGGCCGCCGTGTAGCCGGTATTGGGCGAACCAACAGGCGCCGTGGTCGCGGTCTGGTACTGGCCCGGGTTGCCGGTGCCGGCCCAGCCGCCCAGCGGGTTTTCGAGATATCCGTTCGGACCGGTGCGCAGGGCCCAGTCGCGTTCCTTGACGGACATTTCCGACCGGTGGCGATACCCGGCGGTCAGCAGCAGGCGCGCGTTGTCGCCCTTGAAGCCATAGGCGATGCTGCCTTCGTAGTCGCCCGGCGAGCCCGAGATGCCCTGATAGTTGGCGTTAAGCTCGAAGCCCTCAAGATCGGTGCGGGTGATGAAGTTGACCACGCCGCCGATGGCGTCGGAGCCGTAGGTCGCCGCCGCGCCGTCCTTCAGGACTTCCACGCGGCCGATGGCGGCGGTGGGCAGCAGGTTGATGTCGACCGACGAAATCGCCTGG
>NZ_JAUSCJ010000009.1 GCF_030651185.1 Phenylobacterium sp.
CGCGAGGTGTAATCCGCTGGGCTCTTGGCCCGGTCGGTATTCTAGAAGCGCTTCTTGATGCCGATGGTGTAGACGCGGCCGAGCGGGTTTCCGCTGCCCGGGTCGTAGTTGTACTGGGTGCCGATTGCGAACGGCGGCTCCGCGTCGAGGACGTTCATGACCGAGAGGGTCAGGGCCGTATCCCACGGCAGCTCGGCGCGATAGGTGACGTCGTGCTGCCAGTACTCGCCGATCTTGGCCGTGGACTTCACCGCGTTGGCGATGTTGATCGAGTTGGCTTCGGTCTGGATCGTTGAGGACACGTGGCGGATCTGCCAGCGCAGGTTCTGACCGCCCATCGACCAGTTCACATAGGCGTTCGCCCGCAGGCGGTTGTAGCCCGTGAAGATCGAGGCGCGGTAGGTGCCGGCGCGCTTCACCGTACCCGCGGACACCGGGACACCCTCGATGGAGTAAGGGTTCTCGTCGTAGTTCAGCAGGTATGAACCGTCGAAGCCGGTGGAGAGGTCGCCGCCGAACAGTTCACCGACCTGCAGGTTGGCCTGGAAGTCGATGCCGTCGGTCTTCACCTGGCCGCCGTTGATGTAGTTGGTGCGGTACGAGAGAATGTTCCCGCGTGCGCAGCTCCCGGCGAAGGTGAAGCGAGCCTGGATAGCGGCGTAGGCCGCCTGGCCGCAACGGGCGCCCGTGTCGGCAGCGCCGTTCGGGAACATCAGCAGGATCAGATCCGCCGTGGCTTCCGAGGTCAGGGCGTCCTGGAAGTCGAAGTTCCAGTAGTCCACGGTGGCGTCGAAGCCGCCGATCTTGACCACGGCGCCGACGCTGTAGGTGAGCGCCGTTTCCGGATCCAGGTTCGGGTTGCCGTAGAGATCGTTGGCCCGGTAGGTGCCGTTCGCCGCCGTCAGACCCCGGGTGAAGTTGGGGTTCGTGATCGTGGCGGCCGGAGCCCGGTAGGTGGTGGAGACCGAACCGCGCAGGGCGAACCAGTCCAGAGCCTGCCAGCGGAGGGCGGCCTTCGGATTGAAGGTCTCACCCTGGCCTTGGTAGTACTCGTAACGACCGGCGATCGAGCCTTCGAGGTTGTCGGTGATCGGCAGACGAACTTCGAAGAAGCCCGAACCGATCTTCCGATCCACGTCGTAGGGACGCAGGTTGGCGTTGAACAGGAACGGACCGTTGGCGGTGGTGGCGCAATAGGGCGAACCATCACCGAACGGGGGGCTGTCGACGCAGGGGGTGGCGTTGGCGTCGTAGACCACGTCCGGGTCCTGGACCTGACGGTCGTAGCGGAACTGACCGCCGGCGGCCCAGGAGATGTTGTCCGAACCCCAGAGCTTGAAGTCGGTCTCGCCGTTGAAGACGATGTCGGCGACGAACAGCTTGGTGGTGATCTCGTTGAACTGCTCTTCTTCCATCCAGTCGAAGACAGCGCCGCGGTTGGCGACGGCGTCGTTCAGGCCAGCGATCGTGGAGCTGCTGCCAACATAATAGGGGTTGGCGGGCACGTTGGACGTGCTCTGCTGGATCGCGTTGGCGAAGGGGTTGAAGTAGAAGCAGCCCAGGGCGGCGTTGCCGGCGTTGGTGGTGAAGTTCGCCGTTTCCGCCGAGGTGCACTGGTCGGCATTGCCGGCCCGGCTGCCGTAGCCGCGCAGGCCAAGCTGCAGGCGGTTCACCGAAGTGTCCTGCAGGTTGTAGTTATAGTCCTGCTCTTGATAGGTCAGGCCGACATCCCAACCGACGCCGTTCTCGAACTTGCCCTTGAACCCGCCGGCGATGCGCAGCGTGTCGACCTTGTAAGAGTAGTGGCTGTGGCGGTCACTCGTGTAGGGGTTCCCACCGAAGCCCACCGGACGCCAGGCCGTCTGGCTGCCCGCGACGCCATAGAGGGCGGCGTTGGCGGCTTGGCTCTGAGCGGTGGCCAGGCCGGTGGCGCAGCTCGCCGCATCCACGCCGTAGGGCAGAACCGCGCCCGAGCAGTTGGCGGAGGCGATCTGACCCACCAGGGCGAGCAGGCCCGGGTTGGTGTTGGGGATGTAGAAGCGCGACTGCTCGGCCGTCGGGCTGTTGGCCGGGATCGGCGAGACGCCGCCGCCCGCCGCCGCGCCGCCCGCGAAGCCCGCGATGGGCGCCGGGAACTGGTTCGGACCGGTGATCGCCCAGCTCTGGTTGGGCGTGTTGTGCGAGGCGTAGAGGACCTCGATATTGCCTTCGATGTTGTCGGTGATGTCGACGTTGAGCTTGCCGTAGAGTTGGAAGTGATCTTCGTCTTCGATCAGGTTGTCGAAGGTCGTGTACTGGAAGTTACACGAGGTCGGGCTGACGATCGTCGTGGTCAGGACGTAGGGGGCGCCACCGTTGGCGGCGCAGCCGATGTCCGGAAGGGCGCCCGTGAAGGAGCCGGCCGTGGCGGCCGCGGCGGAGGTCGCGGTTTGATACTGGCCGGGGTTACCGGTGCCAGCCCAGCCGCCCAGCGGGTTTTCAAGATAGCCGCCGGCGCCGGTGCGCAGGGCCCAGTCGCGCTCGCTGACCGACATTTCCGAACGGTGGCGATAGCCGGCCGTCAGCAGCAGGTTGGCGCGATCGCCCTTGAAGCCGTAGGCGATGCTGCCTTCGTAGTCGCCCGGCGAGCCAGAGATGCCCTGATAGTTGGCGTTGATCTCGAAGCCCTGCAGATCGGTGCGGGTGATGAAGTTGACCACGCCGCCGATGGCGTCGGAGCCGTAGGTCGCCGCCGCGCCGTCCTTCAGGACTTCCACGCGGCCGATGGCGGCGGTGGGCAGCAGGTTGATGTCGACCGACGAAATCGCCTGG
>NZ_JAUSCJ010000010.1 GCF_030651185.1 Phenylobacterium sp.
GGTGGCGCTGAAGGGCGGTGGCGCCAACGTCCCCGTCGAGCGCGCCCTCGACCTGGTCTATGGCTACGCGGTCGGCGTCGACCTGACGCGCCGGGACTTGCAGAACGCCGCCAAGGACAAGGGCCAGCCCTGGGAAGCCGGTAAGGCCTTCGACGCCTCGGCCCCGATCTCCGCCATCCGCCCCTGGACCGGCCCCGCGCCGCAGGGCCGCATCGCCATCTCCGTGAACGGGACGGTGAAACAGGAGGGCGTCGTGGCCGACATGATCTGGAACGTCGCCGAGATCATCGCCGAAGCCTCCAAGCTCTGGACGCTCGCGCCCGGCGACCTGATCTTCACGGGCACCCCGGAAGGCGTCGCGGCCATCGTGGCCGGCGACAGGATCGAGGGCGAGGTCGAAGGCGTCGGCGCCCTCAGCTTCACGATGGTTTGAGATGAGCCTGACCCTCTATTCCCAGTGGCGGGCCACCGCCCCCTACCGCGTGCGCATCGGTCTGGCGCTTAAGGGCCTCGACTACGCCTATGAGCCCGTCGACCTGGTGGCCGGCGCCCAGCACAAGCCGGCCTATCGGGCGGTCAATATCCAGCGTCTGGTGCCGACCCTCGACCTCGGCGACGGGACCGACGTCCTGACCCAGAGCCTGGCGATCCTGGAATATCTCGATGAGACCCATCCGGACCCGGCCCTGATGCCCAAGGATCCGATGGACCGTGCCCGGGTCCGCGCCATGGCCGGCGTCATCGCCTGCGACATCCACCCGCTCAACAACATGCGGGTGCAGCGGGCCCTGGAGGCTATGGACGTCGCCGCCCCGCGCCGCGCCAAGTGGACCGAGCGCTGGATCGTCGACGGCTTCAACACGCTTGAGCCGATGATCGCCAAGTACGGCAAGGGCTTCTGCTTCGGCGACACGCCGACCATCGCCGACTGCTGCCTGATCCCGCAGATCTATTCCGCCGCCCGCTACAAGGTGGAGCTGGACGCCTGGCCCGCGATCCAGGCGGTGGGGCTGCGCTCCAAGGAACACCCAGCCTTCATCGCCGCATTGCCCGAGAACCAGCCGGACGCGATCCCGGCCTAACCAATTCCGCTCATCCCGGCGGAGGCCGGGACCCAGATTCAACCCCGGCCTTCGATCAGGAATCCCGTTCGTGTGGTTCGTGTGGTTCGTGGTTCCAACTCTTCAAGCCGTGCGGCTGGAGAGGCCCATCAGATGTCCACGAACCACACGAACCACACGAACGGTGGATCGGCTCTCAGGCACTTGATGCATCTGGGTCCCGGCCTTCGCCGGGATGAGCGGTTGAGGGGGCGGAGCCTAGTTTCCGCGCACCCGCACCCGCGCCGTCACCTTGCGGCCCTCTGAGTCGATGACCATCAGGCGGTAGAAGCCGGGCCCTTTGGGCCGCCAGACGACGCGGCCGGAGACCGGATCGCGGTCCAGCGGCTCGCCGTCGATGTACCAGGTGAGGCCTTCGCCGCCGGCGGCCAGGACCAGGCCGCGGGACCTTGGCCCGAAGCTTGCCACCTGCACCGCCGAACCGTCCGGCGGGAAGATCAGGCGCGGGCCCGGCGTGATGGTGTCCAGTTTCTGCAGGGCCTGCGGCGCGGCGCGGGGCGCGATGGGGCGCGGGGCGGCGGCCGGGGCGTCCAGCAGGTCGGCGACGTCGAACAGCAGGGGCAGGGCCGCGTCGCGTCCGGTCAGGCCGCCCCGCGCGCCGCCATCGGCCCGGCCCGTCCAGACCAGGATCACGTACTTGCCCACCACACCGGCGGCGACGGCGTCGCGGAAGCCGTAGGAGGTGCCGGTCTTGAAGGCCATCAGCGGCCGGCCCTTGGTGAGGGCCGCCGGGCTGGACCCGGCCGGTGGCGGGGTCTCGCGCAGGATGTCCAGCACCTGGGTCGCGGCGGCCGAGCGCATCAGCCGGTCGCCGCCTTGGCGCGGACGTTTCGCCGCGTCGGCTTCCGTCCAGGCCAGGGGCTTGGCCACCCCGCCGTCGCCCAGGGCCGCATAGAGGACGGCCAGGTCCCGCAGGCTGATGCCGACGCCGCCGAGGGCGATGGCCAGGCCCGGCGTGCGCAGCTGGCGGCGCGGGCGGACGAGCGTCACGTCGACGGCGGCCAGCCGGGCCTCGAAGGAGGATGGCCCCACCTTCTCCAGCAGCTCGACGGCCGGCACGTTCAGGGAATGGGACAGGGCCTCACGAGCGGTGACCTTGCCGTGGAACACCCGGTCGAAGTTCTCCGGCTGGTAGTCGGCGAAGCGGCGGGGCGCGTCGTTGATCTCGGTGTCGGGCGCCGCGATGCCGTCGTCGAAGGCGAAGCCGTAGATGAAGGGCTTCAGCGACGAGCCCGGCGAGCGGATGGCCCGGGTCATGTCGATCCAGCCGCCGGGGCGGTCCAGGCCGCCCGAGCCCACGGCGGCGCGCACGGCCCGGCTCTTGATCTCCACCACCAGGATGGCGGCGGTATCCTCCGGCCCCTGGGCGCGGGAGACGGCGGCCGCCAGCGGCTCCAGCCGCGACTGCAGGCCGGCGTCGATGGTCGAGACCACCGACGCCTGGGAGGCGGGCGCGGCGCGGGCCAGCTGACCCGCCACGTGCCATGCCATCGACGGGAAGGGGGCGCGGCCGGGCAGGGGTTCGCTGTCGGCCTCGCTGGCCTCGACCTCGGTCATCCGCCGGGCGCGGACCACCTTGTCCAGCACCTCGCGGCGGGCGGATCGCGCGGCGTCGGGGCGACGGTCGGGGCGGCGGGCCTCCGGCGACTGCGGCAGGGCGATCAGCAGGGCCTGCTCGCTGTCGGTCAGGGTCTCCGGCTCATGGCCGAAATAGGAGAGGCTGGCGGCGCGAACCCCCTCCAGGTTGCCGCCATAGGGGGCCAGGGTCAGGTAGAGGGCCAGGATCTCGCGCTTGGAATAGCGGGCCTCGATCTGCACCGCCCGGATCATCTCGATCAGCTTGGCGCCGAGGTTGCGCGGGCGGGGCTCCAGCAGGCGGGCGGTCTGCATGGTCAGCGTCGAGGCGCCGGAGGTCACCTGGCCCCGGACCAGGGCCGAGCCCCCCGCCCGGATCACGGCGATGGGGTCGACGCCCGGGTGCAGCCAGAAGCGGGCGTCCTCGATGGCCACCAGGCGTCTTTGAAAGCTTCTATCTGTGCGCGCCAGATCCGCCCGGATCCGCCATCGCCCATCCTCCACCGGCAGGGCCCGCAGCCAGGCGCCGCGCTGGTCGAGCGCCACCGGCGAGGAGCGCTTGGCGCGGGACAGGTCCGGCGGCGCCAGGGCGTCCAGGGCGACCACCGCCGTCTCGACAGCCAGCAGGGCGATGAGCGCCAGGGTAAGGCGCTTGATTCTTTCCTTCTCCCCTTGCGGGAGAAGGTGGCCCTGCGGAGCAGGGTCGGATGAGGGGTCGCCCAGACCTCTCCGTCGAACCCTCGCCAACAGCGCGTCGAGGGCGGCGCGACCCCTCACCCGACCGTCCTCCGGACGGCCACCCTCTCCCGCAGGGGGAGAGAGTTTACGCGAATTGGCTCAGACACTACGGCCCCGGCGAGATGGTGGTCCGGTCGGCGGCCGTGCGAGCGTTCAGCGCGGGACGGTACATGTCCTTGGCCTGGGCGCCCGGCAGCAGGAAGTCGCCGGCGGTCACCGCGCGGGCCACATAGGCGAAGGAGAAGCTCGCCTTGCCCGCCAGGTCGGTGGCGGCGACATAGCGGTCGTCGCGGCTTTCCTGGACGTCGGCCCCGGTCAGGGTTCCCAGGAACCGGAACGGTCCGTTCTGGGCGTCGTCGGGTCCGAGCACCGTCTCGATCTCGAAGCCCGCGGGCAGCGGATCGTCGATGACCAGCGACATGGAGCGCGCCTGGCCGGAGCGCCCGGAGATCACCACGATCACCCGGTCGCCCTGGCGAAGCGCCCGGGGATCGACCACGCCACCGGTGAAGCCCACCAGCCGCTTGCTGAGGCTGATCCCGCTTTCGCTGGCCGGTGGGGCGGCGATGGGCGTGCCCGTCACCGTCACCGTCCGCCACAGCGCATTGCCGCCGTTGACGAAGCTTGCCGCCGAAAGCTTGCCAACCGCCCAGCGCGGGGCGCCGCCCGCCGGATTCAACGGTATGGCGCCGGTGGCGGTCACCTTCATCGGACCTGCCGCCTTCAGCATGAAGTGGGCGGCCTGCAGCAGGCGGGCTTGCTCCTGGGTGTTGAGGCTGTCGGGGTCTTTCACGGCGTTCTCGAGCCGGCCCTGAAGACCACGCGCCATGCCGCTTTCCCCGGCTTCGTAGGCGAGCGCGATGACGCCGGCCAGGTCCCGCAGCGGGCTCTGGTACCAGTCGCTGTCCTCGCGATAGCCGAGGCCGGCGATGGCCTGGCGCAGGGCCGAGCGGGCCCGGGCGTGGTCACCCATCAGGGCCAGACCGGCGCCCACCTGGGCCTTGGCCAGGGGCGACTTCTCGCTCTTCATCTGCACGTCGTGCCACCAGCGCAGGCGGCCCAGGTCACCGCGTCCGCCCTTGGCCAGGACGTAGAGGGCGTAGGCGGAGGCCCGCGACCGCATGGTCTCGGTGGCTTTCTTGGACGCCTCAGGCGAGCCCGCCCACCACTCGGGATATTCCGTGCGGTAGGAGATCGAGACCCAACCGGTGGGCTGGGAGATCTGGCGCATGGCCGACAGCGCCCGGTCGACCGCCTGTTGCGGCACTGGCACGCCCGCGCGCTGGGCCTCGATCAGGAAGTCGGTGGCGTAGGCGCCCAGCCAGGCGTCGGCCTCCCCGTCGCCCACCCGCCAGAGGCCGAAGGCCCCGTCGAGGGTCTGGCGGTCCAGCAGGCGGCCCACCGCCCCGGCCAGGGCGGCCGAAGAGCGCTTGACCTTCGGGTCGCTGCTGACCTCCTGGGCGTAGAGCAGGGGATAGGCCGCCGAGATGGTTTGCTCGGTGCAGCCATAGGGGTAGCGCGACAGGGCCACGGCGATCGGCCCGGGGTCGAAGCCCCGGAAGGGGGAGTAGCTGACCTGCAGGGTCGCGTCGCCCGCCGCCAGACCTGAGAGCAGGTTGGCCGTGGGTGTGTAGCTGGTCCCGGGGCGTTGCAGATCGATGGTGGTCCGGGTGACAGGGCTCCAGCCCAGGCGGGTCTGGATCGGATAGTCGCGAGTGGTCGTGAAGCCCGGTCCGGAAACCGTGAACCCGACCTTGCCGATACCGGCGCGGATGGGGGCGTCGAAGGCTATCCGCTCAGCGACCCGCTGATTGAGGGCCAGCTGATAGGCCTTCTTGAACGGCGCCAGGATGCCGCCCGACGAGGTGAGCTGGGCGACGTACTGGCCGACCTTGCCCTCCAGGTTATGCAGTTCCAGTGTCGCGAAGGCCTTGTCCCCGGGGGCCAGGAAGCGCGGCAGGGAGAGTTCGGTCACCACAGGCTCGCGCACGGTGAGCGGCTTGGAGGCCGATCCCACGGCGGTGTCGGTCCAGGCCACGGCCATCAGCCGCAGTTCGCCGTTGAAGTCCGGGGCGGGGAACTTGATCACCGCCTTGCCATCCAGCCCGGTCTCCACCACCCCCGACCACAGGGCCACGGTCTTGATAGGGGTGACGGTCAGGCCCTCGCCGCCGATCTCGTCGCCGCCGAAGCTGACATTGGCCGGCGCGCCCAGGTTCGGGTCGAGCATCCGGCCGTAGTCGTCACGGTAGTCCAGCGTCAGGGCCTTCTTGCCGAAGTACCACTTCACCGGATCGGGGCTGTCGAACTTGGTCAGCCGCAGGATGCCCTCGTCCACGGCCGCCAGCGTCACGTGCGCCCGGCCGCCGAGCCCGGCGCCCTTGATGGTGATCGGCACGCTGAGCGTGGCCTTGGAGTCCACCTTGACCGGGGTTCCCAGCTCCACGTTGAGCTTGCGGCTCTTGGGATCGAGGGGGACGTAGACCAGGCCGAGGGCCCGGCGGGGCTTGGGCGCGGCGACGGGATCGCGGGGCTGCACCACGCTCACCAGCACATAGGCCCCGCCGCCCCAGGCGCCGTTGGTCTTCAGGCGCACGGTGGCGCCGTCCTTGCCGACCGTGACGGTCTTGAAGTCGATCAGCCGGTCGGTGGCCACCGCGATCTGGGCCTCCCCGGCATAGGGGGGCTTCAGGGTGATCTCGACGGTGTCGCCCTGGGCGTAGGCCTTGGCCCCGGCGCTGACGCGCACGAAGTCGGGGGCCTCGACGTCCTTGGCCGGCGCGCCCCAGCCCGAGGCGAAGCGGATGACGCTTTTCGCGCCGCCGGGTCCGGTCAGCTCCAGGCGATAGTCGCCCCAGCCGAGACGGCGCGAGATGCGGGCCGGAGCCCCGGCGCCGACGTTCAGCGCACCCTTCTGCACCACCACGTCGCGGCTGGTCCGCCGCCACTGCCAGCGGCCGTCCTGCTGGAACCAGTCATAGTCCCAGTTCTCGGCGATCAGGCTGTAGGCGACGCCGTTGGCGGATGTGCGCTTGCCGGCCGCGTCGGCGGCGATGACGTTCAGCGCGATGGTGGGGTCGCCATTGCCACCGGTGTCGCCCTGGTCGACCTTGACCCCCAGATAGAGGGGCTTGGTGCGGATCTTCAGGTTCAGCCCCTCGCGCACCGGCCGGCCGCCGGGCTCGAAGACGCTGGCGGTCATGATGGCCGACAGCGGCTGGGGGGTGTCGCCGGCCTCGGCGGCCGACAGCTTCAGGACCGCGCGGCCCTCACCGTCGGTGACGGTCTGGCCGAGATCGAGGTACTTCTCCTCGAAGGGGCTGACCTGGTCGCCCCACGAATAGCCCTCGAACTGCGGGAAGGGATCGGCGTCGACCTTCAGCCGCGCCTCGCCCTGGACCTGCAGCCCGGCGCCCGCCGCGCCGTAGAGGAAGCGGGCGTTGATGTCGACATTGCGGATTTCCGCGGTCTTCAGCGGAACCGATTCCTGGCCGACGGTGGTCACCGCCAGGCGTTGCGGGGCGAAGTCCTCGACCGAGAAGCTCAGGCTTCCGGCGGGTTGCTCCAGGCCGTCGATCTCGACCTTGGCGGTCCAGCGGCCACGGGGCGCGCTCTTGGGCAGGACCACGTCGGCGCCCACCGAGCCTGCCGGGGCGCGGTCGAAGGCGTAGCGCTTGAACTCCACGCCCGAGGGCCGACGCACCACGATGGCGCCCTTGCGGTCCTTGACGGCCTTGACCTCGCGGTCGCGGAGCAGGGCGTTCAGGTGGACGGTCTCGCCGGGGCGATAGATGCCGCGATCACCATAGATGTAGGCGTCGACAGCGGTGGAGACCGAGCGGCCGGCCGTGCCGCCGTCCGGGCT
Organism: Phenylobacterium sp.; assembly: GCF_030651185.1. GTDB lineage: Bacteria > Pseudomonadota > Alphaproteobacteria > Caulobacterales > Caulobacteraceae > Phenylobacterium. Next base: position 7,300 of record NZ_JAUSCJ010000010.1, read on the forward strand.
TTCGCTGGTGCGGCCGCCGATGCCCTGTTTCGACAGGTCGACGGGCGCGCGGTCGAGGTCAAGCACCGCGAGGTCGCCGGCCTGGCCATAGGCCATCACCATCTTGGCGTCGGCGGGGCCCTCGCCCTCCAGCAGGGCGTGGTCAAAGCGCACGCGGCCCGAGGCGTCGGCATTGGCCACGGCCAGGTCCTCGCCATTGCGGGCCACCAGGGTGACCTTTACGCCGGGCAGGGTCTTGGCGGTCTTCAGCGAGCGGACCACCACGTCCAGCGCCTCGGAACCGTCATAGGCCGAGAGCGCCATGTCGGTGAACATCACCCAGCGCCTCGCCTGAGCCGGCGGGTTGGGGTCGAGGCTCTCGCCGTCGTCGCCCTTGATGGCCCGGCCACCCGAGGCGTCGCGGGCCTTGATGACATAACCGCCCGGCTTCATGTCCTTGAGCACGGCGCCCAGGGGGAAGACGGTGGTGGTGCGGTCGCCGGCGTTCTGGGCGTTCACCGCCACCTCGCCCTTCCAGACGACGCGGCCCTCGTCGTCGGGACTGTCGGAGCCGTAGTCGTCGGAATACTGGCCCTCGGGGGTGGGATCGGGGGCGCTGATCGACTTGCGGACCAGGTTGCGGTCCACCACGCGCCAGACCTCGACATAGAGCCTGCTGACATTGACGGTCTCGATGCCGATGCCATCGGCGTCCTCGCGCGGCAGGATCACGCCCTCGCCGGCGAAGCCGACATAGGGAGGCTTCTCGCCGAAGGTGAAGTCGACGTCGGCATTGGCGGCCAGGACCTCGCCGCCGCGGGCCGGCAAACCTTTGAGCAGGGTCACGCGGCGATCGGTGAAGCCGACGCCGGCGACGCAGAGTTCGGAACCCTTCACAGAGACGGCCGGGCTGCTTCCGAGATCGGGCGCCACCAGCACGAAGTCGGCATAGGACTTGGCGGGATCGAGCGGCCTCGTCAGCTCGACGCAGGCTAGCGGCTCGGGCTTGGAGGTGTCGATGCGCGAACGCCAGACCGCGAAGCCCTCGGGCTTGGGGATGCCGCGCCGGGGCGCGCTGGCGTTGCGGGGCTTGCCGAACAGGGACCAGCCCTGGGCGCCCGGCTCCAGCTTGGCGGTGGGGCCGGACTTGCCGGCGCCGAACAGGGACAGGCCGTCCATGCCCTTGGCGGCGATGAAGCCGCCCCCGAAGGCCGCCACCAGCAGGCCGGCGGCCAGCAGGGCCGGCACACGGCTGGTCCGCGCGCGGTCGGCCCAGCCCTTAAGGCGGTCGCGGAAGGCGGAGGTGGGACGCTGCGGCGCCGGATCGGGCCGGGGCATGGGCTCAGGCGCGCCCTCAGTCGGCGTCTCGTCGCTCGGAGCCATCGCCCCCTCCCCGGATGACTAGAGTGTTGCCGGCAGAGGGGAGGGCAAAGGCAGGCCAGCGTCAATTGGCGTAGCCTGTTGCGGGCGTTTTCGCGGGTGATTTTCCAGGACCGCGATGCCGGAGAGGCGCGGGTCTTGCCGTTCGCGGGAGATGTCTCCCCACGGATGAATTTTCACGCGCACCGAGAACCCACGAACACCGACTCGCCGAACACGAATTCTATCGCCTCGCTGCACCGCATTGTGATCGCAACCGCTTGACACAGAGGCGCGTTGGAGTCGTGATCAGCCATTCTTGCTGCAACGCACACAACGCGAGGCCGCCTATGACAGACCAACCGTTCGCCTACTCGCTGGCCCATGCCGAGCGCGGTTGGTCGTGGTCCGTCTATGACGAGGACGGCGAGACCGTGGCCACCGGCCTCGACCTCAGCCAGTCCGACGCCCAGGCCGCCGTCGAGGCCACCATCCGTCGCGTCTCCTGGAGATACGCGCCCAGCGCTTGACGGCTAACCCGGCTGGAGGTCCCATCGCGGTCATGGCGGCGCAAACGCGTCGCACCCCTCACCGCGCAAGGACGATCCCATGCGATCCCAACTTCTGGCGGCCACCGCGGTCGCCCTGCTGGCCTTCGGGCCGGCCGCCGCCCAAGGCGCAAAGCCCACCGCCGCCGAGGCCAAGGCCTTCGTCGACAAGGCCGAGGCCGACCTCGCGGCCTTCAACGAATACGCCGCGAAGTCCTCCTGGGTGCGGGCCACCTACATCACCGAGGACACCCAATGGCTGGAGGCCAAGGCCAGCGCCGAGCAGAACGTGCTGGCCACCGGCTACGCCAAGCAGGCGGCCAGGTACGACGGGGTGGCCGTCGATCCGGTGACCGCCCGCAAGCTGAAGCTGCTGAAGCTCTATCTGGTGACCCCGGCGCCTGATCGGCCGGGCGCGGCGGCGGAGCTGGCGACCCTGCAGTCGAAGCTGGACTCCACCTACTCCACCGGCAAGTTCGACCACCAGGGCAAGTCGCTGACCCTGAACGACGCTGAGGACATCCTGGCCAAGAGCCGCGACCCGGCCGAGCTGAAAGCGGTCTGGGAAGGCTGGCACACCGTCGCCCCGCCGATGAAGGCCGACTACGCCAAGGCCGCGGCCCTGACCAACGAGGGCGCCAAGGGCCTGGGCTTCCCCGACACCGGCGCCCTCTGGCGCTCGAACTACGACATGGACCCCGACGCCTTCGCCGCCGAGACCGACCGGCTGTGGACCCAGGTCGAGCCCTTCTACCGCAACCTGCACTGCTATGTGCGCGCCCGGCTGAACGACAGGTACGGCGACGCCGTCCAGCCCCGCACCGGCCCGATCCGAGCCGACCTGACGGGCAACATGTGGGCCCAGTCCTGGGGCAATATCTACGACGTGGTGGCGCCCAAGACCGCCGGTTCCAGCTACGATCTCGACAAGCTGCTGGTGAAGAACGGCTACACCCCGGTGAAGATGACCCAAACGGGGGAGGCCTTCTATTCGTCCCTGGGCTTTGATCCCCTGCCCAAGACCTTCTGGGAACGCTCGATGCTGGAGCGTCCCCGGGACCGCGAGGTCACCTGCCACGCCTCGGCCTGGAATGTGAACGACCGCGACGACATCCGCATCAAGGCCTGTTTCAAGGTCAACGGCGAGGACTTCTACACCGTCCACCACGAGCTGGGTCACAACTACTATCAGCGCGCCTATTCGGCTCAGCCCTTCCTGTTCAAGGGCTCGGCCAATGACGGTTTCCACGAGGCGGTGGGGGATCTGGCCGGCATGTCGGCCCTCACGCCCACCTATCTCAACCAGATCGGCCTGCTGGAAAAGGTCCCCGGGGCGGAGGAGGACATCCCCTATCTGCTGAAGATGGCGCTCGACAAGATCGCCTTCCTGCCCTTCGGCCTGATGATCGACAAGTGGCGCTGGCAGGTGTTCTCAGGCCAGGTGGACCCGGCGCACTACAACGAAGCCTGGTGGAAGCTGCGCGGCCAGTACCAAGGCCTGACCCCGCCCGGCCCGCGCCCGGCCGACGCCTTCGACCCGGCCGCCAAGTACCACATCGCCGCCAGCGTGCCCTATGTCCGCTACTTCCTGGCCTTCAACTACGAGTTCCAGTTCCAGCGCGCGGCCTGCAAGCAGATGGGCTGGACGGGGCCGCTGCACCGCTGCTCGCTCTATGGCCGCAAGGATGTGGGCGAGAAGCTCAACGCCATGCTGGAGCTGGGCAATTCGCAGCCCTGGCAGGACACTCTGAAGGTCTATTCGGGCGAGACCCGCACCGACGGCAGCGCCATCACCGAGTACTTCAAGCCGCTGAACGTCTGGCTGATCAAACAGAACAAGGGCGAACGCTGCGGCTGGTGATCTGAGGGCGATCCTTACAGCCCCGTTTACCCTGCGTGGCGCCTCTTTCGTTTACGCTGACCTGCGAGACTTCCCCGATCTTCCTGCGATCGGGGGCGTGGCGTGCGCGCGAAACTGGACCAAGACAACACTCGGCGGATGGGCTGGCGCGTGCGCCTGCTGCGCCGCCTCGTGGCCGGCGCCAGGGACGAGAACGGCGCCGCGGCGGTGTTCTTCGCCGTCTCGCTGATCCTGCTGGCCCCGCTGATGCTGGGCATGTTCGACGTCTACCTGGCCTCGACCCAGCGCAACAACCTGCAGGATGCGCTGGACGCCGCGACCCTGTTCGCCGCCCGGTCCACCGGGACGACCACCCAGGCGGTGGACGCCGTGGGCGACGCCGCCCTGACCGCCAACCTGGTGCTGCCGGCCGGCTCGACCCTGGTGGCCTCGACCTTCACCCTGGTGGGCGACAAGGTGGTGGGCTACGCCGAGGTCTCGCCGCCAGCCCTGGCGCCGGACCTGTTCACCCACGGCAATGTGAAGGCCAATTCCGAGGTTGTCCGCTCGCTGGACAAGCTGGAGATCGCCCTGGTCCTCGACAACACCGGATCGATGCAGGGGACCAAGCTCACCACCCTGAAGGACGCCGCCGCCGACCTCGTGGACAAGCTGGTGGAAGCCTCGGCCCGCAGCGCCCAGACCGACCCCCTGAAGATCGCCCTGGTGCCATTCTCCACCACGGTGCGGGTGCAGAACACCACCGCCCTCACCAACTACAACACCACCACCCACACCGGACCGGGCATCCCGGCCTGGATCGATCCCATGGCGAATGCGCGCTGGAACGGAACCACCAACAACGACATCTTCGAGGTCAGCGCGGGCAGCACCACCAAGACCGACCGCTTCCACATGATGAAGAACATCGGCCAGTCCTGGTCGGGCTGCGTCGAGCAGCGGGCCCAGCCCTATGACATCAAGGAGGACGCGGCGGTTTCGACCACGCCGGCCTCGATGTTCATCCCCTATTTCTGGCCCGACGAGCCCGACAGCGGCTACTACAACAACTACATGAACGACGTGTCGGGCCTCACGGCCTGGAAGGACAAGGAGCGGCGCACCGGCAAGTACACCGGCGGCAGCATGAAGCGCACCGGGGCCATGAGCCTCGATAGCTCGGCCTATGGCGTCTACGCGCTCGGACCGAACGCCGGCTGCACCCTGCAACCGTTGATCCCCCTGACCACCAGCAGCGCCACCATCAAGACCGGCATCAACGCCATGACGGCGGTCGGCGAGACCAACATCCCCCTGGGCCTGGTCTGGGGCTGGCACGCCGTCTCCCCCATCGGGCCGCTGGCCCACGGTTCGGCCTACAACACGCCCCACGTGCGCAAGATCATCATCCTGATGACCGATGGCGAGAACACCATGAACAGCCCGTCCAAGGGCTCCAACGGCTCGTTCTATGGCGGTCTGGGCTATCTCTGGCAGAACATCCTGGGCACCACCTCGACCAACGCCAACACCCGCGCCGACGCGATCGACACGCGCCTGTCCCTGCTCTGCACGGCGGTGAAGGACAAGGATATCGTGGTCTATACAGTGCGCGTGGAGGTCACGAGCGGCACCTCCAGCTTGCTGCAGACCTGCGCCTCGACCCCGGACAAGTTCTATGACGTGCAGGACGTGTCGGACCTGTCGGCGGCCTTCGACGCCATCGCGGGCTCCATCGACAACCTTCGGCTCGCCAAATAGCGGCTTTCGCGCACAGTGCTTGAGAACCGGACCCCGGAGGCCTATCTTGGTCTCCGGCGGGTCTGCTGCGGATCTCGTCGAAGGCAACAAATCCCAGAGACCTTAATTCTCTCTACGGGAGCTGTCCCTGTCCGGGCTCGTGGGCCCGGGCATATGGCGCCCACCTGGTATACCAGGTCCGAGGGGGTTTTAACCGTCCTTCACGGCTCTCGCGGCGCCGCCACCCTTTCCCTCCCTTGGGGTTAGATCTTGTCCCCGATCTCCAAGACCGAGCAGCGGGCGCGGTTGCGCGTGTTGCGCAAGGCCCTGGCCGTCGCGGCCCCAAACGCCGCCGAGCGGGCCGCCGCCCTGCTGCCCCTGGAGCGCCTGCCCGCCTTCGCCACCTTCGCCGGCTACCATGCCCTGGGCTCGGAACTGGACCCCAGCCCGCTGATCCGCAGGCTGGCGGCCACCGGCGCCATGCTGAGCCTGCCGGTGGCCCTGTCGCGCGACGCGCCCCTGGTGTTCCGGGCCTGGGATCCTCGCGATACCCTGGTTCCCGACGCCGTCGGCGTGCCCGCGCCGCCGCCCGCGGCGCCGGGGCTGCATCCGGACCTGGTGATCGCCCCGCTTCTGGCCTTCGACCGCAAGGGGGGGCGACTGGGTCAGGGCGGCGGCCACTATGACCGGACCCTGGAAAGTCTGCGGGCGGCCCGTCCGGTCTTCGTCCTGGGGCTGGCCTATGCCGGTCAGGAGGTGGAGCCGATGAACCTGGCCCCCCACGATCAGAGGCTGGACGCCATTCTCACGGAAACCGGGTATATGGAAGTCTAGAGCATGTCAGGCGCGAGTGGGGACCGGTTCGCCGCCCGGACATGCTCTAGTTTCAAGAAGATAGACCCTTTTCATCCGATCAGGTTCCAACCTGATCCGGAAAGGGTCTAGAGGCCTCAAGGATTTTCAATGCGTTTTGCTTTCTTCGGGGATGTGGTTGGCCGCGCCGGGCGCGACGGGATTTCCGACCATCTCCCCGCTCTGCGTCGCCGCCTGGCGCTGGATTTCGTGATCATCAACGCCGAGAACGCCGCGGCGGGCTTCGGCATCACCGAGAACACGGCGCGTGAGCTGTTCGACGCCGGGGCCGATTGCCTGACGCTGGGCAACCACTCCTTCGACCAGAAGGAGGCGTTGACCTATATCGTCCGGGAGCCGCGCCTTATCCGTCCGGTCAACTATCCGCTGTTCGCCGACACCCCCGGGCGCGGCTCCCAGATGTTCGAGACCGACAAGGGCCAACGCATCCTGGTGATCAACGTCCTGGGCCGCGTCCACATGGACAGCCTGGATGACCCCTTCGCCGCCGTCGACCGCGAACTCGAGGCCTGCCCGCTGGGCATGGCCGTGGACGCCATCGTGGTGGACATCCATGCCGAGATCACCAGCGAGAAGATGGCCATGGGCCACTTCTGCGACGGCCGCGCCAGCCTGGTGGTGGGCACCCACACCCATGTTCCCACCGCCGACTGCCAGATCCTCAACGGCGGCACGGCTTACCAGACCGACGCCGGCGCCTGCGCCGACTATGACAGCGTCATCGGCAATCAGAAGGAAGAGCCCCTGCGGCGCTTCACCACCCGCATCTCGGGCGGCCGCTACAAGCCCGCCGAGGGGCCGGCCACCGTCTGCGGAGTCTATGTGGAGACCGACGACGCTACCGGCCTGGCGCTGCGGGTCGAGCCGATCCGCATTGGCGGGCGGCTGTCGGAAACCGTGCCGGTGCTGGACGCCGTGGCCGCGGAATAATCCACCACCCGTCATCCCCGGGCTTGTCCCGGGGACCCATGATCTCCGCCTAGACCCAGAACAAGCCAGCGGCGCCGCTGCGCGCCTTGCTGCGCCACGGAGATCATGGGTGGCCGGGACAAGCCCGGCCATGACGATCTGATTTTAAGCGGCGGCGGTCTTCGCCGCGTCAACCCGCGCCTCGCAGGCGTCGAGGATGGCGGCGATCAGGGCCATGGGCTGGATCGGCTTGGGCTGCACGTCGTCGAAGCCGTGGGCCAGCAGCTTCTGATCCTCGCCGGGCATGGCGTCGGCGGTGAGCGCGATCACCGGCTGGCGGGCGTCGCCCGTCTCGCCGGCGCGGATGCGGCGCAGGGCCTCGATGCCGTCCATGCGCGGCATGTGAACGTCCATCAGCACCAGGTCGAAGGCCCTTTCCCGCAGCATGTCCAGGGCCTCGACCCCGTCATTGGCGGTTTCGAGACGAGCGCCGACCGCCTCCAGGACGGCGCGCACCACCGCCTGGTTGATCGGGTTGTCCTCGGCCACCAGCAGGGTGAGATGCGAAAGGCCGCCGCTCTCCGCCTGGGGCTCGGCCAGGTCGACCGCGTCGGCGCGGGGCAGCTCCAGGGTGACGCGGAACACCGAACCCCGGTCCGGCTCGCTTTCCACCGCGATCTCGCCGCCCATCAGGTCGGTAAGCTGGCGGCAGATGGCCAGGCCCAGGCCCGTGCCGCCGAACTTGCGCGTGGTGGCGGCGTCGGCCTGGGCGAAGGACTGGAAGAGCCTGGCCTGTTGTTCCGGTGTGATGCCGATGCCGGTGTCGGAGACGGCGATCTCGAAACGGACGGTGTCCTCGCCCTGGGCGATCATCGGCCGGACCGAGAGGCGGACCTCGCCAGCTTGCGTGAACTTGAGCGCGTTGGACACCAGATTCAGCATGATCTGACGGATCCGGTTGGGGTCGCCGGACAGCCAGCGGGGCGCGCCGGGCGCCAGCTCGTAGCTGATGTCCACCCCCTTGGCGCTGGCGGTCTCCCGCCACAGGTCGATGACCCGGGCGCCCACCTCGCTGAGGTCGAAGGCGATCTCCTCCAGCTGCAGCTTGCCGGCCTCGATCTTGGAGACGTCGAGGATGTCATTGAGGATGGCCATCAGGCCATCGCCGGAGCGGATCAGCATCTCCACCTGGGCGGCCTGTCGGTCGTCGAGGCGGGTCTGTTTCAGGGCGTGCGCCATGCCCAGGACCCCGTTCATGGGAGTGCGCAGTTCGTGGCTCATCATGGCCAGGAAGGCCGACTTGGCCTGGTTGGCCTCGACGGCTTCGCGTTGGGCGCTCTCCAGGGCCTCGGCGTTGCGCATGTTCACGACGGCGCTGTTGAAGACGTAGAGCACCGCCAGGCTGACGCTGATCCCCAGGGTCAGCAGGGGTATGCCCTGAAAGCCGCCGTCCAGCAGGATCAGGCTCACCAGCAGGATGGCCGGGATACCGGCGAGGATGCCCAGGGCCAGCTTCGAGCGGAACGCGAAGCACTGGGCATGGATCATCTGGCTGGCGGAGATGGCGATGCAGACCAGCTGCAGGGCCTGGGACCCGGTTCGCCAGTACATCCAGGCGGCGCCCGACCAGATCAGGCTGATGGCGATCGTGGCGCCGACATAGAGCAGGCGCGTGGCCGTGGAGGGGCGTCGCCCCGCCGCCGCGTCGCGGGTGACCCACCACGTCCAGGCCTCGCCGGCGAAGACGGCGGCGAGCCAGGCGACCGCGGGCCAAGGGCCGAAGTTGAAGCCGAGCAACACCGCGCTGATGGAGGTGATGACCAGGCGGATCCACAGTGTCGCACGCGACTCCGCGGCGACGATGTCGAGCTGTTCGTTGAGCAGGCCGCGCGGCGTCATCGTTCCGGCCGGCCCCCTTTGGCGCGTGTTGATTTGCCCTGGGTTCAACCTAGACCGGCAATCGTGAAATCTTCGTTTTTTGACGGGGCGGACAAAACCCCGTTAGCGCGGCGGACGGGGTCCCGCGGGCGGGCTGGGCAGGGTGGTCAGGATCAGCGTGCCGTCGCCGTCGGTGTCGAGGAGCGCGAACCGCTTGCCCGCCGCCTTGGCCCACTCCTCGGCGGTCACCTTCCAGTCGAGATTGGCGTCGCCGCCGCGCACCGGCTGGGGCTCGTTGAGCAGGCCGTAGCGGGCGGCCCCCTCGCGGGGGACGGCGCGTTGGGGGCCACCGCCATGTCGGCTCCCGCCCCGAGGGCCGCCGGGGCCGCCGCGCGGTATGTGGCTGGCCTCGGAGTCGCCGCCCATGGGACCGCGGCGGTCGCCGCCGCCCTCGCCAGGGAAGCTCATGCGGGTGATCTCGGGCGCGATCTTCGTCTCGTAGGCGCTGTTCTCGAAGCCGTCGATTCTGCCATCGCCATTGGCGTCGAGCACCTTGAAGAAGACCATGGCGTCGGCGCGAAATTCCGCCAGCGACAGCGCGCCGTCATGGTCGGCGTCGGCCTGTGCGAACCAGGTCTCGCGCCCATCGCCACCCCGGAAGGGCTGGCCGGAGGGGCTGATGAACAGCCGGCCCATGCCTTCGGGCGGCGGCTGGCCGGCGGCTGGCGTGGCGATCAAGGCGGCGAGGAGCAGCAGGTGGCGCATGGAGATCCCTTCGGTGGGGACCAAATGGCCAAGCTCATGGGACCAAACTAAGCCGCGGCTGTAACGCCGGTGAAACGCGACGGCTTCCTCACCCCTGGACGGAGAGGAAAACTATCCCTTGTCCCGCGCGGCCAGGCTGGCGCCTCCGACGCCCCAGTGTTCGCGTTCGACCTCGTCGATCACCACGAAGGTGGTGGCGGGGTTCTTGTTCAGCACCCGGGCCAGCAGCTCGGTGGTCCCGGCGATCAGCTCTTCCTTCTGGGCCTGGGTGGCGCCGGGCGTGATGCGGATGTTGACGTAGGGCATGGAGCGAACCTGGATGCTGTGGCTTAAGTCACCTCGTCCTTAAGGCCGGAGTTCCGACATGTCCCGCTTCCTCGCCCGTGTGCTGATCGCAGCCCTGGGTCTCTGGCTCGCCGCGGCGGTCTTGCCGGGGGTCTCCTATTCCGGCTGGCTCGACCTGTTGCTGGCGGCCCTGCTGCTGGGCCTGGTCAACGCCATCGTCCGGCCCATCGTCTTCCTGCTGACCCTGCCCCTGACCATTCTGACCCTCGGGCTGTTCCTGCTTGTGGTGAACGCCGCGATGATCGGGCTGGTGGCCCTGCTGCTGCCGGGCTTCATGGTCTCGGGCCTGATCCCCGGTATCCTCGCCTCGATCATCGTGGGCGTGGTGAGCTGGATCGGCGGGGTCGTGCTGGGCGACGGAAAGGCCGACTGATGGCCACCTTCCTCGTGCGTCACAAGGGCGAGCTCGGTGTCGAGTGGGCCTTCCTCAAGGCCAAGTCGCCAGGGGCCATCGCGACGGCCTTCCGCGACCTGGAGGTGATCGAGCCCTGGCCGGAATGGGCGACGCCGCAGATGGTCAAGGACGTGGGGGTCTATGACATCAAGGGCGAGCTGAGCCCGCTGCTGGAACGCCTGAAGAAACCGGCATGAAAAAGGGCGGAGCCTCGCGGCCCCGCCCTCAATCTTAATCGCAGTATGGGTCCCGGCTCGTCCTTCGCGGCTTGCGCCGCTCCGTTGGCCGGGATGACGGACCTTAGAAGTCCATGCCGCCCATGCCGCCCATGCCGCCACCCATGTCGCCGCCGCCTTGGCCGCCCTTCTTGGGCGCCTCGACGATCGCGGCTTCTGTGGTGATCATCAGGCCGGCGACCGAGGCCGCGTCCTGCAGGGCGGTGCGGACAACCTTGGCCGGGTCGATGACGCCGGCCGTGACCATGTCCACATACTCTTCAGTCTGGGCGTTGAAGCCGAAGGTCGGGGAGGAATTCTCCATGACCTTGCCGACCACGATCGAGCCTTCGACGCCGGCGTTTTCGGCGATCTGACGGATCGGGGCCTGCAGGGCGCGGCGCACGATGGCGACGCCGGCTTCCTGGTCAGCATTGTCACCCTTGAAGCCGTCCAGAGCCTTGGAGGCCTTCAGCAGGGCGACGCCGCCGCCGGGGACGATGCCTTCTTCCACGGCCGCGCGGGTCGCGTTGAGGGCGTCGTCGACGCGGTCCTTCTTTTCCTTAACTTCCACTTCGGTCGAACCACCGACGCGGATCACGGCGACGCCGCCGGCCAGCTTGGCCAGACGTTCCTGCAGCTTTTCCTTGTCGTAGTCGCTGGTGGTGTCTTCGATCTGGCGCTTGATCTGGCTGATGCGGCCTTCGATCGCGTCCTTGGCGCCGATGCCGTCGACGATGGTGGTGTCGTCCTTGGTGATCGTGACCTTCTTGGCCTTGCCCAGCATTTCCAGGCCGACGTTTTCGAGCTTGATGCCCAGGTCTTCGCTGATCAGCTCACCGCCGGTCAGGATGGCGATGTCTTCCAGCATGGCCTTGCGGCGATCGCCGAAGCCCGGCGCCTTGACGGCGGCGACGCGAAGACCGCCGCGCAGCTTGTTCACCACCAGGGTGGCCAGGGCTTCGCCCTCGACGTCCTCGGCGATGATCAGCAGGGGGCGGCCCGACTGGACCACGGCTTCCAGGACCGGAAGCAGGGGCTGCAGCGAGGTCAGCTTCTTTTCGTAGAGCAGGATCAGAGGCTCTTCGAGTTCGACCTCCATCTTGTCGGCGTTGGTGATGAAGTAGGGCGACAGGTAGCCGCGGTCGAACTGCATGCCTTCGACGACGTCGAGTTCGGTCTCGGCGGTCTTGGCTTCTTCAACCGTGATGACGCCTTCGTTGCCGACCTTGGCCATCGCCTTGGCGATCATCTCACCGACTTCGGTGTCGCCGTTGGCGGAGATGGTGCCGACCTGGGCGATCTCGGCGTTGGTGGTGACCTTCTTGGCCGAAGCCTTGATCTCGGCCAGCACCTTGGTGACGGCCTTGTCGACGCCGCGCTTCAGGTCCATCGGGTTCATGCCGGCGGCGACCGACTTCAGGCCCTCGACGACGATGGCCTGGGCCAGGACGGTGGCGGTGGTGGTGCCGTCGCCGGCCTTGTCGTTGGTCTTGGAGGCGACTTCACGGATCATCTGCGCGCCGAGGTTCTCGAAGCGATCCGACAGTTCGATTTCCTTGGCGACCGACACGCCGTCCTTGGTGGAGCGCGGGGCGCCGAAGGACTTTTCGATGACCACGTTGCGGCCCTTGGGACCCAGGGTCACCTTCACGGCGTTGGCGAGGACATTGACGCCGCGCAGCATGCGGTCACGCGCGTCGGAGGAGAAATAGACGTCTTTAGCGGCCATTTTTGTTCAGCTCTTTCAGAATGTTGTGGGAAGGGAGGAAGCGGAGGAGGTGGTTATTCGACCACGCCCAGGACGTCGCTTTCCTTCATGATCAGGAGGTCCTGATCGTCGATCTTCACTTCGGTGCCGGACCACTTGCCGAACAGGATCTTGTCGCCCGGCTTCACGTCCAGGGGTTGGATCTTGCCGCTGTCATCGCGGGCGCCGGGGCCGACGGCGACGACTTCGCCTTCCTGCGGCTTTTCCTTGGCGGTGTCGGGAATGATGATCCCGCCCTTGGTCTTCTCAACTTCTTCGACGCGCTTCACGAGCACGCGGTCTCCCAGGGGACGAAACGCCATGTTTTTTTCTCTCCGTTCGAAACGGTTGAATGGATTGCGTGAGCGTCAGGGGCCGACCGTTAGCAGCCGTGGCCCCTGAGTGCTAACGACGGCCGGGAGGTAGGGTCGCGAGGGGCTGGAGTCAAGCTTGGCAGGCGCCGAGGCGGTGAATCCGCTTGGTGTGGAAGGCGCCGCGCCGCTAAGGGTTTGGGCGAGGGAAGAAACTTTTAAAGTCCCAGGAGATTGTCCATGCGCCGCCTTATCGCGCTCGCCGTCCTGTCCGCCACGGCCGCGGCGTCCGCCGCCTGCGCCGAGACGTGGAAGCCCTACAGCGCCGTCAGCGACAAGGGCCTGCAGTGGTCCTACGACACCGACTATTCCTATCGTGACGCCGCCAGCGGCAAGGTCGTCGTGCTCCAGGCCATCGGCAAGCCGGCCGCCGCCACCCGCCTTGGCCCCTCGGCCCCCGGCGCCGCGGACGGCGTCGGCAACGTCATGGGCCTCGACTGCAAGGCCAGGACGGTCGTGATCATCGGGTCCTACACCCCCTCCAAGCCCCTGGTGCTCTCCGACACCTGGCGCAGCGCCACCGCCGCCAAGGCCGCCAGCGCCGAGGACAAGGCCCTGGTGTCGTCGGCCTGCGAAGGCGCCGACAAGCTGCCCACCAAGTAGCGATTGCCAATCCGGCAGGGCGTCCTAGAGCGCGTCAGGGTTAAGTGGAAGCCGGTTAACCCGCCCGACGCGCTCTATCTCTTTGAATTAGAGCCTTTTTGAACGGGTCAGATGATTCCATCTGACCCTGAAAGGCTCTAGCCTCAGGCGACTGAGGAGGGACGCTGATGCTGGACCATGTGAGCCTGAGGGTGGCCGACCACGCCGCCGCCCAACGCTTCTACGACCAGGCCCTCGCGCCGCTGGGCCTGACCCGGCTGTTCGGCATGGATGACTCCTCCGGCTACGGTTCGGGGCGTCCCTTCTTCTGGATCGGCCAGGGCGAGACGGCCGGCTACTGCCACGTCGCCTTCACGGCGCCCGACCGCGCGACGGTAGACGCCTTTTACGCCGCAGCCATCGCCGCCGGCGGCCGCGACAATGGCCCGCCCGGCCTGCGCGAGCACTACCACCCCGCCTATTACGGGGCCTTCGTCCTCGATCCTGAAGGCCACAACATCGAGGCGGTGTGCCACGGGGCGGGTCCGGCGCGGCCGGCGTGACGCTGTAAATTGAAACGCTTGTTTGGATTTTGGCCGAAAGTGCGCCAAAGCTGACGGCAACAACAATTCGCAGGAGAGACCCGATGAGCGAGACCCAGGACAAGGCCCAGTCCAGCTTCAAGCTGAACCCGATGGACGAGCTCAACGACCTGCGTATGTCGGCCAAGGCCCTGCCGCTGCTGGAGCATGTGAAGCGGTTCATCGTCGAGACGGTCAACCCGATGTCGGCGGAATTCCACCGCCTGGGCGAGGGCAAGGCCGACATCTGGTCCTACGCGCCGGGCCAGCTCGAATGCCTGGAAAAGGCCAAGGACAAGGCTAAGGCCGAGGGTCTGTGGAACTTCTTCCTGCCCAACGCCGAGACCGGCGAGGGCCTCTCCAACCTCGACTACGCCTATATCGCCGTCGAGCTGGGCAAGAACCCGATGGCCTCGGAGACCATGAACTGCGCGGCGCCGGACACCGGCAACATGGAAGTCCTGGAACGGGTCGGCACCCCTGAGCAGAAGAAGCAGTGGCTGGAGCCCCTGCTGGCCGGCAAGATCCGCTCGGCCTTCGCCATGACCGAGGTCAACGCCGCCTCGTCGGACGCCAAGAACGTCAACACCCGCGCCACCCTGGTGGGCGACGAGTACGTCATCAACGGCGAGAAGCACTACATCTCCGGCGCCGGCGACCCGCGCTGCAAGATCATGATCACCATGGTCCAGACCAGCCCGGACGGCCCGCCGAACCTGCGCCAGTCGCAGATCCTGGTCCCCACCGACGCGCCCGGCGTGAAGATCGTCGGCCCCATGAACGTGTTCGGTGATCCCGACGCGCCCCACGGCCACATGCACATCATCTTCGACAACGTCCGCGTGCCAGCGTCGAACATGCTGCTGGGCGAGGGCCGCGGCTTCGAGATCAGCCAGCTGCGTCTCGGTCCCGGCCGTATTCACCACTGCATGCGCGCCATCGGTCAGGCCGAGAAGGCCCTGGACCTGATGGTCACCCGTGGCCTTTCCCGCGAAGCCTTCGGCAAGCCGCTGGTCCAGCTGGGCGGCAACATCGAGAAGATCAGCCGCGCCCGCATCGACATTGAGGCCATGCGCCTGATGGTGCTCAAGGCCGCCAAGGCCATGGACGTCCTGGGCAATCAGGAAGCCCGCATCTGGATCCACATGGTCAAGGCCATGATCCCCGAGCGGGTCTGCGAGATCATCGACGAGGCCATCCAGATGCACGGCGCGCTCGGCGTGTCGCAGCACACCCCCCTGGCCCGCATGTACACCTCGACCCGCACCCTGCGGATCGCCGACGGTCCCGACGAGGTCCACCACATGGTCGTGGGCCGCAACGAACTGCGCCAGTACCGCGAGATGCCGCACGATCCGTCGAACGCGGCCGTCTTCCGGAACTAGTCGTTCCGCGACATCGAGACGGAAGGAGAGGCGGGGGCCAGGCGGTCCCCGCCTCTTTTCGTTAGTGGCCGGGCGCGGCGGGCGGTGGAGACAGGCGCTTGACGTCCTCGGCGGTCACCGGGTCGGGATAGGCGTTGCCGAAGTTGGTGCGGACATAGGTGATCACCGCCGCGGTCTGTTCGGCGCTCAGCATGTCGCTGAACCAGGGCATGCCGCCCCGGCCCTTGGTGACCATGACGATGGGATAGGCCGCCATCTTCATCTTCGGATTGCTGGCCAGGGACGGGAAGCTTGCCGCCCCCACCGCGCCCTTGCCGTCGGCCATGTGGCAGGTCTGGCAGACCATCTGGTAGACCTCCTGCCCGGTCTTCGGCGTCGGCGGCTTGCTGCCTCCCGGACCCGGCTCGTCGGCCAGGGCCGGCGCGGCCAGGGTGAAGGCCAGCACCAGGGTAAGCTTCGAAATCATCTTCATGCTCAGGCCTCCAGCGCGCGCTTGTGCAGACGGGTGATGGCGTCGATGGAGGAGAGCAGCGAGCCCTCCATCCAGCAGCCGACGTAGGAGGCGTGCTCCCCGGCCAGCACCACCCGGCCGTCCATCGCCACCAGGTCCTGGTAGTGTGCGGCGCGGGTTTCCTCGGTCCAGCGGGCGCAGCAGCCCAGGATCCAGGGGACGCGGTTCCAGGCCACCGAGGCGCCGTTCGAGAACTCCTTGCGATAGCTCTCCGGATGAAACACCGACCCCTGGGCCAGGGCCGCCTCGATCCGTTCGGCTGGCGTCATCCCGGCCAGGTGATAGCCGCTCATCCCGCTGGCGAAGGCGCCCAGCAGCACGGCCGGGCCGTCCTGCAGGAAGTTGTTGTTGGGATAGGAGACCAGGCCGATCTCCTGGTTTGTGAAGGAGTGGCCGCCATAGATGGCGGCATCCTCCTCCCAGAACCGCCGCTTCATCTCCAGGCCGATCTTGACGGAGTTGGAGTAGGGCACGGCGGCGATCGCCGCGTTCATCTTCTCCGACATGTTGTTCTCGATCTGGCTCAGCACCGTCAGCGGGATGGTGCAGACGCACCAGTCGGCCTTGGCCTCCGTCACCACGCCCGTCCCGGTGTCGGAATAGGTGACGGTGACGCCCTTCCTGGCCTGGTCGATCTTGGAGACCTTGGCGTTGTAGGTGATCAGCGGCTGGACCTGCTTGGCGAAGGCCTTGCCGATCATGCCCATGCCCCCCACCGGCTGGAACATGGTGGTCTGGAATTCCTCGTTCATGAAGAACGACATGTTTCGCCAGATCTTGGAATCCAGCACGTCCTTCAGGGCGAAGACATCGGAAGGCGACGGCGCGCCGCCCGCCCCGCCGCCGGGATTGCGGGCGAACCCGCGGTGCTCCGAGGAGCGCAGGTTCTTGGCGTACTTCATGTCGCCGTCCAGCATGCCCCACTCGCGCAGGGCCTCCTTCAGGCGGTCGCGATCCTCCACGGTGACGCTGGCGTCCAGGCCCTTCTGGTCGATGGCCTTGCCCAGCAGTTCGGCGACATTGCCCTCGAAGTCGGCGGCCAGGGATTTGAACCGCTGCGGCTTGCCGCCGAAGGCCTCGGTGTTGTGGACATAGGCGTTGTGGTTGAACTGCACGAAGGGCTGCAGCTCGACATTGAAGGCCTTGCAGTAGTGCAGCAGGGTCCGGTGGTTGTGCGGGATGCGCCAGGGTCCGGGGTTCAGATAGTTGCCGTCGGCGAAGCCCACCTTCTGGGTCGCCCCGCCCATCTCGGTGATGGTGTCGCCGCCATAGAGGGACCAGTTCCGCCCCCCCGCGCGGTTCTGGTACTCCAGCACGGTGACCTTGTAGCCCGCCTTGGTCAGCTCATAGGCCGCCAGCATCCCGGCCAGCCCCGCCCCCAGCACGATCACCGAGGCGCCCTTGCGAGCCCCTGACAGTTTCGGCGGCCCCGTGAACTGACTCTCGGCGGCGTAACCGAGGGTGGTCATCATATTGTACATCAGGGCCGATCCGCCCAGCATCCCGATGGTCGACAGCAGCTGCCGCCGTGTCGTCTTTCCGGTCTCTTCCATAAGCCGCCCCTTGAACTTCAGGCTCCAGGCCTAGGGACGCCGCGGCGCCGGCGCCAACCGCCAGCGTGGGCGCGGGGGCCTTTTCGACCACCTGCCTGCGCTTTGACGGATGGGGCTAAAAACTGGCCATGGATCGGGCAGGGGCTATGCTCGGCCCATGACCCAGCAGGCTTTCCTCGACGGCTACCGCGCGCCCGGCGTGTTCACCGGCCTCGACGGGTTCGAAGCGCTGATCGACGCCCTGCCCGCCGAGGTTGGCGCGGTCGCCGCCTTCGTGCACGGCCTGCTGATCCATGAGGGCCTGACCGCCGCCTATGGCGTCACCCTGGCGCCCGGACGCGCCGACGAGAAGCAGCTGCACGGGACCGCCGCCATCCTGCGCCAGGCGATGCGGCTGCACGACAAGCCCATCACCGAGCCCCGCGCGCCGGAGCATCGCGTCGTCGGCGTCTGCCGCCACTTCGCCACCCTTTTCGCCGCCGTCATGCGCCGGAAGGGATTCCCCGCCCGCGTCCGCTGCGGCTTCGCCAACTACTTCGAGCCCGGCAAGCACTTCGACCACTGGGTCGGCGAGTACTGGAACGGTGACCGCTGGGTCCTGGTGGACTCCCAGGTCGACGACCTGCAGCGCAAGCTCTTCAACCTCACCCTCGATCCCCTCGACGTGCCGCGCGACCGCTTTCTGGTGGGCGGCGACGCCTGGCGCGCCTGCCGCCAGGGCGCCGACCCCATGGGCTTCGGCGTTTCGGGCACGGAGATGTGGGGCCTGGTGGAGGTCTATGGCGACATCTTCCAGGACCTCGCCGCCCTCCAGAATATCGAACTCCTCCCCTGGGGCTGGTACGGCCTGGCCGCCGACGAAGCGGGGATGGAAGAGACGGCGCTCATCGACAGGCTGGCGGACATCTCCAGCCGGGCGGACGAAGCGGCGATGGGGGAACTGGCCGAGTTGCTGGCAGCGGACGAGCGCCTACGGCCTCCGATCGAGCGGGTGGCGGAAACCGCCAGGGCCGAGGCCTCGACGCACTAATTCCTCCCCCACCGGGGGAGGGGGACCGCGAAGCGGTGGAGGGGGTTAGGCCCTCGCCGCCTCCGCGGCCCAAACCCCCTCCGTCTCGCAGGCTTCGCCAGCGATCCACCTCCCCCGAAACGGCCTGCGGCCTGGGGGAGGAATTGGCCCCCCCTCGACGGCTGCGCTTGTTCGGGTGTAGAGCCAACTTGCTCCCCACGAGCCAGGGTCGATCCGCCGTCGCGTGATCCCCAGGCTCCGTCCTCGCCGCGACCGGCGGACGTCAGCGAGCACAGCGCCTTCCTCCGGAGGGTGAGCGGGCGGACCCGCACATTCCGCGCACGATGCGCAGCTGTCCGGCGATCGGAGGGGGCCTGTGTCCCTCTCGACGAAGCCGGCGCAACCGGAGGACGACCCGATGAGCGCTTTCGCAGCCCTCTTCATCACTGTTCTGGCGTTCGTGACGGCCACCCTGTCGGGGGTGTTCGGCATGGCCGGCGGCCTTGTCCTGATGGGAGGGCTGGCCCTGGTCCTCCCCGTTTCGGCGGCCTTCGTCACCCACGGCCTGCTGCAGTTGGTCGCCAACGGCTGGCGGGCGATCCTGCACCGGCAGCACGTCAACTGGCCGATCGTGGCCCTCTACGCGGTGGGCTCGCTGATCGCCGGGACCGCGATCTCGCTGATTGCGCTGACGCCATCGAAGCCCGGCCTCTTCCTGTTCATGGGCCTGCTGCCGGCCCTGCTGTGGCTCCCCCAGGACTGGATCAAGCTGGACGCCGCCAAGCCGCCCCAGGCCCTGCTCTCGGGCATCATGGTCACCGGCGTGAACCTGACGGCCGGGGTGGCCGGGCCCCTGCTGGACATCTTCTTCGTCCGCACCGCGCTGACCCGCCACGTCATCGTCGCCACCAAGGCCGCCACCCAGGTCTTCGCCCACCTGGCCAAGGTGGTGGTCTATGGCGGACTGATGCTGCGCACCCACGACGGCGCCGCCATGCCGCCGCTGTGGCTGTTCGCGGCGGCCATTCCGCTCTCCATGCTGGGCACGGTGGTGGGGGGCCGCATCCTCGACCGGATGACCGACATCAACTTCAAGCGCTACACCCGGCTGATCGTCACGGCGGTGGGGATCCTCTACCTGATCCAGGCCGGCCAGCTCTTCCTGACCGCCCCATGAGCGGCGGCCTCGCGGCCCTGATCCTGTCGGCGGTGCTGGCGACGGCCACGCTTTCGGGCGTCTTCGGCATGGCCGGCGGCCTGATCCTGATGGGGGTGCTGACGGCCCTGCTGCCGGTCCCCGCCGCCCTGGCCATCCACGGCCTGGTGCAGATGGCCTCCAACGCCTCGCGCATCGTCCTGCATCTGAAGCACATCGTCTGGAAGGTGGTGGGGTTCTACGCCATCGGCGCCGTAGCCACGATGGCCGCCTTCACGGTGGTTTCGTACGTCCCCAGCAAGGCGGTGGTCTATCTGGCGCTCGGCCTGCTGCCGATCCTGATCTGGGTGCCCGAGCGCTACAGCCCGCTGGACGCCGCCCGGCCCAGCCACGCGGTGCTGGCTGGCGTGCTCTCCACCGCCATGGCGCTGACCTCCGGCATCTCCGGTCCCCTGGCCGACCTGTTCCTGGTGCGCAGCGCGCTGACCCGCCACCAGGTGCTCTCCACCAAGGCCGCCCTGCAGATGTTCAGCCACCTGTCCAAGGTGCTGTTCTATGGCGGGGCGATCCTGCTGGCCGGCGGCGGCGGTTTCGCTCCGCCCTGGCTGCTCGTCGCGGCTTGCGCCCTGACCGTCCTGGGCGTCACCCTCGGCGCCAGGGTGCTGGACAGGCTCACCGACCAGGGCTTCCGCGCCTGGCGTCGGTGGATTTTCACCGGCGTCGCCGCGGTGTACCTCGTCCAGGCCGCGATCCTGTTTGCGAGGGGCTCATGAAAGTCGATCCGACCCGGGTGATGGAGAACCGCTTCGTGCGGCTGGAGCCCTTCACCGAGGCCCACAAGGAAGGCCTGCGCGAGGCCTGCAATGCGGATCCAGCGGTCTGGACCGACCTCTATCCCTATTCCATGGCCGGCGAGCACTTTGACCCCCAATGGGCCCGCATGAACGCCAACCAGGCCAAGGGCGTCTCGATCCACTGGGCGGTGGTGGCCGATGGCCGCTGCGTCGGCATTACCTGCTACTCGTCCTATGACCTGCCCAACGCCAGCCTGGAAATCGGCGGCACCTACTACCATCCCGACTATCGCGGCGGGCCGGTGAACCCGGCGGCCAAGCGGCTGATGATGGGCCAGGCCTTCGGCGACGGCGCGCGCCGCGTGGTGTTCCGCGTCGACGCCATCAACGCCCGCAGCCGCGCCGCCGTCACCAAGCTGGGCGGCCAACTGGAAGGCATCCTGCGCCAGGACCGCGTCACCTGGACCGGCCGCATCCGCGACACCTGCATCTTCTCGGTGCTGAAGGACGAATGGCCGGCGGTGCGCGACGGCCTGGACGCGAGGCTCAAGGGGTTTGAGGCCTAGAGATGTTCGACGCCCTGATTGCCGGCCGCCCGCCCAACTATGAGGGCGAGGCCCGCTGGGGACCGCAGATCCACCTGTCGGTGCGGGTCTTCACCTGCGCCGAGCTCCCCCCCGCCGACCTCGTCACCTCTGTGCGCGGCGTGGTGTTCAAGGGTTCGAAGGTCGTGGTGGTGGACGACGGTATCGACAGCCACGTCATGCCCGGCGGCCGCATGGAGCCTGGCGAGACCATCGGGGACACCTTGGCCCGGGAACTGATGGAGGAGTGCGGCTGGTCGATGCCCGCGCCCGGCCTATTCGCCATGATCTGCTTCCGGCACCTGTCAGCGCGGCCGGAAAACTACCGTTATCCCTATCCTGACTTCCTGCATCTGCTGTTCGTAGGCGAGGCTGGCGACTATCGGCGCAGCGGCCTGAAACGCGCGGGCGAGATCGAGACCGGCTCGCGTCTAGTCCCGATCTCCCGGGCGCTCGCCACCCTGTCGCGGGAGCAGCGGACGATCCTGCGACTAGCGATGGACGCGCGGATGGCGGCTTTTCCTCCCCCGTGAACGGGGGAGGAAAACTCACACCTCTTAAGCGCTGGCCGCGGTCTTCTCTTCGGCCGCCGGGAAGAACACTTCCTTGGCGTGGTCGGCCACGTCCTGGGCGGTATAGGGCTTGCCCGGGTTGAAGCCGTCGGTCTGCAGCATCTTGATCTCGCGCACCCCGCGCGAGGAGACGCCGAGCACCTTGCCGGTGTGATCGGCGGCGAGATCCGACACCATGTAGAGCACGCCCGGCGCGATGTTCTCCGGCAGGCTCATGGCGTCCGGCTCCTTGCCCTGGCGGCCCGGCAGGTCCGACGTCATGCGGGTGAAGGCGCCCGGCGCCAGGCCCATGACTCGGATGCCGTACTTGCGGCCCTCGATGGAGAGCACGCGCATGAAGCCGTAGATGCCGGCCTTGGCCGCCCCGTAGTTGGACTGGCCGAAATTGCCGTAGAGGCCCGAGGTGGAGCTGGTCATTACGATGGCGCCGGGCTTGCCGTTGTCCTTCATCCACTTCCAGACCGGCATGGTGCAGCAATAGGTGCCCTTCAGGTGGACCTTCACCACCAGGTCCCAATCGGCCTCGGTGGTGTTGGCGAAGGTCTTGTCGCGCAGGATGCCGGCGTTGCAGACCAGGATGTCGATCTGGCCGTAGTTATCCAGCGCGGTCTTGGCGATGTTCTCGCCGCCTTCCATGGTCGAGACGTCGTCGCCGTTGGCCACGGCCTTGCCGCCCGCCGCGATGATCTCGTCCACCACCTTCTGAGCCGCCGCGCTCGTGCCGTTGCCGGAACCGTCGCGGCTGCCGCCCAGGTCGTTCACGACGACGCTGGCGCCTTCCTTGGCGAACAGCTTGGCATAGGCCTCGCCCAGACCGCCGCCGGCGCCCGTGACAATCGCCACCTTCCCATCAAGAAGTCCCATGGTCGTTCTCCCTATGATTTAATTATTCCGCATCATCGAACCGCGCTCGCCACCTGACAAGTATTGACCGCCGCCAGGGCAGGGGCGTTCTTGGCGGAAAGAGCCGCCAGGTTGGGGAAACACATGATCCGCGCACTCGCCGCCGCCGCGTTCGGCCTGATGGCCACGGCCGCCCTGGCCGACGAACCGGCCGCCCGCATCGCGCCCTCGCTCGCCGCCCACACCGCCGAGTTTGCGCCGGCCAAGGTCTATGAGCCGGCCCCCGGGGTCTTCTCCGCCGTCGGCTACGGCATCGCCAATTCGATCATGGTGGTGGGCAAGACAGGCGTGGTGATCATCGACACCACCGACAGCCTGGAGGAGGCCAGGAAGGTCTGGGCGGAGTTCGCGCCGCGGGCGGGCGGCAAGCCGGTCGTGGCCATCATCTATACCCACAACCACAACGACCACATCAACGGCGCCTCGGCCTTCCCGCTGGTCAAGGGCGGCAAGGTGATCGCCCAGGCGACCCTGCTGCGGGAGGCGGCCAAGTGGAACGGCGTCGCTGCCCCCTCCATCGCGGCCCGGGCGGCGCGCATGTACGGGGTCTTCCTGCCCAAGGGGACGCCGGACGGCTTCGTCAGCGTCGGGATCGGACCCTTCCTGTCGGCCTTCGGCGGGGGCGGGGCCGGCGGGTTCGTGGCCCCCAACCTGACCTTCGACCAGACGCTCACCCTCAAGCTCGGCGGTGAGCAGTTCGTCCTTGAGCATGCGCCGGGCGAGACCGAGGACCAGCTGTTCGTCTGGATGCCGGAGCGCCGGGTGCTGTTCCCCGGCGACAACATCTACAAGGCCTTCCCCAACCTCTACACGATCCGCGGCACCAGCTACCGCGACCCCGTCCAATGGGCGGCCTCCCTGGACCGTATGCGGGCGCTGCGCGCCGAGGTGCTGGTCCCCTCCCACACCCGGCCTATCGTCGGCGCCCCGGCGATCGCCGCGACCCTGACCGACTACCGCGACGCGATTTCCTTCACCCACGACCAGACCGTCCGCTGGATGAACCAGGGCCTTACGCCGGACGAGATCGTCGAGAAGGTGAAACTTCCGGCCCACCTGGCCGCCAATCCCTTCCTCCTCGAGCATTACGGCACGGTGGAATGGTCGGTTCGCTCGATCTTCGCCGGCTATATGGGCTGGTTCAGCGGCGACGCCGCCGAGCTGTCCAGGGACGCGCCCGACGCCCGCGCCAAGGAGATCACCGACCTGGCCGGCGGCCCCGCCGCCGCCCTGGCCAAGGCGCAGGCCGCCTATGCCGAAGGCCGCTGGAAGTGGGCCGCCGAACTGGCGACCTATGTCCGCCGCGCCGACCCGTCGCTGAAGGGGGAGGCCGACGCGCTGGAGGTCAAGGCCCTGCGCCAGCTCGGCTTCGACAGCGTCTCCCCGAACGGCCGTAACTACTATCTCGAACAGGCGGCCGAACTGGCAGGCAAGGCCCCAGGCTGGAAGCAGATCATCGGCGCCCGCCAGGGCGGGGCCCAGGCCGCGGGCCTGCCGGCCAGCGCCATCGTCGCCACCTTCCCGGTGCGTCTCAACGCGGAGAAGGCCGCCAAGGCCGAGACCGCGCTCGTCCTGCGGCTGGCCGGTGACGGCGACTGGACCATCCGCGTCCGCTGCGGCGTCGCCGAGACCTCTAAGGGCGCGGCGCCGGATGCCGGTGTGGTGCTGGCCGGGTCCAAGGCCGACCTCGTCGCCGCCATCGCCTCGCCCGCCGCGATGCAGGGCGCGCTGACCTCGGGCAAGCTGAAGCTGGAAAAGGGCGCCCCCAGCGACCTGGCGGCTGTCCTCGATCTATTCCGGGACTGAGATCCGGCTGTAGGTCCAGTGTTCGGCGCGCAGCTTGCCTGCGACCACGCCCTCGATCCCGGCGCAGAGGTTGGCGCCGCAGCGGCGGTACATGATCCGCTGCGGGAAATCGTGGGCCTTGTTCTCGAACACCGCGCTGCCCGGATCGCTGGCGATCGCCACGAAGGGCGTCGGCGGCTGGCCGTCGACATAGGCGGTGAAGGTCGTCCCTGCCGGCTCCGCGGTAATGGTCATGAACTCCGACCGCCCCGGCTTGCCTGGCCGATTGGTCTGGCCGGCCCCGGACATAGTTCCTCCCAGGGGCGCGAGCCAGGTTTCCCGCGTGATGGTCCCGTCCTGCTCGTGGGTCCAGGATCCGGCCATCCAGGCCAGGTCGGCGGGCGCGGCGATCACGGCGGCGGCCAGCATGGCCAGGATCATGTCGTCTCTCCTTTTTTACGCCGCGCCTTGAAGAACCCCTTCAGCATCGCCGAGCTCTCGTCGGCCAGCACGCCGCCCACCACTTCCGGCCGCCAGTGGCAGGTGGGCTGTTCGAAAAAGCGCGGGCCATGGACCACCGCCCCGCCCTTGGCGTCCTCGGCCCCGAACACCACCCGGCCGATCCGCGCGTGGCTGATGGCCCCGGCGCACATGGCGCAGGGCTCCAGCGTCACCACCAGGGTCAGGCCGGTCAGCCGGTAGTTGCCGAGCTTTTGCGCCGCCGCCCGCAGCGCCACGATCTCGGCGTGGGCGGTGGGATCGTGGCTGCCGATGGGCTGGTTGGCGCCCGTCGCGATCACCTCGCCGGTGGCCGGATCGACCACGACGGCGCCCACCGGGGTTTCGCCCCGGTCGGCTGCGGCTTGCGCCGCTTCGAGCGCGATGCGCATGGTGCGAAGATCATGGTCCACGATCCCCAAGACACCCAGGACGACCCCGCAGGTCAAGGCGGCGAACGCATCGCCAAGGCGATGGCGAGGGCCGGCGTGGCCTCGCGACGCGAGGTCGAGCGGCTGATCGAGGCCGGCCGCGTCTTCGTCAACGGCGAGCGCGTGACGACGCCGGCCACCAAGGTCGAGGCCGACGACGTGCTCACCGTCGACGGCGCGCTCGTTCAGGCCGCCGAGCCCGCCCGCCTGTTCCGCTATCACAAGCCTGTCGGCCTGGTGACCACCCACAAGGACACCCAGGAACGCCCCACGGTGTTTGACGCCCTGCCCAAGGCCCTGCCGCGGCTGATCTCGGTGGGCCGCCTCGACCTCAATTCCGAGGGCCTGCTGCTGCTGACCAATGACGGCGGCCTGGCCCGGGCGCTTGAGCTGCCCTCCAGCGCCATCGTGCGCCGCTACCGGGCCCGCGCCCGGGGCCGCGTCACCCAGGAAAAGCTCGACAGCCTGAAGGACGGCATCACCGTCGAGGGCGTCAGCTACGGCGCCATCGAGGCCCATCTCGACAAGGCCAAGGAAGGCGCCCAGGGCGCCAACGTCTGGATCACCGTCACCCTGGCCGAGGGCAAGAACCGCGAAGTCCGCCGCGTGCTGGAGGCCCTGGGCCTCACCGTCAACCGCCTGATCCGCATGTCCTATGGGCCGCTGGCCCTGGGAACCCTGGCCGTCGGCGAGATCGAGGAGGTGGGGCCGCGCGTCGTCCGCGAGCAATTCGCCGACCATATCGCGCCGGGAAACCTGCCCACCGGCGATCGCGCCCAGTTCTCCAAGCCCATCGCCACCCACGCCGGCGGCGACGTTCAGCGCCGGGGCCGCACCGCGCCGGGCGCAGGCCACCACACCGGGCCTGACGACGGCATGCCCGCCAAGCCGAAGACGGTCTACAAGGCCGGCTGGGCCAAGCCCACGATCACCCCCAGCCCGCACCCCAAGCGAAAGGCCAAGCCGAAGCCGGCCGGTCCCGTCGCCCAGGTCCGGCCCACCGCGATCCCCGCCCGGGCCCCCCGGTCCGACGCGCGCCTGGCCGCCCAGCGCGCGCCGGCCGAGCCCCGCGCGCCGAGTCCGGACGCCCCTCGGTCGGCGGCTCCGCGTGCGGAACGTTCCAGTAGCCCCCGACCGGACGCCCCGCGTCCGCAAGGCGCGCGCCCCGCCCAGGCCGAGGCCCGCCCTCCGCGACGCGACGCCCCGTCGCCCACGACGCCGCGTACGGATCGCGGGCCGCGCGCCGATGCGCCGCGATCGGGCCCACGCCCCAATGGCGCGAAGCGGGATGCTGTTCCCAAGCGCAAGGAAGGCCCCAAGGCCGACTCGCGCCGTCCCGACCGCTTCAAGGGTCCGCGGCCGGACGGCGGCAAGACGCACGACGCCCGGCCCGCCGCCCAGGACGCGCCGCGCGACGTCAAGCCCAAGCGTTCCGGATCTCCGCCGGCGGACGGGCGGCCTTCAGGCCCGCGCGCGCCCAGTCGATCGGGATCACGGCCGCCAAGCTCGCTCGCGCGTCCGCCAGGCCCTGCGCCAAAGGGCGGTCCCAAGCGGCGCGGATAGGCCGCTCGGCGCCCCCATCGCGCCCCGGCGTTCCGCCCCCGCTTCGCCAACGCTCTAGTTCCACCTGAGACACTGGTATCCCCATGCGCATCGTTTCCGGCGACTTCCGCGGCAAGGCGATCGTCACCCCGGCCGGCGAGGCCACCCGCCCCACCAGCGACCGCGCCCGTCAGGCGGTGTTCAACATCCTGGAGCATGCCGCCTGGTCCAAGGGTCTGCGGGAGCTGCGCGTCATCGACCTGTTCGCGGGCTCCGGGGCGCTGGGTTTCGAGGCCCTCTCACGCGGCGCTGCCTTCTGCCTGTTCGTGGAGACCGACGAGGCCGCCCGCGGTGCGATCCGCGAGAACGTCGATGCGATGGGCCTGTTCGGGAAAACCCGCGTCCACCGCCGCTCGGCCACCGACCTTGGCCAACGTCCCGGCGCCGACGGCCCGGCCTTCGACCTCGCCTTCCTCGATCCGCCCTACGCCAAGGGTCTGGGCGAGGTGGCGCTGGCCAAGCTGCGCGACGGCGGCTGGCTGGCGCCCGAGGCCCTGATCGTCTTCGAGCGCGGCTCGGCCGAGCCGGCCTTCAGCGTCGAGGGCTTCGAGGTGCTGGACGCGCGCGACTACGGCGCCGCGCGCGTCCACTTCCTTCGGTTGGTGGGGCTACCAGCCGCGGACTGAGGTCCGGTTGTCGAGCTGGGCCCGCAGGTTCACCAGGCCGTCGCGGGTCACCCGATAGGGCTGGCCGCCCCGGCTGGCGATCAGTCGCTTCTTCTTCAGGCTCTTGAAGACGGCGAGGTCGCAGTCGGCCAGCCGCCAGCCGTCACGGCTGATGCAGGTGGCTTCAACGATGCCGCCTCGGGGATCGCGTTCAAGGATGATCTGGCCGCCTTGGGCCAGGGCGTGCAGCGTGCGTTGCTGCGCTTTGGAAATGTTCAAGGGACTGTCCGGAACTGATCATAACAAGGCGCGCCCGCGCGCTGGCGCGGACGGCGAAGGGCCATGAGCCGATCAGAAGTCTAGGAACCTCGGTCGGCGGTTAGGCCCGGGTCCCGAACACAGTCTCCGACATGATCTCCCCTTGGGTTGAGAGGGCCCATCCTAGACACCGCGCAGCCCGCGGCAACAGCCAAGGCTGTGACCATCCGAAGTCAGTCTATGCCTGAAAATACTCGGGATCGACGCCGCGTGACGGATACATGACAGATATAAGACGATGATATCGAGTTCTGCTAAAGTATAACCACATTCAGATTCACCTCCCGTTAGTTCAGGCGACCTAGGACTTCGCTACCCCCAGTACTGAGGTCTTGCATGTCCGGCGTCCTCCTCGACCTTGCCCAGCGTTCCTTTCCCATCGCCCCGGAAACGCCCGGCGCCCTGATCTACGAGCGGTTCGAGGCCGAGCCCGATACGCTCGCCATCGCGGTGGTAGGCGCCGATGGCGCGCCGGTGGGTCTGGTGGAGCGCACCGCCTTCTTCCTGGCCATGGCCGGCCAGTTCGGCCGCGCCCTCTATGCGGGCCGTCCGATCTCCCTGCTGATGAATCCCGAGCCCCTGGTGGTGGAGGGCGACGTGGACGTGGCGGCCTTCTGCGGCGAGGCCCTGGCCGAGCGAGCCTCGGAACTGCTGCGGGGCTTCATCGTCACCCAGGGGGGACTCTATGCCGGCGTGGGCAGCGCGCTCTCCCTGCTCCAGGCCACCAACGCCGCCAGCCGCGCCCACGCCGACGAGATGACCACCCTGGCCGCCGCCACGGACCGGGCCCGGATCGAGGCCCAGGCGGCGCTGACCGCCAAGTCACAGTTCCTGGCGGTGATGAGCCACGAGATCCGAACGCCCCTGAACGGCGTTCTGGCCATCGCCGACATCCTGGCGCGCAAGCTGGTTCAGCCCGACCTCATCCCCTATGTCCGCGGCATCCAGGACTCCGGCGAGACCCTGCTGCGCCTTCTCACCGACGCGCTGGACCTGTCGCGCGCCGACGCGGGCCGCCTGGAGCTCAACGAGGACAGCTTCGCCCTCGGACGTCTCACCGGCGACCTGGCCACCCTCTGGGGCGCCCGGGCCGAGCTCAAGGGCCTGACCCTCGCCGTGGCCTATGACGGCCCCGCCGACCAATGGGCGCTGGGGGACGAGATCCGCATCAAGCAGGTGTTCAACAACCTGATCGGCAACGCGCTGAAGTTCACGGAGACCGGTGGCGTCGAGGTCGCGCTCCGGGTCCGCCGCGACGGCGTCCACCTGGCGGTGGAGGGCGAGGTCTCCGACACCGGCACGGGCGTGCCAGAGGACCGGCTGGCCAGCATCTTCCAGCCCTTCAGCCAGACCGAGCAGGGCCTGAAACAGGGCGGGGCAGGCCTGGGCCTCTCCATCTGCCGCGAGCTGGTGGCCCAGATGGGCGGGACCCTGGGCGCCGCGCGCAACGCCGCCGGCGGCCTGGACCTCACCTTCGCCATCCCCCTCTTCGCCTTGCCCGCCCCCTGCGAGATCGCCCTGGCGCAGGAGGCCGAGGTGATGGCCGATAGCGGCCTGCATATCCTGATCGCCGACGACAACGCCACCAACCGGCTGGTGGCCGAGACTCTTTGCGACATGTTCGGGGCGACGACCGAAAGCGTCGAGGATGGGCTGCAGGCCGTGGCCGCCGCTGAGGATGGGCGCTTTGACCTGATCCTGATGGACATCCGCATGCCCAACCTTGACGGTGTCGCGGCCACCCGCCGCATCCGCGCCCTTGCCGGCCCGGCGGGCCAGGTTCCGATCCTGGCGCTCACCGCCAACGCCGATCCCTGGGACGCCGCCAGCTACCTCGCCCAGGGCATGAACGGGGTCGTGGAGAAACCCATCAAGCCGGAACGCCTGATGACCGCCATCAACCAGGCCCTGGACACCGATCGACGCGCCGTTGCGGCCTGAGGGCTTGCTGACGTTTGCGGCGCGGGAACTCAGCTAACAAGAACCCTCACCCTACCCTCTCCCGCAAGCAGGAGAGGGGATTCGCCCAAGACCTCTGAGACAATCCCTCCTCGCCCGTCGGCGCAGGGGGAGAGGGCAGGGCGAAGGGGCCCTTCGCGCATCGAAGGGTCTTTCTGTTGTCAGGCCCGCAACGCCTCCGCCCCGTCCGCCGCCACACCACCCCCGGCCTTGTCGTTCCACACCTGCTCCACGACGCGGAGCAGGCCGTCGGCGGTGATGGGCTTGGTGATGTGGCCGTCGGCGCCGGCGTCGGAGGAGGCCTGGGCGTGTTCGGGCATGGCGTTGGCGGTCAGGGTGTAGATGGGCGTGGGCGCCGCCTTCTCGCGCCCCTCCCGGCGACGGATGGCGCGGATGGCGGTCAGGCCGTCCATCACCGGCATCTGCATGTCCATCAGGATCAGATCGAAGCTGGCGCGCGCGGCCTCGTCCACGGCCTCGGCGCCGTTCTCGACGCAGGTCAGGTCGACCCCGGCCGCTCCCAGGATCAGTTCCACGACCCGGCGGTTGGTGGGATGGTCCTCGGCCAGCAGCACGCGCATCGTGTCGAGGTCGGCCTCCTCATTGGCGGCCTCCTCGTGCTCACCCCACAGGTCCACGGCGCCGTGGCGGCGCTGCAGTTCGAGGTCGAGGGCGAAGGTCGAGCCCTGGCCCGGTTCCGAGGTCGCCGACAGCGTCCCGCCCATGGCCTCGGCCAGGGAGCGGGATATGGCGAGCCCGAGGCCGGTTCCGCCAAATCTCCGCGTGATGGAGCCGTCGGCCTGCTGGAACCGCCCGAACAGGCGCTGGCGGGTTTCCTCGTCGAAACCGATGCCCGTGTCGCTGACCTCGAAGGTGAGGTGGGTGGAGGTCTCGTCGCGCCGCGCCTTCACCGCCAGCTTCACCTCGCCGGCGTTGGTGAACTTCACCGCATTGCCCAGCAGGTTGGTGAGGATCTGGCGGATGCGCGGCGCATCGCCGTCGAAGGACCCCTGGGCGTAGGGGTCGCACTCGACGATCAGCTTCAGGTCCTTGGCCTGGGCGCTCGCATGGAACAGCGAGGCGCAGGCATTGACCGAGGTGGCCATGTCGAAGGGCTCGGGGCGGATCTCCAGCCGGCCGGCCTCGATGCGGGCCAGGTCCAGGATGTCGGTGAGCAGGGCTTCCAGGGTCTGGGCCGAGGTTTCGATCAGATTGACCATCTCGGCCTGGCCGGCAGTCAGCTCGGTGCGGGCCAGCGCCCCGGCGATGCCCATGACGCCATTCAGCGGGGTGCGGATCTCGTGGCTCATATTGGCCAGGAACTCGCTCTTGGCCTTGTTGGCGGTCTCGGCTTCCTCCTTGGCCTTCACCAGTTCCAGTTCGCCGCGCTTCTCCTTGTCGATATTGCGCAGCACCCCCAGCACCCGGACGATGCGGCCGCGTTCGTCGCGGATCGCCTCGCAGGCTGAGTAGTGCCACTGGTGCGGCCCCTCCTTCCGGGTCATGCGATAGACCTGCCGGAACGGGGCGCCGCCTTCGACGTATTCGTCCCAGGCGCGCATGGCCTCGTCGCGGTCGGCCGGATGGATGCCGCGCCAGATGTCGGCGTTCATCTCCTCATAGGTTGAGGCGCCCGCCTCGCCTTGCTGGGGCGACTGGTACCCGGCGCCGGTCAGTTCGCGGCGCTTCCAGTCCATCTCCCACATGCGCAACTCGCCGATCTCCATGGCGAGCTTCAGCCGTTCCTCGTTGCGCTTGGCCTCCTCCAGGGCGTCGGCGGTGCGGGTGACGTCCACCGACATGATCAGCAGGCCGCCGATCTCGCCGTCGGCCTCGCGCCAGGGATTGATCTCCACCCGCGCCCACAGATGGCGGCCGTCGGGCAGGTTCACCGGCACGCGGTCGTGCTGCACGGTCTGGCCCTTGAGGCAGCGGTTGTAGACCGGCGCCCAGCGCTGCGTGTCGGGATAGGCTTCGTAAAGGCTCTGGCCGGAGACATCCTCGCTCTGGCGCTCGGCCCGCCAGCGGGGGCTGGCCTGGATGACCCGCATCTCCTTGTCGACCATGCAGAGCGCCACGGGGGCGGCCTGGACGAAGGCGGAGATCATGTTGCGGGCGGCGGCGACCTCGCCGGCGGCGCGGGCCAGGTCCTGGCGGGCGGCGTAGCGGGCCCACTCGTCCCCGGCCAGGGCGGCCAGGTCGGCGAGGTAGTCGGCGAAGGCGGGATCGTGTTCACGGGGCTCGACGTCGGTCACCAGCACGGCGCCCACGCCGCGGCCGTCGGCCAGCCGGATCGGGGCGGCGGCGCAGAACCGGATGCCCAGGTCGCCGGTGACGCCTCGGTGGTCCTTGAAGCGCGGATCCTCGCGCGCGTCGGCGATCCACAACACGCCCTCCGAGCGCAGGGCCACAGCGGTGAAGGAGTCCTCGTTGGGCACCGCGCTGCGCCAGTCGTCGGGCTGGGCGGCATGCCAGGTCTGGTCGCCGTCCAGGATCACCACATCGCTGTTCGGCAACCTGGCATAGGCCTGGGCCAGGCGCGCGATGCGGGCCAGGGTCGGCTTCACCTCCGAAAGGTCCAGCCCGCCGTTGGCGGCCGGACGTTCAGCTTCGCCAAGCAAAGCCCCGTCCTTCTTGGCCATGACGTCTCCCCCGATCAGTGGGGGGGAACGATGGGCGCGCGAGGGTTAAATCTCCGTGACCGTCAAAAACCGACTCTTCAAACTTCTACGCAGGGTTTTGGGTGGGCGCGCCGCCTACAGCAGCTTGATCTCGCGCAGCCGCTCTTTCAGGAACTCATCGGCCGTGATCGGGTCCGGATAGCGATCCGGGTGCTGCCCATCCACGCAGGACGCCAGGGTCTTGATCTCGTGGTCGGGATTGAAGTGCAGGAAGAAGGGCGTCGAATAGCGCGGGAAGCCGCGGCGTTCGGGCGCGGGGTTCACCACCCGGTGGGTCGTCGAGGGCAGCCGGTGGTTGGTCAGGCGCTGCAGCATGTCGCCGATGTTGCAGACCACCGAGCCGGCCGGCGGATTGATCGCCAGCCACTGGCCGTCGCGGTCCAGAACCTCCAGCCCCGCCTCTTCGGCGCCAAGCAGCAGGGTGATGACATTGATGTCCTCATGCGCCCCGGCCCGGATGTTGGGGCCGTCCTTGGGGACCGGCGGATAGTGCAGCAGGCGCAGCACCGAATTGCCGTCGTTCACCGTGGCGTCGAAGAAGTGGCGGTCGAGCTTCAGGTAGGTGGCGATGGCCTCCAGCACCTGGACCCCCAGGTCGTCGAGGGAATCGTAGAGCCAGGCGATGTCGGAGACGAAGGTCGGGGTCTCCACCGGCCAGACATTGGGCGGCATCACGTCCTGATAGGGATGGCCCGGCGGCAGGTCGCGCCCCATGTGCCAGAATTCCTTCAGGTCGAAGTGGGCCGCATCCTTGGCCGTCTCGATGCCGAAGGGGGTGTAGCCACGCTGGCCGCCGGTTCCCACCACATAGCGCCGCTTCACCTCCTCGGGCAGGGCGAAGAAGGCCTTGGTGGCGTCGGTGGCCCCCGTGACCTTCTTGTCGGGCAGGCCGTGGTCGGAGATCACCGCGAACCCGTAGCGGGCGAAGCTGTCGCCCAGGGCCTGGGAGAAGCCTTCGAAGTCGGCGCTGAAGGCCTTGAACGAAACGGGGGTGATGGCGGCTTGGGTCATTTGCGCCCCTTACACCGACTGGCGATCCTTCTCCACCCGTCTGGAAGACTGGGGGGTGTCGGGCTCCCCATCGTCCTCGGCGCCGACCCGGCGCATCTCCGCGGCCAGCAGCCGCTCCATGGTCTCGGTGGAATCGCGGCTGGCCAGAACGTAGTTCTCCTCCTGGCCATAGGCCGGCGCCAGCTTCTCGAACAACTGCCGGTCCAGCTTGCGGAAGGTGACGGCGGCGGCCACCGCGCGCCGCTCGGTGAAGCCCAGCCGCAGCAGGGCGCGCTTGCCCATGGCAAGACTGCCTTCGAAGCTCTCACGCTCCACGTCGTCGGCGCCGTGGGCCAGCAGGTCGTAGGCATGGCGGCGGTCCCAGGCCCGCGACATGATGGCCAGGTTGGGGAAGGCCGCCTTGGCCGCCTCCACCAGCTCCACGGCCTTGTCCTTGTCGTCGATGGCCACGATCAGCAGGCGCGCCTTCTCGGCGCCGGCGGTGCGCAACAGGTCGATGCGGCTGGCGTCGCCATAGTGGACCTTGCGCCCGAAGGCCCGCAGCAGCTCGATCTGCTCGATGCTGGAGTCCAGGGTCACCACATTGAAGTCGTTGGCGATCAGCAGGCGGGCGGCGATCTGGCCGAACCGCCCGAAGCCGGCGACGATCACCTCCGGGTCGCCCTCGTCGAAGGGGATGTGCTCGGGCTCGGCGCCCGGGCCCGCCTGGCGGTTCAGCACCAGCTTCTCGTAGGCCAGGAAGGCCAGGGGCGTGAAGGCCATGGACAGCGCCACCACCGCCGACAGCAGTTTGGACAGGTCCGGGTCGATGACGCCCGCGGCGACGGTGAAGCCCAGCAGCACGAAGGCGAACTCGCCGCCCTGGGCCAGGGACACCGCCGAGGCGCCGGCCTCGCGACGGGGCATGCGGAACAGGGCGGCGACCCCGAACATGGCCGCGGCCTTCAGCGCCATCATGCCGATCACCAGCGCGATCAGCGCCACCGGCTGGCGGGCGATCACCGAGAAGTCGAGACCCGCCCCCACGGTGATGAAGAACAGGCCCAGCAGCAGGCCGCGGAAGGGCTCGATGTCGGTCTCCAGCTCACGCCGGAACTCGCTCTCGGCCAGCACCACCCCGGCCAGGAAGGCGCCTAGGGCCGGCGACAGGCCCACGGTCTGCATCAGGGCGGCGACGGCCACCACCAGCAGCAGGGCCGAGGCGGTGAAGATCTCCCGCAGCCGCGCCTGGGCGATGAAGCGGAACACCGGCCGCACCAGGTAGCGTCCACCGCCGATCACCGCGGCCACCGCGCCCAGGATGGACAGGGCCTTGGCCCAGGCGGGCAGGCCCACCAGCAGGCTGGCGCCGTGTCCGCCGGCCGCCGCAACGTCGTGGACGGGCGCGCTCATGGCCAGCAGGGGCAGCAGGGCGAACAGAGGAATCACCGCCAGGTCCTGGAACAGCAGCACCCCGAACACCGCCTCTCCGACGGCCCCTTGGCGCATACCCTTTTCCTCCAGGTTGGCCAGGACGATGGCCGTCGACGACAGGGCCAGAACCGCGCCGGCGGCCAGGGCGGTGCGCCAGTCGCGCCCCAGCGCCAGGCCCGCCGCGGCCATGATCAGGGTGGTGCCCACCATCTGCCCGCCGCCCAGTCCGAAGATCGCCGTCCGCATCCGCCACAGCAGCGCCGGGCGCACCTCCAGCCCGATCAGGAACAGCAGGATCACCACCCCGAACTCGGCGAACTTCATGACGTCGGCGGGCTCCCCCACCAGGTCCAGCAGGAAGGGCCCGACGATGACGCCGGCGATCAGGTAGCCCAGCACCGAGCCCAGGCCGATGCGCTTGGCGATCGGCACCGAGACCACGCCCGCGGTCAGATAGACCAGGGCCTGGATCAGCAGGTCCTGACCGTTCATCGGGCGCGCTTGGTTTTGAGGCGTGACATGGTTGAACTATGCACCGGCGTTCTCGGTTTTGTGCACGCGAATTCGGCGTGGACGGTTCCCAAATGTTGCAGTGCGGCGTAATGGGCATTCATGGCTGACAAGACACAGAAATCCGCCGTCGACGCCCTGGCTGGGCGCCTGTTCGATGGCATGACCATAATGGCCGGGGGCTTTGGCCTCTGCGGCATCCCGGAAAACCTCATCGCGGCGATCCGCGAGAGCGGGACCAAGGACCTGACGGTGGTCTCCAACAACTGCGGCGTCGACGGCTTCGGCCTCGGCGTGCTGCTGGAGAGCGGCCAGATCCGGAAGATGATCTCGTCCTATGTCGGCGAGAACAAACTCTTCGAGCAGCTTTATCTGTCGGGCGACCTGGAGCTGGAGTTCAACCCGCAGGGCACCCTGGCCGAGCGCATCCGCGCCGGGGGCGCCGGCATCCCGGCCTTCTTCACCAAAACCGGCGTCGGCACCCTGGTGGCGGAGGGCAAGGAGGTCCGCGAGTTCGACGGCGAGATGTACGTCATGGAGCGCGGCTTGGTGGCTGATCTCTCCATCGTCAAGGCCTGGAAGGGCGACGCGGCGGGCAACCTCGTCTACCGCAAGACCGCGCGGAACTTCAATCCGATGATGGCCACGGCCGGCAAGACCACCGTGGTCGAGGTCGAGCAGCTGGTTGCGGTGGGCAGTCTCGACAAGGACAACATCCACACCCCGGGCATCTATGTCGACGCCATCGTCGCCGGGGCGAAATTCGAAAAGCGGATCGAGCGCGTCACCACGCGGCCCCGCCAAGCAAAGGCGAGCGTCTAAGATGGCCTGGACCCGCGAACAGATGGCGGCCCGCGCCGCCCAGGAGCTGCGCGACGGCTTCTATGTGAACCTCGGCATCGGCATCCCGACGCTGGTGGCCAACTACATTCCTGACGGAATGAGCGTCACCCTGCAGAGCGAGAACGGCATGCTGGGCATGGGCCCCTTCCCCTATGAGGGGGAGGAGGACGCCGACCTGATCAACGCCGGCAAGCAGACCATCACCGAACTGCCGGAGAGCTCCTACTTCTCCAGCGCCGACAGCTTCGCCATGATCCGCGGCGGCCACATCGCGCTTTCCATCCTGGGCGGCATGCAGGTGTCGGAAAAGGGCGACCTGGCCAACTGGATGGTGCCGGGCAAGGTGGTGAAGGGCATGGGCGGGGCCATGGACCTGGTGGCCGGCGTCAAGCGCGTCGTCGTGGTCATGGACCATGTCGAAAAGTCCGGCGCCCCCAAGCTGCTCACCGCCTGTTCCCTGCCGCTCACCGGCGCGCGGGTCGTGGACCTGCTGATCACCGACCTCGGGGTGTTCGACATCGCCCGCGGCAAGACGCCCCTGACGCTCACCGCGCTGGCCGACGGCGTCACCCTGGAGGAGATCACGGCCAAGACGGAAGCCAGGTTCGAGGTCGCGCTCACCTAGGGTGAAACCTCCGGGCCTGGCCTTGCGTATGTCTGATCAGGACAACCAAGGCAGACCCATGAACAAGCCCCTCTTCGCCGCCGTCGCCGCCAGCGCCCTGCTGGCGGCCAATGTCGCGCCGGCCGCCGGCGCCCTGAAGACCGCGGTCTTCGCCGGGGGCTGCTTCTGGTCGGCCGAGCACGACATCGAGCACGCCAAGGGGGTCAAGTCCGTCGTGGTCGGCTATGCGGGCGGCGCCTCGACCCGCCCGACCTACCAGAACCACGAGGGCCACCTGGAGGCCATCAAGGTCACCTACGACCCCGCCCAGACCAGCTACTCCCTGCTGGTGGCCAACTTCTTCCACCATATCGACCCCACCGACGCGAACGGCCAGATCTGCGATCAGGGCCCGTCCTACCGCACCGCCGTCTTCGTGGAGGGGCCCGCCGAGCGCGCGGCGGCCGAAGCGGTGAAGGCCCAGGTCGCCAAGGAACTGGGCAAGTCGGTGGCGACCATGATCCTGCCCGCCGCCACCTTCCACATGGGCGAGGCCTACCACCAGGACTACGCGAAAAAGAACCCCATGGCCTACAACGCCTACCGCGTCGGCTGCGGCCGCGAGGCGGCGCTCAAGGCGGTGTGGAAGCGCTGACCTCGGCCGCCTTCGGTTTCGGCGGCTGCCCCGTGAGCGGATCGCGCGGCAGGGGCGCGAAGCCCTCGCCGAGGAACAGCTCGGTCTTCCGCCGCCGCGTCCTGTCCAGCATCACGCTGTGGATCTCGCGGCCGCTGACGGTCTTGAAGTCCTGGGCCAGCTCGTCGCGGTAGATCAGGTCCAGGCTGGCGGCCAGCACCAGGGCGCCGGTGGCGGGCGTCAGGGGATCGGTGGTCTCGGCCTGGTTCTGCGGATGGCCTTCGCGCACCCACATCTTCAGCGGCGGGGCGTTCGCGGCGCCGAAGAAGGCCCGCCCATAATAGGCGCTGGCGTTGAACAGGAACCGGTCGTCCACGGCCACGGCGGTCAGGCCAGGCTCCGCGGCCGCCCGTTCGGTGAGGGCCGCCACCGTCTGCTCCCAGCCCTTGGCGCGCTTGAAGGCGTTAGCCGCACCGATCTTCTCGGCCAGCGGCGGGCTGATCACGCAGGCCAGGAACAGGGTCGCGATCAGGGCCTGGCTCGCCACCGCCCCCACCAGCCACCACCGGGCCCGCCAGCGCATCAGCCAGGCGGCCACCAGGATTGATCCGGCCACGTATCCGGCCCCGGACCAGTTGGCGTTGGCCCGGCTGATGAAGGCCTGGGTGGTGACGATCAGGAACGGCGGGATGGAGAAGCACAGCAGGGTCAGGTCGGCGGCCGTCAGGCGCTTGCGCAATCCCAGCAGCACCCCGCCCCCGATCAGCACCGCGAAGGGGATCGGTCCGAACACCCCGAACTGCGAGACCAGGAATTCGCCGAGCTCCGGCAGGTTGAACAGCTTGCGCCCGCCCCAGGCGGCGTTGGCGGCGGTGTGCTGGACCGTGGCGAAACCGTGGGCCGCGTTCCAGGCCAGGTTCGGCGACAGGATCAGCAGGAAGGCGCCCAGCGCCGCGCCGGCGGTCTTCCAGTCCCAGACGCGGCGCGCGTCCTTGCTGATCAGCAGGTGCAGGGCGAGACCAATGATCGCGTAGACCGCGGCGTACTTGGAGAGGAAGGCCAGACCCACCGCCGCCCCGAAGCCCGCCGCCATCAGCAGGCGGCGGCGTCCCACCGCGGCCGGCAACTCCACATAGGCCAGCAGCGACAGCGACAGGAAGAACAGCAGGGCCGCGTCGGTGGCGATGGCCAGGGACGAGATCTGCACGCCCGGCATCAGGGCATAGAGGGCGCAGGCGGCGAACCCGACCGCCGGCCCGTACAGCCGCCGGCCGATCCCGAACACCGCCAGGGTCACCCCCAGGTGATAGAACGGCGCGGCCAGCCGCACCCAGGCCTCGTCGTTTCCGCCGATCGCCGTGGTGGCCCAGATGGTCCAGGCGATCATCGGCGGCTTGGAGAAATAACCCCAGTCCAGGGTCCGCGACCACAGCCAGTACTGAGCTTCGTCCGGGTAGAGCTCCAGGGGGGTGACGAACAGCGCCACCAGCCGCGCCGCCGTCAGGCCGAAGGCCAGCAGCAGGGCGCCTTTCCAGTGGGCGTCGGCCCCGGGGGCGGACAAAGCGTTACCAGCCAAGCGATCTATCCCTGTTTTGGCGGCGGACCGTGGCGCGCTGGGGGCGCCCTGTAAAGGACGATGCGTGTCTTTAAAGCAGCACTCCCGACAGGACATGATGTCGTAACAAATCCGTCACCCACAGCCACATTTTTGGCGCTATAGGGACTCGCAACGCCGGGGGCCCTGGGCTGGTCCCCGCTGATGGATAGGGGATTCCAATGACTTCGATGAAGCGGCTCGCCGGTGGCGCAGCTCTGACGGCGCTCGTTTTCGCCATGTCCAGCGCGGTCTACGCGCAGGACACCACCAGCGCCGTGCGCGGCCAGCTGACCGGCAACGACGGGAACACCGTCCGCAACGCCTCGATCACGATCGTCCACACGCCCTCCGGCACCCGGTCGGTCACCGCGCCGAACGCTGACGGCATCTTCGACGCCCGCGGTCTGCGGGTCGGCGGCCCCTACAACATCACCGTCGCCGCCCCCGGCTACGAAACCAAGTCGGTCAGCGGCATCAACCTGGCCCAGGGCGACAGCATCCGCCTGGACTTCGACCTGATCGCCCAGGCCTCGGTGGACGAGTTCGTTGTCACCGCCGCCCGCGACGTCACCTCGGAAAACTCCGGCGCCAACACCACCCTGGAC
Source organism: Phenylobacterium sp. (assembly GCF_030651185.1). Lineage (GTDB taxonomy): Bacteria > Pseudomonadota > Alphaproteobacteria > Caulobacterales > Caulobacteraceae > Phenylobacterium. The sequence goes on from NZ_JAUSCJ010000010.1 coordinate 46,992, forward strand.
CGCGGCGGCATTGAATCGGTGGTCTCGGTCACCCGCGACATCCGCGACCTGGCCCGCCGCAACCTCCTGGCCTCGGCCAACACCAGCGCCGACGGCGGCATCTCCATCGCCGGCTCCAATCCCAAGGCCAACCGCATCACCATCGACGGTTCGCCGGTGCAGGACGACTTCGGCCTGAACTCGGGCGGCGTGCCCACCCGTCGCGGCCCGATCTCGCTGGACGCCATCGAGCAGTTCACCATCCAGGCCGTGCCCTATGACGTGCAGAACGGCGACTTCCAGGGCGGTTCGATCGACATCGTCCTGCGCTCGGGCGCCAACGATTTCCACGGCAGCGTCTTCACCAACTATCTGAACGACGGCATGGTCGGCGACTCCCTGCGCGACAAGCCGGTGAAGCAGACCATCACCCAGTCCAACTACGGCGCGTTCCTCGCCGGCCCGATCCTGCAGGACAAGCTGTTCTTCGCCATCTCCTACGAGCTCTATGAAACCTCAGACCAGGTCGGCTTCGGCCCGGCCGGCCAGGGCTTCCCGAACTCGTTCTCCGGCATCGGCCAGTCGCAGATCGATCAGGTCACCAACATCCTGAACAACACCTACACGACGGACTTCGACGCCGGGACCATCCCGCGCACCGGCGCCATCATCGACGAAAAGTACTCGGCCAAGCTCGACTGGAACATCAACGACAACCACCGTGCCTCGTTCACCTACCGCTACGCCCTGTCGGAATCGGTGGCGCGTTCGAACCTGAACAACAATACCGCCAGCCTCTCGTCGAACTTCTACCTCTCCGGCGACGAGGACTATTCCTATGTCGGCGAACTGAACTCCAAGTGGACCGACCAGCTCTCCACCCAGCTGCGCGTCTCCTATCGCGACTATGAGCGCCGCCAGAACCCGCCGGCCGGCCAGGAGTTCGCCGAACTGCAGATCTGCTCTATGGCGGTCAGCAACACCACGCTCACCACCTGCGACAGCCCCAGCGGCCTAGTCCGCATCGGGCCGGACTCGTTCCGTCAGGCCAACGAGCTTGAGACCCACAACCTGCAATTTCAGGCCAAGGCCGAGTATTCCTTAGGCGATCATCTGCTGAAGGTCGGCTTCGAGAGCCAGAACCTGGAGATCGTCAACCTGTTCGTGCCGGAAAGCGACGGGGTCTACTACTTCGACTCCATCGCCGACTTCCAGGCTGGCCGCGCCAACCGCCTGACCTATTCCAATGCGCCGTCAGGCAATCCGCGGGATGCCGCCGCCCTCTTCGAGTACCAGCAGAACAGCCTCTACTTCCAGGACGTGCTGGACGTCACCGACGATCTGCAGGTCACCGCCGGCTTCCGCTACGACTGGTTCAAGAGCGACGACAAGCCGATCCTCAACCCGAACTTCACGGCGCGGAACCGCTTCTCCAATCAGCAGACCTATGACGGCCTCTCGATCGTCATGCCGCGGGTGGCCTTCAACTGGAAGCCGGAGGGCAAGCCCTACCGCGTCAACGGTGGGTTCGGCCTGTTCTCCGGCGGCGTGCCGGACGTGCTGATCTCCACGGCCTTCTCCACCACCGGCTACGCCGCGGCCGGCGTCAATATCGTCCGCAATGCCAACGGCACCTTCAGCGAGGTGAACAACACCGCCGGCTTCACCCAGGCCAATGGCGCCGCGGGCCTGAACATCAATGTCACCGACCCGCGCTTCGGCTACGACCTGCCCACCGGCGTCACCAGTCTGGTGACCCCCGCCGGTATCCCGGCGGCCGGCGAGACCATCGCCTTCACCCCCGGCTTCCAGATGCCGTCCTCGTGGAAGTTCTTCCTCTCGGCGCAGTACGACCTGCCCTGGGACGTGAAGCTCACCGCCGACTTCGTGCAGACCACCGTGAGGGACGCCATCGCCTTCAAGGACCTGCGCGCCCAGCCGCTGATCGTGAACGGCGTCATCCAGAAGACCCCCGACGGCCGCATTCGCTATGACGGCCTGCAGGCCACCGACGCGGCCCGCGCGGCGGCCGGCATCGCCGGCTCCAACGCCCCGGCCACCCGCGACCTGCTCGTCTACAACACCGACAAGGGCAAGGGTTACGTCTTCGGCGTCGGCCTTTCGAAGGACTTCGACTTCGGCCTCGGCGCCTCCATCGGCTATGCGCGTCAGCGCCTGGACGAAGAAACCTCGGGCGGCCGTTTCGGCACCACGGCCGGCTCGCTCTACGCCAGCCAGTCGACCGGTACGGACTTCAACCGCGACGCCTACGGCAAGGGCTACGAAGAGGTCAGCGACCGCGCCAAGTTCGAACTCAACTACAAGCATGAGTTCATCGCCAACCACCCGACCCGGTTCTCGCTGTTCGGCGAGACCCGCACGGGCCGCCCGGTCAACGCCACCATGGGTTCGGTCTCCCGCGACCGCAGCACGACCTTCGGTGTGAACCGTTCGGCCTACCTGCTCTATGTCCCCGACATCGCCGGCGACACCAACAAGACCGACCTGCAGATCGGCAAGGTCTTCTTCGACACCGCCACCACCCGCGACAACTTCGTCAACGCGGTGAGGAAGTTCGACCTGGGCAACGACACCATCGTCGGCAAAGGCGCCATCAAGAACCCCGACGTGAACCAGCTCGACCTGCAGATCAGCCAGGAGTTCCCCGGCCTGACCGAGGGTCACAAGTTCAAGGTCGTCCTCGACGTCCAGAACGTGCTCAACCTGGTCAACAACAAGTGGGGCATCGTCGAGGAATACGGTTCGACGGGGTCCGGTCAGGGCAACAACCGCATCATCGACGCGGCCTGCGCCAACGCCGCCGGGGTGGCTTCCGCCGCCAGCAGCGCCGTCTGCGACACCTACCGCTACTCGAACTTCAGCTCGACGGCGACCACCCGCACGATCAACAACGATCGCTCGCTCTGGTACGCCCAGGTCTCGCTGCGCTACGAGTTCTAGTCCTCGCAGCGACATCGCTTTCGCGGAAAGGGCGGCCCTCCAGGGCCGCCCTTTTTCGTGCTTCCAAGTCCTTCTGCCCTTGCGGGAGAAGGTTGGCCCTGCGGAGCAGGGTCGGATGAGGCGTCGATAGGCCTCTCGGGTTAGGTCGGTGGGTGTCGCGCGGAGAGGGGAGCGTGACCCCTCATCCGACCGGACTCCGACCGGCCACCTTCTCCCGCAAGGGGAGAAGGATCGTAATGTCCTTCCAAGGCCACGCTTGACGTAGCCCACCGCGCCGCCCATTTCGCGGCTCCAAGATACAAGGGCCTGCCATGACCGTTCTCGTTCCCGCCGAGTGGGCGCCGCACAAGGCCATGTGGCTGGGCTTTCCCAGCCATGCGGAGGTTTGGGCTGACGACCTCGACCTGGCCCAGGCTCAGGTGGCCGCCCTGGCCCGCGCCCTGGCCGGTCCCGGCAAGGAGCGCGTGCGGCTGATGACCGGCGCCCCGGAGGGGGAGGCCGCCGCGCGCCGCCTGCTCTCCGATGTCCCGGGGATCGAGATCACACCCGGCGCGTTCGGCGACATCTGGCTGCGCGACACCGGCCCGATCTTCGCCAAGGGACCGAACGGCGATGAGGCGCGCGGCTTCCGCTTCAACGGCTGGGGCGGCAAGTACGAGATGGAGGGCGACGACACCGTGGCCGCTCAGATCGCCACCGCCTCGGGCGCGCCCCTGATCCAGCAGGAGATCATCATGGAGGGGGGCTCCCTCGACCATGACGGGGAGGGAACGATCCTCACCACCGGCCAGTGCCTGCTCAATCCCAACCGCAATCCGGGCTGGACCCGCGAGGCCGCCGAGGCCGAGCTGGCCGCGTCGCTGGGCGCGCGCAAGATCCTCTGGCTGGGGGACGGCCTGGCCAACGACCACACCGACGGCCACGTCGACAACCTCGCCCGCTTCGTGGCGCCCGGCGTCGTGGTCTGCCCGGTCGCTTGGGGCCGGGGCGACGTCAATGTCTATGCCTATGACGCCTGCGCCCGGGACCTGGCGGCCATGACCGACGCCCAGGGCCGCAAGCTCAAGGTGGTCCGCATCCCCTCGCCGGGCTGGATCGAGAGCCACCAGGGCGGCGCCGCACCGGCCAGCCACATGAACTTCATCATCGCCAACGGGGCGGTGGTCATGCCCACCTATGACGGCGACCCGCGCGCCGCCGAGCTGGCGGCCCAGGCGCTGCAGGAGCTGTTCCCCGACCGCGAGGTCATCGCCCTGCGTTCCGACGCCATCCTCACCGGCGGCGGATCCTTCCACTGCATCACCCAGCAGGAGCCCGCCTGATGGCCCGCACCCTGAGCGTCGCCGCCCTGCAGACCTCCTACGGGATGGATCTGGCGGCCAACATCAAGAAGACCGAAGGACTGATCCGCCAGGCCGCCGCTGGCGGCGCCCAGGTGATCCTGCCTTCCGAGCTGTTCCAGGGGCCGTATTTCTGCGTGACGCAGGAAGAGCGCTGGTTCGCCCAGGCCCATCCGTGGCGTGAGCACCCCTGCGTCACGGCCCTGGCGCCGCTGGCCGCCGAGCTCGGCGTCGTCCTGCCGATCTCGATCTTCGAGCGCGAGGGGCCGCACTACTTCAACTCCCTGGTCATGGTGGACGCCGACGGCTCGCCGATGGGGGTCTATCGCAAGAGCCACATCCCCGACGGGCCGGGCTATCAGGAGAAGTACTACTTCCGCCCCGGCGACACCGGCTTCCGGGTCTGGGACACCAAGTTCGGCAAGGTCGGCGTCGGCATCTGCTGGGACCAGTGGTATCCGGAAGCCGCGCGCGCCATGGCCTTGATGGGCGCCGAGGTGCTGCTCTATCCCACCGCCATCGGCTCTGAGCCCCACGACCCCACCCTGGACACCGCCGCCCCCTGGCGGCGCGCCATGCAGGGCCACGCGGTCTCCAACGTCATTCCGGTGGTGGGCGCCAACCGCATCGGCTTCGAGCCCTGGGACAACTATCCCAATGGCGGCCAGGCCTTCTACGGGGCCTCCTTCATCGCAGATCATCGCGGCGACCTGGTGTCGGAGCTGGGCGACGAGGAGGGGATCGTGGCGGCCAGCTTCGACCTGGACTTCCTGACCACCCACCGCGCTGCCTGGGGGTTCTTCCGCGACCGCCGCACCGATCTCTACGGTGGGCTGGTGGGCCCGCGGCCTGTCTGACGATCACATGTCGGCCCATGTTGGCCGTCGCGACGGCCCGCAAACCCTCGGCCGGCAAGGACCGCGCGGCCATACCCCCGTCTAGGACGGGGTTTGGTCCCTCCGCGGCCACCAACATGTTGTCAGGCGGGGCAGCTCAGCGCCGGCGCCCGGGCCAGCTCCCTGCGCGCCGTCGCGAGGTCGCGCTGGAACTCCGGCTCCCCATGCAGCCGCGCCACCATGGCCGAGGCCAGGGTCCGGCCGGCCTCGATGTCGCTCTGGAAGTGGACCCCGCAGATCACCCGGCTGTCGCCCACCGCCTTGCCCGCCGCCATCAGGCCGTCGGCCCTGGCCGGCGCCAGTTCGCTGAGGATCAGCCCCCAGGACCAGCCCACCATGGAGTGGCCCGAGGGGTAGGAGGCGTTGGTCTTCATCCAGTCCTCGCGGGGCACGCAGATCGGCTGGCTGTTGCCGATCATCGGCCGCGGGCGGTTGTAGTGGTCCTTGGCCGGCTTGCCGATGGTGCGCACATCGATCTCGATCCGGTGCAGCAGGCGGTAGAGGACGGGCGTCGTCTTGACCCCGATCGCCTTGCCCGCGGCGCAGGAATAGGCCTTCAGCGCGCCGCCCGCCCAGATGTCGTTGTCCGCGATGGCCTGGGTCCAGCGGGCCGAGCCGGCCAGGGACCGGGTCTCGTCATAGTGCGCCCGCTCCCCCAGGCCACGCGGGCTGTCGGGCGCCGGCGGCGGTCCCAGCAGGGCCGCGCCATCGAGGTCGGCGGCGGCCAGATAGCCGGCCAGATCGGTAGGGACGGGGTTCAGAGGCGCCGCCAGCGAGGCGTCCGCCGGGGCGGGGCGCATCTGCGGGAGCATGGCGCAGGCGGCCAGCGACAGGGCGGCTGCGGCGCCCAGGAGAGGTCGAAGGATCATGAAACCTCTTTAGAGCGGTTCCCGGACTTCGGGAACCGCTCCGCAGATGGGTTTTAGGCGCGCAGGACGGTCAGGCCGTTCTTGATCACCGTCGCGCCGCGTTCCTTCACGCGGGCCTCGAAGGAGATGTTCTTGCCGTCCTTCCAGAGGTCCACCGTGATGGTGTCGCCGGGGATCACCGGGGCCGAGAACCGGGCCTGGTGGCTGAGGATCTGGTCGGGATCAAAGCCGGTGATGGCCTGCAGCACCGCGCGGCAGGTGATGCCGTAGGTGGCCAGCCCGTGCAGGATCGGACGCGGGAAGCCCGAGCGGCGGGCCGACTCGGGGTCGGAGTGCAGCGGGTTGCGGTCGCCGTTCAGGCGGTACAGCAGGGCCTGGTCCTCACGGGTGGTGAAGTCCACCGAGAGGTCCGCCTTGCGGGTCGGAACCACGTGGGGCTCCGGCGCGCCTTCCGACGGGCCGCCGAAGCCGCCGTCGCCGCGGGCGAAGGTGGAGCCGGTCAGGGTGGCGACCTTCTCGCCGGCGGCGTCGCGCCAGATGGTCTCGTTGATGATGACGGCGCCCTTGCCCTCACCCTTGTCATAGGCGCCGACGGTGCGGCCCTCGGCGGTGAAGGTGCCGGTGGTGGGCAGGGGCTTGTGCAGCTCGACCTTCTGCTCGCCGTGGACGACCATCAGGAAGTTGATCTGGCTCTGGCGGTGGCCTTCGGGCATCACCGGCGCAGGCCCGCCGGCCGAGCGCATGTTCGAGGCCAGCACGGTGGCGGCCGTCGGGATGACCTTCAGGTTCTTCTCGTAGACGTAGGCCAGCTCGTCCTCGTTCATGGGGTCCTGCCCCATGCCGACGCCCAGCGCGTAGAGCATCACGTCCTTGTCGCGATAGGTGAATTCGCGCGCCGCCGTCTTCTGTTCAAGAATGTCGGGATAAAAGATCGCCATTGAAAATATTTCCTCCGCTATGCGGTCCGTTTGCTATCTGCGGATTGAAGCGGTTCGGCCCCGGCGAAGCAAGCGGCGAGCGAGCGCATTTGCCGCCCCTCCTTTGATCGGGTAGAAGCGCGGACCCTGCGAAGACGGGTTCTAGAAAAGCCCGCTCGCACCTTTCTTTCGCGCCCAGGATCATCGAAGGCATTTCATGGCGACCGACACTCAGCCCGGCATGGGCGGCCAGATCACCGGCAACGTTCTTTTCTATTCCAAGCCGGAACCCCTGACCTCCGACCACCACAAGACCCTCGGCGTAAAGCGCATGGACGGGCCCTTCGGCTTCGCCAAGGCCGGCCACGCGGTGCCGCTCACCGTCACCGAATTCCCGCTCGCCGCCGTCTCGGGGCCGATCATCTTCGTCGGCGACGAGAAGATGCCGCTCGCCGTCATGGGCCTGAACGCCGGTGACAACATGTTCATCCAGGACAACGGGATCTTCGAATCCGGCGTCTACATCCCGGCCTATATCCGCCGCTATCCCTTCGTCTTCGCCAATGACGACAAGGCCCAGCAGATGGTCTTGTGCATCGACCGCGCCGCCGAGTTCATCGTCGAGGGCGGCGAGATGGCCTTCTTCGACGAGAAGGGTGAGCCCACCGAGTACACCCAGAACTGCATCAGCTTCTGCAATGACTATGAGGTCGAGCGGCAGCGGACCCAGTTCTTCCTGGGCATCCTGAAGGACAACGACCTCTTCGAACTGAAGACGGCGACGCACACCCCGACCAACCCCGACGGCACGCCCGGCGAACCCCAGAAGATCGCCGAGTACTTCGGCGTCTCGGAGGAGAAGCTGGCCAAGCTCGCGCCGGAAAAGCTCGCCGAGCTGCGCGACAACGGCGCGCTGGGCCAGATCTACGCCCACCTGGTTTCGCTGGTGGGCTGGGACCGTCTGGTGGCGCTCGCCATGTTCCGGGCGTCGCAGCTGCCGCAGGCCGCCAACGCCTGATCCCACCGATCAGTCCTGAGTTCGGAAGCGGCGGGTCGAAAGGCCCGCCGTTTTCTTTGGCGGGCTAGCGCGCTAGCGCGCGAAGACGCTGCGGGTTAGGCAGGAGAAGACCAGCCGTCCGGCCTCATCCAGCAGGTCGTGCTGGGCGATGATGATGCCCTTGCCCTCGCCCACGGGGTCCTTGCCCATCACCGTCATGCGGCCGCGCAGGGTCTCACCGGCGGGCGGGTTGCGGGCCCAGCGCAGGGCGTCGACCCCCAGACGCTTGGTCTGGGGCCAGTTGACCACGGAGGCTGAGTCCAGCCGCGTCCAGATGGCGAACACCATGGCGTCGGGGGCGCCGCGCTCGGCCGGCCAGCCGGGGGCGAAGGCGGCGATGAAGGCCTCCAAGGCGCGGGCGTCGACCCGCACCTCACCGAGATAGACCACCTGACCGATCTCGATCTCGTCGAAGGGGGCGGGCACGTAACTCTCCTGGGGTTCAAGCCGAACTGATTCGTCGATGATGGGCCGCGCCCGTGACAAGTCGAGCGCTTTGCGGATCAGCGTTGGCGGCTCATATAGCGGTGTGAGTATGGCGATTGGGATAACGGCATGACGCGTTTCGTTGCGAGAGCCCTGGCCGTCCTTGCGGTCGCCGCCGCCTTCGCGCTCCCCGCCGCCGCCGCGCCGGTGCAGACCGGCCATATCGAGGCCGAACTGGTGGCCCGCGACGCGGGCGTGACGCCCGGTGGAACCGTCCATGTCGCCCTGCGCCAGAAGATTCAGAAGGGCTGGCACACCTACTGGCGCAACTCCGGCGATTCCGGCGAGGCGACCCAGATTCGTTGGACCCTGCCGCCGGGCTGGGCCGCGGGCGAGATCATCTGGGCGCCGCCGTCGCGCCAGCCCACCGGCCCGCTGATGAACTACGGCTACAAGGGCGAGGTGCTGTTGCCGGTCGCCATCACCGCACCGACGTCGGCCCGGCCCGGCGACATCATCACGCTGAAGGCCGCCGCCGCCTTCCTGGTCTGCGAGGACATCTGCGTGCCTGAGGACGCCGTCCTGACCCTGGATCTGCCAGTGGTGGCCGCCCCCCCGCAGCCGGACGCCAGGTGGGGCGCCGCCGTCACCAAGGCCCTGGACGCGGCCCCCAAGCCCGCCGGCCTGACGGCGACCTTCAGCAAGACCGAGGCGGGGCTGAAGCTGGCCATCGCCGGCGCGCCCCTGAAGGGCGTCGACCAGAGTCAGGCTTATTTCTATCCCTTCAAGGGCACGGTCATAGACCACGCCAAACCCCAGGCCATCGAGCGCGGTCCCGAGGGCCTGACGCTCTCCCTGACGCCCGGCTACGACTTTACCCAGGGCGCGCCGCCCGCCGCCCTGGACGGGGTGCTGAGCGTGGGGGGCGAGGCCTATGAACTGACCGCCGCCGAGGGCCCGCCCCCCACGGGCAGCTCGGGCCTGGGCGCGCCGCCGGTCGAGACGCCAGCCGCCGGTCCGAGCCTCGGCCTGGCGCTGGCCTTCGTCTACGCCCTGCTGGGGGGGCTGGTGCTCAACCTGATGCCCTGCGTCTTCCCGATCCTGGCCATGAAGGCGACCTCGCTGGCCGGCCATGCCCATGAGCAGTCCGCGGCCCGCGCCCAGGGCCTGGCGTTTCTGGCCGGGGTGCTGGCCACCTTCCTGGCCCTGGCGGGGGTTCTGATCGCCATTCGCGCCGGCGGGTCCGCCGTGGGCTGGGGCTTCCAGCTCCAATCGCCCGTGGTGGTCGCGGCCCTGGCCCTGCTGATGCTGGGGGTCGCCCTGAACCTGTCGGGCCTGTTCGAGGTGGGGACCTCCCTGCAAGGCGTGGGCACGGGCCTGGCGTCGAAGCAGGGCCTGGCCGGCGCCTTCTTCACCGGGGCCTTGGCCGTCGTCGTGGCCGCCCCCTGCACCGCGCCCTTCATGGGGCCCGCCCTGGGCTGGGCGCTGACGCAGAGCGCGCCGGTGGCGCTGGCGGTGTTCCTCGGCCTCGGCCTCGGCTTCGCGGCGCCCTTCACCCTGGCCGCCTTCGCGCCGGGTCTGCTGGCCCGCCTCCCCAAGCCAGGTCCCTGGATGGAGACCTTCAAGAATCTGATGGCCTTCCCGATGTATGGGGCCGTGGCCTGGCTGGTCTGGGTCCTGACCGTGCAGGCCGGCGAGATGGGTCTGGCGCGGGTCCTGGCCGCCGCCGTGGTCCTGGCGCTGGCCGCCTGGGTCCTTGGGCTCGCTCAGCGGCGACAGGCGACGGGCGGCAAGCCCCTGGCGCTCGCCGTCACGGGCGCCGTCCTGGCGGTCGGCGCCTTCCTCCTCGTGCTGGTCCCGGCCTATGGCGCGCCGGCGACGGCCTCGACCGAGGTGGCGGCGGGCGCGATCCCCGAGGCCGTCTACAGTCCCGAAGCGGTGGCGCAGGCGCGGGCGGCCGGCAAGCCGGTGTTCGTCAACTTCACGGCGGCCTGGTGCGTGACCTGTCAGGTCAATGAGAAAGTGGCGTTCGCCACCGCCGAGGCCGCCGAGGCCTTCACCCGCACCGGCGCAGTCTATCTGAAGGCCGACTGGACGCGGAAGGATGCGGTGATCGCCGCCGAGCTGGCCCGCCATGGCCGCGCCGGGGTGCCGCTCTATCTGGTCTATGGGGTGAAAAGCCCCGACCCCAAGATCCTGCCGCAGTTCCTAACCCCGGCCATGGTGGCCAAGGCCCTGGAGACGGCGAAGTCCAGCTAGATCACGATGCGCTCGGACGGAATCGTCTGAGCGTTGAATCGTGATCTAATCTCAAAGTTATAGAGCCGGATTCAGGCTTCGAGAGAAGCCATCCGGCTCTAGGTCGAGCTCTGGGACGTGACGGTCGGCGGGGTGGTGATCACCTCGACATTGTCGTTCAGAAGATAGGCCATGTCCCGGAGGGCCAGCTCCAGCGCCTTGGGGGTGGCGGCGGCCGTGACGGCCTCGAGCTTCAGCGGCAGGTCCTGGGAGATGCCGCGCAGGATGCACTTCAGGTCGCCATCCGTGCCGCGCTTGGCCAGCAGCAGGTGACCCTGCATGTCCAGGGCGGCCAGTTCGCTGATCTGGCTCCTGAAGTCGGAGGGCAGGGCCTTGCCGGCGCGGACGCCGTCAATGTCGGCCTTCAGCGCGCCGGCCCGCTTCACGATGTCGGCGAACAGCGGCTCCTGGGCGACGGCGGCCGGCGGCGTGCTCAGGCCAGGGCCAGGCGTCATGGGACCGGTGGCGGCGAGCCAGAGGACGGCGAGGGAAGCGGCGGCGTCGCAGGACATGACGATCCTCGTTGCGCGAACTAAGACGGGGGACGGTGGGTTTCAATTAGCCCGAACATGGTAAACGCGGTCCTACCGCGCGCCCGAAGGTAAGCCTTGATGACCACCCGTGAGTCCGCCTGGAAGAACCTGAAGAACGCCGCCGTCGCCGCCCGCGACCCGATCGCGGGCCTGTTCGCCATCGAGCCCGAGCGGTTGGACAGGCTGGTGGTGGAGGCCTGTGGCCTGCGCGTCGACCTGTCCAAGCAGCCCTGGTCGCTGGGGGACTTCGACACCGCCCTGACGCTGGCCAAGGCCTGCGACGTGGAGGCGGCCCGCAACCGCCTGTTCGCCGGCGACGCCGTCAACAGCTCGGAGGGCCGCGCGGCCCTGCACATGGCTCTGCGCGCGGCCGACGGCGCTGACTTCAAGGCCGATGGGGTCCCGGTATCCCGCGAGGTGGAGGCCACCCGAAACGCCATGCGCGCCTTCGCCGAGGCGGTGCGGTCAGGCGCCCGGACCGGCGCCACCGGCAAGCCCTTCAAGGCCATCGTCCACATCGGCATCGGGGGCTCGGATCTTGGCCCTCGACTGATCTGGGAGGCGCTGAGGCCGCTCAATCCCGAGATAGAGTTGCGGTTCGCCGCCAACGTCGATCCCTCCGAGACGGCCCTGGCCCTAGCCGGCCTCGATCCCGCGCAGACGCTGGTGGTGGTGGTCTCCAAGACCTTCACCACCCAGGAGACCCTGGCCAACGCCGAGGTGGTCCGCGCCTGGCTGCGAGCGGCCTTGGGTCCGGCGTCCGACGCCCACCTGGTGGCGGTCTCCGCCGCGCCGAGCGTCGCCCAGGCGTTTGGCGTTCCGGCCGATCAGGTGTTCGGGTTCTGGGACTGGGTCGGCGGCCGCTATTCGCTTTGGTCGGCGGTGGGCCTCTCCTGCGCCATCGCGCTTGGCTACGAGGTCTTCCAGCGCCTGCTGGACGGCGGGGCGGCCATGGACGAGCACTTCCGGCGCACGCCTCTGCTGCTGAACGCGCCCGTGCTGATGGCGCTCGCCCATATCTTCAACCGCGACGGCCTGGACCGGCCTCTGCGGGCGGTGATCCCCTATGCGGCGCGGCTGCGGCTGTTCCCCAGCTTCCTGCAGCAGCTGGAGATGGAGTCCAACGGCAAGCGGGTGGATCAACAGGGTCGGCCCGTCGCCCACGCCACGGCCGCCTCGGTGTTCGGCGACGCCGGCACCAATGGCCAGCACGCCTTTTTCCAGATGCTGCACCAGGGGACCGACGTGATCCCGGTGGATTTCGTGGCCGTCGCCAGGGCCGGGGAAGGCGAGCCGGCCAACCACACCATTCTGCTGGCCAACGTCATCGCCCAGGCCCAGGCCCTGATGACCGGCCGCAGCGAGGACGAGGTGCGCGAGGAATTGTCGGCCAAGGGCATGACGCCCGCGCAGATCGACGTCCTGGCCCCGCAGCGGACCTTTCCCGGCGACCGCCCCTCCAGCTTCATCCTGATGGAGGCCCTGACCCCTGAGGCTCTCGGCGCGCTGATCGCCCTGCATGAGCACAAGGTCTTCGTCGAGGGGGTGCTCTGGGGGATCAACAGCTTCGACCAGTGGGGGGTGGAGCTGGGCAAGAGCCTTGCCACCAAGATTCTCGCCGAACTTCAGGGCGGCGCCCCCGGCATCCATGACCCGTCCACCGCCGCCCTCGTGGCGCGGCTGAAATAGCTCAAAGGAACTCTCATGCGCGACCTGACCGGTAAGACCGCCTTCATCACCGGCGGGGCCAGCGGCCTGGGCCTGGCCATGGCCCATGCCTTCGGTGAGGCGGGCATGAACGTCATGCTGGCCGACATCGAGGAGGCGCCCCTGGCGGCGGCGGTGAAGGAACTGGAGGAGCGCCAGATCCGGGTCAGCAGCGTGCTCTGCGACGTGGCGATCCGCAAGGCGGTGGAGGCCGCCGCGGCCAAGACCATCGAGACCTTCGGCAAGGTCCATGTGGTCTGCAACAATGCCGGCGTTGGCGCCGGCGGCCAGATCGACCAGGTGCGGCACGCCGACTGGGACTGGATCCTGGCGGTGAACCTGATGGGGGTGGTCTACGGCATGGAGACCTTCCTGCCGCTGATCCGGTCGCACGGCGAGGGCGGAACCTTCGTCAACACCGCCTCCATGGCGGGCATGATCTCGCCGCCGGGGATGGAGCCCTACAGCGCCACCAAGTTCGCGGTGGTGGCCATGTCGGAGGGCTGGGCCGGCCAGCTGGCGCCCGAGAACATCAATGTCTCGGTGCTTTGCCCGGGCTTCGTGAAGACCCAGATCAACAAGTCGGGCCGCACGCGCCAGGCGGCGTTCGGCGGGCCCGTGGAGAGCCCGGTGGTGGCCGACTCCATGGTGGACAACGGTATCGATCCCGAACGGGTCGGCCGCCGGGTTCTGGAGGCCGTCCAGGCCGGCGAGCGCTACATCTTCACCCACCCCGACATGCGGCCCTTAGTGGAGGCGCGGTTCGCCGGGATCATGGCCGCCTTCGACGCCGCGGCCGCCAGTCCGGCGCTTGCCAACATGGACTACAAGACCCCCGACCTCAGCGGGATGGCGACCCCCTCGTGACCGTCCTAATCACGGGCGGGACCAAGGGCATCGGCCTGGCGATCGCCCGGCGGCTCGCCCCAGTCCATGGTCGGGTCGTCCTGGCCTATCACAGCGATGAGGCGGCGGCGGACGATGCACGGGCCGAAATCTCCGCCCTGGGCGCGGGTGTTGAAACGGTGCGGTGCGACGTCGGCACGCCAGAGGGCGCGGCGGCCCTGATGGCCGAGATCGAGCGCCAGGGCCATGATGGTCTGAGCCATATCGTCCATGCGGCGGCGATGATCTATCCTACGACCCTGCTGGGCGCGGACCTGGCCAAGTTCCGCCAGGCGGTGGAGACCAATGGCCTGTCCCTGCTCTACCTGGTCCACGCCGCCCAGGGGCTGCTCGGCCGGGGGTCGAGCGTGGTGTTCATCACCAGCATGGGTTCGCGTATCCCCAGCCCCAACTACGGCGCGCTGGGCGTCGGCAAGGCGCTGGCCGAGGCCATTGTCCGCTATCTGGTGGCGGAGCTCGCGCCGCGCGGGATCAGGATCAACGGCGTGGCGCCGGGTCTGGTGCACACCACCTCAGTGGCGGCCATGCTGGGCAGCGAGGACGCCGCCCAGGCCGCCGTGGACCGGGCGGCCCGGACCAACCCCTCCGGGCGCGAGAGCCGGGATTCCGACTACGCCGCCCTGGTGGAATTTCTGCTCGGTCCGGAAGCCGAGTTCATCCAGGGCCAGGTGATCGCCGCCACGGGTGGAACCGGGGTCATCGGCTAGCCCCGCGCGGCCATCTCGGCCTCGTCGACGATGTGGTCGTGGCCGCCCTGGCGGCCGGGACGCTCTAGTTATGGGACTCGCCATCGCAAGATGGCCGCGCTATAGCCCCGCCCGCATGACGCAGACCGCGCACCATCACGGCCACCACCATTCGACCCGCCACGGCGGGCTCGGCCGGGGGCGTTTGGCCTAAATTCCCCGGCTTCGAGCCCCCCGCAGACGCGGATGGGGCTCCGTCAGATCGCCAGCCCCATCCGTCGAACCCCACGCTTTCAGGGATACAGACGATGGAATTCTCCGCCCTTCCCCAGCAACGCCGACGCCCGCGCCTTGCCGCGCGCGCCGCCATCGCTTAAGCGCGCGCCATGACGAATGACCCGACACGTCCGGAAGCCCGCGCGCCGCGCGGCTTCAACGACCGCCGCGCGCGCGATCTCACCGCCGAACGCCAGATCCTGGCCAAGGTCTCGGAGGTCTATGAACGCTACGGCTTCGAGGCCTTCGACACCGGGGCGCTGGAATATGCCGACGCGCTCGGCAAGTTCCTGCCGGACGCCGACCGTCCCAACGAGGGCGTCTTCGCCCTGCAGGACGACGACGAGCAGTGGATGGCCCTGCGCTATGACCTGACCGCGCCCCTGGCCCGGTTCGTGGCGCAGACCTGGGAGACCCTGCCCAAGCCGTTCCGCCGCTACGCCTTCGGCACGGTCTGGCGCAACGAGAAACCCGGCCCCGGCCGCTTCCGCGAATTCACCCAGTGCGACGCCGACACCGTGGGCTCAAGCCGCCCCGAGGCCGACGCCGAGATCATCGCCATGGCCGCCGACGGCCTGATGGCTGCGGGTCTGCCGGCCGGCGCCTATGTCATCAAGATCAACAACCGCAAGCTCCTGAACGGCCTGCTGGCCACCGCCGGGGTCACCACCGAGGGCCAGAAGCTCGCCGTGCTGCGGGCCGTCGACAAGCTGGACCGCCTGGGTCCCGACGGCGTGCGCCTGCTGCTGGGCGAGGGCCGCAAGGACGAGAGCGGCGCCTTCACCAAGGGCGCAGGCCTCAACAGCGCCGCCGCCGAGGCCGTGCTGGCCTTCACCGCCGCCGGGGCTGAGGGCCGCTCGGAAACCCTCGACCGCATCGCCAACGTCATCGGTGGCTCGGCCGAGGGCGACGCCGGGCTTGAGGAGCTGTCGCGGATCGACAAGGCGCTGATCGGCATGGGGGTCGCTCCGGACCGGGCGATGTTCGACCCGTCCATCGTGCGCGGCCTGGAATACTATACCGGCCCGGTCTTCGAGGCCGAGCTGCTGCTGGCCACCAAGGACGAGAACGGCGCGCCGATCCGGTTCGGATCGGTGGGCGGCGGCGGACGCTATGACGATCTGGTGGCGCGGTTCACCGGTGAGCAGGTTCCGGCCACCGGCTTCTCCTTCGGTGTCTCGCGCCTGGCCTCGGCCCTGCGCGCGGCGGGCCGCGACCTGGGCGGACAGGCGCGAGGGCCGGTGGTGGTGATCGCCTTCAGCCCCGAGGACATGGGCGCCTATTACGGCCTGGTGGGCGAACTGCGCGCCGCCGGCATCGCCGCCGAGGTCTATCTGGGCAGCTCCGGCATGCGGCCGCAGATGAAGTACGCTGATCGTCGCATGGCGCCCGCCGCCATCATGCTGGGGGGCGACGAGATCGCCGCCGGCACGGTCACCGTGAAGGACCTGGACCTGGGCCGCGAGCTCTCCGCCGGGGTCACCGAGAACGCCGAGTGGCGCGAACAGCGTCCCGGCCAGCAGACCATCCCGCGCGCCGAACTGATCCCGGCCCTGCGGCGCATTTTGGACGCCGGCAAGTGAGGGCCGAACCGCGGGTCCCCGCCGACGCCCTTGCCGCCATCCGCGCGCCGCTGAGTGAGGGCGCCTCAAGCGTCGACGCCCCGATCCTGCAGCCGCTGGGCTTGCTGCTGGAACTGGCGGGCGAGGCGATGCGCGCCCGCCTGTTCGTGGTCCAGGCCGAGGGCGGGCAGGAACAGTGCCTGCGCCCCGACTTCACCGTGCCGGTCACCCGCCAGCACCTGGAGAGCGGCGCCGTCTCGGGCCGCTACTACTACGAGGGCAAGGCCTTCCGCGCCTCGCCCGATCATCCTGGGCGGGCCGAGGAGTTCGTGCAGATCGGCCTGGAGCGCTTCGACGCCGCCGGGACGGTGGAATCCGACGCCGAGATCGCCGCCCTGGCCTGGAAGTCGGCCGTCGCCGGGGGGCGGGACGACCTGCTGCTGTGGCTGGGCGACATCGGCCTGTTCGCGGCGTTCGTGGACGGACTGGAACTGGCGCCGTCCCTGGCCGCGCGCCTGAAGCGGGCCGCCTCCCGGCCCCGTCTGCTGCAGGCTGAACTGGCCCGCGCTGGCGCGGAAGCCAAGCCCGTCGCGGGCGGCGCGCTCGCCGACCTCCTGGCCGGACGTTCGTCGGACGAGGCTGCCTTGATGCTGGAGGAGGTCTGGGCTCTGGCGGGTATTGAACCGGTCGGGGGCCGTGGCCCGGCCGAGATCGCCCAGCGCCTGATCCGCCGCGCCGAGGCGGCCCGCGCCCCGGCGCTGAGCGTCCAACAGGCCGACAGCCTGCGCCGCTTCCTGGCGGTCTCCGACACCCCGGAGAAGGCCCTGGCCGCCATCCGCGCCATCGCCGGCGGCAAGGCGCTCACCACCGCCCTGGCCGACTGGGAAGCGCGCCTGGCCCTGCTGACCAAGGCCGGCGTGCCGCAGGGGGCCATGCTGATGGCCACCACCCTGGGCCACGCCTTCGAATACTATGACGGCCTGACCTTCGAGGTCCGCTCCACGGCCCTGGGCGCCGATCGGCCCGTCGCCGTTGGCGGGCGCTATGACGGGCTGCCCGCGCGCCTCGACGGCCCGGCAAATACCAAGGCGGTGGGCTGCATGGTCCGTCCCTGGCGAGCCTTCAAGGGAGGCGAGGCATGAGCGAGCCCCTGATCATCGCGGTCCCCTCCAAGGGCCGCCTGAAGGAACAGGTCGATGAGTGGTTGGCCGACTGCGGCCTGAAGCTCTCGGTCAGCGGCGGCGCCCGCGGCTACATGGCCGAGATCAAGGGCCTGGCCGGCGCCCAGGTGCGCCTGCTCTCGGCCGGAGATATCGCCGAGGCCCTGGACGCTGGCGAGGTCCACCTCGGCATTACCGGCGAGGATCTGCTGCGCGAACGCGGCGGGGACCTCGACAGCCGCGCCCTGCTGCTCCGGGCGTTGGGCTTTGGCCGCGCCGACCTGGTGGTGGCCGTGCCCAAGAGCTGGCTCGACGTCGACAGCATGGCCGACCTGGAAGAGGTGGCGCACGACGTGCTGGCCCGTCGCGGCCGGCGCATGCGGGTTGCCACCAAATATCTGGTCCAGACGCGGGCCTTCTTCGCCCGCCACGGGGTGGCTGACTATCGGATCACCGAATCCAGCGGCGCGACGGAGGGCGCTCCGGCGGCCGGGGCGGCGGAGTTGATCGTCGACATCACCACCACGGGCGCGACCCTGGTGGCCAACGGCCTGAAGATCCTCGGCGACGGGGTGATCCTGAAGAGTCAGGCCCAGCTGGCCGCGTCCCTGCGGGCCACCTGGTCTGCCAGCCAGCTGGCGGTGGCCGAGCACCTGCTGCGGGTGATCGAGGCCAGGGCCACGGCCCACGACAGCGCCACCCTGGTCTGGCCCGACAGCGAGGGTGACGAGGCCTTGATCGGCGATCTGGTCGCGGCCGGCGCGACCCGGCGTCCGAACGGCGTGCTGGCGCCGGTGGATCGCATCGCGGCGATCTCCACCCTGCTGACCGCCAAGGGCCGTGGCCCGGTCACCGCCTCGCGACCCGATTTCGTGTTTGAGACAAGTTGTGGACCGTACGAAGCACTCGCGGAGCGCGTCAAGAATTGACGCGTGAGTCAAAAAACAACGTCGCCGGTCACTTAATCCACCTGCTCGCGAAAATCTGATCAGAATTAAGCCGCAAGGCGGGTTTCCCTGCATTGACTCGGGCGAGAAATTGCCGTTTTCTCAGTCCTGCGAGAGACATGGCGACACTAGTTCGACAGTCTCCGGCGTTTCGGGGAGGAAACGCCCGCTCAATAAGAGCTTCGGCTCAAAAATAAGGCCCGTTGCGATTATCCCCCGTAACGGGCCAAATTTTTGCCCGGTCCTATTTTTGACGCTTTAGTCAAAAAGAAGGGAGCCGGATTTCCCCGGCCCCACCCTTTCCGCTTGTCACCAGATGCGGACGCGCTTGTCCTGGGCCACGTACATCTTGTCGCCGGCCTTCACGCCGAACGCCTCGTAGAAGGCGTCGATGTTCCGCACCGGGATGTCGGCGCGAAACTGCTCGGGCGAGTGCGGGTCGGAGACCAGG
The DNA here is from genome assembly GCF_030651185.1 of Phenylobacterium sp. Lineage (GTDB taxonomy): Bacteria > Pseudomonadota > Alphaproteobacteria > Caulobacterales > Caulobacteraceae > Phenylobacterium. The sequence goes on from NZ_JAUSCJ010000010.1 coordinate 65,963, forward strand.
CGCTGGCGCGTGCGGTCGTCGCGGGACTTCGAGCGCCAGACCTGCGCCCAGCCGAGGAAGACCCGTTGGTCACCGGTCAGGCCGTCGATCACCGGGGCCGGTTGGCCTTTCAGGGAGGCGTGGTAGGCGTCGAGGGCCAACAGCACGCCGCCCAGGTCGGCGATGTTCTCGCCCATGGTCAGCTCGGGATTGATATGGACGCCGGGCAGCACCTCGATGGCGGCATACTGAGCGCCGAAAATCTTGGCCTGGGCGTCGAACTTGGCGGCGTCCTCGGCCGTCCACCAGTCGGTCAGCCGGCCGTCCCCGTCGGACTTGCGGCCCTGATCGTCGAAGCCGTGGGTGATCTCGTGGCCGATCACGCCGCCGATGCCGCCGTAGTTGATGGCCGGGTCGCCGTCGGGATCGAAGAAGGGCGGCTGCAGGATGGCGGCGGGGAAGACGATGCCGTTCTTGGTGGGGGAGTAGTAGGCGTTGATGGTGGGGGGCGTCATGCCCCACTCCTTCTTGTCCACCTTCTGGTCGAGGCGGTTGATCTGCCGGCGCCATTCAAAGGCGTTGGCGCGCTCGACGTTGCCGTAGAGATCGCCGTCCTTCAGGAGCAGGGCCGAATAGTCCCGCCAGGTTTCGGGATAGGCGATCATCACGCTGAACTTCGACAGCTTCTCCAGAGCCTTGGCCTTGGTGGGCGCGCTCATCCAGGTCAGCTTCTCGATGCGGCCCTTCATGGCGCCTTTGATGTCGGCCACCAGGGCGTCCATCTTGGCCTTGCTGTCGGCCGGGAAGTAGGCGTCGACATAGAGCTTGCCCATGGCCTCGCCGACCTGGCTGTCCACCAGGGTCACGCCGCGCTTCCAGCGTTCGGCCTGCACCGGCTGGCCCGACAGGGTCTTGCTGCGGAACTCGTACTGAGCCTGGTCGAAGTCCTTGGACAGATAGGGGGCGGCCTGGTCGGCCAGGTGGAAGGCTTGCCAGGCCTTCAGGATTTCGACGGGGGTCTTGGCGTAGAGGGCGGCGATCTTCGGGAAGGCGGTGTTCTCGGCCACCACCACCCGCTTCACGTCGGCCAGCTCGGCGCCGGCCATGAAGGCGGTCCAGTCGAAGCCCGGGGCGTAGGCCGCCAGGTCCTTCACGGCGAAGGCGTTGTAGGTCTTGTCGTCGTCGCGGCGCTCAGCCCGGGTCCAGGAAACCTTGGCGATCTCGGTCTCCAGGGTGACGATGGCCTTGGCGGCGCCGGCTGGATCGGCCCAGCCCGACAGGGTCAGCAGCTTGGCGACATAGGCCTCATAGGCGGCCTTCTGAACGGCGAACTTGTCGTCCAGATAATAGTCACGGTCGGGCAGGCCGAGGCCCCCCTGGATCAGGGTGACCACGTAGTGGTCGGGGTCCTTGGCGTCGTCGCCGGGATAGGCGCCGAACACCGAGCCGCCGAACTTCAGCTGCGACCTGCCCATCACCCGCGCCACATCGCTCAGGGTCTTGGAGGCTTTGATCTCGGCCAGGTCAGCGGCCATGGGCTTGGCGCCCAGGGCGTTGACGGCGGCCTCGTCCATGAAGCTGCGGTACATGATCCCGATGCGGGCCTGGTCGCCGGTGGCGGCCTTGTCGGCGGCGGCGGTCTCCAGCACCGCACGCATGCGGTTGACCGACAGCTCGTTGAGCTTGTCGAAGGATCCGTACCGCGAGCGGTCGGCCGGGATCTCCAGGTTCTTCAGATAGGTCCCGTTGGCGTAGAGATAGAGATCGTCGCGCGGGCTGACGCTGAGGTCCCGGCCGGCGGCGTCAAAACCCCACGGCCCCATGCGGGGCGCCTTGGAGAGGTCGTCTGCGGCGAGGGCGGGGACGGCGCCGAGCGCCAGGGCGGACGCCGCGCAGGCGGCGAGCCAGAAGGTCTTCATCGGGTGTTCAAAGCCTCGGAAGGGGATTTGGGCGCGACCATGACTCGGCCGCGCCCTCCGTGGCTCGTTACATTTTAGTTACGTTCAAACCTTGGCGGCGAGCCTGTCCACGGCCAGGGCCTTCAGCGTCTTGTAGTCCAGCTTGCCGTTGGGGGCCCGGTTGACCGGGGCGAGGACCAGCTCGCGCGGAGCCTTGTAGTCGGCCAGCAGACTTTTCACGTGGGCGGACAGTTCGGCCAGGGTCGGCGTGGCGTCGCCGAGGGTCTCGACGATGGCGCAGATGCGCTCCCCGAAGCGCGGATCGGGCACGCCCACCACCGCGGCGTCACGCACGCCGGGGAAGCGCTTCAGGGCCTCCTCGACCTCTTCGGGGAAGACCTTCTCGCCGCCGGTGTTGATCACCTGTGAGCCGCGGCCCAGCAGGGTGATGGAGCCGTCTTCCTCGATGGTCGCCCAGTCGCCGGGCACGCTCCAGCGCGTACCCTCGAAGATGCGGAAGGTCTTGGCGGACTTTTCCGGGTCCTTGTAGTAGCCGCTCGGCGTGAAGCCGCCGACCGCCACCAGGCCGCGCACGCCCGACCCCGGCAGGACGCGCTCGCCCTCCTCGGTGAAGACCGCCGCATTGGGGCCGGTGTTGAACTTGGCCGTGCCCGCCGCCGCCCCGCCGCCGGAGACCGAAGAGGCCAGGCCCAGGGCTTCCGAGGAGCCGAGGCTGTCCATCAGCATGATGTTGGGCAGGTGCTTGAGCAGACCCTGCTTGTTCTCCGCCCCCCACATGGCGCCCGACGAGATGATCCGCTTCAGGCTGGGCATGGTCCACTTGCCGGGATTGGCGTCCAGGGTCTCCAGCATGGGGGCGGCGAAGGCCGGCCCAACAATGATCAGACCCGAGACCGCTAGGCGCTCGACCTCGTCGAACAACTCGGCGGGATTGAACTTGCGCGAGGGCAGGGTTGCGATGGCGCCGCCCGAGACCAGTTGGCCAAAGCCGATGAACTGGCCGGTGGCGTGCATCAGGGGCGCGACGGGGATGGTGACCGGCTGTTCGCCGGACGCTTCCACCGCCTTGGCGCGTTCGCCGGCCTCGGCGACCCGCTCCATGGCCGGCAGGCCCGCCAGCAGATTGGCGCCGCCGCCGAGGCCCTTGAAGAGGTCCTCCTGGCGCCACATCACGCCCTTGGGCATGCCGGTGGTGCCGCCGGTGTACATGAGCAGAAGGTCATCGGCCGAGCGACCCCACGGGCCTTCCACGCGGTCGGCGCCCTTGGCCACGATGGCGTCATAGTCGGCGGCCCAGGCCGGGACCGGGAAGCCGGGCTCAGCGACGGCCACCCAGGTCTTCACCTTGGGCAGGTTCGCCCGCACCTTGTCAGCCATCTCGGCGAAGGATGCGTGGAAAACCACGGCCTCGGCGTCGGCGTTGTCGAACAGGTAGGTCAGCTCGTCGCCGCCGTAGCGGTAGTTGGTGTTGAAGGGCGCAAAGCCCCCCTTGAAGGCCGCAAAATAGGTCTCGATGTACTCCGGCGCATTATAGAGATAGGCCGCGACCTTCGACTGATGGGTCAGCCCGGAGTCGATGAAGTGCTGGGCCAGCGCATTGGCGCGCCGGTCGAAGTCGCGCCATTTGACGACGCGGTCGCCATGAATGAGGGCAGGGCGTTCGGGGATGGCTGAAGCCACCGACTCCCACAGGTTGGCGTAATTCCAAACCTCCACGGGCAATCCTCCATACTTAAAATATGGAGCGCATAAACGTTCGGTCGGCGCTGCTGTCAACGCCGACCGAACGGTCGTTTTAGTGGTTTGCGTGGCCCATCGGCATGGCGCCCGTGGGGGCGGCGCCGCCCGCGGGGCCTGTGCCCACGGCGAACTCGACCTTCAGCCGCGCGCCGCTTGAAAAGACCAGGGTGGCGGGGACGATGTCGCCGGCCTTCTGAGCCTTGGCCAGGCCGATCAGCATGATGTGGTAGCCGGCCGGGGCGAAGGTGACGGCCTTGCCCGGCGGCAGCAGGATGCTGTCGAGGCGTTGCATCTTCATCAGGCCGCCCGACATCGAGGACCGATGGATCTCCACCTTCCGGGCGGCGGGGCTTTCGACGGCGATCAGGGTGTCAGGGGTGGTTCCCCGGTTGGTGAGCGTCATGTAGCCGGCGCCGTTGACCCCGGCGGCGGACGGCCGGCTCCAGGGCTGGCCCACCTCCAGTCCGCCGAGGCGGAAGGTGGCGGCCTGAGTGGCGGTGACGGAAAGGGCGGCGGCGAGAGCGAGGATCAGGGTGCGCATGGGGCTACTCTATAGCAGGGCTGACGGGTTTCGGCGGCGCCCGGCGGGACATGACCGATGGCGCGGAATGGTCGAGGGGGGCTCCCCGGCGTCGGAGGGCTTCCGTCCGCGGGATGGGCGCGGGCAGAATCAGTGACGGCGGAACGCGCGACGCCACGGGGCCGCGCGTGATGATGGAGTCAGAGAGCCTGGACGGGTGGGCCTTGTCCGAGGGGACGGGGCGGAGCCCGGGCGCCACGCAGGACGACCTCGACGGTCGCGGCCTGAACGATCCGATCGGCGACATAGGCGATCGGAACGATGGAGAGGGTTGGCGAGGTGGTGACGGCCAGGGTTGCGCCGAGGCAGTCGTGACAGGGGAGGCCGGCGAAGCCCTTCTGGACCTGGCCGTCGTGGTCTAGGACCACGGTCTTGGCGCCTTCAGGGGTGCAGAGCTCGACGCGGAGGCCGCCTCTCGATTCGGCCGCCAAGGAGGCCGCCGGCAGCAGGGCCTGGATCAGCAGGGCCGCGACGGCGAACAGGATGGCGAACGGCGTGCGCCGCTGCGACCTGCCTCGATGCGCCCCGATTTGCATGGCGGCGGTGATAAGGCCGCAGATACAAGTTCCGCAAGTCCCCTTGCGCCCGGCATAGTGCCGCTCATCAACAAGGAGAGCGCATGGAAGGCCACGTTTCGCCCGGCGAGTATAAGGACGTCATTCTCTTTCTCGCCACCGCCGGCGTGATCGTGCCTTTGTTCCGCCGCTGGCGGATCAGCCCCATTCTCGGGTTCCTCGGCGCGGGCGTGGTCCTGGGGCCGTTCGGCCTCGGCGCGCTCAGCGACGCCTTTCCCTGGGTGGGCTACTTCACCATCGACAATCCTGACGAGGTCGCCCAGCTGGCCGAGTTCGGGGTTGTCTTCCTGCTCTTCATGATCGGCCTGGAGCTTTCCTGGGAGCGCCTCCGCCTCATGCGGCGCTTCGTGTTCGGCATGGGCGCCCTGCAGGTCGGCCTCTGCATCGCCGCCATCGCCGCCGTCGCCATCACCTTCGGCGTGGACCCGGTGGCCGCGGCGGCCATCGGTGCGGCCCTGGCGCTGTCCTCCACCGCCGTGGTCATGCCGATCCTCACCGAGCAGAAGCGCCAGCACTCCACGGCCGGCCGGGCAACCTTCTCCGTCCTGCTGTTCCAGGACCTGGCGGTGGCGCCGATCCTGATCACCCTGGCCATTCTTGGCCGCGGCGGCGGTGACCAGGCCTTCTCTCCCAGGATGCTCCTGGCCTTCGCGCCGGCGGTGCTGGGGATCCTGGGCCTTGTGGCCTTCGGCCGTCTGCTGCTGCGGCCGATGCTCAAGTCGGTGGCTCGGGCCAAGAGCGAAGAGTTGTTCATGGCCGCCTGCCTGCTGGTGGTGATCGGGGCGGGGCTGGTGAGCGCGCTGACCGGCCTGTCCATGGCGCTCGGCGCCTTCATCGCCGGTCTGCTGCTGGCGGAGACTGAATACCGGCACGAGGTTGAGGTCACCATCGAGCCCTTCAAGGGCCTATTGCTAGGGCTGTTCTTCCTCTCCGTGGGGATCGGACTCGACCTTTCCATCCTGGCCGCCAAGCCGCTGCTGGTGCTGGGCATGGCGATCGGTCTCATCGCTCTGAACGCCTCGGTGGTGTTCGGCCTGGCGAGGCTCTTTGGCCTGCGGTCGCCGCCGGCCATCGAGGCTGGCCTGCTGCTGGCCGGGGGCGGCGAATTCGCCTTCGTCATCCTGGCGGCCGCGATGGGGGACGGGATCGTCGATCGCACGATCGGCCAGACCGTGCTGGTGTCCTCGACCCTGTCGATGATGTGCATTCCGCTGCTGGCGGCTCTCGGTCTGAAGCTCGGCGGCCGCAAGGCGCGGGGCGAGGACCTGTCTCCGGAGCCGGCTCCGGTGGCCGACGGCGAGAAGCCTCGCGTCCTGGTCGTGGGCTATGGCCGGGTCGGGCGGCTGGTGGGCGAGATGCTCACCCGCCACGACATTCCCTGGGTCGCCGCCGAGCGCGACCCGCGCCTGGTGGAGGCTGCCCGCCGGGCCGGCGAATCGATCTTCTTCGGCGACGCCTCGCGGCCGGAATTCCTCAAGCGTTGCGGCCTGGAGACCGCGCCCTCCCTGGTGGTGACCATGGACGCGCCCGAGGGGGTGGAGGTGATTGTCGCCACCGCCCGCCAGATGCGGCCCGACCTGACCATTGTGGCGCGCGCCCGCGACGCCCGCCACGCCCAGCGGCTCTACGAATTAGGCGCCACTGACGCCGTGCCCGAAACGGTCGAGGCCTCGCTGCAGCTCTCCGAAGCCGTGCTGGTGGAGATCGGCGTGCCCATGGGCCTGATCATCGCCTCGATCCACGAACGCCGGGACGAATTCCGCAAATCGCTGAACCGTCCGGAGGTGCTCGGCGGCCGGGCTCGCCGATACCGGCGCAACATCGAGTCCTGACCCTGTCCCGGCGGCGGGGGGCCATGGCGCCGTCAAATTCCACGGTTGCGCGAACTAATTGTTCGGGCAGAGCTATATGCGCCACAGTATGACATCAGAGAGACACAGACGCCCCATCTTCACCGTCTGAAGGCCACGTGAAAATTGTCGGGAACCAATCATTGGGGCCGACGTTCTCGGGGTCGGTGCGACAGGGGCGCGCCGGTGGATAGGGGCAAGGAATGTCGTCTGAGGCGTCGAGAACTATCGAAACAGTCGTTGTTTCGCCGTTCTGGCAGGCCTGCGACGTTCCCGCCACTTTACAAGATTACTGTGGAACTCGGCCTGATCCGATGGGCGCCGGTGGCGACCGTTTGATTCGTTGGGCCAAGGTTCAATGTCAAAATTCGACGCTTCGACGAGCGCCAGGCGCGTCGAATGTGGCTCGGAGGGGGGCTCTGTCCTCCGTCTCTAAGTTGATCGCTTAGGGGTTTATTGTGTAGCGTCCTGGCGTCTAGTTCGCGGGTCGGGCAGATTGGCGGTCGGTGTGGCTTCGGCGACACTTTCGCCGCGCTTCGGCCTTGTTATAAAGGTGCTGGGTCATAAGGCCGCAGCAGAGGGCAATGAGAGGGCTCTGATATGAAATTCAAACTCCTGGCGGGAGCCGCCCTGGCTGCGGTATTCGCCGCGTCCGGCGCTTCCGCGCAAGAAGGCTGGTACGGCGCCATCGATCTTGGCTACCACTGGCCGGAAGGCATTGAGGCCGAATCGTCCAACAACGCCGCGAACGCCAAGCCCTATTCCTGGACGTTCAACCAGGAAGAAGATTGGGCTGGTTTTGCTCGTCTCGGCTATCAGCTGAACGACCACTGGCGCGTGGAACTTGAAGGCGGCTACCGTCCGGGCGACATCAAGTCGGTCCGCGGCGGCACGGGCAACTCGATCCTGGGTCTCTGCACCCCGGGCGTGCTGCGCACCGCCGGCGCCCCGACCTGCGGCGCCCCGACCGGCGAGATCGAGTCGTGGACCGTCATGGGCAACGTGCTCTATGACTTCGCCCCCGGCGCGACGCTGAACCCCTTCATCGGGGCCGGCGTTGGTATCAACCACGTCAAGCTGAACGCGGTTGGCCAGTTCTCCTCCGTGACCGGTGCGATCACTGCGGCGAACCCCGCCATCCAGAACCTGACCATCGATGATGATGATACGGCGCTTGCCTATCAGCTGATCGCCGGTCTGGCCTGGCAGGCGACCGACAACCTCGACGTCGACCTGACCTATCGTTGGCTCGGCGGCTCGGACCTCGACTTCGCGTCGGTCGGTTCCGGCGCTCTGCAACCCGGCGTCTTCTCCGGCGAATACCGCGACCAGTCGGTGACGGTCGGCCTGCGTTACTCCTTCGCTTCGCCGCCCCCCCCCGCCGCCCCCGCCCCCCCCGCCCCCGCCGCCCCCGCCCCCGCCCCCCCCTCCTCCGCCCCCGCCGGCGTATGAAGCCCGGCAGCTCATCGTCTACTTCCCGTACGATCAGTACGTCCTGACGCCGGAAGCCCAGACGGTG
>NZ_JAUSCJ010000019.1 GCF_030651185.1 Phenylobacterium sp.
GCTGAAGCGGGGCGACCTGCTGTCGCCGGCCTCCACCGACCTGCTGCTGAAGATCATGGGCGAGACCGCCACCGGCCCCGGCCGCCTGCCGGCGGGCCTCGCGCCGGGCTGGCGCCAGGCCCACAAGACCGGCACCGGCCAGGTCTGGGGGGCGGTGGCCACCGGCTTCAACGACGTGGGGATCATGACCGCCCCGGACGGCCACAGCTATGCGGTCGCGGTGATGATCGCCCAGACCCGCCGCCCAGTGTCGGAGCGTCAGGACCTGATGGCCGCTGTCGCCCGCGCCGTGGTGGCGCATCACGACCGCCGAATGGCCGCCCAAACCGGCGCCGATAGCCAGACTTCGGATTCTGCGACCCATTCGCCTGGATAAAGAGTTCACGGGCGCGACTCTTGCCGCTGGGCTATGCAGCGGTTAGCTACAGGCCCTCAATGCGCCGGCGCGTCCGGATGTTCGGAACCCATCTATGACTGAAGACGTGCACAGCGCGGAAAGCTCCGAGAAGTCCGGAGCCCTGAACGAGGTGGTGGAGATCGTGAAAACGGTCGTCTACGCCCTGCTGATCGCGCTGTTCCTGCGGGTGCTGTTCTTCCAGCCCTTCACCATTCCCTCGGCCTCGATGGACCCGACCCTCCTGGAGGGCGACTACATCATCGTGTCGAAATATTCCTACGGCTACTCCAAGAACTCGATCCCCTTCAGCCCGCCGCTGTTCAAGGGGCGAATCCTGGAGCGGAAGCCGGACCGCGGCGACATCATCGTCTTCAAGCTGCCCCGCGACGGCCATATCGACTACATCAAGCGCCTGGTGGGCCTGCCTGGCGACCGCATCCAGGTGAAGGGCGGCGTGCTCTTCATCAATGGCGTGGCGGTCCCGCGCAAACCCCTGGCGCCGGTGATGGTGGACTCCGGCTACGGCTTCACCCGCAACGTCGAGCGCTATGAAGAGACCTTCCCCAATGGGAAGAAGTTCATCACCTACGACTTCGGTCCCGACGGCGACGTCGACAATACCGAGGTCTTCGTGGTGCCGGAGAACAACTACTTCTTCATGGGCGACAATCGCGACAACTCGCTGGACAGCCGCGTCCCGGCGGAAATCGGCGTCGGCTACGTCCCTGCCGAGAACCTGGTGGGCAAGGCCCGGATCATCATGCTGTCCTGGAACAAGGGCGCTTCGCTCTTCAAGCCCTGGACCTGGGTCCTGGATGCGCGGCCCAGCCGGTTCTTCAACACCCTGAAATGAACAAGCGCGAAGTCGCGGTCTCCCAACTCGAGGCCCGCATAGGCCACGTTTTCCAGGACCGCGAACTTCTCGAGCGGGCCCTGACCCACGCCAGCGTCGGCGACGGGGCCACCAAGGTGCGCCACAACGAGCGGCTGGAGTTCCTGGGCGACCGGGTGCTGAACCTACTGGCCGCCGAAGCCCTGATGGAGCGCAACGCCGAGGCCCGCGAGGGCGAGATGAGCCGGCTGATGGCGACCCTCATCAACTACCACGCCTGCGCCATCGTCTCGCGCGAGATCGGCCTGCCCGACGCCCTGCGGCTGGCGGCCAGCGCCACCAAGATCGGCGCCCGCGAAAACGACACGGTTTTGGGCGACGCGTGCGAAGCCCTCATCGCTGCGCTATACATAGACGGCGGAATGGACGCGGCGCGGACCTTCTTCCAGACCTTCTGGGCGCCGCAGTTCGAAACCCTCGACGAGCCGCGCCACAAGGATTCCAAGACCCGGTTGCAGGAATGGGCCCAAGCCCAGGGCCTGGCGCTTCCGGCCTACAGCCTGGTCTCCCGGACCGGCCCCGACCACGCCCCCGTCTTCACCGTCCAGGTGGCGATCGAGGGCTACGAAACCCAGGCGGCCCAGGGCCGCTCGAAACAAGAGGCCGAAAAGGCCGCAGCTCAGGTGATGTTGTTGAAACACGAGACCGCCCAATGACCCGCGCAGGTTTTGTCGCCGTGATCGGCGCGCCCAATGCGGGCAAGTCCACCCTGACCAACCGCATGGTGGGCGCCAAGGTCTCGATCGTCACCCAGAAGGTGCAGACCACCCGCTTCCCGGTGCGCGGCGTCGCCATGGAGGGTGAGACCCAGATCATCCTGGTGGACACCCCGGGCATCTTCACCCCGCGCCGCCGCCTGGACCGGGCCATGGTCCGCTCGGCCTGGGGCGGAACCGAGGACGCCGACGCCGTGGTTCACCTGGTGGACGCCGCCGCCGAGATCGCCGTCAACGACGGCAAGGGCAAGGCCGCCGACCGCCGCGGCATGGCCGACGTGGACACCATCGTCGAGGGCCTGAAGGCCGCCGGCAAGCAGGTGATCCTGGCGCTCAACAAGATCGACGGCGTCAAGCGCGAGAACCTGCTGGCCATCTCCCAGCGGCTCTTCGAGACCGGGGTTTATACCGAGGTCTTCATGATCTCGGCGGCCACCGGCGCCGGCGTCGACGACCTCACCAAGCGTCTCGTCGAGCTGATGCCCGAGGGCCCCTGGCTCTATCCCGCCGACCAGACCGCCGACCTGCCGGTCCGCCTGCTGGCCGCCGAGATCACCCGCGAGAAGATCTACCTCCGCGTCCACGAGGAGCTGCCCTATGCGGCGGCCGTGGAGACCACGTCCTTCGAGGAGCGCAAGGACGGCTCCCTGCGCATCGAGCAGACCATCTATGTCGAGCGCGACAGCCAGCGCCCCATCGTGCTGGGCGCCAACGGCCAGACCCTGAAATGGATCGGCCAGAAGTCCCGCGAGGAACTCACCACCCTGCTGGACAAGACCGTCCACCTGTTCCTGACCGTGAAGGTCGACGAACGCTGGGCCGACAAGCGCGAGTTCTACGGCGACGTGGGCCTCGACTTCGATGTCTAAGGCCGCCGCCTCGCGGTCCTTCTCCCCCTACGGGAGAAGGTGGCCCTGCGGAGCAGGGTCGGATGAGGGGTCGATAGTTCTATCCGACAACCTCCAACGTCATCCCGGCCGCAGCGAAGCGGAGAGCTGGGACCGCGAAGCGGCGGCGCGAAGCAGTCACCCAGGGGCCGCGATCAATCCCCCTGGATCCCGGGTCTCCCTGCGGTCGCCCGGGATGACGGCTGTTATGTTCCGAGAGCGGAGCGCGACCCCTCATCCGTCGGGCCTTCGCCCGACACCTTCTCCCGCAAGGGGAGAAGGAGCCTTGGCGATCGCCTGACGCCATGGAATTCGAAGACGACGCCTTCGTGCTCTCAGCCCGGCCCCATGGGGAGTCCGGGGCAATTGTCGAGTTCCTGACCGCCAACCACGGCCGCTACGCCGCCCATGTGCCCGGCGGGACGTCGCGCCGGATCAAGCCGTTTCTGCAGCCCGGCGCGCGGGCGGTGATGTCCTATCGCGCCCGGGTTTCCGACCAGCTGGGCTCGGCTTCGGTGGAGCCGGTGGGGGAGGGGCCGTCGGCCCTGTTCGACGATGCGCTCGCCCTGGCCGGCCTGTCCGCCGCCGCCGCCGTGGCCGCCGCCGCCCTGCCGGAGCGTGAACCGCATCCGGGCGCCTTCTACGCCTTCGAGGCCCTGACCGATTCCCTCATCCATCCTGACATCTGGCCGGCCATCTTCGTGCGGTTCGAGGCCGGCCTGCTTCAGGACCTGGGTTTTGGCCTGGACCTGTCGAAGTGCGCCGCCACCGGCGTGCTGGACAACCTCATCTATGTCAGCCCGCGCACTGGCCGGGCGGTGAGCGCAGAGGCCGGAGAGCCCTACAAGGACAAGCTGCTGCACCTGCCGCCCTTCCTGCTTTCGGCCCAGGGCGGCATCCAGCCGGGCGACGTCCGGGCGGGCCTCGACCTCACCGCCCACTTCCTGCAGGCCTTCGTGTTCAATCCCCTGAACCGGCCGCTGCCCCAGGCCAGACTCTGGCTTGTGGACCGTCTATCTGACGCAGACCGGCTCTAGAGACGCGAGCGCCGAGGGCCGCTAGAATCACCGCGCAACCGAGTTCGCGATTCTCCCATGTCCAAACACACTCCACCGCCCTTCGAGGGCGACGGCGACCGCATCATCGACGAGCCCCTGTCCGAGGCCCTGTCCCGGCGCTATCTCGCCTATGCGCTCTCCACCATCACCGGCCGGGCCCTGCCCGACGTGCGCGACGGCCTGAAGCCCGTGCACCGGCGGCTGATGTACGCCATGCGCATGCTGCGGCTGGACCCCACCACCACCGCCAAGAAGTGCGCCCGCGTGGTCGGCGACGTGATCGGTAAGTACCACCCGCACGGCGACGTTGCGGTCTATGAGGCCCTGGTGCGCCTGGCCCAGGACTTCGCCCAGCGCTATCCGCTCGTCGACGGCCAGGGGAACTTCGGCAATATCGACGGCGATAACGCCGCGGCCATGCGCTACACCGAGTGCAAGCTCACCGTCGCCGCTCAGCTGCTGCTGGACGGGATCGACGAGGACGCGGTGGACTTCCGCTCCACCTATGACGGCGAGGACGAGGAGCCCGTCGTCCTGCCGGCCGGTTTCCCCAACCTGCTGGCCAATGGTTCGTCGGGCATCGCCGTGGGCATGGCCACCTCGATCCCGCCGCACAACGCCGCCGAGCTGATCGACGCCTGCCTGCTGCTGCTCAGCAACCGCGAAGCCACGACCCTGGACCTGCTGGAGCTGGTCCAGGGGCCCGACTTCCCGACGGGCGGCATCATCGTCGAGCCGAAGGCCTCGATGGCCGAAACCTACGAGACCGGCCGTGGCGGCGTCCGCGTCCGCGCCCGCTGGTCGAAGGAAGACAACGGCCGGGGCACCTACCAGATCGTCATCACCGAGATTCCGTACCAGGTGAAGAAGGCCGACCTGGTGGAACAGCTCGCCGGCCTGATCGAGCTCAAGAAGGCCCCGCTGCTGGGCGACGTGCGCGACGAGAGCGCTGAGGACGTGCGCCTGATCCTTGAGCCCAAGAGCCGCAACGTCGAGCCCGAGGTGCTGATGGAGAGCCTGTTCAAGCTCTCTGACCTGGAGACCCGCTTCCCGGTCAATATGAACGTCCTGGACGCGCGCGGCACGCCCGGCGTCATGAGCCTGAAGCGCTGCCTGCAGTCCTTCCTGGATCACCGTCGCGAGGTGCTGGTCCGCCGCGCCCGCTTCCGCCTGGCGAAGATCGAGGCCCGTCTGCACATCCTCGACGGGATGGTCATCGCCTTCCTCAATCTGGACGAGGTGATCCGCATCGTCCGTTACGAGGACGAGCCCAAGGCCAAGCTGATCGAGGCCTTCGAGCTTTCCGACATCCAGGCCGACGCCATCCTCAACACCCGCCTGCGCCAGTTGGCCCGGCTGGAGGAGATGGAGCTGCGCCGCGAACACGCCGAACTGGCCGAGGAACGCGACGGCCTGGTCAAGATGCTGGCCGACGACAAGCAGCAGTGGAAGCTGGTGGGGGTGGGCCTGAAGGACGTGCGCGCGATCCTTGGCCCCGACACCACGCTCGGCCGCCGCCGCTCGACCTTCGACGTCGCGCCGGTCTGGGACGCCGAGGCGGCCATGGAAGCCATGATCGTGCGCGAGCCGATCACCGTGATCCTGTCGGACCGCGGCTGGATCCGCGCCGCCAAGGGCCGGGTGGAGGACCCCTCGGAGCTGAAGTTCAAGGAAGGCGACAAGCTCGGCTTCCTGGTTCCGGCCGAGACCACCGACAAGCTGCTGATCTTCGCCTCCGACGGCCGGTTCTTCACCGTCGGCTGCGACAAGCTCCCCTCGGCCCGCGGCCACGGCGAGCCCCTGCGGCTGATGCTGGATCTCGACGACAAGACCGACATCATCGACCTCTTCCCCTTCAAGGCGGGCTCCAAACGGGTGATCGCCTCGAAGGAAGGCTACGGTTTCGTCATGCCGGAGGAGGAGGCCATCTCCCAACGCCGCGCGGGCAAGCAGGTGCTGAATGTCGGCGCCAAGGGCGCGGCCTTCGCCATGCCCGCCACCGGCGACCACCTGGGCGTCATCGGCGACAACGGCAAGATCCTGATCTTCCCCCTGGCCGAGCTGCCGGAAATGCCGCGCGGCAAGGGCGTGAAGCTGCAGACCTACCGCGAGGGCGGCCTGCGCGACGCCATCGTCTTCAACGAAGCCGACGGCGCCACCTGGATCGATCCCGCCGGCCGCACCCGCGTCTGGGCCGAGTGGAAGGACTGGCTCGCCAAACGCGCCGCCGCCGGCAAGCTGGCCCCCAAGGGCTTCCCGACCAGCAAGCGGTTCAAGCCGAAGTAGCCGGGGCTGAAACTTGACTTTCGACCCCCCTCATGCGCCCTTCCGCGCCTTGATTTTCTAGAGCTTTGGCGACCATGCATCCCCACCGTTCCCATACCTGCGGCGCCCTCCGGTCGACGGACACCGGCCAGAATGTCCGCCTGTCCGGCTGGATCCATCGCAAGCGCGACCACGGCGGGCTGATGTTCATCGACCTGCGCGACCACTACGGCCTGACCCAGCTGGTGATCAGTCCCGAGACCCCCGGCTTCGACCGCGTCGAGCGCCTGCGCGCCGAGAGCGTGATCCGGGTGGACGGCCAGGTCCTGGCCCGCTCGGCCGACACCATCAACGCCAACCTGCCCACCGGCGAGGTCGAGATCCGCGTGTCGTCCATCGACGTGATCTCCGAGGCCGCTGAGCTGCCGCTGCCGGTGTTCGGCGAGCCCGACTATCCCGAGGAGCTGCGGCTTAAGCACCGCTATCTCGACCTGCGCCGCGAGACCCTGCACAAGAACATCGTCCTGCGCTCCAAGGTCATCCAGTCGATCCGCAACCGCATGATCGGCCAGGGCTTCCTGGAGTACCAGACCCCGATCCTGACGGCCTCGTCGCCGGAGGGTGCGCGCGACTTCCTGGTGCCCTCGCGCATCCACCCGTCCAAGTTCTACGCCCTGCCGCAGGCGCCCCAGCAGTTCAAGCAGCTGCTGATGGTGGCCGGCTTCGACCGTTACTTCCAGATCGCGCCGTGCTTCCGCGACGAGGACCTGCGCGCCGACCGCAGCCTGGAATTCTACCAGCTCGACGTGGAGATGAGCTTCGTCACCCAGGACGACATCTTCGCCGCCATCGAGCCGGTGATGCACGGGGTCTTCGAGGAGTTCGCCGACGGCAAGAGCGTCACCCCTTATCCGTTCCCGCGCATTCCCTATCGGGACAGCATCGCCTGGTACGGCAGCGACAAGCCCGACCTGCGCAACCCCATCAAGATGGCCGACGTGTCGGAAAGCTTCCGCGGCGGCGGCTTTGGCCTGTTCGCCCGCATCCTGGAAGACGCCAAGAACGCCGTCTGGGCGATCCCGGCGCCCAAGGGCGGCAGTCGCGCCTTCTGCGACCGCATGAATTCCTGGGCGCAGGGCGAGGGTCAGCCCGGCCTGGGCTACATCTTCTGGAGCGAAGACCAGGGCGCCTGGGGCGGCCCGATCGCCAAGAACCTGGGCGCCGAGGCCACGCAGGCCCTGATGGCCGGCATCGGCATGGGCCAGGGCGACGCGGCCTTCTTCGTCGCAGGCGATCCGAAGACCTTCTACAAGTTCGCAGGCTCCGCCCGCACCAAGGTCGGGACCGACCTGAACCTGGTGGCCGAGGACCGCTTCGAGTTCGTCTGGATCGTCGACTTCCCGATGTTCGAGATGAACGAGGAAACCAACCACGTCGACTTCTCGCACAATCCCTTCTCCATGCCGCAGGGCGAGATGGAGGCCCTGGAGACCAAGGACCCCTTGGACATCCTGGCCTACCAGTACGACATCGTCTGCAACGGCTACGAGCTGTGCTCGGGCGCGGTGCGCAACCACCTGCCGGAACTTATGCTCAAGGCCTTCGAGATCGCCGGCTACGGCCCCAGCGTGGTCGAGGAACAGTTCGGCGGCATGCTCAACGCCTTCCGCCATGGCGCGCCGCCGCACGGGGGCCTGGCCCCCGGCATCGACCGCATCGTCATGCTGCTGGCCGGCCAGACGGCCATCCGCGAGGTCATTGCCTTCCCGCTGAACCAGCAGGGCCAGGACCTGCTGATGAACGCGCCGTCGGACGTCGAGGAAAAGCAGCTCAAGGAGCTGCACATCCGGCTGGCCCCGCCGATCAAGGTCTAGGCGGCGGCGCCTAGTCGGCGCTGATCAGGAAGCGGGGCTCGGCGGGCGGCCGCGGCGCCTTGGGGGCCGCCGGCGGGGCCGGGGGCCGCCAGCCGGTCAGGCGCGCGCCGCCGCCATGGCAGCCCCGGGCCACCAGCCCTGCCGGCAGCTTGGTGGAGGTGTCGGCGCAGGCCTCGTCCAGTTGGGCCTGATCCAGGTTCCGCGCCTTGGAGAGGTCGACGCCGTAGAGCATCGTGCGGCGCAGGCTGGCGTCCCGGAAATCGGCGCCGGCGAACATCGCGCCCGACAGCACCGCGGAGTCCAGATTGGTGTCGCGGAATGAGGCGCGCTCGAAGCGGCCGCCCGACAGCACCGCGCCCTGCATGGCGGCGTCGCGGAAGCTGACGCCGCGGGCGTCGGTCTTGCTGAAATTGGCGCCGGTCAGTTCGCCGTCATTGAGCTGGGCGCCGCTCATCGAGGCCCGGCCGAAATTGGCGCCCTGGGCCTGCAGGTCGCGCAGGTCGGCATTGGCCAGGTTGGCGGAAGAGAAGCTCACACCCTTGGCCTGGACATCGCGCAGCTTGGCGTCGGACAGGTTGGCCGAGCCGAAATTGGCCCCGATCATCTCGGACTCCGACAGGTCGGCCCGCGACAGGTCGGCGCCGGCGAAGTTGGCGCCGTAGAACCGCGCCTCCCGCAGGTCCGAGCCCACCAGGGCCGCGCCGGCGAAGTTCGCGCCGTTGAACTGGGCGCCGGTCAGCTTGCGGCCCGACAGTTCGCACTTGGCGCAGGCGCCGCCGAACGAGACCAGCCTGGCGACTTCCTTCTCGCCGGCCCAGGCCAGGGCGGCGCTGGGGACCACAGCCACCGCGACGGCCAGGGAGGCGGCCAGCGGGGCGATACGAGTCAGGGCGGTGCGGAAGGAGCCGAACATGAGGGCACCATGTGCCTATGGAGGGGGCCTCAGGCTACTTAAATCGCGGTAATTCTTGACAGATTAGCAGCCGGGCACACGCAGGCCGGGTGGCAGCCGGGTGGCGCCATCCCCGCAGGCGCGGTTCAGCTGAGCCTGGGAGAGACCCCGCGCGCGGTCCATTTCGGCGCCCGACAGGTTGGTCCCGTCCAGGGTCGCGCCGGCGAAATTGGCGCCCTCCAGATAGGTCCCGACGAAGCTGGCATGGGTCAGGTCGGCGCCGGCAAAATTGGCGCTAGAGAACACCCCGCCATAGGCGTTGACGTCCCGCAGGTCGGCCCCGCCGAAATTGGCGCGGTTCATCACCGACAGGCTGAGGTCGGCCTGCCGCAGCCGCGCGCCGGCGAAGTTGCGCCCCTTGATCTCCAGTCCCGAGAAGTCAGCCTGGAACAGGTTGCATTTGGGGCAGCTGGCCCCCTTGCGCGCCGTGGCGATCTGGCCGGCGTTCTGGGCCTGGGCGGGCGCGGCGACGGCCAGGGCGGCGGCCAGGCAGAGCAGGGCGAGCGGTTTCATCTGCGGGCTCCGGCGAAAGACCCCTTCTGCCTAGCCCTGAAAACCTAAGGTCCGGTGACCGTGCTTAGCCGGTGCGGTCGCTGTCCTGGGGGCCGGCGCGCACGCCGCAGGATTCGCAGATCAGGCTGGCGCCCTTGCGCACCACGGCCAGGTCTCCGCAGGCGGCGCAGACATCGGCCTCCAGCCGGGCGGCGCGCGCGTTGGCGCTGGGCAGGAAGACCAGGTTGTCGGGGGTCGCGCCGCGCGCGAAGCCCCGCGAGATGAAGTGCGAGGCCGGGATGTTCTCTGGCTCCGGCTCGCCCTCGTCCTGGCCGCGCCCCAGGCCGTCGGCGTTCAGCTCCCCGTCGGCGTTGGCCAGTTCGTCGCGGCCCAGATAGGAAATGCCCAGTTCGCGGAACAGGTAGTCGAGGATCGAGGTGGCCGACTTCACCGAGTCGTTGCCGGTCACCGGCCCCGCCGGCTCGAACCGGGTGAAGACGAAGGCGTCGACGAACTCCTCCAGCGGCACCCCGTATTGCAGGCCGATGGAGATGCCGATGGCGAAGTTGTTCATCAGCGATCGGAAGGCCGCGCCCTCCTTGTGCATGTCGATGAAGATCTCGCCCAGCTCGCCGTCGTCATACTCGCCGGTGTGCAGATAGACCTTGTGGCCGCCCACGGCCGCCTTCTGGATATAGCCCTTGCGGCGGTCGGGCAGCTTGCGCCGCGTGCGGTCGCGCTCGACGATGCGCTCGACGATCCGTTCCTCCGGCGGCGGCGCGGGGCGCTCGGGCTCGCGGGCGGCGCGGGCCGGGGCGTCGGCCGCCTTGGGCAGGTCCAGGAAGAAGCTCAGCGGCGGATCAGACCGGCGGATGCGCACGGCGGCCACCCGGGCCTGGGCCGCCTCGGCCAGCAGGGCCTGGGCGTCGGCCGGCGCGGTGTCCCACTCCAGCTCGATCTCGGCGATGGCGGGCAGGTCCAGGGCCGGCTGAAGCGCGGCCAGCATGGCGAAATAGGGGGTCGGCCCCAGGTCCTCGGCGGTGAGGAACACCTGCCGCTGCTCGGGCGTCAGGAAGGGCGCGTCGGCCAGGGCTCCGCCGCCCAGCACGTGAGCCTCGGCGGCGGCGATCTCGTCCGGGGTGAACCCGGCCAGCGCCAGGGTGTCGAACTCCGGGTTGGCCAGGTCGGCGTCGCTGGCCCCCAGCACGTCGGACAGGAATCCGGCGTCCACCACCAGGGGCGAGAAGGCGTCGCGCAGGTGGGCCGCGAAGGGCAGGGCGGCCTCGGCCGAGGCGATCTCGTGGTCGGTGAAGCCGCGGGCCTTGAGGGCGGCGTGGTCGACGCCGGGCGCCTCTGACAGGTCCAGTCGCCCGATCAGGTGGGCGCGGGCGGCCGGGATGTCGGCGCCAAGCGCGCTGAGCCCCTGCAGGGCGGCCTCCGACAGCACGCGGGTGAGCGCCCCGTCCTCGGTCTCGGCCACCGTCACCGGGCCCAGCCACGGGGCGGCGGAGCCGGACGATCCCCCCAGGCGCAGGGCGAGGTCGGGATCGTCGAACACCGCCAGCCCGCCGGTCAGCGGAATGTCGGCCATGGCGGTCCGCGCCCGCTGATAGATCTCGCGGGCGGCCAGGCGGCCGGCGTTCGAATCATAGGCCAGGCCCTGGGCGGCCAGCCAGTCGGCGACGCCTCCCAGGCCGAGCGCCACCGGTCCTCCGAAGGCGGCCAGGGCGATGGCGGCCAGGCCCACGGCGTCGTCGAATCCCTCGCCGTCGAAGTCGGCGCCCGTGCCGAAGGCCAGCAGGTCCACGGCGCCCCGCGTCGCCGCCCAGGTCTGCGCGATCTGTGGGGCGGCGCCGTCGGCGAAGGCGGCGACCACGGCGCCGGTTTCCCAGGCCGCGGCGGCCAGGGCGGTGTCGTTCTGCGCGAGGTTGGCGGGCAGGGCGGCGATCAGGCCGGGGCCGTCCCCGCTCTCGAACTGGGCCTGGGCCGACCACAGGTCTTCCCCGGCGCGCGCCAGGGTCATGGCGTCCAGGATCATGATATCGGTGGCGCCGGCCCCGCGGGCGGCCTCGGCGGCGCGGGCCAGGCTGAGATTGGCTTGCGGATCGGCGCAGGCGGCGGGGTCACCGTCGCAGCGGGCGATGGCGTCCATCACCCCTTGCAGGCGCTGGGCCAGGGCGGAGGCGGCCGCGCGGGCCGAGACCCGGCCGCGGCGCCGCGCCCGCAGGGTGGTCAGCGCCTTGACGTAGTCGCTGTCGTGGGCGGCGATAACACCGGGCGCATCGAGGGCGCGGGGTTCGGCGATGGCCAGCCGGCCGGCCAGCAGGGCGGCGCCCAGGTCGCGGCGGAAGGCGGCGCGGGTGCGGGCGTCGGGCAGCAGGGCCAGGGCGCCGGCCTGTTCGGCGATGATCTCGGCCTTGCGGAAGATGGCGGCGGGCAGGTCGGTCTCGCCCTGCGCCCAGTCCAGCCAGGCCTCGACTCGCGCATCGGTCCAGGCGGCCGGGGCCAGGACCTCGACCACGCTGTCGGCGCGCTCAAGAGGCCTGCGCTCGATCCGGCCCGGTTCGCTTCGCAACGGTTTGTCTCCCACGGGCGCGAGGTTAGGCGCCTGGACCGCTTGTCGCAACAGATGTTGTGGTCGCAGCGCAGTTCTCAACAACATCTTGCGGTGATCGCGCCGCTGGACGCTCGGTAGGGCGCCGCCTATAGTCCGCCCGCCTCCCAACCCCGTTGGATCTTCAAAAACGTGCTCAAGTCGATCTTTACCTGGTGGAACGGCGCCACGCTCGGCGCGCTCTTCACCGTCTGGCGCCGCGGCGTGCTCGTGGGCACGGACGACATGGGCAACAAGTACTACCAGGCCAAGGACGACAGCGATTCCTACGACAAGGGTCGCCTGCGCCGCTGGGTGATGTACTCCGGCTACGCCGAGGCCTCCAAGGTTCCGCCCGACTGGCACGGCTGGCTGCACCATACGTTCGAGGAACCGCCGACCAAGGAGCCGCTGAAGCGTCAGGTCTGGGAGAAGGATCACCTTCCCAACATGACCGGCACCATCAACGCCTGGCGGCCCAAGGGCTCCATCAGCCGTGGCGGCGAGCGCCAGAAGGCGACCGGCGACTACGAGGCCTGGCGGCCGGAATAGTGGGCCGGCGTCCGCTCATCGCCCTGACGGTCAGCCTCGCAGCCCTGGCGGCGGCGGGGATCGTGGCCGCCCAGACCGCCGCGCCCATGGCGCCGGTCCCGCCGCCCGCGCCGATCGCGCCGGCGCCCCTCCCGGCGGCCAACCAGACGCCGCCGGCCGAAGAAGCGCCGCCCGCCATTGTTCCGGTCCCCGCGCCGGTGGCGACGCCGCCTGTCCAGGCCTCCGAGGTGGCGCCCGCCACGCCCCCCAAGGCGCAGGTCGTGGAAAAGCCCGCCCAGAGCACCATCAAGCGCGCCCGCTACGACGTCGCCATCATCCAGGCGCTGGACAAGGTCACCGCCGAGACCGTCCGCTTCGAGGCCGCTGTGGGCCAGCCGGTGCGCTACAAGACCCTGGTCTTCACGGTGAAGGCCTGCGAGCAGGCCGCCGCCGACGAGCCGCTGGAAGACACCATGGCCTATCTGACGGTGGACTCTCAGCCGCGCGCCGCGCCGGGCAAGCCGACCCCCCCGCCGCGTCAGGCCTTCAAGGGCTGGATGTATGCGTCATCGCCGGGCCTGAACCCGCTGCAGCACCCGGTCTATGACGCCTGGCTGATCACCTGCAGGGCCACGGCCCCCGTCGTGGCCGCCGGCAGCCGCTGAAACTCGCCGCTGAAGGCGAGCGCCTTGGCCAGCCGGCGCCGGTAGACGGCCCGCGAAATCTCCTCGGTCCCGAACTGCGCCAGGTGCTCGGTCATGAACTGGGCGTCCAGCAGCACGAACCCCCCCGCGATCAGCCGCGCCACCAGATGGACCAGGGCCACCTTGGAGGCGTCCGTGCGGGTGGAGAACATGCTCTCGCCGAAGAAGGCGCCCGCCAGCGAGACGCCATAGAGCCCGCCCACCATCTCGTCGCCGGCCCAGCACTCGACGCTGTGGGCGTGGCCAATGGCGAACAGGTCGGCGTAGAGCCGCTCGATGGGCCCGTTGATCCAGGTCTCGGTGCGTCCGGGCCGGGCTTGCGCGCAGGCCAGCACGACGTCGGAGAAGGCTGAGTCTATCCGCACCTCGAAGGGATCGCCCCGCACGGTGCGGGCCAGCCGCTTGGAGAGGTGGAAGTCGGCCAGAGGAATCACCCCCCGGCGTTCCGGATCGATCAGGAAGACCGCGTCGTCGTCCCGCGCATCGGCCATGGGGAAGACGCCGCGGGCATAGCAGTCGAGCAGCTCGGCCGGGCCAAAGGTGTTCATGGCTTGAGGTCTTGGAGCCCTTCTCCCCTTGCGGGAGAAGGTGGCCCTGCGGAGCAGGGTCGGATGAGGGGCCGCACGGACCTCTCCGGATCGGGCTTCAAGGACAGATGTCGAGGGGAGAGCGACCCCTCATCCGACCGCCCTCCGGGCGGCCACCTTCTCCCGCAAGGGGAGAAGGACTGCATGGGCGTCCGCGTCACAATCTCAGGCCTCAGGCCGACAGGTCGGCCTGCGACTTCATCCAGCGTTCCAGCCAATGGATGTCATAGGTTCCGGAGATGATGTCGGGCTGGTGGATCAGCTCCTGGAACAGCGGGATCGAGGTCTCGATGCCCCCCACCACCATCTCGCCCAGGCAGCGGTTCAGGCGCGCCAGGCACTCCTCGCGGTCGCGGCCGTGAACGATCAGCTTGCCCACCAGGCTGTCGTAGTCGGGCGGGATCGAATAGCCGGCATAAAGGGCGCTATCCAGGCGAACGCCCAGGCCGCCGGGAGCGTGGAAGTCGGTGACCAGGCCCGGCGAGGGGGCGAAGGTCTTCGGGTTTTCCGCGTTGATCCGGCACTCGATGGCATGGCCCTCGAAGACGATATCCTCTTGGCGGAAGGACAGCGGCAGACCCGCGGCGATGCGGATCTGTTCACGCACCAGGTCGATGCCGGTGATGGCCTCGGTGACCGGGTGCTCCACCTGCAGGCGGGTGTTCATCTCGATGAAGAAGAACTCGCCGTTCTCGTACAGGAACTCGATGGTGCCGACGCCGAGATAGCCGATGGCCTTGATGGCATCGACCACCACCTTGCCGATCTTGGCGCGGCCCGCCGCGTCGATGACCGGGGAGGGGGCTTCCTCCAGCACCTTCTGGTGACGCCGCTGCAGGGAGCAGTCGCGTTCCCCCAGGTGGCAGACATTGCCGAAGCTGTCGGCGATCACCTGGATCTCGATATGGCGCGGGGTCTGGAGGTAGCGCTCCATGTAGACCGAATCGTCGCCGAAGGCGGCGCGCGCCTCGGCCCGGGCGGTGGAGACCGCCTCGGCCAGCTCGTCCTCGTTGAGGGCCACCTTCATGCCGCGCCCGCCACCGCCGGCGGCGGCCTTGATCAGGACCGGGAAGCCGATCTGCTTGGCGGCGGCGAAGGCTTCCTCTTCGGTGGTCACGGCGCCGTCGGAGCCGGGGACCACGGGGATGCCGGCGTTCTTCACCGCCTGCTTGGCGGTGATCTTGTCACCCATCATCGAGATATGCTCGGCCTTGGGGCCGATGAAGGTGAAGCCGTGCGCCGTGACGATCTCGGCGAAGCGGGCGTTCTCCGACAGGAAGCCGTAGCCCGGATGGATGGCCTGGGCGCCGGTGATCTCGGCGGCCGCGATGATCGAGGGAATGTTCAGGTAGCTCTTGGCCGCCGAGCGGGGGCCGATGCAGACGCTTTCGTCGGCCAGCCGCACCCACATGGCGCCGGCGTCAGCCTCGGAGTGGACCGCCACCGTCGAGATGCCCATTTCCTTGCAGGCTCGGTGAATCCGCAGGGCGATCTCGCCCCGGTTGGCGATGAGGATTTTTTCGAACATCGGATTACTCGATGACGACGAGGGGTTCGCCGAACTCCACGGGGTCGCCATCGCCCACCAGGATCTCCACCACCTTGCCCGCCTTGGTGGCCGGGATGGGGTTCATGGTCTTCATGGCCTCGATAATCATCAGGGTCTGACCGGCCGCCACGGTGTCGCCGACCTTCACGAAGGCCGGGGAGTCGGGGGCGGGCTGCATATAGACCGTGCCGACCATCGGCGACTTCACCACGTCACCGGCGGCGCGGGTCGCGGCGGCGGGCGCGTCGGATGTCGCGGCGGCGACGGCGACGGGCGCGGCCTGGAGCGGCGCGGCGGCCATCGGGGCCTGCTGAACGTACTGGGCCGGGGCGGCGGTCAGGGTGCGGGCGACGCGGATCTTCAGCCCGGAATGCTCCACCTCGATCTCGGTCAGGCCGGTATCGGTGAGGATGTCGGCCAGTTTGCGCACCAGACGCGCGTCGATCGGATCGGCGGGAGCCTTCGGAGTGCTAGCCATGGAAAAGACCCTTATTCTTTGGCTTGAGGAAGTTACGCGGACTGACCCGCGGCGGCTTCGATAGCCAGGACATAACTTTGCGCGCCGAAGCCGGACACCAGTCCGGTGGCCGCCAACGAAACGTAGGTTTCCCGGCGGAACGCCTCGCGCGACGCCGGGTTCGAGAGGTGGCACTCGACGATCGGGATATCGAGCATCTTCAGGGCGTCCAGCAGGGCGATGGAGGTGTGGCCATAGCCTGCCGGGTTGATCACCAGGGCGGAGGCCTGGGTGCGGGCCTCCTGCACCCAGTCGATCAGCTGGCCTTCGTGGTTGGACTGATGGAACACGACGGTGCGACCCAGGGCGGCGGCGCGTTGCTCACAGAGCTTGCGCACATCGTCCAGCGTGGCTTTTCCGTAAATCTCGGGCTCGCGGACGCCCAGGAGGTTGAGGTTGGGCCCGCTCAGCACATAGATCGGTTTCGACATTCGGCTCCGCCGTCGATTCCGCCGTCTTGTAACGGGCGGCGGCGGGGGTCACAAGCACTGGGAATGGACGACGTGTTGGACGAGGCGGTCATGACCCTGACCATCAATGGCGAGGCGCGGTCCTTTTCGGGCCTTTCGGACCTGGCCGCCCTGGTGCTGAGCCTGGGCCTGGACCCCCGCAAGGTGGCCGTGGAGCGCAATCTCGAGATCGTGCCGCGCTCGGCCTATGGCGCCACCGCGCTCTCCGACGGCGACCGGATCGAGATCGTCCACTTCATCGGAGGCGGCTGACATGGACGGAACGACTCACACCCAAGCCCAGGACGATACCTGGACGGTCGCCGGCCGCACCTTCACCTCGCGGCTGATCATCGGCACGGGGAAGTACAAGGACTATGCGGAAAACGCCGCCGCAGCCGAGGCCGCGGGCGCGGAGATCGTCACCGTGGCCCTGCGCCGGGTGAACCTGTCCGATCCCAGCCAGCAGATGCTGGTGGACTATGTGAAGCCCGACCGCTTCACCTACCTGCCCAATACCGCCGGCTGCTTCACCGGCGAGGAGGCGGTGCGCACCCTGCGGCTGGCCCGCGAGGCCGGCGGCTGGGACCTGGTGAAGCTGGAGGTGCTGTCGGACCCCAAGCTGCTCTATCCCGACATGGAAGAGACCCTGCGCGCCCTGAAGATGCTGATCTCGGAAGGCTTCCAGGTGATGGTCTACTGCACCGACGACCCGGTCTACGCCCGCAAGCTGGAAGACGCCGGCGCCTGCGCCGTCATGCCGCTGGCCGCCCCGATCGGCTCGGGGATGGGCATCCTCAACAAGGTCAATATCGGCCTGATCATCGAGCAGGCCAAGGTCCCGGTCCTGGTGGACGCCGGCCTCGGCACGGCGTCTGACGCCGCCATCGCCATGGAGATGGGCTGCGACGCCGTCCTGATGAACACCGCCATCTCCGACGCCCGCGACCCCATCCTCATGGCCAGCGCCATGAAGCACGCGGTCATCGCCGGGCGGCAGGCGTTCCTGGCCGGGCGGATGCCGCGCCGAGTCTACGGTGATCCGTCCTCGCCGCAGTCGGGACTGATCTGAAGGCGCGTCAGACGATCGGGTCGAACCGCAGCCACGACATCAGACGTGGCCTGCCTTCGGAACACAGCAGCCACCGGTCGGTGTCGCTCATCATGCGCAGTTCGCGAAACTGAGACAGATCGCGCGCGCCGGTCACCAGGGCGGTGATGGTGTGTGTGTCGTCGCTGTCGGCGCGCATCTTCAAGATCTTGGCCTCGGCGTTTTCCAGCCAGTCGTGGATCTCGATCAAGATGATGGAATTGCGGAACGCGGCGAAGGTGCCGCCGTCAACGATGTCGAATTCGCCGCCCTCGATGTCGATCAGCAGGATCGATCTCGACCGCTCGTCCTCGGATATGTCGTCGTAGAAGCTCTTCGTCGCCTCACCGCGAATGGTGATGCGGTCGGCGAGCCCGTTGAGGTCCGCGTTCTTCTGGATCGTGTCCCGGCCGTTTTGGGTGATCTCGTAACAGTATGAATTCTTGCAGAGATTGTTCACTAGGACGCCGACGCCGTAATAGCCGTCGGCCGCGCCAAGATCGATGAGGGTCTCGTACTTGGTGGGTTTCGAGGCGAGGGCGTCCAGGATCTCTCGCTCATACAGACCCAGGAGCATCACGCCTCTGTCTGCGCCGCCCCAGTGCGCGTCGGTATGCAGCTGAAGACCCTTGAAGGGTCCGTGCGCGACAGTGTTCTTGTGGAACTTCCCCACCAGGTCGGACAGCTGCCGCCGCTTTTTGTTGACCAGGGTCGCAAGAATGTCGGGGTGATGCTCCGCGATATGATGGGCGACATCCGAGAGCGTGTTAGCCGGCGTCTTTGCGGTCGTCATCCAAGCGTAACTCCACCTCGCGCACGACGGTCTGGCCTTACGCTACGCCAAGGGTAGACGATAAAATCAGCGATAGGGAGGAGCCGCCATGGGCCAGGCCAAGGGACGTAAGTCGATCTTCATCACCGGGGCCGCCTCGGGCATGGGCCGCGAGACCGCCCGCCTGTTCCACGAGAAGGGCTGGTTCGTCGGCGGCTATGACGTCAACGCGCAGGGGCTGAAGGCCCTGGAGGCCGAGCTGGGGCCTGAGAACTGCCTCGTCCGCACCCTGGATGTCACCGACCGCGCCGACTACCAGGCCGCCTTCGCCGAGTTCGGGGCGGCGACCGGTGGCAAGCTCGACCTGCTGTACAACAATGCCGGGATCGGCCGAGGCGGCCCCTTCGCCGACCAGCCGTTCGAGGATGTCCTGGCCGTGGTGCAGGTCAATTTCGTCGGCGTGCTGATCGGCATCCATGAGGGGATCAAGCTGCTGAAGGCCACCCCCAACTCGCTGTGCTTCACCACCTCATCGTCGTCAGCCACCTTCGGCATGGCCGGGATCGCGGTCTATTCGGCCACAAAGCACGCCGTGAAGGGTCTCAGCGAGGCGCTGTCGGTGGAGTTCAAGGTCTACGGGGTCCGCGTCGCCGACGTGCTGCCCGGCCTGATCGACACCCCGATCCTGCCCCCCGGCGCGGCGGCGGCGGCGCCCAAGGAGGGCCTGTTCCGCGCCATCCCGCCCATGGATGTGGCCAAGGTGGTGTGGGAGGCATATCACTCGGATAAATTGCATTGGTACGTCCCGCCCGAACTGGTGGAGCTCGACAAGGCCGCCACCCTGGCCCCCGAGGCGACGCGGGATCAGATGGCCGCGGGCTCCCTGTTCTCCCTGCAGCCCACCCCCTGAGCACGACTGCGGCCGGCGCCTAAACCTAGGCGGCGGCCAGCCGGTCGATGTCCAGCTGCGGCGAAAGCCCAAGCGCGGTCAGCATTTCGTGGCGCCCTGGCCCGAGCTTGGGCGGGTAGGCGGCGGCGTTGGCCTTCTTCCCCCGCGCCCAGTAGCCCAGCACACGCAAGATGTTGGCCGGCCGCTTCAGCCAGGCCGAGGGGTGCTCAAGCATGTGGAACCCGCGCAGGGCCGCCCGCAGCAGGCCGACGTCGGAGCGGATCGCCACGGCCACGCCATCCTCCAGGAACCGCTTCATCAGCCGGGCCTTCAGCTTCGGCCTGTGGCCGGGGGACAGCGTGTTGCGGGCCAGGCGGATCGCCTGGCGGTCCTGGTTGAGCATGTCCTGATAGTAGGGCTTCAGGCTGGTGTTGATGCGGTCCTGATAGGCCAGCAGGCGCGCGGCTGGATCGGGGGTCTGGCCGAGCGAATCGCGCAGGGCGTAGGCGCTGATGGCGGCGAAGGAGCAGCCCCGGCCGTAGAGCGGATTGGTCCGCACCAGGCTATCGCCCAGGGGGAAGTAACCCAGCACCGTCGCCGCGCCGCCGCGCGTCATGTCCCGCCAGCGGCTGTGCAGGTCGCCCATGCCGAACACCCGGCTGACGCCCTGGGCCCGGGCCGGGTCTGTCCAGGGGACCAGGCCGGGGATCTGTTCGCAGATCCCGTTGAAGGTCTCAGGGCTGACAATCGCCTTGCGCATCTCCAGCTCGATCTCCGGCACGCACATGGTGATGGAGAACCAGCCGTTGTCGGCCGGGAAGACGCCGTACTTCAGAAAGCCCAGGTCGCCGGTGCCCGGCGCCCTGCCGCGCGGGGGTTCGGTCATGCCGGGGTTCAGGCGGTAATGGCGGGTGAAGTAGAGGATGCCGGCGGTCTCCGACTCCTCGGTGATCGCCGCGCCGGCCTCCACCAGCTGCTCGATGGACGCCGTGGTGCGCCCGGCGGCGTCCACCACCAGGTCGCCCAGGATGTCCTCGCCGTTCTCGATGGTGACACCGATGACCCGCGGCGGCGCGCCGGGCGCGATCTTCAGGCCGGTGACGAAGACCTCGGAGCGGATCTCCACATTGGCCAGCCGCTCCACATAGCGCCGGATCACCAGCTCCAGGGTGGTGCGGCGGCTGGTGAGGACCACGAAGTCGCGATCTTCGGGCTGGGGACGATAGCCTCTCTTTAGCTCGTCGCTGAGCATCTGCTCGAAGCCCAGGTCGCGGGCGCCGGCCTCCAGCAGGTCCGCCAGCAGGCGCGGGTGCTCGTCGCGCAGGATCAGCCGCAGGCGAGCCAGGAAGGCGTGGCTGTGGCGCAGGTGCCCCACCCCGCGACGGGCCCAGTCGGCGAAGGCTTCATCGGCATCGCCGGTGGGCGGCGAGGGGTCGCGCTCAAGAAGGATCAGCTCTCGTTCGGGCGAGGCCAGGGCCAGGGCGGTACACAGACCGCCTATTCCAGCCCCGATCACGAGTACGCGTTCGGTCATGTCGCCTCCCGGGCGTTTTTTCTTTTAGCGGTGACACAGGCGCCGGGGGGGAAGGGAAGGGGGGACTTTACACCGGGGGTTGTCAAGGTTATCGGGCGGCATGCTGCATCGCGCCGCCCAGATCATGACCTCCACCATCGCTCCCTTGCGGGGCGTTGGAGGGCGTGCGCGCGACTAGCCGCTTCCTTCAACAGCCCCGCCGGAAACGGACGGGGCTGGAGGATCGGCCACCCTGTCCCCGGACTTACCGAGACAGGACTTCCAATGGCCCACGACGACCTCAATCCCAACGCGTTCTACGGCGGCGGCCTCGCCGTCGAGAGCTATGACCTGTTCGCCGCCCAGGCCGGCAAGCTGACCGGCGACATCGAATTCTACCTGGACCGGGCCCGCGACCGCGGCGGCAAGGTGCTGGAGTTGGCCTGCGGCACTGGACGCATCCTGACCCCGCTGGTGGAGGCGGGGTTCGAGGTGACCGGCGTGGATATCTCGCGGGCGATGCTGGATCTCGCCGACCGCAAGCTCCAGGCCCTGCGGCCGTCAGCCTGGGGTCGCGCGCGGCTGGTCTGCGCGCCCATGCAGGACTTCGAGACCCAGGACCGGTTCGACTTGGTCCTGATCCCCGCGCGGTCCTTCCAGCACCTGACCGACCCCGCCGACCAGCGCAGGACGCTGGAGCGGATCTGGCGCTGCCTGAATCCCGGCGGGATGCTGGTGATCGACATGTTCGACGCCAACCTGGACGTGTGCGTTGGCGAACCGCCGCTCCTACCGCCCCGGGAGGCGGTCGATCCCGTCACCGGCCGCCGCTTCCGGCGGACCTGCCTGGGCCGCCACACCAACCCGTTCGAGCAGACGACCGGCGAGCGGATGCGGATCGAGGAACTGGACGCCGAGGGCGGTGTGCTGGGCAGTCACGAGACCTCGTGGACCCTGCGCTGGTCGACGCGCCAGGAGATGGCCTACCTGCTGGAACTCACGGGGTTCGAGGCGTTGAGCGTCTATTCGGATTTCCAGCGATCGCCCGCCGCCTATGGCGGCGAGCAGCTCTGGGTGGCGCGTGCTGTCTAGAGCATGTCAGGCGCAAGTGGGAACCTGTTCGCCGCCCGGACATGCTCTAGATTCAAGAAGATAGACCCTTTTCATCCGCTCAGGTTGTTTCAACCTGATCCGGAAAGGGTCTAGCTGGCCTTGGTGTCGCCGGCCTTGGCCGCCGCGATGGCGGCGCGCAGGGCCGGCATATCGGCGCCGGGGACCATGCGGTCGCCGACGATGAAGGCCGGCGTGCCCTCGATGCCGAGGGACTGCGCCAGTTCGCGGGTCTCGGAGATGTGCTTCTGGACGGCCGCCGATTCCCCGGCGGCGCGCGCCTGGGCGGGGTTGATCCCCACCGCGGCGAGGTGGCGGTCGATGGAGGCGCTGTCGAGGGCCTTCTCGCCCATGAAGCTCCGGTAGAGGTCCAGGCCCTTGGCCTTGCCGGCCGGGGACAGGGCGACCTGGGCCGCGAGGGTCGATTCACCGCCGAAGATCGGGAACTCCTTGAAGACGAAGCGGACGTCCGGGTTGTCTCGGATGATCTTCAGAATCTCCGGCGCCGAGGTTTTGCAGTAGCCGCAGCGGTAGTCGAAGAACTCCACCACTGTGATCTTGCCGTTCGGGTTGGCCACGAAGTCGCGCGGGTCCCGCTCCAGCGCCTCGCGGTGCTTGACCATGCCGGCCTTCGCGATGTTGGCGGCCTCGGCGATCTTCTTCTCCTGCAGCTTCTGCACGGCCTCCTCGATCACCTCAGGGTGTTCCAGCAGGTAGGCGCGCACCTTCTGGCCGAAGGCGGCGTCGGCGGTTTTCTGGCAGCCGGAGAGGGCGAGGATAGCGGCAAGCGCTAGGACGGCGCGGAACGGGGTTTTCATTCGGTCTGCTTGGCTTGGGGTGTGGGAAAGGTCAGCGGAGCGAGCCCCGGCGGATCGAGCCTTCCTTGGCCAGGTCCTTGAGGTCGTCCTTGCTGGGAGATGAGGCCAGGACTATGTCTGTGGCGCGGCGCCATTCGGGCGTGGACTTTTCCAGCTTCTCCCGGGCGCGCATGGCGAAGACCAGAGCCTGCTGGCGATTGCCGATCTGGAAATTGTATTCGGCGGTGGCGTAGCGGGCCAGGCCGTCCTGCGCCTTGTGGTCGTAGGCCTGGGCCAGCAGACGCCAAGCCTCTGCGTTCTCCTCGTCGATCGCGAGTGACCGCTTCAGCTCACCGATGCCCTCATCGACCTTCTTCTCGTCGGTCAGCGCGATCAGGGTCTGGCCCAGGTTGATGCGCAGCAGCGGCGCCTCAGGCTTCAGCGCGACCGACTTGCGTTGCGGCGTCTCGGCCTCGTCGGCCCGGCCGAACTCGAACAGGATCTGGCCCTTGAGCTCGTAGAGGTAGGGATTGTCGGGCTGTTCGGCCAGCAGGTCGTCGATGATCTTCAGCGCCTTGTCCGGCTCCTTGAGCTGGTAGTAGGCGATCGCCCGGCCATAGCGGGTCGTATAGGACTGATCCTTCTCGTCCAGCCGGCCCATGACCAGTTGGGGGTTGATGAAGGCGTCCAGCTTCATCTTCATGATGGCGTGCTCGGAGATCGCCTCCGGGCTGTCCTTCTGATCGTAGTTGCGCAGCACCTGGGCGCGGCTGCGCAGCGCCTCGATCCGGTCTGACGACAGGGGGTGGCTTCGGAAATAGGCGAAGCGGCGCGCCTCCTGGAACACCTCCTGGTAGCGGAAATTGTCGAAGAACTCGACGAGGCCTCGGCCCGACAGGCCAGCCTTCTCCAGATAGGTGAGGCCCGCCTGGTCGGAGCGGGATTCCTGTTCGCGGCTGTAGCCCATGGCGCCGAGCGTGCCGAAATAGTTGGCGCTGCCCACGAGGCCCGCAGCCGCCTCGGCCGAGCCCGCCAGGGCCGCCAGGACGCCCAGGCCCATGGTCAGCAGGAAGGGTCTCATGCCTGCTGAGTTCATGTCGCCGGAGCGCGCCGAGTGGCCGCCGGCCAGGTGGCCGATCTCGTGGGCCATGACCCCCTGGAGCTGGTTGGGGTTCTCGGTCTCCAGGATCAGGCCGGTATAGACCGCCATCTGGCCCGGACCTGCCGAGGCCTGCAGGTCCTTCGAGCCGATCAGCAGGATGCGGATGGACTTGGAGTCGACGCCGGCCGCTTCGAACAGCGGCACGGAGTCCTTGCGGAGGGTCTCCTCGATCTCGGTGTCCCGGATCAGGGAGACGCCCTCCTGGGCCCGCGCCGGCGCGGCCTGGACCACCAGGCTGAGCGCGAGGCTCGCCGTCAGGGCCAGGCGGGAGAGCGAGTGGGAAGGGGACGCCATCGTCGAAACTCCAAGCGCCCCCCAGCCCTTCATTGGTTCAGCCTACCCCGTCAACCCCGACGCCACCAGCCTTTGCGAGGCGCGGCGGGAGGGGTCGAGATTTCCGCCGGATCAGCGGCGGCGGACGGCGCCTTGGCCCTGGACGCGCGGGCAGGCTTCGCAGGCGCCGCCTCGACGACCGGTTCGGCCACGGCTTCCACGGCGGGTTCGTCCGCGGCGGCCTCGGCGACCACCGCCTCGGCCTTCGGCTTGCGGGCGCGGCTGCGTTTGGCCGGGGCGGCGGGCGCCTCGACCTCGGCGACCAGCTCCGGGATCGGCGCGGCGGCTTCCTCGATCACCGCGACGGGATCGGGGGTTTCCTCGGCGGCGGCCGGCGCTTCGGCCACATCGGCCTCGTCGCTGCGGCCACGACCGCGGCCACGGCGGGCTCGGGTCTTCTTGGGCTTGTCGTCCAGAGCCGGCAGCTCGACCCACATGTCGTCGCCGCCCTCGGTGGCCGGCGCGACCATCGGCGAGTTGTCCAGCTCCACCGCCTCGGAGACCGAGGCGACCGGGCCATCATTGGCCGCGACCGGAGTGCGGAAGTCTTCCGCCGGGTCGTGCCAGACGAAGGGATCGTCGCCATAGGGCACCCAGGGACGGGTCCAGGAGAAGGCGTCCTGCGGACGGCTGTCATCGCGCATCCGGCGACCGCCACGGCGGCCTCGGCGGCGACGGCGGCCGCCCTGGCCGTCATCCTCGTACTCACCCTTGGCGTCGGCAGGCGCGCGCGGTTCGCTCGGCGCGGCGGCGGCCGCGCCCTCAGGACGGGGCTCGGCGCCGTCACGGCGGCCACGGCGGCGGCG
>NZ_JAUSCJ010000001.1 GCF_030651185.1 Phenylobacterium sp.
GCCTCGGCCCTGGAACCGCGGGCCGCGGCCCCTGCCGGCACACTCGCTGACACTCCGGACCTGCGGCTGCTGGCGATGGAGCGCGACCTGAGCCAGGCCCGGATCGGGGTCGAGCGCGCCCGCGCCGTGCAGGATCCCCGCTGGCGGGCCGGACTGCGGCACTTCGGGGAGAGCAACGATGTGGCGGTGATCATCGGGGGATCGATCCCGCTGGGCCGCTACGACACCAATCAGGGCGGCATCGCGCGCGCCCAGGCCGAGCGCACGGCGGCCGAGGTCGACATGGCCGCCGCCCGGCTCGACCACGAGCGGGAGATCGCGCGCCTGACCGCACGGCGCGCGGCGACCCTGACCGCGGTGGCCCGGACGGACGCCGAAGTCGCCCCCAGCGCGGCCCGCGCGGTCACCCTGGTCCGGGACGGCTTCAACCGGGGTGGCGGCGCCTTCACCTATCTTGAGGTGGCCGACGCCCAGAGGGCGGTCATCGAGGCCCGGTCCCGGCGCATCGACCTGTTGAAACGTTTCCATCTCGACGGCGTGCGCCTCGACCGGCTGACCGGTCGTAACGCCGCCCTCCTCTCCAATGCGGAGACCCGCTGATGTCCTTCCAGAATTTTCGCGCCCTGACCGGGCTTGCCTTGAGCCTCGGCCTGCTGGCGGGCTGCGGGCAGAAGCCTGACGCCCACGACGAAGGTGAGACCCACGCCACGGCCGGTGAGTACGAGCGCGGCCCGCACCGGGGCCGCATGCTCCGCGACGGCGACTTCGCGGCCGAACTCACCATCTTCGAGGACGGGGTGGAGCCCGAGTTCCACGTCTACGTCTATCGCAAGGACAAGCCGGCCGACCCGAAGGCGGTGGAGGTGACCGTCGAGCTGACCCGGCTTGGCGGCAAGGTGGACCGCTTCGCCTTCGCCCCCGTCGAGGACTACCTGCGGGGCGCGGGCGTGGTGGCTGAGCCTCACTCCTTCGACGTCAAGGTTCGGGCGGTGGAGAACGGCCGCACCCACCAATGGATCTATGCCTCCTATGAAGGGCGCACGACCATCGCGGCCGATGCGGCCAAGGCCGGAGGCGTCCGAACCGAGATCGCCGGCCCCGCCCTGATCGGCGAGATCGTCGACCTGTCGGGCCGCGTCGAGATCACCCCCGAGGGCAAGGCCGAGGTCAGGGCCTGGTATCCCGGCCGTATCCTGTCGATGCGGGGCGAACTGGGCCAAGCCGTGCGCAAGGGTCAGGCGATGGCACGGGTGGAGTCCAGCCACAGCCTGCAGGCCTATTCGATCCCCGCCCCCATCAGCGGGGTGATCATCGAGAAGAACGCCAATGTCGGCGGCGTCGCCGGGGACCAGCCCCTGTTCGTCATCGCAGATCCCACCCAGCTTCACGCCGAGTTCTTTGTCTTCCCCCGGGACGCTGAGCGCATCCGCGTCGGCCTGCCCGTCGAGGTG
Organism: Phenylobacterium sp.; assembly: GCF_030651185.1. GTDB lineage: Bacteria > Pseudomonadota > Alphaproteobacteria > Caulobacterales > Caulobacteraceae > Phenylobacterium. The sequence goes on from NZ_JAUSCJ010000001.1 coordinate 1,452, forward strand.
CGCTCGCTGTCCGGCGACGCGCGACTGATCGCCAAGGTGGAGGCTATCCTGCCTACCGCCGACCTGGCCAGCCAGACCCTGATGGCCCACGCCCATCTCCCACCAGGTGCGGCGCAGAGCTTCCGGCCCGGCATGGGGGTCGAAGGATCGTTCGCGGTGGGCTCCCAACAGGCGCCGCTGGCGGTCAGGACCAAGGCCTTGCAGACGTTCCGGGACTTCACCGTGGTCTTCGCCAAGGTGGGGAACACCTATGAGGTGCGGATGCTGGAACTGGGTCGCCGGACGCCGGAATGGACCGAGGTCCTGGGCGGCCTGGACCCCGGAACCGAGTATGTGGTCGACGGCGCCTTCCTGATCCGGGCCGACATCGAGAAGTCAGGGGCCAGCCATGACCACTGACACCCTCGCCCCCCGGCGCGACAGCCTGCTGAAGCGCATCGTCACCCTGTCGATCCGCTTCCGTTGGGCGGTGCTGGCCTTGGTCTTCGTCACTGCGGCGGTGGGCGTCTGGAGCTTCCAGCGGCTGCCGATCGACGCGACGCCCGACATCACCAATGTCCAGGTCCAGATCAACACCGAGGCCGCCGGCTTCTCGCCGCTGGAGTCTGAACAGCGCATCACCTTCCCGGTGGAGACGGCCATCGCCGGCGTGCCGGGGCTGGAGCACACCCGCTCGATCTCACGCTACGGCCTGAGCCAGGTGACCGCGGTCTTCAAGGACGGAACCGACATCTATTTCGCCCGCCAGCTGATCAATGAGCGGCTGCAGGGCGCGCGCGGCCAGCTTCCGGCCGGGGTCACCCCAGAGATGGGGCCGATCTCGACGGGGCTGGGCGAGATCTTCATGTACACGGTCGAAGCCAAGCCCGGCGCCCGCAAGCCCGACGGCCAGGCCTACAGCCCGGAGGACCTGCGCACCTTGCAGGACTGGGTGATCCGGCCGCAACTCCGCACCACGCCGGGCGTCGTCGAGGTCAACACCGTTGGGGGCTTCGAGCGCCAGTACCATGTGGCCCCCTTGCCCGAGCGGCTTTCGGCCTATGGCCTGACCCTGGCCGAGGTGATCTCCGCCCTGGAGCGCAACAACGCCAACATCGGCGCGGGCTATGTCGAGCGGTTCGGTGAGCAATACCTGGTGCGGGTTCCGGGTCAGGCCACGGGCATCGACGACCTGAAGGGCGTCATCGTCAGCCATCGCAACGGCGTGCCGATCCGTATCGCCGATGTGGCCGACGTGGGCATGGGCGAGGAACTGCGCACCGGGGCGGCGACGGAGAACGGCCGCGAGGTGGTGCTGGGCACGGTGATGATGCTGGTGGGCGAGAACAGCCGCACCGTGGCCCGGGCCGCGGCCGCCCGGCTGGAGGAGGCCGCCAAGGCCCTGCCGCCCGGCGTCATGGCCGTGCCGATCTACGACCGCACCGACCTGGTGGACCGCACGATCAAGACGGTGGCCACCAACCTGGTGGAGGGCGCCCTGCTGGTGATCGTGGTGCTATTCCTGCTGCTGGGGAACATCCGCGCCGCGGTGATCACCGCGGCGATCATCCCCTTCTCGATGCTGCTGACCATCACCGGCATGGTGCAGGGCAAGGTCTCCGGCAATCTGATGAGCCTGGGGGCCCTGGACTTCGGCCTGATCGTCGACGGCGCGGTGATCATCGTCGAGAACTGCCTGCGGCGGTTCGGCCAGGCGCAGCACCGCCTGGGCCGGGCGTTGACCTCTGACGAACGCTTTGGCCTAGCGGCCACCGCCACCGACGAGGTGATCGGCCCGTCGCTGTTCGGGGTGATGATCATCACGCTCGTCTATGTGCCGATCTTCGCCCTGACCGGTGTGGAGGGGAAGATGTTCCACCCCATGGCGATCACCGTGGTCATGGCCCTTAGCGCCGCCATGGTGCTGTCGCTGACCTTCGTTCCCGCCGCCGTGGCCCTGTTCGTCACCGGCAAGGTCGAGGAGACGGAGAGCCCGGTGATGCGGGGTGCGCGCAGGGTCTATGAGCCGGCCCTGGCCTTCGCCCTGCGGCTGCGAGTCGCCTTCGTCGCCGGAGCCGTCCTTCTGGTCCTGGCGGCCGGCTTCGCGGCCAGCCGCATGGGCTCGGAGTTCATTCCGAATCTCGACGAGGGTGACATCGCCCTGCACGCCCTGCGCATTCCCGGCACCAGCCTGAGCCAGGCGATCAGCATGCAGTCGACCCTGGAGGCCCGCATCAAGCGGTTCCCGGAGGTCGAGCGCGTGGTGGCCAAGCTGGGGACGGCGGAGGTGGCCACCGACCCCATGCCGCCCTCGGTGGCCGACACCTTCATCCTGCTGAAGGACCGCAAGGACTGGCCGGACCCGCGCAAGCCCCGCACCCAACTGCTGGCTGAACTGGAGGCGGCGGTGGCCGAGATTCCGGGGAACAACTACGAGTTCACCCAACCGATCCAGATGCGGTTCAACGAGCTGCTGTCAGGCGTCCGCGCCGACGTGGCGGTCAAGGTGTTCGGCGACGACCTGGCGAAGTTGGCCACAATCGGCGAGCAGGTGAAGGACGTGATCGAGGCCACGCCGGGCGCCCAGGACGTCGGCGTCGAGCAAACCACGGGCCTGCCGGTGCTGCAGATCACGCCCGACCGGGCGGCCCTGGCCCGACTGGGCCTGAACGTGCAGGACATCCAGGACGTGGTGGCCACCTCGATCGGCGGCACGGTGGCGGGGCAGGTGTTCGAGGGCGATCGGCGGTTCGACATTGTCGTTCGGCTGCCGGAGGCGCTGCGCAGCAATGTCGACGCCGTCGGCCGGTTGCGGATTCCGCTCACAGCGTCCGGCGACGGACCTCGCGGCTTCGTGCCGCTGGCCGACGTGGCCAAGGTGGAGGTGGAGATCGGCCCCAACCAGATCAGCCGCGAGAACGGCAAGCGCCGCGTGGTGGTCACCGCCAATGTGCGCGGCCGCGACCTGGGCTCATTCGTCGAGGACCTGGAGCGCAAGGTCGGCGCGGAGGTGGAGATCCCCAGCGGCTATTGGGTGACCTATGGCGGAACCTTCGAGCAGCTGATCTCGGCCACCAAACGGTTGCAGATCGTGGCGCCCGCGGTGCTGCTGCTGATCTTCGGCCTGCTCTACGCCCTGTTCCGCTCCGCCAGGGATGCGGCGATCGTGTTCTCCGGCGTGCCCCTGGCCCTGACCGGTGGGGTGGCGGCCCTGCTGCTGCGGGGGATGCCGCTGTCGATCTCGGCGGCGGTGGGCTTCATCGCGCTGTCCGGCGTGGCGGTGCTGAACGGGGTGGTGATGGTCAGCTTCATCCGCAACCTGGTGGCGGAGGGCCGCCCCCTCGACGCGGCGATCTCCGAGGGCGCGCTCACCCGGCTGCGGCCGGTGCTGATGACCGCCCTGGTGGCCAGCCTGGGGTTCGTGCCCATGGCCTTCAATGTGGGGGCGGGCGCGGAGGTGCAGCGTCCGCTGGCCAGCGTGGTGATCGGGGGGATCATCTCCTCGACGATCCTCACCCTGCTGGTGCTGCCGGCGCTCTACCGGATGGTGCATGGACGCGGCGCGGCGCGGGGTGGCGGATAGAGTCTTTCCGCCCCTGTTTACGGGGGAGGGGGACCGCGTAGCGGTGGAAGGGGGCGCGACCGGGCTCTGAGCTTGAGGCTCGCCCCCCCTTCGGGCGGTCCCCCTCCCCCGTTCCGCTCCGCTTCACAGGGGCGGAAAATTTCTACGGCTTGCGGAACTTCAGGAAGAACTGGTCGGTCTTGCCGAGCGACCTGCGGCGAGGCGCAGATCATGGGTCCCCCGAACAAGCCCGGGGATGACGATCATGTGGAGGACGTCTACCCAGCGGCCTCCACCTTCAAACTCTCGCGCAGGGCCCGCTTGAGGAACTTGCCGGACGCGTTCCTCGGGATCGCCTCATCGAGGAACCAGACGTAGCGGGGGGCCTTGTGCTTGGCCATGACGGTCAGGCAGTGGGCGCGAAGTTCGTCAGCCGTGAGCGTGTGGCCGGGACGCAGGAGGATAGCGGCGCCGACCTCCTCGCCCAGGCGGTCGTCGGGGACGCCGAACACGCAGGCCTCGGCGACGGCGGGGTGGCGATAGGCGGCGGCCTCGACCTCGGCGCAGTAGACGTTCTCGCCGCCGCGCAGGACCATGTCCTTCTTGCGGTCGACGATGAAGATGAAACCATCCTCGTCGATGCGGGCCACGTCGCCGGTGTGCAGCCAGCCGTTGGTGATGCTCTCGGCGGTGGCGTCGGGGCGGTTGAGGTAGCCCTTGATCACCGGCGCGCCCTTGACCCACAGCTCGCCCACATGGCCGGGCGGCACGGTCTGGCCGTCGTCGTCCACGCAGCGGGCCTCGAAGGTGGGCATGGCCGGGCCGCAGCTGTCGGGCTTGTCGACGAAGAAGTCGGCGGAGACCGAGGTGATGATCCCGCAGGTCTCGGTCATGCCGTAGCCGGTGTTGGGCCGGGCCGTGGCGACGGCGGAGTCGATCTTGGCCACCAGGTCGGGCTGCAGCTGGGCGCCGCCGCCGCCAAGCGACAGCAGGCTGGAGGTGTCGGTCTTGGCGAAGTCGGGGTGGGTGATCACCTCGCGCGCCATCACCGGCACGCCGCTCAGCGCGGTGACCTTCTCGCGTTCGATCAGGCGCAGGGCCTCGCCCGCGTCCCACTTGTACATCAGCACCATGGTCCCGCCGGCCGCGGTGATGGCGTAGGCGGCGCAGTTGTTGGCGGTGACGTGGAACAGCGGGGTGACGATCAGGCCGACCGGCGGGTTGGGGACCGGCACGCTGGCCGGGTCGATCCCATTGGCGCGCATGGTCGCCAGGCCCTGGACCTGGCCGGAGAAGCCCATGTTCATCAGGTTGGAGACACAGCCCCGGTGGGTGAGCTGGGCCCCCTTGGGGAAGCCCGTGGTGCCGGAGGTGTAGAAGATGCAGGCGTCGGCGTCGGGGTCGATCTGCACGTCGGGCATGTCGCCGCCGCGCGACAGCACCTCGGCGAACGGCAGGACGCCGGCCGGGGGGCTCTCCATGCGGGTGACGATCAGCCGGGTCCCGGCCGCCATCTCCGGGCGCTCCAGGATGCGGGCCAGACGCTCCTCGTCGCAGAACACCACCTTGGGGGCGCTATCCTTCAGGGCGTATTCCAGCTCTTCGGTGACCCACCAGGCGTTCATGCCCACGGCGGCGACACCGATGCAGACGCAGGCCCAGTAGAGCAGCATCCATTCGGGATAGTTGCGCATGGCGATGGCCACCCGGTCGCCAGGCCGCACGCCCTCGGCCCACAGCCAGGCGGCGATGGCGTTCACCCGTTTGTGGGCCTCGCCATAGGTTATCCGCTCACCCTCGTAGACCATGTAGGTGCGGTCGGCGAAGGCCGCGGTGGACAGCCAGATGGCGCGGATGTTGGGCGGGGCGTGCTTGAAGGTGCGGATCGAATTGCCGCGGACCTCGATCTCCTCGATCTCGAAGGGCGCGCCCGGCGAGGTGAGTTCGCCCCAGGCCTGCTTGAGTTCCGCGTAGTGCATGTTCCGTCCCGGTGTTTTTTGATTTTTGGTTGTGGCTCCATAGTGTCGGCATTCCGCGACGTGCGCCAAGCGGGAAACGGGGGAACGGCCAGATGAAGACCTATCGCATCGGCGTCATTGGCCTGGGCCAGCGGATCGCCCACGTGCTGGCCGCCATGAAGGAGGTCGGCTGGAGCCTGGACGTGGCGTCTTACGTCGATCCGGGGCCGGTGGGGGCCTCGATCCTGGCCGAGGCGGGGATCCCGCTGGGGACCAGCTACCCCTCCCCCGGCGCCCTGCTGCACGACGGGCCCTATGACCTCGTGATGATCGGCACCCCCAACCACCTGCACATGCGCCACCTCGGCCTGGCCCTGGCGGCGGGCTATCCGATCTTCGCTGAGAAGCCGATCGTGCGCACGGTGGAGGAGACCTATGCCCTGGCCCGCGCCCTGGCCGAGCCCGGCCGCCCGCCGCTGTTCATCGGCCTGGTGATGCGCTCCATGCCCATCGTGCGCGAGGTGATCAAGCGCGTGGATTCGGGCGCTCTGGGGGAGATCATCTCCATCGACGCCACTGAACACCTGAACGTCGAGCACGGCGCCTATCTGGCCCGCAACTGGCGGCGCAAGGCCGAGTGGGGCGGGAGCTACCTGCTGGACAAGGTCTGCCACGACTTCGATATCTTCGGGCGGATCGCGGGCGCGCGGCCCGCCAAGGTGGCGAGCTTCGGCGGGCGGCGCGTGTTCACCTCAGAGCGGGCCGGGGCGCCCCGGACCTATGACGACGGCTCGCCCGCCTATGTCGCCACCAACCCCGGCTGGATGGGCGCCAATGACGCCTTCGAGAGCGACATGGACGTCACCGACCACCAGACCGCCATGGTGGAATATGCCAACGGCGTGCGGCTGTCCTTCCACGCCAACAGCCACGTCAGCCTGCCCGAGCGGCGCTGGTACATCGCCGGCACGGACGCCACGATGATCGCGGACCTGGTGCGCAACAGGCTGATGATCCGCCCGACCTTGAACCGCCAGAAGCCGGAGCGGATCGACTACGGCGGCGTCACCGCCGACAGCCACAACGGGGCGGACCAGGCCATGGCGCGGGACCTGCTGGCGACGCTGGAGACCGGGGCGGTGTTCCCCGTGACGCCCTATGACGCCATGGAGGCGGGGTTGACGGTGATGGCCATCGATCAGGCGATGGCGGCCGGGGTCATGCTGGACTGCGGGGAGATGTGGGCGGGGTTGGATGAGGCGCGGGGGTGAGACGCCTATTCTTTGCCGAGGTGAGCGTCCCGGCGGGCTCCGGTGTACCCCAAGTAGCGATCGATTGACCGACGCCCCGCTGGGTCTTCGACAGTTACCGTGAACCTTGGACCGTAGGCGACATGGCTCTCGTATCGTGTCGTCAGTTCACGAAACGCAGAAGGATCGACTCCGTGCTTCGAGCACAACTCCGTCAGGCCTAGCCGATATGCCTCGATGGCGGCCGCCAAGTTGTAAGGGGCCGTGCCGCCGACCACCTTTCCAGCGAGGAAGTCCACTTCGATGAAGCCCTCCGGCGCGGCCGACGCGTCACCGAAGATGTCGGTCTGATGGTGGCCGATCAGGAAGCCTAAACCGCTGGCGAGCGAGGCGGAGATGTTGTGTGCAATCGACTTCAGTTCACCGAACTTCATCTCGAACCTCCTGCAAACCCATAACCCGCAAGACCTCCGCTGTGCGGAGGCCCCCTCACCCTACCCTCCCCCCCTGAAGGGGGCGAGGAGGTGGGAGCCTTCAGGCGTTGAGGATTTCGGAGAGCGCCGCGAGCAGGCTGTCCGTCTGCTCCCCCGTCCCCACCGTGATCCGCAGATAGTCCCCGATCCTCGGCGCATCCCAGCGGCGCACCAGGATGGCGCGCTCGCGCAGGGCCGCGGCCAGGGCTGCGCCACTGTGCTGCAGGTGGCGGGTGAAGACGAAGTTGGCGCGGGATGGGAGGGTCTCGAAGCCCAGGGCGGTGAGGTCTTCGACCATGCGCGCGCGGGTGGCGGTGATGGTGGCCAGGGTCTCGCGGAACCAGGCCTCGTCCTGCACCGAGGCGATGGCGCCGGCCTGGGCGGGGCGGCCGAGGGGGTAGGAGTTGAAGCTGTCCTTCACGCGGGTCAGGGCCGCGATGAGGCTGGGGTGGCCCAGGGCGTAGCCGACGCGGAGGCCGGCGAGCGCCCGGCTCTTGGAGAAGGTGCGGACCACCAGCAGATTGTCGTGGGCGGCGATCAGGGGGATGGCGGTGTCGGCGCCGAAGTCGACATAGGCCTCGTCGATGACCACGGGGGCGTTCGGGTGGTCGGCCAGCAGGGTCTCGATGTCCGCCAGCGGCAGGGCCACGCCGGTCGGCGCGTTGGGGTTGGGCAGGATGATGGCCCCGGCCCTGCGGCGGTAGTCGGCGACGCGGACGCTGAAGGCCTCGTCCAGGGGGATGGTCTGCGCCTCGATGCCGTAGAGGCGGCAGTAGACCGGATAGAAGCTGTAGCTGATGTCGGGGAACAGCAGGGGCGCGTCGTGCTTCAACAGGGCGGCGAAGGCGTGGGCCAGGACCTCGTCGGAGCCGTTGCCGACGAAGACGCAAGCTGGGTCGAGGCCGTGATAGGCGGCCAGGACTTGGCGCAGTTCGGTAGCCTCGGGGTCGGGATATAGGCGCAGGTCGCCGGTGGCCTGGCCGGCGATGGCGGCGAGCGCCTTGGGCGAGGGGCCAAGCGGGCTCTCATTGGTGTTGAGCTTGATCAGGCCCGGAATGCGCGGCTGCTCGCCCGGTACATAGGGCGAGAGCGTGTGGGTCAGGTCGCTCCAGAGGCGGCTCATGCGGGTCCTCGATTTGGCATTGCGCCGAGGTCTGTGCCACGGAACGAGCCATTCCGCACCCGCGCTCCTTCTCCCCTTGCGGGAGAAGGTGGCCGGTCGGAGACCGGTCGGATGAGGGGTCGCCCCACCCTCTCCGCGCATCATCCAACCGCCCTGACCCGAGAGGCCTATCGACCCCTCATCCGACCCTGCTCCGCAGGGCCACCTTCTCCCGCAAGGGGAGAAGGATTGGCGTCCCCTAACCTCCGGCCCGCGTCCGGCGACGCGTGCGTTCGTCGCGGCGATCGACAAATGGTTGTCGATCGCATGCGGCTCGCAAGCGCGAGCCGCCGCGCCTCACCCCCCCAGCTTCCACCCGACCTTCTTGACGAAGGCCTCGTAGAAGGCCGGTTCGTAGGCGACTTCCGGGTCCTTGCGGACCCATTCGTCCAGCAGGTGGGCGTCATCGCCCACCAGGATGCGCCAGCGTTCGGCCTTCACCCCGTCGAGGATCACCGTGGCCGCGGCCGCGGCGGTCATCGGGGCGTCCTGCTCGAAGCGCCGCGCGCCCTCGGCCACCATGGCCTGGATGGCGGCGTCGGGGACCTGGCTGGTGTCCATGCCCGCCGCCGTCATGCGCTCGCGGGCGGCGGCAAGTTCTTCCGCGCTGAGTTCGTCGCTCTCGGTATTGCCCTGGACCTTGCGGGAGTTGGCGACGATGGCGGTGCCGATGTGGCCGGGCATGACCACGCTGGCCTTCACGTGGGGGGCGGTCAGCCGCAGGTCGGTGACCAGGGCCTCGGTGAAGCCCTTCACCGCGAACTTGGCCGCCGCATAGGAGGTGTGGGAGGTGTTGGGGCCGATGGTGGCCCAGAAGCCGTTCACGCTGGAGGTGTTGATGATGTGGCCCTCCTCGGCGGCGATCAGCATCGGCAGGAAGGTGCGGCAGCCCAGATAGACCCCGCCCCAGCAGACATTGAAGGTCCGCTCCCAGGCCGCGCGGCTGTCGGTGACCATGCTGCCGCCGCCGGCGATGCCGGCGTTGTTGAACAGCAGATGGATGTGATCGGTCTGGTGCTGGTCGGCGATCTCGTCGCGGAAGCGCTGCAGGGCGGCCTCGTCGGAGACGTCGGCGACATGGGCGGTGATGCGCACGCCCTGGGGGATGCGGTCGCCCTGGCAGAGGCTGATGGTCTGAGCCATGTTCGCCGCCGAGACGTCGCACATGGCTACGTGGCAGCCCTGGGCCACCAACTGGCGGGCGAGTTCGCGGCCCATGCCGGTGCCGCCACCGGTGATCACTGCCAGTTTGCCGGTGAAGTCCTTCATCGCGTCTCTCCCTTTTGCCGGGAGCTTGGACCCAAGCGGGCGCGTGCGGAAGCGTGACCCGGCGTCAGGCGCGGCGGCCCCAGAGCGGCGGCGTGCTTAACCCCTATTCACTGGATTTCTTGGCCCGGCCTTCACGGGGGCGCGGCACTCTGACGCTGAACAGAAGCGGGCCTATTCCCTTGGATCAGATCAGCAAAATCGCCAACGCCGGGGCCCTGTCGGCCCGCGAAATCCTTGACGCCTTCGATGTCTGGCTGAGCCAACGGGTGGCCGAAGCCCGTGCCGCGAGCATGGACCTGGCCTTCCACGACAGTGAATTCGACATCGCGCCGGGGCGTGAGCCGCCCCTGGTGGGCTGGCGCCACATGCTGCTGGCGCCCGGCGCCTGCCCGCCCGATGGCCCCGACTGGACGGTCTATCGCCTGCAGGACCAGGGATCGGCGGCCAACAGCGCCAAGGGATCGGTGGACCAGGACGGCCTGCGCCTGGCGCTGGAGGCCCTGGGCTACGGCGCCTATCTGAGCTCCGCCCAGACCGGCTGATCGACACCGGGGGTTGCGTCAGGGCCCCGCGGCCGCAGGATGGGGGCAAATCCGCCCTGATTCAGAAGGCCGCCGCTCTTGAAACGCCTGCTCCTCGCCGCCTCCGCCCTGTTGCTCAGCGCCGGCGGCGCCCTCGCCCAGACCGGCGCCCCGCAACCGCTCGTCCTGCCGCCGGCCATCGCCGCGCCGCAGGACACGCCCTATCCGGGCGTCCTGAAGCTCTCGGTGGACGCCACCGACCTCGACCGCCGCATCTTCCGGGTGAAGCAGACGATCCCCGTGGCCAAGCCCGGGCCGATGACCCTGCTCTATCCCAGCTGGATCCCCGGCAACCACGCGCCCCGCGGCCCCATCGACAAACTGGCGGGCCTGACCATCACTGCGGACGGCAAGCCCGTGGCCTGGACGCGGGACACCGTCGACATCTCGGCCTTCCACGTCGACGTGCCAGCCGGCGCCGGCGCCCTGGACCTGACGTTCCAGTACCTCTCGCCCACCGCCCCCGATCAGGGCCGGGTGGTGGTCACCCAGGAGATGATGAACGTCCAGTGGTTCGCCCTGGCCCTCTATCCGGCCGGCCACTTCACCCGGCAGATCCAGATCGAGCCGAGCATCCGCCTGCCGGCCGGTTGGTCGTTCGGCACGGCGCTGGAGACCCAGGCCAGCGGCGAGGTCACCACCTTCAAGCCAGTCAGCTTCGAGACGCTGATGGATTCTCCAATGTTCGCAGGGCGTTACTTCAAGAAGCTCGACCTCGATCCCGGCGGACGTTCGCGGGTGTCGCTGAACATCGTGGCCGACGATGCGTCGCTGCTGGAGGTCACGCCGTCGCAACTGGCCGCGCACCGGGCCATGGTCACCCAGGCCGACAAGCTGTTCGGCGCGCGCCACTTCGACCACTACGACTTCCTGTTTGCGCTCAGCGACCGGATGGGCGGCATCGGAGTGGAGCACCATCGCTCCAGCGAGAATGGCACGGCTCCGCGCTATTTCCTCGACTGGGACAAGCTGCCGGCGACCCGCAACCTGCTGCCCCACGAGTACAGCCACAGTTGGAACGGCAAGTACCGGCGGCCCGCCGACCTGTGGACCCCCAACTTCAACACCCCCATGCGCAACAGCCTGCTGTGGGTCTATGAGGGCCAGGATCAGTATTGGGGCTTCGTGCTGGGCGCGCGCGCGGGCCTGGTCACCAAGCAGCAGACCCTGGACGCCATGGCCATGACCGCGGCGGCTTATGACACCCGGGTCGGCCGCGCCTGGCGGGCCCTGCAGGACACCACCAACGACCCGATTATCTCCGCCCGCCGGCCCCAGGCCTGGACCAGCTGGCAGCGCAGCGAGGACTATTACTCGGAGGGCCAGCTGATCTGGCTCGACGCCGACACCCTGATCCGCGAGCAGTCCAAGGGGAAGAAGTCGCTGGACGACTTCGCAAAGGTCTTCTTCGGGATGAATGACGGCGACTGGCAGAACGCCCTCACCTACGACTTCGACGAGGTGGTGCGGACGCTGAACGCCGTCCATCACCATGACTGGGCGACCTTCCTGCGCACGCGCCTGGACGGCAACGGCCCTGGCGCGCCCCTGGATGGCGTCACGCGGGGCGGCTATCGCCTGATCTACACCGATACCCCCACCGACTACGCCAAGAGCGAGGAGGCGCGGCGCAAGATCACCGACCTGACCTATTCCCTGGGTCTCGTCCTGAACAAGGACGGCGAGTTCACGGCGGTGCAATGGGATGGCCCGGCCTTCAAGGCGGGGCTGGCCGACGGGGTGAAGCTGATCGCGGTGGGCGGCCTGGCCTATGACGCCGACCGGCTGAAAGACGCCGTGAAGGCGGCCAAGGGCGGCAAGCAGCCCATCGAGCTGCTGGTCAAGGCCGGCGAGCGCTATCGCACCGTGCCGATCGCCTACCACGACGGCCTGCGTTACCCGCGCTTCGAGCGGATCGCCGGAACCCCGGCGCGGCTGGACGAGATCCTGGCGGCGCGGAAGTAGGCGTGTCGCTGGACCTTTTGAAGGCCAATGTCGGTTCGACGTTCGTGATCCCGGCGGACGGCCGCATCGCCTTCGAGAACGAGCCGACACCCCTGCCCGGACCGCGCCTGTTCCTGAGCGGATGCCGGGCGGGCAATCAGGTCGTCCTGCGCCACGATGTCGGCGCCCGGACCGCCCGGGCCGTGGAGGACCTGGTGGCCAACGAGCCGCCGTGGTTCGACGCCGCGTCCGATCCCGCCTGCCTCGGCGAGCTGATCGCGCTGATGGCGCGCGACACGCCGGCGGAGAACGTCAGCCGCTCGATGATCTATCGCCTGCCCCACGGCCTGACCTTCGCCTCCGAGACAAGGCTCCTGCGCAGCGACACGGCCGAGGGGCTGGATTGGCTGGCGAACCTGGCCCAGGCCGGGATGCCGCAGCATCTGCTGGAGGCGGGCTTTCTGGGGGCCGGCGACTTCTGGACGCCCTGGTGTGTGGCCCTGGAGGGCGAGACCATCGCCGCCATGGGCTTCGCCGCGCGGATCGCGTCCTGCGCGGCGGATATCGGGGTCTACACGTTTCCCGGCTTCCGAGGCCGTGGCCTGGCGGTGGCGGTGACCGCGGCCTGGTCAAGCCTGCCCGAGCTCGCCGATCGACCGCTGTTCTACACGACCCTGACCACCAATCTGTCGTCGCAACGGGTGGCGGCGCGGCTCGGCCTGCCGGCGTTCGGGGCCAGTGTGCGGGTGAGCTGAACCCAGGCGCGCGCTAGATCCTGAACCGCACGAACAGCGGATGCCCCCGCCTCGGCGCGACATTGGGGGCCGCCCAGTCCTGGCCGCCGACGCGGGCCTGGAACGCCGCGCCGCCGGCGAAGTTCGAGACCGTCCCCGTGGGGCACCCGAAGCGCAACTCGACGGGCGGCCCGCCGGCCCGGTCGTAGGTCGCCACGCCCTCCGAACCGCGGGCTCCAGCATTGTCCTGCAGCCAGAAGCGGGTGACGTGGCCCTTGGGGATCACCGTGGGCGGGCCGACGACATAGCGCCCATGGACCTCGGTCGCGGCGCGACGCACCAGGTCGCTGGTCCCCTGGGTGTTATCCACCGTGACATAGGTCGAGAAGTCGAAGTTCGGCGCATAGACCAGGGTGTCGGCCGGCGCCGCGTGGTCCTCAATGGCATAGGTCCCGTCGGCCCGCGCGGTCACCTGGCGCAGGCGCGGCGTCAGGGTGGTGGTGTCCACCTCGATGAAGGTGGGGTGCTTGGTCCCGATGTCGGGGCGGCTGGGGCAGTCGAAGCCGGTGTTCACATAGTTGATGAAGCCGTCCTTCAGGCCCGACTTCGGCGCGTGGGTGTGGCCGAAGACCACCAACTCGGCGCCGTTTTGCAGGGCCAGGCGCTGGGCGAACCAGGCCAGGTAGCGGCCGTTGACGTCGGCGGCGGCGGCCTTGGCGGCCGAGAGGTCGCCCCCCACGGCGGTGGCCCAGCGGGCCCAGAGGCCCTGATAGTTCAGCTTCACCTCCCCGAGATTGGTGGTGCGGCCATCGGGCAGCAGGATCGGCTCGGCCTCGCTGATGCCGGTGGTCTTGACCGCGTAGTTCACGGCCGACTCGATCAGCGAGCCGTTGATGGAGCCGGCCAGCTTGGTGAGCTCGATGCCGTTGGGAGCGCCCTGGTCGGGCAGGTCGGCGACACTGCGGCCCGGCGGCAGGTCGCGGGCCAGCATGTAGGCCACCGAGCGGGTGACGAAATGGCCGAGCGGCAGAGGGGCCAGCGGGGTTGAGAGGTCGGGCGCATTGAACATGGTCCAGCGGTGACCGTGGGAACAGGCCAGGCGACGGTCGGGGGCCAGCGGGAAATAGGCCTCATCGTCGCGCACCTGGATTTTGTAGCCCTCGCGGCTGACAAGGAAGTCCACGTCGCGCTGAGTGACCCCCATGTCATGGTTGCCGGGGATATAGGTCACCCTGCCCTTCAGGGCCGAGAGCACCTGAGCGAGCTTGGCCCTCGGCCCGAAGATCGCCGGATTGGCGGCCGCGATCTCCCGGAACCCTGGTGGCCGGCGGTTGGGCGGATAGGTCCAGTAGTCGATGAAGTCGCCCAGGATGATCAGCTCGCGGACCTGATCGGCCTGCGCGATCACATGGTCCAGCAGGGCGACCAGGAACGGCTCGTGGAAGTCCTTCTGATACCAGACGGTGGGCGAGTTATCGCCGATGTGGACGTCGCTGAGGAAGACGACCTTGGTGCGGCTGGGCGCGATGGGCGGCAGGGCGGCGGCGGCGGATCCGGCCAGGGCGCTGGCCCCGACGCCTGCGACGACCGCGCGGCGGTTGATGCGAGCCATTCGTGCAAGTCCCCCGTGTGCGGGGCCGATTAGATCACGGGGAAGCTTGAGCGTGCACCTGGCGAAAAGTGGGGTGAGATTCGTGCGTCAGGACGCGCGCGGCCAAGGCGCCGGGCGGCAAACAGGTGTTCCCCGCCCCCGAGGGCCGGTAAGATCGCGGACGGCAGTGATCGGCGGCGGGATGACGACTGACTCGAACCTGACGGATGTCCGATCGGCGGCCACGCCCGGACGGCGCGCTTGGCGGGTTGAGGTCGCGGGCTATGCCGCGTCGGCGACCCTGGTGGCGGCGGCGAACCTCATCGGTCACCTGGGGGCGTCCCAGCTCAGCGGCGCCAATCTGGCGATGTTGTTCCTGGTGAGCGTGCTGCTGAGCGCCTTCTGGTTCGGGGTAGGCCCCGCCCTGGCCTCGGCGTGCGCCGCGGCCCTGAGCTACAATTTCTTCTTCCTGGTTCCGCGCCTGACCTTCCATATCGAGCGGCCGGCTGACCTACTGACCTTCGTGGTGTTCTTCGGCGTGGCGATCTCCACAGGCTGGCTGGCGGCCCGGGTCCGCGACCAGGCCCGCAGCGCCGCGCGCCGGGCGAGCGAGCTGGGCGCGTTGCTGGAGGCCAGCGGCGGCTTGTCGGCGGCCGCCACCCCCGACGAGGCGGCCCGCGTCCTGGCGAAACAGGCGGGGCTTGCCGCCGGCCGCGCGGCCATCGTGCTGCTGCCCGAGACGGACACGGTGCGGTTGGCCGCCGGCCCGGAGGGTCTGGTGGAGTTGGCCGACACCACGCGGGCGGCCGCCCTTCAGGCCTGGCGGACGGGGGCCGACAGCGTCGATCCGGCCGGCTGGAGCCTGCGGCCCCTTCAGGGGCTGCGCGGCCGGGTCGGGGTGATCGGCCTGCGCGGCGCCTCGCGCTTGAGCCCCGAGCAGTCGGGGCTTCTCAACGCCCTGCTGCACCAGGGCGCCGTGGCCCTCGAACGCGCCAACCTGGCCACCGCCGCCGCGGAGGTGGACGCCCTGCGCAAGGCCGACCACCTGCGCTCGGCCCTGCTGAATTCCATCAGCCATGACTTCCGAACGCCCCTGGCCACGGTCCTGGGCGCCTCCACCACGCTGCTCGACTACGAGGCCAACCTGAAGCCCGCGGTTCGGCGTGACCTGCTGCAGAGCATCGCGCAGGCGGCGCGCCGCTTGAACCGCTATGTCGGCGACCTGCTGGACATGAGCCGGCTGGAGGGTGGCGCCCTGTCGCCGAAGCGCGAGCTCGTCGACGTGCGCGCGGTCCTGGCCTCGGCGCTGGAGCGCTTGGGCGACCGGCTCGAAGGACGGTCGATCCGGCGCGACTTCGCCGCCCAGCTCTCCCGGGTGAGCGCCGATCCCGTGCTGCTGGAACAGGCGGTGTTGAACGTCATCGAAAACGCGGCCGCCTACAGTCCCGAAGGCGCCGCCATCGAACTGGCCGTCCAGGAGGATCTGGGCCATGTGCTGATCTCCATCGAGGACCAGGGCGCCGGTATTCCGCCCGAGGCTCTGGACCGCGTGTTCGACCGGTTCCGCCGTCTCGAACAGCCCAGCGACCGCGGGCGCGGTCTGGGCCTGGGTCTGTCCATCGCCAAGGGCTTCGTCGAGGCCATGGGCGGCCGGATCGCCGCCACCAGCCCCGTCGCCGGGGGAAAGGGAACCCGCATCCTGATCGCCCTGCCCAAGCCCCACCCCACGCCGAGGGAGCTGCTGTGAGCCTGCGGCCGCGCATCCTGGTTATCGACGACGAGCCTCAGATCCACCGGTTCCTGACCCCGGCCCTGGAAGCGGCGGGGTTCGAGCCGATCCGCGCCGACACCGCCGCCGCCGGTCTGCAGGAGATCGCCCGGCGCGCGCCGGACGCGGTGATCCTGGACCTCGGCCTGCCGGACATGGACGGCAAGGTCGCGCTCAGCAAGGCGCGGGCCTTCTATGCCGGTCCGATCCTCATCCTGTCGGCCCGCGATCGGGAGGTGGAGAAGATCGACGCCCTGGACCTGGGCGCCGATGACTATGTGGAGAAACCCTTCGGCGTGGGCGAATTGCTGGCCCGCCTGCGGGTGGCGCTGCGGCGCGGACAGCCGGGGGACGCAGCCCCGCGCGTGGTGCGCGCCGCGGCCCTGGAGGTCGACCTCGCCATGCACGCGGTGCGCCGGGACGGGGCGGCGGTCCGGCTGTCGCCCAAGGAGTTCGACCTGCTGGCCCGACTGGTGGAGGGCGTCGGCAAGGTGATCACCCACCGCCAGTTGCTGACCGCCGTCTGGGGCCCCGCCCATGTGGCCGACACCCAGTACCTGCGGGTCTTCATCGGCCAATTGCGCCAGAAGCTGGAGCCCGACCCGGCCCGGCCCCGGCACATCGTGACAGAGCCGGGGGTGGGGTATCGGTTCCTGGCCGACTAGACGGTCACCTGGGCGCCCATCTCGACCACGCGCCCCGGAGGAATCTGGAAGAAATCCGTGGGATTGGCGGCATTTCTCACCAGATAGATGAAGAGCTTGTCCTGCCACAGCGGCATACCCGGCCCCCGGCCCGGCAGGACTGAGCGGCGGCCGAGGAAGAACGACGTCGCCATGATGTCGAACTTCAATCCCTGCCGGCGGGCCGCGCCCAGCGCCTTGGGCAGGTTGGGCTGCTCCATGAAGCCGCACTGCACCGTCACCCGGCTGAAGTCGGGGGCGAGCGGCTCGACCTGCACGCGCTCGTCCTCGGGGACGCGGGGTCGGTCGGCGGTTTCCACCGTGAGGATGATGTTCTTCTCGTGCAGTACCTTGTTGTGCTTGAGGTTGTGCATCAGGGCCACCGGCGCGACGTCGGGCTGGGACGTGAGGAAGATGGCCGTGCCCCCGATCCGGAAGGGCGGGCGGGCATGCAGGGTCTCCAACAGGTCGGCGAGCGGAATGGACTCGCTCTGAGTCTTGGCGGCCAGGATCCGCACCCCCTTCAGCCAGGTCCAGATCACCAGGACGATGGCGGCGCCGACCACCACGGGGAACCATCCCCCTTGGACGATGCGCAGGACGTTGGAGCCCAGAAAGACCAGGTCGATGCACAGGAAGGGAACGACCAGGGCCAGGCTGCCGGCCAGGGACCAATTCCACCGCCTGCGCGCGATGACGAACAGCAGCAGGACGGTGACCACCATGGTGGCGGTGACAGCGATGCCGTAGGCCGAGGCGAGGTTCGAGGAATTGCGGAACATCACGAGAAGCCAGAGCACTCCCACCATCAGGAAGCCGTTGACGGCCGGGACATAGATCTGCCCCGCGACGGTCTCGCTCGTGCGCCGAATATTGATGCGGGGCAGCAGACCCAGCTGGGTGGCCTGTTGGGTCATGGAGAAGGCGCCGGTGATCACCGCTTGGCTGGCGATCACCGTGGCCGCGGTCACCAGGATCATCACCGGCCAATAGACCGCCTGGGGGATCATCCGGAAGAACGGGCTCTCGGCGGCCGACGGGTCGGTCAGCACCAGGGCGCCCTGGCCGAGATAGTTGAGCATCAGGCAGGGGAAGGCCACCAGCAGCCAGCCCGCGCGGATCGGCCCCTTTCCGAAGTGGCCCATGTCCGCATAGAGCGCCTCGGCGCCGGTCACCACCAGGAAGACGCTGCCCAGGATAGCCAGGCCCAGCAGTCCATTCTCCGCCAGCAGGCGAACAGCATAGAGGGGGCTGAGCGCCAGCAGGATTTGCGGCGCCTGGACGATGTAGATCAGGCCCAGGCCCGCCAGGACCAGGAACCAGACCAGGGTGATGGGGCCGAAGAAGCGGCCCACGGCGGCGGTCCCCCGCGACTGCACGAGGAAGAGGCCCGTGAGGATAACCCCCGCGGCCGGCAAGGCGTAGGGGGCGAACAGCGGCCCCACCCCTGGGGCCAGGGCCAGGCCTTCGGTGGCCGAGAGCACGGAGATGGCCGGGGTGATCAGGGCGTCGCCGTAGAATAGGGCCGCCCCGCAGACGCCCAGGATCAGCACCAGGCGCGATCGCCGTCCCAGGGCGTTCTGAGCCAGCGCCATGAGGGCCAAGGTGCCGCCCTCCCCCTTGTTGTCGGCGCGCATGACCAGACCGGTGTACTTGATGGTGACGATCAGCAGCAGGGCCCAGAAAATCAGGGACACCACCCCGAACACCGCCTGGTCCGTGGCGCCGTTGGCATGGGCCAGCGCCTCCTTCATGGCGTAGAGCGGGCTGGTGCCGATGTCCCCGAAAACCACCCCGACGGAGCCGAGGGTCAGCGCCCAGAAGCGCCGCCGCGCCGCGCCTGCGTCCCCTGGGGCCGCCTGGCCTGCTCCCTGCCGCGACACCATACCGACCTCCACTACTCACCGTCCCTACGAGGGGACGGCGCAGGAGGTAGCGCCGAGCGGCGTTGCGGTTCGATGCGGGATCAGGGGCCAGGACGTAAGGGCCGCGTAAAGATCGGCCGGCGGCCCTAGGCCACTTCGCGGTCGCCGGGCTCCTGCTCCGCGGCGATCAGGCAGCGGATGATCGTCTCTATCAGGGCGGTGGCGCGGATCGGCTTGGACAGGTGCTGGTCGGCGCCCGCCTCGCGGCCGGCGCGGATGTGGTCGTCCATGGCGTTGGCGGTCAGCATGATCACCGGGGTGCGGGCCAGGCCCTCGGCGGCCTCGAGCGCCCGCAGCCGGCGGGTGGCCGACAGGCCGTCCAGCTCCGGCATCTGCATGTCCATCAGCACGATGTCGAAGCGTTCGGCCGTCAGGCGGTCGAGGGCCAGCTGGCCGTTCTCGACGATCTCGAGTTCGACATTCACCGACTGCAGGATGAGCTGGACCACCTTCTGGTTGGTGGGGTGATCCTCGGCCAGCAGGATGCGGCAGCCGGAGAGATCAAAGCCGGCCTCGGCTTCCACCGCGTCGTCGGCCACAGCCGTCTGGACGGCCTCCAGGGGCAGGCGGAAGGTGAAGACCGAGCCGACCCCCGGCGTCGACTCGACGCTGATGGCCCCGCCCATGAGTTCGACAAGAGATCGGCTGATGGCCAGGCCCAGGCCGGTGCCGCCGAACCGGCGGGTTATGGAGCCGTCGGCCTGCTGGAAGCGGCCGAACAGCCGGGCCTTAACGGCGTCGTCGAAGCCGATCCCGCTATCGGTGACGGTGAAGCGGACCTGCCCGCCCTCCTCCGCCGTCACGGCCAGGCGCACGGAGCCGGCGGGGGTGAACTTCACTGCGTTGGAAAGCAGGTTGGACAGCACCTGGGTCAGGCGGACCTGGTCGCCCACGAAGGCGCCACGGGCGGCCTCGGAGACCGTCCAGCCGAGGTCCAGCCCCTTGGACTCCGCCGAGGCGCGATGCAGTTCGGCGATGCGGCGCACGATGGCCTGCATGTCGAAGGTCTCGTGGGAGAGCTGGATCTCCCCTGCCTCGATCTTGGAAAAGTCGAGGATGTCGGTCAGCACCTGCTCCAGCAGGCGGCCGGAGGAGACGATGAGTTCGGCCAGTTCGCGGCTCTGCTGGGTCTTCTGCTGCGCCGCCAGGGTCTCGGAGATGGCGATGACGCCGTTGAGCGGCGTGCGCAGCTCGTGGCTCATATTGGCCAGGAAGCGGGACTTCTCGGCGTTGGCGCGCTCCAGCTCGGCGGTCCGGTCGCGGACCCGATCCTCCAGATTGGCCAGGACCTCCTCGACCTTCTCGCGCTCGCCGCGCAGGGCCTTGGCCAGGACGCCGATCTCGTCGGTGCGGTCCTCGACATTGCTGAGTTCCGGGCGGCGGTCGCGCACGCCGAAGGTTTCCGGCTCGCAGGTTCCGGCCAACTGGCGCAGGGGCTGGACGATGGTTCGCCGCGCCAGAGCCACCACGAGCAGGGTCTGGATCAGGGAGGCCATGGCCCCCAGGGCCAGAACCCACGAGGCCGACCGGGCCGCCGACAGCGCGATCGCCGACTTCGGGTAGGTGAGCACCAGATACCAGTCCGGACCGGTGAGGCGGCCATAGGCCACCACCTGGCGGCCGTCGGGGCTGTTGATCACCCCGTACATCCGGCCGTCCTTGCGGATCGCCTTCACCAGCGTCTTGAGGCTGAGTTTGCGCTCATAGTCTGAAACGGCGTCCGCCGACGCCCGGCCGGGCGTGCCGAAGCCCGGATAGGCGATCAGTTCGCCCTTCCCTGTCACCACCAGGTTGGAGGCGCCCGGCAGGGTGTTCTTGATGGCGTTGAGGAAGAAGCCGGTGAGTTCGATGGAGGAGCCGAAGGAGCCGACATAGCGGCCGTCCACATAGGCCGGGGTCAGGCAGCCGGTAGCCAGGCGCTCGCCCTTGTCGTCCTGGATCAGGCGCTGCAGGTTGGTGCAGCGGGTCACCCGGGTCGGGTCGTTCCGCGGCAGGGTGATCTGGGCCATCTCCTCCTTGGAGACGTCCAGGCTGGCCGGCGCGTCCTGGCGGTAGAACATCAGCCGGTCGGGGCGGTCGGGGCCAAACATCACCAGCCGGGTCGGCTCGGGCTGGAAGAAGTAGAAGTTGTCATACTCGCTGCGGGCGGCCTGGCCGAAGTCGGAGACCACGGAGAAGGCGGCCGCGAGCGTTCGGCGGTCGGCCATCGAGGCCGAGTCGGCCTGTCCGATGAAACCGCCCATGCCGTAGATCCAGCGCCCCGACGCCGTCAGGTGGCCGTCGAACAGCGCATCACGGCTCCGGCGGGTGCCGTCGCCCTTGGCCGGGAAATAGTCTTCGGTCAGCCGGTTCACGTCGGCGTCCGACAGGTGGCTCATACGGCGCTCAAGCTCGACGCCGGCGGCCTTGTGCAGGTTGGTGAGGTTGGTGAAGCGTCTGTCGATGTTGGAGCTGCGCTCGCGCACATAGTCCGACAGGTAGGTGATCTGGCGGTTGGTCAGTTCCCGCTGAAACACGACAAAGGCCCGATGGACCCCAGGATAGTGACCACCAGCGACATCAGCCCGACGCTGATCAGGAACCTGCGCGAAAGTGAGTTCATCGCCCGGAATCGCCGCCCCCACGGAAAGCGCGACCCTAGGCGGCGAGTCCTTGCGCGCAGGTTTACGAAATTCAACCTTTGGGACGTGGTAACGCTGATGTTGCGCCGGCCAGAGGCGGCATTCCGTAGGGCGCGACGGCGCGCGTCCGCAACCAGAGCGGTAGCGTCAGGGCGCATCATCCAGGGCCAGAGATAGCGGCGGGGCCACCTCCTCCAGGGACTTTCGCTCGGCATTGATGCCCAGGAACTGCTCGACGATGGCGGCGAAGATCATCAGGCCGCCCCCCAGCAGGTAGCCCCAGAGAATCTGGTGACGCTCGCCGCTGTCGATCAGGGCGCCGAACAGAGCCGGCCCGCCGACCCCGCCCAGCAGGGTGCCGAAGGCGTAGAACAGCGAGATGGTCACCGCCCGCACCTCCAGGGGGAAGCTCTCTCCGACCGTGAGATAGGCCGCGCTGGCGCCGGCGGAGGCGAAGAAGAAGATCACGGTCCAGGCCGCTGTCTGCTGGACCGCCGACAGCATCCCCTGGGCGAACATCCAGCCCGTGATGCACATCAGCACGCCGGCCAGGCCGTAGGTGGCGCTGATCATCACCTTGCGGCCCAGGCTGTCGAACAGGTGCCCCAGCAGCAGCGGCCCCATGAAGTTGCCCGCCGCGAAGGGCAACATGAACCAGCCGATGGAGGCCGGAGCAATGCCGTAGAAGCGGGTGAGGATCAGGGCTTAGGTGAAGAAGATGGCGTTGTAGCAGAAGGCCTGGGTGGCCATCAGCACGACCCCTAGCGCCGTCCCTTGGGATAGCGGCGGAACAGCATGCGGCCGATGTCGAGCCAGGACGTGCGGTGGCCGCTCAGCAGACGCAGGTGCGGCGCATCGGGGACCGGCGGCAGGGGCTGGCCGGTGTCGCGGGCCACGCGGGTCTCGATCTCCTCGATGATCGCCTCGGCCTCCTCCGGGCGGCCATGGGTCATCAGCCAACGGGGGCTCTCGGGGATATAGCGACGGACCCAGATGATGATGAGGGCCAGAAGGCCGCCGATGATGAAGGCCGCCCGCCAGCCCCATTCCTGCGGGACCAGGTTCGGATCGAGCACGATGTTCGAACCGACGGCGCCAAGGGCGGCGCGCCCAGCACCGCGCCGAGAATGTAGGCGCTGCCGGTCAGGCCGACCTGGCTGGCGGTGAATCCCAGTCCGGAGGGGCTGGCGATGGCAGGCGAAAGCCGGCCCACCAGGGTGACCTCCAGCCCATCCAGGATCCAGGTGACCCCCAGCGCGAAGACCACCAGCCAGTGGAACCGGCTCCAGGGCAGCCGGTCCAGGCGTGCGGGCACGTTGGTGCTAAAGGTGGTTGTCAAATTGGAGCTCTTCCCCGGCGTATCGGAGCCCAACGCGCTACGGCCGACCTTGGTTCCCTGGCCTTGACTGGGCTATGCCTCACCCATGGCCAGCGAGATCATCGTCGACGCGCGCGGACACCACTGCCCGGTTCCCACCCTCCGGCTGCGCCGAGCGTTGGAGGACGCCGCGCCGGGGGCTCAGGTGCGGCTCTATGCCGACGACCCCATGGCGCGGATCGACGTGCCGCACTTCGCGGCCCAAGGCGGTTTCGAGGTCGTGGAACGGGCCGAGGACGGCGGCGTCCTCAGCTTTCTGATCCGGAAACCAGCTTAGCCTTCTCGCCGCGAAGATCGGCCAGCAGGTTCGGCTGCCGCGCCAGCCGGTGCTCCACCATGGCCAGTTCGATCTCGGTGGCCAAGGCCCCGCCGAAGAAGATCGCGTTCACCGTCCAGGAAAGCCAGATGAGGAACACCACGACGGCGGCCACGGAGCCGTAGGTCGCGCCCAGGTGGACGATCTGCTCCACATAGAAGGCGCTGGCCCAGGACATGAACAGGCACAGCAGGGCCGCGGCCATGCCGCCGGTGATCGACGCCTTCCAGGCCACCGGGCGGCTGGACATGGCGAAGCGATAAATCAGGCTCATGGCCAGCGTGATGCCAAAGCTGGCCCAGGTCCATTCGCTGAACAGCCAGGGCGCGCCGGCCAATGGTTTCAGATCCAGGACGGCGGCGACGAAGCGCAGATAAAAGAAGATCGCCGACAGGAAGCCCAGCAGCACGAAGGCGGCGATCAGCACCAGCAGGGCCATGATGTTGAAACCCACGAACCCGCGTGGCGTGTCGTCATCGTGGATGAAGGAGAGCCCCGCCAACAGGGCCTTGAATCCCCGGTGCGCGGCATAGGACCCGATGACCAGGGCCACGCCGCTCTGGGCCGAGACCGCCTCGAGGGGCGCATGGGCCAGGCGGGTCAGCTCGTTTTCGAACAGGCTGCGCGCCACCGGCGGCATCAGATGGGCCAAGGCCTCCGCCTGGCTGGCCGCCTGGCTGGCGTCGGCGAAGAAGCTGTAGATCCCGACCATGATGGCGAGGCCCGGGAACACCGCCAGCAGGACGAAGAAGGAAACACCGCCGACATAAAGCATCACATCGCGGCCCCAGAGCCTCGTGAGCGCCTTGGCATTGACCGCCAGGGTTCGCCGCACCCAGTGCAGCGGATCCCAATCGACGTCTCGCAAACGCTGAATCTGGCCCCTGATCGACATCGGGCGGAAGGTGATGAAGGCGGGGCGATTAGGCAAGCCGCGATCTTGCCGTAAGCGGAAACCGAAAACGGCGCGCCACCGGGAGGGGTGGCGCGCCGTCGATGGGCGTGTCGTACCATCGGGGCGGGCCGCCGCCCGAGGGACGGGAATGGACAGCGACCAACCTGGGGGTAGATTACGAATCGGCGGCTGAACCCAGACTGAACACCGCTCATGGAACGCGTTCACCTGGAAACCGTCACGCGACTGTCGCAGAACCTTCAAGAACCAGTGGTAGCTCCGCGACTGAGCTCGAACGGCGCCGTCCAGCGGCCGCCCCGCCCCTCGAAGCACAGGATCCAACTCATGAAGAGCGCCCTCTACCTCGCCGCCGGCGCGGCCCTCGTCCTCAGCGCCTGCGGTGAGACGACCGCCACCAAGCCGCCGTCCGGCGGCGGCGGCAACCGCGCCCAGGTCTGGGCCGCAGGCTCCTCCACCGTCTTCCCCTTCGCCACCCGCGTGGCCGAGAACGTCGCCCGCAGCACCGGCGGCAAGCCCGCCCGGGTCGAATCGCTGGGCACCGGCGGCGGCTTCAAGCTGTTCTGCGGCGGAGCCAGCTCGCAGTATCCCGACGTCGCCACGGCCTCACGGCCGATCAAGAAATCCGAATTTGAGAAATGCGTGGCGGCCGGCGTCACCGACATCATCGAGATCAAGATCGGCTTTGACGGCATCGTCGTGGCCAATGACAAGAAGGGTCCGAGCTTCGACCTGCACCGCGAGCAGCTCTACAAGGCGCTCGCCGCCGAACTTCCCGCGGGCGGCGCCTTCGCCCCCAACACCACCAAGACCTGGGCCCAGGTCGCGCCGGGCCTGCCCGCCGAACAGATCCTGGTCTATGGCCCGCCGCCCACCTCGGGCACCCGCGACGCCTTCATCGAATTGGCCATGGAAAAGGGCGCCGAGAAGGACCCGACCATGGCGGCCCTGAAGAAGTCCGACGAGGAGGCCTTCAAGGCCAAGAGCCACACCATCCGCTCCGACGGCGCCTGGGTCGATTCCGGCGAAAACGACAACGCCATCGTCCAGACCCTGGAGAAGACGCCTCACTCGATCGGCGTGTTCGGCTACTCGTTCCTTGAGAACAACATGGACAAGGTGAAGGCCGCCAAGATCGAAGGCGTCGCTCCCACCTTCGACACCATCTCCAGCGGAGCCTACCCGCTCTCGCGGTCGCTCTTCATCTACGTGAAGAAGGCCAATGTCGGCGTGACCCCAGGCCTGCGTGAATTCCTCGACGGCTTCGTCTCCGACGCCGCCACCGGCAAGGGCGGCTACCTGCAGTCCCGCGGACTGATCCCGCTGCCGGAAGCCGAGCACAAGGCCCAACAGGCCTCCGTAAAGGCCCTGAACGTGATGTCGGCGCCGGCGTCGTAAGCCAACGCCTCGTCATCCCGGACGGCCGAGCGGCCGATCCGGGATGACGTCTGGGGTCTAGCCGTTCAACGCCCCCGCCGCCTTCAGCGCGTCGATCTCCGCGCCGGAGAAGCCCCAGTCCGTGAGCGCCTCAGTGTCGTGGGCGCCGATGGCGGGGGGCGGCCCCTGGATGGCGCCGGGCGTGGCCGAGAAGCGCGGCGCGGGGGCCGGCTGGGTGACCCCCGCCACCTCCACGAAGGTCTGCCGGGCCACATTGTGCGCGTGCCTGGGCGCCTCATCCAGATCCAGGACCGGGGCGAAGCAGACATCGGTGCCGCCCATGATCGCCGACCATTCGTCCTGGGTCTTCTTGCCGATCACCTCGGCCAGCTTGTCGCGCAGGCTGTCCCATTCGCCGCGGTTCATCTGGGCCGCGAATGCGGGGTCAGTAATGCCCGTCTTTTCAAGCAGTAGCGCGTAGAACTGCGGCTCAATGGAGCCGATGGAAATCCACTTGCCGTCCGAGCATTGGTAGGTGTCGTAGAAGTGGGCGCCACCGTCGAGCATGTTGGCGCGGCGGTCGTTGCTCCAGATGCCGCTGGCCTTCATTCCATAGAACATGGCCATCAGGGAGGCCGCGCCGTCGCTCATGGCGGCGTCGATCACCTGGCCCGTGCCGGTCTCGCGCGCGCTGATGATTCCCGCCATCAAGCCGAAGGCGAGGTAGAGCGCTCCGCCTCCGAAATCCCCCACCAGGTTCAGCGGCGGCACCGGCTTGTCCTTGGTTCCGATCGCGTGGAGCGCGCCGCTGATGGCGATGTAGTTCATGTCATGGCCGGCGGCGTTGGCGTAGGGGCCGGTCTGGCCCCAGCCGGTCATGCGGCCGTAGACCAGCTTGGGATTGCGTTTCAGCGCCACCTCGGGACCCAGGCCCAGGCGCTCCATGACGCCGGGGCGGAAGCCCTCGAACACCGCGTCGGCGCCCTCCATCAACTTCAGGCAGGTCTCGATGGCCTGGGGGTTCTTGAGGTCCAGGCCGACGGAGCGACGGCCGCGGGCGCTGACATTGGCCGGCGAGGCGCCCCCGGACCCCTTGCGGTCGATACGCACCACATCGGCGCCCAGGTCCGACAGCAGCATGCCGCAGAAGGGGCCGGGCCCGATTCCGGCGAACTCGATGATCTTCAGTCCGGTCAGCGGTCCCTGGCGCATCGTCTCAACTCCCAATCGATTTTGCGGCAGCTTAGCGCCAATGACGTGCGGTCAGCCAAGGGGACGTGATCACGCCGCTCCGTCATCACAAAACCCGTCATCCTAGGCCTTGTGCCTAGGACCCCTTTGTCAGCGTTGCTGAGCGGCAGGATGTAGCGGTGAGGCGCCGCGTGACGCCCGGCATCTTAGCAGCGGCGCGAGGGGGCCTAGGCACAAGGCCTAGGATGACGGAGGCGGTGGAATGTCGCGGCCCCTATCCCCCACCCGGCAGCGACTGACCGTCGTCGATGGTGATCAGGGTCCCGGCGATGGCCCGCGCGGCGGGGCCGCACAGCATCATGAAGGCCGCGTCGAGGTCGCTGGCTTCCATCAGGCGTCGACGAGGGAAGCCCTTGAGCTGCTTCTGGCCGCCCTCGGTGCCCCACCAGAAGCTGTTGATGTCGGTGTCGATATAGCCGGGCGCGAGCGCGTTGACGGCGATCCCGCGCCGCGACCATTCGCGGGCCAGACTCTTGGTCAGCATGGCGACCGAGGCCTTCGACGCATTGTAGGCCGCCAGACCCGGCAGCACCGTATGGCTGGCGATGGAGGCGATGTTGACGATCCGGGCCTGGCCGCCGTCGGCCGTCCCGTTGGCGAACATCAACCTGGCGGCCGCCTGGGCCGCGAAGAACACCCCGCGCACATTGACGTCGAAGGTGCGATCCCAATCCTCGATGGAGAGGTCCAGCGCCAGCCCCTCCCCGCCGACACCGGCGTTGTCCACCAGGATGGACACCGGTCCCAGCCCCGCCTCGATCTCGGCGAAGGCGGGCGCGATGGTGGAAGCGTCGGCGACGTCCAGGCGCATGGCCATGGCGCGGCCGCCTGAGCCGGCGATCTCACCGGCCAGGGCCTCCACCATGTCCAGCCGACGGGCGGTCAGGGCCACCGCCGCGCCAGCCCCGGCCAGCAGCCTGGCGAAGTGGGTTCCCAGGCCCCCGGAGGCCCCGGTGATGATGGCCGTCTGGCCCGAAAGCGGCTTGTCCATGGCAATGCTCCACACCCATGACCTGCGCGTCCCTGTCGCGGTCGCGCACCTCTGTATATTCTGCCTTGTGGCCGATTCCCGCCTATAAGCAGCAGGGTCGGCAATCTTGTTGTTTCAAGGGTTTGAGGAATGGCTCTGGGCGTCCATGCGCGGGTTCTGATCGTCGCGCGCGACGACGCCCTGGCGGGTCCCCTCGCCGAGGGTCTGGACCGGCTCGGCTGGCGCACCGTCACGGCGCGCGGCCCCTATGCCGCCATCGCAGCGCTGAGCGACCTGCAGGTCGAGGCCGCCATCGTCGACCTCGCCAGCGGCGGCCACGAGGCTCTGACCCTGGCCAAGCGCCTTAAGGCCGCCTGCGCGCCCCGCCGCCTGCCCGTCATCGCCATCGGCGCGCCGGGTCCGGAACTGGACGGCCTGAACTTCGACCTCACCCTGACGGCCCCGGTGCATCCGGCCCAGGTGGTGCTGCGCCTGGAGACCCTGGTGCGGATGGCTATCGCCGAGGAGGAGTTCGAGCTGCGGCTGGAGACCTTCAGCGAGCGCGGCCGGCGGCTGGAAATGCCCGATCCCGATCCCAGCCCCTTCAAGGTGCTGGCCATCGGCGAGCCCGCGCCGCAGTTCCTGGCGCTCTCCAACGCCCTGACGGGGTCGGGCGCGGAGGTCGTGGGCGCCTTCACGGCCTATACGGCCTTCGACTATCTGCACGAGCGGCCCTTCGACGCCGTGGTGCTGTGGGCCGGGGACAACAGCCAGGAGGCGCTGTCCATCGCGGCGGGCATGCGCCGCAACACCCGGCTCTATCACACGCCCGCCCTGCTCTACATGAAGCAGGAAAGCTACGTGACCATGTCTGAGGCCTATCACCGGGGCATCTCCGACGTGGCCTCTCCGGAAACGCCGGAGACCGAGACCGCCAAGCGGGTGATCGAGTTGGCGCGCAGCTATCGCCGGCAGACCGCGATCCGCAAGGCCCTGGAAAAGGCTCGCGCCTCGGGCCTGATGGACCCGGCGACCGGCCTCTTCACCCGGGACCTGTTCGCCACCCACCTAGGGCGCCTCGCCCAGGCCTCACGACTGCGCAATCGGCCGCTGTCGGTCTGTGTGCTCAAGGTCTCCAACCGACCGGACGTCGACAACGCCCGCCATGGCGGCTGGCTGGACCGCGCTATCCCGCAGATCGGCTCGATGATCGGCCGCCTGGTGCGGGTCGAGGATACGGCCGCCCGCCTAGGTCCCGAGGTCTTCGCCCTCGCCCTGCCCGCCACCCCCCAGGCCTCGGCCCGGGCGGCGGGTGAGCGCATCGCCGCCGTGATCGGCTGCACCGCCTTCGAGGCCGGCGAGGGCAAGGCGCCCTTCGTGGTGGAATTCGACATCGGCGTCGCCGAGGTCAGCCTGGCGGCGGGTGTGGGCAAGGCGCTGGAGGAAGCCGCAGCAAGGGCCGTGGAGCGGGCGGGCTGACCTAAGCCTTCCCCCTCGATGGGGGAAGGTTGGATGGGGGTGTGTCCGCTGGCTTCGGCGAAATCTTAGGTGGGCGCCAACCTGGGGCCACCTGCGCGACTCTGCACTCACCCCCAACCCTACCCTTGCCCCATCGAGGGGGAAGGAATCAGGCCGCCACCGCCGCCCCGGCCAACTTGGCCAGTTCCGACAGCACCCGCTCCGCCGCATTGAGCCGCTGTTCCGGGGTTTCCCATTCGCCGCGCACCACGACCTTGTTGTCCGGGCGGACCTTCCAGGCGACCTGGTTCTTGGTCACGAACTGCATGAGCCCCATGGGATTGGGGAAGTCCTCGTTGCGGAAGGTGACCACGGCGCCCTTCGGCCCCACGTCGATCTTGGCGACATTGGCCTCACGGCACAGACCCTTGATGGCCACGACCTTCAGCAGCTGGCCGGCTTCCGGCGGAAGGGGGCCGAAGCGGTCGATCATCTCGGCGGCCAGGGCCTCGCGGTCGCCGGACTTCTCGGCGTCGGACAGGCGGCGATAGAGCGACAGGCGCACGTGCAGGTCGGGGACGTAGTCCTCGGGAATCAGCACGGCGGCGCCGGTATTGATCTGCGGCGACCAGCCCCGGTCGGCGGCGCCCTCACCCTTGCCGGCCAGTTCCTTCAGGTCGTTGACCGCGTCCTCCAGCATCTGCTGGTACAGCTCGACGCCGATCTCGCGGATGTGGCCCGACTGTTCCTCGCCCAGCAGGTTGCCGCCGCCGCGCTGGTCCAGGTCGTGGCTGGCCAGCTGGAAGCCGGCGCCCAGGCTGTCGAGGGACTGCAGCACCTTCAGGCGGCGCTCGGCCGAGATGGTGATCTGCTTCTCGGCGGGCGTGGTCATGTAGGCATAGGCGCGCGCCTTGGCCCGGCCGACCCGGCCGCGCAGCTGGTAGAGCTGGGCCAGGCCGAACATGTCGGCGCGGTGGATGATCAGGGTGTTGGCCGTGGGGATGTCCAGGCCGCTCTCGACGATCGTGGTCGACAGCAGCACGTCGTACTGGCCCTCGTAGAAGGCGCTCATCACGTCTTCCAGCTGGGTCGGAGCCATCTGGCCGTGGCCGACGACGTAGCGGACCTCCGGCACCTGCTCGCGCAGGAACCGCTCCAGCTCGGTGAGGTCGGAGATGCGCGGCACCACGTAATAGGCCTGGCCGCCACGGTACTTCTCCCGCAGCAGGGCTTCGCGGATGACGATGGGGTCGAAGGGGGTGACGTAGGTGCGCACCGCCAGGCGGTCCACCGGCGGGGTGGCGATGATCGACATCTCCCGGATGCCCGACAGCGACATCTGCAGGGTGCGCGGGATCGGCGTGGCGGTCAGGGTCAGCATGTGCACGTCGGCGCGAAGCTCCTTGAGCTTCTCCTTGTGCTTGACCCCGAAGTGCTGCTCCTCGTCGACGATCACCAGGCCGAGGTTCTTGAAGCCCACCTGCTTGGACAGCACCGCGTGGGTGCCGACGATGATCTCCACCTCGCCGTTCTTCAGCGCCTCGCGGGTCTCGGCGGCTTCCTTGGGCGGCACCAGGCGCGACAGGCGGGTGACCTTGATCGGCCAGCCCTGGAAGCGCTCGGTGAAGGTCTTGTAGTGCTGGCGGGCCAGCAGGGTGGTGGGCGCGACGATGGCCACCTGCTGGCCGCTCATCGCCACCACGAAGGCCGCGCGCAGGGCCACCTCAGTCTTGCCGAAGCCGACGTCGCCGCAGATCAGACGGTCCATGGGCTTTCCAGCCCCCAGATCTTCGAGAATGTCGCCGATGGCCGACAGCTGGTCGTCGGTCTCCTCGTAGGGGAAGCGGGCGCAGAACTCGTCGAACACCCCGTGCGGCGGATCGACAGGATCGGTCGTCCGCGTGGCGCGGGCCGCGGCGATCTGGATCAGGCCGATGGCCATGTCCCGAAGGCGTTCTTTCGCTTTCGCCTTGCGCGCCTGCCAGGCCGCGCCGCCCAGGCGGTCCAGCTGGACGCCGTCGCCCTCGGAGCCATAGCGCGTCAGCAGGTCGATGTTCTCGACGGGCAGGTAGAGCTTGGCCTCGGCGCCGTACTGCAGTTCCAGGCAATCGTGCGGCGCGCCCTGGACCTCCAGGGTCTTCAGTCCCTCATAGCGGCCGATCCCGTGGTCGATGTGGACCACCAGGTCGCCGGGGCTGAGAGACGAGGCCTCGGCCAGGAAGTTGGACGCCCGGCGCTTGCGGCGCGGTCGGGCCAGGCGATCGCCGAGGATGTCGGTCTCAGAGATCACCGCCAGGGTGTCAGTCTCGAACCCGGACTCCAGCGGCAGGACAACCCGCTGCGGGAACTTGGGATTGGCGGCCTTGGCGGCGTCCCAATAGGGCGCTTGCGTCACGTTCGTCAGGCCGTGGTCAGCCAGCATGACCCCGAGGCGTTCCGAGGAACCCTCGGACCAGGAGGCGAACAGCACGCGTTTTCCCGCCGCGGCCAGGCGCATGGCGTGATCGGCGGTGGCCTGGAACAGGTTTACCGAGTCCTGCTGGCGCTCGGCGATGAAGGTGCGACCCTGCCGCGCGCCCATGTCCACCACCAGCTCGCCCTCGGCCTCCTGGAAGGCGGAGAACTGGCGGGTGGCGCGTTCGGCCAGGCGGGCGCGCCATTCCTCAGCGGTCAGGTAGAGGCGGTCGGGTTCCAGCGGATGGTAGTGGACCTTGCGGTCGGCCTGGGCGCGGGCGTCATAGGCGTCAGCGATCATCGCCAGGCGCTCGTCGCGGGCCTGGCTGGCCAGGTGGTCGACGCCGATCAGAGCCGAGCCCGGCAGGTAGTCGAACAGGGTCGCCATCGACGGGTAGAACAGGGGGAGCCAGTGCTCCATGCCCGCCCGTCGACCGCCGCCGCTGACCGTCTCATAGAGCGGATCGCCGCCGGGGGCGCCGAAGGCCTCCACATAGCCACGGCGGAACCGGGAGATGGACTCCTTGTCCAGCAGGGCCTCGCTCACCGGCAGGAGGCTGACCTCCTTCAGCTGGCGGGTGGAGCGCTGGGTGTCGGGGTCGAAGCCGCGGATGGACTCCAGGGTGTCGCCGAACAGGTCCAGGCGCACCGGCTCCTCGGCGTTGGGCGGGAAGACGTCGATGACGCCGCCGCGGATTGCGAATTCGCCCCGCTCCGAGACGGTGGAGGCCCGCGCATAGCCGTTGACGGCGAAATAGCGCTCCAGGTCGGCGATCTCGACCACATTGCCGGTGCGGGCTGAGTAGGCCGCGCCCTGGACCACGTCCTTGGGCGGCACGCGCTGCATGAGGGCCGGCGTGGTGGTGACCAGCAGGGTCGGCTTCTTGGCGTCCAGGCCCTGGGCCAGGCGCGCGAGCGTGGTCATCCGCTGGGCGGCGACGCCCGGCGAGGGGCCGGTGCGGTCATAGGGCAGGCAATCCCAGGACGGAAACTGCAGCACCTCGATGCCCTGGGCGAAGAACTTGAAGGCGTCGATAAAGGCCGAGAGCCGCGAGCCGTCGCGGGCCACGAACACCGACAACCCGCCGCGGGCGCGGACGATGTCGGCCATAACCAGGGCGTCGAACCCCTCGGGCGCGCCGATCAGGTCGAGGCGGCCGGGGTCGGTGGCGATGCGGCGGTGATCCGCAGCGCTGGGCGCACGCGAACCGTCAGCCGCCATGTCTGTCGCCCCGGATCTCATAGACCTTGAACCGGAACGCCTTGATCTGGTTCAGCAGCGACCCGTCGAATTCCGGCGGCACGTCCGTCCGCTCCATGATCCATTCGTAGAGATCATGGTCGGGTTGTTCGAGCAGCTCTTCGAAGAGGTCGAGGTCCTGCGGCGACAGCTCATGGGCATGGCTGTCCGCGAACGGCCCCAGAATGAGGTCCGCTTCCCTGAAGCCCCTGTGCCACGCACGGAACTTCAGTTTTCGCAGGCGGGTGTCATCAATCGACATGTGGACGGGCCGATATAGGGCCGCCCGTCCCCCGACGCCAGCGTCTAGGTGTCAGTCGCCGCCAAACCAGTTGAAGGACAGGTTCTTGAAGGGGGTCTGGCCGATCAAGAGGCCGGTCCGCAGGACCGTTTCCTGGGCGCCGGGGCCCGCCGCGCGAGCGCGCTTCAAGGCCGCCATGTCGATGGTCCCGTCCAGCTGGACCACGCCGAGGGTGGCGTCCTTGCCAGTGAACTTCAGATCGCCGCCGCCGATCTTGTAGCTGGTGGGCAGGACCCGGATGGTCTTGGCATAGGTCGTCTGGCCCATTTCGTTCTCGCCATTGGCGCTGGTGACATCGACGAAGTCGAACATGATGGGGCCGGCGGGGCCGTCTTGGGCGCCGCCTTCCCAGGCCGTGAAGTCCTCCTCCAGGCCGAAGCTGATGTTCTCCAGGCGCCAGTTCCCGACCTTCACCTCGGTATCGGGGATGTAATAGCCGAAGACGTCCTCGCCCTTCACGTGGCTGAAGCCGCCCGCCGCCGGGGCCGGGACGGCGGGCGCCGCGGCGGGGGCCGCGGCGGGGGCCGCGGGCGGCTGGAAGCCCGAGCTGGAGGCCTCGGTCTGGCCGCCGGATTGCTGGTTGCAGCCTGCCAGCAAGGTGGCCAAGGCCGTGGCGGTCAACAGGTTGCGCATAGGATTCTTTCCCCAAAGGTCGGCGGCAGATCATCATGGGCGGCGCCAGGCGTCCAGCTTCGCGCTATGATCGCGCCATGCGGCCCGAGATTCTGTTTCCTCTCTACGCCCCGGTGACCACGCTGAAGGGCGTGGGCTCGCGGGTGGCGCCCTTGCTGGAGAAGCTGGCCGGCCCGATCGTGCGCGACGTGCTGTTCCTGGCGCCCCATTCCCTGGTGCGCCGCAGACCCGCCACGGTGAACACCGCCCTCGAGGGCGAGGTGCAGACCTTCACCGTCGAGATTGACGAGCATCAGAAGCCGCGCAGCCCGCAGCAGCCCTGGAAGATCCGCACCTTCGACGGCTCCGGCTTCCTGACCCTGGTCTATTTCGGCAGCTTCGGGCACGCGGTCGCCGAGAAGAACCCGGTAGGGGCCAAGCGGATCGTCTCGGGCAAGGTCGAGCGGTTCGGTTCGGAATGGCAGATCAGTCATCCCGACTACCTGGTGGCCCCCGACAAGGCCGATGAGATCCCGGAGGTGGAGACCGTCTATCCGGCCACCGCCGGCCTGCCGGCACGCACGGTGCGCAAGCTGGCCCTGCAGGCCCTCACCCACGCCGCCGACCTGCCGGAGTGGCAGGACCCCGCCTGGCTGGCCAAGGGCGGTTTTCCGACATGGAAGGCGGCGCTGGAGCGCCTGCATGCCCCGGCCAGCGAGGGCGACCTGTTGCCGATGGCCGCCCACATCCGCCGCCTGGCCTATGACGAACTGCTGGCCCACCAACTGGCCATGGCCCAGCGCAAGGCTGACCGCCGCGCCGAACCCGCCGAGAAGATCGCGCCGGGCCCCACGGCCGCCGCCATCGTCGCCGACCTGCCCTTCAAGCTGACCGGGGCGCAGGAGCGCGCCATGGCCGACGTTCGCCGCGACTTCGCCGCCGGAGAGCGGATGAGCCGGCTGCTGCAGGGGGATGTCGGCTCGGGCAAGACCGTCGTGGCCATGCTGGCCATGGCCGATGTGGCCGCTGCCGGCGCCCAAAGCGCCCTGATGGCGCCCACCGAGATCCTGGCCCGCCAGCACTATGAGACCCTGTCAGGCCCCCTCGCCGCCCATGGGATCACCTGCGTGCTGCTCACCGGCCGCGACAAGGGCGCGGCGCGGGCCGAGAAGCTGCGGGCCATCGCCAGCGGGGCGGCCCAGGTGGCCGTGGGCACCCACGCGCTCTTCCAGAACGAGGTTCATTTCCAGAACCTGCAACTGGCGGTCGTCGACGAGCAACACCGGTTTGGCGTGGCCCAGCGCCAGTTGCTGCAGGCCAAGGGCCGATCGGTCCACCTGCTGGCCATGTCGGCGACCCCGATCCCCCGGACCCTGGAGCTCACCGTCTACGGCGACCTCGACGTCAGCAAGATCGACGAGAAGCCGCCGGGCCGCACGCCGGTCGCCACCCGCGCCGCGCCCATGACCCGGGTCGACGAGGTGGAAGCCCGCCTGCGCGAAGCCGTGGCCGGCGGCGCCCAGGCCTTCTGGATCTGCCCGCTCGTTTCGGAGTCCGAGCTGGTGGACCTGAAGGCCGCCGAACAGCGGGCCATCGAGCTGCGCGCCACGATCGGCGACGGCGTCGGCCTGGTGCACGGCAAGATGACCGGCCCGGAGAAGGACGCCGTGATGGCCGACTTCGCCGACAACCGGATCAAGGTGCTGGTGGCCACGACGGTCGTGGAGGTGGGCGTCAACGTCCCCAACGCCACGATCATGGTGATTGAGCAGGCCGAACGCTTCGGCCTGGCCCAGCTGCACCAGCTGCGCGGTCGGGTCGGCCGCGGGCGGCGGGAGAGTTCCTGCGTCCTGCTTTACGACCCGCCGCTGTCGGAGACCGCCCAGAAGCGGCTAGATATCCTGCGGCGCACCGACGACGGGTTCCAGATCGCCGAAACCGACCTGGAGCTGCGCGGCGGCGGCGACGCGCTGGGCCTGCGCCAGAGCGGGTTCCCCGACTATGTCTTCGCCGATCCCTTCGCGCACCGGGACCTGATCGCCGCCGCGGGCGACGACGCGCGACTGATCATCGCCCGCGATCCGGAGCTGACGAGCGAGCGAGGCAAGGCGCTCCAGGTTCTGCAGGAGCTGTTCGACTGGCGCGCGAGTTCGCCGTTGAAGGATGCCGGGTAGCTCAGTTGATCCGATGCACAGGATGCGGTTTGACGGCCCGCACCTCGGTGATCGGCGGCGCAGGCCGGGCGAACCCGGGGCTCGACGTCAGCGCCACCACCCGCCCCTTCGCGTCGGCCTCGAGGTCGCCATAGAACAGGTTGTAGCCGGGGACCTTGCGCCTATCGGCCCAGGAGCCGGCGCTCTTCAGCATCTTGGGCTTGGGTCGCGAGACCCGCAGGATCCCCTCCTCGCACTTGGCCGAGACCTGGCGGGTCAGGAAGGCGGGCCGCGCGCCCCATTCGAGGCCGGTGGCGTTGGCTGCGCCCTGGTTCAGCTTGGCGGGCGCCGCGGCGTTGGTGGTCGCCCCCAGCAGCGGATTGAAACACAGGGGTGCGCGGCCCGAGATGTTCTCCAGTTCGCCATTGGCGTCCCAAACCAGGGATCGATCCTTGAGCGCCTGGACACGTTCGATGTCGTGCTCGAAGGCCGAGGCCCAGGCGGCGAGGCACCCTGGCTCATTCGGGCGCGCGCAGGGCGTGAGCGGCGGGGCGTCGGCGGGAACCACGGTCTCGATCAGGTAAGCCGCCGCCAGGCGGGCGCGCACGGCGGGGTCGCGGGCGATCTCGTCGGCGATCAGGCGTGAGGCGAGCGTCCCGCCCTGCTCCACGCCGACGATGACGAAGGGGCGGCCCTTGTTGTCGGCGGCCATGTATTCCCGGAAGGCCGCGAGCACATCGGCATAGGCGAAGCGCCGCGCGTCCCGGGCGTCCTCGCGCAGGGTCAGCAGGGTGTAGAGGCTGGCCTGGCGGTAGCGCGGGGCGAACAGCCGGCCGACGCGCAGGAAGGGGCCTGCATAGTTGGGGGCCACGACCCGCCGGAAGAACTTGTCCGACGGCACATCATCGATGGGGCTGACCCAGTCGCCGCCGCCATCATAGCTGGTGGGGCCGACGAAGAAGATGTCGGCCGGCGGATCGGCCGTGGTCCAGACCTCGGGCTTGGCGGGCAGCAGGGCCCAGGCGGCGCGTTGGGTATAATCCGGGGCGGCCGGCGGCCGGTAGGTCTGGAACGGCACCTTAGGGTCCAGCGCATTGCTGGCGATGTCATCGCGCCACCAGAAGGCGGCCGTCACCACCAGCGCCACGAGGCCCAGGGCGGCGGCGGTGACCAGACGCTTGAAGCCCTTCGGACGCTGCGCCATCGCCTATCTGTAGGGATCAGGTTGCGACAGATAGGACTGGATATAGTCGGTGATCCCGTCCTCCAGCGACGTCATCGGCTGGTTGAAGCCGGCGGCTTTCAGCCGGTCCATCCTAGCCTCGGTAAAGTACTGGTACTTGTCGCGGATGGCCGGCGGCATGGGCGTGTATTCGATCTGGGCGGGCCTTCCGGCGGCGGTGAAGACCGCCTTGGCCATGTCCTCGAAGGTCCGCGCCTTGCCGGAGCCCAGGTTGTAAACCCCGTTCACCTGCTCGGCGCTGGCCAGCCAGGCCACGACGTCGGCGACATCGCGGACATAGACGAAGTCGCGGGTCTGGCCGCCGTCGGCGACGCCCTCGCGATAGGACTTGAAGAGCTGCACGGCCTGGCCGCCCGCGACCTTGGGCCAGATCTGCGAAGCCACGGACTTCATCGAGTGCTTATGCTCCTCGTTGGGGCCGTAGACGTTGAAGAACTTCAGGCCGACCCACTGGGGCGGGGCGTAGTCACGGGCCGCCTGGCGGGCGGCGAACAGGTCAAACAGGGCCTTGGACCAGCCATAGGTGTTCAGCGGGCGCAGGGCCGCGAGCCAGGCCAGATCGTCCTTGTCGTCGAAGTCGGTGGTGTCGCCGTAGGTCGCCGCCGAGGAGGCGTAGATGAAGCGCCGCTGGCGGTCGGCGCACCAGCGGAACAGGTCGCGGCTCAGCGTGAAGTTGGCATGGATGATCTTGTCGGCGTCCGGCTCGGTGGTCGACGAGATGGCGCCCATGTGGACGACGATCTCGATGTCGCGCCAACGCTTCTCCAGCCACTCGAACATGGCCTCCGGCGCCACGAAGTCGCCGATCGGATGCTTGGCGATGTTGCGCCACTTGCCGAGCTCGGCCTCCTGCAGCCAGTCGCAGACCACGACGTCGAGGCTCGGGTCTTCCGTCAGCTTGGCGACGATGTTGGAGCCGATGAATCCAGCCCCGCCGGTGACGAACGCGATACGACGGGTCATGTCGGCTCCTTGGCGGTCATGCGGGCGATGGCCGCGGTGGTGGAATAGCCGTCGACGATCTGGGCCAGGCGCACTTCACCGCCCCAGGCCTTCACCAGGTCGCCGCCCACAACCTGGTCCTCGGAATAGTCGGCGCCCTTGATCAGGATCTCAGGCCGCGCGGCCTCGATCAGCTTGATGGGGGTGTCTTCGTCGAAGGGGACCACCAGGTCGACGGCGCCCAGGCCGGCCAGCACCATGGCGCGGCCCTCCAGGTCGTTGACCGGCCGCCCCTCCCCCTTCAGCGCGGACACCGAGCGGTCGGAGTTCAGGCCCACCACCAAGCGGTCACACCAGGACCGGGCCTGGTTGAGATAGGTCACGTGACCGCGGTGCAGGATGTCGAAGCAGCCGTTGGTGAAGCCGATCCGCAGGCCCTTGGCGCGCCAGCGGGCGATCTCGTCGGTCATCCGCTGCGGCGTGACGATCTTGCCCTCGGCGGGCGCCATGTGGGCGGTCAGCGAGGCCTCGATCAGTTCCTCGGGCAGGACCGTGGCCGTGCCGGCCTTACCGACGGCGACGCCGGAGGCCAGCATGGCGAACTCGATGGCCTGCTCCACCGGCGTCCCGGCCGCGAGCGCCAGGCCAAGCGCTGCGATGGTGGTGTCGCCGGCGCCCGAGGCGTCGAACACATCGCGAGGCACGCCGGGGAAGTGACGGACCGCCTCGCCGCGCACGGCCAGTGAGATGCCCTTGGCGGCTCGTGTCACCAGGATGGCCTTGGCCTCGCAGAGCGAGAGGGCATGGGCCAGGGCCGCCTCGATTTCGGGATTGGTGCTGGTGGGCAGGCCCGTGGCGTAGGCCAGCTCGCCTGCGTTGGGCTTGATCACGTCGACCTCGCCATAGCGCAGGAAGCTACGGGCCTTGGAGTCGACGATGACCATGCCGCCGGCCTCCCGGCAGGCGCTGATCACCGCGTCGGTGACGACACCTTTGCCGTAGTCGGAGATCAGAACCACGCCCGCGCCCTTGGCCACGTCGCGGACGGTGCGCACCAGACGCCGCTCGACGTCGCCCACCGCCGGGATGCTGGCCTCGAGATCCACGCGCAGCAGTTGCTGACCGCCGGAGACGAAGCGGGTCTTGAGCGTCGTGGGACGCGCCGGATCGGTGACCAGGAAGCCCTCGATGCCGGTCTGCTCGCCGATCAACCGCAGGGCCTCGTGCCCCTCGCTGTCTCCGCCCACCAGGCCCACCAGGGCGACATCGCCGCCCAGGGCCGCGACGTTGCGCGCCACATTGCCGGCCCCGCCCAGCATCACCAGCTCACGCTCGCGGGCCAGAACCGGGATGGGCGCCTCCGGAGAGACGCGGGTCACCTCGCCATAGACGAAACGGTCCACCATCAGATCGCCGACGCAGACGATGCGGGCGCCGGAGAGGCGGGTCAGCAGTTGCTGAAGAGTCGAGAGATCCATCGGTCGGTTATGACACTAGGAGCGGGCCGTATGAATGGCTTTCAGGCTGCGCAGCAGGCCTTCGGCGCTGTCCAGCGGCAGGGTGCTGGGTCCATCGCATAGCGCTTCGTCAGGTTTAGGGTGGAATTCCAGGAAGACGCCGTCGGCGCCGGCTGCGATCGCCGCCTTGGCGATAATCGGCACGCCTTCGCGCCGGCCGCCGGTCGAGGCGCCCTGGGTGCGCGGATCGGCGCCCGGAAGCTGGACAGCGTGGGTGGCGTCAATGGTCACCGGCACGCCGAGCTTCTGCATCTCGCCGATGCCCAGCATGTCGACGACGAGGTTGTTGTAACCGAAGGTCGTGCCGCGCTCGCACAGCACGCTGATCTGGGCGCCGCCCAGCACTTCGCGGACCTTGTCCACCATCTGTTTGGTGTCCCAGGGCGCCATGTTCTGTGACTTCTTCTGGTGCAGCCAGCCGCCCCGGGCGTGGGTGGCCCGAGCGGCGGCGGCGACCAGATCGGTCTGGCGGCCGAGGAAGGCTGGCATCTGGACGATATCGGCCACCGCGGCCACCGGTTCGGCCTGGCTGACCTCGTGCAGGTCGGTGCAGATCGGCACGTCGAATTCGTCCTTGATGGCCTGCAGGATTTCCAAGCCCTTCTCCATGCCCGGCCCGCGGTAGCTGTGGATCGAGGACCGGTTGGCCTTGTCGAAGCTGGCCTTGAACACATAGGGCAGGCCCAGCTCGCGGCAGATGCGCTTCAGCTCCCGGGCGGTGACCCGCGCCAGTTCCAGATCCTCCAGCACGTTCAGGCCGGCGATCACGAACAGCGGCTGGCCGTCGCCGATCGAGATGTTCCACTTCTTCAGGGTCAGGACGGCCATGGACGGACTCCGGATCGGTCAGGGCTTTGGGATGGCGCCTAAGTGGCGCGCGGGCGTTGTCTTCACAAGCCTGAATTCGTCGGCTGCATCCGGGGCCGGAACGTGGCCGTAGGTCCAGCAAGGGTTCTCGAATTTTCCCGACGTCAAACCAGTGTTAGTATCCAGTTAGAGATCGGGAGTTGCAGCCATGACCCTGGCGCATGAATCGTCCCTGACCGCCCTGGCGGCCTCGCCGCGCGCCTTCCGGCGTTTGCCTGCCCTGGCCGACGTCCCCATCATCTTCCGCAACGCCCTGCGTATGATGGCGCGCAACTGGATGGCGGGGGACCTCACCTTCGTCACCCCCAAGGGCCATGAGTTGCGGCTGGAGGGCGAGCCGGGACCCAAGGCCCGGATTATCGTCCGCGATTTCCGCTTTATCCGCCGGGCCCTCGCGGCCGGCGACATCGGCTTCGCCGAGGGCTATGCGGCCGGCGAATGGGACACCCCGGATCTGACCGCGGTGCTCAGCGTCTTTTCCCTGAATTTCGAGAACCTGCGCCGGGTGACCCTGGGCAATCCCGTGGTGGGAGTGTTCAATTTCCTCAGCCACGCCCTGCACAGCAACACCAAGGCCGGTTCCAAGCGTAACATCCACGCCCACTACGACCTGGGGAACGACTTCTATTCCCGCTGGCTGGACTCCAGCATGACCTACTCCTCGGCGAGGTTCGCCCACGCCGGCCAAAGCCTCGAGGCCGCCCAGGCCAACAAGTACCGGACGCTGGCCCAGCAGATGGACCTGAAAGCCGGCCACAGCGTGCTGGAGATCGGCTGCGGCTGGGGCGGGTTCGCCGAGTTCGCGGCAAAGGAGGTGGGCGCCACGGTCACGGGCATCACGATCTCCAAAGAGCAGTACGATTTCGCGATCAAGCGGATGTTCGACCAGGGTCTGTCCGACAAGGTGGCGATCAAGCTGATCGACTATCGCGACGTCGAGGGGACCTTCGACCGGGTCGCCTCCATCGAGATGTTCGAAGCGGTCGGCGAGCGCTACTGGCCCACCTATTTCAACAAGATCCGCCAGGTGCTGGCGCCCGGTGGCCGGGCAGGCCTGCAGATCATCACCATTCAGGAAGAACTCTTCGAGGACTATCGTCGGCGCGCCGACTTCATCCAGAAGTACATCTTCCCGGGCGGGATGCTGCCCTCGGAGTGCAAGCTGAAGGCCGAGACCGACCGGGCGGGCCTGGCCTGGACCGGGATTTCGCGCTTCGGACAGGACTATGCCGACACCCTGGCCCAATGGGCCGAGCGGTTCGACGGCCGCTGGGACGACATCAAGGGCTTCGGCTTCGACGAGAAGTTCCGCAAGATCTGGCGGTTTTATCTCAGCTACTGCGACGCAGGTTTCCGCACCGGCCGCACCGATGTTGTGCAGCTTGGGCTCTCAAAGGCCTGATCGCCCCCTGTTCGGAGGCGCCAACGCCCCTTAAGTAGCGAGGATGACCGTCGCACACAGCGTCCTGGACGCCATCGGAAACACGCCGCTCATCCGCCTGGCCCGCGCCAGCGAGGCCACGGGCTGCGAAATTCTCGGCAAGGCCGAGTTCATGAACCCCGGCCAGTCCGTGAAGGATCGGGCGGCGCTCTACATCATGCGCGACGCCGAACGGCGGGGCCTGCTGAAACCCGGTGGACGGATCGTCGAGGGTACGGCCGGTAATACCGGCATTGGCTTGGCCATGGTCGCCTCGGCCAGCGGCTACAAGACCACCATCGTCATCCCGCGCACCCAGAGCCAGGAAAAGAAGGACGCCATCCGCCTGCTGGGCGCCGAGCTGGTGGAGGTGGACGCCGTCCCCTATTCCAATCCGGAGAATTATGTTCGCTTTTCCGGCCGCCTAGCCGAAGAACTCAATGCCAAGGAGCCGGCCGGCGCGGTCTGGGCCAACCAGTTCGACAACGTCGCCAACCGCCAGGCCCACATCGAGACCACGGGCCCGGAGATCTGGAACCAGACAGACGGCAAGGTGGACGGTTTCATCTGCGCCGTGGGCTCCGGCGGCACGCTGGCCGGCATCGCCGAGGCCCTGCGCGCCCGCAACCCCAAGGTCGCCATCGGCCTGGCCGACCCACACGGCGCCTCGCTCTACAGCTACTTCACCGGCGGCGAGCTGAAGGCCGAGGGGACCTCTATCAGCGAGGGCATCGGCCAGGGGCGCATCACCGCCAACCTCGAGGGGCTGAAGATCGACCACGCCTATCGCATTGGCGACGAGGAGATGCTGCTGGCCATCTATGACATGGTCGAGCACGAGGGCCTGGTGATGGGCGGCTCCACCGGCATCAACGTGGCCGGCGCCATCCGCATGGCCAAGGACCTGGGCCCTGGGCACACCATCGTGACCATCCTCTGCGACCAGGGCTCGCGCTATCAGAGCAAGATCTACAATCCGGACTTCCTGAGAGAGCGGGGCTTGCCTGTCCCGGGCTGGCTATGACCGATCCCCTGGTTTCCACAGAGTGGCTGGCCGCGCATCTGGGCGAGGTCCAGATAGTGGATGCCACCTGGTTCATGCCCAATGAGGGTCGCGAGGGCCACGCCGACTACCTGGCCGCCCACATCCCCGGCGCGGTCTTCTTTGACATCGACGCCATCGCCGACAAGACCATCGACCTGCCGCACATGCTGCCGACGGCTGAGGCCTTCGTCGAGGCGGCTGGCCAGCTCGGCCTGTCGCGGGACGCCACGATCGTGACCTATGACAGCTTCGGCATCCGTTCGGCGGCG
The DNA here is from genome assembly GCF_030651185.1 of Phenylobacterium sp. GTDB lineage: Bacteria > Pseudomonadota > Alphaproteobacteria > Caulobacterales > Caulobacteraceae > Phenylobacterium. The sequence goes on from NZ_JAUSCJ010000001.1 coordinate 44,678, forward strand.
CGGGTCTGGTGGACCCTTCGGGTGATGGGGTTCGCCAAGGTCTTCGTGCTGGATGGCGGATTCAAGAAGTGGCTGGCCGAGGACCGTGAGACCGAGGCGGGTCAAGGCGCCCTGCCCCCGACAAAGCTGACCCCCAGCCTGGACGCCAAGCTGGTGCGCGACATCGGCGCGGTGCGCAATCTGCTGGACTCCAAGGCCGCCCAGCTGGTGGACGCCCGCGGCGCGGCCCGTTTCCGAGGTGAGGTTCCAGAACCCCGCGCGGGTCTGCGCTCGGGCCACATGCCCGGCGCCCGCAACACGCCCTTCGACGGCCTGCTGAACGCCGACGGCACGATGAAGTCCGCCGGCGAGATGCGGCCGATATTCGCTGCCGCCAGGGTCGATCTCGGCGCGCCCATCGTCACCACCTGCGGCTCGGGCGTCACAGCCTCCGTGGTGGCCCTGGCCCTGGCCCGCCTGGGGCGCGAGGATGTCGCGGTCTATGACGGCTCCTGGACCGAGTGGGGCGGCCGCAGCGACACAGCCGTGGTCACCGGTCCTTGAGGGTTCGGCTGGCCATAGAGGCGGACCTGCCCCGGCTACCCGAGATCGAACTCTCGGCCGTGGACGCCTTCCTGAACACCTCGATCCCGCCAGGGCCGTTGTCCACGGCGACTCCCGCCGAGGGATGGCGCGACGCCCTCGAGCACGGGACGCTCTGGGTGGTCGATGATGAACAATGGACGCCGATCGGCTTCCTGGGCGCGCACCGGGACGGCGGCGAGCTGCATATCCTGGAGTTCGACGTCGAAGCCGGCCATCAGGGCAAGGGGCTAGGCCGTCTGCTACTGAACCACGTCATCGCCTGGGCGCGCGCCGAAGGCCTGTCGGAGCTGACCCTGACGACGTTCCGCAGCATCGCCTGGAACGGCCCCTTCTACGCCAAGCTGGGCTTCGCCGAAATCTCCGACGCCGACATGCCCCCGCATCTGGCCGAGACCCTCAAGGCCGAGCGAGCGCGCAACCTCGAGGAACGCTGCGCCATGCGCCTCGCCCTCTAGTTCCGCGTCGGGATGATCACCGGCAGGGTCTCGTAGCCCTTCACAAAGACCGAGTGGGTCCGCTGGGGTTCGCCGACCACCTCGACGGTGGGGAAGCGGGCCAGGATTTCCTCCCAGATGATCTGCAGCTGCAGCTCGGCCAGGCGGTTGCCCACGCAGCGGTGGACGCCGAAGCCGAAGGACAGGTGCTGCCGGGGCCGTTCGCGGTCGATGATGTAGTTGTCGGGATTGGCGATGACCTCGTCGTCCCGGTTGCCCGAAACATACCACATGGCGACCCGGTCGCCCTTGCGGATGGTCTTGCCGCCGATCTCGTAGTCCTCGGTGGCGGTCCGGGCCATGTGGGCCAACGGAGTCTGCCAGCGGATGGTCTCCGACACCATGGACGGGATCAGCGACGGGTTCTCCCGCAGCTTGCGGTACTGGGCCGGGTTCTGGTTCAGGGCGTAGATCGAGCCGGAGATGGTGTTCCGGGTCGTGTCGTTGCCGCCGATGATCAGCAGGGTGACGTTGCCGTGGTATTCGTGGGCGTCCATGTCCCGGGTGGCCGGGTTGTGGGCCAGCATGGAGATCATGTCGAACTGCGGATCGGCGGCGCTCTTGCGCGCGTTCCACATGTCATCGAAGGCGTCGAAGCACTGGCCAAGCACTTCGCGCTTCTGCTCCCAGCTGTCGCAGACGCCGTGGCCGGGCGGGTTGGTCATCATGTCCGACCAGTAGGTCAGGTCGCGCCGCCGCTCGAAGGGGAAGTCAAAGAGGGTGGCCAGGGTCATGGCCGTCAGCTCCTTGGACACCAGGTCCACCCAGTCGAAGGTCTCGCCGATCGGCAGGTTGTCCAGAATCTTGCCAGCCCGCTCGCGGATCACCGGCGCCATCTGGGCCAGGTTGTGCGGCGCCACGGCCGGGCTGACCGCCTTGCGCTGCACGTCGTGTTTGGGCGGGTCCATACCGATGAAGCTGGGACGGGTCGGACGGCCGGCTGATTCGGCCTTGGATTCCAGGCTCTGCAGGACGATGCCGTCGGCCGAGGAAAACACCTGATGATTGGTGTCGATGGCCATGATGTCGTTGTACTTGGTGACCGACCAGTAGGGGCCGTAGTCGCTCTCGGCGGTGTAGTGGACGGGGCTTTCGCGGCGCAGGCGCTCGAACTGGGCCCACATCACATCTTGAGTGAACAGTTCAGCCTGGGCTGGATTGAGCTTGTCCAGCGGCAGGGCGTTGGCCTGCTGACGGGCTTCGTGGCGGATATCGACGGAACCGTCGCTCATGGTCGTCTCTCCCTGACGGGCGGGCTTCTGCAGAGCTCGCTCAAATGTCGTGGCGTCAATGACGCCGAACCGAACGCTGTATTGCAAGGGCCATCTTCCGCTGGCTCAGCGCACCGGCGGCGGATAGTGCAGGCCTGGTTGCGGCGCGCTCCACAGAGCGTTGAGGCCCCGCTCCAGCTTCAGCGGGGAGCCTTGCCCCAGATTGCGGCGGAACACCTCGTCATAGGCGCCCACCTGGCGGATCACCTGAAATCCCCAGTCGGCCTTCAGCCCCAGCAGCGGCCCCAGATTCCCCTCGACGCCGAGCAGGCGGCGCACCCGGGGATCCTGCGAGTCGTCGCGAGCCTTGGCGACAGTCTCCGAGGTCAGTTTGAGCTCCTCCCCCAGCATAAGTGCGTAGACGCTCCAGCGGACGATGTCAGTCCAGGCCGGATCGTCCTGACGCACCACAGGCCCCAGCGGCTCCTTGGAGATCACCGTGGGCAGGATCACGTGGGCGTTGGGGTTGTTCATCAGCGACCGGGCCGAGGCCAGGGCCGAGACGTCGGCGGTGAAGGCGTCGCAGCCGCCGCTCTGGTAGGTTTCGCGCGCCTCCGCCTCCGAGCCTGAGACCACGGCGCTGTACTTCAAACCCCGGCTCTTGAAGTAGGCGGCCAGATTGTCCTCGCTGTCGGTCCCCGCCTGGACGCAGATCCGCGCGCCGTTCAGCTCGTCGGCGGTCGCCAGCGCCAGCGCCCGGGTGGCCAGGAAGCCCTGGCCGTCGAAATAGGCCACCGCCGGAAAGTCCAGGCTGCCGGCGTCGCGGGCGAAGGTCCAGGAGGTGTTGCGTGACAGGAGGTCGATCTTGCCGCCCGACAGCGCCGCGAACCGGTCCTGAGCCTGTGTGGCGGTGAACCGAACAGCCTTGGCGTCCCCCAGGACGGCGGCGGCCACGGCGCGACACATGTCGACATCAAAGCCGCGCCAGCCGCCCTTGTCGTCGGGGAACGCGAAGCCCGCGAGGCCGGGGTGGACGCCGCAGGACAGGTAGCCGCGCGCCCGCACGGCGGCGAGCGTCGGGCTGGCCTTGGCCTGCAGCACCTGGGTGGCGGGGTCGGATGCCGCCGTCTCTCCGGCAGGTGGCGCGGGTGTCTGCTCGCCACGGCCACAGGCGGCCAGCAACAGCAGAAATCCAACAGCGGCGGTTCGGCGTAGCGCCTTGATCACAGACCTCACCAGAGCTCTAAGGGGGTGCGGGCATTGTCGCCCCTGTTCGTTCCGAGCCGTCAAGCCGCATGGCCGAAGAAACCCGATTGATCCGCGCCGGCGCCACGCCAAAGTCGCTGGCCAAGACTGTGGGGCCGCCGATCCAGAAGGGCTCCACCGTCCTCCTGCCCAGCGCCGAGTCGCTTTACGACGACGACAACTTCATCACCTATGGCCGCCAAGGCTTGGCGGCCCACGACGCCCTGCGCGACGCCCTGTGCGAGATGGAGGGCGCCAAGGGGGTCTGCCTCTACCCCTCGGGCCTCGCTGCCCTGACCGGCGCCATGCTGGCCGTCCTGAAGGCCGGCGACGACGTGCTGGTCGTCGACAATATCTACAAACCCACAAGGCGGTTCTGTGACCACGTCCTGAAACGTTTCGGCGTCGGCGTTCGCTATTTCGATCCCCGCCAGAGTCCGGGAGACCTGGTGGGCGCGGCCGGTGAGGCGGTCCGGTTGATCGTCCTGGAAAGCCCCGGCTCCCTGTCCTTCGAAATGCAGGACCTGGCTGCCATCGCCCGGCTGGCCCGCCCCCGAGGCATCCTGACCCTGGCGGACAACACCTGGGGCGCCGGCTACCTGATCAAGCCCCTGGCCCAGGGCGTGGACATCAGCGTCCAGGCCCTGACCAAGTATGTCGGCGGCCACTCCGACGTCTTCATGGGGTCGGCGGCGGCGACCGACCCAACCCTGGTCGGGCAGCTGGAGAACGGCGTCACCCACCTGGGGTGGGCCGTCGCCCCAGAGGACGCCTACCAGATGCTGCGGGGCCTGCGCACCCTGCCCACCCGGCTGGCCCGGCAAGGCGTCAGCAGTCTCGCCATCGCCGCCTGGCTGCGCGACCAGCCGGAGGTGGCGAGCGTCCTGCACCCCGCCCTGCCCGGCTGCCCCGACCACGAGCTATGGGCCCGCGACTACACAGGCTCCTGCGGCCTGTTCGGCTTTGTGTTCAGGCCAGCTTCCGAGGTGGCCGTGAACGCCTTCCTGGACGCCCTCGACCTGTTTGGCCTGGGCTTCTCCTGGGGCGGCTTCGAGAGCTTGGCCATCTCCTGCGATCCCCAGCTCGGCACGCGGAAGTTCCGCCCCGACTACGGCGGCCCGCTGATGCGTCTGCACATCGGCCTGGAGAACGCCGATGATCTCGTGGGGGACCTCAAGAAGGGTCTCGGAGCCTTCCGCACCGCCGGCGGCTAACCCAGGGGAGGCTGTGGCCAGAATACAAGCTTGACCATAAATACGGCCGGCTCGGATAGACCACCTGGGGTTGTCATCGAGCCTTTACCGAACCGGCAAGCCGGTTTCACAAACCCTGCCTAACGCCCACTCCAGCCCGCCGGACGCCTCCTCAGATTCCTCCCCCAGCGGCGGTTGGAGTAGATCAGCAGCCAGAAATTCATCAACGTGCCCTATTCGAGCACCGGCCTTGAGGAGGGCCTGTATCCCGGCGTCACGGCCACGACGAACGTCAGCGAATATACGCGCTCGGTCAATCTCAACGAGGCCAAGCTGTCCGGATTCGAGCACAGCGCGCAGAGCGATTTCTTCTTCCTGCCGGCGCCGTTCAACAACATGGGCATGGTGGCCAATGTCACCTTCATCGACTCCGAGACGCCGAAGGTGGTCAATGGTCAGAACGTCCAGGTCAACGGCCAGGTCGTGCAATCCCAGATCTATGGGATGTCGGACCTGAACCACAACGTCACCCTCTACTATGAGACGGAGAAGTGGGGCGCGCGAATTTCTTCGAACTACCGCTCGGACTATCTGATCGACACAGGCGGCTTCAACGCCACCCAGTACATCGACGCCGCGGCCTTCTATCAGATCACGCCGAGGATCCGGCTGTCGCTCGACGCCGTCAATCTCTCCGACGAGCGTGAGGAGCAGACCAACAGCTTCAACAACGGCTTCGGCAGGACCGGCGCCACCCGCCTGTGGAACTACACCACCAGCGGCCGCACGATCTTCCTGGCCGCCAACCTGCAGTTCTAGGCGCCTCGAACCATTGCGTTGAAAAGAACCCCCGTGGGCCCTGGCATGCGGGGGTTTTTGCTGCGCGCGCGGCGCTGGCGCGCCCTGCAGGACTCGAACCTGCAACCGCCTGCTTAGAAGGCAGGTGCTCTATCCAGTTGAGCTAAGGGCGCTTCGCTGATGCGGATAGGGTGTTGCGCGGGGCTTCGCAAGCGGGGCAGGCAACCTTGCGGCCAACGTTTTTCAGGCAAAACGATCAAAACTCAGGAACCAAACATGGCTAATCCGTATTAAGAAATTAGCGTGAGTACAAGACGTTGCGATTGTAGCTCTCACATCGCCACACGCCGTGGAAACTCACTACCTCTTAAAATGTGGAGCTATGACGTGAGAATCTCTATTCATCTAATTGCGATCCTCGGGCTTGGTACACTGGCGACCGGGTGCGTGACCAAGCAAACTGCGCGCATCGATGCTACGGAAACGTTGTCCGCCGCGCCGAATGTCCCGCAGAACGCCAGCATGATTACCGGCTTGACCTCGCTTGAACACGGCGACCGTTACACCGCGACAAATCTCTTTGAACGGGCGGTCGACGCCCGCCCCTCTATGCGAAATCGGTTCAACCTCGCCGTGGCTTATGAGAGGACGTTCCGTCGTCAGGAAGCCGCGGAGATTTATCGTGGCCTCGCGCAGGACGGGCAGTACGCTTACCTGAACGGCCGATCGATCCTGGCTGGCCCCAGCGCGCCTCTCCGCCGGTTCAATGTGGCGGATGAAGCGAAAGCCCGCCTCGACCTGATCCAAAAAAGCTATGCGGTTCGGCGCGCCATCGCGACGCCGCGGTCCGCTGAAGAGGCCGGCACACCTGCTTCGGCGACGGTCGGGACGCGAACCGGTCGCATATCAGATGCCGAAGCCCAGCGGCTCGACGCGAATTCCTGACCTCGAGCGCCCTGGGCTAGTGGGTCCAGGGCTGCTTGCGATTGAACGCGAAGTTGTCGGCATAGGCCTTGACGATTCGCTTGGCCGGCTTGGGGTCGAAGAGCTGGAACGGGATGGCGTGGGCCTCTGCGTAGGCCACCGCGTCCCCAGGGGTGTCAAAGGACAGGCGGATCTGGCCGTCGGTGTCGCGGGTCTGGGTCCAGCCCATCAGGGGGTCCGACGCCCTGGCGTCCTGCGGCGCGAATTCCAGCAACCAGTCCTTGGTCTTGGCCTTGCCGGACTGCATGGCGTTCTTGGCCGGACGATAGATGCGCGCGAGCATAACGGATCCCTGGCGGTAAGTCGTTTTGGCCGGTGCTGGTCGGGGCGAGAGGATTCGAACCTCCGACCCTCTGGTCCCAAACCAGATGCGCTACCAGGCTGCGCTACACCCCGAGAAGCACCGGCGGGCGTGGGATATAAGGCTTTGGCCGTTCCCGCAAACGATAGGAGGCCGCAGGGCGCGTTCCCTCGACCTTTGCGGCCCCCGTCTGGTAGGTCTTCAGCGGGGGAGCGAAGAATGCAGCCGTTAAAATCGAAGTCCAAGCGCACGCGCCGAATGGAGAAACGCCGGCGCGCCCAGTTCCTCGACCGCCACGCCGAACACATCCGGCTTGCCCTGATCGGCGGCGGGGCGATCCTCGTGGCCAGTCTCGTGGCGAAGATCGCTCTAGGCTGAGCCCGCCGTGGCCGGCGCCCGGCGGTGCATCAACTTGAACACACCGGAGGCGCGCACCACGTCGTGGCCGCCGACATAGGCGCGGCCTTCCACAAAGGCGACGTCACGGGTGGCGCGGGTGACGCGGGCGTCCCCCATCACCCATTCTCCGATCCGGGCCATGTGCAGGAAGTCCACCGACAGGTGGATGGTCACCGATCGCGTCTGGGTCTCGCGCCACACCGCCGCCGCCAGAAGGCCGTCGAGGAAGGCGGTAAGCATGCCGCCGTGCACCAGCCCCAGGCCATTGGCGTGACGCTGCTCGGCGAAGAAGGCCTGCTCGGTCATCCCCTCGCGCTGCTCGGCGCGGTGATAGTAGGGCCCGTTGATCGTGGAGAAGTCACCGCGGCCCTGGGACTTGATGAAGCCCTCCGGCGCGATGATCTCGGGCGTGGCGGCAGGCGTCATGGGACGGGGTTCTTCGCGGGTTTGAGGGTGATCTCGTAGATCTGCGGCCAGCGCTTGCCGGTGACGAAGAGGCGGTCGCCAGCCCTGTCATAGGCGATTCCATTCAGCACGGCGTCAGGGTCCCGCTGCGACAGGGTTTCGGGCAGGCCGGTCAGGTCGATCCAGCCCTTCACGGCGCCGGTCCTCGGGTCGATGCGGGCGATGCGGCTGGTCATCCAGATATTGGCCAGGATTTCGCCCTTCACCCATTCGATCTCGTTGAGATTGCGCACCGGCCGGCCGTCGGCGGTGACCGTCACGGTGCGTGTCACCTTCAGGGTCTTGGGATCCAGGAAGCGCAGGCTGGGGGTGCCGTCGCTCATGATGATCGACCGACCGTCCTGGGTAAGGGCCCAGCCCTCCCCGTCGTACTGGAACGAGCCCTTGGGGGCGAAGGTCTTCAGGTCCCAGCGGAAGCCCACCCTGTCGCGCCAGGTCAGGCTGAGCAGGTCGCCGTCCCAGTTGACGATGCCCTCGCCGAACATGGTGGGGTCGGTGGCCCGCGACTGCAGGACGACGCCATCGGCCAGACGAACCTTGCGGATCGAAGAGGCGCCCTCCAGCCCGGTGCTCTCGAAGATCACGCCGTCGAGATAGAACAGTCCCTGGGTGAAGGCGCTGGTGTCGTGCGGATAGGCCGCCTGGACCTCAAAGCCCTGGACCGGCAGTTCGGCCTGGACCGGCCCGCAGGCCACCAGGACTGCGGCCATCAAGGCCAGGCGTGCGGCGCGGAAAATGGAGATCAGCAAGCCCAAGCTCCCCGGACGAGAGCCTATCCTTTGCGGGAGGGTTGCGGCGGAGGCAAGGCGGAGCTGTCAGGCCATCCCGATGGATTCGAGTTCCGCCACCACCAGGCCCTTGGGCCCTTCGGCGAAGCGGACCATGACGTCGTCGCCGGGCTGCAGATCCTCGATTCCCGACCGGCGCAGCGTCTCGATATGGACGAAGATGTCGCCCGGCTCGCCATCGCGGACCACGAAGCCGTAGCCCTTCGCGCGGTTGAACCACTTCACCTTGGCCCGTTCCAGCGGTCCGCGCGCCTGGGGGGCCGGCCGGGCGGCGCGGGCGGGGAAGCCGCCGGCCCCGGCCTGCCGGTCGAAGCCGCCGCCGTTGCGATCAAAGCCGTCCCGATCTCGACGGAAATGGCCCTCATCACGGCTGCGCCGCTCGGCCGGAGGGGGCGCTGAGCTTTCGTCCAGGTCCACCACCTCGGAGACCTGCCAGCCCTTGGGCCGGCGGATCACATCACACACGATGATGGCCCCCTCCAGGGCGTTCTCGCGCCCGGAGTTCCTCAACGACGTCACATGCAGCAGAACATCTTTCAGGTCGGTCTGGCCCGGATCGTCTGGGACAATGAAGCCATAGCCCTTGCCCGCGTCGAACCACTTGATCCGCCCACTGATCCGCACAGCATCTTCGTGCGAATCTACACCCTCAAATTCGTAACCAGACATTTGCCCCTCTGGCCCGATCTCCAAATCCCTACGGATACTGGCCAGTCATAACACTGTTCTCGTAACAGGAGAGCCGTCAATGGGGGTTTTTCACCCAAATGCACGCATCTGGTGTGTTTCTCGCGCTTTGCGCGATTGATTGGCGCCGAACCTATGTCGGCTGCCCGCCTAAGGGCGGATTCGCGTGGCAGTCCCTAGGGGAGTCGAACCCCTCTCTCCAGGTTGAAAACCTGGCGTCCTAACCGATAGACGAAGGGACCGCAGCGGCGAAGGGCGGCTCTATATCTGCGTTCCTGGGGGTGTGCAAGCGCACTCACCACCACATGTCGCACTTCCCTGCAAAGCTCGCGGTTCAGCCGACCCGGCGGAGGTCGGCGACGTCCTCGATCTCCAACTCGACACTGGATCGGCCCTGCCAGTCATCGGGCTTCAGGCGACCGACGATATGCAATCCGCCGCCCTCGGCCAGCAGGCGGGCGCCGGTCTCCGTACCCTCCGAACGCCACGCCACGGCCTTCAGCTTGCCGCCGGTGCGATCGGTCAAGGTGACCCGCACATGGCCGCCCTTGAGCGCCATGGCCCGCTCCACGCGGACGTCGGAAAGCGCGAAGACCGGCTCGGGGTTGCCCGGTCCGAAGGGCGCCATCCGCTGGAAGCTGTCGTACAGCGCGCGGTCGGCGCCGCCGGTGGTGATCAGGGCGTCGATGTCCAGGCCGTCCTCGGCCGCGGCGACTTCACTCTCGTCGGCCAGGCGCTCGCAGAGAAAGGCGCGCAATTCGGGAATGGTGTCGGGCTTGACGCTCAGGCCCGCGGCCATGGCGTGGCCGCCGCCGGCGATCAGCAGGCCCGCCTCGTAGGCGGCCTGCACGGCGCGGCCGAGGTTCACTCCCGGCTGGGAGCGGCCCGAGCCCTTGCCGATGTTGGCCGCGCGATCGACGCCGATCACCATCACCGGCTTGCGGTAGCGCTCCCGCAGCCGGCCGGCCACGATGCCGATCACCCCGGGATGCCAGTCATCGGCGGCCACCAGCAGCACAGGCAGGTCGCCCTGGTTGCTCTCCCGCTCGATGATCTGCACGGCCTGCTCCAGCACCTCGCGCTCCACCTCCTTGCGCGACGCGTTGAGGGCGTCGAGCTCGGCGGCCAGGTCGGCGGCCTCGCGGGGATCGTCAGTGGAAAGCAGGCGCGCGCCCAGATCGGCCCGGCCGATGCGACCGCCGGCGTTGATGCGCGGGCCCAGCACGAAGCCCACATGGAAGGCGGTGGCCGGTCCCTGGCTCTTGGCGACGTCCAGCAGGGCCTTCAGGCCCGGATTGCGCCAGCCGGACATCACCTTCAGGCCCTGGGACGCCAGGGCGCGATTGAAGCCCACCAGCTGGGTCACATCGCAGATGGCGCCCATGCAGGCCAGGTCCAGCCATTGGCGGATATCGGGCTCGGGGCGTTCCTCCGTGAACAGGCCCTGCTTACGCGCCTCACGGTTCAGGGCCGCCAGCAGGACGAAGGTGACCCCGGCGGCGGCCAGCACCCCCTGCCCCGACCCGCAGCCGGGGCGGTTGGGGTTCACCAGGGCGGTGGCGGGCGGAACCTCGTCACCGCGCATCAGGTGGTGGTCGATCACCACCACCTCCAGCCCGATCTCGACGGCATAGGTGACCGCTTCCATGGCCGCGGCGCCGCAGTCGACGGTGATCACCAGCTCGACGCCCTCGTCCTTCAGGCGGCGGAAGGCGGCCGGAGACGGGCCATAGCCCTCGGTGATGCGGTCGGGGACGTAGATGCGCAGCGGCGCGCCCATGGCCCGGGTCCAGCGCACCAACTGGGCGGCGCTGGAGGCGCCGTCCACGTCATAGTCGGCGAACACCGCCATGGGCCGGCCCTTGGCCACGGCGTCCACCAGGATCTGGGCGGCCTTGTCCATGTCCATGAAGCTGGACGGATCGGGGAACAGGGCCTTCAGCGTCGGGTTCAGATAGTGCTCGCCCTGGCCGTCCTCGACGCCCCGCGAGGCCAGGGCCCGGGCCAGGGGCTCGGGCAGGCCCAGCGTCATCTCGTGGCGGCGAACGGTCTCAGGGTCAGCGGCCCGCTGGCGCCACAGCCGGCCGCTGAGCGACTTGGTGACGCCCAGATAGCCCGCCGGGGTGGCGCCGTCAGCCATCACACCGGCCGTTTCATCCGCACTTCGCGCACCGTCTGGGTGGCGGAGTTCATGACGATGGTGTGGGTGTGAACAAAGCCGTCCTCATAGTGGACGCCGTCCAGGAGGGCCCCGTTGGTGACACCGGTGGCGGCGAAGATCGCGTCGGCGCGGACCATCTCGTGCAGGTCGTACTTGCGGTCGAAGTCGGTGATGCCGATCCGCTTGGCGCGGGCCTTCTCGTCGGCGTTGCGGAACACCAGGCGGCCCTGGAACTGGCCGCCGACGCACTTCAGCGCCGCACAGGCCAGCACGCCCTCTGGCGCCCCGCCCTGGCCGAGATAGAGATCGACGCCGGTGGAGGGGTCGGCGGTGTTCATCACGCCCGCCACGTCGCCGTCGGTGATCAGGTAGATGCGCGCGCCCACCGAGCGGACGCTGGCGATGATCTCGGCATGCCGGGGACGGTCGAGGATGCAGACGGTGATCTCGCTGGGGTCGACCCCCTTGGCCTGCGCCAGGTCCTCGACGTTCTGGGCCGGGGTCTTGTCCAGGTCGATGATGCCGGGGGGATAGCCGGGGCCGCAGGCGATCTTGTCCATATAGGTGTCAGGGGCGTTCAGCAGCGTGCCCTTGGGCGCCCAGGCCATGACGGCCAGCGCATTGGCCATCGCCTTGGCGGTGAGGGTCGTGCCCTCGAGCGGGTCGAGGGCGATGTCGATCTTCGGGCCTTTGCCGCGGCCGACCTTCTCGCCGATGTAGAGCATGGGCGCTTCGTCGCGCTCGCCCTCGCCGATCACGATCTCGCCGTCGATGTCCAGGTCGTTGAGGGCCGTGCGCATGGCGTCCACAGCCGCCTGGTCCGCCGCCATCTCGTCACCCCGGCCCACCAGTTTCCAGGCGGCGATGGCGGCGATCTCAGTCACCCGCACCGCGTCGATGACCAGACCGCGATCGAGGATTTCGGAACTCATGGACACGTCTCCTGCCGGAATCCGGCATAGCCGGCGACTATCTTGAGATTCTCAGATGCGCGCGATGCGCAAGAGGCGCGGTCTCTCCAGCACTGAGGGCAAATTCGCGATGCGGTCGATTGCCGCCGTCAGCACCGATTCCGCCACGGCGTGGGTGGTGAGCACGATGGGAACGCCATCGGCGTTCTCCACGGGCTTCTGCAGGAAACTCTCGATGGAGACTCCGGCCTCCGCCAGGGTCTCGGAGACGGCGGCGATGACGCCGGGCTCGTCCTTGACCAGGAAGCGCAGGAAGGCGCGCCCCATGCTCTTGGCGGGGTCGACCGGGGTGAAGGGCTTCAGCTGGCCGGCCGGCTTCTGGAACACCGGGCGCACGGCGCCGGTCATCAGGTCGGCGATGTCGGCGGCCACGGCGGCGGCCGTCGGACCCGCGCCCGCGCCGGGGCCCTGCAGATAGATGGTGCCGATCCGGGTGCCCTCGATGAACAGCGCGTTCAACGCGCCGCCGGCCTGGGCCAACGGATGGTTCAGCGCCACCAGCGTCGGATGCACGCGCACCAGCACCCCCTCCTCCGACCGGCTGGCCGAGGCGATGAGCTTGATGCGGTAGCCCAGGTCCTTGGCGAGCTGGATATCCAGCAGGGCGACCTGCTCGATACCCTCGATCTCCGCCGCCGCGTAGTTCGGCGCGCAGCCGAAGGCCAGGGCCGCCAGGATCGAGATCTTGTGGGCCGCGTCAAAGCCGCCGACATCCATGGTCGGATCGGCCTCGGCGTAGCCCAGCCGCTGGGCCTCGGCCAGGACCGCGCGGAAGGCGTCGGCCGGGCCCTGTTGGCCAAGCATGCCCTCCATCTCGGTGAGGATATAGTTGCAGGTGCCGTTCAGAATGCCGGAGATCGACCGGATGTCGTCGCCGACCATGGCCTCGCGCACGACCTTCACCGCAGGCGTGCCGCCCATGACGGCGGCTTCGTAAAGCAGGGGCACGCCCTTGGTCTCGGCCAGCAGGGCCAGTTCAGCGCCGTGCTCGGCGATCAGAGCCTTGTTGGCGGTGACCACGGGCTTGCCGGCGCCCAGCGCCGCCTCCACCGCCGCCTTGGCGGGGCCGTCGGAGCCGCCGATCAGCTCGACGAAGATGTCGTTGTCGGGGGACTTGGCCAGTTCGACCGGATCGTCGAACCAGGCTAGGTTGGAGATGTCGAAGGGCCGGGGCCGCGAGCGCGAGCGCGCCGAGACCCCGGTGACCACGGCCTGACCGCCGGCCGGGGCGAACCCGGGCCGCTCGGACAGGAAATTCAGCAGACCGCCGCCGACCGTTCCCAGGCCCGCGACGCCGATACGCCAGACGTCTTTGGTCATTGGGCCGCCAGGGTGTTGTGGGCCCGGCCGAGGATCTCCTCGGAGTTGGCCAGGAACTTCTTCACGTTGCGCGCCGCCTGCCGGATGCGGTGCTCATTTTCCACCAGGCCGATGCGGACATAGCCCTCGCCGTACTCGCCGAAGGCCACGCCGGGAGCCACGGCGATGCCGGCCTCCTCGATCAGCAGCTTGGCGAACAGCATGGAGCCGGCGTCCTTGTACTGCTCAGGCAGCGGCGCCCAGGCGAACATCGAGGCCGGCGGCGACGGGATGTCCCAACCGGCCCGCTTCATCGAGGTTACCAGCGTATCGCGACGGCTCTTGTACATGGCCCGGATCTCGTCGACGCAGTCCTGCGGGCCGTTGAGCGCCGCGGCGGCGGCCACCTGGATCGGGGTGTAGGCGCCATAGTCGAGATAGGATTTCACGCGGGCCAAGGCCGCGCACATCCGCTCGTTGCCCACCACCATGCCAACCCGCCAGCCGGCCATGGCGTAGGTCTTGGACAGCGAGTTGACCTCGACGGCGATGTCCTTGGCCCCGTCCACCTGCAGGATGGAAGGCGGTGGGTTGTCGTCGAAATAGATCTCGGAATAGGCGATGTCGGAGAGCACCAGCAGGTCGTGCTTCTTCGCCAGGGCCACCGCCTCCTTGTAGAAGTCCAGGTCCACCCACTGGGCCGTCGGGTTGGACGGATAGGACAGGATCAGCACGCTGGGGGCCGGGCTGGAGTGGCGCATGGCGGCGCTGACCCCAGACAGATATTCCTCCGGCGACGGCGCGGGCACGTGGCGGATGACGCCGCCGGCCATGATGAAGCCGTAGGCGTGGATCGGATAGGCGGGGTTCGGGCAGAGGATCACGTCGCCCGGCGCGGTCAGGGCCTGGGCCAGGTTGGCGAAGCCCTCCTTGGACCCCAGGGTGGCGATCACCTCGGTGTCGGGGTTCAGGGTCACGCCGAAGCGCTTCTTGTAGTAGCCGGCCATGGCGCGGCGCAGGCCGACGATGCCCTTGGAGGCGGAATAGCGCCCGGCCTTGGGGTCGCGGGCGGTCTCGATCAGTTTGTCGACGATGTGCTTGGGCGTCGGCATGTCGGGATTGCCCATGCCGAAGTCGATGATGTCGACACCCTGGGCGCGGAGACGCGCCTTGATGCGGTTCACTTCCTCGAAAACGTAGGGAGGGAGGCGGCGGATACGGTGGAATTCGGGGGTCATTTTGAGCTCGGGCCGCATGCCTTGCGGCGGTAGGGAGCTGAAGTCGCACATGGCGGGTCCCGGTGCGGGGCGTCGCCAAGCAGGTTCAAGGTCGTCAGCCTCCGCGGGCCTATCTCGGCGGCGGAGGCGGTGTAGCTCGCGCCCGCTGCGCCTTGGCGAAGGCTTCGGTTGCCGCGGTGGTGGATTCCGGGCCGGTAATCTCCGGGCCTGCAATATCGCGCGCACGGCCGGCGAAGGCCTCGGTTCCGGTCAGAGACCAGGTTCCGGGCGCGGTCTCGCGGGTCAGCTCCGCACCGGCCATTTCAAGCTCGGCGGCCGCGCGGCCAAAGGCCGGCAGCGGGCGCACGTCGGCGGGTACGGGGGGAATGTCGGCGAAGGTCGGATAGGCGCGGCTGGCGCGCGCCTTGGCCGCGACCTCGGCCGCGATGGGCGAGGCCGGGTCCACCGACGCGGTGGCGAAGGGGTTGGAGACCGCGCAGCCGCTGAGCATCGCGGCGCCACAGGCGCAGAGCAGCAGGCTCGTCCGCAGAGGTTCCAAGCGACTCATCACGAAAAGTCTAGGCGACGCGTTCATCTTGGCGCTGGTCTTATGCCATGATTGCTTCGGGCGAAAGAGCGCGAGCGCCAAGCCCGCAAGACAAACCTGGGAGAAGACGGTCATGAGCAAACAGCCGACCAAGACCAAGGCCGACAAGGCCAGGGCGTCGGATAAGGCCAAGACCGGCCCTGGCAAGACCAAGACCAAGGCCGCCAAGAGCGCAGCCCCCAAGGTGAAGACGCCCAAACCGGCGCCCGAAGCCCCTCGCGCCGAGGCGCCGAAGCGGGAAGCCCCGCCCCCCGAAGCACCGCGCATGACGATGAACCCCGCCGCCGTCGCGGCCTTCGGCGCCAGCCTCGACCTCCCGCAGCCGCAGCTCAACGCCGAACAGCGGGAGATGATGGAGAAGCTGTCGGCGAACCTGGCCCGCGCCGCATTGACCGCCCAGGGCGCCATCGCCGAGGCGGCCCTGCGCCAGGCCGAACGCCCGGCCGCCCTGCAGCCCGACCCCTTCCACGTGGCCCCTGCCCTGACCGATGTGATGGGCCGGTTGGCCTCCCAGCCCGACCGCCTGGTCAGGGCTCAGGCCGACCTGTTCCAGCGCTATCTGGAACTCTGGCAAACGGCCGCGCGCCGCGCCGGGGGCGAAACCGTCGAACCCACCGTGACGCCCGCCAAGGGCGACAAGCGCTTCGCCGACCCCGACTGGAGCGACAACCCGGTCTTCGACGTGATCAAGCAGTCCTACCTGCTGACCTCCAACTGGCTGAACGCCCTGGTCTCCGAGGTCGACGGCGTCGATCCGATGACCAAGCGCCGGGTCGAGTTCTTCATGAAGATGCTGACCGACGCCTTCTCGCCGTCGAACTTCCTGGTCTCCAACCCGGCCGCCCTGCGCGAGGCGATGTCGACCCAGGGGCAGAGCCTGCTGCAGGGTATGGAGAACTTCGCCGCCGACCTGACGCGGGGCGGCGGCCAGCTGGCCATCAGCCAGACCGACTACGAGATGTTCAAGATCGGCGAGAACGTCGCCACCGCCCCGGGCAAGGTCGTCTTCCAGAACGAGGTGCTGCAGCTGCTGCAGTTCAATCCGACCACGGAGACGGTGTTCGAGATCCCGCTGGTGATCTTCCCGCCCTGGATCAACAAGTTCTATATCCTCGACCTGCGCCCCGAAAACTCGATGATCCGCTGGCTGACCGACCAGGGGATCACGGTCTTCGTCGCCTCCTGGGTCAACCCGGACGTCGAGTTGGCCGCCAAGACCTTCGAAGACTACATGCAGCAGGGCATCTACGAGGGCACCGCGGCGGCCATGAGGCAGGCCGGCGTCGATCAGGTGAACACCGTCGGCTACTGCATCGGCGGCACCCTGCTCTCCTCCACCCTGGCCCACATGGCGGCCAAGGGGGACAAGCGGATCGCCTCGGCCACCTTCTTCGCCGCCCAGCAGGACTTCGCCGAGGCCGGCGACCTGCTGCTGTTCACCAACGAGGACTGGATCGGCGACCTGGAAAAGCAGATGGACGCCGCCGGCGGCGTGCTGTCGGGCCAGGCCATGGCCGAGACCTTCAACTCCCTGCGGGCCAACGACCTGATCTGGTCGTTCTTCGTGAACAACTACCTGATGGGCAAGGAGCCCAAGCCCTTCGACCTGCTGTTCTGGAACTCCGACCAGACCCGCATGCCCAAGGCCCTGCACCTGTTCTACCTGCGCAAGTTCTACGGCGAGAACGCCTTGGCCAAGGGCGAGCTGGTGATGGACAACATCAAGCTCGACCTCTCGAAGGTGAAGACCCCGGTCTACGTCCAATCGTCGAAGGAAGACCACATTGCGCCCGCCCGCTCGGTCTATCGCGGCGCCAAGCTGTTTGGTGGGCCGGTCACCTTCACCCTGGCCGGATCGGGTCATATCGCCGGCGTGATCAATGCGCCGGTGGCCAACAAGTACCAGCACTGGACCAACAGCGACCTGCCCGGCTCCGTCGAGCAGTGGATGGAACAGGCCAAGGAAACCCCCGGCTCCTGGTGGCCGCACTGGGCGGTCTGGCTGAAGGCCAAGTCCGGCGGCATGGTCCCGGCCCGCGACCCCACCAAGGGCCCCTTCAAGCCGCTGGAGGACGCGCCGGGGTCCTATGTGAAGGTGAAGTCCTAGTCGGGCACGTTCGCCCACCCGGCCAGCAGGCTGAAGCTGGCCTTGTCGATCTCGATCCAGCATCCGCCGCCGGGGTGCTGGGGCTTGTCCTGCTGGCCGATGGCGACGCCCTGCAGGTGGGCCATCAGCAGCTCGCCGACCCCGCCATGGGCGACCACGACGATGTCGCCGCGGGTGGGCTCATCCCGGGCCAGGCGGCGCATGGCGGTGACGATGCGGTCCTGGGCGTGGCGGGCGGTCTCCCAGCCGCGCACGCTCTCGTCAGGTTTGCCGAAGAACTCGGCGACCACCTCCCAGAACTCCGGCGGCGCGATGTAGCCGGTGGCCGAGCGGTCGTTCTCACCGAGCTCCGGATCGATGCGGTGCGGCACGCCCAGCCGCCGGGCGATGATCGCACCGCCGTCGAGGGCCTTCTGCTCGCGGCTCGACCAGACGGCGGTCACCGCCCCGTCCGCCAGGCGCTCGGCGAACAGCTGGGCGCGGCGGCGGCCCACCTCCGACAGGGGCCAGCGCGGCACCGGCACGGCGGGATCGATGATCACCTGCGGGTGGGTCAGGAAGTAGATGCGGGGCATGGCGACTCGCGGTGGTGGGCCGCCAACCTAACCCGCCCTCAGCCCGGCACGAACCGCAGGGCCACGCCATTGTTGCAATAGCGCAGGCCGGTGGGCCTGGGACCGTCGTTGAACACGTGGCCCTGGTGGCCCAGGCACTGGGCGCAGTGGTACTCGGTGCGCAGCATGCCGAGGGTGTAGTCGGGCTTCTTGATCAGGCCCCCGCCGATGGAGGTGAAGAAGGAGGGCCAGCCGGTGCCGCTCTCGAACTTCGCCGTGCTCTTGAACAGCGGCCAGTTGCAACCGGCGCAGACGAAGGTCCCCTTGCGGTGCTCCTTCAGCAAGGGGCTGGTCCCGGGCCGCTCGGTGTCCTCGTGGCGCAGGACCCGATAGCTGTCGCCGGGCAGCCGCGCCTTCCACTGGGCGTCGGTGAGCTTCTTCCACTTGGGATCGGGGGCGGCCGGCAGGGCGGCCAGGGCCTTGGCGGCGGGCGCGGTGGCCAGGGTGATGGCGGAGGTGGCCAGGAAACGACGGCGGTCGAGGAGCTGGGTCATGTCAGTCCATACGTGATCGACCGCCGGAAGGTTTCAGAGCCCCGCCGCCTCGTCGAGGCCCAGCATCAGGTTCATGTTCTGCACGCAGGCGCCGGACGCCCCCTTGCCCAGATTATCCAGCAGGGCCACCAGCCGCGCCTGGCCCTCGGCCGGGTTGCCGAACACGAACAGCTTCATGCGGTTGGAGCCGTTCAGGCCCTCGGGGTCGAGGGTCTTGGTTTCTTGCGCTTCCTCGAGACTGGCGACCTCGACGAACTGTTCGCCCTGATAGCGCTCGGCCAGGACCGCCTGCACCGCCGCCAGGGTCGGCGTCTTCGGCAAGGACCACAGGTGCAGCGGGATCTCGACGATCATCCCCTGGTGATAGCGGCCGACGGCGGGGGTGAAGATCGGCTTGTGGGCCAGGCCGCCGCGCGCGGCGATCTCCGGCACATGCTTGTGCGACAGGCCGGTCGCATAGATGCGGTAGGCGACGGCGGTGTAGTCGGCGGCGCTCTCATCCTCGAACTCGGCGATCATCTGCCGGCCGCCGCCGGAATAGCCGGAGACCGCATTGATGGTGATCGGCTGCTCAGCCGGCAGCAGGCCCGCGTCCACCAGGGGCCGGATCAGGGCGATGGAGCCTGTCGAATAGCAGCCGGGGTTCGACACCCGCCTGGAGGCGGCGATGGCCTCACGCTGGCCGACGATGGCCTCGGGGAAACCATAGGCCCAGTCCGGCGCGGTGCGGTGGGCGGTGGAGGGGTCGACGATCTTCACCGCCGGATTGGTGATCAGGCTGACGGCCTCGAGGGCCGCGTCGTCGGGCAGGCACAGGATCACCATGTCGGCGCCGTTCAGCAGCTCGGCGCGGGCGGCCGGGTCCTTGCGCTTGGCGGGATCGATGGACAGCAGCTGCAGGTCGCCGCGGCCTTCCAGCCGCTCGCGGATCTGCAGGCCCGTGGTGCCGGCCTCGCCGTCGATGAATACCGTGTGGGTCATGTCGCTGATCCAACCAAAACCGAATTCCAGATAGCAGAAAGGGCGCCCCGGTTTCCCGAAGCGCCCCTTTGCATAACGCGAGTGAACGCGCGCGGGTTTAGCGCTTCGAGAACTGGAAGCTGCGTCGCGCCTTCGCCTTGCCGTACTTCTTCCGCTCGACCACGCGGCTGTCGCGGGTCAGGAAGCCGTGCGGCTTCAGCACCGGGCGCAGGCCCGGCTCGTAGTAGGTCAGGGCCTTGGACAGGCCGTGACGGATCGCGCCGGCCTGGCCGGAGAGGCCCGAGCCCATGACCGAGACGACGACGTCGAACTGGCCTTCACGATCGGTGACCTGGAAGGGCTGGGCGATCATCATGCGCAGCACCGGACGGGCGAAGTAGATTTCCTGGTCGCGACCGTTGATCGTGATCTTGCCCTTGCCCGGCTTGATCCAGACCTTGGCGATCGCGTTCTTGCGCTTGCCGGTGGCATAGGCGCGGCCGAACTTATCGACCTTCTGCACGGCCGGCTCAGCGGCCGGCTGCGACGAGAGGCTTTGCAGAGCCTCGAAGCCTTGTGATTCGGACATACTCAGGCGCTCCGCACGTTCTTGGCGTTCATCTCTTTGAACGCGATGGTCTCAGGGGCTTGCGCCTCATGCGGGTGCTCGGGCGAATTGTAGAGCCGCAGGTGGGTCAGCTGGGCGCGGGCCAGCGGGCTTTCCTTGGGCAGCATGCGCTCGACAGCCTTTTCCAGGACGCGTTCCGGGAACTTGCCGTCCAGCACCTGGCCGGCGCTGCGCTGCTTGATGCCGCCGGGGTGACCGGTGTGCCGGTAATAGATCTTGTCGGTCAGCTTCTTGCCGGTGAACTTCACCTTGTGGGCGTTGATCACGACGACATAGTCGCCGCAGTCGACGTGCGGGGTGTAGTCGGGGCGGTGCTTGCCGCGAAGACGCATGGCGATGAACGAGGCGAGACGGCCGACGACGGCGTTCTCGGCATCGATCACGATCCACTTCTTCGTGACGTCGGCGGGCTTCAGAGAAGCCGTCGTCTTCATCATGGGAACGGGTCCGTAATTGGGTTGGGACCAGGCGATCCCGACGAAAGAGGCGCGCTGATACGTCGGCTGGGCCGGCCTGTCAACAACTTCGCAAACCCAGACGGCGGAAATCCTTATGGCGTAAGGGTTTCCGAGAATAGGTATCTGAATACCGCGTCAAACGCGCGTCATGCGGCTATGCATAATCACGGCAGCCGGTCGCTATGTCCGGCGCCAAACTTCAGGATCTCCATGTTCACGTCGCGACGTCAGCTCATCCGCGCCAGCGCGGCCACCCTCGCCTTCTCGGGATTCTCGCGGTTCGCCACGGCCCAGGAGGCGCGGCCGGAGGCGGAGAGCTATCGCAGCGAGATCGCCGGCTACGGTCCCCTCCGCCGCGATCCCGCCGGCCTGTTCGACCTGCCGGAAGGCTTCTCCTACACCGTGGTCTCCCGGGCCGGCGACCCGATGAGCGACGGGCTGGTCACGCCGGGCAAGATGGACGGCATGGGCTGCTTCGCCCTGAGCAACGACCGCGTCGCCCTGGTCCGCAACCATGAGATCAACCCGCGCAACCTGGAGATCACCGCCTTCGGCCCCGGCCGCGCCCTGGGCGGCAAGATCGCCGCCGACCGCATCTATGATCGCAGCCTCAACGGCCTGCCCCTCGGCGGCGGGACCACCACCCTGATCTATGACCTGCGCCGCAAGCGGCTGGAGCGCGACCATCTGAGCCTGGCGGGAACCTCCATCAACTGCGCCGGCGGGGTCACCCCCTGGGGATCATGGCTCAGCTGCGAGGAAACCACCCAGGGCCCCAGCGAGGACAATCAGAAAGACCACGGCTGGGTCTTCGAGGTGCCCTCCCGCGCCAAGGGTCTGGCGGACCCAACACCGATCAAGGCCATGGGGCGCTTCCGGCACGAGGCCGCCGCCATCGATCCGCGCACCGGGGTCGTCTACATGACCGAGGACGTGGGCGACGGCCGGGGCCTGTTCTACCGCTACCTGCCCAACGACCGCACCCGGCTGCTGGCGGGCGGCAAGCTGCAGGCTCTCGCCCTGCCGGAGGGCGACGCCGGCGACCCGCGCAACTGGGGGACGTCCTACTGGGCGCCGGGCGACAGCCGCGCCGTGCGCTGGATCGACCTGGACGGCGTGGAAAATCCCGATGAGGACCTGCGCCTTCGCGGAAACGCCAAGGGGGCGGCCTGGTTCGCCCGCGGCGAGGGGATCTTCTACGGCCAGGGCGAGATCTATTTCACCTGCACAAGCGGCGGCCCCACCAAGGACGGCCAGATCATGCGTTATGTCCCCAGCACCCGGGAGGGCCAGGCCGACGAGGCCAGCGCCCCCGGTCGCCTGGAGCTCTTCGTGCAGCCGACCGACCCCACCGTGATGCGAATGGCCGACAATATCGCCATCGCCCCCTGGGGCCACATCTTCGCCTGCGAGGACAAGGTCGGTGGGATCAACTTCCTGCGCGCCGTGACCCCGCAGGGCAAGGTCTACACCGTGGGCCGCAACGCCGCGCCCAGCGGCGGCGACATGGCGGCCAACGCCGAGCTGGCCGGCATCTGCTTCTCGCCGGACGGCACGACCATGTTCATCAACATCTACGCGCCGGGCGTCACCCTGGCGGTCACCGGCCCCTGGGCGAGCTTCAAGGCCTGATCAGACGTCGCGCCTCCGGGACGGCGGCCCCTAGATCACGATGATTTTGGATCGGACCGATCCAAAATCATAAACGTGATCGATTCCGTATGTTTGGAGCGGGACTGACGCGGTTCCCACTTTTTCGCATCCGGCTCTACGGCCGCCGGACCCGCCAGGCGAAGGCGGTGGCCAGGGCCAGCAGCAGAGCGGCCATGACCTGGTGGAGCAGGCCAAGCCAGAGGGGGACCCCGGCCATCAGGGTGGCCACGCCCATCGCCGCCTGCAGCACGACCGCGCCGGCCACCGCGAGGGCCAGGACCTTTGCGCCCTCGGGCAGGTAGCGGGAGCGCTGGGCGCCCACGGCGGCGACAACGGCCACGATCAGCAGCAGATAGGCCAGCAGCCGGTGATGCAGTTGAACCGCCGCCTGGCTGTGCGCGAGCGTCGCCCAGAGGCTGGCCCCGGCATACTCCTTGGGGAACAGGGCCCCGTTCATCAGCGGCCAGTCGTTGTAGACGAGGCCGGCGTCATTGCCGGCGACCAGGGCGCCGAGCAGGATCTGCACATAGATCAGGGCGGTCAGGCCCAGCGCCCGCAGGTTCCAGGCGCTGGGCACGGTCTGACGCGGCGCGCCGGTCCAGGCGTCCAGCGCCGTCCAGACCAGTCCCGCCAGCAGGGCGAAGGCCAGGCCCAGGTGGACGGTCAGCCGTTCCGGCGCGACGGACACGAGTTCAGACTGCGACAGCCCGCTGGAGACCATCCACCAGCCCACGGCGCCCTGCAGGCCGCCCAGGCCAAACAGCGCCGCGCAGCGCCAGATCAGCCGCTTGGGCAGCTGGCGGCGAATGAGGAAGTAGGCGAAGGGGATGGCGAACGCGGCGCCCACCAGCCGGCCCAGCAGCCGGTGGCTCCACTCCCACCAGTAGATGGCCTTGAAGGCCTCCAGGCTCATGCCCTTGTTGAGCTGCTGGTACTGAGGGATTTCGCGATAGCGGGCGAACTCCTCGTTCCAGTCACCCGCCGAAATCGGCGGCAGGGCGCCGGTCACCGGCTTCCACTCGGTGATGGAGAGGCCGGAATCAGTGAGGCGGGTGGCGCCGCCCACCACCACCATGGCCAGGACCAGGAAGGCGACGGCGAGAAGCCAGAGGGCGACCGGGCGCGACCGATCCGAGCGAAGGAAAGACGTCATGGGGGTGACTTGAGAACCTTTCGGGGCGTTCCTGAGCGACCCGCTACCTGAGAAGCTCTCGGGCGTCCACGCTTGCACGCGACTTGCACGCACCTTGTGAACCGGGGATGGTCGCGGACAGCCAGACAGGGGCGTTGAGGCGGATTTATGGACGGCGTCGGCCTCTATGCTGAGATCCTGATCGGGATGCTGGCCGGCTGGATCGCCGCCCTGGCGCTTGGCCGCCGCCACAGCCTGTTCACCTATATGGCGTTGGGTTTCGCCGGAGCCATGCTGGGCCACGCCATCGCCAGCGGGCTCGACATCCACCTGGTGGGGGTTTGGGGCAGCCTGATCGCGGCGATTGTGGGCTCGATCCTGTTCCTCGCGCCCTTCGCCATCTTCCGTAGGCGCTAGCGCGGCCCTATACCCGCGCGATGAGCGCACGCGTCCGGAAGTTTGTTGGCGGGATCTGTATCCTGGTTTTCCTCGCCGCCTATATCTGGGCGGTGACGGCGATCGCCGAATACGTCCCTGATCAGGTTTTCATCAAGACGCTGTTCTACGCCGTGGCCGGCATCGGTTGGGGCGTGCCCATCCTGCCGCTGCTGTCCTGGATGAACCGCGGCAAATAGCAAAAGGGCGCTCCCTTGCGAGAGCGCCCTTTAAGCTTGTCGATGGTCGGAGCGACAGGATTCGAACCTGCGACCCCTTGACCCCCAGTCAAGTGCGCTACCAGGCTGCGCCACGCTCCGACATCGGCAAGGCGGCCCTTCTAACCTCTTGCGGCCTCTGGGCAAGCTGAATTTCGGGAGCGGGCGAACATAGGAGCCGGCCGTGGCGCAGCTTGTCGAACCCGTGGAACTGACGGTCACCGTCGCGGCCCTTCCCGACCGGGCCTTCGACCTGTTCCAGGCGCGCTTCGGAGACTGGTGGCCGAGCGACTATACCTTCAACGGCGCGGACGGCGGGACGCCGGCCTTCATCGGCATCGGCGGCGCCGAGGGTGAACTTTGCACCGAGCTCGGCCCCCACGGGTTCCGCGTCGACTGGGGCCGCACCCTCACCTTCCATGCCGGCGCGCACCTGGTCTTTCTCTGGCAGATCGCGCCTGACTCCACCCCCCAGCCCAATCCGGACCTGGCGAGCATCGTCGAGGTGCGGTTCGCACCGGCGGGCGCCGCCACAGTCGTCACCCTCACGCACCGTGGGTTCGAACGGCATGGCGAGGGGGCGGAGAACTATCGGGCCGAGATGGTGAGCGAGTACGGCTGGCCGCTGCTGCTGGAGCGGTATCGCGCGTTTGTCGCGGCCAATCCTTAGCGCTTGAGAAGCGCGTCGAGCCTGCGCTTGGCGGCCTGCAGGTCGTCGAGGGCGAAGACCAGGCGTTCGCGGTCCTCGGCGCCCAGGCGGGCGCTGGCGAGGCCGCTGGAGAGACCCAGGACGGGACCCTCGTCGCGCACGAGCGCGGGGGGCGGCGCGGCCTCCCCGTTGGCGGCGGCGAGCAGGCGCTTGAGCCCCTGTTCCTTGTGCAGGCGCTGGACGCCCTTGATGGTGTAGCCGTCCTCGTGCAGCAGGGTCTTGACCCCGCGCAGCATCGAGATGTCCTGCGGGCGGTAGAACCGGCGCCCGCCCGCCCGCTTCATGGGACGGATGAAGGAGAACTTGGTCTCCCAGAACCTGAGCACGTGCTGGGGCACGCCCAGCTCGTCGGCCGCTTCCGAAATGGTGCGAAAGGCGTCCGGGCCCTTGGCCACGGCCGGCCTCTCGCTACTTTCCGAGGGCGCGGTCTACTCGCGCCTTCATGACCTGCGAAGCGCGGAAACCAATCACGCGCCGAGGTTCGATCGCGGCGGGTTCGCCGGTCTTCGGATTGCGGCCCATACGGGCCCGCTTGGCGCGCACCTGGAACACGCCGAAGCCTGAAAGCTTGACCTGTTCACCGCGCTCCAGGGCTTGGGCGGCCAGCTCGAGCGTGCGCTCGACGAGTTCGGAACAATCCTGGCGGGTCAGGCCCACCTCTTCGTGAACCGCCTCACACAGGTCGGCCCGCGTTACTGTCGCGCCCTTCATCCTCGCCCCTGCCCCTACTGAACCACTGCGACGGGCCGCAATCGCGGAAACGTCGGACAACCGTCATGACCTGATTGTCGCATCAGGTCAAAGACTTCAAGGCGCAACCGGGGACGAGCTTGAAGCTTTCGCCTACAGGCGCACGACGCAGGCGCCCCAGGTCAGGCCGCCGCCCATGGCTTCCAGCAGCAGCAACTGGCCGGGCTTGATGCGGCCGTCGCTGATACCTTCGTAGAGGGCCAGCGGGATCGAGGCCGCCGAGGTGTTGGCGTGCTTGGCCACCGTGGAGATGACCTTCTTCTCGTCGATGCCCAGCCGGCGGGCGACGCCCTCCAGGATGCGCTGGTTGGCCTGGTGGGGAATGAACCAGTCGACATCGGCCACATTGACGCCCGCGTCGGCGGCCGCGGCCACCACGGCCTCGGAAATGTTCACCACGGCATGGCGGAAGACCTGGTTGCCCTGCATGCGCAGATGGCCGATCTGGCCGTTGGTGGAGACCCCGCCGTCCACATAGAGCAGGTCCTGCTTGGTGCCGTCGGCGCGCAGGGCAAAGCCCAGCAGGCCGCGATCGGCGGTGGTCCCGTCGCCCTCGCCCGGCTCCAGCACCACGGCGCCGGCCCCATCGCCGAACAGCACGCAGGTGCCTCGGTCGGTCCAGTCCATCAGCCGGGTCATGGTCTCGGCCCCGATCACCAGGGCGCACTTGGAGCGGTTGCGGGCCACGAAGCCGTCGGCGGTGGAGAGCGCGTAGACGAAGCCCGAGCAGACCGCCTGGACGTCGAAGGCGATGCCGATCGGGCAGCCCAGCTTGCGCTGCACGATGGTGGCCACGGCCGGGAAGGTCAGGTCCGGCGTGGTGGTGCCGACGATGATCAGATCGACGTCGGCCGGGGTCTTGCCGGCGGCGGCCAGGGCTTTCCGGGCGGCTTCCACGGCCAGATCCGAAACCGGCTGGTCCGGCGCGGCGCGGTGCCGCTGACGGATGCCGGTGCGCTCGATGATCCACTCGTCACTGGTGTCGACGGTCTTGGACAGGTCGGCATTGGTGACGATCTCGTCGGGCAGATAGCCCCCGACTCCGGTCACGACGCTACGCAGGACTTTAGTCAACGGTTGCAGCTCCATCGATGGCCGGCGCACTCGACTCGGCCACGGCGGCGGTGAGCCGCGTCATATTCTTTTCGACCTCACTCGCGAAGTCGCTTTGCGAAAGGCTGGCGGCCATGCGGATGGCGTCGGCGAAGTCCTGGGCCTTGGCGCCCCCGTGGGACTTCACCACCACACCGTTGAGGCCAAGAAGTGGCGCCGCACGGGGCGGGTTCAGTTTTTGCCCGAACTTGCGCAGGCCGGCCCGGGCCAGCAAGGCCCCGGCGGTGGTGATCAGCGAGCTGGTGAGCGCCGCGCGGAGCTCGGCCTCGACATAGCGTCCGGTGCCCTCGGCGGCCTTCAGCATGATGTTGCCGGTGAAGCCGTCGGTGACGGCGACATCGACGGTGTTCTTCGAAAGGTCGTCGCCCTCGATGAAGCCGCGATAGTCCAGGTCGAACCTGCCCGAGCGCAGGATGGCGTGCGCCAGGCGCACCTCCTCGTGGCCCTTGACGTCCTCTGAGCCGACATTGATCAGACCCACCGTCGGCTTGGCCACGCCGTGGAAGGCGCGGTGGAAGGCCTCGCCCATGATGGCGAACTCCACCAGCCGCTCGGCGTCGCAATCGATATTGGCGCCAACGTCCAGCACCGTGGTCAGGCCCTTGGCGCCGGGCCAGCTGGCCACCAGGCAAGGCCGGTCGACATCGACGCTCATCCGCAGGATCAGCTTGGAGATGGCCATCAGGCCGCCGGTGTTGCCCGACGAGACCGCCGCCACCGCCTCGCCGCTCTTCACGGCCTCGACGGCGTTCCACATGGAGCTGCCCTTGCCGCGGCGCAGGGCCACGGCGGGCTTTTCGTCCGAGGCGATGGTCTTGTCGGTGTGACGAACCTCGACCTGGCTCTTCAGGGCCGGGTGGCGGGCAAGTTCGGCCGCCAGGGCGGCCTCATCGCCATGCATCAGGAAGCGCGTCCCGGCGGGCATGGCCTTGGCGGCGAGCGCCAGGGCGGGAACGGTCACGGAAGGTCCGTGATCGCCGCCCATCGCATCGATTGAAATGACCAGGGATCGGGTCAAGAGAATGCGTTCAGCCCCCTATTGTGACCGCGGCCGGACGATACAGCCCGCGCCGGACGATGCAAACCGCGCAAGGGACGCGCGATCATTCGCCCTCCCCCTTCAGCTTCTTCAGGGCGGCGAAGGGCGAAAGATCGGCGGTGTCGGGCGCGTAGTCAAAGACCGCGCCGGGCTTACGGGGAAAGGGATCGATCTCCAGGGCTAGTTGCTCGATCAGGTAGGCCGACAGGTCGATCTCCTCGTCGGCCAGGACGTCCGGCTCATCGGGTTCGTCGGGGTCGAATTCCAGTTCGACGGTGGCGGCCTCCGACTCAGCCGGCGCGTGGGGGCTGCCGGCCGGGACCACCCGGAACTCGATATCGGCGGTCAGGGCCTGCTCGAAGGCATCCAGGCTGATCCCGCAGATCTGCTCCACCACGGCGTCCATCTGGCCGAGGATCTCGGCCCCGTCCAACCAGGCATGGACCGTGACGTCCGCGGTCAGGGCCGGCAGGCTTTCCAGCCCGATCTCCTTGGCGATCAGGGCGCGGGTTTCCGCATCGGGCGCCAGGCGGACCTTCACCGGCCCCTTGGCGAGCTCCTGCAGGCGAATCGTCTGGCTCCAGGCGCGCTTCATGCGGGGCTCCAGACGACATCGCCGGCCAACAGGCGGTCCAGCGGCTGCTCGGCCAGGGCCGAGCGCTGGGCGACCACATAGTCGATTAGCCGCGGCGCGGCCTCCGACTCCGTCTCGGCATAGACCGTGCGCGTCAGCAGGGCCTTGAGGCCGTCGGTTTCGGGCAGCGAATCGAAGGCGGTCTCGTAGGACTTCACCCGTCCGTAGAAGGCCTCCCCGAGCTTGCGCATCTTCTTGCCCACCGAAAGGTCCCCCACCCCCATCTCTCGCAGGGCGTCATCCAGGGACGAGACATAGGTGTCGAACAGGGCCTGGGCCGTGTCGCTGGCCTGCGGGCCCTGGCGCTTCAGGCGGTCCAGAAGCAGGAAGACATGCAGGGTGTAGATTTCGAATCGCCCCTCGACGGTGTCGGGCGCGGCATAGACCTCGTAGAGGGCCGGCGTTCGCGACTGATCGACCACGGCGGCATAGAGCGCGCGGCCGGCGGTGAGAGCGGGCTTTGGGCGGAACAAACGGTCCAGAAGCATCTTGGCCTCGATTTCGCCCGAAGGGGCCTTTAAGGGCGGCATTGCAGTAAGGGGCCGCGAGCGATAGGTCAAAGCCCAGGAAAATTGAACGGGTCTGATCCGCACATGTTTCGCAGTGTCGCCTTCGCCGCAATCGCCGCCGGTCTCATGGCCACGGCCGCCTGCGCGCCGATCACCACCTATTCCGGGTTCCAGGCGATCGACGCCAATCCCAAGGACGTGAAGGTCGGCGCCGACACCAAGTCCATCGTGCGCGGCCGACTGGGGTCCCCCTCGGCCACCTCCACCTTCGACCCCAACGTCTGGTTCTACATCGACCAGATCAAGGAGACCGTCGCCTTCCGGATGCCGAAGACGACGCGGCGCGACGTCACCGCCATCGCCTTCAACAAGGACACCGAGGTGGTGGAAAGCGTCAGCCAGTACAGCCTGAAGGACGGCAAGGTCATCGCCTTCAACGGCCGCGAGACCCCGACCCGGGGCCGCGAGCTGACCATCTTCGAGCAGCTGATCGGGACCGTCGGACGCGGCACCATGCTGCCCAACGACGACGAGGGTGTTCCCGGCAGCCGTCCGGGCGACCGCCGCTAAGCCGCGCGCGCCCTTATCGGCCAAAGAAAAACGCCCCGGAGATCGCTCTCCGGGGCGTCTTCATGTTCGTCTCTGCGGGTTATTGCGCCGCCAGGACCGCGAGCAGCAGCAGGGCCACGATGTTGGTGATCTTGATCATCGGGTTCACCGCCGGACCGGAGGTGTCCTTGTAGGGGTCGCCGACGGTGTCGCCGGTCACGGCGGCCTTGTGAGCCTCCGAACCCTTGCCGTGCAGAACCCCGTCGGAGTCGGTGAAGCCTTCTTCGATCACCTTCTTGGCGTTGTCCCACGCGCCGCCGCCCGAGGTCATCGAGATGGCGACGAACAGGCCCGTCACGATCACGCCCATCAACATCGCGCCGACGCAGGCGAAGGCGTCGACCTTGCCGGCGATGGCGTTGATGACGAAGAACAGCACGATCGGCGAGGCCACCGGCAGCAGCGATGGCACGATCATCTCGCGAATCGCGGCCTTGGTCAGGATGTCGACGGCGCGGCCGTATTCCGGCTTCACCTCGCCGGTCATGATCCCCGGATTTTCGCGGAACTGACGACGGACCTCGACCACGACCGATTGCGCGGCGCGGCCGACGGCGGTCATCGACATGCCGCCGAACAGGAACGGCAGCAGGCCGCCGAACAGCAGGCCGACCACCACGTAGGGGTTGGACAGATCGAAGGCCACCGGGCCCAGGCCGTCGAAGAACGACCCCGGCGCGGCGTTGGCCGCGAAGTACTTCAGGTCTTCGGTATAGGCCGCGAACAGCACCAGGGCGCCGAGACCGGCCGAGCCGATGGCATAGCCCTTGGTGACCGCCTTGGTGGTGTTGCCGACCGCGTCGAGGGCGTCGGTGGTGACGCGCACTTCCGGGGGCAGACCCGCCATTTCAGCGATGCCGCCGGCGTTGTCGGTGACCGGACCAAAGGCGTCCAGGGCGACGACGAAGCCCGCCAGGGACAGCATGGCGGTGGTGGCGATGGCGATGCCGAACAGGCCCGCCAGGTTATAGGTGACGATGATGCCGACGATGATCACCAGGGCCGGGGCCGCGGTCGCCTCAAGGCTCATGGCCAGGCCCTGGATCACGTTGGTGCCGTGGCCGGAGACCGAGGCCTGGGCCACCGATTTCACCGGGCGGAAGTTGGTGCCCGTGTAGTACTCGGTGATCATCACGATCAGCGCCGTGATCACCAGGCCCGCCATGGAGCAGTAGAACAGCGACAGGGCGTCGAAGCTCTTCTCCAGCGGGGTGCCGGCGTTCACCGTCAGGGTTTCCGTCACCAGCGAGGGGATCAGGAACCACAGCGCGATGGCCGAGAGCACGCCGGTGACGATCAGGCCCTGATAGAGGGCGCCCATGATCGAGCCGGACTTGCCCAGGCGGACGGCGAAGGTGCCGATGATCGAGGTGATGATGCAGACGCCGCAAATGGCCAGCGGCAGCAGCATGATGCTGGGCAGCAGGGCCGAACCGCCGAAGAAGATGGCGGCCAGGACCATGGTGGCCACCGTGGTCACCGCATAGGTCTCGAACAGGTCGGCGGCCATGCCGGCGCAGTCGCCGACATTGTCGCCCACGTTGTCAGCGATGGTCGCGGCGTTGCGCGGGTCATCTTCCGGAATGCCGGCCTCGACCTTGCCCACCATGTCACCGCCGACGTCGGCGCCCTTGGTGAAGATACCCCCGCCCAGACGGGCGAAGATGGAGATCAGCGACGCGCCGAAGCCCAGCGAGACCAGGCCGTCGATGACGTCGCGATCGGCGGGGGTCAGGCCCTGAACCTGGGTCAGGTAGCCGTAGTAGCCCGCGACGCCGATCAGGGCGAAGCCGGCCACCAGCAGACCGGTGATGGCGCCCGAGGTGAAGGCGAGCTTGAGGCCCTTGGCCAGGCTCTCCGACGCGGCCTGCGCGGTGCGCACATTGGCGCGGACCGAGATCAGCATGCCAGCGAAACCGGCCGCGCCCGAAAGCACGGCGCCGATCACGAAGCCGGCGGCCGAATAGCCGCCGATCAGGAAGTAGAGCGCGATCAGGACGACGACGCCGACGATCGCAATGGCGGTGTATTGGCGCTTCAGATAGGCTTGCGCGCCCTCCTGAATGGCGGCGGCGATCTCTTGCATCTTCGCATTCCCGGGAGACTCCCGGAGCAGCGCAACGGTCTGGAAGATGCCGTAAAGCACCGCCAGAACGCCGGCGGCGATCACCAGCTCAAGCGTGAAACTCATTATCTGAAAGCCCCTTTTGCAATTGTGCGGAGGGGGGACGACGCCGGCTTTAGGCGCGTGCGTCGGTATGTTCCCGGCCCCATGGTGTTTCCCCAGTGGAGCGTCTTTGGCGACGCTCCTTATATTTGAGAGGGTGAAGGTGCCAAAACTGGCGCCCGTAAGCAACGCCTGTTGGCCACTGCGGCCCTACGACCTGTTCTCCCGCGCCCCAAGCACCTTCGGGTCCGGCAGACCCGTGCGCTTCTTGGGCGATTGGGAGAGGAGCGTGACGTCCTTCACCTCCTTGGCGCCGCCGATGGCGATGGCCTCCCGCAGCAGGACAGCCTTCAGCTTGGCCTCGTCGATCTTGGTGTAGTCGGTGGCCAGGGTGAAGTACGGTGAACGATGCCCGGCGCGGATCAGCGCGTCGCGGAAGTAGGGCTCCCGGGTGCGCAGCTTGGCGGTGTTGGCCAATGCGGCAAGCTGAATACGCACCGAGACGAAGACGTAGTTGACCAGCAGGCCGCGCACGACGACCGGCAAGGCCGCCGGCGCCAGGTCTACATACTGACCGTCGGTCTTGGCGGGCTTCGCCGCCTCTGACGCCCGCGCCGGAGCGGCGAGGAGCGCCAGGGGCGCGAGGGCGATGAGGGCGCGACGATCCATGCGCTCACCCTGGCACGGATATGGTTTCCGGAAGCTTTCCGAAGCCTGGCGGCCCAAGGGGCGCCAACTCAGGTGTGCGTCCAGCCCCCGCGGCCGGGGTCGACGACCTGATCTCCGACCCGCACCTCGACCCCCGCGCCCTCCAGCACCTCACCGATGACCGTGAGGCCGACGAGGGCGGGCTGATCGGCCGAAGCGGTGCAGACGATCTCATAGTCGTCCCCCCCGGTGGCCAGGCGCAGCAGGGCGCCGGCCTGGTCATCCTGGGTCGCCAGCCAGGCGCGGGCGGACTTGGAGAGCGGCATCCTGTCGAGGTCGAGCCTCAGCCCCAGGCCACTGGCCTGCGCGATATGGCCCGCATCGGCCACCAGGCCGTCGGAAACATCGGCGGCGGCGCTGGCGCCCGCGCGCAGGAGGTCGCGCAGGTCCAGGCGCGGATTGGGCAGGCGATGGGCCTCCGGTAGCCAGCGCCGGTCAAGTTCCCCCCAGCCCGGACCCCAGTCCAGCCAGCCATCGCCGATCGGCCCACTCACCAGCAGCAGGTCGCCGGCCTTGGCGCCGCCGCGGCGGATCATGGTTCCGCTGGGAACCCAGCCCAGCAAGGTCATGGAGACCATCAGCGGGCCGGGGGTGGACACCGTGTCGCCGCCCAGCAGGACGACATTGAAGGCCAGGCCATCCTCATCGAGACCCCGGGCGAATTCCTGGCGCTGCTCCCAGCCGAAGCCCGCGGGCCAGGCGGTCATCAGGAAATAGCCGTAGGGCTCGGCGCCCTTGGCGGCCAGGTCGGAGAGATTGGAGCGCAGCAGCTTGCGCGCCACGATGTCGGGCGGGTCGCTGGGCTGGAAATGCACCCCGGCCACCAGGGCGTCCTTGGTGATCACCAGGTCGAAGCCCGGGCGGGAAGGGATGACGGCGGCGTCGTCCAACAGATCGAGCGCCTCGACCGCGCCGCGGGTCAGAGGGCGGAACAGCCGGGCGATCTGCTCGAATTCATCCGGCCCGGACATCCTGCGCCACCTTGTCGAGGGCCCCGTTGACGAACCCCGGCTCGGGCCCCTCGAAGAAGGATTTGGCCAGTTCGACATATTCGTCGATCACCACCTCGACCGGCACGTCGTCACGGTGCGAGAGCTCATAGGCGCCGGAGCGCAGGATGGCGCGCACGGTGGCGTCCAGCCGGTCCAGCTTCCAGCCGGTGGCCAGGCGCTTGACGACGGCGGCGTCGATCTCGCGCTGGCTTCCCACCACGCCGCGGACCAACTCCGCGAAGAAGGCCTCGTCGGCGGCGGCCAGGGGATCCCCCTCCCCGTCGCCCTCAATGCCACGGTCGAAGCGGTGGTCGGCGAACTCGCGGATCACGGCTTCGACGCCGACGCCCGAGACTTCCATCTGGTACAGCGCCTGGACGGCGGCGAGGCGCGCGACCGAACGGGCCTGCTTGGGCCGGCTCATCGGGCGCCCATCAGCTGGCTCTTCAGGGAGATCATGGTCAGCGCCGCGCGGGCCGCGCCGCCGCCCTTGTCGCCCTCGCTGACCTTGGCGCGGGCCCAGGCCTGCTCCTCGTCCTCGACGGTCAGGATGCCGTTGCCGATGGCCAGGCGCTTGCCGACCGTCAGATCCATGATCCCGCGGGCCGACTCGTTGGAGACGATCTCGAAGTGATAGGTCTCGCCACGGATCACCGTGCCGAGCGCCACATAGCCGTCATAGCGCACGCCAGTGGCGCCGCCTTCATCGGCCAGGGCGATGGCGCCGGGGATTTCCAGCGCGCCGGGCACCGTGACCACGTCATATTCCGCCCCCTGCGAGGTGATCGCGTCGGCGGCCCCCTGCAGCAGGGCGTCGGCCAGGTCGGAATAGAAGCGCGCCTCGACGATGAGGATGCGGATTTTGTCTTCGAGCATGGGTTCTTTCCGGAGCGCGGCCGAGTTGGCCGCCTCCTTTAGGCTGTTTCTCGCCAGCGGGCGAGATACCGGGCCAGCATGTCGATCTCGAGATTGACCCGGGAGCCGACGTTCAGCGTCCCGAGCGTGGTCACGTCCCAGGTGTGGGGGATCAGGTTCACGCCGAAAACGTCGTCCTCGACCTCGTTCACCGTCAGCGACACGCCCTCAATCGTGATGGAGCCCTTGGGCGCGATGAACCGGTGCAGAGGGCGGGGCACGCGCACCTGGACGCGGTGGCTTCCCCCCTCGCTCTCGATGGAGATCACCTCGCCGATGCCGTCCACGTGGCCGGAAACGATGTGCCCGCCGAGCTCGTCACCCACCTTGGCGGCGCGCTCCAGGTTGACCGGACGGCCTTCTTTCCAGTCCGACAAGGTGGTCAGGGAGAGGGTTTCGCCTGAGACTTCCACAGCGAACCAACCGTCGGCCTTCTCCACCACGGTCAGGCAGCAGCCCGCATGGCTGATGGAGGCGCCGATATCGACCGTGGAGAGGTCGAACTTGGTTTCGATCTCAAACCGCAGGTCGCGGTTGGTTTCGCGGACGGCGCGGACGCGGCCCACATCGGTGACGATGCCGGTGAACATTCAGATCCTCTCGTAGCGTTCCCACACATCGGGACCCAGCAGCTGAAGATCAACCCGCTTAAGCTTCGGCGCGCCGGAAAGCGCCTGGACGGCCAGGGCGCCGACGCCGGGCCTTCCCTCCCCGCCGATGATCATCGGCGCGCGAAACCACTCCAGGGCGTCGACCAGGCCGCAACGGAGGAAGCTGGCGGCCACCTGCCCCCCGCCCTCGACGAAGAGGCGGCTCAGGCCCTCGGCGGCCAGGGCGCGGACGACGTCGTGCAGCTCGGGCCGCTCATCGCCGACGGCATGGACCTGCAGGACGCGAACACCGGCGTCGACGAGGCGCGCCTGCGGCGGTGTGGTGGTGATCAGGTAGGTGGGAATATCGCGCGCGGTGGCGATCAGTCTGCACCCGTCAGCTAGCCGCTGGCGGCTGTCGAGCACCACGCGGGCCGGCTGGGGGCCATCGTGGTCGGGCAGCCGGACGGTCAGTTCGGGATCATCGGCCAGGGCCGTCTCGACGCCAACAACGACGGCGTCATGGGCCGCGCGCAGGCGGTGCACCTGCTCGCGGCTCTGCTCGCCGGTGATCCAGCGGCTCTCTCCCGTGGCGGTGGCGATGCGGCCATCGAGGGAGGTGGCGAGCTTGAGGGTGACGGTCAAAACCCGCCCTCCCCTTCATGGGGAGGGAGAAGCATCTTAACGCTCATCCTCAGAGCCTTCGCTGAGGCCCTCTTCGCCGAGGAAGGTGGCGAACTCACCGGCCTCGCGGAAGTCACGATAGACCGAGGCGTAGCGGACATAGGCCACGTCATCGAGCGCCTTGAGCTGCTTCATCACCATCTCGCCGACCGCCGAGGATGGCAGCTCGGTCTCGCCCATGCTTTCCAGCTGCCGGACGATGGTCGAGATCATCTTCTCGATGCGCTCGGCCTCGATGGGACGCTTGCGGGTGGCGATGGCGATGGAGCGGGCCAGCTTGTCCCGCTCGAAGGGCGTGCGCCGCCCCGACCGTTTCAGGATGGTCAGTTCACGAAGCTGAACCCGCTCGAAGGTGGTGAAACGGCCGCCGCACTCGGGGCACAGCCGCCGCCGCCGGATGGCCGCGCCGTCTTCCGACGGGCGGCTGTCCTTCACCTGGCTTTCGAGATGACCGCAGAACGGGCAGCGCATGATCTAGCCCCTCCTGGCCAATCCAACCCCTATTAGAGGGATTAGCTGTAGATCGGGAAGCGTTTCGTCAAGGTCAGGACCTCGGCCTTCACCTTGGATTCGATCGCCGAATTGTCGCCGCCAGCCGCGACGCCATCCAGGACCTCACCGATCCAGGTCCCGACCTGACGGAATTCAGCAGGCCCGAAGCCTCGCGTCGTGCCGGCCGGGGTCCCGACCCGCAGGCCGGAGGTCTGCATGGGAGGCAGGGGATCGAAGGGGATGCCGTTCTTGTTGGTGGTGATGCCGGCCCGCTCCAGGGCGATCTCGGCGTCGGCGCCGGAGACGTTCTTGGGCGTCAGGTCCACCAACATCAGGTGGCTGTCTGTCCCCCCCGACACGATCTTGAAGCCGGCCACCTGCAGGCTGTCGGCGAGCGCCCGGGCATTTTCGACCACCTGGCGGGCGTACTGCTTGAATTCCGGTCGCAGGGCCTCGCCGAAGGCCACGGCCTTGCCGGCGATGACATGCATCAGGGGGCCGCCCTGCAGGCCGGGGAAGACCGCGCTATCGATCTTCTTGGCCCACTTCTTGGAGTTGGTCAGGATCATGCCGCCGCGCGGGCCCCGCAGGGTCTTGTGCGTCGTCGTGGTGACGATGTGGGCATGCGGGAACGGATTGGGATAGGCGCCGCCGGCCACCAGGCCCGCATAGTGGGCGATATCCACCATCAGTAGGGCTTCGACGCTGTCGGCGATCTCGCGGAACCTGGCGAAGTCGATGGCGCGCGAATAGGCCGAGCCGCCGGCGATGATCACCTTGGGCTTCTCGGCCAAGGCCACCTCGGCGGCCTGATCATAGTCGATCAGGTGGTCCTGCTGGCGCACGCCATAGGCCACCGGGCGGAACCACTTGCCCGACTGGTTGACGCTCTTGCCGTGGGTCAGGTGGCCGCCGGCCGCCAGGTCCATGCCCATGAAGGTGTCCCCCGGAGCCATGGTGGCCATGAACACCGCCTGGTTGGCCTGGCTGCCCGAATGGGGTTGCACATTGGCGTACTCGCAGCCGAACAGCTGCTTGGCGCGCTCGATGGCGATTTCCTCGACCTCGTCCACCACCTCGCAGCCGCCGTAGTAGCGTTTGCCCGGATAGCCCTCGGCGTACTTGTTGGTCAGGACCGACCCCTGCGCCTCCAGCACGGCGCGGCTGACGATGTTCTCGGACGCGATCAGTTCGATCTGGTCCTGCTGGCGCTTCAGCTCCCGCGCCAGCACGCTGGAGACGGCGGGATCGCTCTCGGAGGCGGGCGCGGTGAAGAAGGCGTCGATGAAATTGGCGGCTTGGGCGGTCATGGGAGGGCCTTTCGGGAATCTGGGAGGGACGGGCCTGGGCGGCTCTTTAGCGCCTTGCGGGCCCGAGGCCAAACGTTGGGAACCAAGTTGGGTGGGGGGCGTTGACGCCAAGTCTGACGACCCTGGGCGAAGGGGTCCTCTGGCGCTTGTGATGCCATGTACCCAGGGGGCGACCGATGAGTATCGACAGGGAAGCTGACGACACCGATGTCGAGGAGGTTCTGTCCCTCGCGACCGTCATCGTCTCGGCCTTCGTCAGCCGGAATTCTGTGTCGCAGAACGACCTGCCAGACCTCATCCGGTCGGTGCACCAGAGTTTGAAGGGGCTTGGCCATGCCGCGCCCGTCGCCCTGAAAGAGCGGCCCAAGCCGGCGGTGCCGATCAACAAGTCGATCCAGCACGATTTCATCGTCTGCCTGGAGGACGGCAAGAAGCTGAAGATGCTCAAGCGCTATCTGCGCTCGCGCTTCGACATGAGCCCGGATGACTACCGTCGTCGGTGGGGTTTGGCGCCTGACTATCCGATGGTGGCGCCGGCCTATGCGGCGCGACGCTCGGACTTCGCCAAGCAGATCGGCCTGGGCAAGGGTGTGCGCCGGCGGACGTGACATGGGCGGCTCGGCGCCCGGATCGTTCAGATGGAAAGCGAAGTTGAGGCGTCTCCGAAGCGGTGGTTAGACGATCGGTATGCGCTCGCCTGCCCCAAATCGCAAGCTGGGCGAGGCCGAAAGAGAAAGGCGCCGCCCGGAGCGCCGCCCTTCAAAGGCTAGACTTCAAGCCGATCAGGCGGCGTAGCCGCCGACGCGCTTGATATTGCAGTGGGCCCACAGCATTTCCAGGGTCCTGGCCAGGTCGTCCATCATCTCGTCGGTGTGGGCCGGCGAGGGCGTGAAGCGCAGGCGCTCGGTCCCGCGGGGCACGGTGGGATAGTTGATCGGCTGGACGTAGACGCCGTGCTCTTCCAG
>NZ_JAUSCJ010000002.1 GCF_030651185.1 Phenylobacterium sp.
CTACGACCCGGGCAGCGGAAACCCGCTCGGCCGCGTCTACACCATCGGCATCAAGAAGCGCTTCTAGAATACCGACCGGGCCAAGAGCCCAGCGGATTACACCTCGCGCCGCCCCCTCACGGGGGCGGCGTTTTCTTTTCCCTGCCGCCCGAGCGTGGAAGGTGCGATTAGCGGGTCTTGGCAGCAACGAGCTGGCCCACCGCAGGCCCGGCGCCCCGCCGGGGTTCCCCAACGGTAGGTCGCCAACGACATCTCTGGCCGGCCGTGTCTTTCATGCAACGCCCTCCTTGGCCTCAATGCGGCGCAGCACGCGGCGATTTTTGACGTAGAGTTCAAAACCAATCACACACCCACAGGTCGCATATCTTGGGTTTCCCAACTCAACGCCTACTGTTGCATAAGGGAAATCTCGTTTCGACGTGCGTGTGAGCCGAGCTCCACACACGCAAATCCTTTGCAAACAGCCACTTCATGATCAGTGATCAGCTAGCCGGATGTGTGCACTGCAGCACATAACGGCGTTCTGTTTCCTCACGGAAAAATTCCTGGCGCTGTCGGCGGCGGCGCCGGATGGTTGTTTCTTCGCGTGAGTCAAAATGCCCAAACCCACATTCAAGGGCGGCACTCGAGGGGGAACCAATTGATGTTGAAAAGCAGATATTTCTGTGGCGGGTCCATTCTGGCCGTCGCCCTGACGCTGGGAGCGGGATCCGCTTTCGCCCAACAAAGCACCACCGTTGAAGAGGTCGTGGTCACCGGCTCGTTCATCGCCGGGACGTCTGAGAAGGCGGCTCAGCCGGTCGATGTCATCGGCGTGCAGGAACTGGCCAAGCAAGGCGCGCCTAGCGTTGTCCAGCTGGTCAAGACCCTGACCTCGGCGCAGTCCTCGCTCGGCGAGAGTAACCGCTACAATGGTGGCGCCGGCACCGCCTCGATCAACCTGCGGGGCCTCGGGTCGTCCCGGACCCTGGTTCTGATGAACGGCCGGCGCCTGGCCGACACCACCGCCGCGGCCTTCCAGGGCGGCGGTCAGGACCTGAACTTCATGCCGACGGCCGCCATTGGCCGTATCGAAATCCTGAAGGACGGCGCGGCCGCCACCTATGGCTCGGACGCGGTCGCCGGCGTGGTGAACTTCATCACCCGCAAGGACCTCGACGGCTTCGAGTTCAACGGCAACTACTCATTCATCAAGGACTCGGATGGCGGCGACTACGACGCCAGCATTGCCTACGGGAAGATCTTCGATAACGGCAACCTCCTCCTGACCGCGGGTTACCGGGCCCGCGGCCGCCTCGACGCCCAGGACCGCGACTACGCGGTGCGTCCGTTCGAATCGGTCTTCTACGGTGGCTGGTCGGGGTCGGCGAGCCCCGGCTCCTACGGCACCCCCTCCGGCGGCGCCCTGTTCCGGGACAATGGATGTAACGTCCTCGGTTCGCAGGAACTCTCAGGCACGCTAAAGCCCGTGACCTCCGGCGGCGCCCTTTGCCGTTACCAGTTCAGCAACTTCAACGACCTGGTGAACGAAGAGCATCACTACCAGCTCTACGGTGAGGTCAATTTCGACCTGAGCGACGACATCCGCTTCCACGGCGAGATCGCCTGGAACCGCAATGACGTTCCCGATCAGCGCCTCTCGCCGGCGAACCTCACCACCCAGTTTCCGACCGCCAACACCTCCGGATCAACGGCGGCCCCCGGCTACAACAATCAGACGCGCTACTTCGTGCCGGCTTCCAATCCCGGCCTGATCGCTCTGCGGACCAACTGCGTCGCGCCGCTCAGCGCGGCCCAGTGCGCGGCCATGGCGGGGGGTGTCACCACCAGCCAGACGGCTTGGCGTCTGATCGGTGTCGAGGGCCATCCGCTGAACTCGGACGGCGCCGATTATCAGCAGATCGAGCAGACTCAGTACCGTGTTTCGGCCGGGTTTAACGGCAGGTTCAACGGTGGCCTCCTTGATGGCATCGGCTGGGACACAGCCCTGACCTTCATGGAAAACAAGGGCATCGTCACCACCAATGACCTGTTGGTGAACCGCATCCAGCGGGCCTTCAACGGCCTCGGCGGTCCGGGCTGCAACTACGCCACCGGCACGCCGGGCGTCGGGGCCTGCAAGTATCTCAACCCCTTCAGCAATGGCATCGCCGCCAGCGCCATCAATGGGAACGCCAACCCCCTGTATGTGGCCTCGGTGGCCAACGATCCGGCGATGAAGGCCTGGCTCTACGGCACCTACACCAACGTGGCGACCAACCAGATCCTGGTCGCCGATGCCGTGATCAACAAGGAAACCAGCATCGCCCTGGGCGGCGGCAACATCGCCTGGGCGGCTGGCGTGCAGTATCGCTTCGACCGCAACCAGGACGATTGGTCCGATCTGGGCGACGTGCAGGCGACCCCTTGCGTCGACTCCATCGACGGCCAGCAGGGCCAATGCGCCAACCCCACCGGTCCGTTCGTGTTCTTCGGAGCTCAGAGGGACAACGATGTTGACCGCCGGGTCGGCGCGGCCTTCGCGGAGGTTAAGCTGCCGGTGCTTGAGAACCTCGAGGTCAGCGGCGCAATCCGTCACGAAGACTTCGGCGGCAATGTCGGATCCACCACCAACCCGCGGGTTTCAGCCCGTTGGCAGGCGATGGACTGGCTGGCCTTCCGCGGTTCCGCGGGGACCACCTTCCGGGCTCCCGGCCAAGCGGCTCTGACGCCCGGCAGCAGCAAGGGCGTCCGCAACATCGCGGGTTCCTACCGCGCTGTCGTGACCGAGAACAACCCCTTCCTCGAACCCGAGACGGCGACGACGGGTAACCTTGGCGTCCTGATCACGGCCGGCGCCTTCAGCGCCTCGGTCGACTACTGGACCTTCGACTTCAAGAAGGAACTGATCGTCGAGGACGCGGGCCAATTGCTCGCCGCCCTCAACGCCGCCAACTGCGCCAAGCCCGCTTTCGCGGCGCGCTTCGTGAATGTCGGCGGCGCTCCGGTCTGCACCACCCAAACCAATGTGCTGCAGGCGACGATCAAGATCGTCAACGGCCAGGACACCAAGACCTCCGGCTTCGACCTTCGCGCCCAGTATGACTTCGACAATTTCTTCGGCATGGATTTCTACGACACCAAGGTGACCGTGGGCGCCGAAGCGACCCTGACGAAGGAGTACAAGCGCGGCGCCACCACCCTGCTGGAAGACCCATCCGTCACCATCGCCCCGGCGATCGATCGGGCCGGCAAGCACGACCTGACGGGCGAGTTCTTCTCGTTCCCGAAGACCCGCGCCTCGGCCTTCATCAATGTCGCAGGGGAAACCTGGAACCTGCGCTACCAGCTGCTCTATCGTGAGGGCACGACCATCGCCGCGCCCGTCTGCGTGGGTGACGCCGGCGCCGGCGCCACAGCCGACTGCCGCTACAACTACGCGACCGGCGTCTATCAGAGCGTCGGAAAGCTGGACGACTTCTGGCAGCACGACCTGAACCTGCGGGTCGAACTGCCCTGGGAGACCACGGCGACCTTCAGTGTCCAGAACATCCTGGATACCGACCCGCCCTTCGCCCAGAGCTTCTACAACTACGACGTCACCAACGGGAACCCGCTGGGCCGCGTCTTCAAGGTTGGTCTGAAGAAGAACTTCTAGCCGACGAGACGACCGGCGGCGGGCCTTCCGTCGCCGGCCTTTCCCAACCCAACTGAGGGGCGTCGTCCAACCGGATGGCGCCCCTTTCTTGTCAGGTCTTCGCGACGCTCGCCGGCGCGGCCGGAACCCGCAGAGCCGCGGTCCGGGTGCACGGAGGGGGGCTCGGCCGGCGCCTTAGCCAGGTCGTCCCACGGCGCCTATCGCGAGCGGCCCGGGACAGAATTGCGGCCCCGTCGCGCCGCGCGGCGGAGAAAGCGAGCCGGATCAACCAGTTCCGACAGGCCTGCGGGCATTGGCGAGGGCGCGCCAAGCACAAGGGCCGCCACATGCTCGGCCAGCAGCGGGGCCAGGCAGAAGCCTCGCGATCCCAGCCCACCCAGCAGGAACAGCCCGGCTTCGGCTTCCGGCGCGGCGCCGGCCAGGGGCAGGCGATCGGCCGTGGTGGCCCGCACCGAGGCGCGGCCTTCCAGGGGGCGGCCCTCTAGCCGCTCAGCCAGTTGCGGGAGGGCGGCCGCAAGCGCGAGACGGTTGCGGTCGTGGTCGACCTCACGCAGGTCTGTGGCCACATCGTCGCGGTCGTGGGTGGCGCCGAACAGCAGGCCACCCCGCGTGGGCAGTACATAGCCGCCCCAGGCCGCGGCGTGGACATCGCCACCGTCCCGAGTCCAACTGGCCTGACCCCGCGCGGGGCCGATCTCCGGCTGCGGCC
The DNA here is from genome assembly GCF_030651185.1 of Phenylobacterium sp. GTDB lineage: Bacteria > Pseudomonadota > Alphaproteobacteria > Caulobacterales > Caulobacteraceae > Phenylobacterium. The sequence goes on from NZ_JAUSCJ010000002.1 coordinate 4,347, forward strand.
ACAGGGGCTGGTGGCCCGTGGCCAGGATCACCGCCTCGGCCTCCGTGATCGTGGAGCCGCCGGCGTCGGCCAGGCGCCACACGCCGTCCTTCCGGCTCAGGCCGGCGACGGTCGCCCGCAGGACCTCCCCGCACCAGGCCGCCAGCACGGTGGCCGGCGCGATGGCCAGGGCGCCGGTCAGGTCCAGGGCGGCCGGGACAGGTTCGCCCATCCGGCTGCTGGCCTCATCGAGGCCGCAGAGCGCAAGGGCTCCGGGTTCGAACAGGTCGGAGGCGGCGATCTTGGCGAACCGCCCGAGGTCCCGCTCGCCGTCGGCCAACTGCAGGACCCCGCGGGACAGGATGGTGTCCGGGATGTTCTCATATAGCCCAAGGGCGCGGCCATAGGCCTGGGCGAACAGGGCGGCGAGGGGGCCCAGGCCGGCGTCGAGGCGGGGCGTCACCAGGGCGGCCGGATTTCCCGACGCCCCGGCCCCCGGCGCCTCCGCCTCGATCAGGATGGGCTCGCAGCCCAGGGCGCGCAGGGCGCGCGCCGCGCTGGCCCCGGCGATCCCCGCGCCGACGACGGCCACGCGAGGCGCAGGCGCCGCGAGGTGGATTCCTGGCAGGCTGGCTTCCAGGCGTTCCCGCTTGCGGCCGTGGCCGGGGCGCTTCTCGGCGGTGAATCCAGCAGCCTGCAGGCCGCGCCGCACGGCGCCTGCGACCGTGAAGGTCGCCGCCCGCGCCCCCGGCGCCGAACGCGCGGCCACCAGGGTCAGCAGAGTCTGATCCCACATGCCGGGATTGAGGGCCGGAGAGAAGCCGTCGAGGAACCAGGCGTCGGCGCGACCCTGCCAGCCTTCAAGGGCCTCATGAGCGTCCATCACCGCCAGGTCCAGAGTGACGGCCAGCTCGGGCAGGTCGACCCGGTGGAAGCCTCGAGCCTGGCCCGGCCAGCGGTCCGTCAGCAGGCGCGCAAGATCGGCCAGGTCCGGCCAGGCGGCCAGGGCTCGGCGGGCCTCGTCCGCGCTCAGCGGATGGGCTTCGACAGAGAAGATGTGAAGATGGGCGCCGGGCTCGTGGGTCCTGCGCCAGAGGTCGAGCAGGGCCAGGATGTTCAGGCCGGTGCCGAAGCCGAGCTCCCCCACCACGAATCGATCACGTCTGGACCAGGCGTCGGGCAGGCCGCAGCCGGCCAGGAAGACGGTGCGCGACTCGGCCAGACCGTCCTCGGTGGAGAAATAGACGTCGCCATAGAGCCGGGAGCGCGGCTGGCCGTCGTCGGCCCAGACAAGCGGAGAAGGCGTGCTTTGATAGCTCATGGGACCGCGTAACGAAAAGGGCCGCCCCCGAACGGGGACGGCCCTTCGTAAACGCAGATGCGTCGAGAAGCTTAGTGCTTCGCGGCTTCAGCAGCGGCGGCGGCCGGAGCGGCGGCGGCGGCGGCGGCCGGAGCAGCAGCAGCAGCAGCGGCGTCAGCAGCGGCCGGGGCGGCGGCGGC
>NZ_JAUSCJ010000004.1 GCF_030651185.1 Phenylobacterium sp.
GCGAGCACCGCCTCGACGATTTCTGGGGTGTGTTCGGCCAGCTCGTGATAGGCGGCGCGCGTCAGCACCAGCACGCTGGTGTCGCGGATCGCAATCACATCGGCGGTGCGCGGCACATTGGCGAAGAAGCCGATTTCACCCACCAGCTCGCCGGCGCGAAGCTCGGCGATGACAGCGGTATCGCCCGATTTGCGGACCGCGAGCGCGCCATGCAGCACGATGAACAGGGCATCCGAAGGCTCGCCCTGCGCCACCAGCATCTGGCCGCGCACCAGATCCCGGCGGACCATCGCGCGAACAGCCTTCCGCCGCTGTTCGGAACTGAGCGTTCGGAACAGCGCCAAATCCTCGGATGCGTTTCCCCACGCAAATGTCGAGTTCAGCCCGTCCATTGGCCCTACCCGGTTCTGGTTGGCGGCCAATGTATCGCCGGCCCGCGGCTACGGCGAGCGATTTAGGCTTTGCTGCGCCAGCGAACGCCGGCACGCGGCGTGGCGCACCGCGTCCGGGGCACGCGTGCGAGGTTATGCCGCCGGTGTCGTCAGCAGCTGGGCAAATTGATCGTCGCCGATTTCGGTTTGGGCGATCAGAACACTGCAGCGAAGCTGATCGGTGAGATAGGTGCCGACCGACCCGAACCACCATCGCGCCAGCGGCCCGGTGGGGCGATGACCGACCACGACCAGATTCGCACCGATCTCTTCCGCGACCGCGGCGATCTGCTGTGCGGGGGCGCCCATGCCCAGCCGTGCCGTCGGCGAGAATCCCACGGCCTTGAGCCGCTCGACGCCTTCGGCCAGGACCGCCTTGTAAGCCGATATCTGTTCGTCCATCGAGATCCCGACGCCCCCCTCCAGGGTCGCCAGCGCCGGGGCGTTTTCCACGACCGCCAGCAGGAAGACTTCCGCGCCACAAATTTGCGCGAGCTTGGCACCCTCCCGCAACGCGCGCCGTCCTTCGATCGAGCCGTCATAGGCCAGAAGAACTTTCTTGTACATGAGGCGTCCCCGTCGATTCTCATGAAGTCGAGCCCGCGAAGGCTAGCACTAATCGACCGGGCAGGAAGCCAACTTTGGTCCGGGAGGAGCCGCTTTCCTCCCCAAAAGCCCCCGCCAGGACCGTTGCCCCTGCCCCGCCAATCGGCTAAATGGACCGTCACGCACCCGTAGCTCAGCTGGATAGAGCGTTGCCCTCCGAAGGCAAAGGTCACACGTTCGAATCGTGTCGGGTGCGCCAACGGTTTTCCTCAAATTTCAGCCGCGTCATGCGCCTTCGGCCAACGCCGAGGCCGCGCCTCACGGCGCTTGACGTCGGGGCCGATTGACACCCCGCGCGCCGAGGCCCCTGATGCCCGGATTCATCCGGCGTTACGACCGGCGTTCATTTTGCAGGAAACCATAATGGCCAGCTCGGCGCAGACTTCCGGCGCGCGCGTACCTCTTCGCACCAAATTCTTCTTCGGCCTCGGCGCCGCCGCCGAAAGCATCACCCTCGCCGCGGTCGGCGGTTATGCGATGTTCTACTACAATCAGGTCCTGGGCCTGCCGGCCACGCTGGCGGGTCTGGCCATCACCGTCAGCCTGGTGCTGGACGGGTTTGCAGATCCCATCGTCGGCTCGCTGTCGGACCGCACCCGGGGCAAGCTCGGCCGCCGCCACCCCTATATGTATCTGGCCCCCGTGCCCGTGGCCCTGTGCATCCTGGCCCTGTTCAACCCGCCGGCGGCCTTCTCCCACCTGTGGCTGTTCGTCTGGTTCTCCGGCTTCATCGTCACCCTGCGCGTCTTCATGGCCATCTATCACGTGCCGCACCTGGCGCTGGGGGGCGAGCTATCCAGCGACTATACCGAGCGCAGCCGGGTGATGAGCTGGAACAACCTGCTGGGCATGATGGGGGCGGCCGGCGCCAGTTTCGTCGCCCTGACCTTCTTCTTCCACAAGACCGCCGAGTATCCGCGCGGCCTGCTCAACCCCCACGCCTATACGCCCTTCGCCATGGCGGTGGCGGGCTCGGGCATGTTGCTGCTGTTCGCCTCGGCCTGGTTCACCCGCGACCGCATCCCGCTGCTGCCCAAGACCCCCGACGACCTGCCGGCCTTCAGCCCCTTCGAGTTCCTGAAGGACATGGGCAGCGCGTTTTCGAACCGGAACTATGTCTATCTTCTGATCGCCTACTTCTTCCTGTCCCTGATGCTGGGCATCCGCCAGGGGCTGGGGCTCTACATGAACACCTTCTTCTGGGAGTTCACGTCGGAGCAGATCCGCTGGTTCGTTATCGGCACCATCAGCGGCTACTTCCTGGGCTTCGCCACCGCGGCCCGGCTGCACGGGCGGTTCGACAAGAAGATCGCCATTATCGTCACCTGCGTGCTGCTCTCGACGATCCCGGCCATCGCCCCCTCCTTGCGGATCCTCGGCCTGTTCCCGGAACCCGGTCAGCCGATGCTGCTGCCGCTGATCATCCTCTTCACGGGGCTGGGCTCCTGCGTGGCCAGCATCATGAGCATCAGCGTCATGTCGGCCCTGGCCGACATCGCCGATGAGAACGAGGTCCGCTACGGCTACCGGCAGGAAGGCGTGCTCTATTCGACCCGGGCGCTGTTCTCCAAGATCGACGCGGCCATCGGGCACTTCTTCGCCGGGGTCGCCCTGGACATCGTGGCCTTCCCCGAAAAAGCCCAGCCCGGCATGGTCGATCGCCAGACCCTGATGGACCTGGCCCTGGTGGACGCCCCCTTCGCGGCCATTCCCGGCCTGATCGCGGTGTTCTTCTACGCCCGCTACAAGATCAACCGGAAGAGCTACGACGCGACCCAGGCCCAGCTTCAGTTGCTGCGCCGCGAACGGGCCGCCAAGGCCGCGCCGGCCGGTCAGCCGGGCGCCGAGCCTGACGGGATGATCGCTGAAGTGACCTAGACGACCAAGCGGGCGCGGATGGCCTCACGGGCCGCCGCGTCCGCGCCGATCGCGTCCAGATAGGCGTCCACCGAGCCGCTGTGGGCGGCGATCGAGTCAAGGGCGGCGTCGAGGTAGATCGCATCGACCCCCAGGAAAGCCCGGACCGCGGTTTCGGAGGGCCGCTTTCCCAGAGAAGCCTCCAGCGCCTGCGTGATCATCGGCAGCCTCTGCTCCACCCGGGCCGCTACATTGGTCAGCAGGTAGTCCTCGCGCGCGTCGTCGGGGTGGACGCCGAGAACGTGGTGGGTGAGCGCCGCCAGCAGGCCGGTGCGATCCTTGCCGGCCGTGCAGTGGATCAGCACGGGGCCGTCGCCCCGCGCCAGGGCCGCGAAATAACGACCGAACAGCTCCAGGTGCCGCAGCTCGAAGGGCGCCTTGTCGTAGTAGTCGAGGAAGAAGGCCCGGGCGCTCTGCGGCGTCAGGTCGGTTTCGCGCAGGAAGGCCACATGGGGCGCCTCGGCCTGGTCGCCCAGGTCGCACTGGATCACCTGGGCCGTGAATCCCTCGTGGCGAAGGCTGGGATCATTGTCCCGCTCGCGGGGCCGTCGCAGGTCCACCAGGGTGGCGAGCTTCAGGGCCGCCATGGCCTCAAGATCGGCCGGGGTGGCGCGAGCCTGATGGGCCGCGCGGAACAGCTGGCCCGAAGCGATCCGCCCCCCACGCACGGCATAGCCGCCGTAGTCGCGGAAGTTCTCGACGCCTTCGAGGGGCAGGATACGGGGATCGGTCATGAGCCTCTCCATGAGGCCCATGAGGTTAGACGGCAAGTGTGACGGTCCGTCAGCCCGCGGGCGTTTGACCTAGAGCTGGTTGTACTCGCCGCAGCGGCACTTCACGACCACTTCGCGCGCCGAGGTGGCGTCCTGGCCGGTGAGGATCACCTCGTCGCAGGCGCCGCAGGTGAAGGCTGCGCCGACGTCGGGGGTGTTGTCGAGGTCGATCGCGACCGCTTCCACCAGGTCACGACGACCGATGAACAGGCTGGGGAACACACGCATCGAAGTCATGATCATCGAAATCGCCTCACTATGGCTCAAGCTCACAAGGTCTTGGACCGACCCTGCAAGATCCAGGGTTATGAGCTTCATTTGCTGCAATGCAATGACAACACTCCTGCCTTGCACAGAAAGGCATGCAGCCGCCCAAGACTTGGTCAGCGTGGGCGACGCAACATCGCCGGCGCCACCTGGCGATTAACGCGCCTGCGCGTCCATCAGGCTGCCAGCATAGGCGGCGTGGCCCACGTCGGTCAGGCGAGCCTGGAAATCGGCGAACACCTGGCCTCCCAGGTCGCGCCAGCGGCGGCAGAAGGCGTAGTCCTCGGAGAGGTGCTCGCCCGTCTCGGCCTCAAAGAAGGCGTCGAAGATCATCGCGGCCTGCCTGGTCCCGCCGCCGGAGGTATCCCCGAGCCGCGCCTTCAGTTCCGGATGGGCCTCGGTGACCCGTTCCACCACCGCAGGCTTGATCAGCATGAAGCCCGTCGCGAGAAAGGCCACCGGGCCGAAGCCTCGACCTCGACGCTGTTGTTGGGTGTGGGGATGAAGCGGACGGCATAGCCCACCGAAGCGGCAATGAGGTCGCGCCTCTCGTCGAGGGCCGCCTGGAGAACCTTGGTCCAGTCGATATGACGCTCTGGTGAAGGCGTCAGCTTCCGGTGCGCGGGCGAGAAGCGCAAGCGCCGGAGTTAGTAGACCAGCTTGAAGCTCGCGAGCGCGGCGGCGGCGGTGAGAAACAGGATCACCGCGAGGATTTCGTAGCCTTTGAAGAGGGGGCCGTTCGGTGATCGCATCTTGGTCTCCCAGTCGTCCCAGGACGGGACACCGAGGGTTTGTCAGGGCAAGCGGCAGGCCAGCCTCAGGGGCGGGCCGGGACCTTGCCGGGCCAGGTAAGGAAGCCGTTGCGGTCGCGGCCGGCGGCCTCGCGCGGGCCGCAGGTGTTGCAGCCGCGTCCGTCGCCTCGGCTGCCATAGCCGCCGCGCTCTTCGTAGCCGCCGGCATAGCGGCGACTGCCCGAGCTGTAGGTTTCCGACTGCTCGGAATAGCGTTCGCTGGAGGTTTCCCGCGCCTCGACGCTCATGACGCGACCGTGGATGCGGCGGTCGGGAACCTCGACATAGTCGTCATAGGCGGGCGCCGAGGGGACCACGTAGGACCGTTGCTGGGCATAGGCGTATTCACGCACCTCGCCGGACTCGCGCTCGACCGGGGCGCGCTGCACATGGGCGACGCGGCGCACAGCCGGGCGGGCGGCCTGGTGATGGACGGCGGGACGATGAGCCACCCGCTCGGGTTCGGGCGTCATGGCCGTCGGCTGGGCGGCGATCGGCGTGGGCGCGCCGGCCGGCGGGCAGGTGGCCGCCGTCGTGACCGGCTTGCAGCAGCAGTCGGTGGGCTGGGCCGCCGGAGCCTGGGCGATCTTCAGCGCGCCGGTGGAATCGCAGGCGGCGAGTGCGAGAAAGGCCAGGGCGGGAACGAGGGAGCGCAGGCGCATTTGGGATCTTCCGGCGGCTCGAAAACGAGGGTCGGAAAGATCGTTGGAGATCAGGCGCCGTTAACGCTGTGACTTTCACCGTGGGCGCGAAGAAACGCCTCCACCAACTCGGCGTAGAGGTGAAATCCCTTATAGGCCACGAAACTCGGGGCCGCCGAGCGCCAGGCCTGGGCGAAGGCCGCCAACTGTCCGGGGCTCTCGGTGAGCGCCTGGAAGGGTGTCAGCCAGACGCGGATGGTGAACAGCACCCCGCCGGTCTCGGGAAGCCGGCGCACCGTCTGGCGCTCCACCCGGGTGAACAACGCCCGGCCCGCATCGCCCGGCGCGATCTCGCCGATGCGGGCGCGGACAGGGGCCGAGAAGGGGGTGAAGGGCTGATCGGAGTTGACCACCGACCAGTTGCGGCGCTGCAGGATCAGGCCCGGACGCAGGCCATCGAAGATGCGCACCAGCCGCGCCAGGAAACGGTCGTTGAAGCCGTTCACCGGGCCGTGGATATCGGCCAGGCTCTTTCCCAGCACCTCGCGGGCGGTGAAGAAGGTCGGCGCCGACAGGCTGATGGCGCTGACCCGCCAGTGACCGGCCGTCTTCTCCACCAGCACCAGGTCATCGGCCACGGTGCGCGCGGCGGCATACAGCGGAGGCAGGTCGCCGAAGGACGTCACCCCCAGCAGGGCGGCCGCCTCCCGCTGGCCGCGCCTGGAGGTCTCCGTCTCGCCCCACACAAGATCACCGTGCTCGGCCTGGAGGGGGTCCTTGCGCAGAGCGGGGTCGGCCTCGCCGCCCTCCAGCCAGCGCGCCTCGTCGATGGGCGCCAGGCCGATGGCGAAATCGGCGCCGTCCTCCCAAGGCCGATGGCTCATTGGCGCCGCAACCTCTGGACCAGGGCGTAGACCGCCAAGGCCGCCGCGACGCCCAGGCTGTCGGCCACGAGGTCGCGCCAGTCGCCATGCCGGCCAAAGCCCATGGTGGCCTGCAACGCCTCCACCAGCACACCCAGGCCAAGGGCGTAGGCGCCGATCGCCAGGGGTCGCTGGTGAGAAAGCAGCAGGCCCGTCCCAGTCAGGATGAACCAGGCGATGGTGTGCTCGATCTTGTCGCCCATCTGCGCCGAGGGCAGGTCCTGTTGGGGGACAAGGCACATGGCCAGCAGGATGAGCGTCGCCAGGCCGTAGAGAGCAAGGCGGAATGGGCGCGGAATGCGGTCGAGAAGCATGCGCCCTAACTTGCACGTCTGTCCGCGCCTCTCTAGCGTCGCGCCGCATTTCAAGGTGGAGCGGACAATGGCGATCGAGGCGGTGATCTGGGATTTCGGCGGGGTGTTCACCTCCTCGCCCTTCGAGGCGTTCGCCCGGTATGAGGCCGATAACGGGGCTCCCAAGGACTTGATCCGCCGGGTCAATTCCACCAATCCCGACACCAATGCCTGGGCGCTCTTTGAGCGGAATGAAATCGACACCCAGGGGTTCGACAAACTCTTCCTGGAGGAGTCGACGGCGCTGGGCCACCCGATCCCCGGCAGCCACGTCCTGCCCCTGCTCTCCGGCAGCGTTCGTCCGCGGATGGTGGCGGCGCTGAAGGCCTGCAAGGCGCAGTTCAAGGTCGGCTGCATCACCAACAACATGGTCAGCATGCATTCGCCGGGCGCCGACGCGCCGCAGCGGGCGGCCGGCGCCATGGGGCAGATCATGCCGCTGTTCGACCACATCATCGAAAGCTCCAAGGCCGGCGTGCGCAAGCCCGACCCGAAGATCTACCTGATGATGTGCGAGGCCCTGTCGGTTGAGCCGGGGGCGTGCGTCTATCTCGACGACCTGGGCATCAACTGCAAACCGGCCGCGGCGCTCGGTATGACGGCCATCAAGGTGGTGGATGTCGACCAGACCCTGGCGCAACTCGCCGCCGCCACGGGCCTGACCTTCGACGAGGCCGCCGCGTGAGCCGGCCGGGCAAGATCGGCGCGGCCACCGCCCTGGCCAAGCTGCCCGGCTGGAACGCGCTCGGGGGCGACCGCGACGCCATCACCCGGACCTACCTGTTCCCGGACTTCAACACCGCCTTCGGCTTCATGGCCCGCGTCTCGCTGATGGCCGAGAAGCTGGATCACCATCCGGAATGGTTCAATGTCTACAACCGGGTCGAGGTGACCCTGGCGACCCACGACGCCGACGGAGTCACCGACCTGGACGTGACGCTCGCCAGCTTCATGGACGAGGCCGCCCACCATGCGGGCCTGAAGAACTAGTTCACCAGGATTGTGCCCAGCAGCAGCTTGCCGCCGGGCCGCCCCAGCACGCGGTCGGTTTCCCGTTGCAGTTCGCGGGCGATGAAGTCAGCATTGGGCGGGTTGGCCGGGTCGAGGCCCGAGGCGTAGATCTGCAGGGTCTGAACAAAGCCCGCCCGGAACCGGGGGACCAGCAGGTCGGCCCTGGCGCGCAGATCGGTGTCGGGAATGTCGATGCCGGTTTCGACGGTGAGCACGCCGCGCCGGCCATCCACCCGCATGATGGTGGCCGTCAGGGTCGGAAGCTGCAGGTAGGAAAGCCCCCCGCCCTTTTTCTTTTCGGCCTTCTCCCCGCCCCCCGACGCATGGGCGGCCACCGGCAGGGCGGCGGCGAGGGCGGCGAGACTCATCAGGCGGCGACGATCCATGACGTGACGGTGTGCCGCATTATGGTTAGCGGTCTCTTTACGCGCGGCGTCCGACAGTGCGGCGAAGATTCGCAGGCTAACTATGGGAGGCCGCCTCTTGGGCCGTTTCGCGCCAACCTCTCTCGACCTCGACGGCAAGGTGATCCTGGTCACCGGCGGCACGGGGTCCTTCGGCAAGCGCTTCATCGAGACGGTCCTGCTGCGCGCCAAGCCGCGGAAGCTGATCGTCTATTCCCGCGATGAACTGAAGCAGAGCGAGATGCAGACCGATCTGGCCGAGAAGTTCCCGGCCGAGCAGCTGAGCTGCATGCGGTTCTTCCTGGGAGACGTCCGCGACCGCGAGCGGCTGACCCTGGCCCTGCGCGGTGTCGATATCGTCATCCACGCCGCGGCCCTCAAGCAGGTGCCAGCGGCGGAGTACAATCCGTCGGAGTGCATCCACACCAACATCATGGGCGCGGAGAACGTGGTCTGGGCCTGCCTGAGCAACCGGGTGAAGCAGGTGATCGCGCTGTCCACCGACAAGGCCTGCAACCCGGCCAATCTGTATGGCGCCACCAAGCTGGCCTCGGACAAGACCTTCGTGGCGGCCAACAACCTGTCCGGCGACATCGGCGCCAAGTTCTCCGTGGTCCGCTACGGCAATGTGGTGGGGTCGCGGGGCTCGGTGGCGCCGGTCTTCCAGCGCCTGCTGGCGCGGGGCGCCACGGAACTGCCGATCACCGATCCGCGCATGACGCGGTTCTGGATCACGCTGAACCAGGGGGTCGACTTCGTGCTCTCCTCCCTGTCGCTGATGCGCGGCGGCGAGATCTTCGTGCCCAAGATCCCCTCGATGAAGATGACGGCGCTCGCCGAGGCCATGGCGCCCGGCTTGCCCATCAAGGTGATCGGCATCCGGCCGGGCGAGAAGCTGCACGAGATGATGATCTCGGTGGACGACGCGCGCACCACCGTCGACCTGGGCGACCGCTACGCCATCGAGCCGGCCTTCGTGGAATACACCCGCGAGAGCTACGCCAAGACCCATCCGATGGCGCCGGACGGCTTCAGCTACGCCAGCGACACCAATGACGAGTGGCTGAGCGGCGAGGGCTTGATGGACCTGATCAACGATCCTGCGCCGGTCGCCCCGCCCCTGCGCCGGCTGACCGACTAGTGGCCGGCCCGCTGCTCCCCTATGGCCGCCAGACCATCGAGGATGACGATATCGCCGCCGTCGCGCAGGCGCTGCGCGGCGACTTCCTGACCACCGGTCCCCTGGTGGACGCCTTCGAGGCGGCCTTCGCCAGCCAGGTCGGGGCGCGCCACGCGGTGGCCTGTTCCAACGGCACGGCGGCCCTGCACCTGGCCATGCTGGCCCTGGAGGTGCAGCCCGGCGAGGTCTGCATCGTCCCCTCCATCACCTTCCTGGCGACGGCCAACTGCGCCCGCTATGTCGGCGCCGAGGTGGTGTTCGCCGACGTCGATCCCTCGACCGGCCTGATGACGCCCGACACCCTGGCCGAGGCGATCGGTCGGGTCGGCGACCGCAGGCTGCGCGCGGTGCTGCCGGTCCATCTGCGGGGCGACACCGCCGAACTGCCGGCCCTGGCGGCCCTGGCGGCGGAGGCTGGGGCGGTGCTGGTGGAGGACGCGCCCCATGCGCTCGGCTCCAGCATGAGCTTCGGCGACACGGCCGAGCGGGTGGGAGACACGCGCCACTCCGCCATGGCCACCTTCTCCTTCCATCCGGTCAAGACCATCGCCACCGGCGAGGGCGGCATGGTCACCACCAATGACGACCGGCTGGCCCAGCGCCTCCGCACCTTGCGGAGCCACGGCATGGTCAAGCCCCAGGGCGCGGATCCGTGGATCTACGAGATGCCCGCGCCGGGCTTCAACTACCGGCTGCCCGACATCCTCTGTGCGCTGGGCCTGTCGCAGCTGGCCAAGCTCGACCGCTTCGCCGCGCGGCGCCGGGCGCTCGCCGCGCGTTACGCCGAGGCCCTGAAGCCCCTCGCGCCCATCGTGCGCCCCGCCGCGCGCCCCGACTGGAGCGACCCGGTCCTGCACCTGATGGTGGCCCTGATCGACTTCGCCGCCGCCGGCAAGACCCGCCGCCAGGTGGTGGACGAGCTGAGGGCGCGCGGGGTGGGGAGCCAGGTCCACTACATCCCGGTCCACACCCAGCCCTACTACCGCGACCGCTACGGGCCGATGGACCTGCCGGGGGCCGAGGAATGGTACCGGACTTGCCTGTCGCTGCCCCTCTACCCGGGCATGGCCGATGAGGACGTCGACCGGGTGATCCTGGCCCTGTCAGGGGTTCTGGGGCTCTGAGGGCAGGTTTGGGCGCCGGATGAAGTGGTTCACCCGCCCCTGATTTCGATATATCGAAATTACGCCGCCGCGGCGACGGCGGTCATGGCCTGCAGCAGTTCGCGGACCTGGCCCATGCGTTCCGGCGCTCTCGCCAATTCCGCGCGGGTGTCGTCGCGGCGGACCAGTTTCAGGGCCTCGGCGCGGGCGCGGTCGGCGGTGGGGCCGATGGGGGCGGTGTCGCCGATGGCCATGCGCAACAGGGTCATCAGCCGCTGGACCGGCCCCTGGGACGACTTGGCCACGGCGGCGACGATCTTGGAGTCGGCCTCCACCAGGCCGCCGACATCGCCGATCTTGGCCTGGATGGGACCATAGTCCTCGGGCGCGAGGCCGGCGCGGGCGGCCTGTTTCTGCAGCTTGGCCAGGACCTCCAGCTTCACGGCTGGGCTGTCGGAGCCGAGCCGGAACTCCTTCTCGAAGCGCATGCCGCTGACATTGGCCGACAGGTAGCGTCCGGCCTGGCGCTTATTGGCGGCGCCGATGACGTTTTCCACCAGCCACAGCAGGGCCTCGACCTCGGCGCGGGAGGTGCGATTGGTTCCGAGATAGGCCTCGACGAAGTCGCCGGTGACCAGCATCCGCGAGCGGGTGACGAAGGCCTCCTGCACGTCGTCCAGGGAGATCATGGTCCCGGCCGCGCAGGTCAGCGCCATGGCCAGGGCCCGCATGACGGCGATCTCGCCCTCGGCGTCGCCGGGGCGCAGGCGTCGCGGGCCGGTGAGGTCGCGGACCACCCGCTTGGCGATGGCCAGGCGCACGGCCCCGAAGTCCTCGGTGGAGAGCCACCGGGCCAGACGCTGGCCGGTCTCCGAGAGGGGCGGCATCATCCGCTGCACCGACGGCTCGATGCGCATCAGGGCGTCGACGGGATCGCAGGCCACCAGCCGGGTCATGGCCGCCAGGCGCGCGCCCAGGTCCAACTCCTTGCCGATGATGTCGTCCAGGCCGGACTTGGAGCCCAGGATCTCGGCCAGGGGCTGCTCGATGACCGCCAGGGCCAGGGCGCGCGGCGGCCCGGCCAGGGGCGCGGAATCGGCCAGGTCCAGCAGGCGGGTGACCTTCTCGGTCCAGCTGCGGGCCGGCGCGATGGAGACCGCCACCCCGGCGCCCAGAAGGTAGGCGCGCTCGGGATGCTGGGCCACGCGCTCGGCGGCGCGGGCGAAGCCTTCCTTGTCGACATCGGGCATGTCACCCTTGCGGGTGTCCTTCAGCAGCCGTTCGATGGCGCGCTCCACCAGGCCCTGGAAGACGCGGATCAGTTCGTGGACCGACAGGCCCCGGGCCTGGGCCTCGGGAATGGCCAGCTTCTGGATGGCATGCTGCAGGTCGGTGCCGGACGCCTCCAGCTCCTCCACAAGGTCGGCCCGGTGCAGCAGTTCGAAGGGCGTGGCGCCCTTACGCTCCAGGAAGCCCTCCAGCAGGCGGCCGATCCGGTCGCGGGCGTGGATGGTGTAGAGGTCCTGCGGACTGACGCAGAGCGGGTCGTTGTTTTCCTTGACCGGGGACTTCTTCGGCGGCTCGGCGTTGCCGAGGTTGAGGATGCCGACCGACTGGAATTCACGGGTCTCGGCGTCGAGGGTTTCCTTGGTGACGCGGACCGCGGCCACCTTGCCCTCTTTCATCATGTCATTGGCGGTCGACAGCGCGTTGGCGCGGTCCTCCGTGGCAAGCCCGAGAGTCCAGCCGCTGCTAGGCGTCCGTTTGCTGAAGACCTCGTAGTGAACCTGTGCGCCGGCCATCGTCCCCCCAAGAGAGAACACTGTGACGCAACATCCCTAAAAACAGTTTACTGCGACGATTGGGCGCCTGTGGCGCTCTGACGCGTTATCCGCGCCGGAGCGTCACCACACGCCCGCCCCATTGAGGCCACGCTGAAGGCCGACTAGCTTCACCGACGCTTACGCAAGGATTTCATTCCCGATCATGGCCAAGATCACCCTGGTGGACGACGACGAAAACATCGTCACGTCGGTCAGCCTCGCCCTCGAAAGCCACGGCCATACCGTGAAGGCGTATTTTGACGGCGCCGCGGGCCTGGCGGCGCTGGAGAACGATCCGCCGGACCTCGCCATCCTCGACGTGAAGATGCCCCGCATGGACGGCATGGAGGTGCTGCGCCGCCTGCGCCGGACCTCGGACCTGCCGGTGATCATCCTGACCTCGAAGGACGAGGAGATCGACGAGATCCTCGGCTTCAACCTGGGCGCCGACGACTACATGCACAAGCCGTTCAGCCAGCGCCTGCTGATCGAGCGGGTGAAGGCGGTGCTGCGCCGCGCCGGGGCCGACGCCGAGGAGGCGCTGGCCACCCCCGGCGACGCCAGCGCGCGCGCCTTGAAGCGCGGCAAGCTGACCCTCGACCCCGCCCGCCACGACTGCCTGTGGGAAGGCCGCCCGGTGAAGCTGACGGTGACCGAGTTCCTGCTGCTGCAGAGCCTCGCCCAGCGGCCCGGCTTCGTGAAGAGCCGCGACAACCTGATGGACGCCGCCTACGACGATCAGGTCTATGTCGATGACCGGACCATCGACAGCCACATCAAGCGCATGCGGAAGAAGTTCCGCGAGGTCGACCCTGAGTTCGACGGCATCGAGACCCTCTATGGCGTCGGATACCGATACCGCGAGACCTGACCCGGGACGGCTGTCCTCGTGGTTCAGCTGGCTGCCAGGCTCGCGCCTGGGGCGGCTCATCATCGTGCTCAACCTGCTGGGCCTGACGATCCTGATCTCCGGGGCCCTGGTGCTGAACGAGCTGCGACGCGGGCTGGTGAACGCCCGCATCGACAGCCTGACCACCCAGGGCGAGCTGATGGCGACCATCATCGACCAGGCCGCCACGGTGGGCGAACCCCTGCCGGCCATGGACGCCGCCTATGCCAGCCAGATCCTGCAGCTGCTCTCCAACCCGCGCACCCAGCGGGCGCGGCTGTTTGATAGCAAGGGCCGGCTGATCGCCGACAGCTATTGGGTGGCCGACCGGGTGGAGTGGAAGGTGCTGCCGCCGGCCCGGGCCCGCGACGACGCCCCGGGCTTCTCCCTGCAGCTCAACCCGCCCCGCAAGCCGCCGGCCCCGCAGCCCGGCGTGCAGAAGGCGCTCGCCTTCGAGGTGGCCCAGGCCCTGGACGGCAAGCACTGGTCGGGCCTGCGGGCCGGGGACGACGGCGAGCGGGTGGTCTCGGTCTCCATCCCCATCCAGCACGTCCAGGCGGTGCTCGGCGTGCTGACCCTGGAAGCCAGCGACGTCGACGAGATCATCGCCCGCGAGCGGGTGGCCCTGATCCCCTTCATCCTGATCGCCATCGGCGTGACGCTCGCCTCCTCCCTGCTGCTCAACAACCTGATCGCCCAGCCGGTCCGCCGCCTGGCGCGCGCCGCCGACCGGGTGCGGCTGAGCCGGGCGCGCTCCATCTCCCTGCCCGACATCGCCAAGCGCGACGACGAGCTGGGGGACCTGACCCGGTCGCTGCAGGACATGACCCATGTGCTCTCCGAGCGGATGGACGCCATCGAGCGGTTCGCCGCCGATGTGGCCCACGAGATCAAGAACCCGCTCACCTCCCTGCGCTCGGCGGTGGAGACCCTGGAACTGGTGAAGGACCCCGTCGCCCAGGCGCGGCTGCTGAACATCCTGCAGCAGGACGTCACCCGCCTGGACCGGCTGGTCACCGACATTTCCAACGCCTCGCGGCTGGACGCCGAGCTGTCGCGGGAGGACCCCAAGGCCTTCGACCTGGGCCACCTGATCGGCGAGGTCGCGCAGCTCTACCAGGACACCGCCAAGCCCGGCGAAGCCACCGTGGCCTATGCCCCGCCCGACGTGCTGGAGCCGATCCTGGTGTCGGGCCGAGAGGGGCCGCTGGGCCAGGTGTTCCGCAACCTGGTGGACAACGCCCGCTCCTTCAGCCCGCCCGGCGGCGAGGTGCGGGTCAGCCTGGAGCGCAACAAGGGCGAGGCGACCATCGCCGTGGAGGACGACGGGCCCGGCATTCCGCCTGACAACCTGGAGACCGTGTTCGAGCGGTTCTACACCTCGCGGCCCAAGGGCGCGGCCTTCGGCGGCAATTCCGGCCTCGGCCTCTCCATCGCCCGGCAGATCGTCGCGGCCCAGGGCGGGACCATCCAGGCGGAGAACCGGATGGGGCCGGACGGTCAGGCGGCGGGCGCCCGCTTCACCGTGGTGCTGCCCGAGGCGCGGCGGTGATCCATCACGCCGGATTGATCGCCGCCTTCATGGGCGGCGGCTGGCGCGGCGTCCTGATCGAGGGGCCCTCGGGCGCGGGCAAGAGCGACCTGGCCCTGCGCTGCCTGGACCAGGGCTTCGCCCTGGTGGCCGACGATCGGGTGGAGCTGTGGATCAGCGGCGGCCGCCTCTATGGGCGGGCGCCGGAAACCCTGGCCGGCAGGATCGAGGTGCGTGGCGTTGATGTCCTGCCAGCGTCCGCCCTGGCCTGGAGCCGCATCAGCCTCTGCGTCCGCGCCGGAACCCCTGACCGCATCCCGGAACCGGCCTTCACCGATGACTTCGGGTTGAGGATACCGGTTCTCACTCTCGCGCTGCTTGAGTCCTCGGCGCCTGCGAAACTGAGTCGCGCGTTACGACATCTTGGAGGCGGACAATAAGGAGCGTATCTAGGCGGCCTCGCGGCCGGCGTTTCGCCGCAGCCGGGTGGGGATTCCCGTTGAGAGAGTTGGCATGATCGGCCTCGTGATCGTCACACACGGGCGCTTGGCCGAGGAATTCGTCTTCGCCATGGAGCATGTGGTCGGCCCGCAGACCGCGGTGGCCGCCATCTGCATCGGGCCCGAGGACGACATGGAAAAGCGTCGTCAGGACATCCTGGCGGCCTGCGGACGCGTGGACATCGGCGACGGGGTCATCCTGCTCACCGACATGTTCGGCGGCACGCCGTCGAACCTGGCCATCTCCGTCATGGAGCAGACCAAGGCCGAGGTGATCGCGGGCCTGAACCTGCCGATGCTGATCAAGCTGGCCAGCGTGCGCACCAAGCTGCCGCTGCAGGACTGCGTGGCCCACGCCCAGGAGGCCGGCCGCAAGTACATCTCCGTCGCCTCCTACGTGCTGGCCGGCGAGAAATGACGGCGAGCCGCTCGGTCGAAATCATCAACAAGCGGGGCCTGCATGCGCGGGCCTCGGCCAAGTTCGTGAAGATGGCCTCGACCTTCGACGCCGAGGTGACGGTCTCCAAGGACGGCTCGACCGTCGACGCGCGCTCGATCATGGGCCTGATGATGCTGGCCGCCGGCCCCGGCTGCTGCATCGAGATCCAGGCCCAAGGCTCCGAAGCCGAACCCGCCCTCGACGCCCTGGCCCAACTGGTGGCCAACCGGTTCGACGAGGGCGAGTAGGGTCGTTTGCCAGGCTGCGGTCGCGATAACGGCCGCAAGAAGATCGACCACGAACCACACGAACCACACGAACGGGTTCAGAGGACGAAGCGCTCGATGCGGGCCTTTGGCATCGCGCCGAAGTTCACGAGCAGACCTAGAGCCTTTTAGGGTCAGATGGAATCATCTGACCCGTTCAAAATGGCTCTAATTCAAAGAGATAGAGCGCGTCGGGCGGGTTAACCGGGTTCCACTTAACCCTGACGCGCTCTAGGCGCATGCCGGAAGCCTTCAGGTAGTTCAGGACCTGCGCCCGATGCTCGGGCGCGAACTCCCGGAGAGCTTTGATCTCGACGATGACCGTCCCAAAGCAGACGAAGTCCGGAACATAGGTCTGCTTCAGCGGCTGCCCCTTGTAGGTCAGGCTCAAAGGCCGAGAAGCGGCGAACGGTATCCCCGCGCCTCAAACTCGATGCTCAGGGCTTCTTGGTACACGGCCTCCAAGAAGCCGGCGCCAAGCTCGCGATTGACCTCGAAGATGCGCCTTGGATCGCAAACACCTCATCCGGATAGAGCGCCCGTTCCTGTGGTTCGTGTGGTTCGTGGACCATTCTTCTTCGCGCTCAGCTCACCGGCGCGGCCAAGCTAGCGCCACCTTGAGACTACGTCTTCAGCTTGTAGCCGGTCTTGAAGATCCAGGTGATGGCCGCCAGGCAGAGCAGCATGAAGCCGAAGGTGGCGGCGAGGCTGACGCCGACGCTGACGTCGGACTTGTCGTAGAACGCCCAGCGGAAGCCGGAGACCAGATAGACCACCGGGTTGAACAGCGTGATCTTCTGCCAGATCGGCGGCAGCATGCTGATGGAATAGAAGCTGCCGCCCAGGAAGGTCAGCGGCGTGACGATCATCATCGGCACGATCTGCATCTTCTCCCAGCCGTCGGCCCAGATGCCGATGACGAAGCCGAACAGGCAGAAGGTCACCGCCGTCAGGGCCAGGAAGGCGATCATCACGAAGGGGTGGGCGATGGTGAAGGGCACGAAGAGCCTGGCCGTGGCCAGGATGATCAGCCCCAGGATCACCGACTTGGTGGCCGCGGCCCCCACATAGCCGATGACGATCTCGATGGGGGAGATGGGCGCCGACAGCACCTCGTAGATCGTGCCCGACCACTTGGGCATGTAGATGCCGAAGGAGGCGTTGGAGATGCTCTCGGTCAGGATCGACAGCATGATCAGGCCAGGCACGATGAAGGCGCCGTAGCTGATGCCGTCGATCTGCGTCATCCGCGAGCCGATCGCCGAGCCGAAGACGATGAAATACAGGGACGTCGAGATCACCGGCGAGGCGATGGACTGCAGCACCGTGCGCCAGGTGCGAGCCAGCTCGAAGTGGTAGATGGCGCGGATCGCATGCAGGTTCATCGCGGGGTCCTCACCAGGCTGACGAAGATTTCCTCCAGCGAACTCTGGCTGGTCTGGAGGTCCTTGAAGTCGATGCCGTGCTTCGCCAGCCGGCGCAGCAGGTCGGCGATGCCGGTCTCCTGGCTCTGGGTGTCGAAGGTGTAGACCAGCTCGGCGCCGTCGGCCGACAGCTCCAGCGGTTCGCCGGCCAGCTCCTTGGGCAGGGCCTTGAGGGGCTCCTGCAGGTGCAGGGTCAGCTGCTTCTTGCCCAGCTTGCGCATGAGGACGTCCTTGTCCTCCACCAGGATCAGCTGGCCGCCACTGATCACCCCGATGCGGTCGGCCATCTCCTCGGCCTCCTCGATATAGTGGGTGGTCAGGATGATGGTGACGCCGCTCTCGCGCAGGCCCCGGACCATCTCCCACATGTCCCGGCGCAGCTCGACATCGACGCCCGCGGTGGGTTCGTCGAGGAACAGGATCTGCGGTTCGTGGGAGAGCGCCTTGGCGATCATCACCCGGCGCTTCATGCCGCCGGACAGGGCCATGATCTTCTCGGCCTTCTTGTCCCAAAGGGAGAGGTCGCGAAGGATCTTCTCGATATAGGCCGGGTTGGGCGCCTTGCCGAACAGGCCGCGGCTGAACTTCACCGTGTCCCAGACGCTCTCGAAGGCGTCGGTGGAAAGCTCCTGCGGCACCAGGCCGATCTTGCCCCGGGCGGCGCGATAGTCGGCGACGATGTCGTGGCCATCGGCCAGGACCTGGCCCGAGCTCGGATTGACGATGCCGCAGATGATGCTGATCAGCGTCGTCTTGCCGGCGCCATTGGGCCCCAGCAGGGCGAAGATCTCGCCCTTGCGGATCTCCAGGTCGATGGTCTTCAGGGCCTGGAAGCCCCCGGCATAGGTCTTGGAGAGACCCTTCACGGATATGATCGGCTGCACGCGGGCTCCGGGGGCGTTGGGGTTTCCGCAGATAGGCGCGGGCGGATGGTCAAGCGAGTCCGCAGGACGAATAAGGCTCGTCCGGGCCGACATCGGCCAAGGTTTAATCGGTCAGGCGCCGGATTCTGTCAGCAGCCGCCCGAGCGCCCTGGGCGCCATGGCGACATAGCTCTGACGCAGCCAGGCCTTCAAAGTATCGCGCTCGGCCAGGATGTCGTCCTCGGGCCCGAAGTGGGCGATGGCCCATCTGTGCTGGTGATACCAGGGCGAGCCCTGCCGCACGAAGGGCAGGTGCTGGACCATCTCGTAGGAGATCGGCAGCTTGAGGGTGATCGTCAGGGCCTCGCCCTTGTCGCCGAACACCGCGAACCCCTTGCCCCGCACCCGCAGGTAGCGGGTGTCGCTCCAGCCCGGCGCGAGATCGGTCTCCGGCAGGCTCAGGGCGTAGGCGGTCAGTTCGGCTTCGGCCTGTTGGCGCGGCGTGGGCATGGCGGCAAATCTAGCACCGCCATGCCCGCTGCAAAGTCCTAGGCCGAGACGCCCATGGTCATGGGCCGCAGGCCGAGGTCGGCCATCAGGGCGGCGTCGGTGTCCTTGTCCGGGTTGGCGGTGGTCAGCAGCTTGCCGCCGATGAACATCGAATTGGCGCCGGCCAGGAAGCACAGGGCCTGCAGTTCACGGCTCATATGCTCGCGGCCGGCCGAGAGCCGCACCACGGTCTTGGGGCAGAGGATGCGGGCCACGGCGATCATGCGGACGAACTCGATGCCGTCCACCGGGGTGGAATCCCCCAGCGGCGTGCCGGGGATCGGCATCAGGTCGTTGATGGGCAGGCTGTCGGGATGGGCCGGCAGGGTGGCCAGGGTGTGCAACAGGCCGGCGCGGTCACGGCGGGTCTCGCCCATGCCGACGATGCCGCCGCAGCAGGTGCTCATCCCCACCGAACGCACGGCCTCCAGGGTGTCGAGGCGGTCCTGGTAGGTCCGCGTGGTGACCACCTTGTCGTAATAGTCGGGTCCGGTGTCGAGGTTGTGGTTGTAGTAGTCGAGGCCGGCGTCCTTCAGGGACTGGGCCTGATCGCGGGTCAGCATGCCCAGCGTCGCGCAGGTCTCGAGACCGAGCGCCTTCACCCCGGCGATCATCTCGGCCACCTTGGGCACGTCGCGGTCCTTCAGGTCGCGCCAGGCGGCGCCCATGCAGAAGCGCTGCGCCCCGCCGGCCTTGGCCTCGGTGGCGGCGGCGATGACGGCGCCGGCGTCCAGGAGCTTCGACGCGGTGGTGGCGGTCTTGAAGTGCTGGGACTGGCTGCAATAGCCGCAGTTCTCGGGGCAGCCGCCGGTCTTCACCGAGAGCAGCTGGGAGAGCTGCACCTCGGTGGGATCGAACCACATCCGGTGGACTTGCGCGGCGCGGAACACCAGGTCCATGAAGGGCAGCTCGAACAGCGCCTCGACCTCGGTGAGCGACCAATCGTGCCGCGGTTGCGTTTCATCAAGGACGGCGTTGAAGGGGGCGTTCATGGTGCACTCCTCGGGTCTGGGCGCCCCGCTTTGAGTCGGGCGACGAGGAGCATGTAGCGCATGGGCGCCGACGAGATCGAGTTGAAGTTCCTGTGCGAGCCGCAGGATGTCGCCGCCCTGCTGGCCGCGGCCCCGGTGGGCGCTGCGGAAACCAAGCAGCTCACCGCCATCTATTTTGACACCCCCGACGGGCGCCTGAAGGCCGCCCACATCTCGCTGCGGCTGCGGGAAAGCAGCGGCAAGCGGGTGCAGACTCTGAAGCGGGGCGACGGTTTCGCCCGCGAGGAGCACGAGGCCAGGATCGCCGGCGAGGCGCTGGACCTGACCATGCCGGCGGTGAAGGCGGCTCTGAAACCCGCCCAGCGCAAGGCCTTGGCGCCGGTCTTCACCGTGCGCGTGACGCGCCAGCAGCGGACCTTCACCTATGAGGGCGCCGAGATCGAGCTGGCCCTGGACCAGGGAGAGATCACCGCCGGCGACCAGCAGCGCCGCCTCTGCGAACTGGAGCTGGAGCTGAAGTCCGGCGATCCGGCGGCGCTGTTCGCGCTGGCCCGTCAACTTTCGGTGACCGCGCCGCTCTACCTGTCCTTCGACGGCAAGGCGTCCCAGGGGCAAGCCCTGATGACGGGAACCCGGCACGAGCCGCGCCGCCACGACAAGGCGCCGCTGCGGCGCGGGGGGACCACCGGCGAGGCCTTCCAGACCATCGCCCGCAACGCCCTTGTCCAGATCGCCGCCAACGGGGTTGTGCTGCGGGAGACCGACAGCGAGGACGCCCTGCACCAGCTGCGCGTCGCCGTCCGCCGCCTGCGCAGCGCCATGAGCACCTTCAAGACGGTGGCGCAGGACGCGGGGACACGGGGCCTGAAGGCCGAACTGAAGTGGCTGTCGAGGGCCTGCGACGACGCCCGAGACCTGGACGTGTTCAGTAACGACAACCTGCAGATCGCCGGCGAAAAGGCGCCCCTGGCGCCCAAGGTCGCGGCCGCCCGGGCAGAGGCTCACGCCAAGGCCTGCGCCGCCGTGTCGTCCAAGCGGTTCCGCGACCTGGTGCTGGAGACTACGGCCTGGGTGGAGACCGGCGCCTGGCGCCAGACCGCGCCCGGCCACAGGTCGGCCCGCGACTTCGCCGCCAAGGCCCTCGACCGGCGCTGGAAGACCCTGTTGAAGCTGGGCCACGACGTGAAGGGCCTGGACGACGCCGGGCGCCACAGGGTGCGGATCGCCGCCAAGAAGCTCCGCTACGCCGCCGAGGCCTTCGCCCCCCTGTTCGCCGCCGAGCCCGGCCGCCGGTTCCTCAAGAAGATGAAGGCCCTGCAGGACACCCTGGGCGCGCTGAACGACGCCGCCGTGGCCCAGACCCTGGTGGCCAGGCTGGCGCCCACCGACTCTCCGGCCGCCCGCGAACTGTTGTCGGCGCGGGAGGCCAAACGGCCCCGGGCCCTGAAGCAGGCCGCCAGGCAGATGAAGACCCTGGCCCAGGCCAAGCCTTTCTGGCGGTAAACCACGTCATATAAAGACATCTTTATATGTTTGTTGCAGGCTTGTGCGGGCGCGGCTATAGAGCCCGCAATTGCATTTGCGCCGACAGGAAGCCCTGATGACCGACTATGTCGTGAAAGACATCACCCTCGCCGACTTCGGTCGCAAGGAAATCGAGATCGCCGAGACCGAAATGCCGGGCCTGATGGCCGTGCGCGCCGAGTTCGGCAAGGCCCAGCCGCTGAAGGGCGCCCGCATCGCCGGGTCCCTGCACATGACCATCCAGACCGCCGTGCTCATCCAGACCCTGGAAGCCCTGGGCGCCGAAGTCCGCTGGGCCTCGTGCAACATCTTCTCCACCCAGGACCACGCCGCCGCGGCCATCGCCGCCGCCGGCACCCCGGTCTTCGCCATCAAGGGCGAGAACCTGGTGGAATATTGGGAATACGCCCACCGCATCTTCGAATGGCATGACGGCGGCTACCCGAACCTGATCCTCGACGACGGCGGCGACGCCACCCTGCTCTGCGTGCTGGGCCCCAAGGCCGAGAAGGACATCAGCGTCCTGGCCAACCCGCAGAACGAGGAAGAAGAAGCCCTGTTCGCGGTGATGAAGCGCTACATCAAGGAGAAGCCCGGCTTCTATTCGGGCATCCGCGACGCCTGCAAGGGCGTGTCGGAAGAGACCACCACGGGCGTGCACCGCCTGTACCAGATGTCGGAACGCGGCGAGCTGCCGTTCCCGGCCATCAACGTCAACGACAGCGTCACCAAGTCCAAGTTCGACAACCTCTACGGCTGCCGTGAGAGCCTGGTGGACGCCATCCGCCGCGGCACCGACGTCATGCTCTCGGGCAAGGTCGCCGTGGTCCTGGGCTATGGCGACGTGGGCAAGGGCTCGGCCGCCTCGCTGCGCAACGGCGGCGCCCGGGTCATCGTCACCGAGATCGACCCGATCTGCGCCCTGCAGGCCGCCATGGAGGGCTATGAGGTCCAGACCATGGAAGACGTCGCCGACAAGGCCGACATCTTCGTCACCGCGACGGGCAACAAGGACGTTCTGACCGTCGACCACATGCGGCAGATGAAGAACAACGCCATCGTCTGCAACATCGGCCACTTCGACAGCGAGATCCAAGTCGCGGGCCTGAAGAACTTCAAGTGGGACAAGATCAAGGATCAGGTCCACCACGTCGAGTTCCCCGACGGCAAGAAGATCATCCTGCTGTCGGAAGGCCGCCTGGTGAACCTGGGCAACGCCACGGGCCACCCCAGCTTCGTGATGAGCGCCTCCTTCACCAACCAGACGCTCGCCCAACTTGAGCTGTGGACCAATGGCGCCAAGTACGAAACCAAGGTCTATACCCTGCCCAAGCACCTCGATGAGAAGGTGGCCATGCTCCACCTGGGCAAGCTCGGCGCCAAGCTGACCACGCTCTCCAAGGACCAGGCCGACTATATCGGCGTGCCCGAGACCGGTCCGTTCAAGCCGGACCACTACCGCTACTAGGCTTCCCCTTCGTCATCCCCGGCGCCGGCGTTTCTCCAGTCCGCCGAGCCCCCCAAGCGCCGGGGATGACGTTTTCGTTCTGTGCTAGCGCCGCCTTGAGGGCTCGGCTAACAAACCGGCCATGCCGCTCGCGCTCGTCATCTCCAGTCATGTCGCCGCCAGCCGTGTCGGCGGGACCGCCCAGGCCCAGGCCCTGGCGCCCTTCCGCATCGACACCATGGTCGTGCCCACGGTCCTCTATGGCCGCCATCCGGGCTGGGGCGCCCCCGGCGGGGCCTCCGTGCCGGTGGAAGCCATCGAGGGGATACTGGACGGGATCGAGGCCAATGGCCTGTTCGCCCAGACCGACCTGGTGCTGACCGGCTACTTCGCCACCGCCGCCCAGGTCCGCGCCGCGGCCCGCGCCATCGACGCCGTGCGCGCCGCCCCGCGGGAAGTTGGCGTGCGCAAGCCGATCATCATCGTCGATCCCACCATCGGTGACGCCGGCAAGGGCCTCTATGTGGCCGCCGACGTGGCAGAGGCGGTGATCGGCGACCTGGTTCCCCGCGCCGACATCGTCGCCCCCAACGCCTGGGAGCTGCAGCGGATGACCGGGGCCGAGACCCGCGACCCCACCCAGGCCCTGCACGCCGCCCGCCTTCTGGGCCGCCCGGTCATGGTCTCCTCGGTGCAGCGCGGCGGTGAGATCGGGGTGATCTATGCCGACAAGAAGGAAGCCTGGCTGGCCGCCCATCCCCGCGCCGACTCCGCGCCCAAGGGCACCGGCGACCTGCTGTCGGCCCTGTTCGGCGCGGCCCTGATCGACGGCCTGACCACCTCCTACGCCCTGGCCCGCGCCGTGGGCGGGGTGGCCGAGACCATCAGCGCCGCCCAGATCTGGAACGCCGCCGAACTGCCCATCGTGGCCATGGCCCAGCGGCTGAAGGCCGCCTCGCCCACCGTGCGCATGGAGCGGCTGATCTGACCGAGATCTTCGGAACCTGCGCCCCGGCCTTCTTCGCGGTCCGGGAAGCCTTCGAGGCCAACTTCGCCAAGGGCGAGGAACTGGGCGCGCGGTTCTCCCTGGTGCACGGCGGCGAGACGATCGTCGATCTCTGGGCGGGTTACGCCGACCGCCAGCGCACCCGGGCCTTCGACGACAAGACCCTGACCGCCATCTTCTCCAGCACCAAGGCCATCGCCGCCCTGCTGATCGCCCGGCTGGTGGACGCCGGAAAGCTGGACTACGGCCAGACCGTCGCCAGCGTCTGGCCGGAGTTCGCCCAGGCCGGCAAGGCCGCCATCACCGTCGAGCAGGCCATGAGCCACCAGGCGGGCCTCTCAGGCTTCCCCGAGCCCATGGAGCCGTCCCTGTGGTTCGACTGGGACGCCATCTGCGCCAGGCTGGCCGCCATGGCGCCCCTATGGCCGCCGGGAACCGCCAGCGGCTATCATCCGGTGACCTTCGGCTATCTGGCGGGCGAGATCTTCCGCCGGGTGGATGGCAGGACCATGGGAACGGCCCTTCGCCAGGACCTGGCCGTCCCCTTCGAGCTCGACCTGTGGATCGGTTTGCCGGACGCCGAGCATGGCCGCGCCGCCGACATGCAGCGCCCCAATGGCCCGGCGAAGTTCGGCGAGATCAACGAGGCCACCCGGGCGGCCTTCCTCACCCCTTGGTCCTCGGCCGGCGGCCGCGGCCAGGCCGAGTGGCGGCGCACCGAGATCCCCTCGGCCAACGGCCATGCCACGGCCCTGGCGCTGGCTCGCCTGTTCGGGGCCCTGGCCAATGACGGCTGGCTGGACGGCGAGGTGATCCTGTCGCCGGCCCTGATCGCCGAGGCGGCCCGCGAACGCATAGGTGGCCAGGACCTGGTCCTGCCCTTCGAGATGAGCTGGGGCGCGGGCTTCATGCGCAACGCCCCGGTGAAGGTCTGGGGACCCGGCGAACAGACCTTCGGCCACTCCGGCTGGGGCGGCTCCTGCGTATTCGCCGACCCGCAGACGGGTCTGGCCGGCGCCTATGTGATGAACCGCCAGTCCACCGACCTGATCGGCGACCACCGGCCCAGGGCGCTGATCGAGGCGGCCTACGGGTCGCTCTGATCTTTTCCTGCCCCGTAAACGGGGCAGGAAAGTCTTTAGGCCACCACCG
Source organism: Phenylobacterium sp. (assembly GCF_030651185.1). Taxonomy (GTDB): domain Bacteria; phylum Pseudomonadota; class Alphaproteobacteria; order Caulobacterales; family Caulobacteraceae; genus Phenylobacterium. Next base: position 24,806 of record NZ_JAUSCJ010000004.1, read on the forward strand.
GGCTCGGCAGGGCGCGGCTGTGGCGCCAGGCGCCGTAGGTGAAGACCGCCGCCCCGCCCCAGATGAAGATGAAGGAGATCGCCCGCAGCGGGGTGAAGGCCTCGCCCTGGGTCACGCCGATCACGAAGGCGATGGTGGGGCCGATGAACTGCAGAAAGCCCATGAAGGAGAGCGGTATGCGCCGCGCGGCCCAGGCGAACAGCACCAGGGGCACCGCGGTGATCGGCCCCGAGGCGATCAGCCAGACGATGGTGGCCGGCGAGGCCAGGAAGTGGCCGCCGCCCTGGCCCTCCAGCCACAGCACGAAGAAGAAGCTGGGCACGGCCAGCAGCAGGCACTCGATGAACAGCCCCGTCTGGGCGTCGGCCGCCACCTGCTTGCGCACCACGCCGTAGCCGCCGAACGAGAGGGCGAGCGCCAGGGAGACCAGGGGCAGGTGGCCCAGCGCGACCGCCTGGATCACGACGCCCACCACCGCGAGCACGATGGCGGCGACGCCGATGCGGTCCATGCGCTCGCGGAACAGCAGGGTCCCGGCCGCCATGTTGATCAGCGGGGTGATGTAGTAGCCGAGGCTGGATTCCAGCACCCGGCCGGAATTCACCGCCCAGATGAAGACCATCCAGTTGACCGCGATCAGGCCCGCCGACAGGGCCAGCCAGGCCAGCACCCTGGGCTGGCGGAACACGCCCACCACCTGGGTCCACTGGCTGGCGAGCAGCACGAAGATCAGCGCCGTGGGCGCGCCCCAGATGGTGCGGTGGGCCAGGGTCTCCCAGGGACCGACGCCGAGCTGGCCGATGGCCTGGAACGCCAGGGGCACGAACCCCCAGATGAAGTAGCAGAGGACCCCCGCCCCCAGCGCCGTGCGGTCGATCGAGGCGGGCTGGGTCACGGCGACGGACTTTCGAAGCGTCAGCTTGTTGCGGGTTCCCCACCTAGGACGGGCGGGGCTTCGGACAAGGCCCAATCGCGCGACAGCTGGCGACTTCGGCCCAGGAATCCTGGGCCGAAGCCGAGTTCGCCTTAGGCGCTGGCGATGGCCTTGGTCTTGATCAGGCCGCGCTCGTGCAGCAGCTGGGCGATCTGCACGGCGTTGAGGGCGGCGCCCTTGCGGAGGTTGTCGGCCACGACCCAGAGGTTCAGGCCGTGCTCGACGGTGGTGTCGTTGCGGATGCGGCTGACGAAGACCGGGAACTCGCCCTGGGCTTCCTTGGGGGTCATGTAGCCCTGGTCGTTGCGGCTATCGATGACGATCACGCCGGGGCTTTCGCGCAGCAGGTCGCGGGCCTCGTCCTCGTCGAGGTGTTCGTGGAACTCGATGTTCACCGCCTCGGAGTGGCCGACCATGACCGGCACCCGCACGCAGGTGACCGTCAGCTTGATGGCCGGGTCGATCATCTTGTGGGTCTCGTTCCACATCTTCTGCTCTTCGTCGGTGTAGCCGTCATCCTGGAAGGCGCCGATGAAGGGGATGACGTTGAAGGCGATCTGCTTGGGGAACTTCTTGGGCGGGGTGGCGCCCAGCACGAAGACGTTCTTGGTCTGGTCGAACAGCTCGTCCATGCCCTCCTTGCCGGCCCCGGAGACCGACTGGTAGGTCGAGACCACCACTCGCTTGATCTTCGCCCGGTCATGCAGCGGCTTGAGCGCCACCACCAGCTGGGCGGTGGAGCAGTTGGGATTGGCGATGATGTTCTTCCTGTGCGCCCAGGTCACGTCGTCGGGGTTCACCTCCGGCACCACCAGGGGGACGTCGGGGTCCATCCGGAAGGCCGAGGAATTGTCGATGACGATGGGGCCGGCGGCGCCGATCTTCGGCGACCACTCCTTGGAGAAGGTCCCGGACACGCTCATCAGCACGACATCGACGGTGGAGAAGTCGAACTGCTCGACGTCCTGGCACTTGATGATCTTCTCGCCGAACGAGACCTCGACGCCGATCGACTTGCGGCTGGCGATGGCGTGAATCTTGTCGATGGGGAATTGAACTTCCTCAAGGATGTTCAACATTTCGCGGCCCACATTACCCGTGGCGCCGACGACGGCTACGCGATAGCCCATCGGGGTCTCTCCTGATCTTCAAGCGGAGCGTTCCGTTACGCTCGCAGGCCCGAAATCGCAAGCTGGACGGCGCTTTTGCCGCGCGCGAAGCAGGCTAAGGTCACGCCAAGAAACGCACGCGACCTGAGGAAACCCCATGGCCCAAGACACCGGCATGCCCTTCGCCAACCTGATGGGGGTGCAGATCACCGACCCCTCCAAGGAGAAGGTGATCGGAAAGCTGCAGGTGCGGCCCGATCTCTGCACCTCCGGCCACATCCTGCACGGCGGGGCGATCATGGCCTTCGCCGACGCGCTGGGGGCGGTGGGGGGCTTCCTGAACCTGCCGGCGGGATCGCGGACCACGACCATCGAGAGCAAGACCAACTTCGTGGGCTCGGCCAAGGAGGGGACCACGGTGACCGGCGAGGCGACCGCCCTGCACGTCGGCCGGTCCTCCAGCGTCTGGCAGACCCGGATCACCGGCGAGGACGGCAAGCTGGTGGCCATCGTCATCCAGACCCAGATGACCGTGGCCCTGGCGGAAAAGCCCCCCGCCTAGCTCTTGCCGGGCTTCGGCGCGCGGCAGGCGCCCGACACCTGATCGGCGGTCACGGACTCCCCGGCGTCCAACGCCGCGAAAAGGAGCCGGAAGTCGCAGGACCGGCCATTGGCCAAACCCCGCCCGGTGGCGAACAGGCCCTTGCGGTTGAAGAGGTTCACCGCGAACTCGTCGGAGCCGACATAGGCCCGCAGGAAGGCCAGGACGAGCAGTTCGCGGTCGGCGCCCTGGGTTTCGCCGTCCATGATCATCGTGCGCCAGAGGGCGCAGTTGGCCTGGCCATCCCAGACGTGGCCCGCCGCCAGCCTGGGACGCTTGGCGCTCGGGACCTGGCAAGGCACGTCGTTCTTCATCGACACGAAGGCCGCCCCGGTCCGGGCCCGCGAGATGAAGTCCACATCCCGCGTCTCGCCGGCCTTTGAGGTGGCGAGCTTGGCCATCACCGCCTCGATCTCCGCCAGGTAGCGGGCGCCGGCCTGAACCCGCATGTCGTGGAAGAAGGCGTATTCCGCAAAGCGTGGCTGGGACCGGCCCTGCAGATTGGCCGACCATTTGGCCGCCAGGTTCCAGGCCGAGGCGCGAAACACCTCTTCGCCCGCATCCTGGGCGGCGATCACCGCAGGTTCCGCCAGGAAGCCCTCCAGCTCGAGGGCGAAGGCCCGATCGATCACGCCATCGGTCTGCACCGACCGCGCCCAGGCCAGAGCCTCGGGCCGGGTGAGCGGATCGCGCGATAGCCGCGCGTAGCGGATGAAGTCCGCGCCGTGGAAGGGCATGGCGGCCGCGGCCAGGGCGTCGGCGTCGGGGACGCCCTCGATCAGGTCGGCGACGGTCCCCTGGCCGAAGTTCCATTGCAGGGCGCCGACCGACAGGCCCTGCCGGTCCCTGTCTCCGGCCACGCTGGTGTAGACCGCTAGGCTGGAGGGGGCGGCGGTCTCCAGCAGCCGGGTCATCAGCGAGGCGGCTTGCGCCCAGGCGAGCGGCGGGGCGGGCGAGACGACCGGCGGCGGCTCGACCGGCTGGGCCCGAGCGGCCCCGGCGAGCGCCAGGCACAGACCGAGCACCGCCCAGAGCCGGCCCATCCTACGCCTCGCCGGCCATCGCCAGGATCGCCGTCCATTCGGCCGGCTCGACGGGACAGACCGAGAGCCGGAACTGCTCGAACATCTTCATCTCGGCCAGGGCCGGATTGGCCTTCATCTGGGCCAGGCTCACCGGCTGCTTGAGCTTGCGCACCGGCGCCACCTCCACGGCCACGAAGCGGCCCGCCGGGTCGCTGGGATCGAGGAAGGCCTCGCGCACCACCCTGGCGATCGCCACTACCTCCAGGCCGATCTGCGAGTGGTAGAAAAAGGCCTCGTCGCCGACCTGCATGGCCTTGAGATAGAGGGCCGCCTGGTTGTTGCGCACCCCGTCCCAGACGGTCTTCCCGTCGCGGACCAGGTCGTCATAGCTGAACTTGTTGGGCTCGGACTTCATCAGCCAGTGGGCCATCGGCGCATTCCCTCGGATCTTCGCCAAGATATCGCCGTCCGCGGTGGCGCTTGGCAAGGCGCATCCAGGCGCCTGTTTTCAGCGTAGGTCAGGCATGATCGATCGACGCCTCCTGCTCGCCGGCGGCCTGGCCGCCCTCCCGGCCCTGGCCCTCGCCGCCACACCCGTCGCCCGCCGGCTGACCTTCAGCGTGCTGCGCAACGGGACGAAGATCGGCGAGCATGTGATGAGCTTCACGGGCGACCCCGCCTCCCCCACGGTGACCACCGATGTCCGAATGACCGTGAAGCTCGGCCCGGTGCCGGTGTTCCGCTATCGCCATCACGCCGTGGAGCGCTGGAGCGGCGGCCGCTTCGCCAGCCTGGAAACCACCACCGATTCGGGCGGCAAGGCCGAGCGGGTCTCCGCGCGGCGCACCGAGACCGGCGTGATCATCGAGACCGCCAAGGGCAGGATCACGGGCCCGGCCGGCGTGCGCCCCTTCACCCACTGGAACCCGGAGGTCTTTTCAGGCCCCCTGTTCAACCCCCAGGAGGGCAAGCTGCTGAAGGTCACCGCCCGCAAGGTCAGCGCCAGCCACTGGACCGTGCGCGGCGAGGCCGAGATCGACGACTTCTATGACGAGGCCGGGGTGTGGACCGCCCTGAAGGGCAAGCTCGAGGACGGCTCGCGGATCGAGTACCGGCGCCTTTAGAGCGCCGCCAGCACCGCGTCGCCCATCTGGACGGTGGTGAGCGCGCCGCCCAGGTCGCGGGTGCGGGCGCCGTTTTCCAGCGCCTTGTTGACGGCGGCGTAGAGCTGGTCGGCCAGGTCGGTGCGGTCCAACGACCAGCGCAGGGCCATCTCGAAGGACAGGATGGCGGCCAGCGGGTTGGCCAGGCCCTGGCCGGCGATATCCGGCGCCGAGCCGTGGATCGGCTCATAGAGGCCCGGTTTGCCAGACACGCCAAGGGCGGCCGAAGGCAGCATGCCGAGCGAGCCGGTCAGTTGGGCCGAGATGTCCGACAGAATGTCGCCGAACAGGTTGTCGGTGACCATGACGTCGAACTGCTTGGGGTTCTTGACGATCTGCATGGCGGCGTTGTCGGCCAGGATGTGCTCCAACTCGACATCGGCGTAGTCGCGGGCGTGCAGGTCGGTGACCACCTGGCGCCAGAGCAGGCCTGAATCCATCACGTTGGACTTCTCAGCCGAGGTCACCTTGTTGCGGCGGCCGCGGGCCAGTTCAAAGGCGACGCGGGCCACCCGCTCGATCTCGGCGGTGGTGTAGACCTGGGTGTCGACGGCCCGTTTGCCGCCACCGGGCAGGTCCTCGATGAAGCGCGGGCTGCCGAAATAGATGCCGCCGGTCAGCTCCCGGACGATCATGAAGTCCAGGCCCTCCACCACCTCGCGCTTGAGGCTCGACGCATCGGCGAGCGGCTGGAAGCACAGGGCCGGGCGCAGGTTGGCGAACACCTCCATGCCGGCGCGCAGGGCCAGCAGGCCGGCCTCGGGCCGCTTGTCGCGGGGAACCCCGGCCCACTGCGGGCCGCCGACCGCGCCCATCAGCACGGCGCGCGACGCCTTGGCGGTGGCCAGCGCCTCGTCGGTCAGCGGGGTTCCGTGGGCGTCATAGCTCGAACCCCCGAACAGCCGCTCCTCGACCTTCAGGTCGGGGGCGAGGGCCACCACCACGCGGCGCACCTGGGCGGTCACTTCGGGTCCGATGCCGTCGCCCGGCAGGAGGAGGAGGTCGGTCATGTCGGAAGCCTTGGAGAGAACTTAAAGCGCGCGCTCGGAAGCGGTCTCGTAGGCGAAGAGCCTGCGGTCGCCAACACCGAACTGGGGCCAGGACGCCCGCCACGTCGCCATGTGCGGCTGCTGGAAGTGGGCTTCGATGGCGGCCTGGTCGCGCCAGGCCTCATAGACCCGGATCAGGCCGGGGTCGGCGACGTCCTGGGCGTAGGAGTATTCAAGGCAGCCGTCCTCGGCGCGGCTGGCCGCCAGCATGGCCAGCATGTGCGGCCGGAAGGCTTCGAGGTTCTCCGGCGGGACGCGGACGGTCCCGGCGATGATGACGCTCACGCCCGTTCCAGCCAGGGCTCGGACAGCGCCCGCTTGCTCTCATAGACGTCGATGTCCAGGGCGGCGGTCAGGGTCTCGCCGATGGCGTCCAGGCCCTGGAGCATCTTGGCCTTGCGCTGCGGGTCGATCTGGAAGCTGAAGGCCGCGCCCGAGGGCGAGACCACGGTCTGGGCCGCCAGGTCGACGGTGACCACGTGGTTGCCACCCTTGGCCTCCTCCATCAGGGCCTGGACCTCTTCGGGTTTCAGCACCACCGGCAGCAGGCCGTTCTGGAAGCAGTTGTTGTAGAAGATGTCGGCGAAGGAGGTGGAGATCACGCAGCTGATCCCGAAGTCCAGCAGGGCCCAGGGCGCATGCTCGCGGCTGGAGCCGCAGCCGAAATTGTCGCCGGCCACCAGGACGCCGACGCCCTTGTACTCCGGGCGGTTCAGGACGAAGTCGGTCTTCTCCACCCCCTGCTCATCGAAGCGGAAGTCGTAGAACAGCCCGCGGCCCAGGCCCTCGCGTTCGACGGTCTTGAGGAACTGCTTGGGGATGATCTGGTCGGTGTCGATATTGGCCATGGTCAGCGGGGCCATGCGCGCATCGAGCTTGGTGAAGGCTTTCATCGGGTCGTCTCAGGCAGGGTTTGGGTGATTGTGTGGCGATCGACCATCTGAATGGTCTTGTCGTCAAACGACATGGCTGAGGACTGGGTGCAATCGATCTTCACGGCGAAGCCGCTTCGAATGTCGATCTCACTTCGGCAGGTCCGCAAAGAATTCGGGTGCATCTGAGCTGCTGCCTCTTCAGCAGAAGCTACGCTTTCCGGGGATTTTCTCCGCGCACGTTCAATCAAGCTGTCTCGTAGAGATGCGGGATCGGGCGCTTCGCTCCAAGTCCACACAGCGCGTCCAGCGGCTGGATCGTAGAGGTCCAGTGTATTGGTGATGTGCCACGTGACTGGTTGCCCGTTCTCCGTGGCTCGGGCCTGATCTTCCGAATAGGTCGAGCGCCCCTCCTCGAAGAACACGTCCTGCCCACGAGAAATTAGGACGACATCACGGGTGATAAACCCCATCGCCACGCTCTTGAGAAAGTCGGGGCTCTCCGCAACGATGTCGTTCAAGGTTTCAACGGACATCCCGGATTTTAGGAGTTCAGAGCGCGTCGCGGCCACAACCTCGCCCATGTTGCGGACGCTGACGGGCGTCAGAAATTCGTCGACCTCCAAGTCCACAGGAACACTGAGGGATTGAACGGGAAGGAGTTCCGGCGGACCTTTGCGCTGAACGTCGGCTGATATGGTCGTGACCACCAGCCGATCAGGCGCATGCCAGATGAGGCTCTTGGTTGTCGCGACAGTGATCCCGACCTCAAGTCCACCGGGACCAGTCGCCTGGGTGTCGCGGCGCGATGTGATGGTCCAAGTCGCGCCGTCAACCAAGTGAACCGGCAGGTCCTGCGCCAGAGCTGAACCTGAGCACCCAAGTGCGGCGAGCGCCAAGGCCGTAAACCTCACGGCGGCGCGCCTTGCTGGATGATCAGGGCCGGGGCCGAGGGCACGCCGGACCGCAGGGTGAAGACCTTGGTGCCGGGCTTTCGGCCCGTGCGCACCTCGGAGACGTCGAAGCCGGCCGCGGCGATCCGGGCGCGGGCGGCGTCGGCGTCGGTAACCCGCCAGGCCAGTCCGCCGAAGCGGTCGGGGGCGTCGGACACCGGGGTCTTGAGGCTGGCGCCCATCTCCACCACGGCTGTGCCACAGCGGAAGAACAGCTGGCGCACGCCCCACTGATCGTTGGAACGGTCGAGGCGCAGGTCGAGGTTCAGCTTGGCGCCGTAGATGGCGAGCGCCCGGTCGGGATTGGCGGTGTTGATCACCACGTGGTCCAGCTCGCTGACAGCCGAGGCCCCGCTTTCGACAGGCGCCGACAGCGGCCAGGGCTCGCCGCTGCGGGGCGGATCCACCAGCAGGATGTTGAGGCCGCCGGTGTCCGCAGCGTTCAGGGCCGAGGTGGTCCAGTAGCGCTTGCGGCCGTCGTCGTGGGTCGAGCGGGTGGGTCCGGGGACGGAGCCGCGCAGGCCCCGGCGCTCGGCCAGTTTCTGAGCGGCTTCGGCGTTCTCCACCGTGAAGGCGATGGCCCAGATGCCCTCGCCGTGCTCGGCCAGGTGCTGGCGGATGGTGTCGCCGAAGGCGCCCTCACCGTGCGGGGTGATGACGTCCAGCGCCATGTTGGGCAGCTGGAACCAGGCGTGGCGCGCCCCGCCGTCGCCGCCGATCCAGTTGGGCTCGCGGCCCAACAGGGCGCGATAGCCGGCCACCGTGGCCTCCAGATCGTTCACCGCGAGCGCGATGTGATCCAGGCCGGTGATCATTTCATCATCTCGCGGACATCGACGATGTGGCCGGCGATGGCGGCGGCCGCGGCCATGGCCGGGCTCATCAGGTGGGTGCGTCCGCCCCGGCCCTGGCGGCCCTCGAAGTTGCGGTTGGAGGTCGAGGCGCAGCGTTCCCCCGGCGCCAGGCGGTCGGGGTTCATCCCTAAGCACATCGAACAGCCCGGCTCGCGCCAGTCGAAGCCCGCGGCCTTGAAGATGGCGTCCAGGCCTTCTTCTTCCGCCTGTTCCTTCACCAGGCCCGAGCCCGGCACCACCATGGCCCGCACGTGGGGCGCCACCAGGCGGCCGTTTAGGAAGGCGTGCTGGGCCACAGCAGCGGCGGACCTCAGGTCCTCGATGCGGCTGTTGGTGCAGGAGCCGATGAAGACCACGTCGACCTTGGCCTCGGTGATCGGCTGGCCAGCGGTGAGGCCCATATAGTCCAGGGCCCGCTCGGCGGAGATCCGCTTGTCGGGGGTGGCGAAGCTTTCGGGCGCCGGCACGTTTCCGGTCACCGCCACCACATCCTCAGGGCTGGTGCCCCAGGTGACGGTGGGGGCGATATCGGCGGCGTCCAGCACCACCTCGCGGTCGAACACCGCGTTGTCGTCGGTGAAGAAGGTCTTCCAGTGGGCCAGCGCCATCTCCCAGGCCGCGCCCTTCGGCGTGGCCGGACGGCCCACCATGTAGTCGAAGGTGGTCTGGTCGGGGGCCACGAGACCGGCCCGCGCCCCGGCCTCGATGGCCAGGTTGCACAGCGTCATGCGGCCTTCCATGGACAGGCCACGGATCGCCTCGCCGGCATATTCGATCACCGAGCCGGTGCCGCCGGCCGTGCCGATGACGCCGACGATGGCCAGCGCGAAGTCCTTGGCGCCGACGCCGGGACCCGGCGTCCCGTTGACGGTGACCCGCAGGTTCTTCGACTTCTTCTGGCGCAGGGTCTGGGTGGCCAGGACGTGCTCGACCTCCGAGGTGCCGATGCCCTGGGCGAGCGCCCCGAAGGCGCCGTGGGTCGAGGTGTGGCTGTCGCCGCAGACGATGGTCATGCCCGGCTGGGTGCGGCCCTGCTCAGGCCCCACCACGTGGACGATGCCGTTGCGGATATCGCCCATCGGGAAGAACTCGATGCCTGCGTCCTTGACGTTGCGCTCCAGGGTCTGGAGCTGCAGCCGCGCCTCCTCGTCGGCCACCGCGCCGACGCCGAGCGCCTGGCCCTCGGTCGGCACATTGTGGTCGGCCACCGCCAGCGTGCGGTCGGGACGGCGCACGGGGCGGCCCGCCGCGCGAAGGCCGGCGAAGGCCTGGGGCGTCGTCACCTCGTGGATCAGGTGCAGGTCGATATAGAGGATCGCCTCGCCGTCTTGCTCCGCAACGACGTGAGCGTCCCAGATCTTGTCATAAAGGGTCTTGCCGGACATGGGCGGCATGTAGGGTCGCAGGGGGGCGTAAGTCCAGCGTCCCGCGACGAATTCCCGCGAGGCCGCGCAAGGATTTGCCTCAGGCTGCGGCTTTTTGGTCGCTTGGGAGGCAACCTTGACCCTGAAGCGCGACCCTAAGCGCCGTTTCGAGGGGGGTGTGGGGCTCCGCGCCGAGGGTTTTCACCAGCTTGGCGTTGTCCAGCAGGACAGTGTTGTCCCAGAGGTAGCGCATCTCGACGAGCTCGCGCAGCATCTCCACGAAGGGCGCCAGGGCGCGCAGGGCCAGCCACGGGAAGCGCTTCACGACAAGCCTGCGCCCCGCCACCCGCTCCAGGCCCGCGATCATCTCGTCGCCGGTGAGCTGATGCCCGCCGAACTGGTAGGCCGCGACGTCCGGCAGGGTCGCCTCGATCTCCGCCAGCCGGGCCATGGTCTCGGCGAGGTCGGGCAGATAGGCCCAGGCGTGACGGATCTCGCGGGGGCCGGGATAGCTGACGCTCTTCAGCGGCTTGTCCTTGGCCACCAGGCCCTCGGTCAGGAAGGAGCTGGCGCTGACCGGGCCGAAGAAGTCGCCGGCCCGGACGATGATCGTCCGCACCCCGGCGGTCGCCAGACGCCTTTCCATCGCCACCCGGATCGCGCCCTTGCGGGTCCTGGGATTCTGCGGCGCGTCCTCCGCCATCATCGGGAAGACGTCGGGGCCGTAGTTGTAGACATTGCCCGGGAAGATGATCCGCGCGCCCGTCGCCTGGGCCGCCGCGATGGTGGCCTCCAGCATCGGGACGGCCAGGCCTGCCCAATTCTTGTAGCCGGGCGGATTGGCGCCATGGACGATGACGCGCGCGCCGCGCGCCGCCGCCGTGACATCCGCGCCCGACATGGCGTCGCCCTTCACCCACTCGACGGCCTCAAGATCCACCGCCTCGCGGGCGGCCCGGGCCGGGTCGCGATGCAGGCCGCGCACATGCCAGCCATGGGCCAGCAGGGCGGCGGCGACCTCGCCACCCACCGATCCCGTCGCCCCAATCACCAGTGCGGTCTTGTCTGAAGTCGCCATGTCGCCATCTCCTTGGAAGCGACGCCAAGATCGACCCCGGGGAGCTCAGACGAAATTGCGGATATCTGTGACTCAGCTATTCATAAGCGCATGAGCGATCCGACCTGGGACCTGTACCAGAGCCTCCACGCCGTCCTGCAGGCGGGCAGCCTGTCGGCGGCGTCGCGTTCCCGTGGCCTGACCCAGCCCACCATCGGCCGTCACATCGAGACCCTGGAGCAGCAGCTGGGCGCGCCGCTGTTCCTGCGCAGCCCCCGCGGCCTGACCCCCACCGACCTGGCCGTCAGCCTCAAGGCCCACCTTGAGGAGATGCACGCCGCCGCCGCCGCCGCCGCGCGCGACGCCTCGGGGTCGGCCGACAGCGAGAAGGGCTCCGTCCGCATCGCCGCCAGCCTGATTGTCGGCGTCGAGGTCCTGCCGCAGATCCTGGCCGGCTTCATGGAGCAGCATCCGGACATCGCCATCGAACTGGTGCTGTCCAACAAGATCGAGGATCTGTCGCGCCGCGACGCCGACATCGCCGTGCGCATGGCCCGCCCGACCCAGGGCGCTCTGGTGGCCCGCAAGGTCGGCATGCTCGGGGTCGGCTTCTACGCCACTCGGGGTTATCTGGACCGACGTGGGACGCCAGAGAGCCTCGAGGACCTGGAGAACCACATCATCATCGGCTTTGATCGGGAACGCCCGCCCCTGGAGGCGCTGACCAACATCGAATTTCCCCGCCCCATCACCCGCGAGATCTTCAATTTCCGCACCGACGACGACGCCGCCCAGATCTCGGCGATCCGGGCCGGCATGGGGATCGGCGGCGTCCAGCATCAGATCGCCCGCCGCGACGGTCTGGTCCCGGTGCTCTCCAACGCCTTCTCCTTCCAGCTGGAATGCTGGATCGCCATGCACGAGAACCTGAAGGGCAGCCGGCGCATGCGGCTGATGTTCGACCACCTTGTGGCCGGGTTCGGCGAGTATCTGAGCCCGGGCCGGTGAGCCTGTCGGGCGGCTGCCTCTGCGGCCAGGTCCGCTATGAGGCGCGGGGTCGGGCGCTGAACGTTCGGTGCTACCACTGCACCCTTTGCCGGAAGGCCAATAGCGCGCCGTTCTTCGCCCGCGCCATGTTCGCCGCCGGCGACATCACCCTGACCGGCGAGACCCTGGACTACCCGACGTCGGACCGCGTCATGCGCCGCTCCTGCGCCAGCTGCGGGACCCTGGTCTTCGCCCAGCCCAAGGACTCGCCAGCCCGCATCGCCATCAGCCTGCCGACCCTCGACGACCCGAACGCTCTGGCCCCCGAGATGCACATCTTCACGAGCACCAAATTGGCTTGGCTGAAACTGGACGACGGCTTGCCGCAATATCTGGAGAGGCCCCCCGCATGAGCCGTCTGCCGACCTTCCCCATCGAGGGCGGCTGCGCCTGCGGGGCCCTCCGCTACCGGCTGAACGCGCCGCCGATCGCGGTCTATACCTGCCACTGCGCCGACTGCCAGTCGCTGACCGGCAGCGCCTTTTCCATGGCCATGCCGGTGCTGCGCAAGGACTTCGAGATCACCAAGGGCAAGCCGGCCAACTGGCCGCGCCAGGCGGCGTCCGGGACGGTGATCCCTCAGCGCTTCTGCCCCGACTGTGGCGTGCGGGTGTTCACCGAGCCGCCCGGCGGGCCGCATTCCCTGACGATCCGGCCGGGAACCCTGGACGACACCAGCTGGCTGCACCCGGTCTCGGCCTTCTGGGTCTCCAGCGCCCAGCCCTGGGTGACCTTCGACGGGGACGTCCTGCAGTATGAGACCCAGCCCACCGACTTCGTCCCGGTGATGCAGGCGTGGAAGGCGTGGGTGGAGGGCTGAAACGAAAACGGCGGCCCTGTCGCCAGGGCCGCCGCTTGAAACTCGTAAAGTCCGAAGACTTAGTCTTCGACGGTTTCCGCCGGGGTGACGGTTTCCGGCTTGGCCGCGCCGCCGGTGTAGGAGCGTTCGGCGATCCGGGCCGACTTCCCGCGACGGTCGCGCAGATAATAGAGCTTGGCGCGACGCACGACGCCGCGACGCTTCACCTCGATGGACTCGATCATCGGCGAGTGGGTCGGGAACACGCGTTCCACGCCTTCGCCGAAGGAGATCTTGCGGACGGTGAAGCTCTCGTTGATGCCGCCGCCCTGACGGGCGATGCAGACACCTTCATAGGCCTGGACGCGCTCGCGCTCGCCTTCCTTGATCTTCACGTTGACGCGAAGGGTGTCGCCGGCTTGGAATTCGGGAATCTTGCGGGTGGCGAGAAGGCGGTTGCGCTCTTCGTCTTCCAGCTGCTGGATGATGTTCATCTAAGTCGTCCTCTAGGTCTTCGGGCTTAATCGCCCTTTGGCTGTTGATTGGCGGTTCGCCGCGCCCACAAGTCCGGCCGCTGCTTCCGCGTCGTCTCTTCGCGCTGCTCAGCCCGCCATTTCCGCACCAGGGCGTGATGGCCGCTCAGCAGCACCTCGGGGATATCCAGGCCTTCGAACGTCCGCGGTCGCGTATATTGCGGACCTTCGAGGAGCCCGTCCTCGAAGCTTTCTTCACTCAAGCTCTCGGCCTGCCCCAACACACCAGGGACCAGCCGCACGCACGCCTCGATCGTCACCAGAGCCGCCGCCTCGCCACCGGCGAGCACCGCGTCGCCGACGGCGACCTCCTCGAACCCGCGCGCGTCAAGCACCCGCTGGTCCACCCCCTCGAACCGGCCGGCCAGGACGATCAGTCCAGGCCCGTCAGCCCACTTTTTTACCCTCGCCTGGGTCAGGGGCTGACCCCGGGCGCTCATGTACAAAAGCGGCCGTCCTCGCCGCTCCACGCTGTCCAGCGCAGAGGCGATGACGTCCGCTCGCATCACCTGTCCCGGGCCGCCACCCGCAGGGGTGTCGTCCAGGAAGCCGCGCTTATCCTTGGAAAATCCCCGAATGTCCACTGTTTCCAAGGACCAGAGCCCCTGCTCGCGCCAGGCCGTGCCGATCAGCGAAACGCCGAGCGGGCCCGGAAAGGCCTCGGGAAACATGGTCAGGACGGTGGCGTCGAAGGACATCTGCGGCTTTTGGACTATCGGGCCGCGTAATTCTACCGCCTTGCCCGAGCGCCGCTATGGGCCTAATCCGTCGCCTTTCGCACTTGCAGCATATTTCGAGACGCATAATGGACACCCCCGAGAGCCTGCCCGAGACCCTGTCGCTGGAACGCCTGGAGCTGAACCTGTTCCGGGGCGTCAGCCCGTCCATGGGACCGGGCCGCATCTTCGGTGGCCAGGTGATCGCCCAATCCCTGCTGGCAGCCTACGAGACGGTCGAGGACCGGGTCTGCCACTCGCTGCATTGCTACTTCATCCGGCCGGGCGATCCCCGCGTGCCCATCGTCTTCGACGTGGACCGGTCGCGCGATGGCGGCACCTTCACCACGCGCCGCGTGGTGGCCATCCAGAACGGCAAGCAGATCTTCAACCTCGCCGCCTCCTTCCAGGTGGTGGAGGACGGCTTTGAACACCAGATCCCGATGCCCGAGGTCCCCGGCCCCGAGGACCTGGAGGACGACTCCGTCAAGCAGCGCAAGATGATGGAGAAGGCGCCCGAGGCGATGCGCAAGATGATGTCGCGCCCGCGGCCCATCGAGATGCGCTCGGTCGGCCCGTCGTCCTGGACAAAGGGCCCCAAGCCTGCCGAGAACAGCGTCTGGTTCCGCGCCACCGCCCCGATCGGGACCGATCCGCACATGCACCAGGTGATCATGGCCTATGCGTCGGACATGAACATGCTGTCGACGGCGATGCGGCCGCACCGGGTCGAGTGGCAGACGCCTGGCCTGCAGTCGGCCAGCCTCGACCACGCCATGTGGTTCCACAAGCCGTCGAACTTCAACGAATGGCACCTGTACCACCAGGACAGCCCCTCGGCCTCGGGTGGGCGCGGCTTCGTGCGCGGCTCGATCTATGACCAGAAGGGCGAGCTGGTCGCCTCGGTCACCCAGGAAGGTCTCATTCGGATGAAGAAGCCGGAAGAGAAGGCCTGATCCAACCTTCTCCCGCAAGGGGAGAAGGACGCGCTCTTGCCTAGGCCTTCGTATCCACCGCCTCGCCGTCGTGGGAGGTGTCGTGCGAGACGTCGTTGGCGGCGTAGGGGTTGGCCGGACCGCCCGCGGGCTCACCGGCCGCGGCGCTCGGACCCGTCGAGCCCTTGGCGGCCACCACCACCATGGCCGGGCGGATCAACCGGCCCAGCAACTCGTAACCCGGTTGCAGCACCTGAATAACCCCGCCGGCGCCGACCTCGGTGGAGGGCTGCTCCATCATGGCCTGGTGCTGGTGCGGGTCGAACTTCACGCCCTTCTCGGGCTCGATCTTCTTCAGGCCATTGGTCTCAAAGGCGGTCTGCAGCGACTTGGCGGTCATTTCGACGCCGACGACGAAGGTCTTCACCACCGAGTCGGCGCTGTCGGCCGGCGCGGCGGCCAGGGCGCGCGACAGGTTGTCGGCGGCGGCCAGAAGGTCCTTGCCGAACTTCTGGATGGCGTAGGCCCGCGCGTCATTGGCCTCGCGCTCGGCGCGCCGGCGGGTGTTCTCCGCCTCGGCGGCGTAGCGCAGCACCTGTTCCTTCAGCGCCTTGTTCTCTGTGGTCAGGGCCTCGATATGGTCGATCGCCGCATCGGCGATGTCGTTGACGGCGTCGGCCGGCGTTTGATCGTCGGACATGTTCAATCCTTCACGCGTTCTCGGACCTGGGACAGCACGCGGGCGGTATAGTCCACCAGCGGGATGACCCGGGCATAGTTTAGCCGGGCGGGACCGATCACGCCGATCGCGCCCAACACCTTCTGTTTGCCCGTCATATAGGGCGCGGCGATCACGGCGGAACCCGAAAGCGAAAACAGCCGCGTTTCGGCCCCGATGAAGATGCGCACGCCCTGGGCCTCGTTGACCCCGTCTAGCAGACCAATGAGCTGTTCCTTTTGCTCCAGATCATCAAACAGCATTCTAACGCGCTCGAGGTCGTCCAGGGTCTCCGGGTCGGCGAGGAGATTGCCGCGGCCACGCACGATCAGGGCGCGTTCGGCCACCTCGCCCCCGCCCCAGGCGGCCAGGCCATCCTCCACCAGCCGGGCGGCGGTCTCGTTGAGCTGCCGGCGGGCCACGTCCAGTTCGGTGCGCATCTCGCGGCCGGCCTCGGCCAGGGTCTTGCCGCGCAGCCGGGTGTTGAGGAAGTTCGACGCCTCCTGCAGGGCGCTCGGCGTCACCCCGGCGGTGAGCGCCATCAACCGGTTCTCCACCGCCCCGTCGTCGAACACCATGACCGCCAGCGCCTGGTCGGCCGACAGCGAGACGAACTCCACGTGCTTGACGCCGGCGTCGCGCACCGGGGTCACCACCACGCCGGCGCCCCCCGCCAAGCCGGACAGAATGGCGCTGGCCTCGTTGAGGGCGTCGTCGAAGGTCTGGCCGCGGCCGGTGAGCCGGTGCTCGATGGACCGCCGCTCCTCCTCGCCCACATCGCCGACCTCCATCAGGCCGTCGACGAACAGCCGCAGGCCGGCATGGGTCGGCAGCCGCCCGGCGCTGACATGGGGCGCCCCCAGTAGGCCGAGCTGGGTCAGGTCCTGCATGGTGTTGCGGATCGAGGCCGGCGACAGGTGGACCCCGCCCTTCGACAGGGTGCGCGACCCGACGGGATCGCCGGTTTCCAGATAGCTTTCCACCACGCGGCGGAAGATGTCGCGAGCGCGTTCGTCCAGCGCGGCCAGAGACGGGCCGCCGGTGAGCAGGGGATTGTTCAAGAGCGGGTCAGAACCATGGACGGAACCTCTGTATTCTAGGATAAGCGCGACCCTCTGCGGCGCAAGACGTCGCGCTCATATCCGAGCCTTTCCATGCGCCCTTCTGACCGTACGCCCGAACTGCTTCGCGCCGTGACCTTCGAAACCGGGGTCAACCGCTATGCGGAGGGCTCCTGCCTGATCACCTTTGGCCACACCAAGGTGCTGTGCACCGCCAGCGTCGAGGACCGGGTGCCGGGCTTCATGCGCGGCCGCGGCCAGGGCTGGGTGACCGCCGAGTACGGCATGCTGCCGCGCGCCACCCACACCCGGGGCCGCCGCGAGGCCTCAGAGGGCAAGCAGTCGGGCCGCACCCAGGAAATCCAGCGGCTGATCGGCCGCTCGCTGCGGGCGGTGATCAATCCGGCGGCGCTGGGCGAACGGCAGATCTCCATCGACTGCGACGTCATCCAGGCCGACGGCGGCACCCGGACGGCCTCGATCACCGGCGCCTGGGTCGCCCTGCGGCTGGCGGTGAACTACCTGATGGAAGAGGGCCTGGTGACCACCGACCCGATCACCGACCAGGTCGCGGCCATCTCGTGTGGCATCTATAACGGCGTCCCGGTGCTGGACCTGGAGTACGAAGAGGACTCCAACGCCGAGGCCGACGCCAACTTCGTGCTGACCGGCTCCGGCGACATCGTCGAGATCCAGGCCACCGGCGAAAAGCGCGGCTTCAGCCAGGGCGAGTTCGAGGCCCTGTTCAGCCTGGCCCGCAAGGGGATCGGCGAACTCTGCGAGATGCAGATCGCCGCCAGCGGCAAGTAGCGCACAGCAAAACGGGCGGCCCCGCGAGGGACCGCCCGTTTCGAACGCTAAACCACGGACCCGGGGGGTGGGCCGTGGGGTACTGACTCTCTTAGAGACCGTTCAGCAGCTGACGGAAGGCCGAGGCGGGCAGGCGGGCCAGCTCTTCGGCGAAGGGGGCCATCAGGCGGTCGATCAGGCTTTCAATGGCGCGAGCCATGGGGAGCTCCTTTGTGCGATGCAGCAGAATGTTGCAGCGCATATAGGATCGAATTCCTTACCCCGCAACATCTAAACACCGCTCAGTCGGACTTTTTTGCACACGCGCGCACAGTTTTTCGTTGCGCTGCGTCATCACGCCGCCGTGTTCAGCCATCACCCTCGTCGTCGGGCAGATCGTCGGAGGGCCCGGCCTCGTAGTGCAACAGGTCGCCGGGCTGGCAGTCCAGCTCGCGGCACAGGGCCGCCAGGGTGGAGAACCGCACGGCGCGGGCCTTGCCGGTCTTGAGGATCGACAGGTTGGCGATGGTGACGCCGACGCGGTCGGCGAGTTCGGTAAGCGACATGCGGCGTTCCAGCAGCACGCGGTCGAGCAGGACACGAATAGGCATGATCAGATCGTCAGCTCCGCTTCGCGGCGCAGGCGCGCGCCTTCGCGGAACACCTCGGCGAGGACAAACACCACCAGGACGGAGAACCAGGCCGTCAGGCTGAAACCCTGGCTGCTCTTGGTCTGGGCCAGGTCGAGCCAGTCGCCGGCGAAGCGGACGGCGTAGCGCACCAGCTCCAGACTGCCGAGCGCCAGGCCGATCACCCGCAGGCGCAGCACATTGTCGGGGTGGAAGGGGTCTCCGGCCGTCAGGGTGGCGAAGATCTGGCGCAGCCGCGCCACGATCACCAGCAGGCCGGCCATGTAGAGGGCCGCAGCCAACAGACCGCCGGCCAGGACAGGACCTCGGCTGACCACGCTGGCGCCCTCGGCGCTCAGCGCCAGGCTGCCGATCAGGTCGGGATTGAAGCTCAGCAGCAGGGCGGCCAGCATCAGGACGCCGACGACGCCGATGCCGATCCACAGGGCCACATAGACCACGTCGAGGATGATCTTCAGGAAGCTCGAAACCGAGCCGGGCCCCAAGGCGCGCATCAACTGTATCTCCCCGCTGGCGTGGCTCCGCCGCCAACGTGGCGGCTGGCGGCGGGAAGCATCTGACTTGACCACCTCAGTCTAGCTGACCAGCGAGCCCGCCACCAAGGCCACCACGGGGAGGGCGGCGAGAACGATCACGACTTGCATCAGGGCGCGGTCCATCCAGGTCACAACAGGCGAAAACATGACTTCATCTCCAGGTTTGCGCCGGCTTGGCGACGCTGAGTGTGGTGGGCGGCCCGTCGCCGCCCGATGTCGATAGTCAATATGGGCGCATCGCTTTTCGATCAAGACAATTATCGAAAAACGATATGAAACATTGGTAATGTTCAGCTTCCCCGCGCGCAATCCCTTGCAATTGAAGGGCGCGCGCGCGGCGACTATGGTCCGCCTTCGCATTCGAACCGGAGGTTTTCCCATGGCGCTGAAGCTCGAACCCGGCGCGCGGCTGGTGGTGGCGACGCACAATCCCGGCAAGGCCGTCGAGATCGCCGCCATTCTGGAGAACCGCTTTTCCCTGGTGACCGCCGGCGAACTGGGACTGCCCGAGCCCGACGAGACCGAGACCACCTTCGTCGGCAACGCCCTGCTCAAGGCCCGCGCCGCCGCCGACGCCAGCGGCCTGATGGCGCTGGCCGACGACTCCGGCCTGTCGGTGGCGGCCCTGGGCGGCGCGCCCGGCATCTTCTCGGCCCGTTGGGCGGGACCGGAGAAGGACTTCGCCATGGCCATGGGCAAGGTGGAGGCGCGGATCGAAGAGACCGGCTCGGAGGACCTGTCCTGCTGGTTCACCTGCGCGCTCGCCGTCGCCTGGCCGGGCGGCCCCGCCGTGGTGGTGGAAGGCCGGCTCGACGGGACCCTGACCTTCCCGATGCGCGGAACACGCGGCTTCGGCTACGACCCCATCTTCACGCCCCTGGGCCACCAACAGACCTTCGGGGAGATGGACCCCGCCGCCAAGGACGCCATGAGCCACCGGGCGGTCGCCTTCGCCAAGCTCAAGGCCGCCGTCCTTTGAATTTGCTGGGGGTCTATATTCACTGGCCCTACTGCGCGCGCATCTGCCCCTATTGCGACTTCAACGTCCTGCGCGACCGGGGCCGGGAAGTTGAGCAACGCGCCCTGAAGGACGCCATCCTCGCCGACCTGCGCCGCCACCGGGCGCTGACCGGGCCCCGCGAGCTGACCTCCATCTTCCTGGGCGGCGGCACGCCGTCGCTGATGGACCCCGACTGGGCCGGCGAGATGATCGCCCTCTGCAAGTCGCTCTGGACGCCGGCGGCGGACCTGGAGATCACCCTGGAGGCCAATCCCACCGACGCCGAGTCCGGCCGGTTCTCAGGCTTCGCCGACGCCGGGGTGCAGCGGCTGTCCCTCGGCGTCCAGGCCCTGGATGACGCCAGCCTGGCCCTGCTCGGCCGCAACCATGGCGCCGACGAGGCCCGCCGCGCCGCCGCCCTGGGGGCGAAGACCTTCCCGCGCCTGTCGCTGGACCTGATCTACGCCCGCCCCGACCAGACCGCGCAGGCCTGGCGCGCCGAACTGGCCGAGACCATCGCGCTCGGCGCCGAGCACCTGTCGCCCTACCAGCTGACCATCGAGGCGGGCACCGCCTTCGACCGGGCGGTGAAGCGCGGAACCCTGGTCCCGGTGGCTGAAGACCTGGCCGCCGAACTGTTCGACGTGACCCAGCAGGTGCTGACCGATCACGGCTTTACCGCCTACGAGGTCTCCAACCACGCCAGGGGCCAGGCCGCCCGCTCGCGCCACAACCTCGTCTACTGGCGCGGTCAGGACTATGTGGGCGTAGGCCCCGGCGCCCACGGCCGCCTGACGCTGGAGGGGGCCCGCACCGCCACCTTCGCCGCCGCCAGACCCGCCGACTACATCGCCAAGGTCGCCGGGACCGGCCTGGGCTGGGCCACCCGCGAGGCCCTCACCGGCCAGCAGGCCGCCGAGGAGCGCCTGCTGGCCGGCCTGCGCATCGAGGAGGGTGTTTCCTTCGCCGAGATCGCGGCGCTAGCCCTCACGCCAGTCCATCCCGAGGTGCTGGACCTGATCGGCGCCGGCCTGCTCGCCCCCGATCCTGACCGGCTGAGGGCCACCCCGGCGGGCCGCCTGGTGCTGAACTGGGTCACCAGCCGGCTGGCGCTCGCCTGAGCCCAAGCTTGCCATGGGCGCCCGAACCGGCGATTCCTCGTCCATGTCCCCCCGCCCGCCGCCGCCCGAACTGTCGCAAGCGCCCCTGGCGCCGGGCCTCTACCTAGTGGCGACACCGATCGGGAACCTGCGGGACATCACCCTGCGCGCCCTAGACGTGCTGGCCGCCGCCGACCTGGTGCTGGCCGAGGACACCCGCGTGGCCGGCAAGCTGCTCTCCGCCTACGGCCTGTCGAAGAAGCTGGAGCGCTACGATGAGCACTCCGCCGACCGGGCCGGCCCCAAGGCCCTGCAGATCCTGAGCGAGGGCGGCCGGGTCGCCCTGGTGTCGGACGCCGGCACGCCCCTGGTGTCCGACCCAGGCTACCGGCTGGCGCGGGAAGCCATGGCCGACGGCCTGCCGGTCTATCCGATCCCCGGCGCTTCGGCCCTGCTGGCCGGGCTGACGGTGGCGGGCCTGCCCACCGACCGCTTCCTGTTCGCCGGCTTCCCGCCGCCCAAGAGCGCGGCGCGCCAGACCTTCTTCCAGGAACTGGCCGGCCTGCGCGCCACCCTGGTGTTCTTCGAGGGGGGCAGCCGGGTGGCCGCCAGCCTGACCGACATGGCCGCCGTGTTCGGCCCGCGCGAGGCCGCCGTCTGCCGCGAACTGACCAAGCTCTATGAGACCGTCACCCGCGCGCCCCTGGACCAGCTGGCCGCCGACAAGCGGTTCGCAGCGCCCAAGGGCGAGTTCGTCATCGTCGTGGCCCCCGGCCGCGAAGAGGCCGCCACCGAGGCCGATGTCGACACGGCGCTCACCCAAGCCCTGGAGCGGCTGGGCACCGCCGACGCCGCCAGCGAGGTGGCCAAGGCGCTGGGTCTGCCGCGGCGCGACCTCTACAGGCGGGCCATGGCGCTCAGGGACACCAAGCCGTGAACCCCCTCCGCCAGGCACGCGGGGCGGCCGCGAGGCTCTCTGGCCGGCGGGCCGAGGTCTGGGCGGCGATCTGGCTGATGCTGAAGGGCTACCGCATCCTCGGCTTCCGACTGAAGACCCCGCAGGCCGAGATCGACCTGCTGGCCCACCGCGGCGGGGTGCTGGCGGTGGTGGAGGTCAAGTCGCGCGCGACGATGCTGGCGGCGATGGAAGCGGTGAGCGCCGACCAACGGGCTCGCCTGCGCCGGGCCGGGGCCACGCTGGCGGCCCGGCGGCCCGCGCTGCACAACGCTGCGGTGCGCCTGGACCTGATCGCCCTCGCGCCCGGCAAACTTCCAAGACATAGTCCCGACGCCTGGAGAGGCGCGTGAGGCTTAGATGAGTCGCGAGGACGCTGAGACCTATCTGACCCAAGCGGGGCAGTGCGTGGACGGCGACTTCCCCCTGCTGGAAGCCGCCATCGCCTGCGCCCTGCACGAGGATCCCAGCCGCGACGCCCAGCAGGCCCGAGACCTGGGAGAGGCGGGCGTCGCGCACCTGACCCAGCGCCTGGCCAACGAAAGTCCCGAGGAGGCCCTGGCCGAGGCCATGGCCGGCGACCTGAGGCTCGGCGGCGACCTCTTCACCTACGAACATCCCGACAACGCCGACATCCTGTCGGTGGCCGAGCGCCGCAAGGGCCTGCCGGTGGCGCTGGGGGTCTACTACCTGCATGTCGCGCGAAAGTGCGGCCTGACGGTCCAGGGCGTCGATTTCCCCGGCCACTTCCTGCTGCGCATCGAGACCCGGGAGGGGCCGCTCGCCCTGGACCCCTATGCCGAGGGCCGGGTGGTGCTGCCGTCGGAGCTGACCCGGCGGGCGCTGCACGCGGGCCTGACCCCCAACGTCGCCGACCGCCTGGACCGGCTGATGGCGCCGGCCCCCGACCGCGCCGTACTGATGCGGCTGCAGAACAATATCTTCGCCCGCGCCGTGGCGGCCCGGGACTTTGGCCGCGCCGAGCGCGCCGCCCTGCGCCGGGCCCTGCTGGACCCCAGCGACCACCGCCCCTGGCTGGACGTCGCCGCGGCCCGCGAAGGCCAGGGCGCCCTGGCCGGCGCCCTACAGGCCCTGGCCCGGGCCTCGACCCTGGACGGCGGCGCGACGCTGGCCGCCCGCGCCCATCGCGAGCGCGTCCGGCTGCAACTCAACTAAGCAGCGCTGGCGCTCGCGCCCGCCGCGACCTATCTGAACGCCTCAGCTTGCAAGGAAGCCTGCCCATGTCCCTGAAGGTCGCCGTCCAGATGGACCCCCTGGAGGGGATCAATATCGAAGGCGATACGACCTTCCTGATGATGCAGTCGGCCCAGGAACGGGGCCACAGCCTGTGGGTCTACACGCCTGAGCGCATGGCCCTGGAGAACGGCAAGCTCACCGCCAAGGGCCGTGCGGTCACCGTCCAGCCGGTGAAGGGAAACCACGCGACCTTCGGGCCCTGGGAGACCCGCGACCTGTCGGAGTTCGACGTCGTCCTGCTGCGCCAGGATCCGCCCTTCGACATGGCCTACATCACCTCCACCCACTTCCTGGACGCCATCCACCCGGGGACCCTGGTGGTGAACAACCCCACCGAGGTGCGCAACGCGCCGGAAAAGCTGTTCGTCACCACCTTCCCCGGCGTGCAGCCCCCGACCCTGATCACCTCCGACCTCGAGGCCATCTACGAGTTCCGCGCCCGACAGGGCGACATCGTGCTCAAGCCGCTGAACGGCGCCGGCGGTTCGGGTGTCGCCCGCCTGTTGGCCGACGACCCCAATCTCGACGCCATGCTCGACCTGCACCGGATGATCAGCCGCGAGCCGGTGATCGCCCAGAAGTACGTGCCCGCCGTGGTGAAGGGCGACAAGCGCATCCTGCTGGTGGACGGCGAGCCGGTCGGCGCCATCAACCGGGTGCCCAGCGCCGGCCAGATCCGCTCCAACCTGGCGGTGGGTGGCCGGGCCGAGGCCGTCGAGCTGACGGCGCGGGACCTGGAACTGTGCGGGATCATCGGGCCCGAATTGAAGCGCCGGGGCCTGATGTTCGTCGGCATCGACGTGATCGGCGACTACCTCACCGAGATCAATGTGACGTCACCCACCGGCGCCGTCGCCTTGAAAAAGTTCACCGGCGTCGATGCGACAGTTCTGCTTTGGGAACGCGTTGAAGCGATTCGCGCCACGGTCTAGCTTGTGAGATGAGAAATGTGGTCTAGGCCACGGAAACCCCTCATCTTCTCTATAGGTTCCTTTTTTGTTCTTGATCCGACCCGCGCGGCGTGCTGGGGTTGTGGATAAAACATGCTCAAACCGGGGACATGAGCCATGGCTGCGCGGGTCGTCACGCTGGCGTTTCAAGGGGTTGAGGCCCGGCGGGTCGATGTCGAGGTGCAGCTCACCGGCGGCGAGTTCGCCTTCATCCTGGTCGGTCTCGGCGACAAGGCGGTGGGCGAGAGCCGCGAGCGGGTGCGGGCGGCCTTCTCCGGTCTCGGCCTGTCGCTGCCGGGCAAGCGGATCATCGTCAACCTGGCGCCCGCCGACCTGCCCAAGGAGGGCAGCCACTACGACCTGCCCATCGCGCTGGCCGTCATGGCCGCCATGGGCATTATTCCCCCCGACCGGCTGACGGAATGGGCGGCCATGGGGGAGCTTTCCCTCGACGGCCGCATCGTCCAGGTGGCCGGCGCCCTGCCGGCTTCCGTGGCGGCCGGCGCCCTGGGCCTGGGCCTCATCTGCCCCGAGGCCTGTGGGGCGGAGGCGGCCTGGGCTGGCGACACCCAGATCCTGGCGGCGCCCTCGCTGATCTCCCTGGTGAACCACTTCCGCGGGACCCAGATGCTGTCACCGCCCAAGCCCGGCGCGATCCTCGACGGCGAGCGGGTCCCCGACCTGCGGGAGGTGAAGGGCCAGGAGAACGCCAAGCGCGCCCTGGAGATCGCCGCCGCCGGCGGCCACAACCTGGCCTTCACCGGACCGCCGGGCTCGGGCAAGTCGATGATGGCCGCCCGCCTGCCGGGCTTGCTGCCGCCGCTGTCGCCCGCCGAGCTGCTGGAAACCTCGATGATCCATTCGGTGGCCGGCCTCATCGCCAAGGGCGAGCTGACGCGGGCTCGGCCGTTCCGCACTCCGCACCATTCGGCCACCATGGCGGCCCTGACCGGCGGCGGGGTCCGCATCAAGCCCGGCGAGGTGTCCCTGGCCCACAACGGGGTGCTGTTCCTGGACGAGCTGCCGGAGTTCTCGGCCCAGGCCCTGGATTCGTTGCGCCAACCCCTGGAGACCGGCGAGGTGGTGGTGGCCCGCGCCAACGCCCACGTCCGCTATCCGGCCCGCTTCCAGCTGGTGGCCGCCCAGAACCCCTGCAAGTGCGGCCACGGCGGCCCCGGACGCGGGGCCTGCGGCCGCGCCCCGCGCTGCCAGACCGACTATCAGATGAAGGTCTCCGGCCCCTTCCTGGACCGCATCGACCTGCAGATCGACGTGCCGGCGGTCAGCGCCGCCGACCTGGCCCTGCCCGCCCCATTGGAGGGCACGGCGGAGGCCGCCGCCCGGGTGGCCCAGGCCCGCGACCTGGCCGCCGAACGCGCCGCGGCCTCTGGCCATGAGCGCGCCGAGCCGATCAACGCGCGGGCGGAAGGCGACTGGCTGGAAACCATCGCCGACCTGGATGCGCCGGCCAAGGCCCTGCTGGCCAAGGCCGCCGAGGCCAATCGCCTGACCGCCCGGGGCTGGACGCGCACCCTGCGCCTGGCCCGCACCATCGCCGACCTGGAGGGCGGGGGCGCTATCAGGCGGGTCCACGTCGCCGAGGCGCTGATCTATCGGCGGGTGGGCGCAGGCGGCCTAAGTCCGGTGGGCTAGGCCGGCCCGTCGCTCGCGGTGCATGTTCCAGGCGCCGACCGCGAGGGCGCCCAGCACCAGATAGCTCCAGATCGCCAGGCCGCGGAAATAGGCCAGGGTGCGAACCCCGGGATCGACGGCGATGGCGATGTGGGTGATCACCGCCAGCAGCTGGAAGGCGGCGGCGAACAGCAGCCAGGTTCGGTCGGTGGTGGCCGCGAACCAGACCAGCAGCAGCATGAACATCGCGTCCACGATAAAGACCCCCCACTGGGGATCCATCAGGGCGTTTCGGTAGGCGAGCGGGGTGAGGATCCAGGCCGCGAGGTTGGCCATGGCGATGCTCCGCTCCGGCCCCGCGCCCCGCCACAGAGCAAGGCCGGAGACCAGGACCATCAGGACGATCCAGGTCTGTTGGGCGAGGGTGGCGAAGACCAAAGGCGTCGGGCCCCCAGCGGCTGAGGGCCCGATCTTGTCAGAAACCGGCCTGGGTTTGTAGCGGCGAGCTTAGGCGGCGCGCGCAGCCCGGGCCACGGCGCGCAGGTCGCGCGCGCCGTCGGCGATCATCTGCGGCTTGGGCAGGGAGTCGCCGTACATCACCGCGCCCAGGCCCATCTGCTTCTGGGCGATGCTGAGCTCCATATGGGTCTCGCAGATGGCGCGCCGGGCGGTGGCGAGCGCGGCGAAGGCCTCGCCGGCCCGTTCCACGGCGCCCTGGCCGATGAGCGCCGAGATGCCGGCCTCGGTGCGCAGGCCCGGCATGATGCCGGCCAGGGCGGCGGCCTTGGCCAGGGCCAGGTCGATGGCGGCCTCGGCTTCGAAGAGGCTGGCGGCGACTTGGTCTGCGACCAGGCGGCGTTGCTTGAGCATGAGCGATCTCCTGCACGCCGGGCGACCCGGCGCGGTGCTGCTGAAAAACGAAGGGGATGTGGGGGTTAGCTAGGCGAGGTCTTGCAGGGCGTGCAGGCCGGCCAGCATCCCCCCGAAAGCCAGGGCGGTGATGATGGCGATCAGACCGATCAGCCCCAGTCGGGCGGCGGGACCTAGGGCATTTCGGCCGATCCCTCCTGAGGGGGCTGGAAGCCCTCGTCCAACAGCGCCCAGGTCATGCAGAGGATTTCGCGCAGGACCATTTCCGGCGGCTTGAAGTGCGACATCTTGGCCGTGGCCGAGACCAGGTCCCGGGCCATCGCCGCCTTGGCCGGACACCCCGCCAGATCGGCCAGCTGGCGCTCCAGCTGGCTCCAGGTGAAGCCCGGGGCCTGAAGCCCCTCGGCCCGCATCTCCGGCCAGCGGGCCTGGAAGGCGTCCACCTCCTGGCCCAGCCGCATCACCCGGTTCACCGCCGCCCTCTGCTCCTGGCCTTCCCAGTCCGGTTGGGACGGGTCCACCTCGAGCAATGCTTTCATCCAATCGGCCATCGGCCTGTCCTCCCGTGTCGCCCCAAGGAGGGACCGCGGGAGGACGGCTGTCTGTCCTGATCGGATCGTGTCCTGACGCGATCAGGACACCGCGGTCGTGGTCGGCAAGGCGCCGCGCGGCTTCGTAGCGGTCGTCGACCCCCAGCTTGCGGCGCGCGCGGTCGCAATAGGTGTCGACGGAGGTCTTGGACATGCCCAGCTCGCGGGCGATCTGCTTGGAGCTCAGGTGCCGGTCCACCAGCCGCAGACATTCCCGCTCGCGCGGGGTCAGAAGCTCGACGGGATCTTCGGTCATTTCCTGTGCTCGCCCATAAGGTGGGTAGTTAAAAGCCCCCGCGGAGTTTCGTCCAGGCGTAACCTCCTCGCCGGCGACGTTCCGCTTATGCATCAGGCATTTGCGGCGCCAGGGCCGGACCCAAAGACCGCCGTTCTCCCACGCCAGAAAGTTGCAGCTTCGCCGGAAGACGGGCGTTGTCCGCCGCTTGACCGCCCGTTAAGCCGCCGGCGCCTAAGCTTGCTCCATGGCCCGCAAGCACACGACCCCCAACCTTCCCGACGCCCGCGTTAGCGCCGAGCAGCTCGCCTCGCTCAGCCACGAATTCCGCACGCCCCTCAATGGCGTGCTGGGGATGGCGCGCCTGCTGGAGGGCACCGGCCTCACCGCCGAACAGAAAGCCTATGTGTCGGCCCTGCGGGAGTCCGGCGAGCACCTGCTGAGCCTGGTCAACGACGTGCTCGATTTCGCCAAGCTGGGCGCCGACAAGATCGAGCTGCATCCCGCCACCATGGACGTCGAGGGCCTGCTGCGGTCGGTGAGCGAACTGCTATCGCCGCGCGCCCAGGAAAAGGGGCTGGAGATCGCCTGGGCCGCCCCCACCGGCATCGGCCAGGCCCTGGCCGACGAGGGACGCCTGCGCCAGATCCTGCTCAACTTCGCCGGCAACGCCGTGAAATTCACCGAAACCGGCGGCATCCTGCTGACCGTCGCCGAGCGCGACGGCTCGCGCCTGCGCTTCAGCGTCGCCGACACCGGTCCCGGCGTCACCCAGGCGGCGCGGGAGAAGATCTTCGAGGCCTTCGCCCAGGCCGACCCCTCCTATGACGGCGCCCAGCTGGGCGGCGCGGGCCTGGGCCTGGCCATCGCCCGCAAGCTGGCGACCGCCATGGACGGCGAGGTGGGCGTCGAGGACGCCCCTGGCGGCGGCGCGCTGTTCTGGTTTGAAGCGGCTTTCCCGCGCCTCACCGCCCTGGGCGAGGCGCCTCTGGCGGGCCGCACCGTGGGCGTGCTGTCTCCCAATCCCGTGGTCTGCGAGGCCGCGCGACGCCAGGTCGAGGCCGCCGGCGGCACGGCCGTGACGGGCGAGGACAAGAGCGCCCAGGTCCTGCTGGTGGACCATGCGCTCGCCCCCTCCTGCCCCCCCGACTCCCGCCCCGCCATCATCCTGCTGCCGCCCGGCGAGCGGGCCCGCATCGAGACCTACCGGGCCCAGGGCTTCGCCGGCTACCTGATCAAGCCCCTGCGCCGCGCCTCCCTGGCCGAGCGGGTGCTGGCGGTGCTGGGCGAGGGCGCCCACCGCGCCGAGAGCGCCGAGGACGAACGCATCGCGCCGGCCATCGCGCCGGGCGCCCGGGTGCTGCTGGTGGAGGACAACGCCATCAACGCCCTGCTGGCCCGCACCCTGCTGGCCCGCGAGGGCTGCAAGGTCGACCACGCCGGCGGCGGAGAGGACGCCATGGCGGCCCTGAAGGTCGGGCGCTACGACCTGATCCTGATGGACATGCGGATGCCCGGCATGTCGGGGCTGGACGCCACGCGGGCCCTGCGCGCCGCCGGCCTGGACACCCCGGTGGTCGCGTTGACCGCCAACGCCTTCGAGGACGACCGCCACGCCTGCCTGGCGGCCGGCATGAACGATTTCCTGGTCAAGCCCTTAGCGCCGGACGCTCTGCGCGGGATCCTGGCCAGGCTGACCCGCGGCGGCTGGACGGAAACGACGGACCGCGCCAAGGTCGGCTGAGGCCGGGCCGCCCCCGGCGCCGATCTCGGGGGAGGCCGCCATGACCATCGAAGCCGCGCCGAAACGCAGCGCCTGGAGCGCCATCAAGGTCTATGGCGAGCGCCGCGCCCTGGTCATGCTGGCCCTGGGGTTCGCGTCGGGCCTGCCCAACCTGCTCATCTTCGACACCCTCTCGGCCTGGCTCCGCGACGCGGGACTGAGTCTGGAAGTGATCGCCTTCTTCAGCCTGGCGACCCTGGCCTATTCCCTGAAGCTGCTCTGGGCGCCGATGATCGATCGCGCCGCCATTCCGGGCCTCACCCAATGGCTGGGGCATCGGCGCTCCTGGATGCTGGTCTGCCAGGCCCTGATCATGCTGGGGCTATGGCTAATCTCCGGGGTCGACCCCAAGACCAGCCTCGGCCTGATGGCCGCCTTCGCGGTCTTCGTGGGCTTCACCTCGGCCACCCAGGACATCGTCATCGACGCCTGGCGCATCGAGGCGGCCGACACCGAGAAGCAGGGCGCCATGGCGGCGGCCTACCAGTGGGGCTACCGCATCGCCATGATCGTGGCCGGCGTCATACCGCTGGCCATGTCCGACGTGGTGGGCTGGAGCCTGTCCTACGCCCTGATGGCCGGTCTGATGGTGGTGGGCGTCGCAGGCGTGCTGGGGGCGCCGCGCGAGGCCAAGCACATCCTGCGCGATATCGACTTCCAGGGCGTCGCCGGGGTTCCCTACCGCGATGGGGTCGAGTGGGTCATTCGCCTGGCCATCGTCCTGCTGGGGGCCCTGATCTTCGGCTCGGGCCTGGCGGGGAACGCCACCGTCCTGCAGTCGGTCACCGCCCACCTCGGCCAGCCCCAGGTGGGCGACGCCATCAAGGCCGCCTGGGAAGCCAAGCCCTTCGGGGTGTTCGCCCAGGTCGGCGGCATCCTGACCGGCGTGGCCCTGATCGTGGTGGCCGCCCTGCCGATCCCCGGCGCGCCGACAAGGCCCGGCCGCTACCTGTCGACCGCGCTCGGGGCGCCCTTCATCGACTTCTTCCGCCGCTATGGCGACGTGGCCGGGCTGATCCTGGCCCTGATCTGCGTCTACCGGCTGAGCGACTTCGTGCTCAACATCATGAACCCGTTCTACATCGACCTCGGCTTCAACAAGCTGCAGATCGCCGAGGTCCGCAAGGTGCTGGGCGTGGTCATGTCGGTGATCGGGGTGGGCCTGGGCGGCTTCTGCGTCGCGCGGCTGGGCCTGATGCGCTCCATGGTGATCGGCGCCTTCGCCGGGCCCATTTCCAACCTGGTCTTCGCCTGGCTGGCCTTCCAGGGCCCTGATCTCTGGGCGCTCAGCGTCGCCATCGGGGTGGACAACATCGCCTCGGGCTTCGCCGGCACCTGCCTGATCGCCTACATGTCGAGCCTCACCGGGGCGGGCTTCACCGCCACCCAGTACGCCATGTTCTCGTCCTTCTACGCCCTGCTGGGAAAGCTGGTGGCGTCGCAGTCGGGCAAGGTGGTGGAGGGCTCGGCCAAGGCCGCCGACCAGGGCGGCCTGTTCGCCGGTCTGAAGGGCCTGTTCACCGGCCTGCCGCCCGAGACCTTCTCCAGCGCCATGGAGAAGTCCGGCGTGACCCCCGCGGCGCTGGGCTCCGGCTATGTGGTGTTCTTCGTCTATTCGGCCCTGCTGGGGGTGCTGGGGATCATCCTGGTCTTCATCGTCGCGGCGCGGACCGCCGACATGCCGGCGGGCGGCGCGGAGCCGGTGGCTGAGGCCGACCCCGCCTAGGTCGTCGACAGGCAGATCACCTGGGCGACCCGCAGGTCGCGGCGCAGGGCGTCGGCGACACGGCCGTAGTTGTCGGTGGTGACGCTCTCGCCCACCGCAAAGCTGGCGGGGCGTTCGTGGGCCTCGGACATGGCGGCGCCCAGGGTTTCCGGCGCGGTGGTGTAGATGCGGCCCCGGCGCGGCGCCTCGGCCACGGTCACCCCGATCACCCGGCCGGCGCTGTCCAGGGCCGGCGCGCCCGACAGGCCCGCCAGCGTGCCCTTCAGGCCATCGGTGCGGCCGGTCTCGGCCCAGACCAGCACCGGCTCGGTGCGCGCGCCGCGGCCTCGCACCACCAGGTTCTCACGGCCCAGCAGCCGCGAGGTGGCCTCGCCGGACTGCCCCTGGGGGAAGCCCGGGTGGTAGGCGCGGTCGCCCCGGCGCAGCTTCTGGTCCAGGCCCAGCGGTAGGGGCGGCGCCCCGCCCTCGGTGGTGAGGATGGCGGCCTCGCCGCGCTGGTCGATGCTGACCTTGGCGGCCACGCCCCGGCCCTCGGCCACCACGATGGCGGCCTGGGTGCAGCCGTCCACCACATGACGGGCGGTGACCCAGACCCCGCGCTCGGCCACCGAGAAGGCGGTGCCCAGGCCGGGCTCGGCCTTGGCCGGCACGTCGACGACAATGGAGGGATCAAAGGGCGAGGCGGGCCCCAGCGGCACGCCCTCTTCCCCCGGCACCGGCGGCGGCGGCGGCGGGGCGTCGGCGCGCTCCTGCCGGCCCACGGCCGCGATCAGCAGCGCCAGGACCACAGCCGCATAGACCAGCCAGTCCGGCAGCTTGGGGAAATGCATCGGTCCGCTCAGCCCGCCACGGCGGCTGCGAGAATGAGCGCGGTGGCCAGCTTGGCGCCCACCAGCAGGGCGGCTGCGGAAATCTCGCCCTCCTGGATTCGCTGCGGCAGGCCGCGCAGGATCATGTCGACGATGCGGAAGATCAGCAGCTGCACGACCACCGTCGAGGCGCCCCAGATGCCGATCTCGATCAACGACGTCGACGCCGTCAGCGACACCGCCAGCGGAATGGCCAGCCCGATCATCACCCCGGCCAGCGACAGGGCTGCGGCGGAATTCCCCTCGCGGATCAGGGCGATCTCGCGGTGCGGGGTCAGCAGGACATAGAGGGCGCTGCCGAGGAACAGGATCAGGACGGTGAGCCCCGCATGGAGCAGGGTGATCGGGAAGCCGGTGGCGAAAGCCTGGATTTCAGGAGACTGGAGTTCGGGCGGCATCGGGACCCTTGGGCAAGGAACTGTCGGTCGCCATCGTTAGCACGGACCTTTCGCCGACGCGAAAGTCCTTCAGGCGGCGGGCGAGTCCAGGACCTCGGGCGGGGTCATGGCCTTGCGCCGGGCGCTGGCGCGAACCTTCTCGCTCTCGCTCTTCAACTGGCCGCAGGCCGCCAGGATGTCGCGCCCGCGCGGCGTGCGGATCGGCGAGGCGTAGCCGGCGCGGTTGAGGATGGCGGCGAATTTCTCGATCGCGCCCCAGTCGGAACAGACATAGTCGGTCCCCGGCCAGGGATTGAAGGGGATCAGGTTGATCTTGGCCGGAAGGCCCTTCAGCAGCTTCACCAGGGCCAGGGCCTCGGCGGGACTATCGTTGACGCCCTTGAGCATCACATATTCGAAGGTCACGCGGCGGGCGTTGGACAGGCCCGGATAGGCGCGGATGCCCTCGATCAGCTGGGCGATCGGGTACTTCTTGTTGAGCGGCACCAGCACGTCGCGCAGCGGGTCATTGGTGGCGTGCAGGGAGATCGCCAGCATCGCCTGGGTGCGGGTTCCCAGGGCTTCCAGTTCCGGCACGACGCCCGAGGTGGACACCGTGATCCGCCGGCGCGAGATGGCGATGCCCTCGCCGTCCGAAATGATGTCGATGGCGTCGGCGACGTTGTCGAGATTGTAGAGCGGCTCGCCCATGCCCATGAAGACGATGTTGGAGAGCCGGCGGTCCTCCTTGGGGCTGGGCCATTCCTCCAGGTCGTCCCGGGCCACCTGCACCTGGGCGACGATCTCGGCGGCGGTCAGGTTGCGGACCAGGGCCTGGGTGCCGGTGTGGCAGAAGGTGCAGTTCAGCGTGCAGCCCACCTGGCTTGAAACGCACAGAGCGCCGGCCCGCCCGACATCGGGAATGTAGACCGTCTCCACCTCGATGCCCGGCGCCATGCGGATCAGCCACTTGCGGGTGCCGTCCTTGGACACCTGGCGCTCGACGATCTCGGGCCGCGCCAGGCTGAAGGCCTCGGCGAGAACCGCCCGGGTCTCCTTGGCGATGTCGGTCATCGCCTCGAAGTCGGTGACCCCGTAGTGGTGGATCCAGCGCCACATCTGGCCCGCACGCATCCGGGCCTTGGGCGCCGGCACCACGTCGGCGGCGATCAGTGTCTCCACCAGCCCCTTGCGGGTCAGGCCGCAGAGGTTCGGCTTCACGGGCGCGGCCGGCTTGGTGGCGCGCGAAAGATCGAGGGTGACGCCCAAGGTGAGGAACTCGCTGGCTGGAAGCCCGCCAATATAGGGCCTGCGGCGTCCCACGCCAAATCGCCCCGACGCCGCACCGATCCAAACAAATGTTCGACGCCGGACTTCCGCCCAGGGAAGGCGTGGGTTAGCGTCCGCCAACTTTCGAAAAACGATGTCCGGGAGACGACGATGAAGGCGCTGCTGAGCAAGACCACCGGGGGTCCTGAGACCCTGGTTTATGAAGACGTGGCCTCTCCCGAGGTCCGTCCCGGCTTCGCCGTGATCAGCACCAAGGCCGTGGGCATCAACTTCCCCGACGTGCTGATGATCGAGGACAAGTACCAGATGAAGCCGCCGCGCCCCTTCTCCCCGGGCGGCGAGCTGTCGGGCGTGGTCAAGGCGATCGGCGAGGGTGTCACCAATGTGAAGGTCGGCGACCGCATCCTGGCCAACACCGGCTGGGGCGGCCTGGCGGAAGAGGTCCTGCTGCCGGCCAACCGCCTGTGGCACATCCCCGACAGCATGCCCCACGATGTGGCGGCGGCCTTCATCCTCACCTACGGCACCAGCTATCACGCTCTGAAGGACCGCGGTCATCTGAAGGCCGGCGACACCATGCTGGTCCTGGGCGCGGCCGGCGGCGTCGGCCTCTCGGCGGTCGAACTGGGCAAGGCCATGGGGGCCCGCGTGGTGGCCGCCTGCTCCAGCCAGGAAAAGTGCGACCTGGCCATCGCCCACGGCGCCGACGAGGGCATCGTCTATGGCCGCGGCCCCTTCGACCGCGACGGCCAGAAGGCCCTGGGCCAACTCTTCAAGGACGCCGGCGGGGCCGAGGGCTTCAACGTGATCTATGACGCGGTCGGCGGCGGCTATGCCGAGCCGGCCCTGCGCTCCATCGCCTGGGAAGGCCGCTATCTGGTGATCGGCTTTGCGGCCGGCGACATCCCGAAGATCCCGCTGAACCTCGCCCTGCTGAAGGGCTGCGACATCGTTGGCGTGTTCTGGGGCACCTGGACCACCAAGAACCCCGAGCTGTTCGCCCAGTCCATCGACGAGCTGCTGGAGCTCTACGCCCAGGGCAAGGTCAAGCCGCACGTCTCCGAGCGCTTCCCGCTCTCCAAGGGCGCCGACGCCATCGCCCACCTGGGCAGCCGCAAGGCCATGGGCAAGGTCGTGGTGACGGTCGACT
The DNA here is from genome assembly GCF_030651185.1 of Phenylobacterium sp. Classification (GTDB taxonomy): domain Bacteria; phylum Pseudomonadota; class Alphaproteobacteria; order Caulobacterales; family Caulobacteraceae; genus Phenylobacterium. The sequence goes on from NZ_JAUSCJ010000004.1 coordinate 59,355, forward strand.
AACCTGAGGTGTCATCCCGCATGGAGCGCGAAGCGCGGAAGTGCGGGAGCCAGAAGCAACGATCTCTCCGGCATGCCCCGCGCATCTGGGTCCCGGACAAGCCGCTGGCGTGGCTTTCCGGGATGACACTTGTTGGCGAGCCCATCCGGCTTTAGTGATCGCCGATCAGTTACAAGAAACGGGGAAGCGAAATGGCGGGACGTCTGCAGGATAAGGTCGCGGTGATCACCGGGGCCGCGTCGGGCATCGGCCTGGGCACGGTGGAGCTATTCGTCGCCGAGGGGGCCTGCGTCATCGCCGCCGACATCCAGGACGAAAAGGGCGCCATGCTGGAGAAGCGGTTCCCCGGCAAGGTCGTCTACGCCCACTGCGACGTCACCCAGGAAGCCGAGATCGAAGCCGCCATGCAGCGGGCCAAGACCGAGTTCGGCGGCCTCGACATCCTGTTCAACAACGCCGGCATCTCCGACCGGATGACCTCCATCGCCGAGATCACCGCCGACGGCTGGAGCTGGATCTTCGATGTCCTGGTGCGCGGCCCGGCTCTGGGCATGAAGCACGCCGTGCCCCTGATGCTGGAGCGGGGCGGCGGCTCGATCATCAACACCGCCTCCATCGCCGGCCTGCAGGCCGGCTGGGGCCCCATCGCCTATTCCAGCGCCAAGGCCAGCGTCATCCATATGAGCCGGGCCGCCGCGGCCCAGCTCTCGCCGCAGAAGATCCGGGTCAACGCCATCTGCCCGGGCCTGATCGCCACCTCGATCTTCGGCGCCTCGCTCGGCCTGCCCCGCGAGGTGGCCGACCAGATGGCCGCCCGGGTGGCCGACAACGCCGCCAAGGTGCAGCCGGTGCCCAAGGCCGGCATGCCCGACGACATCGCCAAGGCCGCCCTCTATTTGGCCTCGGAGGACTCGGCCTTCGTGTCGGGGACCCATATCGTGGTGGACGGCGGCATCACGGTCGGCGGCCGGCACGCCTGGGACGCCACCGCGGGCTCGCCCTTCGCGGCCCTGTTCGGCGACGCCCTGCCCGGCGCGACGGCCTAGGGACGATGATCCGGGCGCTCGACCTGGCGCGGGGCCTGGACCCCGCCAAGCTGCGCCCGGCCTTCGAGCGCTTTGGCCGCCTGCACCTGCCCGGGATCTTCGCGGCCAAGGACGCCCAGGCGATCCACGCCGGCCTGGTGGCCGCCCCCTACCACCGCTCGCTGACGGCCTCGGGCAAGAGCTACGACATCGCCCTGGACACCCTGGCCGCCATGCCGCCCGAACGCCGGGCGGAGCTGGAGGCGGCGATCCTGGAGGGCGGCAGGACCGGCTTCCAGTATCAGTTCGACGCCTGGCGGCTGTCGGACCTGATGGAGGCCGGCCAGAGGACGGGCGGGGCGCTGGCGCCCCTGGAGGGCGTCTACGACCTGATCAACAGCGAGGCGTTTCTCGGCTTCGTCCGCACCCTCACCGGCGACTCGCGACCGGCCCACGCCGACGCCCAGGCCACCCGCTATGGCCCGGGCGACTTCCTCACCGCCCATGACGACGACGTGGCCGGCAAGCACCGCCTCTACGCCTATGTGCTGAACTTCACCCCGGCCTGGCGGCCGGACTGGGGCGGCCTGCTGGCCTTCCACGACGCCGACGGCCATGTCAGCGAGGCCTATACCCCCACCTTCAACGCGCTGAACATCTTCCGCGTGCCGCAGCAGCACGCCGTCACCCAGGTGGCGAGCTTCGCGGGCGCGCAGCGGTTCTCCATCACCGGGTGGATCCGTGAGCGCTGACGCCGCGGGCAAGCCCGGCCTGTCGCCCAACCTGCACGGCGCCCTGTGGATGGTGGCCTCGGCGGTCGGCTTCACGGCCATGACCACCCTGATCAAGTATCTGGGAGACGACTACGCCGCCTCGCTGCAGACCTTCTACCGGCAGTTCTTTGGCTTCCTGATCATGCTGCCGGTCATCCTGCGCCATCGCGGCGCGGCCTTCGCCACCACAAGGCCCGGCATCCTGATCTTCCGCTCGGCGGCAGGCACGGTGGGGATGATCCTCTCCTTCTACGCCTTCCAGAAGATGCCGTTGGCCGACGCCAATGCGCTCTCCTTCACCCGCACCCTGTGGCTGGTGCCCCTGGCCTTCTTCGTGGTCCGCGAGCCAGTCGGCCCCTTGCGCATCGGCGCCGCCGTGGTGGGCTTCCTGGGCGTGCTGATCATGCTGCGGCCTGGCGCGGGGCACGACTTCGCCATCGGCCTGCCCGCCATGGCCATGCTGGCCTCCTCCTTCCTGTTCGCGCTCACCATCACCGGCATGAAGGTGATGACACGGGACCACGCCCCCATGGTGCTGCTGGTCTGGTCAGCAAGCCTTGGCCTGGTGCTGGCCCTGCCCGGCGCCTTCCTGGCCTGGCGCTGGCCCGAGCCCTTCGACCTGCTGCTGCTGGCCGCCATGGGCGTGCTCGGCACCATCACCCAGGGCTGCTACATCAAGGGCATGTCCATCGGCGACGCCGGCGCCATGGCCCCCATCGACTATATCCGCCTGGTCTTCACGGTGATCGTCGGCTTCGCCCTCTTCCAAGAAGTCCCGGGGATCTGGACCGTGGTGGGCGCCGGCGTGGTGGTGGTCTCCACCCTATTCATCACCTGGCGCGAACACCTGGCCAGCCGGGCGAAGGTGGCCGCCGCGGCGCTCGTCGAACCGGTCTAGCCGCCCGGGCGCGACGGCGCCGACCCGCGATTTGCGGCCTCGCCGTCTTGCTCGGCGTCGGGATCGCGACCCTGGCTGCGATCGAACCATCGCATCACCGGCGTGACCGTGACGCCGTGCAGCAGAATGGACAGCAGGCAGATGAGGCCCACGATGGCCCAAAGGCGGTCGCCCCCCTCGAAGGGCGCGGCGTTGAGGCCAAAGGCCAGGTAGTAGAACGAGCCGACCCCGCGGATCCCGAAGAAGGCCAGGATCAGCTTCTCGCGCAGAGGCCTGCGCCATCCGACCAGGCCCAACATCCCCGTCAGGGGACGAACCACCAAGACGATGAGGAGCGCGGCGGCGACATCGATGGGTCGCAGCGGCGCGAGAAGCCCCGAGACCAAGGCGCCCCCGAACAACACCAGCACCACCATCATCCCCATGCGTTCGATCTGCTCGATGAAGTCGTGCATCTCGACGTGGAAGCTGTGGTCGGGATCGGCGTGACGGAAGGCCAGCGCGGCGATGAACACCGCCAGAAAGCCGTAGCTGTGCAGCATCTCGGCGACCGCGTAGGAGAGGAAGGTCGCCGCCAGAACGATGAACCCGTCGCGGGTCCCGGCCAGGCGCGAACTGACCGGCAGCGCAAAGGTCAGCCGGCCAAACACCCAGCCGAGCACCCAGCCGGCTCCGAGCCCCGCCAGGACCTTCCACAGAACACTGACGGTGAGCCATTGGGTGAGCCAGCCGGTTGTCGGGCCCGACGCCGCGAGGGCCAGGGCTATGGCCAGGTTCACGAAGGGAAACGCCAGACCGTCGTTCAAGCCGGCCTCCGACGTCAGCCCGAAGCGGACCTCGTCCTCTCGCCCCTCCTGCGGCGCGCCGACCTGGACGTCGGCCGCCAGCACGGGGTCGGTGGGCGCGAGGCTGCCCGCCAGCAGGATCGCGCCGGCCAGCCCAAGACCCAGGAGAGTGACCCCCAGCCAGGCGATCGCGGCGATCGACAGCAACATGGTCACGCCCAGCAGGCGCCAGGTGACCTGCCATCGCTTCAGATTGAAGATGCGGTCGATCTTCAATCCCGCCCCCATCAGGGCGATGATCACCACAAACTCCGTCAGCCTCTCCGTCACCTCCGGATAGGCCTGGGGCATGGGGTTGAGCCCGACCTGCGGCAGGCTGAAAAGACCGGCCCCGAGGACGATGCAGACGATCGGCAAGGACAGCGGAGCCCGTCGGATGGCGAGGGGCAGCCAGGCGACCAGGGCCACCAGGGCTCCGATCACGAACAGGATGAGGATATAGGGGTCGGGCATCGCGATCCGGAGGGTTGGGCGGGAGATGCACTAATGCGCGAGCGGGCCCGAGGTCGCGACGGCGGGCCTTGGATCTTCGGCGCGACACGCGCCCGGCAGGCCGCACCGGCCAATTCAATTGCGTAAAATTCAATTTGACCTGACACGTTTGGCGGCGGATGAAAGGGCCATCGGTCGAGATGGCCGAGTTCCCGCCAGAGGCTGTCATGAAGCACGTCCTAGCTCTTTCCATCGGCGCCGCCCTGCTCGTCGCCGCCCCCGCCCTGTCGGCGCCCGCCGCGCCGCCGGCGCCTCAGTTCGTGCGCGGCACGGTGACCGCCGTCACCCCGACCTCGCTGAACGTCACCTCGCGGGAGGGCAAGAAGCTCACCCTCGGCCTGACCAAGGACTGGACCGTGCAGATCACCAAGCCGGTGACCGTCGCCCAGATCGTGCCCGGCAGCTTCATCGGCACCGCCGAGATGCCCCAGAAGGACGGCACCGGCCGCTCGCTCGAGGTCCACGTCTTCCCGCCCGGCGTGAAACTGGGGGAGGGCCACTACGGCTGGGACCTGAAGAAGGGCTCGATGATGACCAACGGCACCGTGGGCAAGGTGGTGGCCAACAAGTCCGGCAGCGCCTTCGACGTCAGCTACTCCACCGGCGTGCGCCGCATCGTCGTGCCGGCCAAGACCCCGATCGTGCAGATCGTGCCGGGCGCCCGGACCCTGATCACCCCCGGCGCCAAGGTCTTCATGGCCGCGATCCAGACCCCCGGCGGCCTGATCACCAACAGCGTCGCGGTCGGCGAGAACGGCAAGGCGCCGCCGATGTAGGGCAAAGGATCCTCACGCTCATGCCCCTCGACAAACCGCTGGAAGGCGGACGCCTGCTGGTCTTCCGCCACCCCGCCGTGGTGCGGATCACCCATTGGGTGAACCTGGCCAGCCTGGTGGTGCTGCTGCTTAGCGGGCTGCAGATCCTGTGCAGCCACCCGGCCTTCTACTGGGGCGAGACGGCGCGGTTCGCCGAGCCCTTCGCCGCCATCGTCAGCGAGATGGGCAACGACGGCGAACCGCGGAGCCGGCTGATCGCGCCGGGCCTCAATATCGACACCACCGGCCTGCTGGGCGCGTCGAAGAACGCCGACGGCCTGATGACCTCGCGCGCTATCCCTCATTGGCTCACCCTGCCGGGCGAACTCGACCTGGGCGCCGGGCGGCGCTGGCACTTCTTCTTCGCCTGGCTATTTGTTCTGAACGGCGCGCTCTACCTGGCCACCGGCCTGCTCAGCCGCCGGCTGCAGCGGGAGCTGGTTCCGACGCGGGATCAGCTGAGCCACATCGGCCACGCGCTCCGCGATCACCTGCGGCTACGGTTCGCCCGCGGCGAGGAGGCGCGGCGCTACAACGTGCTGCAGAAGCTGACCTACCTGCCGGTGGTGTTCGGCCTGCTGCCGCTGATGGTGCTGACCGGCCTGGCCATGTCCCCGGCGGTCGACGCCCGCCTCCATCTGGCGATGGTCCTGGGGGGCCGGCAGACGGCGCGGACCCTGCATTTCCTCTGCGCCAGCGGCCTTGTCGCCTTCGTGGTGGTCCATGTCGGGATGGTGGTCCTGGCCGGACCCGTGAACGAGCTGCGCTCGATGATCACCGGCTGGTTCGTCATCAAGCCCGCCGAGGAGGACACGCCATGACCGCGCCGACGACCCGCAGAGCCTGGCTGCGCGGCGGCCTGACCACCGCCGCAGGTCTGGCCGTCGCCTCCTGCGACAAGCTCACCCAATCGCCCCAGGTGAACGCCACCCTGGACGGCGCCGAGAGCCTGAACCGGCGCCTGCACGGCCTGTTCGTCGGCCGCTCGGCCCTGGCGCGTGAGTATGACCGGAGCGCCATCTCGCCGGACTTCCGGGCCAACGGGACCACCAATCCCGACAGCGAGGAATACCAGGCCCTGGCGGCGGGCGGCTTCGCAGATTGGCGGCTACAGATCGGGGGGCTGGTGGAGCGGCCCCTCAGCCTGTCGCTGGCCGACCTGCAGGCCGCGCCCGCCCGCAGCCAGATCACCCGCCACGACTGCGTCGAGGGCTGGAGCAGCATCGCCCAATGGCGCGGCGCGCGGCTCGGCCCCCTGCTGACGCGGGCCGGCCTGAAGCCGCAGGCGCGCTACATCGCCTTCTTCTGCGCCGACACCCTGGAACTGACCCTGGACGGCAGTGGCGACTATTACGAGACCATCGCCATCGCCGACGCCTTCCACCCCCAGACCATCCTGGCCTACGAGATGAACGACGCGCCCCTGCCCGTGGCCCACGGCGCGCCGATCCGGCTGCGGCTGGAGCGGCAGCTGGGCTACAAGATGGCCAAGTACGTCATGCGCATCGAGGCCATCGACAGTTTCGAGACCCTGGGCCGCGGGCGGGGCGGCTATTGGGAAGACCGCGGCTACCAGTGGTACGCCGGGATCTAGTCCTCGTCGGCCACCAGCTCGCCAAGCCCCGCCGCCAGCCGCGTCAGGGTCGCCTTCAACGCCACGGCCTCCTCGGGCGGCAGCGGAAGCTGGCACAACACCGTCCAGGGGATGTCGGCGGCTCGGGCCTTCAGGGCGGCGCCGGCCTCGGTGAGGGTGACCAGCACCCGGCGCTGGTCCTGCGGATCGCGCGCCCGCGCCACCAGGCCCGCGCTCTCCAGCCGCTTGAACAGCGGGGTGAGGGTGCCGGAATCCAGGCTCAGCCGCCGGCCCAGGGCCCCCACCGTCTGGGGCGAGGTTTCCCAAAGCGCCATCATCGCCAGGTACTGCGGATAGGTCAGGCCCAGCGGCGCCAGCAGCGGCCGGTAGAGCCGGCTCATCAGGTTGCCCGACGAATAGAGGGCGAAGCAGAGCTGCAGGTCCAGGCGCAGCAGGTCTCCGACGTTCGCCGGTTTCGGCTGGATTTTCGCGCGGGCGGCGACCGATTTGCTCATCATGAAAGGCTACCGGATCACACGTGGCCGCGCCACACGGCGCCTAGATCATGATGATCTTGGATCGAAACGATCCAAAATCATCAACGTGATCGATTCCTAATGTTTAGAGCGGGATTGACACGCGAAAAACCGGTTCCCACTTTTTCGCATCCCGCTCTAGTCGCCCGTCATCCGCTTCAGGAACCCCTGGGCCGCCTCGCGATGGCGGGGTTTCAGGTTCTTGCCCACCACCGCCATCATGGCGGCGAACACCGCAGCGTCATCCGTGAATCCGATCACGCCCAGAATGTCGGGGAGCGCGTCGGTGGGCAGGACGAAATAGGCCAGGGCCGCCATCATCAGCCCCTTGGCGGCCTTCGGCGTCGCCGGGTCGCGGGCGCAGTACCAGACCGACAGCAGGTCGTCGGCGAAGGGAATCCTGGCCGCCACCTTGCGGAACTTGGGCCAGAAGCCCTCCGCCACCCGCCGTTCGTTGACCTTCTGCACGGCCGGAACCAGGGCGTGCTTGGGGTCGATCGCCGCGCGGGCGTCGAAACCATCGCCATTGACGTGGCGTGACGCTTTTGACTTGCCGCTCATCGGTCTAAAGCCTCGGGGGAAACCAGACCTAGTCTAATCAGAACCGGGAGCGACGCGTCCATGAAACTCAATTCCTCTATCGCCGCGGTTGTCACCGGCGGCGCCTCTGGCCTCGGCGAAGCCACGGTCCGCCAGCTTGCGGCCCAGGGCGTGAAGTGCGCCATCTTCGACATGAACGAAGCCAAGGGCGAAGAAGTCGCAAAAGAAGTCGGCGGCGTCTTCTGCAAGTGCAACGTCACCTCGGAAGAGGAAGTCGACGCGGCCTTCGCCAAGGCCCGCGCCGCTCACGGCCAGGAACGCATCCTGGTCAACTGCGCCGGCACCGGCAACGCCATCAAGACCGCCGGCCGCGACAAGGCCACCGGCGAGACCAAGCACTTCCCCCTCGACGCCTTCAACCTGATCATCCAGATCAACCTGGTGGGCACCTTCCGCTGCATCGCCAAGTCGGCCAAGGGCATGCTGGACCTGGAGCCCCTGGAAGACGGCGAGCGCGGCGCCATCGTCAACACCGCCTCGGTGGCGGCCGAGGACGGCCAGATGGGCCAGGCGGCCTATTCGGCCTCCAAGGGCGGCGTCGTGGGCATGACCCTGCCCATCGCCCGCGACCTGGCCAGCGAAGGCATTCGCGTCAACACCATCCTGCCCGGCATCTTCGACACCCCGCTGATGCGCGGCGCGCCGGAAGCGGTGAAGCAGGCCCTGGCCAATTCGGTGCCCTTCCCCAAGCGCCTCGGCCAGGCCGACGACTACGCCCAGCTGGCGCTGACCATGATCACCAACGGCTATTTCAACGGTGAAGACGTCCGTCTGGACGGCGCGATCCGGATGGCGCCGCGCTGATTTGAGCCCAAGCGACGGAGGGAACCGTAAGGCCACGCTTTACGTTCCCTCCGATTAGGGGTTCGGTGGGGCCCTGTGTGGGGCATTGTCGTGTGATGATTGGTCGGTGGGCGCAGCGTTTCGCAGTCGCGATCGAGCGTCCCCTTGTCGGCTATCTGGCGGCGCTCGGTGCGGTCGGAATCGCCGCCGCGGTCCGCGGCCTAGCCGGCCTGGTCCTGGTCGACCCGCCAAACTTCATGGCCTTCTTCCCGGCGATTCTGTTCGGCGCCCTGGTGGCGGGCCTGCGCGGCGGGCTCGGCGCGACCCTGCTGAGCGGGGCCATCGTCTGGGCCCTCTGGCTGCCCAAGGGCTCATCGGCGGAGTCCTGGCGCGAGGGGGAGCTTCAGCTCATCCTCTTCCTCGCCACCGGCGCCCTGACCGTGGTCATCGCCAAGAGCCTGCGCCTGGCCATCCAGCGCGGCGCGGCCGTCGAAGAGCGGTTCCGAATCTTCCAGGAACAGGCCCTGGACGGCTTCGTGATCCTGGAGCCGGTGTGGGAGAACGGCCAGGTCGCAGACTTCACATGGGCCTACGCCAATCCCGCCGCCGACCGAATGGCCCCACATCTTCAGGGGCTCGTGGGGCGACGGGTCACCGAGGTCTTCCCCCGCGACAACGCCGCCGAGGCAATCGAGCGCCTGCGCCTGGCTCTCGACTCCGGCGGCCCTGACGAGCGGGAAGTCCGCCGGGTTATTGAGGGCGAGGAGCACTGGATGAGGTCCAGCGCCCTGAAGCTGGGGGATGGCCTGGCGGTCAGTTTCCACGACATCACCGACCAACGACTCGCCGACCAGGCGGTGCGCACGGCAGAGGAAGAGGCCCGCCGCAGCCGCGACGAATTCGAGCACATCGCCAACGCCGCCCCGGTGATGATCTGGATGAGCGGACCCAGCCTGGGCGCCGTCTGGTTCAACGCCTCCTGGCTGGCCTTCACCGGCCGGCCGATGCAGGAGGAACTGGCCCGCGGCTGGCTCGAGGAAGTGCACCCGGAGGACCGCGAGCGAGTGCTGGCGACCTATGACGCACATTTCACGGCCCGCAGCCGGGCGCGGCTGGAATATCGCATCCTGCGCCACGACGGGGCCTATCGCTGGATCGACGAGGCCGCCGCGCCGCGCTTCGACGGCGACGGCAAGTTCCTGGGCTACATCGGCTCCTGCTCCGACATCACCGACCGCAAGACCGCCGAGGCCCAGCTGCGGGGCGGCGAGGCCCGGGTCCGCGCCCTGGTGGACTCCCTGCCCCAGCTTCTGTGGTCGGCCCGGCCGGACGGCGACTTCGACTATTTCAGCCCGCAGTGGATCGACTTTACGGGCGTTCCCGCCGCTGAGCATTTGGGCGACGGCTGGCTGAAGGCTGTCCATCCCGATGACCGCGACGACCTGCAGGCGGCTTGGTCGCAGGCCCTCCAGGGCGGCCTGCCCTTCGACCTGGAACACCGGCTGCGCCGTCATGACGGGGTGTGGCGCTGGTTCAACGCCCGCGCCTCGGCCATCCGCGAAGAGGACGGCGCGATCCGCCGTTGGTTCGGCTCCTCCTCCGACGTCACCGAGATCGTCGAGGCCCGCCGCGACCTGGAGGAGCGCGTCGCCGAGCGCACCCGCGAACTGGAGGCCAGCCTGGAGGAACGCGCCCGCGCCGAGGCGGCGCTGGCCCAGGCCCATCGCCTGGAGACCGTGGGGCGCCTCACGGGCGGAGTCGCCCACGACTTCAACAACCTGCTGACCGTCGTCATCGGCGGCCTGGACATGATCCTGAAGAACCCGGCCGACACCGCCCGGGTCAAACGCCTGTCGGAGGCCGCCCTGGCCGCCGGCCGCCGCGGCGAACGCCTCACCCGTCAGCTGCTGGCCTTCTCGCGCCGTCAGGAGCTGAAGCTGGAGGTGATGGATGTCGGGGCCCTGATCGAGCAGGTCGAGCCCCTGGTCCGCCGGGCGGTGGGCGAGGCCATCGACCTCACCGTCGACTGCCAGCCCGGGATCGGCGCGTCCCGCCTCGACCCGGCCCAGTTCGAGGCGGCCCTGCTGAACCTGGTGGTCAACGCCACCGACGCGGTGGAGGGCGGCGGCGCGATCCACATCCTCACCCGCCGCGTGGTCCTGGCGGACGGCGAGGTCTCTGGCGTGGCGGCCGGCGACTATGTGGCCGTCAGCGTCGCCGACACCGGCCCGGGCATGGCGGCTGAGGTGATGCAGCGCGCCTTCGAGCCCTTCTTCACCACCAAGGAGGTGGGCAAGGGCACGGGCCTGGGCCTCGCCCAGGTCTACGGCTTCATGAGCCAGTGCGGCGGGACCGTCACCATCGACTCGGCCCCGGGCGAGGGCGCCACCGTGACGCTCTATGTCCCCGCCATCGACGCAGTTCCCACGGTGGAGGCCGTCCGCGAGCCCACCGACGACAGCTGGGCGGCGGGCGCCGCGATCCTGCTGGTGGAGGACGACGCCGCCGTCCGCGCCGTTACCGAGAGCCTGCTGCAGGAGATGGGCTGCGAGGTCACCACCGACGTCGACGGCCCCTCGGCCATGGCCCGCCTGAAGACCGGCCAGGCCTTCGACCTGCTGATCTCCGATATCGTCATGCCCGGCGGCATGAACGGGGTAGAGCTGGCCCGCTGGACCCACACCCAGCGTCCCAGCCTGCCTATCGTGCTGACCACCGGCTATGCGGGCGACCAGTTCGCCGGCGGCTCGGCGGAGATCACCTGGCCCGTGGTCCGCAAGCCCTTCCGCGCCGAACAGCTCAGCGCGGCGGTGCGCGACGCCCTGACCGGCGTCACGCCCTAGATCACGATGTGATCGCTTCCTTATGTTTAGAGCGGGATTGACGCGAAAAACCGGTTCCCACTTTTTCGCATCCCGCTCTAGGGCCGGAACAACGGCGGGGGAGTGGCGTTGCGCCTGCGACACCCTCCAACCAAAAGGCTGCGCACATGACTCAGGAACAGAAGAACGACGGCTCCCAGCCCGGCGTGCTGGGCGACGGCACCGAGGAACAGAACCTCGGCCAGCCCGGTAACCCCAAGGCCCGCATCACCGAGGACGAGGTGAAGGAAGCCTTCAAGGACGCCCCGGCCGACAAGCCGAAATAAAGCCCTACTGCGAGGCGCCGCGTCCCTCGACCCGGACAAGGTCCACCAGCACGTCGCCTCGCACCAGATGCAGCAGATCATAGCGGTCGATGGTGGGATCGCAGTGCGGGGCGGTGAACTCCACCCGCTCGCCCCGCGCCACGGCCCTGTGCCGGGGTCGCGTCACCATGCCGTGCTCGTCGCCGAAAAAGCGGTACCTGGAGCCGGCCCAGGCCTCACCCAGGGGCTCGGGCTCGGGGCCGTCGGTGGCGAAGGCCTTCAGGCCGGCGTCCACCGTCACCCAGCGCTCGGCGTTGGCGCTGATCACCCGGCCCTGGACCGTCAGGCTGGTCTCGAAGGCCCCGTCGTCATCGGAGCCGAGGGCTTCCCGATACTCGCGGTCCATGAAGGCGTAGGACCCGGCCTGGATCTCGTTGAGGACGCCCTGGGCCGCATCGGCCGAGAAAGTGCCCGTGCCGCCGCCGGTGACCAGCTTGATATCGTGGCCCTGCGCTCGCAGCGCCGAGACCGCGTCCGACAGCTTGCCGATCCCATCGGCCACGGCGGCGGTGCGCTCATTGGCGCCGCTCATGTGCTGCCAATGGCCGCCGTAGCCCTGCACCCCGATCAGCCTCAGGGACGGCTGGGCGGCGATCGCCGTCCCCACCGCCACGGCCTGCTCGACGCTGGAGACCCCGGTCCGTCCCATGCCCAGGTCCACGTCGATCACCACCCGCACCATGACGCCGGCCGCCTGCGCCGCCTGGCCGATCTCCGTGGCCCCGTCCGCATGGTCGACGGTGATAGCGAAGTCCGGGTCGATCCCGGCCAGCCTGGCCGCCCGCGCCGCTGAAGGCTGACCCGCCAGCGACGAGGTGATCAGGATGCCGCGGATGCCCGCGGCCGACAGGGCCTCGGCCTCGCCAAGCTTGGCGCAGCAGACGCCCACGGCGCCCGCAGCGATCTGCCGCCGGGCCAGGGCGGCGCACTTGTGGGACTTGGCGTGGGGCCGCAGGGCCAGGCCCGCGGCCTTGGCCCGGGCCGCCATCCGCGCCACGTTGCGGTCGAAGGCGTCGAGGTCAATGACCCCGGCCGGCGTCGGGATCTGCCAGCGCGAGCCCGGCTGGCCGATCAGGGCCAGGGAGAGCACGGTGGAGGGGCGGTCGGCCAGGGCGCCGAGTTCGGCGGTGATGGCCTCCAGGCTGCGTTCGCTGCTCATCGGCGGCTACGCTTCAGGCCGCCCATCAGGCCGCGCATGATCTCGCGGCCCGCGGTGCTGGCGACGGTGCGCAGCAGCTGCTTGGCGAAGGTCTCGCCCATGGACTGGCGGGTCGAGGCCCGCGCAGCCGGGCGGCGAGTGGGCGCCGGCTCATCCCCCCAGGGCTGCGTGGGTTCGGCTCGGCGCTGCTGCACGGGCGGCGCCTCGGCGGCCTCGGCGGCGGCGGTCGCCCGCGCCGCCAGCTTCTCGAAGGCCGACTCCCGGTCCTGGGCCTCGTCATAGAGGCCGCGCACCGGGCTGGCCGCCATCACCGCGGCCCGTTCAGCAGGGGTCAGGGGTCCGAGCCGCGAGGCAGGCGGCCGGATCAGGGTCTTCTGCACCATGGTGGGCGCCCCCTTCTCGTCCAACACGGAGACCAGGGCCTCCCCGACCCCCAGGGCCTGAATGGCGTCGGCGGTGTCGAAGGCCGGATTGGTGCGGAAACTGTCGGCCGCGGCCTTCAGGCCTCGCTGGTCCAGGGGGCTGTAGGCCCGCAGGGCATGCTGCACCCGATTGCCGAGCTGGCCCAGCACCGTCTCGGGGATGTCGGCCGGGTTCTGGGTGACGAAATAGACCCCGACCCCCTTGGAGCGGATCAGCCGCACCACCTGCTCCACCTTTTCCAGCAGCGGCTTGGGGGCGTCGCGGAACAGCAGGTGGGCCTCGTCGAAGAAGAAGGCCAGGCGGGGTTTGTCGGGATCGCCGATCTCCGGCAGCTCCTCGAACAACTCGCTCATCAGCCACAGCAGGAATGTGGCGTAAAGCCTGGGGCTGGCGATCAGCTTGTCGGCCGCCAGGATGTTCACATAGCCGCGCCCCGAACCGTCGGTGCGCATCAGGTCCGAGAGCCGCAGGGCCGGCTCGCCGAACAGGTTGGCGCCGCCCTGGTCCTCCAGCGTCAGCAGCTTGCGCTGGATGGTGGCCACCGTGGCGGTCGAGACATTGCCGTACTTCGCCCCCAGCGCCTTGGCGTTCTCCGAGGTATAGGTGAGCGCCGCCTGCAGGTCCTTCAGGTCCAGCAGTAGCAGGCCCTCCTCGTCGGCGGCGCGGAAGACGACGCTGAGCACGCCTTCCTGCACGTCGTTGAGCTCCAGCATGCGGGAGATCAGCAACGGGCCCATCTCCGAGACCGTGGCGCGGATCGGATGGCCCTGCTCGCCGAACAGGTCCCAGAAGACCACCGGGGCGGCCGCCGGGCGAAGCTCCAGGTTCATGATCTTGGCCCGGGCCAGCATCTTCTCATTGGGCGCCCCCGCTGCGGCGATCCCGCAGAGGTCGCCCTTCACGTCGGCGGCGAAGACCGGCACGCCGGCGTCCGACAACCCCTGGGCCAGGGCCTGCAGGGTCACGGTCTTGCCGGTCCCCGTGGCGCCGGCCACCAGGCCGTGGCGGTTGGCTCGGTCGAGCCGCAGGCTCTCGAGGTGGTCGGAAAACCCGATCAGGACGCCGTCGTCGGCCATGGAATGCTCCTTGGAACTGCGGGCGCCACGCTATCGCCAGCCGGCCTGCGTCGCCACGGCCAAGCGTAAACAATTGTCGCGGGGGAGATCATTTCGCCAAACTCGCGCGTTCTGGCTCAGCCTTGCCGGCGCCAAGCCAGAACCGCCGAACAACGCAGCATCATCTCCCGAAAATCAGGGTAGACAGCCCAATTGACGCCACCCGCGACCCCGAGGACAGTCGGCTCCATGCCCGCCGCCGAACAGACCACCAACGTCTCCCGCATCTGCCTGGTCATCCTGGCGGTGATCGCGTCAGGCGCCACCATCTACTGGCTGGCCGACATCCTGACCCCGCCGGCCATGGCCATGTTCCTGGCCATTGTCATTGACGGCTTCGCCCGGGTGCTGAAGCGGAAGTTTCCCTGGCTCCCCGGCCGCGCCGCCATGCCGGTGGCGCTCCTGGTCTCCATCCTGCTGTTTGGTACGGCCCTGTTCGTCATCGCCGACAACGGCGCCAGCTTCGCCACACAGCTCGTCACCTATATCCCCAAGCTCAACCAGCTGATCGCCCAGCTGACCGGGGCGGCCGGCGTGGATGTGGCCCCCACCATCGACCAGCTTTTCATGCGACTCGACCCCAGCAAATATATCGGCGACGTGGCGCGCGGCTTTCAGAGCTTCGCCTCCAACGCCCTCTTCATCCTGATCTATCTGGGCTTCATCATCGCCTCGCGGCACGCCTTCGAGCGCAAGCTGGTGGGGCTGTCGGACAACCGGGCCGCCCGCCACGAGGCCATCGAGGCCTTCCAACGCATCCGCGACGGGGTGGAACAGTATCTCTGGGTCCAGACCGTCACCGGCCTGATGATCGCCGTGGCCTCCTGGATCGTCATGGCGGTGATCGGCCTCGACAATGCGGTGTTCTGGGCCTTCCTGATCTTCATCGCCTCCTACATCCCGATCATCGGCGGCGCGGTGGGCATCCTGGCGCCGCCGATCTTCGCCCTGATCCAGTTCGAGCCCTTCTGGCCCGCCATCGTCCTCTTGGGCGTGCTGCAACTGATCCAGTTCGTGGTGGGAAACGTGGTCCTGCCGCGCATGCAGGGCGACAGCCTGAACATCGACCCTGTGGTGGTCCTGCTCAGCCTGGCCTTCTGGGGCGCCATCTGGGGCGTGGCCGGCATGTTCCTCTCCACCCCGCTGACGGTGATGGCCATGGTGATCCTCGCCCAGTTCGACGGAACCCGCTGGGTCGCGGTGCTGTTGTCCGCCGACGGGGCGCCCGAAAAACTGCGAGACCGCAAGGCCGGGATCGCCCCGCACGAGAAGCCGAAACCGAAACGCCGCCGCGGCGTCACGCAAGCGTGAGGCGGGCCGCAAGACCGGGGTCTTAAACTTGGCCGTTCAATGCCTATCTGAGGGTGGCTCGGGCAAGACCCGACACCTCGACGCCCGCTTTCTCAGCCCCCGGGCGACGCGAGGACCGAGTGTTCCGCCACACCCCCTTGGCGGAACCAGGCGCCGCCGGACACTCTCCTCCGGCGGCGTTCTCGTGTCGCGAGCCCGTCGATGACCCGCCGCCCGCAAGCCGCCAACGCCCTGATCAAGGCCTTCCGGGCCCTGGTCCCGGAGACCGACGCCAGTCGCGCCTTCATCGACCAGGCCGCCGCCGACGCCGCCCCTGACGAGCTTCCCGAACTGCCGCCCGAGGGCCTGGCCGCGTCCCTGGCCGACTTCTGGACCTCGGCGGCGATCCGCAGGGGCAAGGCTCCGGTGATCCGCCTCGTCCACGGGCAGGCCGGACTCGACCGCCTGGAGGTCGTGCAGGACGACGCCCCCTTCCTGGTGGACAGCATCATGGGGGAGATCGCCGACCAGGGCCTGTCGGTCCGGGCCATGTTCCACCCCATCGTGACGGTCACCCGCGACCGGAAGGGCGCGCGCGCCGAGACCGGAAGCCCGCGTCGGGAGTCCATGATCCAGGTGGTTCTGGAGACCGTGGGCAAAGACCGCGAAGCCGCCCTGCTGACCGGGCTGAAGACCACGCTGGCCGATGTGCGCGCCGCCGTGGACGACTTCCCCGCCATGCTGGACCTGATGGCTCGCGCCATTTCCGAGTTGGAGGCCGCGCCCAAGAGCGAGGTCCGCGACGAGGACATCGCCTTCCTCTCCTGGCTCCACAATGAGCACTTCGTCTATCTGGGCGCCCGGGTCTACGAGTACCCGCGCCTCGCGGACGGCGCCTATGCGCCGGAGGAACCGCTCTACCAGCCGCAGGACGGCCTCGGCGTGCTGCGGGACCCCGAGCGCACCGTGCTGCGCCGCTCGTCGGAGCCCGCCGTCCTGACCGCCCAGATCCGCTCGCGCCTGGCCGATCCGCCGGTGACGGTGGCCAAGTCCAATGTCCGCTCCCGCGTCCATCGGCGTGGCTACATGGATTATGTGGGGGTCAAGCGGTACGGCGCCGACGGCAAGCCCTGCGGCGAGGTCCGCTTTGTAGGCCTCTTCACCTCCGAGGCCTATGACGAGCCGGCCCACGACGTGCCGCTGCTGCGCGCCAAGGTGGCCAATCTGCTGGCCAAGGCGGGGGCGACGCCGGGAAGCCACAACGAAAAGCGCCTGCGCAACATCGTCGAGAACCACCCGCGCGACGAGCTTTTCCAGGCCAGCGAAGCTGAGCTTCTGGCCACCTCGCTGGCCGTCCTGCACCTCTATGACCGGCCTCGGGTGCGGGTGTTCGAGCGCCGCGACCCCTATGACCGCTTCGCCTCGGTCCTGCTCTACGTGCCGCGCGAACGCTACGACTCCGACCTGCGCACCACCGCCGGCGCGCTGCTGGCCAAGGCCTATGGCGGCCGGGTCTCGGCCTACTATCCCCACTTCTCCGACGCCCCCCTGGCCCGGGTCCACTTCATCATCGGCTTCACCCCCGGCGACCACCTCGACCCCGACCTGAAGGCGGTGGAAGCTCAGATCGCCTTGGCCAGCCGCACCTGGGAGGACCGCTTCGACGCCGCCACCCGGGCCAGCGGCCGCCCGACCGCCGAGGTTTCCGACATCCTGGCCCGCTACGCCCAGGCCTATCCCGCCGGTTACCGTGACCGCTACGACGCCGCCGAGGCCCTGGCCGATCTGGCGGTGATCGACAGCCTGGAGGTTGGCGAGTCGGTTCGGGTCCGCGCCTATCGCCGGGCCGGCGACGGCAAGACCCAGTTCCGCTTCAAGCTCTATCGCCCCGGCGCGCCGGCCCCGCTGGCCGATGTCCTGCCGATCCTGGAGAACATGGGCCTGAAGGCCATGGTGGAGACCGGCTTCCCGATCACCCGGGCCGGCGCGGCGCCGGTCTGGGTCCACGACTTCGAGCTGGACGACGAGCGCGGCGAGCACCTGGTCTTCGACGAGGTGAAGGCCGCGTTCGAATACGCCTTCGTCGCCGTCTGGAGCGGCAGGACCGAGAACGACGGCTTCAACCGCCTGGTGCTGGAGCTGTCCATCACCTGGCGCGACGCGGCCCTGATCCGGGCCCTGGCCCGGCACCGCCAGCAGTCGGGCCTCGACCCCAGCCAGCGGGTGCAGGAAGAGGCGCTGTCCAACCATCCCGGCGTCGCCCGCCTGATCCTGGATCTCTTCCGGACCAAGTTCCATCCGGCCATCAACGCCAGCCTGGCGGCCCGCCACACCCAGGCCGCCGCCGTGATGGACGAGATTGTCGAGGCCCTGCAGCTGGTGGAGAGCCTGGACGACGACCGGGTGCTGCGCCGGCTGGCCCTGCTGGTGGGCGCGATCAAGCGCACCAACTATTACCAGCCCAATCCCGACGGCTCGTCCAAGCCCTATATCAGCTTCAAGGTGGCCTCAGGCGAGCTGGCCGACCTGCCCCTGCCCAAGCCGTTCCGCGAGATCTTCGTCTGGGCGACCCATGTCGAGGGCGTTCACCTGCGCTTCGGGCCCGTGGCGCGCGGCGGCCTGCGCTGGAGCGACCGGCGCGACGACTTCCGCACCGAGGTCCTGGCGCTAGCCAAGGCGCAGAACACCAAGAACGCGGTCATCGTCCCCGTCGGCTCCAAGGGCGGCTTTTATCCCAAGCAGCTGCCGAAGGGCGGCGCGGCGGAAGCCGTCCGCGCCGAGGGCATCCGCGCCTACACCACCTTCCTGCAGGGCCTGCTGGACATCACCGACAACCTGACCCCGGACGGCAAGGTCATCCATCCTGAGAACGTCGTGGTTCACGACGCCGACGATCCCTATCTGGTGGTCGCCGCCGACAAGGGCACCGCCACCTTCTCCGACATCGCCAACGGCATCGCCGAGTCCTACGGCTTCTGGCTGGGGGACGCCTTCGCCTCGGGCGGATCGGCGGGCTACGACCACAAGGTCATGGGCATCACGGCGCGCGGCGCCTGGGAGGCGGTGAAGCGCCACTTCCGCGAACTGGGCAAGGACATCCAGAGCGAGCCCTTCACCGTGGTCGGCGTCGGCGACATGTCCGGCGACGTGTTCGGCAACGGCATGCTGCTGTCGCCGGTGATCCGGCTGCAGGCGGCCTTCGACCATCGCCACATCTTCCTCGACCCCGATCCGGACACCGCCAGCAGCTATGCCGAGCGGGCCCGCATGTTCGAGCTGCCGCGCTCGTCGTGGGACGACTATGACCGCAAGCTGATCTCCAAGGGCGGCGGGGTCTTCCCGCGCACCCTGAAGTCCATTCCGCTCTCGCGCGAAGTGCGCGCGATGCTGGAGATCACCGCCGAGACCGCGACGCCGGCCGAACTGCTCTCGGCCATCCTCAAGGCGCCGGTCGAGCTGCTCTATCTCGGCGGCATCGGCACCTATGTGAAGGCCCGCACCGAGGGCCACCTGGAGGTCGGCGACAAGACCAACGACTCCCTGCGCGTCAACGGCTCGGACCTGCGTGTCAAGGTGGTGGGCGAGGGCGCCAATCTCGGCCTCACCCAGGCCGGCCGCATCGAGTTCGCGCTCTCGGGCGGCAAGATCAACACCGACGCCATCGACAACTCCGCCGGGGTCGATAGCTCCGACCACGAGGTCAACATCAAGATCGCCACGGGGATTCTTGAACGAACCGGAATTCTGACGCGGCCGAAACGCGACAAGCTGCTGAAGTCCATGACCGACGACGTGGCCGCCCACGTCCTGGCCCACAACTACGGCCAGACCCTGGCCCTGTCCCTGATGGACCTGGACTCCGGCGGCGAGCTCGAGCCCCACGCCCAGTTCATGACCCGGCTGGAGCAGGCTGGGCGGCTGGACCGCGCGGTGGAAGGCCTGCCGGACGCCGCTGTCATCGCCGCCCGCGCCGACGGGGGCCTGGGCATGACCCGGCCCGAGGAAGCTGTCCTGCTGGCCTATGGCAAGCTGGAGCTGTCCCACGACATCGTCGCCTCCCGCGCCCCCGACGATCCGCATTTCGAGGCGGTGCTGGAGGGCTATTTCCCCAAGGGCCTGCGCAGGTACGACGACGCCCTGCGCAAACACCGGCTGCGCCGCGAGATCATCGCCACCGTGGTGGCCAACGACGTGGTCAACCGCTGCGGGCCAAGCTTCCCCTCGCGCCTGATGGCCGCGGCCTCCTGCGACACCCACGCCTTCGTCACCGGTTATGAGGCGGCCAAGGCGGTGCTGGGCCTGCCCGAGCTGTGGAACGCGGTCGCCGGCCTCGACCCCGCCATTCCCGGCCAGGCTCCGGCCTCCGGCCAGATGGCCCTGTTCCGCCGCCTGGCCTACACCCTGCGCGGCGAGACCTTCTGGCTCGCCCGCCGGGCGGGCCGCTCCGGCGCCGGGGTGGCCGAGCTGATCAAGCGCTACGGCCCGGGCACCGCGATCCTGCGCAAGCTCGGCCCCGGGGTGCTGTCGGAGGTCGAACAGACCCGCACCACGGCCCAGATCGACAAGCTGATCGAGGCTGGCGCCCCCGAGGCGCTGGCCGCCCAGGTGGCCAATCTTCAGCCCCTGACCACCGCGGTGGACCTGGTGGACCTGGCCGAGGCCTCCTCCTGGGCCCTGCCCAATGTGGCCCGGCTCTATCACCAGACCGGCGCGGTCTTCGCCTTCGACCGGCTGCGCGCGGCCGCCGGGGGCTTCACGGCCGGGGACGCCTTCGAGCGGACCGCGGTCCGTCGCCTGCTGGAGGATCTGCTGGCCGAACAGGCGACGCTCACCCGCTCGATCATGGCCTTCGCCGCCAGCGCCCAGGCCGGAGAGGCCCAAGCCTCCGCTCAGAAGGCTGTGGCCTCCTGGACCGCCCTGCGCCACGACGCCGCCGAGGCCGCGGCCAAGTCCATCGAGGAGATCGAGGCGGCCGGCGGACGCTGGACCTTCGCCAAGCTCACCATCGCCAACGCCGCCCTACGCGAACTGGCCGCCAGCGCGACGATGGAGAAGAAGCGCTAGGCGGACAGCTCCGCCCTCTGGCACCAGCGGGCGAGGTCGCGCTCCCGGCCCATCAGGGCCAGGCCCGAGGCGATGGACTCCAGTTCGCTGCCGCTCTCGATGCGGTCGGACGCGAACCTGCGGTGGAAGATGGCGCGAACCGCCGGCACCAGGGACGAGCCGCCGGTCAGGAAGATGCGGTCGATCTGGTCGGGCTTGAGGCCCGCGTCGGCCAGGGCCTCGTCGACGGCGGTCTCGATCAGGCCCAGTTCCGGCGAGATCCAGCTCTCGAACTCCGTCCGCGCCACGTCGCGCACGATCTCGATACTGCCCGCCGCGAAGCGGAACTGGGCGCTCGTGTCCCGCGACAGCGCCTCCTTCAGCCGGCTCACCGAGCGGTACAGCAGGTAGCCGTAGTTCTCGTCCAGGGTCTCCACCAGCCGGGCGATCTTGTCGGGCTCCACGGCCTCGCGCACCAGTTTGCGGATCTCGCGCATGTCGCGGCTGGCCCGCATCAGGGCCAGCTGGTCCCAGCGGGCGAAGGTGGAATAGTAGCGGTTGGGGATCGGCAGGGTCTTGCCGAAGGAGGTGTAGCTGGTCCCCTTGCCCAGTTCCGGGGACACCAGATGGTCGATGATCCGGTAGTCGAAGGCGTCCCCGGCCACCCCCACCCCCGACCGCCCCAGCGGCGTCGAGGCGATCTCGCCGTCCTGCCTTGAAAACCGGATGATCGAGAAGTCGCTGGTGCCGCCGCCGAAGTCCCCCACCAGCACCGTGGCGTCCGCCTTCAACTCGCGGGCGAAGAAGAACGCCGCCCCCACCGGCTCGTAGGCATAGAGGATTTCCTTGAAGCCCAGCCGGGCGAAGGCCGTCTCATAGCGGCGCAGGGCCAGCTCCGGATTGGGCGCGCCGCCGGCGAAGGTCACCGGCCGCCCGACGATCACCCGGTCGGGCAGGGCCGCCAGGTCGGCGCCGGCATGGTCGCGCAGCTTCAGCAGGAAGGCCGAGAGCAGGTCCTCGAACTGGTAGCGCCGCCCCAGGATCTGGGTCTCGGTGAAGCTCTCCGAGGCCGCGAAGCTCTTGAAGGACTGGATGAAACGGGTCTCCAGCGGGTCCTCGACATAGGCGTCGATGGCCCAGGGCCCGGCCTCCACCGTGCGGTCGTTGGGCCGCTCGGCCGGCGCATGGAAGCTGATCGCCGAGCGGAAGGCGAACAGCTCGCCCTCCGGCGCGGGGAAGGTCACCAGGGTCGCCGGCCCCTGCCCGCCGGCCAGGGCCACCACCGTATTGGTGGTCCCGAAATCGATGCCGATCGTACCGGCCATGGCGCGCTCCGTTTCTGGGAAGGTGGGGACGACGGATCGCCGCCCCACCGCAACGGTGCGCGACCCGCTTAGTTCGTGAGGCCGGCCCGAAGCATCAGGTCAGAGCCTCCACGAGGTCCTGCTCGTAGGCGGCCACGGTGGCCATCTGCAGGATGCGGCTGACCGAGGCCGAGAGCGGGCAGATCTGCACGGACTTCGACAGGCCCAGCAGCAGGGGCCCGATGACGGTCGCCCCGCCGACAGCCTGCACCAGCTGGGTGGAGATGGCGGCTGAGTGGATGGCCGGCATGATCAGCACATTGGCGGGACCCGTGAGGCGCATGAACGGGTAGTTGACCCGCTTCTCGGGATCGAGCGCCAGCTCCGGCGGCATCTCGCCCTCATACTCGAAGTCCACGTCCATCTCGTCGAGCATGGCCACGGCGTCGCGCACCTTTTCGCTGCGCTGGCCCATGGGGTTGCCGAAGGTTGAGTAGGACATGAAGGCCACCCGCGGAGTGTAGCCCAGCACGCTCACGGTGCGGGCCGCCTGCAGGGCGATCTCCACCAGTTCGTCGGCCTCCGGCATCTCGGTGACATTGGTGTCGGCGATGAACAGGGTGTGGCCCTTGGCCAGCACCACGCTCATGCCCATCACCCGGCCGTCGGGGGCCGGGTCGATGACCTGCAGCACCTCCTCCAGCACCTGGTCGTAGGAGCGGGTCACCCCGGTGACCATGCCGTCGGCATGGCCCAGCGCCACCATGGAGGCGGCGAAGGAGTTGCGGTCCTGGTTGATCAGCCGCTGGACGTCGCGCTTCAGGAAGCCCTGGCGCGCCAGCCGGCCATAGAGATAGTCGACATATTCCGGATTCCGGTGCGACAGCCGGGCGTTGATGATCTCCAGGCCGCTGTCCTTGGGGTCCAGGCCGGCGGCGACCATGTTCTCCAGCACCAGGTCCTCACGACCCACCAGCACCGCCTGGCCCAGGCCCGCGCTCTGGAAGGCGTAGGCGGCGCGGATCACGCTGGGCTCCTCGCCCTCGGCGAAGACGATCTTCTTCTTCGGCGCCGCCTGCACCGTGCCCTGCAGCTTCTGCAGGAAGGCGGCGGTGGGGTCGAGGCGCTGGGCCAGCGAGGCCCGGTAGGCGTCCATGTCCTCGATGGGCTTGCGGGCCACGCCGGAGTCCATCGCCGCCTGGGCGACGAAGGGCGGGATGTACCAGATCAGCCGCGGGTCGAAGGGCGAGGGGATGATGTATTGCGGGCCGAACTTCAGTTGCTGGCCGTGATAGGCCGCGGCCACCTCGTCGGGCACATCCTCGCGGGCCAGCTGGGCCAGGGCGTTGGCGCAGGCGATCTTCATCTCCAGGTTCACCCGGCGGGCGCGCACGTCCAGCGCGCCGCGGAAGATGTAGGGGAAGCCCAGCACGTTGTTGACCTGGTTGGGATAGTCGCTGCGCCCGGTGCCGACGATGGCGTCGGGCCGCACGGCGTGGACCTCCTCGGGCAGGATCTCCGGATCGGGATTGGCCATGGCGAAGATCAGCGGGTTGGGCGCCATCTTCATGATCATGTCCTGGGTCAGGACGCCCTTGGCCGACAGGCCCAGGAAGACGTCGGCGCCCACCAGGGCCTCGGCGAGCGTCCGGGCGTCGGTGTCCACCGCATGGGCCGACTTCCACTGGTTCATGCCCGCGGTGCGGCCACGATAGATCACCCCGGTGTTGTCCACGGCGATGCAGTTTTCGTGGCGCACCCCCATGGCCTTCATCAGGTCCAGGCTGGCGATCCCCGCCGCCCCGGCCCCGCAGAGCACCACCTTGACGTCCTTCAGCTCGCGTCCGGTGATGTGGCAGGCGTTGATCAGGCCCGCGCACGAGATGATCGCCGTGCCGTGCTGGTCGTCGTGGAACACCGGGATGTCCAGCAGTTCCTGCAGCTCGGTCTCGATGCGGAAGCACTCGGGACTCTTGATGTCCTCCAGATTGATGCCGCCGAAGGTCACGCCGATGTTCTTGACCACCGTTATGATCTCGTCCGGATCGGTGGCCGAGACCTCGATGTCGATGGAGTCGACATCGGCGAAGCGCTTGAAGAGCACGCTCTTGCCCTCCATCACCGGCTTTGCGGCCAGCGCCCCCAGATTGCCGAGGCCCAGGATCGCCGTGCCGTTGGAGATCACCGCCACCAGGTTGCCCTTCGACGTGTAGTCGTAGGCCAGCTCCGGGTTCTCGGCGATGGCCAGGACCGGCACCGCCACCCCCGGCGAATAGGCCAGGCTGAGGTCGCGCTGGGTCGCCATCGGCTTGGTGGGCACAATGGCGATCTTGCCGGGCGTCGGGTCCCGGTGGAAGCTCAGGGCTTCCTCATCGGTGAAGGTGCGTTTTTCGGCGTCGCTCATAGGGGCGGCGTGTCCTTGGGCGCTGAGGTCTTGGGAACGAAGGGCGCCAACCTACAGAGGCCGGCGCCCTGAAACAACCTGTCTGGCCAAAGCTTGGCCAGACAGGCGATCAGCCCGCGCGGCGGGCCGCCAGGGCGGCCTGCATCTCGGCCAGCACCTTGGCGGCACCCGGCTCCTGCTGCACGCGGCCCCAATAGGCGGCGACCTTGGTGTGCCGGGCCAGCAGGTCACCCTTGACAAACACCATGCCGAACACGCCCACGAACATCAGCATGGGGACGAGCGCGCAGTCGGCGGTGGTGATGCTGTCGCCCACCGCATAGGTGTCGTCGGTCATGAAGACGTTCAGGTGTTCCAGGCCGCTCTCCAGCTTGACGAAGGCGTCGTCCACCACCGCGGCGTCGCGGGTGGCGGGGTTCATCTGGCCAAACAGGGCGCTGCCCGAGGCCATCACATAGAGCTCGGCCACCCGGGCGATCAGCCGGCCGCGGGCGATATCGGCGGGGTTGGCGGGCCGCAGGTTCGTGGCCGGGAAGGCGTCGGCCAGATATTCGACGATGGTGTCGCTCTCCGGGATCACCGTGCCGTCGTCCAGCACCAGGGCCGGCAGCTTGCCCATGGGATTGATCGCCAGGTACTCCGGGCTCTTCAGGTCCGTCGGGTGCGCCAGGATCTCCACCGGCAGGTTCTTGGCGTAGATCGCGACCCGTGGGCGCGCGGCGAAGGGCGAGAGTTCGGCGGAATAGAGCTTCATGGTGTTTCCTGTCGGGCGCGCCTCTTCGAAGCGGGCGCGCTGTCGGGCGCAGTCATAGGGGCGCTAGGGCTCAGCGTCATCAGGAAGAACCGGCCTTCGCTACCGCCCCGCCCGGCCGCAGATCAGGTCCACCACCGAGGCGCCCATGGCCCTCAGGGTCGCCAGGTCGCCGCCGGCCCTCGCCCGCACAGCCATGCCGTTCAGCACCCCGGTCGCCACCCGCGCCATGCCGGGCGCGTCGCTGGAGCCAGGCAGATTGCCCACCTCCATCGCCCGTAAAATCCGTGCCTCGAAGGCCGCGTCGATCTCGGAAAGGGTGGCCGCCAGCAGGCCGCGGATGTCGGCGTCGTCCACCGCTTCGGTCACCGCCGTGCCGATCAGGAAGCAGCCGCGCGGTCCGGCGTCGCCGCGCATATAGAGGCTGGCCGTGGCCTCATAGACCCGGGTCAGAGCCGTCCGCAGATGGTCTTCGGGGGCGAAGGCCTGGGCGAGGCTTGAATTGATCTCGGCCCGGGATTTCTCCAAGGCCCGGATATACATGGCCTTCTTGTCGCCGAACGCCCCGTAGAGGCTGGGCCGGTTCAGGCCCGTCGCCGCCGAGAGGTCATCCAGGGAAGTGGCCGCATAGCCGCCGTTCCAGAAGGCCGTGCGCGCCTGATCCAGCGCGACGGCGGGATCATAGCTGCGGGGACGACCGCGCGGACGGGTCACGTTCTGTACCACTTCGAATCAAATCCTTGAGGCGATTAATTTACTACCGTTAAGGACTTTAATGCCTGGCGCCAGCAGGTATTTGAGTCCGCCAAGGGTTGAGGAAATCACCTGCCGCGCGAGGTTGTTTGTGTACTATCTCGCACGAAATGATTGACGCCTTTTATTTTGTATCCGACGGTATGTAATTCAACGGACCGGAGGACGTCATGGACCTGTATTTCTCGCCCCTCGCCTGCTCGCTGGCCTCGCGCATCACCGTCTATGAGGCGGGCGCCGAGGCCGATGTCACCCTCCAGCGCGTGGACACCAAGACCCAGAAGACCGCCGACGGGGCCGACTACCGCGCCATCAATCCCAAGGGCATGGTCCCCGCTCTGCGCACCGCCGACGGCGATGTGCTCACGGAGAACGCCGCCATCCTGCCCTTCATCGCCGACCAGTTCCCGGCGGCGAACCTGGCTCCGGCCTCGGGGATCGAGCGCTCGCGCCTGGCCCAGTGGCTCAGCTTCATCGGCTCGGAGCTGCACAAGAGCGTGTTCACCCCGCTGTTGAGCCCCAAGGCCAATGACGGCGCCAAGGCCCATGCCCGCGAGGCCGCGCCCCAGCGGCTGGCCTATCTCGACGACCATCTGGCGGGGCGCGACTACCTGCTGGACCGCTTCAGCGTGGCCGACGCCTATCTCACCGCGGTGCTGAACTGGGCGCCCTTTGTGGGGATCGACCTGAAGACCTGGCCCAACGTCGCCGCCTACTACACCCGCGTCACCGCGAGACCCCATGTGGCCCGCGCCCTGCTGGAGGAGATGGGGCTGTTCAAGGCGGCGTAAAGCTTTCACGCCCAACCCACGTCATCCCGGCCGCAGCGAAGCGTAGAGCCGGGACCCAGGGGCCGCGCGCTCCGCCCCTGGGTCCCGGATCGGCCTGACGGCCGTCCGGGATGACGGCAAGGGTTCTTGACCCACCCCTCACGCTCGCGGGACAAGCATGTGCGCCCAACGCACACCCCGGAGAGACCCCGCTGACCGCTCCCATCCGCATCGCCATCGCCGGGGCCCTGGGCCGCATGGGGCAGGCCATCGCCGCCGTGGTGGAGGCCCGCGACGACGTGGTCCTGGTCGCCCGCTTCGACCGTCCCGATGTCACGGCTGCGGGACTGGTGAGCCGCGACGAGGCCCTGGCCGCCTGTGACGTGGTGATCGACTTCACCACGCCGGCCGCCTCCGTGGCCCTGGCCCAGCACTGCGCGGCGCGCGGCGGTCCGGCCCTGGTGATTGGGGCCACCGGCATTTCCGAGGAGGACGGCGCCCTCATCGACGCCTGCGCGGCGCAGATCCCTATCGTCCGGGCCCGCAACTTCTCCCTGGGCGTCAACATGCTGATGAGCCTGGTGTCCCAGGCCGCCCGGGCCCTGGCCGCCAGCGACTACGACATCGAGGTGTTCGAGGCCCACCACCGCCGCAAGGTCGACAGCCCCTCGGGCACCGCCCTGATGCTGGGGGAAGCCGCCGCCGAGGGCCGGGGCGTCAACCTGAACGACGTGGCCGACCGCGGTCGCGACGGGATCACCGGCCCCCGCAAGACCGGCGATATCGGCTTCTCCGTCCTGCGCGGCGGCGACATCATCGGTGAGCATTCGGTGATCTTCGCGGCCGAGGATGAGATCCTCACCCTCAGCCACTCTGCCCGCGACCGCGGCCTGTTCGCTCGCGGCGCCGTCCAGGCGGCGCTCTGGGTGGGAAGCCAGCCCAAGGGCGCCTATGACATGCAGGACGTCCTTCGGGGCTGAAGCGATAAATTTCTTACTGTTTGAAGGCGAGACGCATGGCCGAAGACATCCTCATCCAGGACGCCACGAGCCAGCTCGCCGCGTTGCAGAGCAAACGCATCTCCGCCGAGGAGTTGCTGAAGCTGGCCCTGGGCCGCCAGGAGCGCCTGCATAAGCGCCTCAACGCGGTGATCAAGGCCGACCTCACCCATGCCCTGGAGCGCGCCCGCTCCATTGACGACACCCGGGTCAAGGACGGCCCCCTGGGCCCGCTGGCCGGCCTGCCCATGACCATCAAGGACACCCTGGACGTCCATGGCATGCCGGCCTCGGCGGGGCTCGACAGCTTCCGCCACCGGGTCTGCGAGGACGCCAACGCGGTGAACGGCGCGCGGCGCGCCGGGGCGGTGATCTGGGGCAAGACCAATGTCCCGGTCCTGGCCGGCGACTGGCAGAGCTATAACGACCTCTATGGGACCACCAGCAATCCGTGGGACCTCGAACGCACCAGCGGCGGCTCATCGGGCGGGGCGGCGGCGGCGCTGGCCGTCGGCATCACGCCCCTGGAGATCGGCTCGGATATCGGCGGCTCCCTGCGGGTCCCGGCCAGTTTCTGCGGGGTCTTCTCCCACAAGCCCACCTGGGGCCTGGTCTCCCAGATCGGCCACGTCCCGCCCCAGCCCGGCGCCCACGCCGAGCGCGACCTCAATGTCATCGGCCCCATGGCCCGTTCGGCCCGGGACCTGCGCCTGCTGCTGTCGTTGATCGCCGACGGCCCGGTGGCGGCCCGCGCGCCCGCCGCCGACCTCACAAAGACCAGGATCGGCGTGTGGATCGAGGAGGACGGCTTCCCCCTGGACGGTGAAATTCGTACCGTTCTGGAGGCCTTCGTCACCCAGTTGGCGCAGTCTGGCGCCGAGATCGAGATCATCTCCAGCCCGGTCCCCACCGACCAGTTGATGGCCGCCTACCAGGTGCTGCTGGGCTCCATCATCGGCGCCGACATGCCCGAGGCGCAGCGCAAGCAGATGGCCGCCATGCGCGGCGTCTCCAAGCTGGCCGTCAGCCTGGGCGCCGACGAGCGCTCGGCCCTGGCCCAGGTGCGCGCCTACACCGCCACCCATGCCGAATGGCTGGAGGCCAACGAGGAGCGCTGCCGCCTGCGCGACAGCCTCAAGACCGTGTTCTCAAAGTACGATGTGATCCTGGCCCCGGTCAGCCCCACCGTGGCCTTCCCTCACAACCACAAGCCCTTCAACGGCCGCAAGCTGACGATGACGGACGGCAAGACCATCCCCTATGGCGCGATGCTGAACTGGATCGCCCTGGCCACCGCCTGCCACCTGCCGGTGACCACAGTCCCGGCCGGCCAAACCGCCTCGGGCCTCCCCGTCGGCATCCAGATCATCGGCCCCCAGGGCGGCGACGCCAGGACCCTGGCCGTGGCCCAGGCGATCGACGAGAACATCGGCGGGTTTGTCGCGCCGGCGATGGATTTCTAACGCAGGCTTCTACTGGTCCTTCTCCCCTTGCGGGAGAAGGAACCATCGGTTGCTGACCTCTTACGCCGCGCCTGTCGAGCCGAACCCACCCGCCCCGCGCGCGGTCTCGTCGAGGTCGGCGACCTCGGCCACCGCCGCCTGGATCACCGGGGCGATGACCATCTGGGCGATGCGGTCGCCCCTACGAACAGTGAAATCTTCTGCGCCCAGGTTGATCAGGATGACCTTCACCTCGCCGCGATAGTCAGAGTCCACGGTGCCCGGCGTGTTCAGGCAGGTGATCCCCGACTTCAGCGCCAGGCCCGAGCGCGGCCGCACCTGGCCCTCGAAGCCGCGGGGGATCGCCATGGCGAGACCGGTCGGGACGGCGTGGCGATCGCCGGGGCGGATGATTAGCGGCTCGTCCGCAGGCACGGCGGCGCGCAGGTCCATGCCGGCGGAGTCGGCGGTCTCATAGG
Organism: Phenylobacterium sp.; assembly: GCF_030651185.1. GTDB lineage: Bacteria > Pseudomonadota > Alphaproteobacteria > Caulobacterales > Caulobacteraceae > Phenylobacterium. Next base: position 88,813 of record NZ_JAUSCJ010000004.1, read on the forward strand.
CCGGCAGAGGCAGGTCCGAATTATGCGCCAGGCGCTTGATGGGCAGGTTCACGACAGCTCCTTGGCCATGCGCGCCGCCAGCTTGCGGGCGACGTCGGATTTCGCAGTGCGCTCCCATCGCTCGATTCCCTGGGGCGTGACGATGGAAACCGCGTTGTCGTCGCCCCCCATGGTGCCGGCGATGCTGACGTCATTGGCGACGATCCAGTCGCAGCCCTTCTTCGCCAGCTTGGCCTGGGCATAGGCCTCGACATGGTCGGTTTCGGCGGCGAAGCCCACCACCAGCTTGGGCCGGGGGAAGCCGTTGGCCAGCGTCGCCAGGATGTCCGGATTTTCCACCAGCTTCAGGGCCGGCGGGCCCTCGGCGCCCTTCTTCATCTTCGAGCCGGCCTCGACCTCGGGACGCCAGTCCGACACCGCCGCCACGCAGACCGCAATATCGGCCGGCAGGGCAGCCTCGCAGGCGGCCAGCATCTCGCGGGCCGTCTCCACATCCACGCGCTTGACCCCCAGCGGGGTGGGCACGGCGACAGGCCCGGCCACCAGGGTGACCTCGCAGCCCAATTCGGCCAGGGCGGCGGCGATGGCGAAGCCCTGCTTGCCGCTGGATCGGTTGGTGAGCACGCGGACCGGGTCGATGGGCTCGGCGGTGGGGCCGGCGGTGACGATGGCGCGGCGTCCCGCGAGCGGCTTCGCCGCAGGCCCCTGCAGGGCCTTCATGATGGCGGCGAAGATCTCCGGCGGCTCGGACAGGCGGCCGGGCCCGAACTCGCCGCAGGCCATGGCCCCCTCGTCAGGCCCCACGAAGGCCACCCCGTCTCCGGCCAGGGTCTTGAGGTTCCGCTGGGTGGCCGGATGGTTCCACATGCGCACGTTCATCGCCGGGGCCATCAGCACCGGCTTGTCGGTGGCCAGCAGGGTGGTGGAGGCCAGGTCGCCCGCCAGGCCGTTGGCAGCCTTGGCCATCAGGTCGGCGGTGGCCGGGGCGACCACCACCAGGTCGGCGGAGCGCGAAAGCTGGATGTGGCCCATCTCCGACTCGTCATCCAGCGAGAAGAGCTCGGAATAGACGCGGTCCTCGCACAGGGCCGAGAGGCTCAGCGGGGTGACGAACTGAGCGCCGGCTGCGGTGAGGATCGGCCGCACCGCGACGCCCGCCTTGCGCAGCAGCCGCACCAGTTCGAGGCTCTTATAGGCGGCGATTCCGCCGCCCACGATCAGGAGAATCCGCTTTTCCGACAAGGCTTCGCGCCCCCTTTGTGAAGGTCCCCGGTCATAGGCCAAACAGACCGGCTGGACAAACCCGCCGATCTGTTCTTAATTTGTTCCAACTCCACTTGGCCGTGCAGGGAGAGAACACGATGGCTGGGTTCAAGGTTTGGTTCAGCGCGGGCGCCGCGCTGCTTTTGCTGGCCGCCTGCGAGCGGCCCTCGGCGGTGGCCAGCAGGCCATCGGAGTCCAGCGGTTCTTCGCCGCCTTCAGCCTCCGACAGCGGGCGAGATGCGTCGGCGACCGTCAGCGCCGACCGCCGCGACGAGGCCGTGCCGCAGGTGGACGGCAAGCCCATGTGGTCCTCCAGCCGCAAGGGCACAGCCCAGGAGAACGCCGCCAAGAGCTTCGAGCGCAACGGCGAGGACTTCGGCGCCAAGGACCTGGACGCCTTCGTGAAGAAGGCTCACGCCTTCGTCGATCATCCCCCGTCGGGAACCCAGACGATCAAACGATCAAACGGCGACACCCTGTTCTATGATCCCAAGGGCAATGTCTTCGCCGTCGCCAACCGGGACGGCGCCCCGCGCACCATGTTCAAGCCCGACGAGGGCGCCGCCTACTGGGACGAGCAGAAGGCCCGCGAGGCTCGGCGCGAAACCGCCGGGACCGACCGTCGCAGCAGCGACGACGGCTAGCTAGAAGAGCCAGGCCACCAGCAGAAAGACCGTCGCCGCCGCGGCCGCCCCAAAGGCGAACCAGCGGGCGGGGTGGGCCGCCTCGACCTCCACCACCGCCACGGCGGGCTGGGGCGGGTTTTCCAGCAGGCGGGCGAGGTTGCGCAGGACGCTGAGCCCCTCCTCGGCGAACCGCTTGGCCTTGGCGGCGGGGGACAGCTCGCGCAGCATCCAGCGGCGCACCACCGGATCGGCGGCGGCCCAGATGTCGTGCTCGGGGCAGATGCGGCGGGCGACGCCTTCCACCGTCATCATGGTCTTCTGCAGCAGCACCAGTTCGGGCCGCAGCTTCATGTCGAACAGGGCGGTGATCTCGAAGAGCTGGATCAGCACCCGGCTCATGGAAATCTCATTGGCCGGTCGGCCGAACACCTGCTCGCCCACCGCCCGCAGGGCCTGGGCGAAGGCCGCCGGGCTGTGGCCGACTGGGACATAGCCGGCCTCGAAGTGGACTTGGGCGACCCGGTCGTAGTCCTTTTCCAGGAAACCCCAGAGGATCTCCGCCAGATAGCGCCGCTCCGGCGCCCCCAGGCGGCCGATGATCCCGAAATCGACGGCGACCACCTTGTCCGGCGCGGCGACGAACAGGTTCCCCTCGTGTAGGTCGGCGTGGAAGACGCCGTGGTCCAGGGCCTGGGCCAGGAAGGCGCGGATCAGGTTGTCGGCCAGGGCCTGGCGGTCGAGGCCGGGCAGGGTCAGGGCCGCGTCGTCGGACAGGGGGGTCCCCGGCGCCCATTCCTGGGTCAGCACCCGCTTGCCGACCCCCTCCCAGACGATCTTCGGGGTCGACATGTAGCCGTCGCGGGCCATGACCCCGGCCAGCTCGTCGGCGCCGGCGGCTTCAAGACGCAGGTCCAGCTCCAGTTCGGTGGCGCGGATCACGGTGGCGGCCAGGGCCCGCGGCTCCAACCTTCGGGCCAGCAGGCTCCAGCGCTCCACCAGGGCGCCAGCCAGGGCCATGACCTCGGCGTCCTGGGCGACCCGCAGACTGATGCCCGGCCGCAGGACCTTCACCGCCACCCGGCGGCCATCCAGCAGGGTCGCCGGGTGGGCCTGGGCCAGGGAGGCGGCGGCGACCGGGGGGCCGAAGTCGGCATAGAGGCTGGCGATGCTCCGCCCGAGCGTCAGCTCCACCTCGCGCCGCGCCTGGTCGGTGGGGAAGGGATCAAGCTTGTCCTTCAGCCGGGCGAGATCCAGGGCGAAGGTCTCGCCGAAGATGTCGGCCCGCGTGGAGAGAAGTTGACCCAGTTTTATGGCGACGGGGCCGAGCTTCTCCAGCGAACGGGCCAACCGTTCGCCCGGCCGGCCGACACGAGAGGCCGGGCCGGCGACGATCCGCGACAGATTGGCGAGGAATTTCAAGCCCGGCGGATAGAGGGCGTCCAGCTCACGGGGCAGCAGGGCGTCGTTGCGCGCGAGCAGCATGCCGGCCGACATTAACCGACAAGTGGCCGTCAGGGTCCCCACCGATCAGACAGCCCAGCCGTGGTGGAGGGCCGCGACGCCGCCGGTGAAGTTGGTGTAGCCGGCCCGGCTGAAGCCCGCCTTGGTGATCAGGTCGACAAAGCTCTTCTGGTCGGGGAAGCGGCGGATGCTCTCCACCAGGTACTGGTAGGAGGCGCGGTCCCCCGCCACCATCTCGCCGATGGCCGGGATCACCTTGAAGGAATAGGCGTCGTACGCCTTTCGCAGGGCCTCGGTGGCCGGCTGCGAGAACTCCAGGCACAGGAACCGGCCGCCGGGCTTCAGCACCCGGCGCGCCTCGGCCAGGGCCAGCGAGATGTCGGTGACGTTGCGGATGCCGAAGGAGATCACATAGGCGTCGGCGCTGGCGTCGGGCAGGGGCAGGCGCTGGGCGTCGCCGACGGTCCAGGTGATCTCCGGCTCCCCGCCGCGCTCGCGGCCCGCCGCGATCATCTCGGCATTGTAGTCGATGATATGGATGGCCGCATCGTCGCCGCCGCGGCGCAGCTGGGCCGCGCGCGCCATCTTGGCGAAGCGCCGGGCCATGTCGCCGGTGCCCCCGGCGCAGTCGACGATCACCTCGCCCGGCTGCGGATTGAGGCGCGCGGCGGTGGCGTCCTTCCAGAGCCGGTGGACACCGGCGCTCATCAGGTCGTTCATCAGGTCGTAGCGGCCGGCGACCTTGTCGAAGACCCCGCGCACCAGGCGCGGCTTCTCGGCGGGGTCCACGTCGCGGAAACCGAAGGTGGCGGCAGGTCCTGTCATGGCTCTGGGTCTTAGACCGCAAGGCCCGCCCGCGCCAGCCTCCGGCTTGAGCCTCACATCGACCCGTGCCACTCCAGGCCCATGCCTGAACTTCCCGAGGTCGAGACCGTCCGCCGTGGCCTGGCGCCGGTGCTGGAGGGCCAGAGGCTCTCCCGCGTGGAGGCCCGCCGCGCGGACCTGCGCTTTCCGTTTCCCGAGGGCTTCGTCCAGCGCCTGACCGGGGCGACGATTCAGCGCCTGGAGCGCCGGGCCAAGTACCTGATGGGGGTGCTGGACCGGGGCGAGACCCTGGTGATGCACCTCGGCATGAGCGGCCGCTTCGAGATCGCCCGGCCCGAGGGGACGATCCGCCCCGGCGAGTTCGTCTATGCCAGCGACCCCGATCCCAAGCACGCCCATGTGGTCTTCGACACCGAGGCCGGGGGCCGGGTCACCTATTATGACCCGCGCCGCTTCGGCTACATGGCCCTGATCGAGACCGCCAAGCTCGGAGACCACCCCTGGTTTGCCGGGCTCGGTCCCGAACCCCTGGGGCCCGATTTCCACGCCGAGCGCCTGAAGGACGCCTTCGCCGGCCGCAGGCAGGGTCCCAAGACCCTGCTGCTGGACCAGCGGGTCGTGGCGGGGCTGGGCAACATCTATGTGTGCGAGGCGCTCAACCGGGCGCGCATCTCGCCCTTCAAGCCCGCGGGCTCCATTCCGGCCAAGAAACTGCCGGGTCTCGTCACCATCATCCGGGAGGTCCTGGCCGAGGCGATCGAGGCCGGGGGCTCGACGCTGCGGGACTATGCCAGCGCCGACGGGGCGTTGGGCTATTTCCAGCATCGGTTCGTCGCCTATGGCCGCGAGGGCCAGCCCTGCCTCAATGACGGCTGCAGGGGCGTCATCGCCCGCGAGGTCCAGGCCGGGCGCTCGACCTTCTTCTGCCCCGTTTGCCAGAAATAGCGCACCTTTCGTCATCCCAGACGGCCGACAGGCCGATCCCGGATCCAGGGGCCATGCGCGCCACCCCTGGATCCCGGCTCTCCGCTTCGCTACGGCCGGGCTGACGTGGTGGGTGGCGCCTCGCCGCAGCGCCCCCTAGATTCCGCCGATGTTCAAGCTTGGTCTCCTCACCCTCGCGGCGCTCCTGTTGGCCTCGCCCGCCCTGGCCAAGCCGCCAGTCTGGATCGTGCGGGACGCCGATTCCGAGCTGGTGATCTTTGGGTCGGTTCACGTGCTGCCCCCCGGCCTGGACTGGCGGCCCGCCAAGCTGGATCAGGCCTTGAGCGAGGCCGAGGACCTGTGGTTCGAACTGCCGATGGGCCAGGCCACGGAGACCGAGATCGCGGGCCTCGCGGCGTCGAAGGGGGTCCTGTCCCCAAGTCAGACCCTCAGCGCCCTGCTCTCGCCGGCCGCCGGCGAGGCGCTGGCCAAGGCCAATCAGAAATATGGCCTAACGCCGGGCTTCCTGGACCGGCTGGAGCCCTGGTTCGCCGAGGTGGCCCTGGCCGGGGCGGAATTCCGCGCCCAGGGGGCCAATACGGACTCCGGCGTCGAGAAGTCCATCAACGCCACCGCGCCGGCCACCGCCCAACGAAGGTCCTTCGAGACCCCCGCCCAGCAGATCGCCCTCTTCGACGAGGCGCCGGTGGCCGCCCAGGTGGCGTCCCTGGAGGACAGCCTGGCGCAGATGGAGTCAGATCCCGACGCCTATGACCGGCTGATCGCCGCCTGGATGGCCGGCGACACCGCCGCCCTGGAGAAGGACGCCCTGACCCCGCTGAAGACCGCCTCTCCCGAGCTCTATACCCGGCTGGTGAGCGACCGGAACGCGGCCTGGACCCAGGTCCTGGACCAGCGCCTGAAGGGCAAGGGCCGCACGGTGGTGGTGGTGGGGGTCGGCCACCTGCTGACCGCCGACGGGACGCCCGCCCGGCTGCGCGCCCTTGGCTATTCCGTCGAGGGGCCGTAATCCGGCTCTCTACTCTCTCTGAAGGAGCCGGCCATGGCCTATGAGACCCTGATCGTCGAGACCACGGACGCGGTCACCCTGATCCGCCTGAACCGGCCCGAGGCGTTGAACGCCCTGAACAGCCAGCTCCTGTCCGAGCTGACCACCGCGTTGGACCAAGCCGAGGCCGATGACGGCGTCCGCTGCCTGGTGCTAACCGGCTCAGACCGCGCCTTCGCCGCCGGCGCCGACATCAAGGAGATGTCGGACAAGACCTACGCCCAGATGTTCAGCCAAGACTTCTTCGGCGCCTTCGCCCGGCGGATGGAGCAGTTCCGCAAGCCCATCATCGCCGCGGTCTCCGGCTACGCGCTCGGCGGCGGCTGCGAACTGGCCATGCTGTGCGACTTCATCATCGCCGCCGAGAGCGCCAAGTTCGGCCAGCCGGAGATCAATCTCGGCGTCGCGCCCGGCATCGGCGGCACCCAGCGCCTGACCCGCTTCGTCGGCAAGTCCAAGGCGATGGACATGATCCTCACCGCCCGGATGATGGACGCCGCCGAGGCCGAGCGCTCGGGCCTGGTCTCCCGCGTGGTGGCCGCCGACAAGCTGATCGAGGAGGCCATGGCCGCCGCGACCAAGATCGCCGGCCAATCGCCCCTGGCGGTGATGATGAACAAGGAACTGGTGGAGGCCGCCTATGAGACCACGCTGTCCACCGGCGTGGCCCTGGAACGGCGCCTGTTCCACTCGCTGTTCGCCTTCGACGACCAGAAGGAGGGCATGGCCGCCTTCGTCGAGAAGCGGAAGCCCAACTTCAAGGGGTCATAGGCCAATCTTGTTCGTGTGGTTCGTGGACCTCTTGATGGGTCCGCGCAGCCGCACCGTCCAACGATTTGGAACCACGAACCACACGAACCACACGAACGGGCTTTGCCTGTTGGGCCTGAGATGGATCTGGTCCGGCCTTGGCTGCTTCGCGCCGCCGAAGCTCGGTCGCCGGGATGAGCGGTGTTTGAGATGCGACTGATCGCGTTCGGAGAAAGCTTTGTTGTCGGGGCCGGGGATCCGGACCACCTGGGCTGGGTAGGGCGGGCCATCGCCGGGCGACGCGAGATCAGCCTCTATAACCTGGGCATCCGGCGCGAGACCTCCGATATGCTGGCAGCGCGCTGGGAGGGCGAGGCCCGACTGCGTCTGGTGGACTATGAGCCCATGCGCCTGGTCTTCTCCTTCGGATGCAACGACAGCCACCTCGTGGACGGGGCGCCCCGGGTGGCGGTCGCGCAGACCCTGAAGCACGCGCGCGCCATGCTGACCGGCGCGCAAGGCTTGGCGCCGGTGCTGATGGTCGGACCGCCGCCGGTGGCCGATCCCGGGGTCTGCGCCCGCACCGAGGCCCTGAACGCCGCCCTCCTGGCGCTCTGCGCCCGGCTGCAGGTCCCCTTCATTGATGTCTTCCGGCCGCTGGAGGCCGGCGGCCTGTGGCAGGCCGAGGCGACCGCCTGGGACGGGGCGCACCCCGGCGCGGGGGGCTATCAGCAGATGGCCGACCTGGTCGCCGCCCACCCGGCCTGGCGGCGTTTCACCGCGCTTGCGGAATAGCGTCCGAGCCGGATTGACCCGCAGGACGCCTTCCCGTATATCCGCGCCTCCAATTTACCCGCCCGAGCGCAGGTTCGGGCGCGATCCGTTTTGAGAGCTGAAGCATGGCCAACACGCCTGGCGCCAAAAAGGCCGTTCGCAAGATCGAACGCCGCACCGAAGTCAACAAGGCCCGTCGCTCGCGCGTCCGGACCTATCTGCGCAAGTTCGAAGAGGCCCTGACCTCGGGCGACGCCGCCGCCGCCAAGACCGCCTTCGTGGAGGCCCAGTCGGAATTGATGCGGGCCGTCACCAAGGGCGTCGTTCACAAGAACACCGGCTCGCGGAAAGTGTCCCGCCTGGCCGCTCAGCTCAAGAAGATGGCCGCTGCCTAAGACTGCGGCGCCAGGCGTCTAGCCTGGCTTTAAATATCTGAATTACATCGATATTCTGACACACCCGCTGGTCGAAAGACCGGCGGGTGTTTTCGTGCGTTGCAGCATTTCCGCCGCCCCCCTGCGACGAATCTTCTCAGCTGACGGAAGGTCGAAATCCGGATTCCCTTGCCGCGCGAGGGGTCGATTTGAGTCAACGGAAATTTCGACTTGAGCTGCGAAGAATCTGCGTTGACCCCCCCGTCGCCCTGACTAGTGTTCAGCTCTTAAGCGCGTTCTTCCATCCCATCTCGGATGAAAAACAGCGGCGGGAGGAGTCTACCTTCTCGCCGGCTAAGAGACTGTGTTTGTTGAACAAAGATCCGGTAAGGCGCGGGGCCTCAGACCGGGCGGGCAGGTGATGGTTGGTGATGACGATGACGACCGGGGGCATTGCGGGCAACTTGGCGCAGACGACGGCCGGCGCGGTCTGGACGAAGACCTGCGTGGCGCTGAAGCGCGAGCTGGGCGAAGCGACGTTTGGATCTTGGCTGGGCCAGGCGGCTCTGCGCGAGCGGGGTGAGGACGTGTGTCTGGTGGCCGCCACCGGCGTGGCGCGCGACTGGATACGCCGCCATGCCTGGCGCCGTATCGGCGAACTGTGGGCGCAGAATGACCCGATGGGCCGCGCCCTGGACCTGAAGTCGCGCATGGAATTCGACCAGGCCGCCCCGGCGGCGCCCATGGTCTCGGCCCCGGCCCCTGTGGCGGCTGTCGCCGTCGCGGGCGTGGAAACCGGTGTCATCGAAATCGAGGTCGATGTGACGGCGCCCCGCGCCGCCCGTCAGCAGGGCCTGCAGGAGCGTTTCTCCTTCGAGACCTTCGTCGCCGGCCCGGCCAATGAGTTCGCCTTCGCGGTCGCCCGCCGGGTGGCGTCCTGGGCCGACGGCCACTTCAACCCCGTACTCTTCCACGGCCCATACGGCTTCGGGAAGACCCACCTGCTGAACGCCATGGCCTGGGAGGCCATGCGGACGGCGCCGGGCAAGCGGGTGGTCTATCTGACCGCCGAGCGCTTCACCTCCACCTTCGTGAAGGCCGTTCAGGACCGCCAGACCGCGGCCTTCAAGGAAGAGCTGCGCAACGCCGACCTGCTGCTGATCGACGACGTGCAGTTCGTGGCCGGCAAGACCTCCACCCAGGAGGAGCTGTTCCATACCCTGATGGCCCTGATCGAAGACGGCCGCCGCGTGGTGATGACCGCCGACCGTTCGCCGGCCGAGCTGTCGGAGATGGAGCCCAGGCTGCGCAGCCACCTGCAGGCCGGCCTGGTCTGCGGCATCGAGCCCGCCGACCGCACCCTGCGGCTGGGCATACTGGAGCGGAAGCTGGCCACCCTGGCCGGCCAGGGCCGCTTCGTCCCCTCAGCCAAGGCCGAGGTGCTGGAATTCCTCGCCGACCGCTTCACCGACAGCGTGCGCGAGCTGGAGGGGGCCCTGAACACCCTGGTGGCCCGCGTGGGGGGTGAAGTCGCCCGCCTGTCCCTGGACGAAGCCCAGGCGATCCTGCGCCCCAACCTCTCCTGCACCGAGAAGCGGGTGACGGTGGACCAGATCCAGAAGGCCGTGGCCGAGCACTATGGCCTGAAGCAGGCCGACATGATCTCCGAACGCCGGGCCCGCGCCGTGGCCCGGCCCCGCCAGGCGGCCATGTGGATCGCCAAGCAGATCACCACCCGCTCCCTGCCCGACATCGGCCGACGCTTCGGCGGCCGCGACCACACCACCGTCCTGCACGCCGTGCGCCGCATCGAGGCCCTGAAGGCCGACGATCCGGTCCTGGCCCGCGATCTCGACACCCTGCTGCGCAAACTGCGCAGCTAGGCTTCAGCCTCTCTCTCCGAGCGTTGAAACGAAGGCCCGCCACCCCCCGGCGGGCCTTTCGCTTTTTGGTGGGCGCCCTTTCCTCCCCCATTCATGGGGGAGGGGGACCGCGAAGCGGTGGAGGGGCGCGCGACTGGGCTTTGAGCTTGCGGCTCGCCCCTCCACCACGCCTGCGGCGCGGTCCCCCTCCCCCGTTCCGCTCCGCTTCACAGGGGAGGAAAGGGCAGCGACACGACGCAAACAAAAAGGGCGGCCGCATTGCTGCGGCCGCCCCTTCGATGTCTCAGTGACTTAGGCGCTTACGCGTCTTCGCCCTGCTTGGCCGAGAGGTCTTCGCCGGTTTCCTGGTCGACGACCTTCATGGACAGGCGGGTCTTGCCGCGATCATCGAAGCCGAGGAGCTTCACCTTCACGGTCTGGCCTTCGACGAGGACGTCGGAGACCTTGGCCACGCGGTCGCTGGAGATCTGGCTGACGTGAACCAGGCCGTCCTTGGCGCCGAAGAAGTTCACGAAGGCGCCGAAGTCGACGATCTTCACGACCTTGCCGGTGTAGATGGCGTTCAGCTCGGGCTCGGAGACGATCGACTTGATCCACTCCTTGGCGGCGTCGATCTTGGTCTGGTCGGAGGCCGAGACCTTGATGGTGCCGTCGTCCTCGATGTCCACCTTGGCGCCGGTCTTTTCCACGATCTCGCGGATGACCTTGCCGCCCGTCCCGATCACTTCACGGATCTTGTCGACCGGGACCTTCATGGTCTCGATCTTCGGGGCGAACTCGCCGAGTTCCTGACGCGGGGCTTCCATGGCCTTGGCCATCTCGGCGAGGATGTGCTTGCGGCCACCCTTCGCCTGTTCCAGCGCCTGCTTCATGATCGCCTCGGTGATGCCGGCGATCTTGATGTCCATCTGCAGGGAGGTGATGCCGTCCTCGGTGCCGGCGACCTTGAAGTCCATGTCGCCGAGGTGGTCTTCGTCACCCAGGATGTCCGACAGGACCGCAAAGCCGTCCGATTCCAGGATCAGGCCCATGGCGATGCCGGAGACCGGCTTCTTCAGGGGCACGCCCGCATCCATCAGGGCCAGCGAGGAGCCGCAGACCGAGGCCATCGAGGACGAGCCGTTGGACTCGGTGATCTCGGAGACCAGGCGGATGGTGTAGGGGAAGTCTTCCTGCTTGGGCAGCATCGGACGGATGGCGCGCCAGGCGAGCTTGCCGTGGCCGACTTCACGACGGCCAGGGGCCCCCATGCGGCCGGTTTCCCCGACCGAGAAGGGGGGGAAGTTATAGTGCAGCATGAACTTCTCGTAGTACTTGCCTTCGAGAGCGTCGATCAGCTGCTCGTCATCGCCGGTCCCGAGGGTGGCGACGACCAGGGCCTGGGTTTCACCGCGGGTGAACAGGGCCGAACCGTGGGCGCGGGGCAGGACGCCCACTTCCGAGACGATCTGGCGGACCTTGTCGACGGTGCGGCCATCGATGCGGATGCCGGTGTCCAGGATGTTGCGACGCACGACGTCGGCTTCCAGTTCCTTGAACACGCCGCCGAGCTTGTCGGGGCCGATGCCGGCGGGGTTGGTGTCGGACTTGCCGAACTTTTCCGTCGCCTTGGCCTTGGCCTTGCCGACCGCGTCCTGGCGTTCGCCCTTGGCCACGATCTTGTAGGCGGCGGCCAGGTCCTTGCCGATCAGCTTCTTCACTTCGGCCTTGATGGCGTCGGTGTCGTCGGGGGTGAAGTCGAAGGGTTCCTTGGCGGAGTGCTCGGCCAGTTCGATGATCGCGTCGATCACCGGCTGGATGCCGGCGTGGGCGAACATGACGCCCTTCAGGACCTCGTCTTCGCTGAGCTCCTGGATCTCGGACTCAACCATCATGACGGCCTCGTTGGTGGAGGCGACGACCAGATCCATGGTCGACTCCTTCATCTCGTCGAGGGTCGGGTTGAGGACGTATTCGCCGTTGATATAGCCGACGCGGGCCGCGCCGATCGGGCCCATGAAGGGGGCGCCGGAGATCACCAGGGCGGCCGAGGCGGCCACCAGGGCGACGATGTCGGGATCGTTTTCCAGATCGTGGGCCAGGACGGTGCAGACCACCTGGACTTCATGCTTGAAGCCCTTGACGAACAGCGGGCGGATCGGACGGTCGATCAGGCGGCTGGTCAGGGTTTCCTTTTGGCTCGGCGCGCCTTCGCGGCGGGGGAAGGAGCCCGGGATCTTGCCCGCGGCGTAGAACTTCTCCTGGTAGTTCACGGTCAGGGGGAAGAAGTCCTGACCGGGCTTGGCGCTCTTGGCGAAGACGGCGGTGGCGAGCACCATGGTCTCACCGTAGGTGGCCAGCACGGCGCCGTCGGCTTGGCGCGCGATGCGGCCGGTTTCCAGGGTCAGCGTCTTGCCGCCCCACTCGATGGTCTTGCGTTTGATATCGAACATTTTGTTTCTTTCTCATCCCGCGGGCGTATTCCCGGCGGGGGCGGACAGGGCGGGGGGTTCCCGAAATCCTCTCCAGTCAAACAGGCGGGGGTGAGGATCACTTTGGAACCCTCGGCGTGTTTGGGCGCCCACCGAAAGGGGCGGCCCGGACCGCTCTTGATCCTCCGGCCTGTCGCGGAGGAAGCGGGCAATTCATAGAGCCTGATACGCAAAGCCCCCGCTCTCGCGGGGGCTGGACTTGATGTCCTAGCGGCGCAGACCCAGCTTCTCGATGATGGCCTGATAACGACCGGTATCGGTGGTCTTCAGGTGGTCGAGAAGGCGGCGGCGCTGGGAAACCATCTTCAGAAGGCCCCGGCGCGAATGGTTGTCTTTCTTGTGCATCTTGAAGTGCTCGGTCAGGTTCGCGATCCGCTCGGTGAGGATCGAGACCTGCACCTCGGCGCCACCGGTGTCCGCCTCGGAGCGGCCGTGGGTCTTGATGAGCTCGGCTTTACGTTCAATCGTAATCGACATCGGTTAGTCTCCGCTCTTTGACAGATGAAAGACTCGCGACGGCTCGAGCTTGCCTGCGCGCATCTCGCAGAGCGCCACCATCATTCCCTCCGAGAGGACTGAAACGGTTCGAGAACCCAGTGTGAGCCGGGCTTTCAGGGCTTCAACCTGTCGGGGAACGAGAACGATGGGCCGTCCCTGCTTAAGTCTGAAGGCGTCTTCGGCGGTCACGGCCAGCTCCGGGATGTCGTCCAGGGCGGTCTCGACCGGAAGCAATGCCTCCAGATGGCCGGGCTTATGCCCCAAATCCTCAAGCAATTCCAGTGTTATCGCCCGGTCTTCGGAGAAGGCCCCGACCCGGGTGCGGCGCAGGGCGCTGACGTGGGCGCAGGCCCCCAGCATATCGGCCAGATCTCGGACGATGGCGCGCACATAGGTGCCCTTGCCGCAGCTGACCTCGATCTCGACATGGTCAGGATCGGGCGCGTCCACCACCCGGGCGGAGTGGATGGTGACGATGCGGGCCGCAAGCTCCACCTCGTGGCCGGCGCGGGCCAGGTCATAGGCCCGCTCGCCGTCCACCTTGATAGCCGAGAAGATCGGCGGGACCTGGGAGATCTGGCCGACGAAGGCCGGAAGCTTGGCCTCAACCTCCGCCACCGTCGGCCGCACGTCGGAGGTGGCCGTCGTCGCGCCCTCGCGGTCGAAGCTGGCGGTGGTGCGGCCCCACTCGATGATGAACCGATAGGTCTTGTCGGCGTCCATCAGGAAGGGGACGGTCTTGGTGGCCTCGCCCAGGGCGATCGGCAGGATGCCGGTGGCCAGGGGATCCAGCGTGCCGGCATGGCCCGCCTTCTGGGCGTTGAACAGCCTGCGCACGCGGCCGACCGCGCTGGTGGAGGTCAGGTCATAGGGCTTGTCGAGGCAGATCCAGCCCGAGACCGGATCCCCCTTTTTGCGTCGCGCCATGGGGGGAAATCAGTCCTGGTCGGAGGAGTCGGCGGCGAGGTCCTGGGCGACCTTGGGGTCGTCGAACAGCGCATTGATGCGGCTGGCCTCGTTGAAGGTCTCGTCGTGGACGAACTTCAGGTCGGGCGTGAACTTCATTTCGATGGCGCGGCCCAGCCGCCCGCGCAGGAACTTGGCGTGACGGTTCAGCGCGTCCACCACCACCGAGAACTTCTCGCCGCCCAGGGGCTCGACGAAGCAGATGGCGTGGCGCAGGTCCGGGCTCAGCCGCACCTGGGTGACCGTGATGGGCACCCCGGCCAGGTCGGGATCGAGGATCTCGTGGTCGCGCATCACCTCGACAAGGGCGTGGCGGGTGAGTTCGCCGGCGCGCAGTTGGCGCTGGCTGGGGCCGGAGGGCTTTCCGGCGGTACGGTGTTTCATGGCTCTAACCTTCGCAGGCCTGGCCCACGGATCGGACGTGAGGCTCAGGGAAGCGGGGGCTTCTAGTGAACCCCGGCCGGCGAGTCCAGCGCTATGCCCCGGTCCGTTCCTTGAAGAAGGCGATCACCCGCTGCTCGGCGGCCTTGGTGGGGCCGTCCTCTTTCAGGTGCAGGGTCAGCACCGAGTGCGGGGCCATCTGGGCCGGGGCGGCGTCAGCGTCCGACAGCTCGATGGCCTCGAAGCGGACGCCGAACTCGCGGCGGAAGGTGTCGAACCGGGCGTCGGGGACGAAGGCGTCGCTGGTGAAGCGCAGGCCGATCATCGACAGGTCCTCATCCTCGAACCGCCGCCTGGCGCAGGCGATCTCCTTGGCCGACACCCCGATCCCAGCGCCGCGCCTGGCGTTCTTGCCGGCCAGCGGCAGGGAGGGCTGCGACAGCACCGGCGCCACCACGGCGGGCTCGGTCATCATGGCCAGGGCGAAATTGCCGGTGAAGCACATGCCCACGGCGCCCACCCCCTTGCCGCCGCAGTCGGCGTGGGCCTGGCGGGCGAGCGCGCGCAGCCAGTCGACGATGGGACTCGACTTGTCGGTGGCCCAGACATTGAACTCGCGCCGGATGCAGATCCCACCCAGCATGGTCAGGACGCCCAGCGGATGGTTGGCCGGGCGGCCCGGCTGGCCGAACAGGTGGGGGCAGTAGACGGTCATGCCTGCCGCGGCCACCCGGTCGGCGAAGGCGATCACCAGGGGATGCAGGCCCGGCATCTCGTGGATGATGATGACGGCGGGGCCGGAGCCGCGCTTGTAGACGTCGCGCTTGCGATGGCCGTCGTCGAACTCGAACTTCTCGTAGTCGCTCAGCGCGGCCTCGTAGCCCATGGCGTGCCCCCCACCTTTGGGAGGAGCCTAGCCTGCTAGAGCTTGATGCGCAGGGTGGAAATGTCGCCCTCGAAGCCCGAGAGCTTCCAGACGCCGTTCTCCTGGCTGAAGACCAGGACGCAGGGCCCATCCTTTGACTTGGTGGCGCAGACCCGGCCGTCGTCCATCGCCTTCAGGGAGCCGGCGATAGCCACCCGGTTGGGGAGCGGCTGGCCGGGCGCGTAGCCATAGGACTCCGCCACCTTGTGGAAGACCTTGGGCTGAACCAGCGCGTCGCCGGCGATGTCGGCCAGGGCCGGGGCGAGCATGGCGCCCAGGGCGCCCCAGCCCTTTTCCACCTGCGGCTTGCGGGCTTCGGCGGTGAGGCGGGCGGCGATTTCCTGCTTCAGGGCGGCGCGGTCGACATGGGCGTCGAAGGCGGCCTGGTCCTCGTCGCGGATCGAGACCAGCAGGGCGTGGACGTCGCCGGCCGCGTCCAGCCGCTGGGCCGTGGCGCAGGCCGAAAGTCCCATCGCCAAGGCGATCACCAGAAAGATGCGCATCGTCGTCTCCACTTTGGCCCAGGGCCGAGTGTCCGGAAAATGCGGTGTCTTGATGACCTTGGCGAGGGGCTATTCGCCGGGCCGAGCCAACTTCCACGCCGCGAACGCGCCACCGGACATCAAAAAGGCCTCCCCGTTTCCAGGGAGGCCTTCATGAATCTCAGGCCAGGGCCAAGGCGCCGCTAGAGGCTGCGCTTGACCTCTTCGAGGCTGAAGCACTCGATGGTGTCGCCTTCCTTGATGTCCTGGAAGCCCTGGAAGAACATCCCGCACTCCTGGCCGGCATTGACCTCGTTGACCTCGTCCTTGAAGCGCTTGAGCGTCTGCAGGGTGCCGAGTTCGAGGACCACGATGTCGGCCCGGATGATCCGGACGCGGGCGCCCTTGCGGACCGTGCCTTCGGTGACGCGGCAACCGGCGACCCGTCCAACCTTGGTGATGTCGAAGACCTGGAGGACTTCGGCGTTGCCGAGGAAGGTTTCGCGCTGTTCCGGCGCCAGCATGCCAGAGAGCACGCCCTTGATGTCGTCGATCAGGTCGTAGATCACCGAATAGTACCGGATTTCCACGCCTTCACGCTCGGCGAGCTGGCGGGCCTGGCTGGAGGCGCGGACGTTGAAGCCGAGGATCGGCGAGTTCGCCCCCTTAGCCAGCATCACGTCGCTCTCGCTGATGGCGCCGGCGCCCGACAGGATGATCCGCGCGCGGACTTCGTCGGTGCCGAGCTTGTCCAGCGAGGACACGATGGCCTCCGCCGAGCCCTGCACGTCAGCCTTGATGATGACCGGCAGCTCGGAAATCTTCTTGTCCTGCAGCTTGGCCATGAAGTCGGCCATGGTCACGCCGCCGGCGACCGGCGAACCGGCCTTTTCACGCTTCACGCGGGTGCGGTAGGCGGTCAGCTCGCGGGCGCGGGCCTCGCTCTCCACCACCGCGAAGGGCTCGCCCGGCGAGGGCGTGCCATCGAGGCCGAGGATTTCCACCGGCACCGAAGGACCCGCCGCGTCGAGCTGCTCGTCACGTTCGTTGAACAGCGCCCGGACCCGGCCGAAGCTGGAACCGGCCACGACAATGTCGCCGCGCTTCAGGGTGCCGCGCTTGACCAGCACGGTGGAGACCGCGCCGCGGCCCCGATCGAGCTTGGCCTCGATGACCGTGCCGTCGGCGGTGCGGTCGGGATTGGCCCGCAGGTCCATGACCTCGGCCTGCAGCAGAATGCCCTCGATCAGGTCGTCGAGGCCGAGCTTCTGGGTCGCCGAGACCTGGATGGCCTGGGTGTCGCCACCAAGGCTTTCCACGACGATCTCGTGCTGCAGCAGCTCGTTGATCACCCGTTGCGGATCGGCGCCGGGCTTATCGATCTTGTTGATGGCCACGATGATCGGCGCGCCGGAAGCCCGGGCGTGATGGATGGCCTCAATGGTCTGGGGCATGACGCCGTCGTCGGCGGCCACCACCAGGATGACGATGTCGGTGACGTCGGCGCCGCGGGCCCGCATCGCCGAGAAGGCGGCGTGGCCGGGGGTGTCGAGGAAGGTGACGGCCTGGCCGCTTTCCAGACGCACCTGATAGGCGCCGATGTGCTGCGTGATGCCGCCGTGCTCGCCCTTGGCCACGTCGGCCGAGCGCAGGGCGTCGAGCAGGGAGGTCTTGCCGTGGTCGACGTGACCCATGACCGCCACGACCGGGGGCCGGGACACCAGGTGATCGTCGAGATCCTCGTCGCCGATGAAGCCTTCTTCGACGTCGGCTTCCGACACGCGCCGCACGGTGTGGCCGAATTCGGTGGCCACCAGCTCGGCGGTGTCATTGTCGATGACGTCGTTGATCTTGAGCATCACGCCCTGACGCATCAGGAACTTGATGATCTCCACGCCGCGGGTCGCCATCCGGTTGGCGAGTTCCGCCACGGTGATGACATCGGGAATGATGACTTCGCGCGCGGCGCGGGCCGCTTCCTGGCCGCCGCCCTTGCGCTTCTCGCGTTCACGCTCGCGGGCCCGGCGAACCGAGGCCAGGGACCGCATGCGTTCGACGGCGCTCTCGTCATCCCCGGCCACGGCCTGGATGGTGAGGCGGCCTTCACGGCGCTGCTGGGCGCCCTTGACGCGGGAGATGGCCTTGGTCGGGGCCGCATTGGCCTTGCGGCGCGTATCCTCTTCATCGTCACGACGGGCGATGGTGTCGCCGCCGCCGGGCCGCGGGGCCTGACGGGTGGCGCGCTGAACCTCAGGCGTGGCGGGCGGCGCATTGGGCGTCGGACGCCCGGCGCCGGGACGCGCGCCGCCGGGGCG
>NZ_JAUSCJ010000014.1 GCF_030651185.1 Phenylobacterium sp.
GCCATGAACCTCACCGGCCCCGACCGCGTCCTCCTCGACCGCTATCTCGAAAGCGTCCTGCTGCGCTTCAGCGACGGCAAGTACAGCCTGGCCGACGCGACACAGGAACTCGCTCAAGCCTTCACCCAGTCCGAGCGGGACGAATTGCTGGCCCACCTGCGCGGCGTGGTCGAGGCCGGGGACGACGCCTAGATCTAATTTCAAAGTTGTAGAGCCGGACTCAGGCTTCGAGAGACGCCATCCGGCTCTAGGGTCCGTACTCAATCAGCTTGCGCTGTTAGCTGAGTTCTGATTCCAGGATTCCGGGAGGTAAACCGGGATGTCAAAGCGCAAGCAGGCCTATTGGCTGTCTGATGGGGAGTGGGCGGCGATTGAACCGCACCTTCCGCGAGGGCGCAGTGGCGCCCACCGTGTAGACGACCGCAGGGTCGTCAGCGGCATCGTTCACATGCTGCGATCTGGGGCGCCCTGGCGCGATTGCCCGCCGGAGTACGGCCCGTATACGACGGTCTACAATCGCTTTAACCGCTGGAGCCGCCAGGGGGTCTGGAGCGAGATATTCTATGCCCTGACGGGCAAAAGCGATGTCGTGACTGGCGCGATAGACGCCACCTACGTCAAGGCGCACCGCTCGGCGGGCGGCGCAAAAGGGGGGCCTTCGACAACGCCATCGGAGCTTCTCGCGGCGGACGAACGACCAAAATCCACGCGCTGACCGACGAGCTTGGACGGCCCAGGGCTCTCGTTCTGACGGCAGGCAACACCCATGACCTGGTGGGCGCGGGCGCGGTCCTCAAGCTCGTGCCTACGCCTCGCAAGCTTCTGGCGGATCGGGCCTACGATGCCCGAAAGCTGCGAGACTGGCTCGTCGAGCACGGCTGCGAGCCCGTGATCCCGCCAAACCCGACGCGCAAACATCCTCACAGCTACGATCCGGTGGCCTACCGCAGCCGCAACGCCATCGAGCGGATGTTCTGCAGGCTCAAGGACTTCCGACGCATCGCAACCCGGTACGACAAGCGAGCTGACAACTTTCTATCCGCCGTTCTACTCGCGGCCGCCGTCACTTGGTGGATCCCGATTGAGTCCAGACCCTAGATCGGTAAGAGCCGGAGAGGGCGCCGCCCTCTCCGGCTACTCCGCCTTCAACCCCATCTCAGCCGTCACCTCGGCGGTGTCCTCGCCGAGCCTTGGCGCGTGGCGGCGTATGTTGGATGGCGAGCCGGTGAACCGCACCGGCGGCTTCATGGCGTTGTAGGGCCCTGCGTGCGGGTGGTCGTAGCGCTCGAAGAAGCCCACCGCCTTCAGGTGCGGATCCTCGGGCAGGTCGTCCAGGCGCGCGGTCTTGACGATGGGGATCGACAGCGGCTTCAGCAGGTCCAGCCATTCCTGGGTGGTCTTGGTCTGGGTGACCTCGCCCACCAGGCCGTAGAGTTCGCCGATGTGCTTGGCGCGCGTCGCGTAGTCGGAAAAGCGCTCGTCCTTTCCGAAGGTCTCGGCCATCCCGGCGGCGGCGAAGAACTGGTCCCACTGCTTGTCGGTATAGGGCAGCAGGCCGATGTAGCCGTCCTTGGTCTGGTAGGGTTTGCGGT